>CANFJB010000006.1 GCA_947447375.1 Bacteroidota bacterium
AACAGAGAAGTTAAGCCCGCCTGCGCAGATGGTACTGCAATTTGTGGGAGAGTATGTCGTCGCCTTTCTTTAGTGAGCCTTGTCTGAAAAGACAAGGCTCATTTTTTTTGTCCTCACCCCAGCCCTCTCCGAAGGAGAGGGTGACAGGATGGGAATAAAATGGCGATAAAAATGTCAATGACAATATCAATGTCAATAGCAATGACAAGAGCAAAACAATAACAATATCAATTGCAAAAGCAAAACAAAAACAATGGCAAGAGCAAAAAAATAGCAATATCAATATCAATTTCAATAAAAAAACAATACCTATAAATAACGTTTTTGGGTTTGCGTGAGCGATGGCAGTGGAAATCCTCTGTGGAGTGAAACGCAACAGAGATTGCAGCGGACAGCGCGACCGAGTTTAGCACAGATTGTTTCGTAAACCTGAAACGACTAAACGAGGGCACGCCCAAAGGAAGAATAATTATATTTTAATTGTATAGTTTCGTTGTATAATCTTACTTTTGTATCGCAAATTAATATTATTAGATATGAAGAATTTACAAATTTTTGTACTGTTTCTTATTGGTGGAATTTTAACCGCTCTAGGGGTGTTGTTTAAAATATTGCTGTATTCATTTGCTAGTTTTTTCCTTATTGTAGGGATGACTTTTAATGGTGTTGCATTACTATTTATAATTTATAAATTATTAAAGAAAAAGGATTCTGATACGTTTTTAGATAGTTAGATTATTCATAATGAAGATAAAATTGATAGCAATTGGCAAAACGGACAATAGTGCTTTGCAGGCATTAATTGATGATTATATGAAGCGTTTGTCGTTTTATATCAAATTTGAATTGGATATTATTGCTGATATAAAAAATGTAAAAAATTTATCAGAAGCGCAACAAAAAGAGAAGGAAGGGGAGTTGATTCTATCTAAAATAACTCCGATTGATCATTTAATTTTGTTGGATGAAAACGGTAAGTCGTTTTCGAGTGTTTCTTTTTCAGAGGAATTACAAAAGAAAATGAATGCTGGAATTAAGACTTTAGTATTTGTAATTGGTGGTCCTTATGGATTTTCTGATCAAGTTTATGCTAAAGCAAATGGTAAAATTTCGCTTTCGCAAATGACCTTTTCACATCAAATGGTTCGTTTGTTTTTTATTGAGCAAGTATATAGAGGGTTTACTATTTTAAAAAACGAACCGTATCATCACCAGTAAAACTGATTTCAGATTTATAAAAAGAGATTTTAGATTTTAACCTAATTTTTCATAGAGTTTCACGCATTCTATTGCTTCTTTTACATCGTGTACACGAATAATATTTGCGCCTTTTGTAATTGCAATTGTATTTAAAACGGTGGTTCCATTCAATGCTTCGTCGGGAGTGGTATCTAAAGTTTTGTAAATCATGGATTTTCTTGAAACACCTGTTAATATTGGTAATTCCAACATTTTAAATAATTCTAAATTGCTTAAAATTTCAAAATTTTGATCTGTAGTTTTGGCAAATCCAAATCCTGGATCAATTATTAAATCATTAATTCCTAGACTTCTTGCTTTGTATATTTTTTCAGAAAAGTAGGTGATCATTTCATTTATTAGGTGCTCATAATTCGTTTGACTTTGCATTGTTTGTGGAGTTCCGCGCAGGTGCATCATTATATAAGGAACATTGTTTGAAGCGATTACTTCCATCATTTTTTCATCCAAGTTTCCCGCGGAGATATCATTAATTAGTGCTGCGCCATTATAAATACATTCTTGAGCAACGGAACTTCTGAAGGTGTCAATTGAAAGCATTGCTTCTGGAAATTCATTTATGATTGCCTTAACCACTGGTGTTATTCGATTTAACTCTTCTTTTTCGGAAACAAATTCTGCATTTGGTTTACTTGAATAAGCACCAATATCTATAAATGTTGCTCCATCTTTCAACATTTTTTCTACTTGAGAAATCGCATTATTTTCTAATGAATATTTTCCGCCGTCATAAAATGAGTTGGGTGTGATATTCAAAATCCCCATGATTTTTGGAGTAGATAAATCGATAATTTGACCTTTACAATTGATTGTCATAGTTAAAAAGTAGAGATTTAAATAAAACTACATTTATAATCGTTAATGTTCACTAATCAATAAAAAAATATTCTTATTTTTGATGAAATTTATACAAATATACATCAATAAATGGATACTACTTCTCAAGAATACGATAAGGTAATTTCAATCTGCAGAACTTTGTTTATCAATAAAATGAAAGATTATGGAAGTGCATGGCGAATTTTAAGATTGCCATCATTGACCGATCAAATTTATATTAAAGCACAAAGAATTCGTAGTTTGCAAGAAAATGAGGTTAGAAAAGTAGACGAAGGAGAAGCGGGAGAGTTTATTGGGATAATTAATTATTCAATTATGGCTTTAATTCAATTGGAATTAGGAACAGTTGAACAACCCGATTTAGATGTAGAAAAAGCTACTTGGTATTATGATGCAAAAATCAAATATACTAAAGAATTAATGGAGAATAAAAACCATGATTATGGTGAAGCTTGGCGCGAAATGCGTGTAAATTCGCTAACTGATTTGATTTTGCAAAAGTTACTTCGTGTAAAACAAATTGAAGATAATAAAGGAAAAACTCTTGTTTCTGAAGGAATTGATGCCAATTATCAAGACATGATTAATTATGCAGTTTTTGCTTTAATCTTAATGAATTTTCATAAATAATATAAATAGAAGATTATGACAACTAAAGAAAAATATATTCCACTTGCAATTAGAATAGGTATTTCGTTTTTATTTTTATTATCTGCAGTTGCCAAATTATATCCCTCACCTTATTTTGCGATTTCTACATTTGAAGTAAAACAATTGTATCCGCTTGGTTTTTCTGGCGATGTCGCTCCATTTTTTTCACGAATATTGATTGGAATTGAATTTGCGCTTGGGATTTTAATTTTGCAAAAGCATTATCTTAGAAAATTAGTTATTCCGGCTACTTTATTAATGTTAGCTGTATTTACAACTCATTTAAGTATTGTTACTTTTCAAAATGGTGGAAATTCCGGTAATTGTGGATGCTTTGGAAGTTTATTGCCAATGACACCTATTCAAGCGATTTTAAAAAATGTTGTTGCTATGATTTTATTAGTGATTTTACTAAAAATCATGCCTAAAAAAGACGAAAGCAAAAGTAATTTTTGGGTGTTAACTACAGCAACAGTTTCCTTTATATTACTATTGTTTATGATAGCTCCAATGCAGGCAGAATCAAATTTGGTTGATGTTACGGGTTCTGAACCTGAGGAAAATTTGACGATTGAATCGAATGACACTTTAAAAACGGAGCCGGTAATTGAAACAAAAAAAATAGATACCGCAAAGAATATTGTTAAGGAAATTAAAGACGAACCTTTGCAAAAAAAATCAGGATATAGTTCCTATTTTGCTTCAATTGATAAAGGCAGAAAAACACTTTGCTTTTTTGTTCCTGGCTGCGATCATTGTCGTGAGGTTGCAAAAGAATTAACTGAAATGAAAGCTAAGGATAAAAATTTTCCTGAAATTAGAATCATTTTTATGAATGAGGAAGCCGATTTAATTCCGGACTTTTTCAAATTTGCAGGAGCAAAATATCCGTATAAAATAATTGAAGTAATTCCGTTTTGGAATGTATTAGGAACAGGAAAAGATACGCCTGGGGTTAAATATTTATGGAATGGTAATGAGTTTAAATTCTATTATGGTATTACCGACAATAAATTCAATGCCTCTGATTACAGCACTTTAATTCAAAAACCATATTCTGCTTTGAAAAGCAAATAAAAGTTTAAATGTTACAAACAAACAACAAAATTCTATTATGAAAAAAACAATTGCACTTTTCGTTGCCTTAGCATCATTTTCTTGTTCTAAGGCTCAAAAAAAAGAATTCTCCAAAGAAACTTTAGCTGAAAATATTATCGCTATGGATGGATCGGAAGTTTCGTTTCAATCGGTAGTTGATAAATACAAAGGGAAAACTGTAGTTTTAGAGTTTTGGGCTTCTTGGTGTAGCGATTGTGTAAAAGCAATGCCAAAAATAAAAGAATTACAAAAAAATAATCCAGATGTGGTTTACGTATTTTTTTCATGTGATAAAACTTTTGACAAATGGAAAGAAGGAATCGAAAAACACGAATTAAAAGGCGATCACTATTTAGTTAAAGATGGAATGAAAGGTTCGTTTGGGAAATCTATAGATTTAGATTGGATTCCAAGATATATTGTAGTCAACAAAAAATCTAAAATTAGTTTGTATAGAGCTATAGAAACCGATTTTGAGTTGATTCAGAAAACGTTGAGTGAAGATAAGAGATAATAGACAAATAGATAATAGATTCTCCAATAAACCAAAATAAACAAATAATAAATAACAATAATGAGAACTAAAATTGTAGCAGGAAACTGGAAGATGCATAAAAATTCAGAAGAAACTGAAGATTTATTGAATGAATTGATCGATAAATTACCAACCGATAAGGAAGTTCAAATTATTGTTGCACCAACATTTGTAAATTTACAATCAGCAGTAAATCATTTAGAATACACCAATATTGGAGTAGCTGCGCAAAACATGCACCAAGCAGAGAATGGCGCTTTTACAGGTGAAATCTCTGCAAGTATGTTGCAAAGTATAGGAGTTAATGCCGTTATTCTTGGTCATTCAGAGCGTCGAGCTTATTTTAATGAAACCGACGCTATAATAGCCAATAAAGTGGGCACTGCAATTAGTCATAATATGATTGCTATTTTTTGCTTTGGCGAAGAGTTGAAAGACCGCCAATCTGGAAATCATTTTAATATTGTGGAAAACCAATTGAAAGATGGATTGTTTCATATAAAAGCTTCTTCTTGGGAAAACATAGTTTTAGCTTACGAGCCAGTTTGGGCAATTGGAACAGGTGAAACTGCAAGTCCGGATCAAGCTCAAGAAATGCATGAATTCATTAGAGAAACAGTTAGAAAAGCGTTTGGAAGTGATGTTGCAGAAAACGTTTCAATTCTTTATGGAGGTAGTGTAAAACCAGATAACGCAAAAGAAATTTTCTCAAAACCTGATGTTGATGGAGGATTAATTGGAGGTGCTGCTTTAAAGGCTGAAGATTTTGCAGCCATCGTAAACGGGATTTAAGAAGCTCAAAGATAATAGACGAAGAGATAATAGATTAAAAAAAACCGAGATAATTTGTGTAATTCGTGGCAAAAAACCTTTGTTGCTTTTACCTTTCTTTTGTGCCTTTTTGGTAATAAAAAATAAAATAAAACATGTCAAATATATATTTAGGATTTCATTTTTCAGTGGAACCAAAAGAAATAGGGTCGGAGATATTGGTTGCTGAATTAGGTGAATTGCCTTTTGAGAGTTTTATAGACAGTGATTCTGGAATAGTAGCTTATATTCAAAAACAATTTTGGACTGAGAATATTCTTGATGATTTGCATATTCTAAGTTCACCTGAATTTCAAATTTCTTATACTATTGAAGAAATAGATCAGGTAAATTGGAATGAAGAATGGGAAAAGAATTTTGAAGCCATTGAAGTTGATGGAATTTGCCATGTTCGTGCTCCATTTCATCCCAAAACCGATGCTAAATTCGATATTGTAATTGAACCAAAAATGAGCTTTGGCACTGGTCATCATGAAACAACACACATGATGATCCAACACCTTTTAGAAACGGATGTTACAGGGAAAAAGACTTTAGACATGGGTTGTGGAACGGCAATTCTAGCAATATTAGCCGAAATGAAAGGTGCTCAACCAATAGATGCTATTGATATTGACAACTGGTGTTATCTTAATTCGATTGAAAATGCGGCTCGGAATAATTGTACCCAAATTACAGTTTATGAAGGCGATGCTGATTTATTGAAAGACAAAAAATACGATTTGATTATTGCCAATATTAATCGTAACATTTTATTGAACGACATGCAAACCTATGTTGATTGTTTGAATAAAGAGGGTGTTTTATTGTTGAGTGGTTTTTATAATGAAGATATCCCTTTTATTGATGCTTCTTGTACCGAAAAAGGGTTGACCTATGTTAAAAAGTTTGAGAGAAACAACTGGGTATCATTAAAATACATAAATTAGTAGTTAAATCATAATTTATAAAGCTATGAGTACAAAAGAGAAAGTACTTGAAAAAGTAGTTTTAAAAGAAAGTGTTTCTTTAAACAATGAAATCGTTTTGTATAATGACGATGTAAATACTTTTGACCACGTTATCGATACTTTAATTCGCGTTTGCAATCACACCCCTGAACAAGCGGAACAATGCTCATTAATTGTACATTACAATGGAAAATGCACTGTAAAAACAGGGCCATTAAAAGAATTAACTCCTCAATGTTTGCAATTATTGGAAGCAGGTTTGAGTGCTGAGATAGTTTAATGTTTAAGTAAAAGAAGTAATTACTATATTTACTTTTTATATTTATTCTATTTTCAAAATAATATACAGTTAATTAATGGAACAGTACGGAAAAATACTAATCATAGCAATGCCGATATTTTTATTATTAATAGTAATAGAAGCGGTCTACGGTTATATTAAATACAATAAAAGAGTACGTTTAATGGATAGTGTTTCTAGTATTAGCTCTGGAATGACCAATTCGATTAAAGATGTTTTAGGATTAACAATTACTTTTATTTCCTACGATTGGTTGCTAACTCACATAGGTATCGGACATATGAAACCTTCAATTGCAACCTATATTATTGCCTTTATAGTAATTGATTTCTATGGATATTGGGCACATCGCTGGGCACATCAAATTAATTTTTTCTGGAATAAACATGCGATTCACCATAGTAGTGAGGAGTTTAATTTGGCTTGTGCCTTAAGACAATCAGTATCTAGTTTTGTAAATTTATTTACCTTTCTTTTAATTCCTGCTGCACTTCTTGGTGTTCCAACAATAGTGATAATTATAACGCTCCCGATTCAATTGTTTTTGCAATTTTGGTACCATACTGTTTATATAAATAAATTAGGTTTTTTAGAGAAATTCTTGGTAACCCCATCGCATCACAGGGTTCATCACGCAATTAACCCAGAGTACATGGATAAAAATCACTCTCAAATATTTATTATTTGGGATAAAATATTTGGTACTTTTCAAGAAGAGTTAGATTCTGTTCCAGCGGTTTTTGGTATTACTCGACCTGCAGAAACCTGGAATCCTATTCGTATTAATTTTCAGCATCTAGGTTTGTTAATTTCCGATGCTTGGAGAGCTCCAAATTGGAAAGACAAATTCACCATTTGGTTTAAATCGACAGGTTGGAGACCAGAAAATTTCGAAGAGAAATATCCAGTTAAGAAAATTAAAGACGTTTATAATTTTCGGAAGTACAATTCTTCAAATTCTAAGAAACTAATTTATTGGTCTGTTTTACAAGCGCTGATAACCTTATTATTGGTGAGTTATTTATTCAATAATATTGCGTTTATTGGTTATCAAAATATTTTTATTTACGGTGCTTTCTTATTTATTACTATTTATAGTTATACAGAATTGATGGATACCCATAAATATTCTCTTTTTTGGGAGGGTTTCCGACTCTTATTTGGAGTTTTAATAATCTTGAATTTCGGAGATTGGTTTGGATTAAATAGTTTTATTTCTTTCGGCAGTTACCTTGTTCTAAGCTATTTAGTAGTTTCCTTTTTAATGACTTTTTTTTTTGTATTTATTGAATTTCGAAAACCAATTCTTGCAACTCCAACAATATAATTATGAAAAAAGATATATTCTTAAAAGGTTTTTTGATTATTGCAGCTGTTAATTTATTTCTAATTTCAATGCGTTATGATATTTTTTCACTCTGCTTGAAGCCCTTTTTGATGTCCTCATTGTTTTTGTATGTTTATTTAAATGATTCATTCCCAACAAAAAAAATACTTTTATCAGCGCTAACTTTTTCATGGATTGGTGATATTTTATTGATTTTTACAAACATTAACCAGTGGTTTTTCATTACTGGTTTACTTGCCTTCTTAACGGCGCATATTTTTTATATAGTCTTATTCTCAAAATTGGGTACTTTTAATCCCTATAAGAAAAATCCACTTTTTTGGATCGGTATTATTCTTACAATTTTCTATTTAAAAAGTATTTTAGAAATGTTAGTACCTACTTTAGGTCCTTTAAAAATCCCAGTCAGTTTTTATGCATTTACTATTTCTGTAATGTTAGGTTTTGCTTGGCGAGGGTTTATTTCTTGGAATAATAACGCCAGATTTTATATATTATTTGGAGCGATAGCCTTTATTGCTTCCGATAGTTTTTTGGCGATTAATAAATTTCATGAACCAATCAATAATGCTGCAATTTTAATTATGTCAACTTATTTGGCCGCTCAATTTGGAATAGTATATGGTGTTATAAGATTTAACAGTCAAAAATAAAATAGTTTTATTATTATAAAACAAAAGAGGCTGTTCATTGAACAGCCTCTTTTTATTAAATGCTAAAGTAGGATTTATATTTTCTTGATCCCGCTAAAGCTGGATAAGCGATTCACATCATGCAAAGCATGAGTTCTCTGCTTATTTCACTTCTTCGTAGTCTACATCTTGAACATTGTCACCTTGCGCTTCTTGCGGTTGCGCTTCAGCTTGTTGACCTTGTTCTCCTTGAGCATACATTGCTTCTGTAGCTGTTTTCCAAGCTGCATTGATATTGTCTAATCCTGATTGGATTGCAGTCAAATCTTGAGATTGGTGCGCCATTCTCAATTCTGTCAATGCATATTCGATAGCCGTTTTGTGTTCATCAGATAATTTATCACCTAATTCTTTTAATTGACTTTCTGTTTGGAAAATCATTGCATCTGCTTCGTTCAATTTTTCTGCTCTTTCTCTTGCGATTTTATCTGCTCCAGCATTTGCTTCAGCATCTTTTTTCATTCTTTCGATTTCTTCAGACGTTAATCCAGAAGAAGCTTCGATACGAATATCGTGAGATTTTCCTGTTCCTTTATCAGTTGCAGAAACTTTAATGATACCATTGGCATCAATATCAAAAGTTACTTCAATTTGTGGAACTCCTCTTGGTGCTGGTGGAATACCATCTAAGTTGAAACGACCGATAGTTTTGTTATCAGCAGCCATTGCTCTTGCACCTTGCAATACGTGCAATTCAACTGTTGGTTGAGAATCTGCAGCAGTAGAGAATATTTGTGATTTTTTTGTTGGAATAGTGGTATTCGACTCAATTAATGTAGTCATAACACCACCCATAGTTTCAATTCCTAAAGACAAAGGCGTAACGTCAAGTAACAATACATCTTTTACATCCCCAGAAAGAACTCCTCCTTGAATAGCAGCTCCAATAGCAACCACTTCATCAGGATTTACTCCTTTAGACGCTTTTTTACCAAAGAATTTTTCTACTTCGTCAGCAATTCTTGGCATACGAGTTGAACCTCCTACTAAAATTACTTCATCAATATCAGAAACTGATAAACCTGCATCTTTCAACGCTTTTGCAACTGGTGCCATAGAACGTTTTACTAACGCGTCAGACAGTTGCTCAAATTTAGCTCTTGTTAATTTTTTAACCAAGTGTTTTGGTCCTGAAGCCGTAGCAGTAACGTAAGGCAAATTGATTTCTGTTTCAGCAGAAGATGACAATTCGATTTTCGCTTTTTCAGCAGCCTCTTTAATACGTTGCAACGACATTGGATCTAAACGCAAGTCAATTCCTTCTTCAGCATTGAATTCATCTGCCAACCAGTCAATGATTGTTTGGTCAAAATCATCTCCACCTAAGTGTGTATCTCCGTTTGTAGACAATACTTCAAAAACTCCGTCTCCTAATTCCAAAACAGAAATATCAAATGTACCTCCTCCTAAATCGTAAACTGCAATTTTTTGATCTTTTCCTTTTTTATCTAAACCATAAGCTAACGCTGCAGCTGTAGGCTCGTTGATAATACGCATTACTTTTAAACCCGCAATTTCACCCGCTTCTTTCGTAGCTTGACGTTGTGCATCGTTAAAGTAAGCTGGAACAGTAATAACTGCTTCAGAAACGGTTTGACCTAAATAGTCTTCAGCCGTTTTTTTCATTTTTTGAAGTGTCATTGCTGACAATTCTTGTGCTGTATATAAACGACCATCAATATCTACACGTGGTGTATTATTGTCTCCTTTTACTACAGAATAAGGAACTCTTTTTGCTTCAGCAGAAACCTCTGAAAAAGAATGTCCCATAAAACGTTTGATAGAAGCAACCGTTTTAGTTGGATTGGTTACCGCTTGTCTTTTTGCAGGATCTCCAACTTTGATTTCACCGCCTTCTACAAAAGCAATTACAGATGGTGTGGTTCTTTTTCCTTCTGCATTAGGAATTACAACAGCTTCATTTCCCTCCATTACAGAGACACAAGAGTTGGTTGTTCCTAAATCAATACCAATTATTTTACCCATTTTTATTTAATTTAAATTTAATTTTAATTTCTAAACTCCCTTTGCTTAAGTCAATCTTTGTGCCATTGTAGTAATACGTTATAATTGTCAGTTTTCCATTCTTTTGGATAATTAATTTCTGACAATATGACATTTTGAAGCGAATTGTCCCTGACTTTTTGGAATTGTAATTCCCGCTTTCGGCTATATCTCTCCGCTTTGCTACGAGGATACCGCCTTACTCGGGGCTATTGGAACAATTGTTTTCTTGTTTTTTAATTTTGAGGCTTAAATAAAACTGCTATTGAAAAATTAAAACTATATTTGAACTAAATGCGCTAGTGAGTAGCGACAATCTACCCAAATTCGGGGTGATAAGCAAAAGTTTGTAGCACCAAGCTAATAGTTAGCCGTTATTTTGCCAGAACGACACAAAAATGAAAAAATCGACAAAAATATTTCTAACAATTCTTCTAATTTTTATAATTGGAATTTTTATACATCCGTCAAATGTTGTGTATGTTCCAAAAATAACAGGAAAGGTAATCGACGAAAATGGAAATTCAATAAAAAATGCGATTGTTTCACGAATTGAAAAGTTAGAAACAGTAAACAAAAAATGGGGTTACTATGAATCTACAAAATATAAATCACAGACCACAAAGACCGATGAAAATGGAAACTTTCAACTTGCTGAAAAATCAAGGATTGAGTGGTTACATACGCCATTAGATTTGCCTTTTGCTTATTGTTATGGAAATTTTGAAATTGAAAAAGAGGGTTACAAAACTTACCAAACAAAGTTTGGCGAATTTGAACAGTTTCATAAAGTAAGTTGTTATGCTTGTAAGGAAATAGAATTTAAACCAATTATAAGTCTGAAAAAAACAGAGTAAAAAAACAACGGCTAACACTTGCTAAATCCCCCGCTAGCGCGAGCGTCACGCTCGTGTTCACAAGAAAAATAACCGTACAAATAAAACTATAAGTACTTGTCATGCTGAACTTGTTTCAGCATCTAAAAAGAATCTGAAATAAATTCAGATTGACAAATCATAGGTTAAAATCCCATTGACCCCCGCTAGCGCGAGCGTCTCGCTCGTGTTCACAAGAAAAATAACCGTGCAAATAAAACTATAAGTACTTGTCATGCTGAACTTGTTTCAGCATCTAAAAAGAATCTGAAATAAATTCCCATTGACAATCAGGAGCATTTATGTCCAACGACTGTACGAATTTTCCTTGCGTGCTTTGCGTAAAACCTTGCGCTCTTTGCGGTTAATACTTAGAATCTGAAATCTGAAATCATAAATCTGGACTCGCATGAAGGATCGCAGTGGAAATCCTCTGTGGAGCAAAGCGCAACAGAGATTGTAGCGGAGAGCCTGACCCGAATTTTTCGAGGGGCATGCCCAAATAAAACTACTCCTTTTTTCTTTCGCCAATATATTTTGTAAGCATCACTCCGTAGCGAGATTTTGCAACTTTTGGCGACATCGATTTTTGAATCGTATCCAAATACTTAATTGTAGCATCGCTAATCTCAGACAATGCGATGTATGGCGCTACTTCATATTCTTTATTAGTCACGGCAAAATTAATTGCATATAGGTATTTTCTCTTCAATATTGCATTCGATTTTTCGTCTATCGAAGCAATCACATCCAATTGTTTGTTTTTTTGAGCTTTCAACTTTGCAACGGTAAGTTCTAGTTGTTGCTCGTTGTATTTTGAACTTATTTTCTTGTAAGTCTCATACAATTCATTGTTTTTTGATCCCGTTATCACTGCTTTTGAATAAAAATATTCTAAGTCGGTAGCGATATTAATTTTTCCTGGTTCTGCAAAAAACATCAAATTATTATCCCCAGAATTGGTTTCTCCGCGGTCTAAAAATAAGTACAACATTTCTGGTGAATTCAAATTAATATTACTTTCAAAATCTGATTTTCCATCAATTTTCATACTGTCGATTGTGACAAAGGTGCTGTCTCCTAATTTTTTCAAATACAAAGTTCCTTTTTGCAACCCTTTTACATTTCCAGTGATTTGCAGGTTAGTTTCGGGTTTGTTTTCGCAAGAAACCAATAAAGTTATAGACAGTATAGCGAATAGTAATTTTTTCATAGTTTTTTATTTGTCGGCAAATTAAAGAAATTATTGAATATTACCGAAGGATTTTGTTGATTTATTGAGAGCTGGTTGTTGTATTTTAGGAATTGGAATTCTATTTCAAAAAAAAACTCCTGTAATCAGGAGCTTTATTTAATCAAATTTATTTTTTATGTAGTATTTTCCGTCTAAATCATCGTCAAAATCATCAATTTTGATAGGTTTTGGTTTAGGTTTTGCAGCGTTTGCTTTCTTTTTCCAAATATCAAATTTGTCAGTTGGAAGTTTCTTTTTCATAATTTCAAGAACTTCTGTTTCGCTCAGTCCGAATTCCTTTTTGATAATTTCAAACGGATTTCTTTCTTCTAAAGCCAATGAGATCAGTTTTTCATTTTGATCCCAAGTCAATTCAATTTTTTTACTCTTTTTCATTCCTAGAAAAATAAATTCTGTGGTTTTTGTTTAGTTAATAAATCATTTGTAGTTCAATATTAATAAAAAAATCAATACGTTTTTAAGTGCGTTTAAATTTTTTTTACGGTTTTTCGAAGTTACTTCTTTTTTGAAATGGAATTTTCAATAAATTCCCAACACTATTGTTTTTCTCGATTTCCATATGAGTGTCTATTCCGTAAACAATTTCTTCTCTTTTTAAGGTTGAAAAGGTCCCGAAAATCCGATCCCAAATTGAAAAAATATTACCATAATTACTATCAGTGTGAGGTAATTCAAAGTGGTGGTGTACTTTATGCATGTCTGGTGAAACTATGATATAACTCAACCAACGATCCAAAGCAACCGGTAAAGAAATATTGGCATGATTGAATTGTGATAAAACAACGGATAGCGATTGGTATAAAAAAACAAGCCACATCGGAGCTCCAACAATCACTACAGCAAGGGCGGTAAACACAAATCGAACTATGCTTTCTCCAGGATGATGGCGGTTGGCGGTTGTAGTATCAACCCAAGTATCCGAATGATGAATCAGGTGGAATCGCCATAAAAATTTTACTTTGTGTTCTACATAATGCACTAAATAAGCTCCGATTAAATCTAATAATAGCAATCCAATAATCATGTAAATCCATGGGTTTATGATTCCTAAATAGGGAAGAAGACCGATGTTGTTTTGCACCGACCATTGGGAAGTCCATAACAAAATAAATGCCATCATAAAGTTCACTACAATAGTTGTAGCCGTGAAAAATATATTTATTCCAGCATGCTTCCACTTGCTGTATTTTAATAAGAAAAGGGGTTTTATTGTTTCAATTAACCAGAAAAAAGTAATTCCACCGGCTAATATTAAAGCGCGGTGTAAAGAAGGAATCGTTTCAAAATAACTGATAATCTCGTTCATCTTTTTTTTTTATAAAAATAAGAAATTATCCAATACGATTGAAAGTTATAGTATAAAAATAGAAAAAAAATAAGCAGTCGAAAGCTCTTTAAAAAGTAATTATCCCCCAGCTTTTGAAGTGAAATGCTTGGTCAAATAAATTAAATTTACTCCAAGAATAAATACGTTGGTAATAATTATTGGCCATGAGGTTGCCAACATAAATCCGTAAACAATAAATAGAATTGCTCCAATAGAATTAATCGTTCTTAGCGTGATGATATTTTTCATCAAAAAGGAAATCATCAAAATTAATGACGCCAAATACCCAATCCATTCTGTTGGTGTAATTTCAAACATAGCTAGTAATTTATTTAATGGATTAAAACGTGTTTACCGTTTTTCTAATGGCAACTAATTTGGTCATTAATGCCTCAAAATAATCCAAGTGTAGCATGTTGGCACCATCACTTTTAGCATTTGCAGGATCAAAATGGGTTTCTATAAAAATTCCATCTACACCTACGGCAATTCCCGCTTTGGCAATGGTTTCGATCATATCAGGACGGCCACCGGTAACTCCCGCGGTTTGATTTGGTTGTTGTAGTGAGTGCGTAACATCCAGAACTGTTGTTGCATATTGTTGCATGGTTGGGATTCCACGAAAATCTACAATCATGTCTTGATAACCAAACATTGTTCCTCTATCGGTAACCATTACGTTTTGGTTGTGGCAATCCAATACTTTTTGAACGGCATGTTTCATGCTCTCCGGACTCATGAATTGACCTTTTTTCAAATTAACGACCTTTCCAGTTTTGGCTGCAGCCACTACTAAATCGGTTTGACGAACTAAAAAAGCTGGGATTTGCAATACATCAACATATTGAGCTGCTTTGTAAGCATCTTCATTGGTATGAATATCGGTAACGGTTGGAATACCAAAAGTTTCAGAAACTTTGCGTAAAATTTGTAATGCTTTTTCATCTCCAATACCTGAAAAACTATCAATTCTAGAGCGGTTTGCTTTTTTGAATGAACCTTTAAATACGAATGGGATTTCTAATTTATCGGTAATTCCAACTAATTTTTCAGCAATTCTCATCGCCATTTCTTCTCCTTCAATCGCGCAAGGCCCTGCCAATAAAAAGAAGTTACCACTATTTGAATGTTTTATTTGAGGTATTGTATGTATGTTCATAGCGTTATTTTTGATAGTGCAAATATAAGTAGAATTTTGAATTAAGGATGAAATGTGAGAGAATAGATTAAAGACGGGTAGATAATAGAGGGAGAGATGATTTACAATATCAATATCAATTACAATATCAATTACAATATCAAAATCAATTTCAATATCAAAAACAATAATTAAAAAAATAATAAATTAGTGGATCATTTGCTGCTTTTCAACTTTAACCCTTCCTATTTTTTTTATCTTACCTGTCTATTATCTATTAATCTATTATCTTTTTGTCTATTATCTATTAGTCAATTATCTATTTTCTATTCATCCTCGTTACTTCACCAATCCAAACCCAACCGGAACCATTAAATCGCCTTTTTCATAACAATTTAGGTATAGCTTTTTTGGCTGTTTCAAACCAACCCAAGTAATTTCATATTGGTCTAGGAAGCCGCCGCCCATTTCACAGTTTTTGGTAGGGAAGGGGCAACAGATTTCTAATTTTTTAAAGAATACTTTTTCGCCATTCGGACCAGAAAGTGCATTTAAAAATCGTTCTTGATTGATGTTTATATCTTTCGTATTTCGGTAAAACACATTGATGGGATAATCTGGGTTATAACCGTATTTTGGGTCTTGGCTAAATTCTGTTATTACAAATGTATTCGAAGCCGTTAATTGCGGAATAGGAGCATTGTCATTAACATTTTTCAAAGTCGATTTTGTACTTACACAAGAGGTTAAACTGATTGCTATCAAAATAAATAGCGCTATAAATTTGGTTTTCATATTTAGGTATAATTATTCATTAAAGATATTGTTTTCTTTAATACAATAATCGTGCTAAAATTTTATTGCCATAATAATAAATCTAAGATACTGATTTATAAATAAATAGAGATAAGAAGAAAGAGAATAGACAAAAAGATAATAGACAAATCCCTAGCGAACTTTGCGTAAACCTTTTCGATCCTTGCGATTAATTTCTTGACTTTTGTGATAAAAAAATTATACTATTTGCTTGTCCTGAATTTTAGAAAACAAAACCAGTGCTAAAACAGCTCCAATTGTAGCAAAAAGCATATCAGATTGGGTGTCCCAAATATCTCCTTGGGTACCTAAAAAAGAATCGCCTTTATCACCGGTAGAAATTGAAACTCCCCATTCAATCCATTCGTAAGCCGCACTTATTGCCAAGCAAATGGAAACGATTATAAAGTTGAAGAAACTCTTGTTACTTACAACCATTTTACGAATAAATAATTCCCTGATAATTAATGCTGGAACAAAGCCTTGCATGAAATGCCCCACTTTATCATAGTTGTTTCGGGTTTGATGAAAAACCTCTCTTATGTAATCAAATAACGGCACTTCTGCATACGTATAATGCCCTCCAACGAATAAAACAATGCAATGAAGTAAAATCATCGTGTAGGTAAAATTGGTAAACCTAAATTTATTGAAAGTCAACGCTAAAACTACTAATCCTATTAGGGCTGGAACGATTTCTAAGAAGCAAGTAAAACCTTCTTTGGGTTCAATTATTGACCAAATAAATGTTGAAAAAAAGACAATTAATAATACGTAAATGAATTTCATAAGAGAGTTTTTGGAAATTCAAATATAGTATTTTTCATTTAACTGGAAAGACCGCAAAGGTTTTTCGTAAGGTGCGCAAGGAATAGAAATTTGAGTTGTTTTAATCGGTTATTTGGTTATTTGGAAGTCCGTTCAATCCGTGTTTATCTGTGGCAAAAAATCTCACACCATCAACATTATGACTTTCGATTAAATAAATTAATAAAAAACCACGCTTTACGCGTGGTTTTTTCATTTGAAATAACATCGAATTACTTTAAATCAAAACGATCTGAATTCATTACTTTGCACCATGTTTTGATGAAATCGTTAACGAACTTATTTTTATTATCGTCTTGAGCATAAATTTCTGCATAAGCTCTCAAAATAGAATTCGATCCAAATACTAAATCAACTCTTGTTGCGGTCCATTTAGTTGCACCCGATTTTCTATCTACTATGTTATATAAATTGTCTCCAACTGGTTTCCAGCTGTATTTCATATCTGTTAAATTAACAAAGAAATCATTGCTTAACACCCCTTCATTATTAGTGAAAACACCATGTTTGGTTCCGTCAAAATTGGTTCCAAGCACACGCATACCACCAATTAATACTGTCATTTCAGCAGCTGTAAGTCCAAGTAATTGTGCTTTATCCAACATTAATTCTTCTGGTTGAACAATATATTTGGATTTCACATAATTTCTGAAAGCATCACTTAAAGGTTCTAAAACCTCCATTGATTCTACGTCGGTCATTTCTTGAGTTGCATCACCACGTCCAGCATGGAAAGGAACTTTCACATCAAATCCACCTTCTTTTGCCGCCATTTCAATTGCTGCAGCACCTCCTAAAACAATTAAATCAGCAATACTAATTTTTGTGCTTAAACTAGCTTGAATTTCAGCTAATTTATTTAGTACTTTTTCTAATCTTGCTGGCTCATTTGCATGCCAATTTTTTTGTGGTTCTAATCTAATTCTAGATCCATTTGCACCACCTCTAAAATCAGATCCTCTAAAAGTTCTTGCGCTATCCCAAGCCGTATTGATTAATTCTGCTCTTGTTAATCCGCTTTTTAATAAAATTGCTTTTGTATCCTCAATTTCTTTATCTGTTAAAGTATAGTTTACCGCAGGAATAGGATCTTGCCAAATTAAATCTTCTGAAGGAACATCAGCACCTAAATATCGATTTTTTGGACCTAAATCTCTGTGAGTCAATTTGAACCAAGCTCTTGCAAATACTTCCGAGAAATAAGCAGGATCTTTATGAAAACGTTCTGAAATTACTCTGTAAGCAGGATCCATTTTCATTGCCATATCGGCATCTGTCATTATTGGATTGTTCTTTTTCGAAGGATTGTGAGCGTCAATCGTTTTGTCTTCGTCTTTAATATTGATAGGTTCCCACTGCCAAGCTCCAGCTGGACTTTTCTTCAATTCCCAATCGTGATTCAATAATATATCGAAATATTCATTGTCCCAACGCGTTGGATTTGTTGTCCAAGCTCCTTCCAATCCACTAGTGATTGCGTCAGCTCCGTTTCCGTTGTTTTTAGGATTCATCCAACCAAAACCTTGATTTTCAATTGGTCCCGCTTCTGGTTCTGGGCCTAATGCTCCTGCATCTCCATTTCCATGCGCTTTTCCTACAGTGTGTCCTCCAGCAGTTAAAGCTACTGTTTCTTCATCGTTCATTGCCATTCTTTGGAAAGTAACACGAACATCATGAGCTGTTTTTAAAGGATCTGGTTTCCCATCAACTCCTTCAGGATTTACATAAATTAATCCCATCATTACAGCAGCTAAAGGGTTTTCCAAATCTCTTTCTCCAGAATAACGAGTTCCCTCGCTTCCAGTTGTAGCCAACCATTCTTTTTCAGAACCCCAATAAATATCTTTTTCAGGATGCCAAATATCTTCACGACCTCCAGCAAAACCATATACTTTTAATCCCATAGATTCATAAGCCATGTTTCCTGCCAAAATCATTAAATCGGCCCATGAAAGTTGGTTTCCGTATTTCTTTTTTATTGGCCATAAAAGTCTTCTCGCTTTGTCTAAATTTCCATTGTCTGGCCAACTATTTAATGGAGCAAAACGGATGTTTCCAGTTCCAGATCCACCACGTCCGTCTGCAATTCTATAAGTTCCAGCTGAGTGCCATGCCAATCTGATCATTAATCCACCATAATGACCCCAATCTGCTGGCCACCAATCTTGACTATCGGTCATTAAAGCTTTTAAATCGTTTTTTACAGCCGTAAGATCCAACTTTTTAAACTCTTCAGCATAATTGAAATTTTCTCCTAAAGGATTAGTTTTTTTGTCATGCTGGTGTAAAATGTCTAAATTTAGAGATTTTGGCCACCAATCTTGTTTTGTGGTTGTAGCATTCATCGCAGTATTTTGATGAAATGGGCATTTTCCAATGTCGTTTGAATTTTCCATATTTCTTTAGTTAAAACTAATTTATTTTTAATGTATTTATGATACAAATATAATTTATCACTTTGATTTTACTATAGCTATTTTATGGTTTTAATTTATTTTTTAATAGATATTATCTATAGTCTGTATTTAATTTAATTTATGAAAACAAAGGTAAATTTATACTATATTTGTTTTTACTTTTAGATTTATAAAACATTAAATATTCTATGAATTTCTCCAATTTATTTCGAAAAAAAACAGTTCAAGATATACTTAAACAAGTCGCTAAAAATGAAGCCGATGGTCATAATTCATTAGGAAAACACCTTAAAACTAGAGATTTAGCCGCTTTTGGAATTGCAGCAATTATTGGAGCTGGAATTTTCAGTACCATCGGAAAAGCTAGTTTTGATGGAGGTCCAGCAGTAATATTCTTGTTTTTATTTACCGCTGTAGCTTGTAGTTTTGCCGCATTTGCTTACGCAGAATTTGCTTCCATGGTGCCTGTTTCAGGAAGTGCCTACACGTATTCGTATGTCGCTTTTGGAGAATTAATTGCCTGGATTATCGGTTGGGCTTTAATTATGGAATACGCAATTGGTAATATAACTGTTGCCATTTCTTGGAGCGATTACTTTACGAGTTTGATGAACAATATTATTGTCAATTTAAATCATAAATACCATTGGAATTTACAGGTTTTAGCCGATTGGGTTCAAATGGATTATTTAACGGCGTCCAACGGATTTAAAGACGCGACCGCATTAATGCAAAACGGTAAATCGTTTGAGAATTTAAGTTCTTCGTTACAAAATGCTTACACCGCTTGGACCACTTCGCCAGTCATTGGAGGGTTTCACATAGTTGCCGATTTACCTGCACTTGGAATAATTATCTTCATTACCGGATTGGTTTATCGTGGAATGAAGGAATCTCGAAATGCAAGTAATGCGATGGTTTTAGTGAAATTATGTATCATTTTACTGGTGATTGCCGTTGGTGTTTTTTATGTAGATATAGATAATTGGAGTCCTTTTGCACCAAATGGAGTTGGAGGAATTTTGAAAGGAGTTTCAGCAGTTTTCTTTGCTTATATTGGTTTTGACGCCATTTCAACCACCGCCGAAGAGTGCGAAAATCCGCAACGTGATTTGCCTCGTGGAATGATGTGGGCCATCATAATATGTACTATTTTATATATCGCAATTGCCTTGGTGCTCACCGGAATGGTTTCTTACTCAGAATTGAATGTGGGAGATCCATTATTATTTGTATTTGAAAAATTAGATTTAAAAATGATGTCGGCTATAATTGGAGTTTCTGCAGTTATTGCCATGGCAAGCGTTTTATTGGTATTCCAAATGGGACAACCTAGAATTTGGATGAGCATGAGCCGCGATGGTTTGTTGCCAAAAAAATTCTCGAGAGTGCATCCAAAATTTAAAACGCCATCTTATGCAACTGTGGTTACTGGTTTTGTAGTAGCAATTCCGGCTTTATTTTTGAACCTTACAATGGTAACCGATTTATGCAGTATAGGAACATTATTTGCCTTTGTATTGGTTTGCGCGGGAGTATTGGTATTGCAAAATAAAACGGATATTCCTCGTGGGAAATTCAAAACTCCCTATGTAAATTCGAAATACATTGTTCCTGTTTTAATCATAGCGGGAATGTTTTATGCATTTCAATACAATCAAAAAAGCACACTTGATTTTATTACCAATGAAAAGAAAATATATGCTCCAGAGGACATTGTAACTTCTTTATCTCCAGAACAATCAAAGCAAGTTTATAATTATTTAACTTCATTTGATGCTAATAATGCGACGACTTCAACTCCCGATTTAGAAGTGATTTTGAGTAAATATACTGAAAAAGAAGCACAATATCAATTGGTTGTAAGTGCGCTTCCAATAAGTGATTCTCAAAAATACGAAACTGGTTTTAGCTTATTCAAACACAAAATTCCAATGTGGATTTTCCTAATTTCATTATTAGGATTAGCTGTTTGGGCTTACCGACAAAATTTATCATTAATTCCATTATTAGGTTTAATTTCGTGTTTGTATATGATGGCAGAATTAAGCGTTTGGAATTGGATTTATTTCACCATTTGGTTATTAATTGGTTTGGTAATTTACTTTGGCTATAGCCGAAAAAATAGTAAATTGAATACTATCGAATAAACTCATTTTTCTATAAAGAGTATCATTTTTTGTTATAAAAAAATCTAAGAATTTGTACTAAAAATGCTTTTTTAGAGCTCATTTATCACTTATCAAATATTTGCCACAGATTCAAGGGATTAAAATGATTATCGAAAAAAAATCACTGAAATCACTGAAATCCGTGGCTGAAATTTCGCTCAATTGACATTGATTTTCGATATTGCAATCTCAAAAAAATACCATTTTCAAATTCATACAGAATAACTATCTTTGGCATCTTAAAATAAGAACAAAATGACACTATCTCAAATTCTATCAGCACCAATCGAAAAAGCAATCCAATCGCTTTTTGATGTAACTATTGACAAAGTAGAATTTCAGTCGACTAGGAAAGAATTTGAAGGAGATATCACCATGGTTATTTTTCCCTTATTGAAAGTGATTAAGAGCAATCCTGTAGAACTCGGAAATAAAATAGGAGTTTATTTAGTTGAAAATGTAGCTGAGGTTTCTAATTTTAATGTTGTTTCTGGGTTTTTAAATATCGTAATTTCAGATCAACATTACCTTGATTTTTTCAATGATATCAAAGACAATTCGCAATTCGGATTTGTTTCTGCTAATGCAAATGAACCCGCGATTATGGTTGAATATTCTTCACCAAATACCAACAAACCTTTGCATTTAGGTCACGTTAGAAATAATTTATTAGGATATTCTGTTGCTGAAATACTTAAAGCTTCTGGAAAAAAAGTATATAAAACACAAATCATCAACGACCGTGGAATTCACATTTGTAAGTCGATGTTGGCTTGGCAAAAATTTGGAAACGGTCAAACTCCTGAAACTTCTGGATTAAAAGGAGATAAATTAGTTGGTAATTTTTATGTGGCTTTTGATAAAGCTTACAAAGAAGAAATTACTCAATTAATGAGCGAAGGAAAATCAGAAGAAGAAGCAAAAAAGCAAGCGCCAATTATCCTTGAAGCACAAGAAATGCTATTAAAATGGGAAGCTGGAGATGCTGAAGTGATGTCACTTTGGAAAACAATGAACCATTGGGTTTATGACGGATTTGGTACAACTTACACTAATCTAGGAGTTGATTTTGATAGTTATTATTATGAAAGTAATACCTATTTATTAGGAAAAGACGTAGTTCAAATTGGTTTGGAAAAAGGGATTTTCGAAAAAGATCCTGATGGTTCGGTTTGGATTGATTTAACTCCTGATGGTTTGGACAGAAAAATCGTACTTCGTTCAGACGGAACCGCTGTTTACATGACGCAAGATATAGGAACAGCAATTCAGCGTGTTAAGGACTTTCCAGACGTTGGCGGTATGGTTTACACCGTTGGAAACGAGCAAGATTATCATTTTAAAGTCTTGTTTTTAATCTTGAAAAAATTAGGTTTTGAATGGTCTAAAAACTTGTTTCACTTGTCGTACGGAATGGTAGATTTACCTTCTGGAAAAATGAAAAGCCGTGAAGGAACCGTTGTCGATGCTGATGATTTGATGAATGAAATGACAGAAACTGCCCAAAAAATTTCTGAAGAATTAGGAAAACTAGAAGGCTATTCAGATGCTGAAAAAGCCAAGTTGTACAACACGATTGGAATGGGCGCCTTGAAATACTATATTTTGAAAGTCGATCCTAAGAAAAGAATTTTATTTGACCCTGAAGAATCAGTAGATTTTGCAGGAAATACAGGACCTTTTATACAATATACTTATGCGAGAATCCAATCGATTATTCGCAAAGCCAACTTCGATTTCACCGAAAAAACAACTATCAAAGCGTTGCATGAAAAGGAAAAAGAATTGGTTAAACAATTGGAATTGTATCCTGAAGTAATTCAAAATTCGGCACAAAACCACAGTCCTGCGTTAATTGCAAATTATACTTACGATTTGGTTCGTGAGTACAATTCGTTCTATCAAGCGGTGCCTATTTTAGGGTCTAATGATAGTGTAGAAAAAGTTTTCCGTGTTCAATTATCAAAAAAAGTGGCCGACACTATTGCATCGGCCTTTCAACTTTTAGGTATTCAAGTTCCGGAGAGAATGTAGTTATTAAAATCGGATGGCAATACCAATTCCATTTTCCGATGAAGTTACTGAGAACTCAGGGTCAATAGAACCAGTACTTTTTGAAATACTTTCGTTGTAAGAATCAACAGCTTCTTTCATTTGCTTATTTCCATTTCCTTGAAAAATTAATCCAATAATCATCCCTGCTGCTCCAATACCTCCAACGGTCCAATTGGGTTTAATCTGAGGGTTATTACTAATAGAAAGTCCTAAAGTATATCCAAAAGTAAAAGCACCAACATTAGAAACTATGCCTCCAATTAATCTATTTGTTTGTGCAGAATTTAATTTAGCTTCAATTTCTGAATTGTTAACTAACTTTTTAGCTTCTTCAATGGAAATTTTTTTACCATTTTGATGGATTGCAGTCCCGGCCCAAAAGTCTTTTTCGATACTTAACGGTGATTGAGAAAAACAAGATAAACTTGCTAATAGAAAGCTAAATACTAATAATTGATTTTTCATATATGTATTTTTTTAGTTATTTTATACAAATAAATCGAATTAATAGCTATTAACCAAATATTAATTTATTCCGAATCTAGCTAAGGTTAAAAACTAGAACTTTGACTCTTTGTCACTTTGCCACTTTCCAACTTTATCTTATCTTTGCAATTCAATAAAATTTAAAATCATGTTTGATAATTTAAGTGATAAATTAGACAAAGCCTTTCATATCCTAAAAGGACACGGCAAAATTACAGAAATTAATGTTGCAGAAACATTAAAAGAAGTTCGCCGCGCACTTTTAGACGCCGATGTTAACTTCAAAATTGCTAAAGATTTTACTACAAGAGTAAAGGATAAAGCCATTGGTCAAAATGTATTGACTACATTACAACCAGGTCAACTTTTAGTAAAATTAGTTAAAGACGAATTAACAGAATTAATGGGTGGGGAAGTTTCTGGAGTTAACCTTTCAGGAAATCCAACCGTAATTCTTATGTCGGGATTACAAGGATCTGGGAAAACTACCTTCTCAGGAAAATTAGCTAATTTCCTTAAAACAAAAAAAGCCAAAAACCCACTTTTAGTAGCTTGTGATGTGTATCGTCCAGCAGCAATCAATCAGTTGCACGTTGTTGGATCTCAAATTGGTGTAGAAGTATATTCCGAATTAGGAAATAACAATCCAGTTGAAATTGCTCAAAATGCGGTTAAATATGCTAAAGAAAAAGGATTCAATGTTGTAATTGTAGATACCGCCGGTCGTCTTGCTGTAGATGCTGAAATGATGGATGAGATTGCGCGTGTTCATAAAGCAATCCAACCTCAAGAAACGTTATTTGTTGTGGATTCAATGACAGGTCAAGATGCTGTTAATACGGCAAAAGCCTTCAATGATATTTTAAATTTTGATGGGGTAATCCTTACAAAATTAGATGGAGATACTCGTGGTGGAGCAGCGCTTTCTATTAAATCAGTAGTTAATAAACCAATTAAGTTTTTGGGTACTGGTGAAAAGATGGAAGCAATTGATGTTTTCTATCCAGAGCGTATGGCGGAACGAATCCTAGGTATGGGAGACGTAGTTTCATTGGTTGAAAGAGCACAAGAACAATATGACGAAGAGGAAGCTCGTAAAATCCAAAAGAAAATTGCTAAAAACGAATTTGGGTTCGATGATTTCTTGACCCAAATCCAACAAGTTAAAAAAATGGGTAACATGAAAGACTTGGTTGGAATGATTCCGGGTGCTTCAAAAGCCATGAAAGATGTTGAAATTGAAGACGATGCATTCAAACATATTGAGGCAATCATTCATTCAATGACACCAACAGAGAGATCAAAGCCTGCAATTATTGATATGAAAAGGAAAACGAGAATTGCAAAAGGATCGGGAACTAAAATCGAGCAGGTAAATCAATTGATGAAGCAGTTTGAGCAAATGAGTAAAATGATGAAAATGATGCAAGGCCCAGGAGGTAAAAACATGATGAAGATGATGGGTGGAATGAAAGGTGGAATGCCGGGAATGCCAGGAATGAGATAGAATAATAATTTGAAATTCAATAAAAGCAACAACAATTTCAATTTCAATAACAATTGCAAAAACAATAACAATAAAAACAAACAACCGTTTAAGTTTGAATTTTCCGTTCTGTTAAGAACTTTAAACTTTAAACACAATACACAACAACAATGCAACTACTAGACGGAAAAAAAGTTTCTGAGGACATCAAAGTTGAAATCACGGCTGAGGTTCAAAAGATGAAAAACAACAACGAGAAAGTCCCGCATTTAGCGGCAATTATTGTTGGAAATGATGGTGCCAGTTTAACCTATGTTGGAAGCAAAGTGAGAGCTTGCGAAAGAGTAGGCTTTGAATCTACTTTGATCAACATGCCAAGTACGACATCTGAAACAGAATTACTTAAAAAAATTAAAGAGTTAAACGAAGACGATAATATCGATGGATTTATAGTTCAGTTGCCATTGCCAGATCAAATTGATACTCAAAAAGTCCTTATGGCTGTTGATCCTAGTAAAGACGTTGACGGTTTCCACCCAGAGAATTTTGGTAAAATGGCTTTGGATATGACTACATTTATCCCTGCAACTCCATTTGGAATCCTTGAATTATTAGAGCGTTACAACGTTGAAACAAAAGGAAAGCATACCGTTGTTATTGGCCGTAGTCACATTGTAGGTCGCCCGATGAGTATTTTGATGGGAAGAAAAGGATTTCCAGGAAATTCAACGGTGACTTTAACACATAGTTATACTAAAAACATCGCTCAGATTACCACCCAAGCTGATATTATCATCACCGCATTAGGAGTTCCAAATTACCTAAAGGCAGAAATGGTGAAAGACGGAGCTGTTGTAATTGATGTTGGAATCACTAGGGTAAATGACGAATCGAACGAAAAAGGATATGTGATTACTGGAGATGTCGATTTTTTAAACGTAAGCAAAAAAGCGTCTTTTATTACTCCTGTTCCAGGTGGAGTAGGTCCGATGACCATTGCGATGTTGCTAAAAAACACACTACTAGCAAGAGAGCAACGAAAGTTAGCAAAGAAATAATAAAAAAAGCCTTAAATTATGTTTAAGGCTTTTTTTTTAATAATCTCCTCGTTTTTTATATCTCGGATCGTCTCTTTTTATAAATTCTGTTCTTCGTTTTACGGGTTCTATTTTTGGCAAACTCGCTTCTTCGGTTTTACTTGAAGGTTCAATAAGTTGGTTTAATTCCAAAATCTCAGCATCAGTTAAATCGCGGTATCTTCCTAAAGGTACATCCAAAGAGATATTGATAATTCGAATACGTTTTAAAGCCACGACTTCATAACCTAAATATTCCGACATTCTGCGAATTTGGCGATTCAAACCTTGAGTCAAAACAATTTTAAAAATAAATTGACTTATTTGTTCGACTTTGCATTTTCTGGTAACGGTATCCAAAATTGGAACACCATTTCCCATTTTTTTAATGAAATCGGCAGTTATTGGTTTGTTGACAGTTACCGTATATTCTTTTTCATGATTGTTGCGAGCGCGAAGTATTTTGTTGACAATATCACCATCATTGGTCATAAAAATCAATCCCTCACTGGCTTTATCTAATCTTCCGATTGGAAAAATTCGCTTTGGATAATTGATGTAATCCACAATATTATCGCGAACATCTAAGTTGGTGGTGCATTCAATTCCAACAGGTTTATTAAAGGCCAAATAAACGAGTTTTTCACGTTGTTCACGAATTAGTTTTCCATCAATTCGAACTTCGTCTGTTGGAGAAACTTTTGTTCCCAGTTCAGGAACAACGCCATTTATGGTAACGCGACCTTCGTCAATTAGTTTATCGGCTTCTCTTCGAGAGCAATATCCTGTTTCACCAATAAATTTATTTAGTCGTTTTAGATTTTCTTCCATGCCGCAAAGTTAATTAGAAAATCGATTGGTAGGTAATTTGATAATCAAAAAGAAATTGAATTATTTCACTTAAGATTCTATTATAAATGCACTTATTTTTTCAAATAATTCTTCATCATTCATGCTGTGACCTATGCCTTTTGTTTCAATAAAAATAGCTTCTTGCCAAGCTTTTGCATTTTTCTCTGCTTCTGCAAATGCGACTACTTTATCCTCAATATCGTGAGCAATAAGCCCTTTTATATTGCTTTCATTTGAAAATAAAGATCCTTCAATTTCTTTATTACTAAGGTTGAAATTTTCTTTATAATAATTTATTAATCCGCTATTAACTTTCGAATTCAATCCCAAAAGGGAGACGTAATTCTCAAAAATTGCTTTGAAATCGGATGGTGCTCCCAAAACAACAATTTTCTCTACATTGTTATTTTTATGAATAGTTTGATAATGCAAACATGCTTTTCCACCAATAGAATGTCCAATTAATATTTTAGGATTGTACATTTTCGCTACGTGGTGAATGAATTCGGTGTATTTGTGAGCATTAAAATCTTTCCCGCTAGACAACCCATGGGCAGGCGCATCAATGGCTACAATTGTATATCCTGATTTTAAAATATACGGAAGGGCTTTTTTCCATCGAGCGGAATTACTTTCCCAGCCATGAATTAAAAACAAAACCGTTTCGTTTCCTTTCCATAAATACGTTTGAATTATTTTACCATCAAAATCAAATGCAATTGCTTCTGCGCTTTTTAGAACATCTGGAATAGCATCTATTTGGATTTTTCCTTTTCTAGGACTGCTAAAAATAGCATAGGCTTTTAGTACTGCTTTTTTTGGAGAAACAAAACTAAGCACATTGATATAAAATCCAATTGATTTTGCGAGAAGGAGGTATTTTAATTTCTTCATATTAAAAAAGCCACGTTAGAAACGTGGCTTTGTATGATTAAAATTTAGAAAATAATTTTTCCATTTTTTCTCTTTCTTCTTCAGCAAGCGTGCTATCCACTAAAATCCTTCCTGAATGCTCATCGGTAATGATTTTTTTTCTTGAAGCAATTTCTACTTGTGTTTGTGGTGGAATTGTGAAGAACGATCCTGCAGAAGCTCCTCTTTCAATAGAAACTACCGCTAATCCATTGCGAACGCTTGTTCTAATTCTGTTATAAGCAGCTAATAAACGTTCTTCAATTTGTCCTTGGTATTCCGCTGATTTTTCAGATAAGAAAGTTTCTTCTTTTTCTGTTTCAGACATAATAGCCTGTAATTCAGTCTTTTTGTGTTTTAAGTGATTCGTTTTAGTATCTAATTTTTCTTTAGATTGATTGATCACTTCTTTTTTGTGTTCAATAGTAGCCTTCATTTCTTTAATTTGCTTTTCAGCCAATTGAATTTCAAGCTCTTGAAATTCAACTTCTTTAGTTAAAGAGTTAAATTCTCTATTGTTACGAACAGATTCCTGTTGTTTAATATACCTTTTCATTGACTCATTGTGCTCGTCAATAGCTATTTTTTTTCCTTTAATTTGATCTTCAATAACAGTCAAATCATTTTTAAGTTTTTCCAAACGAGTGCTTAAACCAGCAACTTCATCTTCTAAATCTTCAACTTCTAAAGGAAGTTCTCCTCTTACATTTCTGATTTCGTCAATTCTTGTGTCAATTAATTGCAAATCATACAATGCTCTTAATTTGTCTTCTACACTTAGTTCTTTTGTATTCGCCATAATAATTTATAAGTACTTAACTGGATTTGTATTTTCTTCCGATAAAATAATTGCAAAATTAAGGATTTTTTTTCTAAGATAATCAACAATATAATTTTTTGTATACCTTTCACTCTCAAAATGGCCAATATCGGCTAAAATAATTTGTTTTTCGGCTTCATAAAACTGGTGGTACTTCAAATCAGCAGTTAGAAACACATTGGCACCAGCCGAAATAGCATTTGCAATAGCAAAACTCCCAGCACCTCCCAAAAGCGCTACTTTCTTTATCGGTTTACCAATAAAATCAGAATGTCTTATCGCCTCGCATTGCATTTTTTCTTTTACAAATAACAAAAATTCCTTTTCATTCATTGGATTTTCTAATTCTCCAATCAATCCCATCCCAATATTTTGATGTTTGTTTTGTAAAGTGGTTATTTCATAGGCTACTTCTTCGTAAATATGATTCTCAAATAACGTTTTTAATATTTTACTTTCTAATTGCTTTTCAAATGTTACTTCAATTTTAATTTCATCGGCTTCAACTAATTCAAATCGATTGCCAATCACAGGATTGCAACTTTCGTCTCCCAAATAGGTTCCCATTCCTTTTGATGTAAAACTGCAATTTTTGTAGTTTCCAATAGTTCCAGCTCCAGCATCAAAAAGAGCATTTCTTACCTTTTCAACGTTTTCAGGAACGGTGAAGGTGACTAATTTCCTAATGTGATTTTCTTTAGGAATTAAGATTTTAGTATTTATTAATCCCAATGCATTTCCAAAAATTTTATTCACCCCTTCCGGATGATTATCTAAAGCAGTGTGAACAGCATAAATTGCAATATTATTTTGAATTGCCTTAATCACAGCTCTTTCTACGTAATTTTTCCCGGTTATTTTTTTTAAACCAGAAAATAAAATAGGATGAAAACATACAATTAGGTTACAGTTTTTCGCAATTGCCTCGTCAATAACACTTTCTAACGCATCGTGACAAACTAAAATTCCAGTGGTTTCAGTTTCTAGATTTCCAACTAGTAATCCTACATTGTCAAAATCTTCGGCATAAGCCAAAGGTGCCATTTCTTCAAGTAAGGGAATGATGTCTTTAATTTTATACATACTTGTATTTTTGATTTTACAAATTAACGAAAAAACAATTTAACTTTTTAGGTCTGTTCATCTTTGAAAAAATGAGTTTGCAAGTACTTTATTTATTCAAATTATTATAGTTCAAATTTTTGTATATTTGTAATTCAAATACAATCGTTATGACAACAATAACTTTAAAAATTAACGAACGGACTAAAGCAGGAAGAGCCTTTTTAGAAATAACTAATCTTTTAGTTAATGATTCAAAAGCGATTGAAATTATCGAAACTAATTCTAAAAAAATAAAAGTTGATGATAGTTCTTACAATCCTAAGTTTGTAAAAATGATTTTAAAAGCCCATAAAAGTTCCCATAGAACGGAAATAAATCCAAATGATATATGGGGAAGTTTAGGGTTGAAATAACAGATCTTGCTAAAAAACAAATTGCTAAACATTTTAAATTTGGTAACCAAGCTAGTATAAAAAAAATTGCAATAATAATGCAAGAGCTTTCTGAAACCCCTTTTTCAGGAGTTGGAAAACCAGAAGCGTTAAAGGACAATTTAATTGGTTTTTGGTCAAGACAAATCAATTCCAAGGACAGATTAATTTATTCTGTAAATGAGAATTTGGTAGTTGTAGATGTAGTTTCAGCTATGGGTCATTATTCTGATAAATAATTATGAATTTTATTCGAAAAATACTATTTCCATTTTCAATTCTTTACAGCGCAATAGCTTCTATTCGAAATTATTGTTATGATAATGGTTTGTTGAAATCGTATACATTCAATTTACCAATTGTTGCGGTTGGAAATTTAAGCGTTGGTGGAACTGGAAAAACGCCTCAAATAGAATTTTTAATTCGACTTTTGTCAAATAAATATAAGGTTGCAACTTTAAGTAGAGGTTATAAAAGAAAATCAAGCGGTTTTATTTTGGCTGGTGCCAATGTGAATGCTGAAATAATTGGAGATGAACCGTTTCAGTATTTCACAAAGTTTCCAAATATTCAAGTTGCAGTTGACGCCGATCGAAAGAACGGAATTGAGCAATTACTTTCTAATTCTAGTAAACCGGATTTGATTTTATTAGACGATGCCTACCAACATCGAAGAGTAAAAGCAGGTTTTTATATTTTATTGACTTCATATAATGAATTGTATTCTGATGATTTTCAATTACCTACAGGAAATTTAAGAGAAAATAGGAGTGGAGCAAAACGAGCAAATGTAATTGTAGTAACCAAATGTCCATCTGATTTATCGAAACAAGAACAAGAAGTTATAAAAAACAAATTAGCAATTTTGCCAAATCAAACTTTGTTTTTTTCAACTATTGAATTTGACGAATATGTGTATTCTGAAGATGGAAAAAAACCTGTTTCTGAGATCCTAAATGTTGATAAATTACTTTTGGCAGGAATAGCAAAACCTCAAACTTTTTTCGCACATTTACAAAGTAATAAAGAAGCGTGTTTGACTTTTCCCGATCACCACCAATTCACGGAAAAAGACCTTCTAGTGATTAAAAATAAAGCTCAAAATAATATCATCATTACCACTGAAAAAGATTTTATGAGATTGAAAGGGAGTTTGCCAAAAGAGCAACTTTATTATCTTCCAATAAAAACTAAATTTCTTTTTGAAGGAGATAATTTCGATAAAATCATAACTAATTATGTGGAATCTAGTACAAGAATCGGTTGATTATATAAAATCGAAAACAAACCATTTCGAGCCTGAGTATGGTATAATTTTAGGATCAGGTTTAGGAAGTATTACTGATGATATTCATATAGAATTTACTTTACCGTATTCTGAAATCCCAAATTTTCCCGTATCCACAGTTCAAGGTCATAAAAGCGCGTTAGTTTTTGGTACTATTGGTAACAAAAAAGTAATGGCAATGCAAGGCCGATTCCATTTCTACGAAGGATATTCGATGAAAGAAGTTACTTTTCCGGTTAGGGTAATGAAATTTTTAGGTATTGAAAAATTGGTTGTATCAAATGCTTCTGGCGGTGTAAATCCAAATTATAAAGTGGGTTCAATTGTTATTATTAAAGACCATATAAATATGATGCCGGAGCATCCGTTGCGTGGTAAAAACGACGAACGTTTTGGACCAAGATTCGTGAATATGAGTGAGCCTTACTCTAAAAATATGATTTTGAAAGTTAAGGAAATTGCTCAAAAATTAAATATTGAAATCCATGACGGGGTTTATATGGGATTGCAAGGACCAACATTTGAAACTTTATCGGAATATAGAATGGTGAAAATTCTCGGTGCCGATTGCGTGGGAATGTCAACAGTTCCTGAAGTTATTGTTGCAAAACACATGGATATGGAATGTTTTGGCATTTCAGTAATTACCGATATGGGTGACGAAGACAATATTGAAGAAGTGAATCATGAAGAAGTATTGAAAGCTGCTGAACAAGCCGAACCCTATTTATGTGAATTGATTAAAGAGCTAATAATCAACTATTAACTATTTGCTTTAAGCAAATTATCTCTTCGAATTTATTAGCAAAATTAAGTCGATTATTCTTGAAGAATAGCCAATTTCATTATCATACCAACCCACGACTTTTACCATTTTATCTATCACAGAAGTCAATTGAGCGTCAAAAATGCAGGAATTGGTATTTCCAATAATATCTACAGAAACGATTGGATCTTCAGTATAATCTAGAATTCCTTTAAAATTAGTTTGAGATGCCGTTTTAAAAGCAGCGTTAATTTCATCAATTGAAACTTGTCTTTTTACATTGAAAGTGATATCGGTCAAAGAACCATCCGGAACGGGAACACGAATTCCACAACCTCCAATTTTTCCTTCAAATTTGGGAAAGATTTTCGTTAACGCTTTTGCAGCACCAGTTGTTGTAGGCACTATAGATTGTGAGGCGCCACGAGCTCTTCGAAGGTCTTTATGCGGTTGATCGTGCAAACTTTGATCGGTGGTAAACGAGTGAACTGTAGTAATATAAGCTTGTTCAATTCCGCACAATTCATCAATGATTTTTATCATCGGAGCAGCATTATTAGTGGTGCAACTGGCATTAGAAATAATCGTTTCATCACCATTTAATATTGCTTCATTAACACCTAAAACTACTGTTTTAATTGTGTCAACTTCAGATGGAGCAGTCAAAATTACTTTTTTGGCTCCAGCCAATATATGTGCGTTTATTTCATCAAAAGTCTTGTATTTCCCGGTTGATTCTATTACAAAATCAATATCTAAAGCCTTCCAATCTAAATTGGCAATTGATTTTTCATGAAAAAAGAAGTATGATTTTCCATTTACAATAATAGCTTCTTCATTAAAACTGCAGTCATAAGGAAGTTTACCATGAATACTATCGTATTTCACTAGATGAGCCATCGTTTTATTGTCGGCAATATCATTTATTGCAACGATCTCAATAGCAGGATGATTGATTAATAGGCGAAATAAATTTCTACCAATTCTCCCAAACCCATTAATGGCGATTCTTGTTTTCAAGTATTTTGTTTATTCGGTTAATTGTTGAATCGTTTACACAAATAATGGATTCAACAAATTTAATTTTATAGGATATGTTTTTGAGCTTTATAAGAAGAACGTACTAACGGACCGCTTTCTACATGACGGAAACCTAATTCTAGTCCGAATTGTTCGTATTTTGCAAATTGCTCCGGAGTAATAAATTCCTTTACAGGCAAGTGTTTTTTGCTAGGTTGCAGGTATTGTCCGATGGTAACAACATCAACATTTGCTTGACGCAAATCTCTTAATGTTTGGAAAACTTCCTCTTCAGTTTCACCCAAACCAAGCATAATTCCCGACTTAGTTCTGTTGATTCCCTTTTCTTTTAGGTATCTTAAAACTTCCATGCTACGATCATATTTTGCTTGAATACGAACCTCACGCGTTAAACGACGAACAGTTTCTATATTATGGGATACCACTTCAGGATTGGCCTCAACAATTCGATCAATATTTCTTTCAATTCCTTGAAAATCAGGAATCAATGTTTCTAATGTAGTTGAAGGATTCATTCTACGAATCGCTTTTATAGTTTCAATCCAAATAATTGATCCACCATCTTTTAAATCGTCTCTGTCCACGCTTGTAATAACAGCATGTTTTATATTCATTATTTTTATTGAACGGGCAACTTTTTCAGGTTCATCCCAATCTACTGTTTCTGGTCTACCAGTTTTAACTCCACAAAATCCACAAGAACGCGTACAAATATTTCCAAGAATCATAAAAGTAGCCGTTCCTTCACCCCAACATTCACCCATGTTTGGGCAACTACCTGAAGTACAAATGGTGTTGAGTTTGTATTTATCAACTAAACCTCGAAGTTCGGTATATTTTTGACCAATTGGTAATTTTACTTTTAGCCATTTTGGCTTTCCTGTAGGAAGTACATTTTCTAAAACAGATTCCATAATCGGGATTTTATGGTGCAAATATACGGAAAGTAGTAATTAAAAAAACGGTTTTTGACTCGTAATTCGTTAATAAATTACTAATCAAAAACCGAAATTTTAACATCAATATAAATGTCCTATTATTCTAATCTTACAGTTATTGGCAAGTAATAGGAAGTTCGAACCGCATGACCACCAACCATTCCTGGACTCCATTTTGTTTTTAATGATTTTAGTACTCGTACCGCTTCTTTTCCTAATCCAAAACCTGGATCGCGAGTCACTTTGATATTTGACATCGTTCCGTCTTCTTCAATAACGAAAGCCACATAAACACTAATTGTTTGCTCACCTTCAATTTCCGGTTTCTCGAAATTGTTACCTACATAGGAATAAAACTTATTTATACCGCCAGGAAATTCTGGTAGTTTGTCTAACCTATTTGTAGAAACTGGCTCATCAGATTTTGTGGTATCGGGATCAGTTGAACCTCCATTATTTATAGGAATTGTATTGATAGTTCCAGTTGGTGAACCAGTATCAATTGGAGCTGTTTTTCCAACGTCTTTTGTTTTATTAATATCATCAATAGGTTCGTATCTTACAATGGTTGGATTTATTAAATCTTTTTTAGAATTAATAATTTCAGGTTTTTTTCTTTCAATTGGAGCAACTGCTTTTTTCGGTTCTTCAATTTTTTTATGATCAAATTTCACAAGATGAATGTCAGGATACACAATTGGTTTTTCCTTAACGACTACTTTTGTATTAAATGAACTTAGTAAAAATGCTATTCCAGAAATTGAAATAATAAATAACAATCCGAAAAAGAAGGCTGTAATAGTTGTTACAGAATCGTTTTTTCTCAATTGATAAGCGCCATATTCTTTATTTTTCCCTTCGAAAACTAGGTTAGTCCACCCGTTTTCATAAATACTAACTTTAGACATAATTTTGAGTTTTAATGGTTAGGTAGTATTACATCATAATATTGGCTTTTATCTTATAACGATAAATGCCAATGTGATATTGTAAAAAAAATGGGTTTATTTTTAATTATAAATTTATCCTTTAGTTTGGATAATTTCTGCAAGTAATTTTTTAGCTCTAAGAATTTTGACTTTTACGTTGCTTAATGGCTCATCTAGTTGATTTGCAATTTCTTGATAACTTAATTCTTGAAAATACCGCAACTGAATTACTTCTTGATAATGCGGTTTTAATTCTTTAATATATTGTAATAATTGAGATAAATTTTGTTCGGTAATCAATTTATCTTCTGCAGAAGGAGTTGAATCAGCTACATTATAAGCACGATAATCTTCATCATCGGTAATTTCAATAAAAAACGATGCTTTTTTCTTTCGTAAAATATCAATGTGGACATTTTTTGCAATAGCAATTAACCAAGTATTAAATTGGAATTCTGAGTTGTAAGTTGCTATTTTATCAAATGCTTTTGAGAAGGTTTCAATGGTGATATCTTCAGCGTCAGTCTCGTTTTCGGTTCGCTTAAGCATAAATCCGTAGACTTCATTCCAATAAAAATCCAATAGAAAAGTGAAGGCAACTTGATCGCCTAATTTTGCTTTTTCAATGGTGTTATTTATTTCCAATGTACTGGTTTTGAGAAACTGTTGGATACAAATATATTCATTTGGGTGAATAAAAATGCAATCTCAATAATTGGATACCAATACATTACATCTTTTTCCTTCAACTTTCCTGCTGAAAATCCTAGAACAATCCAGGTAAATAAGTATCTAAAACCGATTAAACTCAATACAATTATCAATTGGTATTGAAAAGCTAGAAGTACTATTGGAACAATAAAAAACAAAATTTGCGATATAAAAAATACCGAAAGTTGAATTCTGTCAAACGGTTTGTAGAAAGAAGCCGTGGCAACATGACGTTGTTTTAAAGCTTTCCAATCGGCATAATTAGTTTTTGGTTCACAATAAGTAAAACTATCTGCAGCATAGCAACATGTTGTGTTACTGCCTTTACTCGCCTGATTAACAAATAAATCGTCATCACCAGATCGAATTTTCATATGATCAATAAAACCATTCACTTTAAAAAATTCGTCTTTTTTATAAGCTAAATTTCTTCCAACACCCATATAAGGACGACCGATTTTTGCCCAAGAAAAATATTGAGTTGCATTAAGTAATGAATCGAAACGTATTATTTTATTTAAGAAGGAACCTTTCACTTTTTCATATCCGCCATAACCCAAAACAAAGGTTTTGTGCAATGTAAACTGCGAACTCATCAAGGTGATCCAATTTTTTGAAGTTGGATAACAATCGGCATCTGTGAAAAGTAAATAGTCTTTCGTTGCCGCTTTTATTCCCAATGTTAAAGCGAATTTTTTGTTGCCCCAAAAAGCTTCGTTATTGACCACTTTTACCAACTTTACATTTGAATATTGTTTTTCAAATTCTTCAAAAATATCTAGTGTAGCATCGCTAGAAGCATCGTCAATTAAGATAATTTCAAAATCAGGGTAATTTTGTTCAGCCAATAAAGGAATGAATTTAACCACATTTTCCTCTTCATTTTTAGCGCAAACGATTACAGAAATAGGAATTCTTTTTGGAGTTATTTTTTGATTTTTTGCAAAAGAAAATTTAGAAAATACGATGGCATAATAAAAAAGTTGCACCGCAACAATAACAATAAAAATGTAAAATAACGTGATTAACATATCTAATTTTCCTCTTTTTTTGATGTGTGCAAAGGTATGAATTCAAATAGGATTTTCAAACACCGATTTAGCATTTAAAATAAAAAAAATCGAATATTTTTAAATTAGATAATGTTTACTTCCGCTTCAATGTGAATTCCAAATTTTTGAAAAATGGTTTCTTGAATTTCTTTAGAAACATTTACTATTTCCTGCCCAGTTGCATTGCCGTAATTTACAAGCACTAAAGCTTGATTTTTATGAATTCCAGCATCTCCAAATCGTTTTCCTTTAAATCCTGCTTGTTCAATTAACCATCCAGCCGGAACTTTTACTTCTGTTTCTGAAATTTCATAGTATTTCATTTCAGGAAATTTTTTATGAATTGGTTCAAAATCAGATTTCAATACAATTGGATTTTTAAAGAAACTTCCGCTATTTCCTAGCACTTTTGGATCGGGTAATTTGCTTTGACGAATCGTTATTACTGCATTACTTACGTCTTTCAGTGTAGGGGTTTTGATATTTAATTTGTCTAATTCTGCAGTGATATCACCATAGGAAATATTTATTTTGTGATTGCGTTTGGTCAGTTTGAAAATCACAGAAGTGATGATGTATTGGTCTTTAACTTCATTTTTGAAAATGCTTTCACGGTAACCAAAATGACATTCTGCATTCCCAAAACTCTTCATTTCCATTGAATCGATTTTCATTGCTGAACAAGAAACAAAGGTGTCTTTAATCTCTGTTCCATAAGCCCCGATATTTTGAACGGGTGTAGTTCCTACATTTCCTGGAATCAACGACATGTTTTCGAGACCTCCAAAATTATTGTCAATAGTCCACATCACAAATTCATGCCAATTTTCACCTGCTTGACTTTCTACCCAAACAAAATCGTCATTTTCCTCAACTATTTTTTTTCCTTTTAAATCAATATGGATTACCAAAGCATCAATATCTTTAGTTAAAAGCATGTTGCTGCCACCGCCTAAAATAAACTTCTTTTTTGATTTATTTTCAGCTAAAACTGTTTCTAGTTCCTCAACCGAATGAACTGCAACAAATTCTTTTGCTTTGGCTTCTATGCCAAAAGTATTGTAGTTTCTTAAAGAAAAATGATTTTGAATTTCCATTTTATAACATTAAAAGTATAAAGCAAAGGTACTTTAAACCAATTTAATTTTAATTATTTTATTCTGTAAATAACCCCCGATTTAAAAACTCTAAAAGCGGTTTCAAAAGAATTAATTTAGCTGAGGTATCTTTTACAAAAGTAGGTTTTGTTACTTCAGAATCATCAAATTTATGAATAGAAACGAAACTTTTAAGTTTCAAAAATTCAATTGCCGGATGGTCTTTTTCAAAATCTTTAGGTCCGTTTTTCAAGGAATTGGTTTCGGTAATATTCAAACCTGAATAAACTTTTTTGAATTTTGGATCCCCTAAAATAGCTTCTAAATCTTCATAAAAGAAGGCGATTTCTTTTCGGATTTTTCTTAAATCGTCATTTTCAGGACCATACATTCCGCCAGCAAAAAAACAATTTCCTTTTTCAATATGAATGTAGTAACCCGGGCCATTGTTATTCCCATGGTTCGTATTCATCCAAATTCCCATGTGGGTTTTATAAGGATCTTTATTTTTAGAAAAACGGATATCGCGATTGATTCTAAACGTGCAGTTCTTAACTTCTAAAAGTTCCAAACTAGCATCTTGAGGCTTCAAAATTTCTAAAAAACTTTGAATTAAGGATTGGTATTCTTTTTTATATTCCTCGTAACGCTTTTTATTGTCCAAAAACCAATCTCTATTATTATTGGAATTTAAATCTTCAAGAAATTGTAATGATTTATTTGAAAGCATGATTTATTGTAATTTTTTTGTCAAATCTTCTTCACTAATAAAACCCGAATGTTTCCATAAAATTTTATTGTCTTTGTAAATAAATAAGGTTGGAAGTTCATCAATTTTTAATTGAGAAATAAGCGTTTTATTTTCATCAGCGTTCAATCTAACAATGGTCACTTTATCCGCCATTTCTTTTTGCATTTTAATTAAATACGGCGACATCTTCTTACAAGGAGCACACCATTCCGCATAAAAATCAATAAGTACAATTTTATCTGTATTTAGAAGTTCGTTGTATTCTTGACTACACATTCCAATTATTTTGTCACTTGGAACAGACAACCCTGCAGCATTCCACTTCATGATTCCACCTTGTAATTCATAAATTTTAGTGAAGCCCAAGTCACCTAATTTTTCAGCTGCTTTTTTACTTCTTCCGCCGCTCATACAATAAACGAAAATTGGTTTTGACTTATCGTATTTTCCAATTTTTCCATCAAAATTATCTCCGTTCCAATCGATGTTTATTGCATTATCAATATGCTGACCGGCAAATTCTTCTGGAGAACGAACGTCAATAATTGCTGCTTGAGGAGTAGTTTTAATTTTTTCAGCAAAATTCACTGCTGCAATTGATTCATATTTACCATTCGTTTGTCCGTTACAACTAGCGAATAAGAATCCTATAAATAGTAAATTGATTAAGGCTTTTTTCATAATAGTAATTTTATAATAGTAAAGAAAATGTATAATTATGGTTTTTCCAATAATTATAAGTTAAATATTTTATAGCTCTGATGTGTTGATTTTATTATGGCTTCTGTTCGTTCTGGATGAGTATCTGATATGAAAAGCTGTCCAAAATCAGAATTATTGACCATTTCGATTATTTTCCCAACACGAGTTTCGTCTAATTTATCGAAGATATCATCGAATAACAAAATAGGATTTTCACCCGAATTCTTTTTTACAAATTCAAATTGCGCCAATTTCAAAGCGATCAAAAATGATTTTTGTTGTCCTTGTGATCCGAATTTTTTTATGGGATAATGATCAATTTCAAATGACAAATCGTCTTTATGAATTCCAGCACTTGTATATTGCAAAACCCTATCTTTATTGATGCTTTCCTGTAATAATTGTAATAAATCTTTCTCAAACAATTGACTTTCATAGACCAATTGTACCGTTTCAGCAGAACCAGTAATCGTTTGATGGTGTTTGTTGAAAATGGGAACGAAATCGGCTAAAAATTCTTTTCTTTTTTCAAAAATTATTTTACCCAATTCATCCAATTGCTGATTGTAAATTGATAAAGTGTCAGTTTCAAAAACCTGATTTAAGGCAAAATATTTCAATAAAGCATTTCGCTGACTCAGTGTTTTTTGGTATTGAATTAACTGATTTAAATAGGTAGAATCCAATTGAGAAATTACAGTGTCAATGAATTTTCTTCTAGTTTCACTGCCTTCCACAATCAAATCTCTGTCGGCAGGTGATATTATAACTAACGGAATAAATCCAATATGTTCTGAAAATTTATCATATTGCTTTCCATTGCGTTTTAGAATTTTTTTCTGCCCTTTTTTTAAACTACAAATTACAATTTCTGATCTTTCCTTTTTCTCAAATTCGCCTTCAATTACGAAAAACTCTTCACCATGTTTGATATTTTGAACAGCCAACGGGTTGAAATAACTTTTGCCGTAGGACAAATGAAAAATAGCGTCTAAAACATTGGTTTTACCAATACCATTTTTACCAACAAAACAATTTATTTTGTTGTCAAAATCGAAATTGGCTTCCGAAAAATTTTTATAGTTGAATAAAGAAATTTTTTTAAGATACATTCTGTAAAAAGGGTAGAATAGGAGAGATTTTAATTTCTAATTTTGTTTTTTTTATACCGGTGCAAATTATTGAAAATTATCGATAAATCCACATTTTTATCAATTTCAATTCTAAATATTTTTCTATTTTGATTAAAAGCATCTCATAATCTATAAAATGTTACTTTTATTTGAATTTAAACGCATTTTTTTTATGACAGTTTGAATAAAAATTTTATTTTTGCCACTCACTAATTTAAATTATAATGGCAACGTACAATAAAAGAGGCTATAAAACCCCAAAAGAAAAAGTTGAAAAAGACACTCCAGTTGAAAATATAACTATTGATGAAAAAGACAGCACGACTGCTGGTGTATTTAATTCATTAGATCAAACTGCTTCAAAAACAGAAGAATTTGTAGCAAAAAATCAAAAAGCTATTTTCGGAATTGTTGCAGCTATTGCAATTGTTACTGTAAGTTATGTATTGTTTCAAAAATTTGTTGCAGAACCTAAAGAAGAAAATGCTGCAAGCGAAATGTTTTTGGCACAACAAAATTTCCAAAAAGCAACAGAAGGAACTAAAAGTGATTCTTTATATAACCTTTCACTTAAAGGTTCGGAAGGTAAATTTGGATTCATCGATATCGCTTCTAAATATGAAGGAACAGATGCTGGAAACTTAGCTAATTATTATGCTGGTATGGCTTACTTAAACACCGGTAAATACGATGAGGCTATTTCTTACTTAGAAAAATTCAAATCGGAAGATATGGTTTTGAGTACACTTGCAATTGGTGCAATTGGAGATGCTCATGCTCAAAAAAACCAACCAAAAGAAGCTTTAGAATTTTATGTAAAAGCATCTGAAAGCAATAAAAATGAATTTACAACCCCTCGTTTTCTATTAAAAGCGGGACAAACTGCTTTAGGATTAAACAATAAAGCAGATGCGTTAAAATATTTCACTGAAATTAAAGAAAAATACGAAGCAACTCCAGAAGCTGCTAATATTGATGCTTTAATTGGTTTATCTCAATAAGAATTTTAGATTTCTGATTTCAGAATTCGGATTCTAAAATCTAAAATAAGATGGCTACAGCTAATAAAAATTTATCAAATTACGATAAGAACACAATCCCAAGCGCGAAAAATTTTCGGTTTGGGATTGTTGTTTCTGAATGGAACCCAGCAATAACTGAAGGGTTGTATTCTGGTGCTGAAGTTGCTTTATTAGATTGCGGAGCGCAAAAAGAAAACATTGTTCGTTGGGATGTTCCTGGAAGTTTCGAGTTGGTTTATGGAGCTAAGAAAATGATAGAAACGGAGAAATTAGATGCTATCATTGTAATTGGTTGTGTAATTAAAGGTGAAACAATGCACTTCGAATTTGTTTGCGAAGGCGTAACACAAGGAGTTAAAGATCTCAATATTAAATATGATGTTCCGGTAATTTTTTGTTTGTTGACCGATAATAACGAGCAACAATCTATCGATAGAAGTGGAGGAATTCATGGAAATAAAGGAACCGAAGCCGCGATAGCCGCTTTAAAAATGGCTCATCTAAGAAGGCAAGCCCTTTTAAAATAAATAGAATAAATTTTATTATACAATTTAACAAAACCTCTATTTTTTAGAGGTTTTATTTTTTTAATTTTGGTATGAAAGCCAACAGAAATTAGTTAAATTTGTGCATTCACGAATAACCCTAAACAACAATTTATATTAATGTCGAGTATAATTCAATTGCTTCCGGATCACGTTGCCAATCAAATTGCGGCAGGAGAAGTTGTTCAAAGACCTGCTTCGGTAGTCAAAGAATTGCTAGAAAATGCTGTTGATGCAAAAGCAACCGATATTAAATTAATTATTAAAGACGCTGGAAAATCGCTAGTTCAAGTTATTGATAACGGACAAGGAATGAGCGTTACTGATGCACGTTTGTGTTTTGAAAGACATGCCACTTCTAAAATTCGTCAAGCCGAAGATTTATTTTCATTGCACACCAAAGGTTTTCGTGGTGAAGCCTTGGCGTCTATTGCGGCGATTGCTCACGTAGAAATGAAAACCAAGCAAGAGCATGAAGAATTAGGGACTCACATTGTGATAGAAGGAAGTAAATTTGTTTCACAAGATGTGGCTGTTCTGCCAAAAGGTACTTCGTTTTCGGTAAAGAATTTATTTTTTAATATTCCGGCACGACGTAATTTTTTGAAATCGGAAACGGTTGAACACAGACATATTATTGATGAATTTCAAAGAGTGGCATTGGCACACCCAAATATTCATTTTACTTATTTTCATAACGGTAGTGAATTGTTTAATTTGCCTCAATCGAATTCTAGACAACGAATTGTAAATATTTTTTCTGGTAAAACCAATGAAAAACTCGTTCCTGTAAATGAAGAAACTGAAATTGTAACCATTCAGGGATTTGTGAGTAAGCCAGAATTTGCCAAAAAAAATAGGGGAGAACAATTTTTCTTTGTTAACGATCGCTTTATTAAAAGCGGATATTTGCACCATGCAGTGATGGCAGCTTACGAAGGTTTGCTTAAAGACAGCAACCAGCCGAGTTATTATTTATACCTAAATGTTCCTCCGAATACTATCGATATCAATATTCATCCAACAAAAACGGAAATTAAATTTGATGATGAACATGCGCTTTATGCCATATTAAGATCGTCAATTAAACACAGTTTGGGGCAATTTAATGTATCTCCAGTTTTAGATTTTGATAGAGATTCAAATCTAGATACACCCTATAATTATAAAGATCAAGAGGCAGCAACGCCTACAATTCAAATAGATGGCAATTTCAATCCGTTTTCGGATGCTACACCAAACAAACATTTTACTTCTCCAAGAAAAACGGAAAACACCGCAAATTGGGAGAGTTTGTATGTTGGTTTAAAGCAGGATACGGATGAAATTAGCAATGTGGAATTTGAAAGTGATGAGGTTACGGGATCACTATTTAATGAAAATGAAATTGAGCAGGCGACAAATAAGATGTACCAAATTCATAAAAAGTACATTGTAAATCCTATAAAATCAGGGATGGTAATTATTGATCAGAATCGCGCTCATCAGAGGGTTTTGTACGAGCAATTTCTTACTAATATGACGGTTCATCAAGCTTCGAGCCAACAATTATTATTTCCACTAAATTTATTTTTCTCTAAAAGTGAGATGAAATTAATTTCAGAATTGCAACTTTCATTAGTCAATACAGGTTTCGTTTTTGATGCAAGTAATGAAGATCATTTGGTAATTACGGGTTTGCCTGTAAATGTTACCGAAAGTGAAGTTTCAAGTGTTTTAGAACAATTATTGAGTGATTTAAGTGATGGAATTCCCGATTCTAGTTTTAGTCAAAATGATAGTATTGCAAAATCTATGGCGAAGAGTTTAGCTGTTAAAACGGGAGCTTATCTAACAGAAAAAGAACAAGAAAATCTTGTAAATGGGCTTTTTGCTTGTAAAGACCCCAATGTTTCGCCTTTTCAAAAACCAACTTTCATCACGATGCGTGTGGAAGATATTGATAAAAAATTCACATTATGAGAAATGTAACAGAGGTAGTTAAGCAATTAATTATCATAAATATATTGTTTTTTATAGGAACCCAATTTCTGGGAGATGTTGCCTATAAATACTTGTCATTGTATTACCCAGAAAACCCAGATTTTAATTATTGGCAGCCATTAACACACATGTTCATGCATGGAAATGTAATGCATATTTTCTTTAATATGTTTGCTTTATTTTCATTTGGTTCTGCCTTGGAACAAATGTGGGGTGCAAAGAAATTCTTATTTTTCTATATTTCTTGTGGGCTAGGCGCAGCTTTGGTACATATAATTTCTAACTATTATTTTTTCCATGATGGATTGAATACATTGGTTGCAAATGGAATTCCAAAAGAGGAAATATTAAAAATAATGGGAGAGGGGAAATACGATTCAAGATGGACAGAATTGCTTTCTAAATCTAATTTTGAAAGTTTTACATCCGCTTTTGTAACTCCTGCAGTTGGTGCTTCTGGAGCAATTTACGGCGTCTTAGTTGCGTTTGCATTTATGTTTCCAAATGCTGAATTGGCCTTAATGTTTATTCCAATTCCAATAAAAGCGAAGTATTTTGTCCCTGTAATTGTTGGTTTAGATTTGTTTTCTGGAGTTACAGGTTTTTCAGTTTTTGGTGGAGGAATTGCCCATTTTGCTCACGTAGGTGGCGCTTTATTTGGATTTTTAATGGTTTGGTATTGGAGAAAAAATCAATTTAATGCCAATCGTTGGAATTAATACTTTATTAAATGAGTATAATTGAGGATTTAAAATTGCAATTTAAAATAGGGGATGTACTAACAAAATTACTATTTTGGAACATCGCTTTTTTTGCTGTTCCAAGTATTGTATTTGGAATTTTACCTCTTTTTAAAGTCAATATAAACTATTTAAATTATGTGAGTTTATCATCTAATCCCAATGATTTACTTCTAAAACCTTGGTCGATATTCACCTATGCATTTTGTCATTCTTCTATTTTGCATATTCTGTTTAATTTAATTATGCTGAATTTTGCTGGTAGATTATTTCTTGTTTTTTTCAACCAAAAGCAATTATTGAGTTTGTATTTTGTGGGTTCACTATTCGCGGGAATTGTATTTCTACTTAGTTATATGTTTTTCCCTGCTCTAGCAAATGTGAACACGGCTTTAGTTGGAGCTTCTGCCTCCGTTATGGCACTATTATTTGCAACGGTTTCATATTCACCATTAATGAATATTCGTTTATTACTTTTTGGTAATGTAAAATTATGGCACATTGCTTTGGTATTAATTGTCATAGATCTGTTCCAGTTGCCGATGGAAAACACTGGTGGACATTTGGCACATATTGGCGGTGCCATTTTTGGTTATATTTACATTCGATTATTAAAAAAGGGTACCGATATTTGTAATTGGTTCACGTTAATAATAGATGCATTTTCATCTATATTTGTAAAAAGAAAATCAAAACCATTTAAAAAAGTACACAGAACTTACAAGGCTCCAGTTGAAATGAGAGCTTCTAAAATTGTAACTAAAGATAAAGTACAACAACAAATTGACGAAATATTAGATAAAATCAGTCAATCTGGATATGATAGTTTGTCATCAGAAGAAAAAGAATTTCTGTTTAAGGCAGGTAAACAATAGGATTTATTTTAATGAAGAAGCTTTCTTGGATAAATAAAATAATGTTTGTTGTTAATATAGTTTTGGCTGTATTGACCTTTGTTGCTTATGTTTTACCTTTCTTAGCACCAAAGTTATTCCCGATTTTATCTGCGCTTACATTAATACTCCCGTTATTTTTAATTCTAAACGGACTTTTCTTTATTTATTGGGGAATCCAAGTAAAAAGACAAATACTTTTACCTGCAATTGTATTATTATTGGGAATAACCTTTATAAATAAATTCTACAAATTTGCTTCAACCGACTTGCCTAAATCAGATAAAGATTTTGTGGTAATGAGTTATAATGTTCGTTTGTTTAATTTATTTAAATGGCTTAATGATGACAATGTTCCTGCCGAAATTCGGAATTTTATTAACGACCAAAATCCTGACATTCTTTGTATTCAAGAGTTTTCTACTGCTGCGAAATTAGATTTGAAAATATATCCTTATCAATATGTTTTTATGCAAGGCGAGAAAATCAAAACTGGTCAAGCTATATTTTCAAAATATCCAATAATAGATCAAGGAAATTTGGTTTTCCCAAACTCCAATAATAACGCTATTTTTGCAGATATTAAGAAAGGGAAAGACATTATCAGAGTTTACAATATGCACTTACAATCCATTAAAATTTCGCCAGATGTAAATGAAATATCGGAGAATATTGATGGTATCAATCAAGATAAATCTCAACTGTTGATTATCAGAATTAGTAAAGCTTTCAAAAAACAACAACAACAAGCCGAGATTTTGATGAACCACAAAAAGAATTGTGAGTATCCAATTATCATTTGTGGCGATATGAACAATAGCGCTTATTCATACGTATATAGAAGTATAAAAGGTTCTCTAAATGATTGTTTTGAAGAAGCAGGCTCTGGATTTGGTCAAACCTATAATTTCAAATATTATCCAGCTCGAATCGATTATATTTTTGCTGATAAGGTGATGAAAGTTAAAAATTTCACGAGTTTTCCCGAATTTATAAATTCAGATCACAGTCCAGTTTTAACTCGTTTGGAAATGGATTAATTAAAGAGTTTGTTCTTTTAAATAATCCATTGCAAAACGCCCTTCATTAAAGAGTAAATCCAAGACACTTAAATTATTTATAAAGCCATGTTTTTCTCCAAAAACTTGGGTGTAGGGAGTGAAATTGGTAACGTCTTTTTTACCATTTGCTAAATAGCGAAAATCTAAACTATCGGTCACTTTATGAAAATACTCAGTTGTTTTTTCATATTCTAATTTCATATTCAAGCATTTCGAAACAATATCAATAGTTTCAAAATTTAAATCCATTAGGAAAGTGTGTTTTTTTGTAAATATAGGAAGCAATGTGTCTTCGAAATATTCAAAAAAAGGGGAAGTTCTGTAGGCAGCTTCAAGAGATTTGAAATGTTGCTTTTGCCAATCGAATGCCGTTTCTAGTTTTACCTCTTTAGTTTTTTGATGCTTTTCCTTACTGTGTTTAATTGGGATGTTCAGCATCTGAATCCCATTCGGACTGTAAATGTAGGTTCGATTTCGATTCGTTTGCTTTTGAAAATTATCTTCTACTTCAAAAACCACAGTATCAGCTTTGGCTATAGCCGAAAAATTGCTAATCGAGGGGAAATAAGTTGGAAGTAATAAAGAGGACATTTTGGTTATTTATTGATTCTTTTTCTCTTTTCTTTTTCTTACAAAGTAACTAATTCCGAAATAACCTATTAAAGCAAATAAGAAAAATTTGAAATAAGATTGAGGTTGTCCATCTCCGCTAACGGTAGTAAACATTCTGTCCCAACGAATTTTATTTAAGCCTTTTGCGTTTGGATCTAAACTCATCCAAATGAAAACAGGTTTCCCAACAATATGATCTTCAGGGGTGTATCCAAAATACCTTGCATCAAGTGAATTATGACGATTGTCTCCCATCATCCAATAATAATTTTGTTTGAAGGTATAAGTGGTAGCAATTTCTCCATTAATTCTGATTTCATTTCCGTTTACTTTCAACTCATTCTTTTCATATTCGCCAATTATCTTTTTATAAAATGGCAAAGTTTGAGCATTTAAAGTAACTGTTGCGCCTTTTTTAGGAATATAAACAGGTCCAAAATTGTCTAAATTCCATTTTGTATTGTAAGGAAAAATCGCTGCTTCTGGCTGATGTGAAACATTACGGATAACACTTTTCACTATCGGATTTTGACGTAATCTATTTGATGATTCCTCTGTTAATGCTCTAAAGTAGAAAGTGTTTTGAGAGCTTTGATAAACGCCATCAGTAATATTCAAATCTTTTGAAAGGTAAGTAGGGTCGAAACCTGTTCCGTCGGTAATTACGGTGTAAGAATACTGAGGTTTTGATCTTTCAGGCATTGGTAAAATTTTGCCATTTACATAGACAATTCCATCTTTTATAGATAAACTATCGCCAGGAATACCAACACAACGTTTTACATAATTAGTCTTTTTGTCAATTGGTTTATCATATCTTTTATCGGCAGTTTTATACATATTATATAAAGTATCTGCCGGCCAGTTGAATACCACAATATCGGTTCTATTTACTTCTTGCATTGCAAAAAATCGGAAATAGGGCAATTGTGGAAATTTTAAATATGATTTTACATTTAAAAGAGGTAAAGTATCATGAACCATTGGAGCAGCAATTGGCGTCATAGGTGTTCTTGCTCCATAATGGAATTTACTCACAAATAAAAAGTCGCCAACCAACAATGATTTTTCTAATGAAGAGGTTGGAATGGTATAAGGTTGCATCACATAAGTATGCACCAAAGTTGCAACTACAATTGCATAAAGTAATGATCCAATTGTATCTGCAGTTTTGTTTGGAGCTTGTAAACTTCTGTTTTCAATGTAAACTAACTTTTGAGTGTAGTTTAAATAATAAATATAAAATCCAAAAGTAACTATCCCTAAAACAGTATCTAAAGTTGAGTTTTTTCCGAAACTTCTCAAAGTTTCAACCCAAACAACAGGAAACATTATCAGGTTAATAACAGGAACAAATAATAAAATAGTCCACCATGGCGAACGATTAATTATTTTCATCAATACCACAGCATTATATACTGGAATTGCAGCTTCCCATTTTTTTCTCCCTGCTGCTTCATATAATTTCCAAGTTCCTAAAAAGTGAATTACTTGAACAATTAAGAAGAATACAAACCATTGAATTAGTGTCATATATATTTTAGATTTTAGATTTTAGATTTCAATTGAAAGACAAAAATCTTATTAATTTTTTATTTATTCGTTTTTCTTATTATTTTTTTAACTTAATTCTTATATAATTTCTAAAACATCTTTCATAGTGTATACACCATGTTTGCCAACAATCCATTCAGCGGCGATTACCGCACCAAGTGCAAATCCTTCTCTGTTGTGGGCTAAATGTTTAATTTCAATTAAGTCAACATTGGAATTGTAAGATACAGTGTGCGTTCCTGGTACGTTTTCTATTCTCTTTGCTTCAATCAAAATGTCATCTGATTTTGGATTTTCCAAAGTCCAATTGTTATAATCGCTATTTTCAATTATACCTTTAGCCAATGAAATCGCAGTTCCACTTGGTGCATCTAATTTTTGAGTGTGGTGAATTTCTTCAATTCCAACTTTATAATCTTCAAATTTTGACATGATTTTTGCCAAATAAGCATTCAATTCAAAGAAAATATTTACCCCTAAACTAAAATTTGAACTACTTATAAATGCACTGTTTTTTTCATTACAAAGTTGAACCATTTTGTCACAATCGTGTAACCAACCCGTAGTTCCTGAAATCACTGGAATGCCAAGATTTAAAGCCGCAGAAATGTTTTCAACAGCTGCATCAGGAGCGCTAAATTCGATTGCTACAGTTGCATTTTCTAATCCGTCAAAGGAATCCCCAATAGATTTTCTAACTACTATTTCATGTCCTCTTTGCAATGCTATTTTCTCAATAACTTGCCCCATTTTTCCGTAACCTAAAAGTGCAATTTTCATTAAAAGTGGAAGTTTAAAGTCAGACCTAAATTTTGTTGGTAAGTAATTTCATCGCTGTAAATTTCAGGTTGAAACGATAATTTGTCATTTACATTAAATTGCATCAAATGCGCATCAATATTGGCATCAATAATATTTAATGCATAAAAAGCAACTGCTACAAACAGCGATAAATCTCTATTCCTTTGATAAAATTGCTGCGCTGTAATTAATCGAGAATCATCTAAATATTGATAATTGTCATCGCGATAACCTGCCAACCGTCTTTTGTAAGCATCTCGATAACTGTTGAATTTGTTACTGTTGATATTGTAATAATACAATCCTGCACCTATCCCTCCATAAACCAAAGGAATTTTCCAGTATTTTTTATTGAAAGCTTGTCCTAAACCTGGAATAACCGCCGAATAAAAAGCGGCTTTTGCTGGAGTTAAAGGGTTTATTTCTTTATATTTCACAGTGTCTTTAGCTACCATAATTGCAACCTTTTTTTCTTGAGAGTAATTGGGTAAAGCTCCCAATAAAAATCCCAAAAGAAATATGAAATAGATTTTTTGCACTATCCTTTTATTAGTTTGATAATTCTGTTGAAATCTTCTTCAGAATGAAACGGAATTGAGATTTTTCCTTTTCCATTTCCTGCAACTTTTACTTCAACTTTTGCTCCAAAATAATCGGTAATTACTTTATTTGCTTCAGCAGGAATTACAAAATTGGTTGTTTTTGCCTTAGATGATGATTTAGGTTTCAAACTATCTTGGTAGTTTTTCACCAAAGCTTCCGTTTCTCTTACAGATAAATTTTGACTAACAATTTTTTGGTAAATGCTTGTTTGAATATCTTGATTTTCAATGTTAATTATCGCACGACCGTGCCCCATAGAAATAAAACCATCGCGAATTCCTGTTTGAATAATCGGATCAAGTTTTAATAAACGTAAATAATTTGCAATTGTAGAACGCTTTTTTCCAACACGCTCGCTCATTTGCTCTTGCGTCAATTGAATTTCATCAATCAATCTTTGGTAGGACAACGCAATTTCTATCGGATCTAAATCGTGTCTTTGTATGTTTTCCACCAAAGCCATTGTCAACGATTCATTATCATTGGCAATTCGAATATAAGCGGGAACTACATTTAATCCGGCCAATTTTGAAGCACGTAATCTTCGTTCTCCCGAAATTAATTGGTATTTATTAAAGTCTGTTTTGCGAACAGTAATTGGCTGAATTACACCCAATTCCTTAATTGAAGTCGCCAATTCTTGAAGCGATTCCTCATTAAAATTACTTCTTGGTTGAAAAGGATTAATCTCAATAGCGTCAATTTCTAGCTCGACAATATTGCCCACCACTTTATCTGCATTCTTATCTGAAACCGATTTTATATCATTTTCTGGATCTTTCAATAATGCCGACAATCCTCTTCCTAATGCTTGTTTTTTTATTGCTTGTGCCATAAATTAATTACTATTTTTCTTAATAATTTCTTCTGCTAATCGCAAATAATTACTCGCCCCTTTACTTGTTGCGTCATAATTTATAATACTCTCTCCATAACTCGGAGCTTCACTTAATTTTACATTTCTTTGGATGATAGTTTCAAAAACCATATCGTGAAAGTGCTTTTGAACTTCCTCAACAACCTGATTTGACAATCGCAATCGAGAATCAAACATCGTTAAAAGTAGTCCTTCAATATCCAAACTGGCATTGTGAATTTTTTGAACGCTTTTTATAGTATTCAACAATTTCCCCAATCCTTCTAATGCAAAATATTCACACTGAATCGGAATAATAACCGAATCGGCAGCTGTCAAAGCATTTAAAGTCAAAAGTCCCAACGATGGCGCACAATCAATCAAAATATAATCGTAATTCTCCTTGATGCTTTCCAAAGCTTGTTTCAACATATATTCTCTATTTTCCTTGTCAACCAACTCAATTTCGATGGCTACAAGATCAATATGTGCGGGAATCACATCAACATTTGGCGCTGTACTTTTTACAATTGCCTCTTCCGCTTTATTGCTGTGCTCCAAAATTTGATAGGTTCCAATAGTTACGTTTTCAACATCCAATCCCAAACCCGAACTTGAATTCGCCTGAGGATCAGCGTCAATCAGTAACACTTTTTTTTCTAAAACACCTAGTGAAGCAGCTAAATTAATGGTAGTAGTTGTTTTTCCAACACCCCCTTTTTGATTGGCAATAGCAATGATTTTACCCATTTATAATTTTAAATTTTGAAACGTAAAAATACAATTTATTATGGTTATTAGAAATCTATTTTGTTAACAATTGTTAACTATTTTACTTTTTAACTATTTTTTTTGGAGCTATTTCCCGCTGTCATTCCAAATCCTCACTAAAAAGTGAGGGATTTTCCCTTCCATCGGGGCTAGGGTTCCTCATTCAAATCACTTTTTAGATTAAAAATACTATTTATTTTTAATATATTTTTTACATTTACAATTCAAATTATTTTATGAATATCACTCCAGAAATACTATCGAAATTCAACGAAATCATAGGTGATTCTTATGTTTTTACCGATCAAGAAACACGTAATCATTACGGTAAAGACGAAACCGAAGCTTTTGTTTTTCCTCCCTCAGTAGTTTTAAAACCAGGAACTACTCAAGAGGTTTCCGAGATTTTGAAAATTGCAAATCTTCATGGAATTCCTGTTACCGCAATTGGAGCAAGAACGGGTTTGAGTGGTGGCGCTTTATCGGTTCATCAAGGTATCGGATTGTCGATGGAGCGGTTCAATAAAATAATTAACATCGATGAAAAAAACCTTCAAGTTGTTGTTGAACCTGCAGTTATTACTCAAGTTTTGCGGGAAGCAGTTGCCGAAAAAGACCTTTTTTATCCACCAGATCCAAGTAGTTTAGGAAGTTGCTGGATAGGAGGGAACGTTGCCGAAAATGCTGGTGGTGCGCGTGCGGTAAAATATGGAGTTACCAAAGATTATGTTCTAAATCTTGAAGTTGTTCTTGCCAATGGTGATATAATTTGGACAGGTGCAAACACATTGAAAAATTCTACTGGATATAATTTCACGCAATTAATGGTTGGTAGTGAAGGAACTCTCGGGATTATCTCCAAAATTGTGATGAAATTAATCCCAAAAGTGAATCACACCGTTTTAATGTTGGTTCCTTTTTATGACGCAAACCAAGCGTGTGAAGCGGTTTCTGCTATATTCAGAGCAGGAATCATACCAAGTGCTTTAGAATTTATGGAGCGCGATGCCATTGATTGGACTTTAAAATTTGTCCCTGATTTAAACGTGCAAGTGAATGACCAAGTTCAAGCGCACTTGCTTATTGAAGTAGATGGAAATTATCCTGATATTCTTTTTCAAGAAGCCGAAAAAATTATGGAAGTAGTAGAGCAATTCAATATTGATGAAGTGCTATTTGCCGATACCGAAATACAAAAAAACCTACTTTGGAAAATGCGTCGTAGCGTTGCTGAAGCTGTAAAATCAAATTCTATTTATAAGGAAGAAGATACGGTTGTTCCAAGATATGAATTACCAAAATTACTATTTGGAATCAAGGAAATCGGAGCAAAATACGGATTTAAATCGGTTTGCTACGGTCATGCTGGCGATGGAAATTTACATGTAAACATCATTAAAGGTGACATGTCTGATGAAAATTGGAACACTGAAGTCACCAAAGGAATCCGAGAAATTTTTGAGTTAACGGTTTCCCTAAAAGGAACTTTATCCGGCGAACACGGAATCGGTTTTGTACAAAAAAACTATATGGATATTGCTTTTAGTGAATCTCATTTAAAGTTAATGAAAGGAATAAAAGCAATTTTTGATCCTAAAGCAATTTTGAATCCAGGTAAGATTTTCCCAGATAATTTGTAAGAATTAACCGCAAAGAGCGCAAAGTTTTCGCAAGGTTTGCAAAGAAAAATAATATTATTTTAACCGCAAATTCGCAAATTATATTTTATTATATCTTTATCTACTTTAAATTAATTTGCGAATTTGCGGTTTAATTTCTTTAATTTAACATGTGAATCGGTTGCTATTTTTTGATAAATACTCCAATAAAATCGGATCGGCATTTTTGAAAGTTGCAGGTTGCTCACTTATCGTTGCCACTCTTTTCTTGTTCAATTTCATCATTATATCGCCATCAGTTGTAAATAATATTGCCGACAAAAATGGATTGTTTAAATAGGGAATTAGTTCGTTAAACCCTTCTTCAATGGTTACAATTTTCACTTCTTCACCCGTTTGGAATTTGAAAGTTAATGCCAATTTAAGTTGGATTTCATCCGTGTTGGTTCGGATATAAATATTCATTAATTGAGTGTTTCCAATCGTTTTTGCTAAAGTTAATTTTGCAAATGTCCCGTCGGAAATGCTATCTCTTACTTTGTCAATAAATAATTTATAGGTTTCAGTATTTGGCATAAAAATATTGATCTAAAATAAAACGAAACTTATTTAATCTCTTTTAGTACTGATTTTCTTTTCGCGTTTTTCTTCCTTTTTTTCTTTAGCCGTTTTCAAAGGTTCCTTTTTGGTATTTTTTTTAGCGTCTTGACTTTTTGCCATGATTGTTTTATTAGTTATTTAGAAGTAAAGGTATCGATTATTATTTAAATAAAATGCTCCAACAGTATTAAGCCGTTGGAGCATTAAATTTTATAGCTATTAATTGAATTAATTAACTAAAACCCATTGGCCGGTAGCCAATAAACTTTCCGCTTTTTTAAATTTCATTTCTTCGATTTTACCGGTTGCAACTTCTTGAATTTTTACAGTATCATTTCGGTTGATTTTTGGCATTTCACGAACTATAGTTTCGGTTATTTGTCGTTGTTGCGTTTCTCCAGCTTCACGATTGGCACTCTCACTACTTACAATTTCTTCTTTACTAATTTTGTAATTTTCTTTTTTACGAACTTCTTTAGCTTCTTGAATTCTAGGCGCATTTTGTTGTGGTAAATCACCTTTAAATAAGAATGAAATTACTTCTTTATTTACACCATTAATCATATTGCTAAACAAATTAAACGCTTCAAATTTGTAAATTAGCAATGGATCTTTTTGCTCATGAACCGCCAACTGCACCGATTGTTTCAATTCGTCCATTTTACGCAAGTGCTTTTTCCATGCTTCATCAACAATCGCTAACGTGATATTTTTTTCAAAATCGGCTACCAATTGTTTTCCTTGAGTTTCATAAGCACGTTTCAAATCAGTAATTACTTCTAACGATTTAATTCCGTCAGAAAATGGAATTACAATGCGCTCAAAATGATTCGTTTTGTCCTCAAAAACATTTTTGATAATAGGATAAGCTTCTCTTGCACTTCTTTCAGCTTTTTCGGTATAATAGGCCAAAGCAGCTTTGTAAGTTTTTCCTGTCAATTCAACATCCGTCATTTTCAAGAAATCACTTTCTGAAACTGGTGATGTAATGGAGAAATAACGAATTAATTCAAACTCGAAATTTTTATAATCACCTGACAATTTATTGTTATTCACAATTAATTCGCAAGTATCATACATCATATTGGCAATATCCAATTTCAAACGCTCCCCAAATAACGCATGGCGACGACGCTTGTATACTACTTCACGTTGAGCATTCATTACGTCATCATATTCTAATAAACGCTTACGAACACCAAAATTGTTTTCTTCGACTTTTTTCTGAGCTCTTTCAATTGACTTGGTCATCATAGAATGCTGAATTACTTCGCCTTCTTTCAATCCCATTCTGTCCATAACTTTAGCAACACGCTCTGAACCAAATAAACGCATCAAGTTGTCTTCAAGTGACACATAAAATTGTGAACTTCCTGGATCTCCTTGACGACCAGCACGACCTCTTAACTGACGGTCAACACGACGAGAATCATGACGCTCCGTTCCAATAATCGCTAATCCACCAGCAGCTTTTACCTCTGCCGATAATTTAATATCTGTTCCACGACCAGCCATGTTGGTAGCAATAGTTACTACTCCAGCTTTACCCGCTTCTTCAACAATTTGAGCTTCTTGCTTGTGCATCTTTGCATTCAATACGTTATGAGTTACTCCACGCATTTTCAACATTCTGCTCAATAATTCCGATATTTCTACCGATGTTGTTCCAATCAATACTGGTCTTCCTGCAGCTGATAATTCAGTTACATCTTCAATAACAGCATTGAATTTTTCACGAGTAGTTTTGTATATTAAATCTTCTCTATCGTGTCTTGCCATTGGACGATTTGTTGGAATTTCAACTACATCCAATTTGTAAATTTCCCAAAGTTCTCCTGCTTCAGTTACAGCAGTACCAGTCATACCGGCTAACTTACTGTACATTCTGAAGTAATTTTGTAAAGTAACTGTTGCAAATGTTTGCGTTGCAGCTTCAATTTTTACGTTTTCCTTAGCTTCAATTGCTTGGTGCAAACCGTCAGAATAACGACGTCCATCCATGATACGACCCGTTTGCTCATCTACAATCATGATTTTATTGTCCATGATTACATATTCTACATCTTTTTCAAATAAAGAATAAGCTTTCAACAATTGAGTTAATGTATGAATTCTTTCACTCTTGATACTGAAATCTTGAAACAACATTTCTTTTGCTTCGCCTTCAGCATCTTTATCTAAATTTTGTCTTTCAATAGCTGCAATCTCAGTTCCAATATCTGGAAGAATAAAGAAATTACTATCGGTATCTTTTGATAAGAATTGAATTCCATTGTCAGATAATTCAACCTGATTGTTTTTTTCTTCAATTACAAAATACAAGGCCTCATCCACAAGATGCATGTCTCTTTTATTGTCTTGTAAATATTGATTTTCAGTTTTTTGAAGTAATTGTTTTACACCTTCTTCACTTAAAAACTTAATTAAAGCTTTGTTTTTAGGTAAACTTCTGTAGGCACGTAATAAGTTAAAACCACCGTCTTTGGTATTTCCTTCCTTAATTAATCGTTTCGCCTCGGTTAAAAAACCATTTGACAATTGTCTTTGTAAGTTAACTAAATTTTCAATTTTTGGTTTTAATTCGTTAAACTCATGTCGGTCTCCTTGTGGAACTGGACCTGAAATAATTAATGGAGTTCTTGCATCATCAATTAATACAGAATCGACCTCGTCTACAATTGCAAAGTTGTGTTTTCTTTGTACTAACTCTGCTGGAGAATGCGCCATATTATCTCTCAAATAATCGAAACCAAATTCGTTATTTGTTCCATAAGTAATATCGGCTTCGTAGGCTTTTCTTCTTTCGTCAGAATTCGGTTGGTGGTTGTCGATACAATCAACTGTCAATCCGTGGAATTCGAATAATGGCGCTTTCCAAGTACTATCTCTTTTTGCCAAATAATCATTTACAGTTACTAAATGCACTCCGTTTCCAGTTAGAGCATTTAGGTATAATGGTAAGGTTGCTACCAATGTTTTTCCTTCACCAGTTTGCATTTCAGCAACTTTTCCACCGTGAAGTACCATTCCACCTATTAACTGAACATCATAGTGAATCATATCCCAAGTGATTTGCTTCCCAGCTGCACTCCAAGAATTGGCCCAAACAGCATGATCACCCTCTAATGTAATGTAAGTTTTTGAAGCAGAAAGTTCTCTGTCTTTTGCGGTAGCGGTTACTTTTATAGAAGTATTTTCTTTAAAACGTTTTGCAGTTTCTTTAACTACAGCAAATGCTTCAGGAAGAATATCGTTCAAAGTTTTTTCAGAAATCTCGTAAGCTTCTTTTTCTAAAGCATCGATTTCTAAATACAAATCTTCTCTTTTGTCAATATCTTCAATCGTTTCAACTTCGGCTTGAAGAGTAGCAATTTTATCATCTTTTTCAGATCGGGCTTGTTTTATCAACTCTTTAAAATAAGCTGTTTTTGCTCTCAATTCATCATTTGATAATGATTCTAAAGCGCTTTCAAACGATTTTATTTTATTTATATTTCCTTGTAATGCCTTTACATCTTGTTGTGATTTATCTCCTACAAAGACTTTTAATATGCTGTTTATGAAACTCATAATACGATTTCTATTTCAATTTATAATGTGTGTGCAAAATAACCAAAAAAAAAGCCTCGTTGGAGACTTTTAATTGGTTTTAATATTTTTTTAATACTCATCCTCGTTCCAAAGATAATCTTCGTCAGTAGGATAATCAGGCCAAATTTCTTCCATTGATTCATAAATCTCTCCTTCATCCTCTATAGATTGTAGGTTCTCCACTACTTCAAGTGGCGCACCAGCTCTAATAGCGTAGTCAATAAGTTCGTCTTTGGTCGCAGGCCACGGCGCATCACTTAAATAAGATGCTAATTCTAATGTCCAATACATTTTTACTTATTTTTAGTTTATGCAAAAATAATTTTTTTACTTAAAAAGTCAAGTAAAATTCCATTTATTTTACAAAATAGTTAAGAACGTGGTTAATCTCGCCTAAATACTGATTGTAAATAATTGACTATCAATATTTTAATTAAATGAATTTTTTCTAAAAATTACTTTCTTGGAATCCATTTAACTTCAGCAGCTTTTAGGTCGTAACTCAACTTCCGTGCCAACACAAAAAGGTAGTCAGAAAGGCGGTTTAAGTACTTAATTGCGTTTTCATCAACAGGTTCATTATGGTCTAAATGCACTGCTAATCGTTCGGCACGACGGCAAACACATCTAGCAATGTGACAATATGACACTGTTGTATGTCCTCCAGGTAAAATAAAATGAGTCATCGGCGGAAGTAATTCTTCCATGGCATCAATTTCTTTTTCTAAAAATTCAATATCACTTTCAACAATCCCCAGATTTTTCAACCTTAACTCACCATTTTTTTTAACTGCTTTTTCTGGTGGCGTTGCTAAAATTGCTCCAACAGTAAATAATCGATCTTGAACTTCGATCAAAACTTCTTTATAATGAGAATCCATTTCTTGATCACGAAGTAAACCAATATGAGAATTTAATTCGTCAACAGTTCCGTAACTTTCTATTCTAATGTGGTCTTTTGGAACTCTTGTGCCTCCAAAAAGAGCAGTTGTTCCGGTATCTCCTGTTTTAGTGTAAATTTTCATTCTACCGATTTAGTTTTTATTATTGGTGTCACTTTCAATTAAACCGTCACGCAAACGAATTACTCGGTGCGCATAAGCAGCAACTTCTTCCTCGTGAGTTACAATAATTACTGTATTTCCTAATTTATGAATATCACCAAATAATTTCATGATTTCTTCCGAAGTTTTACTATCTAAATTTCCCGTAGGTTCGTCTGCAAGAATAATTGAAGGCTTGTTCACCAATGCTCTTGCAACCGCAACACGCTGGCGTTGTCCTCCTGAAAGTTGGTTGGGTTGGTGGTCCATTCTATCGGCTAATCCCACTTGTTTCAGAACTTCTTCCGCTCGAATCATACGCTCGGATTTTGAATATCCTGCATAAACCATTGGTAAAGCAACATTGTCTAAAGCGGTTGTTCTTGGCAATAGATTAAAAGTTTGAAATACAAAACCAATTTCCTTATTACGAATTTCAGCAAGTTCATCATCGTGCATTTTACTTACATCTTTTCCGTTCAAAATATAACTTCCTGATGTTGGCGTATCCAAGCAACCCAATAGATTCATTAATGTTGATTTTCCTGAACCTGAAGGCCCCATTAAAGCAACATATTCTCCTTTATTTATTTCTAAATCAATTCCTTTTAGAACATAAACAATTTCATTTCCTAGAACGAAATCTCTTTTTATTTTGGTGATTTGAATTAGTGGTTTTGCCATTTTTATTTGGAATTCAATTGATGTTAGTTTTTGTAATTTTATTTTAGGCATTAAAAGTACAAAAAGGAATTATGGATTTACTAATTACTAGACTTTTTTTAACGTTTCAAATTTATACTCGAATGATGAAATGCTCTTTTACTTGTTCTTTTCGAATAAATGCTAATCCAAATGAATAAGTGTCAATTGTAACATTAAATTTAGAACTTGCAACAACTGATTTCCATTGTATTTCAGTTGCTTTGGAATAATGAGGATTTTCGAAAATAATACAAGTTTCATTATTTGCCAAAGTAATAATTGACTCTAATTCAATATTTTGATCTTTCAAATAAGTCGAATCAAAATAAATATAATCCACTTTTGAAATTTCATTTTTTTTATTTTCCGAAACATAAATCCCTTTTTCAAACTGGAAATAATGAAACAATCGGTTTAAAAATTTCCCTTTTTTCGTCTTTATTTCCAAATTTGAAAAATAAGGAGCCAAGTTTGTTTTGTCATAAAAACATTTGGTAACCAATAAAAAAACAAATGGAGAATGAACCCCATGTTCATTTTTGGAGCGCCAGAGAAATTTCAAATATGATATTATAAGTTGTATCACTAAGTTGTACTAAGTTTGAACAAAATTATACAAAGAAATAAAAAGAAAGCTTAGAAAAACACAGTGTTTTCTCTTCGTGAATCTTCATGAAATAATAAAATTAACCTTCCATTTTGCTAGAAAGTTCGAACCATCTTTCTTCTTTTGATTCTATTTTATTAATGATATTTTTCAATTCGTTTGCCTTTTTCTCAATGTCATTGGTGTCTATTTTTCCGTCAGAAAACAATTGCTCAATTTTGGCTTTTTCAATTTCTAAATCTTTGATGTCCCTCTCAATTTTCTGAAATTCTTTCTGTTCATTGAAAGTTAAATTACCAGTTGGATTATTTTGTTTCCAATCGTTTTTAGCGGTTGTTGCGAGGTTCGAAGCAATCTCTTTTTGAGCTACATCAATACTGTCTTCATAAGCTCTAAAATCAGAGTAATTTCCGGGAAAATTCTCTATTTCACCTTGACCTCTGAACACAAACAAGTGATCTACAATTTTATCCATGAAGTAACGGTCGTGCGAAACCACAAGCAAGCATCCAGGAAAATCCAACAAGAAACTCTCTAAAACATTTAGCGTTACAATGTCCAAATCGTTTGTAGGCTCATCCAGAATTAGAAAGTTTGGATTCTGAATTAAAACCGTACATAAATACAAACGTTTCAACTCGCCACCACTCAATTTTTCAACGTAATCGTATTGCTTTTTGCTGTCAAATAAAAAACGTTCCAACAATTGTGAAGCCGAAATAATTTTCCCCTTTGTCAACGGAATGTATTCGCCATATTCTTTAATAACGTCAATTACTCGTTGCGCCGGCTTTGGATTGATCCCACTTTGGGTATAATAACCAATTTTTATGGTGTCTCCTACAACAACTTTTCCACTATCTAGAGGTAATGTACCGGTCAGCAAATTCAAAAAAGTCGATTTACCTGTTCCGTTTTTACCAATAATTCCAATGCGTTCCCCACGTTGAAAATCAAAATCAAAATTATCTAAAATGACATGGTCTTTGAATTTCTTAGAAATCTTGTGAAGCTCTATAATTTTGCTTCCCATGCGTTCCATATTAATTTCTAATTCCACCACATTTTCCTTTCTTCGACTTTGCGCTTTCTCCTTAATTACATAAAAATCATCTTGTCGAGATTTCGATTTCGTAGTTCTCGCTTTTGGTTGGCGACGCATCCATTCTAATTCTTTTACAAATAGGTTCTGCGCCTTATCAATACTCGAATTTTCAGAAGCAATTCGTTCTTCTTTTTTCTCTAAATAATAGGAGTAATTTCCTTTGTATTGGTATATTTTTCCGTTGTCTAATTCTATGATTTCATTACAAACGCGCTCTAAAAAGAAACGGTCGTGGGTTACCATAAACAACGTAATATTTTCTTTAGCAAAATAACTTTCAAGCCATTCAATCATCTCTAAATCCAAGTGATTTGTTGGCTCGTCAAGAATTAATAAGTCAGGGCGATTGATTAATATAATTGCTAATGATAGCCTTTTTTTCTGTCCACCAGAAAGATTTTTAACTTTCAATTTAAAATCCTCCAACTTCAACTTGAACAATATTTGCTTGTATTGTGTTTCAAAATCCCAAGCATTATGTTGGTCCATTGCATCAAATGCCTTTTGATAGGAATCTTGATCCTCAGGATTTTCTAGTGCTTTTTCATAGGCTTCAATCACCTTTAAACTCTCGTTATCAGATGCGAAAATGCTCTCTTCAATAGTTAATTCTTCCTGCAATTTATTATCTTGAGATAAAAATGCCATTCTAATGCTCTTTCTCAAAACCACTTGCCCAGTATCCGGTTCGTCAAAACCATTAATGATATTCATAATGGTCGTTTTTCCCGAACCATTTTTGGCTATGAATGCAATTTTTTGGTCTTTATTGATGCCAAAAGATATGTTTTCAAAAAGTGTTTTTTCTCCAAATGATTTAGAGATATTTTCAACAGATAAATAATTCACAAGTGTATTTTTTTGCAAAAGTAAGCCTTTGAATGCCAACAAGCAATCTTTTTATTTGGAGCAAAACGATAGTTTTTCATTAGTTAATTTTATTCCCGCTATCATTCCAATCTGCAATATTGCTTTTGTCAAGCAATGTTGCAGGATTTTCCCTTCTATCGGGGCTAATCTAGAAATGTCTTTTGTGTTTTTTAATTTCTTATAAATTCACTATATTTGTTTATAAATAATAATTATATGAGTGCTCCGAAAAAAAATCCAAACAAAAAAAATTCTGATATAGCCAAAGAGCCAACAACTGATTATGAAAAAGCAACTGATTTTTCAATTGATAATGAAGAAGAAATGCACCCTATTTTAGTTCAACTATTAGAAAAAGCATTAAAAGAATCAGAGCAAGGATTGGGTATTCCTCACGAGGAAGTGATGCTCAGAATTAAAGAAAAGTTTCCTTTTTTAAAATGAGCTCTATTTTAATTTGGAAATATGTAGCTTTAAATACTTATATTGAAGAAATTAATTTTATACTTTTAAAATGGAACAACAAAGAAGTTCAAAAATTTAAAGATTTGGTTGTTGAAAATTTAGAAAGATTATCCAAAAATCCCAAAATGGGTGTTTATTTAGAAAAAGACAATATTTATTCCTTGATGATCTCAAAACAAACAACACTTTATTATAAAGTTATAGAAAGTGATAAAAAAATCGAATTACTTGTTTTTTGGAACAATCAAAAAAATCCTGCCGACTTAATTAAGTTGCTTTAATACCTAAAAATGCAATTATCAGTTATTATACTTAATTATAATGTTCGCTTCTTTTTGGAGCAATGTGTTGCAAGTGTTCAAGAGGCACTTACTAACATTGATAGTGAAATTATTGTAGTTGATAATAATTCTTCTGATGATAGTTGCGAAATGATTAAATCTCGTTTTCCAAACGTGAAACTCATTAAAAACAATTCTAATTTAGGTTTTCCAAAAGGCAATAATATTGGTGTGGCTCAGGCCAAAGGTGATTACATTTGTATATTGAATCCCGATACTGTTGTTGCTGAAGACACATTCAACAGGATTCTCGCATTTGCTGAAAAGCAAGAAAACCTTGGAATTGTTGGATGTAAATTAATTGATGGTTCAGGTAATTTTTTACCAGAAAGTAAAAGAGGAATTCCAACACCATTTGTAGCGTTAACCAAAATATTTGGTCTTTATAAATTATTTCCAAATTGGAAACTTTTTAATCGTTATTATGCGCAACATTTATCTGAAAATGAAACTGGTAGAGTCGATATTCTTGTTGGTGCTTTTATGATAATGAAGCGCAATTTGTATAATGAAATTGGTGGATTTGATGAAAATTGTTTTATGTATTCTGACGATATCGATTTGTCTTTTATGGCCTTAAAAAGCGGAAAAAACAATTATTATTTCCACGAAACTTCAGTTATACATTATAAAGGAGAAAGCACTGTAAAAGACGGATTGTATATGAAGCGATTCCGAGAAGCAATGCAGTTTTTTTATAAGAAACATTATAAAAGTTCTCCGTTATTTGATTTTTTCATGAAAATAGGGACTTTGTTTTTTGCTTTAATCAAAAAAAATCAGGGAAATAGAAAACCTATTGAGGTTGATGATTATATTTTGATTTCGGAAGATGAAAATTTGAGTAATAAATTGGAAAAACAATTGAATAAAAAATTAATTTGGGAAACTAAATTAGATTCAAATACCTTATTTTCGCATAGAAATAAAAGTAAAAAGCAAATTGAGATTCTAATTGATAATAATTCATTTTCATTTAAATCGATTATTTCATTTTTAGAAACACATAAAAATCAAGGTTTTACCTTTAAAATTATTCCTAAAAACACTCTATTTATGATAGGAAGTAACAATAGTAACGACAGAGGAATAGTTGTAAAAATTGATTAAAATTTCATATTGCGCAGTAATTATTCATATTATTTAGTAATTTTGCAAAACGAATACACAAAAACAACTTTAGTTTAAGAATATGGCAAAGTTTGAATTGAAATTACCAAAAATGGGAGAAAGCGTTGCTGAAGCGACGATTACCAATTGGTTAAAAAAAGTTGGAGATAAAATAGAAATCGATGAAGCGGTATTAGAAATTGCTACCGATAAAGTGGATAGTGAAATACCTTCTGAAATTTCTGGTGTTTTATCTGAAATACTTTTTAATGTAAACGACATTGTTAAAGTAGGACAAACTATTGCAATTATTGAAACTGAATCTCAAGAGGCAACTCCAGTTGTTTCAACTCCAGAAGTTGCTCCTGAAAGCGTTATAGTTGTTGAAGAAATTATCGAAAAAGCAGTTGCTACAGTTTCTGAACCAGTTAATTTCTCAAGTTCAGACAAATTTTTCTCTCCGTTAGTTAAAAATATTGCCAAACAAGAAGGAATCTCTATAGCAGAATTAGAGGCTATAAATGGTTCTGGAAAAGAAGGTCGTGTAACTAAAGAAGACATATTGAAATTTGTGGAAAGCCGTAAATCAAATGTTGCTGCTCCAGTTTCAAAACCAATAACCATCAACCAACAACCAACAACTATCTCGGTAAATGGCGGGGATGAAATTGTGGAAATGGATAGAATGCGCAAGCTGATTTCAGGATATATGATGGCTTCTATTAACACGTCTGCTCACGTGCAGTCATTTATTGAAGTTGATGTAACCAATATTTGGAAGTGGCGTGAAAAAAATAAAAATGCTTTTGAAAAGAGAGAAGGAGAGAAGCTGACTTTTACTCCAATTTTTATGGAAGCAGTTGCCAAAGCGTTAAAAGATTTCCCAGGAATGAATATTTCTGTGGATGGCGAATATATTATCAAAAAGAAAAACATCAATTTGGGAATGGCTGCGGCGTTGCCCAACGGTAATTTGATTGTGCCAGTAATTAAAAATGCAGACCAATTGAATTTAGTTGGAATGGCAAAAGCGGTTAACGATATAGGAAACCGTGCTAAAGAAGGTAAGTTGAAACCAGACGATACGCAAGGTGGAACCTATACCGTTACGAATGTAGGAACTTTCGGAAGTGTTTTTGGAACACCAATTATCAATCAGCCGCAAGTGGGAATTTTAGCATTGGGCGCTATTCGTAAAGTGCCAGCGGTTATTGAAACTCCAGAAGGTGATTTTATCGGAATTCGAAACAAAATGTTCTTGTCTCACAGTTACGATCATCGAGTGGTGGACGGAGCACTTGGCGGAAGTTTTGTAAAACGCGTTGCCGATTATCTTGAAGCATTTGACATTAATAGAGAATTTTAATTATTCTTTAAATAAATATTATTTTTAAACCCATCTGTTGAATCAGGTGGGTTTTGTTTTTTTATATTGTTTTATAAAAGTATATTTGTTTTCTAAACAATAAATAATGGAATTAAAATTAACCCGACCGATTTGCTTTTTTGATCTTGAAACTACCGGTATTGATGTGGCTAAAGATAGAATTGTTGAAATAGCGATTTTTAAGGTTTTCCCTAATGGAAATAAGGAGAGCAAGACGTGGTTGGTTAATCCGACGGTTCCTATTCCACCACAATCGACGGCAGTTCATGGGATTTCAAATGAGAAAGTGGCCAACGAACCTACCTTTAAAGAATTGGCTCCGGTAATTTATAATATGATTAAGGACAGTGATTTAGCGGGTTACAATTCTGATCGATTTGACATTCCATTACTAGCGGAAGAATTGTTACGTGCTGGAGTTGATTTTGACATGAAAGGACGAGTTTCTGTTGATGTTCAAACGGTATTTCATAAAAAGGAAGAACGAACTTTGAGTGCGGCATTGAAATTTTATTGTGGTGAAGATTTGGTGAATGCCCATTCAGCTGAAGCCGATACGATGGCGACTTACGAGATATTGAAAGCCCAATTGGATCGTTATTCCGATTTAGAGAACGATATGAAAGCTTTATCAGAATTTACCACTAGAAAAAAGAACGCAGATTTTGCTGGAATGATAGCTTTTGATGAAGACGGCGATGAGGTTTTTAACTTCGGAAAACACAAAGGTGTAAAAGTAAATGCTGTTTTGGAAGCGGAACCAGGTTATTACAGTTGGATTCAAAACGCCGATTTTCCATTGTATACGAAGAAAATCCTAACAGCAATTAAGTTAAGAAAATTGAATACGAAATAGGAACGATTTAGTTTATTTAAACAAAATACCATAGCCCCGATAGCAGTGGAAATCCCTCGCTTTTTTGCGAGGATTGAAACGAATAGCGGGAAAAAGCTCCAAATAAAATGAAAATAATTTGTATCGGTAGGAATTATACCAAGCACATTGAAGAATTAAATAATGAACGTCCTGATGAACCGGTAGTTTTTATGAAACCAGATTCGGCGATTTTGTTGAAGCAACATCCGTTTGTGATACCAGAATTTTCGGAAGATATTCACCATGAATTGGAGGTTATTGTTAAGATTAACAAAGTTGGGAAATACATTGAGCCTAAATTTGCGCACAAATATTATGATGAAATTAGCGTTGGAATAGATTTCACCGCGAGAGATTTGCAACAAAAACTAAAAGACAAAGGGCTTCCGTGGGAAAAAGCGAAGGCATTTGATGGATCGGCGGTGATAGGTGATTTTGTTTCTAAAAGTGACTTTAAATCGTTGGATAATCTTAATTTTGAAATGACAAATAACGGAGTTACGGTTCAAAAAGGGAATACTAGTTTTATGTTGTGGAAAATAGACGAATTGATAGCCTATGTTTCACAATTTTTCACCCTAAAAATTGGCGATATCATTTTCACAGGAACACCTGAAGGCGTTGCTGTTGTTCGTCCAGACGATGTTTTAGAAGGATATTTAGAAGGAAATAAATTGTTTCGAATTCAAGTAAAATAATGGCACTACATTACAATTTAGCAAAAGTATACGCGATTTCAGATAATGATCCTGATTTTGTACACCAAATAGTGAAAGTATTCGTTTTGGACACTCCAATTGATTTGGATCATATTAAGGTAGCCATTGAAGAAAAAAACCATCAAAAATGTTTTGAGTACGCTCATAAATTAAAACCATCATTGGATTTATTGAGTTTGAATATTGCTTTAGATGAAGTAATATTAATAGAACTTTGGGCGAAATCATTGGGAAAAAAGAAGGAAGTTATTGAACTTTATAGAAGTGCTTCTGAGCGAATTGAAAAAGCCATTAAGGAAATCAAAAAGGATTTCAACTTAAAAAACGCTAAAATTTAAACATACTATTTATCAATTTCATTTATGAAAGCAGCAATAATCACCATTGGAGACGAGATATTAATTGGTCAAATTGTAGACACCAATTCAGGTTTTATTGCAAAATCATTGGATAAAATTGGTGTTGATATTCATGAAATGATCTCTATAAGCGATAATAAAAATCACATTTTAGAGACGTTTGCCAAATTACAAAACCAAGTCGATTTGGTTTTAATCACCGGAGGCCTCGGACCAACGAAAGACGATATTACCAAACATACCTTTTGCGAGTATTTTGAAGATCAGTTGGTTAGAAATGAAGAAGTTGAAAAACACGTTATTGAATTGATTGAAAAAGCGATGAATCGTCCTGCTTCGCAAATAAATAAAGACCAAGCATTGGTTCTTTCAAAATGTATTGTGCTGCATAATGCTGTGGGGACAGCGCCGGGGATGTGGATGAAAAAAGAAAATACTGTTTATATTTCGTTGCCAGGTGTTCCTTATGAAATGAAATATATAGTTGAAAATGGGATTATTCCAAAAATAGTACAAGAATACAAGCGTCCCTATATTATACATAAAACAATTCTGACTTACGGGCAAGGGGAGAGTTTGGTTGCAGAACGAATTGAAGATTGGGAAAATAATTTACCGGAATTTATTAAATTGGCTTATTTGCCAAGTCCTGGAAGGGTGAGATTACGACTTTCGGCAAGAGGAATTGACAAAGAATTATTGGAACAAAAAATCAATGAAAATGTTCTTTCATTAACTCAATTAATTGGAGATATTATTGTTGGTTACGAAGAAGAGGAAACAATTGAAGTGATGCTTGGACGATTGTTAACGAGTAAAAACGCCACCTTGGCAACTGCTGAAAGTTGTACCGGAGGAAAAATTTCCCAAGTGATAACATCGGTTCCTGGAGCGTCGAATTATTTTAAGGGAAGTGTGGTGAGTTATGCAACAGAAACAAAAATTTCGGTGCTTGGAATTTCATCAGAATTAATAAAAGAGCATTCTGTGGTGAGTTTTGAAGTGGCAAAAGAGATGGCTTTGGCTGCCAAAAGAATGATGAATACCGATTATGCTATTGCCACTACGGGTAATGCTGGACCTTCAAAAGGAGATGGAAACTCAGAAATTGGGACCGTTTTTATAGCAATTGCGACTCCAAATGACCTAATTGTTGAAGAATTTAACTTTGGTCAACCGCGTGTAAAAGTGATAGATAGGGCTGTAAATAAGGCTTTTGAAATGCTTCAGAAAGAAATTTTAAAAAATGTACTTTAATAATTTTGTATAATAGGTTTATTTTTTGTTTCTTTGCACCCTGATTTTGAATAACGATAAAAGATAAGCATAATGTCAAGAGTTTGTGACCTTACTGGTAAAAAAGCAATGGTAGGAAATAATGTTTCCCACGCCATGAATAAAACTAAAAGAAAGTTTTCTGTAAACTTACTAAAAAAACGTTTTTATCTTCCTGAAGAAGACAGATGGATTACTCTTAGAGTAGCTGCATCTACAATTAAAACGATCAACAAAAACGGAATCGCTGCAGTTTTGAAAAAAGCACAGTCAGAAGGTTTTATTAAATAATCCTCTCCTAATTCGAGAAGAATAATCATACAAAATGGCAAAAAAAGGTAATAGAATTCAGGTAATTTTAGAATGTACTGAGCACAAAACATCAGGTGTTCCAGGTACTTCTAGATATATAACAACGAAGAACAAAAAAAATACTCCAGATAGATTAGAGATTAAAAAATTCAATCCTATCTTGAAAAGAGTAACTGTTCACAAAGAAATTAAATAATTAGAGATTTTAATTTACCTCTCAAATGGTTTCATTTGAAGAGTTATTAAAATACACAAATAAAACAATATAAGTCATGGCAAAGAAAACCGTAGCAACATTACAGACAGCTTCTAAAAGATTGTCAAAAGCTATCAAAATGGTAAAATCTCCTAAAACTGGAGCGTATACTTTCGTAGAATCTATTATGGCTCCTGAATTAGTAGACGAATTCTTGAAAAATAAATAATTTTCAATAGCATTATATAGAAAAGCTACTTTCATTCGGAAGTAGCTTTTTTATTTTTTATATTTACCACTTAATTTATTGGTTTTAAATCAAACCCGAATTACCGGGGGATAAAATATATAATAATGAGTTTTTTTAAAAAATTATTCTCTTCTGAAAAAAAAGAAACTAGTCTTCCTGAAGAAGTAAAAGAATCGTTGGATAAAGGATTAGAAAAAACTAAAACTACTTTTTTTTCTAAGCTGACCAAAGCGGTTGCAGGAAAAACGAAAGTAGATGCGGATGTTTTAGATAATTTAGAGGAAATTCTAATATCGTCGGATGTTGGGGTGAATACCACTCTTAAAATTATTGAGCGCATTGAAAACTATGTTTCTGAAAATAAATATTTAGGAACAGAGGAACTTAACGAAATCCTTAGAAATGAAATTGCCAGTCTTTTATCAGAAACCAATTCTGGAGAAGGAACTCAATTTGAAATACCAACAACTGCAAAACCATATGTATTAATGGTAGTTGGTGTTAATGGTGTTGGAAAAACGACTACAATAGGTAAATTGGCATATCAATTTAAAAAACAAGGTTTTAATGTAGTTTTGGGAGCTGCTGATACTTTTAGAGCGGCCGCAATTGATCAATTACAAGTTTGGGCGGATCGAGTAGGAGTTCCATTGGTAAAACAACAAATGGGAAGTGATCCAGCATCGGTGGCATTTGATACTTTACAATCGGCTGTTTCTCAAAATGCAGACATTGTGATTATTGACACTGCAGGACGTTTACATAACAAAGTAAATTTAATGGCCGAGTTAACTAAAGTAAAACGTGTAATGCAAAAAGTGGTTGGTGATGCGCCACACGATGTTATGTTAGTTTTAGACGGTTCAACGGGTCAAAATGCATTCGAACAAGCAAAACAATTTACCGCTGCAACAGAAGTGACCTCTTTAGCGGTTACCAAATTAGATGGAACGGCAAAAGGTGGAGTGGTAATTGGAATTTCAGATCAGTTTCAAATTCCGGTAAAATATATAGGAGTAGGTGAAGGAATTGAAGACTTACAAGTTTTCAATAAATACGAATTTGTTGATAGTTTCTTTAAATAATTAGCTGATGAATTTTTCCTCAATTAAAAAAATACCACCTATTTATTTATACTTAATAAGTATTTTATCATTTGTAATTTCCAATTTAATTAGAGAAAAAAGTCCGCTTTTCTATGGAATATTTTTAGCTGGTGGATTAATTTTCTTCCTTTTAGGACTTTACAATCGTATTTCAAATAAATAATTATTGGTACAAAGCGTTGATTTTCTGCCAAAGGACTTCATCAAATGTTGAAAGTGCTAAATTGGCTGAATCTGCAGCATCTCCCATTCGGATAACCACCATTTTTTTACTTGGAATAACGTAAATTTTCTGGTCGTCTTTCCCTAAAGCCATGTACATATCGTTTGCTCCAGATGCAATTAAACTTCCATTAAATTGCAATTGAGTTTGAGGCAAGTGATAACTTGCTTTACCGTTTAGCCACCATAAATAACCGTAAGATAAATTGATGTTTTGTGAAGTTGTTGTTGCTTGATTCAAATAGGCTGAATTAATAACTTGAGTGCCATTCCAATTTCCATTGTTGAGAGCTAATAATCCAAATCTTGCCATACTTCTTGTATTACTAAAATAGATTCGTAACCCTAAATTTGCTCCAGTTCCAATATACCAAACTCCTGTTGAACTCATTCCTATTTTATCTCTGAGTTTGGTATTGAAATAGTTGTTCCATGTTTGTCCTGTAGCTTGTTCAACCACATCTTGAAGTTTCACATAAACATTATGATACGCCCATCTGGTTCCTGCATCAGCAACATATTGAAGGTTATTTGGAGCAACATCATCTCCTAAAGTATCGTCCAAACCAGAGTTCATTTTTAATAAATTTTTGCAGGTAATCAAGTTTTCTTTTGCTAATGGGGCACTTGTCCATCCTGTTCCTAAATAGTCAGAAACCTTGTTATTTGTATTAATAAAACCTTCCTGTTCGGCAATTCCTGTAACTGTTGAAGTCAGTGTTTTCCCAGCGCTATTCCATTTCCAAAGTGTAGTTGCAGTATGACCGTTAAAATAATTTTCCATCACTATTCTCCCATTTACAAGGATCATAAATGATTTAGTATTTTTTAATAATAAATAATCTAGTAAGGGTTGAACCGCATTTTGGTTCCAACCTAAAGAAGAAATAGATTGTGTTTCCCATGTATCCGTTCCATTGGTTGGTGGAAAATACATAGTATTATAATTATTGTCAGAACCACTATTATTGTCGTTTGAACAATTTGTAAATGTTAATAATAGTATTAAAATGCAAATAATTTTTTTCATAACTAAAGTTTGAAATAAGACTTTAAAAATAGTAAATAGTTTAATATAAATAATATTTTGATAATTTAATTGGTATTCAAAACTATAAAGAAGTAAATTTGTATAAATCATACTAAAATGAAAAAAATAATTTCAGTTGCTTTATTAGTACTATTATCTGCTTGTCATCAAAAAGTGACTTCCAATGATATTGCCAATTTGAATGGCTATTGGGAAATAGAAAAGGTAGTTTTTTCTAATGGTTCTAAAAAAGAATACACCTATAATGAATCGTATGACTATTTTCAGATAAAAGATAAATCAGGTTTTAGAAAGAAAGTAATGCCCCAATTGGATGGTCGTTTTTTAGTTAATGACCAATTGGAAAAAATTACAATTTCGTTTGATAACGAGGAGGCTTATATTAATTACAGTACTCCATTTGCAAAATGGAAAGAAAAAATCGAAGCCATTTCAAAAGATAAATTAGTGATAATAAACGCTTCAAAAGCCGAATATCATTATAAAAAGACTTCGCCAATAAACATATTAGGAGATGGCAAAACGACTAAATAACGAAAGTTCAATTGGGGATGTTTTAAAAGAATTCATTCAAAGTAATAAATTACAGCCTGGAATAGATCAAATTTCTGTCAAGGAAGCTTGGGTTTCATTGATGGGAAATGGAGTAAACAGTTATACTAAAAATGTAACTTTGAAAGGAGAAACGTTGTATGTAGAATTGTCTTCCTCAGTTTTAAGGGAAGAATTAAGTCATGGAAAATCTAAAATTATTACCATGATAAATGAAGAATTAAAGCGAGAAATTGTAAAAAGTATAGTACTCCGATAAGTAAAATTAGGATCAAAAAAAATCCCGTTTCATTGAAACGGGATTTTATATTTTAATGAGTTGGATTAGAATTGCTCTCTTCCAGCGAAGTGGAATGCACTTTCAATAGCAGCATTTTCGTCGCTATCAGAACCGTGAACTGCATTTTCACCAATAGAAGTTGCATACGCTTTTCTAATAGTTCCTTCAGCAGCTTCAGCAGGATTGGTAGCACCAATTAATACTCTAAAATCTTCAACTGCGTTTTCTTTTTCTAAAATTGCAGCAACAATTGGTCCTCTTGACATGAATTCTACCAATTCTCCGTAGAAAGGTCTTGCAGCGTGAACAGCGTAAAATGCTTGAGCATCAGCCACAGTTAATTGAGTTAATTTCAAAGAAACGATTTTGAAACCTCCGTTTGTAATCATTGCTAAAATGTTCCCGATGTGTCCGTTTGCAACAGCATCTGGTTTAATCATTGTAAATGTTCTATTTGTAGCCATTTTGTTTTTTATAAATTTTTTGCAAAAATAAGATATTTTAATCGAATTCCAATTATTATCTCATTATAATGTTAGAATCGTAAAATTAGTATCTAAAGGATCTAATTCATTAAATAATTTTGAAACCAATGTTTTTCCAGATTCCAAATAAAATTCAGAAAAATTGGCTTGTCGTTCTTGCAAACTTTGATTTGGAAATAATTCGTTTTGCAAGTTGATAATTCGCTCTAATTCTAATTCGTATTTCTTTTTTTGTGCCTTTAAAAATCGTTTTTCTAAATTTTCCAATCCTTTTGTTTGCTTTGCTTCTTGGGCTTTTACAGCTCCTAAAAAGGATTTATCGGTTTGATTTGCAATAGTATGTAAATTTGAGAATTGCTTTTTCAATGCTATTTTCTGTTCTGAAAAATCAATAGGAATTTCTGATATTTCTTTTACTTTAATATTAATTAGCGCTTCTTGTTTTGAAAATAATTGTTCCCAATTCAATTGAAGTTTTTCAATTTTCTCTTCTTGTTTTTTGGTTAGTAAAAGAGCCGAATTTCTGAGCAATAAAATCGGGAAAGCACATCCAAAAGCCTCAAATGTTGACTTTAATTCTAACCAATAGGCAATTTCTCCACCGCCGCCAATGTAACATAAATTAGGTAAAATCACTTCTTGATATAAGGGTCTCAGAATTACATTTGGACTAAATTTCTCTGGATTGGTTTCCAATAATTCTAACAAACCATTTTGTGAAAACGTAATTTTAGTATTGTTAATTTTGAAAATCCCCGCTTCAAACACAATTCTTTCACGTAAATTATCTTCAATATAAAAAAGATTAATTTCACGAGGATTTACTTGAGTTGGATATTTCTTTAAATTATTTAGTGTTTCGCTTATGAATTTAAAAGAAGTATTTTGTAAAAGTTCCTCTTTTATATAAGGAATAAATTGACTTTTTAATTCTGAATTATCAGCATCAATAATTACTAAACCGTAAGATTCAAAAAGTTCATTTGCTAATTTACGAGTTGCATTGGCTAACGAATTAATATTTGCGTAAGCGCTTTCAAACAGTTTTTTTATTTCATTGGCATTCGAACCAGATCCTAATTCTTTCTCAAAAACCGATAGTATTTCTTGAAGTCCATCTGTAGTTAATCTTCCAACCGGCCCTGAACTTTCTTTATTCCATTTGAACTTTTTACCTTTAAAATTAAAGTAATTTATTTCATCAAAATCATGGTCTTCAGTAGCCATCCAATAGATTGGTACAAAATTATAAGATGGATACTTCTTCTTTAATTCTTCTGTTAATTTAATGGTTGAGATTATTTTGTAAAGGAAATACAATGGCCCTGTAAATAAATTTAACTGATGACCAGTAGTAATTGTGAAAGTGTTTTCTTTCGAAAGTAAATCAATATTGTTCTTTGTTAATTCCGATATTGAAATGTTTTCGTACTGTTTGTTTAGAACAGAAACTAGTATTTCTCGTATTTTAGGATTGTAATTTTGCTGTTTTTCCTTAATCTGATTTTCGAAATTTTCAATTGTTGGAAAACGATTGTAAAATGATTGCAAGCTAGATTTCTGATTTAAATAATCATTCATCATAGGAGTGAAATATCCTGAATTTTGATAGCTAATACAATCCGTTGGCATAGGAATTAATTTTGAGTAAAATTACCAAAAAAAATGGGTAAATGTTATTTCTTACTAAGATCTTTCAATACTTTTTCATATTTAGTAGGAATTTTCAAAAAACATTTAGATATTTGTCTAAATATTTAAATAAAATATCATGAATGCTGTTTTTAAGGCGTTAAACGATGTTACTAGACGTGAAATATTGGAACTCTTAAAGGATAAAGAGTTGCAAGCAGGAGAAATTGCGGCTTATTTTGCTATTTCAAAGCCCAGTATTTCTCATCATTTGGATATTTTAAAACAAGCTGATTTGATAGCATCAGAAAAGAAAGGGCAGTTTGTGATTTATTCCATTAATACCACAATTATGGAAGATGTTTTACAATGGATTTTAACTTTTAAAAAATAAAAAAGATGAATTTTTCAATTAAAAAAGAACTTCCAATTTTAGGAATCGCACTTTTACCACTTTTATATTTAGGATCTGTTTGGGATTCGCTACCAGAGAATGTGCCTTTGCATTGGAATTTAGATGGCGAAATTGATAATTGGGGTAGTAAATACACTTTAATTGGATTGGTTTTTTTAATGCCAATTCTAACCTATATATTAATGCTTGTTGTGCCAATTATAGATCCTAAAAAACGAATTGAAGCAATGGGAGGAAAATACGATCAATTCAAATTTATTTTGGTCGCATTTATGTCGGTTTTATCTATTTTTATTATTTATATTTCCAAAAATCAAAAGCTTTCAAGTCCCGGAATTATTTTCGTATTGGTTGGAATTTTGTATGTTTTCTTAGGAAATTATTTCAAAGTACTTAAACAAAATTATTTTATTGGAATCAAAACTCCTTGGACATTGGAAAATGAAGAAGTATGGAAATTAACGCATTTATTGGCAGGAAAAATGTGGGTTATTGGTGGAATAGCAGTTGTAATTTTGAGTTTGATTCTCCCTGAAAATAGTAATTTTTATTTTTTTATGGGAATTACCGCTATAATTTCAATTGTGCCGATAGTTTATTCCTACCTAATTTACAAGAAACTCAAAAATAATAATCAATAATTTTATTCTCTAATTTAATTCATAATGAAAAAAATCATCACTTTTATAGCAGTATTTTGTTCAATTACAACACTATTTAGTCAAGATATTACAGGTACTTGGAATGGAATATTAAAAGTCCAAGGAATGCAATTGGGTTTGGTTTTTCATATCAATAAAACAGAAAAAGGATTTTCATCAACAATGGATAGTCCAGATCAAAAAGCATTTGGAATCCCTGTTACAACTACCAATTTTGAGAATTCGAAGTTGACTATTGCTATTGCAAATGCTAGAATCGAGTACGAAGGGGTTTTGGGTGCTGATGGAAATATCAATGGTACATTTAAACAATCTGGGCAAAGTTTTCCTATGAATTTTTCGAAAGGAAAAGTAGAAAAAGAAATAATTAAACACCCACAGGAACCTAAAAAACCCTATTATTACTATACTGAAGACGTAGTTTTTGAAAATAAGGTTGCAAATATAAATCTTGCAGGAACATTGTCGTTACCAACTAAAGAGGGTGTTTTTCCAGCTGTAATTTTAATTTCAGGAAGTGGTGCTCAAAATAGAGACGAAGAATTATTAGGGCACAAGCCCTTTTTAGTAATTGCTGATTATTTAACCAAAAATGGAATTGCAGTTTTACGTTTTGATGACAGAGGAACCGCAATGTCAAAAGGAGATTTCAAAACGGCAACTACATTGGATTTTTCTACAGATGTAGAAGCTGCGTTACAATATTTACAAACCCGTAAGGAAATCGACCATAAGAAAATAGGATTAATAGGACATAGCGAAGGGGGAATTATTGCTCCTATGGTAGCTACTAAATCTAAAAATGTATCTTTTATAATTTTATTAGCAGGTACCGGAATTCCTGGAGACGAACTATTATTATTACAACAAGAGTTAATTGGTAGAGCATCAGGAATTTCTGAAGAGGATTTAAAAAAATCTAAAATCATTAATACTGAAGTTTTTGAATTGGTGAAAAAAGAGACTAATTTAGATCAATTGAAAAAGGATATAACAGCATTGATTACGAAATCAATTAATTCAGATCCAGACAATAAAATTCCAGATGGAATTAGTGAATCGGATTTTATAGATAGTCAAGTAAATCAATTATTAAGTCCTTGGATGCAATTTTTTATTAAATTCAATCCAGCATCAACATTAGAAAAAGTGAAATGTCCGGTTTTAGCACTTAACGGAGATAAAGACATGCAAGTTCCTTCTAAAGTAAATTTGGAGGCAATAAATAAAGCCCTTTCAAAAGGAGGAAATAAGAAAGTTACTACAAAAGAATTACCAAATTTGAATCATTTATTTCAAGAATGTAAAACAGGATCACCACAAGAATATTCAGAAATCGATCAAACATTTTCACCTTCAGCATTAGTAGAAATCTTAAATTGGATTCAAATTCAAACCAAGAAATAAAAACCAATTCGTTTTATTTTAGTTATTTTTGTCAAAAACAATTTAATTGGAGAACAACGTTTTTATTATCACCCCGCCGTTCACGCAACTGAACACGCCTTATCCGGCTTCTGCCTATATCAAAGGTTTTCTAAATACGTTGAACGTTCCAACCGTTCAAGCTGATTTGGGAATTGAGGTAATTTTAGAATTATTTTCCAAAGAAGGACTTATAAATTTGTTTAAAGTTGAAAGTTTAAAGTTAAATGATGTTGAACTTTCTCATAATTCCTCTCGTATTTTAGCGTTACAAGACGATTACATCAAAACGATTGACAGTGTTATTTCTTTTTTACAAGGAAAAAATCCAACATTAGCATTGCAAATATGTCAAGGTGATTATTTGCCTGAAGCTTCCCGTTTCAATCAAATTGAAGAAATGGATTGGGCTTTTGGAACCATGGGAACCCAAGACAAAGCCAAGCATTTAGCCACTTTATATTTAGAAGATATTTCAGATTATATTGTAGAATGTATCGATGAAAATTTTGGATTCAGTCGTTATGCGGAACGTTTGGGTAGGAGCGCCAATTCCTTTGATGAATTGTACGATACTTTAAATCAAGAAACGACTTATATCGATACCATATTAATTTCGATATTAAAATCGAAAATTGAAACCATTCAACCAACATTATTCCTTATTTCTGTTCCCTTTCCTGGGAATTTATATGCTGCTTTTCGATGTGCCCAATGGGTAAAAAAACATCACCCTACTATTAAAATTGCAATGGGCGGTGGTTTTCCAAATACAGAACTGCGATCGCTTTCCGATAAGAGAGTTTTTGAATTTTTCGATTTTATTACCCTTGACGATGGCGAATTACCACTTAAATTATTAATTGATAATTTAAATTCACAAGCTTCTGGGCAATATAAAAGAACTTTTCTTTTAGAAAATGGCGAAGTACTTTACAAGAATAATACTACAAAATCAGATTACAAACAAGCCGAGGTCGGAACTCCTGATTATTCCGATTTACTTTTAGATAAATACATTTCTGTAATTGAAATTGTAAATCCGATGCACCGAATGTGGAGTGATGGACGTTGGAATAAGCTAACCATGGCGCACGGTTGTTATTGGGGAAAATGTACATTCTGTGATATATCATTGGATTATATAAAATTATACGAACCCGTTGCAGCTACTATTTTGTGCGATAGAATAGAACAGTTAATTGCTCAAACGGGACAAAACGGTTTTCACTTTGTTGACGAAGCCGCACCTCCAGCATTAATGAGAGCGTTAGCTTTAGAAATATTACGGAGGAAAATTGATGTAACTTGGTGGACCAATATCCGATTTGAAAAGAGTTTTTCTGAAGAGCTATGTCAATTATTGAAAGCTTCTGGTTGTATTGCTGTTTCTGGCGGATTGGAAGTTGCCTCGGATAGATTGTTAGAACTTATTGATAAAGGAGTAACTGTTGAACAAGTCGCAAAAGTAACTCGTAATTTCACTGAAGCTGGAGTTATGGTTCATGCTTATTTAATGTATGGTTATCCAACGCAAACAGTTCAAGAAACGATCGATAGTTTGGAAATGGTGCGTCAGCTATTTGAAGTTGGGGTTTTACTATCTGGATTTTGGCATCAATTTGCAATGACAGCTCATAGTCCCATTGGATTAAATCCTGAAAAATATGGTGTAATTAAAGATACCGAGGAAATTGGAACCTTCGCCAATAATGATATTAACTTTGTTGATTCGACAGGTATTGACCACAATCAATTTAGTTTTGGGTTAAAGAAATCACTTTATAATTTCATGCACGGAATTTGTTTTGATTACCCATTACAAGATTGGTTTGATTTTAAAATACCACCAACTACAATTTCAGAAGATTTCATTTATAATGCACTAACTGAAGAAACAGATTTATCAATTAAACCCAATTCAAAGGTGGTTTGGATAGGAGGAGAGCCACAAGTAGCTAATTTTGTTAAAACCAAAAAAGGAAATTCCTGGGAAATGAGCACGTTGACATTTCACGATAAAAAAGAATCTTATTCTATTCAATTGAATCGTGAAGAAGGGGATTGGTTAATTGAAACACTCAATAAAATTTCAGTTTCTAATACTAAGTTGTATTCACTTCAGGAAATTAAAGCAGATTATGAATCTAAATTTGAGAATTTTGAGCTGTTTTGGTTTTCAAAGCCAATTGAAACTTTGCGTCAACATAGTTTGTTTAACGTTTAACAAATCAGTTATTAAGAAAATCTTAAGGTTTTTAAGCTGTTTTTGAGATTTATTTTAATAAATTTGACTATTAAAAATTAAACAAAAAATGTCTAAAAAAGTCAAAATAATTGGAATTTTATTAGTTGCTGTTTTACTAATTGGAATTTCTATTAATTATGTTTTTCATGGTGGTGAAAGAGATTTAGCCACAGAAGAAGCTGAATTTACAGTAAGTTCAAAAAAAATTACTGGAGAATTTGCTACCGATGTTGCTAAAGCTACTCTAAAGTATTCCGATAAAGCAATTGCTGTTTCAGGAAAAGTAACAGCAGTTTCAGATAGTATTGTTACTATCGACAATACCATAATTTGTAATTTTAAAACTCCAGATACAAGCATTAAAAACGAACAATCTATTTCTGTAAAAGGAAGATTAGTAGGTTTTGATGATTTAATGGGAGAATTAAAATTAGATCAATGTTCAATTAATAAAAACAATTAAAAATGAAAATTAAGAACTTATTATCTATCGTTCTGGTCTTTTGTGTTGTAGGTTTTGCATCGGCACAAGATGATTTATTAAATCAGTTGGATGCTGGTGCTCCAAAACAGGCAAATATTGAATTAGCAGCATTTAAAGGGGTTCAAATTTGTAACATGCAATCTACAAAATTACCAGCAAAAGGGGAGTTTTACTTTTTAGTTTCTCATCGTTTTGGGGATTTAGCTCATGGTATGGATAATTTTTTCGGTTTAGATAATGCTTACACTAAATTAGGTGGAATCTATGGAGTTTCGGACTGGTTGTCTATTAGTGCTTCACGTCAAACATATCATAAAACATACGAATTGGCTGCCAAATACAAAATGTCAAATCAAGAAGTGGATGGATTTCCTGTAACAATTGTAGGTTACAATACAATGGATATTAATAGCGAATTGAAAAATGACGAGTTGATGCCTGGATTAAAATTCAGTCATCGATTGGCATTTACGACTCAATTATTGATTTCTAGAAAATTCAATGATTCTTTCTCTTTTGAAATAGCACCTATTTATGTTCACAAAAATCTTTACGACGGTATTCTAGATCAAAAATCTACTTTATTGCTTGGAACAGGAGCGAGATATAAATTAGCAAAAAGATTAAGTTTGAATTTAGAATATGCTGCTAGATTGAATATGCCTGAAGGTTTTGTGTCTAATTATCATAATCCATTAACTTTAGGCTTAGATATTGAAACAGGGGGTCACGTTTTCCAGTTGGTGTTCTCAAATAGTCAAGCAATGAATGATACCGCTGTATTTACAAATGCACCAGGTCGTTGGGACGGAACAAAGCAATTGTATTTTGGATTTAATATGTATAGAGTATTTTAAAAAATAATAATTATGAAAAATTTAAAAATAGTTTTACTAGCATTAGGTGGTTTTTTACTAGTTTCATGTGAAGCTACAACCGAACAAGATATTTCAAGCGTAGTAGCAAATCCTACCTATAACGCTCACATCAAACCTGTAATGACATCAAAATGTACAAGTTGCCATTCAGGTGGAAATCAAAACCCAAATTTAGAAACCTATTCAGAAGTAAAAGATGCTAGTATGAATGGAAATTTATTGTGTAGATTGGATGCTACTTGTGGTAATATCATGCCGCAGTCCGGAAGATTACCTCAAGCTACAATTGACATGATAAATAAATGGGCTGATCTTAATTATAGAGAAAATTAAAAATGAAAAAAGTACTTTTAGTTTTAGTAGCATTGGTATTCGCCAATGTTTCTTTCGCGCAAAGGTTATTAACTCGTTCAGGTGAAATTAAATTTGATGCTTCTATGCCAAATTTAGTTGAAATTGCAGGAAAGAGCAATACCGTTTCTGCAATTTTAGATCAAGCTACGGGGCAATTTGCAACAAGTGTGATCATTAAATCTATCCGATTTAAATCGCCTTTAATGGAAGAACATTTTAATGAAAATTATATGGAATCTTCTAAATTTGCTAATTCTACTTTTAAAGGTAAAATTTCAGCATTTGATCCTAAAAAATTAACAGCTACCAAAACAGCCTATGATATTGAAGGTGATTTAACTATTCATGGAGTAACCAAAAAAGTTAAAACAAAAATCTATTTGACTTCAAATGGAAGTAAAGTGGGAGCAACAGGTAATTTTTCGGTTCATGCTCAAGATTATGGAATTGAAATTCCAAGTTTAGTAAAAGAAAAATTTGCTGAACAAATCAAAGTGAGCTTTGATTTCGATTTAGATACAAAATAATAGAAGTATTAAATAAAAAAACCGCGAGAATTTTCTCGCGTTTTTTTTTATTATCGGTTTCGTCTCGAATAGGCCTCTTGTTGTTTTTTCGAATCTTCAGACATCAGTTTGTATTTTTCTTTTTGGTCTTTATTTAGTAAAATCATTATGTCAAGATCCATTTTTTCGGAAATTGCTTTAAGTTCATTCACTTTTTCCTCATTACCACCTTCTTCTTTCTTTATTATTGCATTTTGTTTTTTGACATTCTCTGTAATAATATTTGAAACTGCAATATATTGAAGTTCATCAAGCTTTAATTGCCCATTTAAACGATCCATAACTTTTTTTACAGTTTCTTCAATCGCTGGTTCTTTAGGCTGTGATCTTTGTTGGTTTTGCATGTTTGGACTTCCTCCATAACCACCTTGGCCATATCCACCTTGGCCATAACCTCTTTGTCCGTATCCGCCTTGCCCGTATCCACCCTGTCCATATCCACCTTGTCCATATTGAGCAACTACTGATTGCATAGAAAACACCAAAATTAAAAAGCTAATAATTTTTATTGATTTCATATTATAAAAGTTAAAATTTAAAATAAAACATTAAACTGGTTCTCCGTATAAATCAAATTCTGTAGCTTCTGTAATTTTTATCATTACAAATTCACCTGTCTTCACATAGTGTTTTGAAGCGTCAATTAAAACCTCATTATCTACATCTGGGCTGTCAAATTCTGTTCTTCCCACAAAATGAGCTCCTTCTTTTCTATCAATGATACATTTAAATATATGCCCCACTTTCTCTTGGTTCAAATCCCAAGAAATTTGCGATTGCAGTTCCATTATTTCTTCCGCTCTAGCTTGTTTTACTTCACTAGGAACATCATCATCTAAAAGGTATGCGTGTGTATTTTCTTCATGCGAATAGGCAAAACAACCCATTCTATCAAATTTCATCTCTTGAACAAAGTCTTTCAAAATTTCAAAATCTTCCTGAGTTTCTCCAGGATAACCCACAATTAAAGTTGTTCGAATTGCCATTCCAGGAACTGCAGCTCTAAAATCTTTCAATAATTGCGTGGTTTTTTCTCTCGTTGTTCCACGGCGCATCGATTTCAATATAGAATCAGAAATATGCTGAAGTGGAATATCTATATAGTTGCATATTTTTGGTTCGCGCTTCATGATTTCCAAAACGTCCATTGGGAAACCTGTTGGAAAAGCATAATGCAAACGAATCCATTCTATTCCTTCCACCTTTACTAAAGCCTCTAGTAATTCACCTAAATTACGTTTTTTGTAAATATCAAGCCCGTAATAAGTTAAATCTTGAGCAATTAATATCAATTCTTTTACGCCATTTTTAGCCAAACCTTCTGCTTCTTTTACCAATTTCTCAATAGTTTGAGAAACGTGTTTTCCCCGCATAATCGGAATAGCACAAAAACTACAAGGGCGGTCGCAACCTTCAGCTATTTTTAAATAAGCATAATTTTTCGGAGTAGTTGTCAATCGTTCTCCCAACAATTCATGTTTGTAATCTGCTCCTAAAGCTTTCAATAAACCTGGCAATTCTGTAGTTCCAAAATACTGATCTACATTCGGAATTTCTTTTTCTAAATCAGGACGGTATCTTTCAGATAAACAACCGGTAACAAAGACTTTATCAACAATTCCACGGGATTTTTTATCAGCATATTCAAGGATGGTGTTTACGGATTCTGCTTTGGCATTATCTATAAAACCACAAGTATTTATCACCACAATATTTCCCTCTTCCTCATGCACAACGTCTTTTCCACTGGCACGCAATTGCCACATTAAAACCTCACTGTCGTAAACATTTTTGGAACACCCAAGGGTAATCACATTGATTTTATTCTTTTTTAACGATTTCGTTCTCATATATTGTAAATCCTCAACTAATTTGAAGTTTGCAAAATTACACTATTTATTATTAGGAGCATAAAGTTGATTGGTTTTTATGACGTTATTTCCCGCTATTCGCTATATCCACGCAAGGGCGTGGGATGCCGCTACTATCGGGGCTAATAATTATGTTATTAGTTTCAAATGGAATTTTATCTTTTCAGCGTAAAATGACCTTTTTCGGTTCTTCCGTCTTCAAAATAAATAGTATACCAATAATCATCTGATGGCAAGGGTACACCATTAAAAGTACCATCCCAACCTTTACTAATTGGGCTTAATTCTTTCAATAATTTACCATAACGATCATAAATATAAATAGTAGTATTGTAATTTTTAGTTGTACTTAATCCAAGAACATTCCAAGTATCGTTAAATCCATCAGCATTTGGAGTAAAGAATTTCGGTATTCCAATTACATTTATTTCTTGTGTTGAAGTGCCACAACCATCTAAATCTTTAACATAAACAGTATGAACTCCAGGAGCAACATCTGTAAAAATATTTATTGTTTGAAAGGCATTTGGATAATCCAAACTGAAAACATAATTTCCTAATCCTGTTACATTAATAATTACAGTATTATTTTCACTTAAATCCATAATAGTCGGCATTTGAAAGTGAGCAGCATCGGATGCAACAACCGTAATTGTTCTTATTCTAAAACAGCCTAACGAATTAATAACTTTTACGGTATATATTCCTTCTGCATTTACATTTAAGGTATATGAAGTCGCATTTGGTATTACCACACCATCTTTTGCCCATACATATGAATAAGTAGTTGTTGGTATTCCATTTGTAATTCCAGCATCAAGCAATACAAAGAAAGTAGGGTCGTTACTACAAACTAATTTATAATCGTCTAATACAATTGTAGGCACTGGATTAACAGTATATGTTATTGTTTTAGTGATTTTACAAGTAGGATTTATCGGATTGTAAACAACAATTTTTATGTTTTTTGTCAATGTAACTGGCAGCGGATTCGGCAGTGGCGTTGATAAAAGCACATTATTTTCGTCATAATATTCATAAACCATTCCCGAAGGTTGATTCAAAGTTACAATATCGTGAATTGCTTGCGATGTAGTAAAATTGTACTGCCCATTTTGCAATGCAGGATCTGTTTCATCGTCGCAAATAGTTGTTAACGAAGCTGGTATTGTATAATTTATTGGTGATTTATCAACTATAAATTGAATAGTTGTATCGTACCAACATGCTTGTGGTGTAGTATTGGTTACAACCGCTCTAATCGTTTGTGATGTACTTGAGAATGTTGTTGGAAACGGACTTGTAATCAAATTATTGTTTGAATCTCTCAGCGGGTTATTTGAAGAATCAAAATAAGTAACCTCAACTCCGGTTTGCCCTAGCAATAAATCGCTTTCTAAGTTAGCGGTATTAAAATTGAAAATCCCGTCTGTATTATCGTCACATTGTCTAGGAATGTTTACAGTATGTGCAAATGGTTTTGCTTGTACATTTAAAGTAACCCATGGCCCTAAACCATAACAAGCATTCGTTAAATCACTATCAACTCTCACCCAAATATTTTGAGTGGATGGATAACCGATATTTCTATAGTTGGTTAAGTTTGTAATTTCATTTCGTTGCGCTAAAGCATCAGCTCTATTTCTGTAATATTTAATGAAATAGTTTCCAGTAGTTGGTAATAATCCTCTAATTGTAGGTTCAGTAGAACTAAAATCGAAGGTTGCAACACCGTCACGATCGTTATTGTTAGCATTATTATTACCATTAATATCTAAAAAGTCATCACAAACAGCTGGCATCGTAATATTATAGGTACTTGGAATATTTGGCGCAGCAACTCTTAAAGTAATTTTTGCAACTCTATAACAACCATTAACTGTAGTAACTCTTGTCCAAATGTACATTAGGGTAGGAGTGGTATTTGTAAAAGCAAGTGGATTAGTAATCTGATCAAAGGTCGGATTCGCATTTGCACCAGCTAAAGAAGTATAATAAGTAAAAGTCTCATTTGCCGCATTAGCTGAAATTTGATTATTATTTACGGTAAGGTTAAAAGCGGTAATTGCATCTAAATCATCGTCACATTGAACTATTGTAATGTCATTAATTACAGGTAAAGGATTTACAATAACCTCAGAAATATTGGTAGAAACAGTTCCGCAATTTCCATTTGCATAAGTGGCAACACAATAATAATATAAAGTTCTCACCACAGATGTTATTGGCGTATAACTCAGAGTAGTAGCCCCAGAAATTAATGTTCCACCAGTATAGGAATTAACAGTATTAGAATACCATTGATATGTAGGGGTTCCAGTTCCATCAATAAAAGCGGTGGTTAAAGTAACCGGAGTATTATTTATACAAACAGGCTGACTCGCTAATGGTTGAATGCTAACTGATGGATTTGCCACAACTTGAACATTAACAACCGAACTTGTAACAGAGCACCCTAATCCAGTTTGAGTGATTGTACAATAGTAAGATAAGGTCCCCACATTTGCAGTTGAAGGTGTGTAATTTGCATTTGTCGCGCCCGAAATTGAAGTATTTGCAGGAGAATTATACCATTGAAAGCTATAAGTTCCCACTCCTCCTGATGGAGTTACAACCAAATCAGTAGGTGTTGTTCCTTGGCAAATAATTTGAGTATTTGGGGTAATCGATACTGTTGGGTCAGCGACTACGTGAACCAAGGCGGTATTACTTGCAACACTTCCACAATCTAAACCGGAATAAGTAACTTTTGCATAATAATAAAAGTCGCCAGCAGTATTGAAAGTGGGTGGAGTATAAGTAGTGGTTGTAGCACCAGCAATTGCTGTTCCACTAGTGGTGTCATTTGTAGTAGTTCTATACCATTGAATAGAAGGTGTTCCTAAACCTCCTGTATAAGCAATTGTAAATGGAGAAACTGTTCCTCCAATACATATATCTTGACTTGCTAACGGCTGAGTTGTTATTGTTTGAACTGGATTTACAACCAAATTAAATGTTGTAGTTAAAAAACAACCTGAGGCAGCCATAGTTAATCTTACATAAATAATTCTATTACCTGTATTTATTGATGTAATTGCATTTTGACCTAAATTAGCGTCATTTTGAGACGTATGGTAAGTTACATTAACACCTGTTTGAGTTCCTAACGCTTCACTGTTTTTTAATGTTAAGTTGAAAGTTGCAGTTCCATTAGTGGCACTTCCATCAATAGCATCGTCACATTTTGAAAAATCAGTTATAGTGTTTATTACTGGTACTACTGAATTATTTACATTAACTGTTGAGGAAACTACAGGACAAACTCCAGTAGCTGGAAAACTATAAGTGTATATTCCACCAGCGTCGACAGCAGGATTAAAAACCCCTGTTCCAGAGGATAATACTGGACTCCACGTTCCTCCAACTTCTGCTGTACTTCCTAATAAACTAAATAAACTATAAGAAGGTGTTGTTACGCAAGAAGAGGTATTTGTGCTAACTCCCGTGATTTTAATTTGTTGAATAGTAACATTCACTTTTACACTAATTGTAGTTAGTGCTGTATTGCATGATTTTGTAAAAGTGTAAATATATTCTCCAGGTAAATTAACCGCTGGGTCAAATATATTTCCATTTAGTGGGCTACCACCTGCTGGGACTGTCCATGTCCCTCCAGTTCCGGGATTTCCTGTAATTACTGTAAATAAATCTTTAGTACTGTTGGAACAAACTGATACATTTGTATCTTGTGGCGTGCTTCCAAATCCTGAATAGTAACCCGCAAAACCAACTGCTGTTCCCTGAAATCCGAAAACACCTACCGCTAGAGGGCCTGTAGAAACTACATTTAGATTTCCGGATTGATTAGCAACTCGGTACGATACCCAATCAGTATTTCCTAAAACTGTTTGCGCTTGTGTTGTAGGTACTGCAACTCCGTTTATTGAAATTGTTGCATTGGAATAGGTCAATAACATTAAATCGGCAGTGTAGGTATTGGTACCAATTTGATTTACATTTGGAATATTTACTGAATTTTGAAAAAAGCAGCTTAGCGGTGGAATAAAATTTAGACCAGAAGTAGCCGTGTTTGATCCTCCTCCCAAAAATTGGTAGGCATAAACTGGTTTGCTTGCTCGAACATATATATTTTTATTATTTGTACCTTGATAGTAAGAATTAGGAACTAAATAATATTGCCCTGCATTTATTGTAGTTACAGGAGAAGCACTTCCATTAACATAAATATCGGTGCCGTTTTGATTGGCTACAATCAACGGATTTTCCATTGTTGAAATTCCATTTCCTTGTATAAAAATATAGTCGGTACCAATTTGAGAAGCTGATACAATTTGATCTAAGGTTAAATCGGCTTTTCCATTTTCAATTCCTCCGAGTGCATTTCCAGTATTCACAGCAACTGGCTTGTCAGAAGTTATTAATCCACCAATCATACCATCTAAATTTGCAATTACATTACTATATCCACTAAAAACAATACATTGACCAGCGTTTAATGTGTAAGTTTGGGTATCTAAAGTAATATTTCCTGTTCCGCTAGCAAAAATAACTCCGGTATTGTAATCTGATAAAGTTACAGTAGTATTATTTTCTGTTGCCATGACACTGGCTACAAAGTTTTTTCTAGCATCTTGATCTTCATTTATTAAACAGCCCAATCTAAAGCTTGTTCCAATTCCTGGCTTTCCCTTTGATATAATTGTTTCTGCATGACTCGAATGACGCATTCTAAAACTAACATAAAAATCTTTTGGTCCTTGAAGCATTACTCCTTTTCCAGAAACAACGGTATTCACATCGCTTAAACTAAGGAACATTTTTGTTGGTTGTCCTGTACCAACAGTAAATGAAGCTGGACTAGTTGCCGAAATTGTGAATGGCGATCCAGCATAAGGCGTACCATTTCCATCAGTTGCAGTTACTTGAAACGGAGTAGTTTCATTAGTAGACATATAGATATATTGATCGGATATTTGAGAATTATCTCTAGAGTGTAAAGGCGGTATCCAATGTTTATTACTCAACTGAGAAAAAGAAATCAAAGAAGAAAAGAGTAAAAACAGTAATGCTAATTTTTTCATATTATAATTGACAAAGTGTAAAAATAGTAAATTATCTCAACAGAGCAAAGTGTCCTTTAATAATTCGATTGTTATCTAATAGTATTGTAAACCAGTAATCATCAGCGGGTACAGGAGATCCTTTATAAGTTCCATCCCAACCACTTCCTTTTGTATTTACTTGTGTAATTAATTTTCCGTACCTATTGTAAATAAAGATTATCATATTTGGATATTTAGCACTATTTTTTATAGTCCAAAAATCATTAAAACTATCTCCATTTGGAGTGAAAAATCTAGGGTAATCCAATACAAAAACCTTGGAAGGAGATGGAATTCCACAGCCATTTATATCTCTAATATACATAAGGTAACTTCCTTCGGAAACATCATAAAATTGAGGGCTGTCTTGATAATGAACTCCGTCAATAGAAAATTCATAATTACCAATTCCAGAATAATTAATTACGATTGAATTCTCACTTCCTGAAAAATCTACCACGTCAATAGATGTAATTGTTGCAGTACCTGAATTTAAAGCAATAAATTTCTTTGTAGCTTGACATCCTAATGTATTTGTCACTGTAACTGTATAATTGCCTGCAACACTAATATTAGTATAACTCGTTCCATCTCCATTACTCCATTGGAAACTTGAAAATCCATTGGAAACAGCAATTCTCTTCGGATTCCCATTGCAGATATAAACGGTTTCATCTTCAAAATGTACTGGGCTAAAAGACGTAACTTTTAATTTTATTGGTGTAATACCAAAACAATCGGGACCGTTTACAATTCTGGCATAAATTATTTGCTCATTAGCAGTTATATTGGTGTAACTATTTGGCAAAGGGTTTTGTTGAACTAATGCATCATTATTGGTTAAATAATATTCTACAACTAATCCAGTTGGCAAACCTGTTAAAATTTGAGGGGTTGCATCAATGTTCAAATTAAATGCTGTAAATCCATCTAAATTACCATCTGCATCGCATTTAATAATCGGATTTTGTATTCCAATAATCTGATTTGATATTTGCAAATTCACTGTTGCAAAAGCAACGCATCCATAGGAATTTGAAACTCTACCATAAACGGTATTTGAAGTTGAATTTCTGAAGCTTCTAGGATTTGGAATCGGATTCACATCATTAATATGCTCAAAGTAAACCACACTACTCAATTGGGTGTTATTTCCAGTAATTATCGAACTGACTTTCGTTAAATCAAAAGTCGCAATACCGTCATTATCATCATCACATTGAATAAGATGTGTATTGGTTAAAGACGGTTTCGAACTGTATTCTATTGTCACTTCATCAGTAGCAACACAAGTAGTCCCAATTAAAGTGATTTCTACTTTATAAACTCCTGAATCTCTAACGGTATAAATAGGTGTTGTAATTCCTGTTGAAACCCCATTTTTAAACCATAAATAGGAATTTAAACCAGGAAGTGTAGCGTCTAAATCATAAGTATCGCCTTCGCAAATGGGGTTATTAGTCGCAATTAATTTATCCGAACCTAAATTAGCTCCAATGTTAAAACTATTGGCACCCAAAAAAATAGCAGAATCATATTGTGGATTTGTTTCATCTGCAATTACTAGTTTTATGTGATAAGTTGTTCCAGGAATCACATTTGCTTGAGCTTTCATAATTACTGTTTGTCCATTAAAATTGGTTGGAGAATTAACTCCGTTATAACTCCCAAAATAGGTTTCGTTTATTGCCGGACAACTTCCTGCAACAGCGGGATGAACAGTCGTTACTTTTACAGGTGTTGTTGTGTTAGGAACCAAAGCTAAATTTTGATAAGACCCTGTACTACCAGCTTCTTTCAATAAAAAAGCAAATCCATCAGAATAAGTGCAAGGAGCGGAGCCATGGTATTCTTCTGAAGCAAAAATATAATCGAAACTTACGGCGCTTGTTAATGGGGAGAAATCAAATTCTAAAATTGTTGCGTTTGAAGTGTTTGTAATTCCTAAAGCCTGATTTAAGTCGGGGTCGCCAATCCATCCTGAAGAAGATTCACTTAAAATCGCCGAATTTGGACCTTGGGTAGAAATCGCTTTGCTGGTGCTCAATACAATTCCCTCAGAGAATGGAAAGCCACTAGTTCCAGCATTAAAATAGCCATAACTTTGTTGGCCATTTGCAAAATTTCCCCCACTCACCGAAAAATTTGAAACTCCTGCACAAGGACTATTTCCAACCAATACATTCTGAACTAATTGTTGAGCAGTATACGTATCGTTAACTTGAATGTACTGACCATTTATTGCCCAAGAAAAGCAAATTAAAAGTATGAAACAGAGGGATTTTTGTGTAATTTTCATAACTACACAAAGATACTATAAATCTCGTTTTTTTAGCAATTTATATGAAAGAAATACAAAAATCGCAGTCCAAGCCAAAACTATTAAGATGGATGTAAAATGTACGCTATAGTCTTTTCCATTTCCGGCGCCGCCAATAGCCGTTTGAATGTTCTTAATCACCGATAATCTGGAAAACGGTTCTACAATTAAATTTCCCATTGACTCTAAAGGGAAAAACTGCATAATGTTATCGGCTGTTTTTCCTTCTGGAAATAGTTTGAAGTTCAAAATACCTTTAGCAATTCCTTCTAATATATTCCATACAAAAAGGAATCCAATTGCAAATGCCGATCTTTTTACTAATATCCCTAAAAAAAGACAGAAAGAAAAGAACCCAAGTAGTTTTACAAAATAAGCTAGTAAATATTCAAGGTCAGAAAATACAATGCTAAATTCTGTATAAGAAGAAAAGCTATATCCGAGAATTAATGACATTACAAACACAAATACGGTCGATGCTGCTGCAAATGCTACTACGGTTAAAAATTTTGAAACTACAAATTCTTGTTTGCTCATTCCGTCAATCAAGTTTTGTTTTAACGTTCCATAACTGTATTCGTTAGCCATCATTGAAACAATTACAATAGCTAAAAAGAATTTTAAGATAGCTGCAATGTAAGTGTTAAAATGCCATATATAAGGAAAATTGAATATCCCTTGCTCTGCAATATGAAGTTGGAAACTACCAATATTGAATTTTATAGAAGCTATTAATGCGATAAAAGAAAGTATGAAAAAATACGCTATTGATAATATTCTACTAGATCGGCTCAACCATATTTTTTGTAATTCTATTGAAAGTAATCTTTTCATTTATATTTATGATTTTAGATTTTGATTTTTGATATTGTTATTGCCATTGCCATTGTAATTGATATTGTAATTGATATTGCAATTGCCATTGTAATTTTATTTATTCTTTGTTAGCTCCAAAAATTGGTCTTCCAAACTAGTTTTGCGTTTAACTAAATGATTCAAAAAGATATTGTTCTCAAATAAATATTTATTTAAATCGGCTGCAGCCAATGGACTTTTAAGATATACCAATACTTTTCCATCTTCTGTAACTACTTTTTCAATTGCTGAATGCGATTGTAGAACTTTTATCAAAGCATCGTTATTGTCAGATTGCAATTCGAAAAACCCTTCATTGGAAGACATTCCATCAACCGTTCCAGAATATAAAATTTTACCTTTTTGTAAAACCAAAACATGCGAACACACTTTTTCAACTTCATCAAGTAGGTGAGATGCTAACAAAATGGTAGTTCCCTGCGAGGCAATTAACCGAATAATATCCCGAATTTGATGAATTCCCTGAGGGTCCAATCCATTGGTAGGTTCATCTAAAATTAGGATTTCAGGATCGTTCAATAAAGCAGAAGCAATTGCTAATCGCTGCTTCATTCCCAAAGAAAAAGTATTGAATTTGCTGTTTTCACGTTCAACTAAACCAACTAGCGTTAGTTTTTCTTGAACTTTAGTGTAATCAATATTCTTAATTTTGCATACCAACTCCAAGTTTTGTTTCGCAGTCATGTAAGGGTAAAAATTCGGACGCTCAATTATTGCTCCTACTTTTTTAAGTGCTTCATGGGTTTCCACTTTACCTCCAAACCAACTGTAAGTTCCAGAAGTTTTATTAACTACATTTAAAACAATTCCTAAAGTAGTTGATTTTCCACTTCCATTAGGCCCTAAAATACCGTAAACATTACCTTTTTTTATCTCAAGTGAGACGTTGTTTACCGCGTGAACATATTTGTTATAAATTTTGTTCAGATTATTAATCGATAGTATTGTTTCCAAATTTTATTTTTTTATAAATGTATGACGTTTTATGTTTCTAAATGTTACAAAAACTATAATTTTTAACAAAAAAAATCCCTTATTTTAAGTAAGGGATTTTAATAATTGTTGCAATCTAGCTTTTTTGCTCTTTGTTGAAATAAACCAAGTAATAATACATTTGCTTTTCTTCGTCCCAACCTTTTTCGACAAATTTTTCAGCACTCTCAGGATTAATAAAATCCATCTTAATTTGAATGTGAGTATCTAAATTGATTACATTTTTAATCGATTTTCGAGCATCAGAAACGGCTGAATTTGCAATAGGAAAAGTAGTCACATCTTCAATGCTGTATTTCTCGCCTTTATCCACTTTGTAGCTTCTAAATTCTGGAATTAAATCAGGATTGTCCATCACTTCATTTAAGAAATTACTCTCCTCAAATTGATCGTTTTTAGCAAAATAATTCACTGAACGGTTCATGAACATCACTTCTTGTTTTTTATCTTCAGCTGGAAAAACCACATCTTTAGCAAATCCTTGACAGAACTTCAAATATTTCTTAGTGATAAAATTTTCGTCCTGAAAAGCATCAACAGACAGGAAATGTTCTAGCCAATATCTAGCATCGTAACGGTTGCTATCAACAGATAAAATCTTATAACCTTCCTCTTTTTTGTAATTAAAAATCAAACATCCTTTGTCTAATTTGCTGAGGTTGATTCCTTGTTGCAAAATCATTTCTAATGTTGTTCCTCGCTCTTCAAATTGTAAAAAATCTGTTTGAACCTCACTTTTAAAAACCCCAATTGCATCTACAACATTATTGTCAATATTGACATTAGATAAATAAGTGACATAAACTTCCCCATTTTTAATATGAGGATGATTCGATTGCTCAAATAAATGATTCGTAATTTTCTTAGAAACATCATGAAGACTACTCGGATTGGTAAAAACTTCCGAAGCAAATTTGTACATTTCATTGTAATCCAAATCCACTTCGTGTGCAAATTGGAAATAGTTTTCCTCTTTTTCTCTAAAAGGTCGGAAGAAGTATTCCTTCATCAAAGGCACAATTTCATCGGTAAGATTAAAAGGTTGTTCAGATAAAAATTGAGATTCGTTTCTACTTTTATTACCAACTCTGTGAATGGATAACGTTTCAATGTGGGTATTATATAGGTTTAGCATAAAGTAAATTTTTCCTCCCCCCAGCCCTCTCCAAAGGAGAGGGAGACGAGGTGTGAAAATTAGTGTTAATTAATTTGTTTGATATTTATTAATCCAGAAAGGTAATAAAGCCGAGAAAATTTTATTTTCAAGAATCTTTTTATTCAGTTTGTCACCCACTCCTTTGGAGAGGGCCGGGGAGAGGATTACCAATTCTCCTCCGATCCGTATTCTTCAAAACTGTCGTCACCGCTGAACATATCTAGATCATCTTCGTCCAAGTCGTCCTCAAATTCGCCATATATATCATCGTGCATATCGGCTTCAAAGTTTTTTTCAATTGCTTCATCTGGCATTTCACCGTGAGAAAAAATTGTTTCAGGATAAATATTTCCTGGAATTTGATCCTCAATAGCAGCCAATTCCACTAGGAATGTCCACATATTTATAAAATCGTAAACGTATATTATTTTCGTATTTTGCTTATCTAATAAATCTTCCAACTGATAATCGCTCATCGTTTTTTGCTCGCCTGGAACATCTCCAGAATCAAACATTGGAATTTCATCCTCCTGATTCCAGGTATCGTCACAGGTGTAAAACGACGCAACTTCCATTCCGTCAAATCCAAATGAATTGAAAATTGCATTGTGTAAATCCTCCAAAGTATCGTCAGAAAGTATCGCAATATCTCTAAAAATATCTTCCTCCGCGTCTAGAATTACTCTAAATTTATAAACCATATTCTTAATTTTTGTAAAGCAACAAAGTTAAAATTAAATTTCAGATTTCGATTTCTCATTTCCGTTTTGTTAATAAGATTTTTTTTAGGAGCTAATCCGGCTATCATTCCAAATCCGCTTTATTTTTGCTTACGCAAAATAAAGCGGGATTTTCCCTTCTATCCGGGCTAGAAAGTCGTGAAAAAGAACGATTTCGGTCTGTTTTTACAATTCATCCTTAAAATCCGACAATTCAGTAAATAATAAATCGGTATCTTCAACCTCCGAATTACATTTGTATCAAATTATCACACTATGGAAAAAGATTGGTTAAATATTGAAAGTTGGAATGCAATAATGATGCGCCAATTTATTTGGTTAGTAGCATCGTTATTTGTTTCCTATTGGATATATAAAGTTATTTTATCAATTATTAAAAAACAAGAAAGGAAAGTTCAAGAGCAAAAAATCATTGCTGGAACTGCCTCGGCCAAATTTGAAACATTAAAAAATCAAATTGATCCTCATTTTCTGTTTAATAGTTTGAATGTTTTGAGTTCCTTAATTGAAGAAAACCCTGAAAATGCGCAACGATTTACCACATCATTGTCAAAAGTGTACCGTTACGTTTTAGAACAAAAAGACAAAGATTTGATTCCAATCGAGGAAGAATTGGCTTTTGCTAAAACTTACATGAATTTGTTGCAAATGCGTTTCGAAAACAGTTTGACCTATGAAGTTCTTATAGAAAACATTCAACCGGAAGCCAAAGTGGTTCCGCTTTCCTTGCAATTATTGCTAGAAAATGCCGTAAAACACAATATTATTAGTGAACAAAAACCACTACACATAAAAATTTATATCGATAACGATGTCTTGGTAATCCAAAATAATTATCAAAAGAAATCCGTACTTCAAGACGGACAAGGCGTTGGAATTCAAAATATTATTAGTCGTTACAACATTATTACAGACAGAAAAGTTGCAATTGAACAAAATGAAAACACCTATACAGTCAAAATACCAATATTAACTAAACAAATTACAATTATGGAAAATTCAAATTATGACGAAGAAAACGCTTATTACAAAGCAAAAAGGCAAGTAGATGAACTAAGAAAATTTTACACCAGTTTAATTTCCTATTGTGTGGTAATTCCATTTCTTATTTTCATTAACCTCCGATTTAGCTCACTTTTTCAATGGTTCTGGTTTCCTGCTTTAGGTTGGGGATTTGGTCTTATAATGAAAGGACTTCGTGTATTTGGTTATAGTTCAAATTGGGAAGAACGTAAAATTCAAGAAATTTTAAACAAAGAAGAAAACAAACAAAATTGGAAATAATAATAGTAAATAAAGACAAAATGGAAAATCAATATCAAAAAGATGCTCGTTATTATGCGGCACAAAAAAGAGTAAAAAGTGCTGTTGGATTTTATGTTCACCTCACGGCTTATCTTGTTATAAATACATTTATTTGTATTCAAATTTACTTAATTACTAAAGACGACTTTTGGCATTGGGAAAGTTTTGCCACAGCTTTATTCTGGGGAATTGGAATTTTAGCCCATGGAACAAGTGTTTTTGGTAGTAATTTATTATTTGGCAAAGATTGGGAAGAACGTAAAATCAAGGAATTAATGGAAAAAGAGAAAAAGCCAAATCTATAATTTCTATTTTTTAAATTAAAACTATCCAAATGAAAACCATAATCATAGAAGACGAAAAGCCAGCGGCAAGATTATTGCAACGCAAACTCGAAAAGTTAAATGTTCAAGTAGAAGTAATGCTCCATTCTGTTCAAGAAGCTATCGAATGGTTTTCAAATAACGAACATCCCGATTTGATTTTTTTGGACATCCAATTGTCCGACGGATTGTCCTTTGAACTATTTGAAAAAGTCGAAATAAAAAGCGCTGTAATTTTTACAACAGCTTATGACGAATATGCATTACGAGCTTTCAAATTGAACTCAATTGACTATCTTTTAAAGCCGATTGACGAGGAGGAATTATCGGTTTCAATTTCGAAATTCAAGTCCCATTTTATAAAATCAAAAGAGGGAAATATAAACAGTCAAATGGACTTTGAAAAAATTAAACAAATGTTTCAAAGTTCATTTAACCAAAATTCTAAAAAACGATTTACGGTCAAAATAGGGCAGCACCTAAAAGTAATTTCAACCGATGAAATTGAATGTTTTTTTAGCGAAAATAAAGGAACCTATATTCATACTTTCGACAATAGAAATTACTTGATAGAATCTACATTAGAAGTTTTAGAACAAGAATTAGACAGTAAAGATTTTTATAGAATCAGTCGGAAATTTATAGTTCCGATGAAAGCGATTAAGGAAATTGTAGTCTATAGCAACTCAAGATTAAGACTCATTTTACCCACTTTTAAAGAAGATGAAGTAATCGTAAGTCGGGAAAAAGTAACCGATTTTAAAAACTGGATTGGTTAAAAATTAATTTAACTTTTTTATTTAAGTAATTTATTTTAAAATACTGACAAACAAATTTTTAAATAACCACTATCGATTTATTCTATAGTGATTTTAAGCCTTAAAAAACGTTTTTCTAATGCCAATTATCACAAAAATAAATAACGTGTAAACGATAAAAAACGGAACGATAAATTCGATCAAATTCATCGGTAACATAATCGCAATAATTAGTAATTGAAAACCCAATCCGTAAATGGATAAAAATGTCATAAACCAATTTGGAAACGTTTTTACTTTGTAAGCTTCAGAATCTAAAAAGTGAATTATCTTATCAAAAGTTCCGTAAACCAAGGTGTAAATTTTAAACAAAATATCAACCGATTTTTGTGTTTCTCCGGGTAAAGCTCTTGGCGATTTATACTCAAATATTTTACTTGTGGTATCTCCACCCACCGATTTATTTCTTAAAATCACATAGTAATAATTGTATAAAGTACCTTGCAATTGAACCCCAATAAATGCCAAAATGGTAAACCAAATTGTTGTTTTTGAAACATAACAAATGGTCATCAGAATCATGAAATTTAAGACAATATCAAAAACACTATCGAGGTATCTTCCTACATAAGAAGGTGTGTTTTTCAATCGAGCTAATTCCCCATCAGCCGCATCAATTGCCGATTTTAAAACAAGGAAAAAACCTGCCCAAAAATAATGGTTTTGCAAGATACAAACTATCGAAATTAGTCCCGAAAGTCCAAACATTATCGTTACGTGAATAGGAGTGAATCGGGTGTTTTTAAGCCGGTTGGCAATTAATTTTCCAATAGGCCTTCCATAATCTGATAAATCCAAGAATTTATCTTTTTTTAATAGTTTAGACATTTATAGTAATGTAAACAACGAAATGCGACAATATAGTCTGGATATTATTTTGTAATTTTTTTACTGTTTTCTAATATTAAATAGAGTTGTAAACCGAAAATAATAGTAGCGATTACAACATGTACCGTTTGTGATCCAAAAGGAAAATTGTAATAAAACATAGTAATTCCCGATAAAATTTCTAAACAAAGTAAAGCAATTACCCAATTAATTTTATTAAAACCTAATTTTAATTCTCTGTTTCTCCAAAACAAAAATAAGTTGGTAAATAAAACTAATATTGAAAAACTGCGGTGCATATAAAAACCTCCTTTAGGATTTTGCAACCAAACGTCCTTTGGTAAACCAGCTTCTACAATGGCGTCAACTGATTCTCGAACCTGAGTTCCAAAAATGATTTGAGCAATCGTTAATCCTAATGCAGCTACTAAAACCCATTTGAATTCAGCGCTGAAAGTTCTTTCTTTCTGCTTTTCTTGAACAGAATAAATCACAAACAACTGAACCGCAACAATAAGTAAAGCGGCAAGCATATGAGTAGTTATTTTATAAGGGTTTAACACAGAATCAACGACTGTTTTTCCCAGCCATGCTTGGAATCCCATTAAGAAACAAATCAGTAAACTTAGAAAAACCAACTTTTTATTTTCTTTCCAATATCCAAAGGAGAAAAACAAAGCAATAACACAGGCCAAACCTGCCAAAGCTCCAATTAAACGGTTTATATATTCCACCCATGTGTGCAATGGATTGAAAATAGCATATTCGTGTTTGGTATATTTCTCCCAATGTGTATTTTCAAAATTACTTGCAGCAACAAAATGGTCTTTTGCAACTAATAGCTTTTCGTCTTTAATAATTACTTGCCCTTTTGAATATTCTTTGCCTGGAGTATATAATAATTCTTTAATTTCTGTAGGGGGAATGTAATATCCAAAGCACTTTGGCCAATCAGGGCAGCCCATTCCAGATCCTGTCATCCTAACCAATGCACCTGCAACTATAACTAAATAAACTAAAATCAAAGCTGTTTTAGTCCAAAAAAGAAAATACTTCTTCATAATTAATCTAGTTTTTTAAATCCTAATTTAGCAGCTTTTTTCAACATAAATTCATAGGCATCTTCGTAATCATTTGCGATTTCTCCTTCTAAAATAGCTTCTTTGATAGCCTCTTTTAAAATTCCAATTTCACGAGAAGGCTTTAAATTAAACAAGGTCATGATTTCTTCACCTGTAATTGGCGGTTGAAAATTTCTTACATGATCACGCTCCTCAACTTCGATAATTTTCTTGCGAACTATTTCAAAATTATTATGGTATTTCTTGAATTTCTTTGGATTTTTTGTAGTAATATCAGCTTCACACAATGTCATTAAATCATCAACGTCTTCGCCAGCATCGAATATCAATCTTCGAACTGCTGAATCCGTTACCATATCTTCAGAAAGTACAATTGGTCGCGAACTCATCATTACCATTTTTTGTACAAATTTCATTTTGTGATTTAGGGGCATATGAAGTCGTTCAAAGATTTTCTTTGCCATTTTTCCCCCTAAAAACTCATGTCCATGAAAAGTCCAACCTTGTTTTTTATTGAATTTTTTTGTTGGTGCTTTTCCAATATCGTGTAATAATGCCGACCATCGAAGCCATACATCATCAGTATTCGGACAAATATTATCAACGACTTCTAAAGTGTGATAAAAATTGTTTTTGTGCGATTGACCTTCTATTTCTTCTACTTGGTTTAAAGCGGTTAATTCAGGCAAAATAATGTCCAAAAGCCCTGTTTTATATAATAAAAGAAACCCAATTGATGGTTTATCTGTAGAAATAATTTTGTTCAATTCATCAACAATTCTTTCGCCAGTTATAATATTTATTCGATCTTTATTTTTTGCAATTGATTGTAGCGATTTTTCTTCAATTTCAAACATTAATTGATTAGCAAAACGAATACCTCTTAGCATTCGTAAGGGATCATCGGAATAGGTAATATCAGGATCAAGTGGAGTTTTGATTATTCTATTCTTCAAATCTTCCAATCCGTTAAATGGATCTAATAAATCGCCATAATTGTTTTTGTTCAAAGAAATTGCCAAAGCGTTTATGGTAAAATCACGTCGGTTTTGGTCGTCTTCTAAGGTTCCGTTTTCAACAACCGGATTTCTGCTTTCAAAATGATAAGATTCTTTACGAGCCCCTACAAATTCAATTTCAGTATCTTCAAAACGCAGCATTGCAGTTCCATAGGTTTTGAAAACTTGAACTTTTGGTTTTTTTGGAAGCATTTCAGATACTTTTAAAGCCAACTCAATTCCACTTCCAATAGCAACAACATCAATATCTTTTTTAAATTCTCTCCCTAATAAATAATCACGCACAAAGCCGCCAATAACATAGCTCTCAACATTAAGTTCTTGTGAAGCTATAGAAATTACTTCGAATATTTTGTTATTTAAGGCTGACTTGTAATTCATTTTATTTATGGCAAATTCGCAAATTAATTTTTTGAGCTAATTATGCGTTTGTACTCTAAAGATACTAAGTTGAAATTTGCTAATATTGCTAATTTGTTTTTAGAAACTCTAAGATAATTTAAACATTGGTTATAATGACTGTTGTTAAAACAATCTACAGTTTTAATTTCAAGTATAATTTTATCATAAACTAAAAAGTCTGCATAAAATTTATGGTTTAAAACAGTATTTTTATAATTCACTGAAAATTCTTTTTCTCTTTGAAAAGGTATTTTATTCTGTTGAAATTCGTATTCAACAGCATCTTTATAAACAATTTCTGAAAAACCCTTTCCCAGGTTTTTATGAACCTCAAACAGAATGCCCACAATTTCGTAATTTTCTTCTTTAAAAATATAATCTTCCATAATTTTTATAAAATAATTTGCGAATTTGCGGTTAAAGATTATTTATTTTCTAATTATTTTTACCTGACTGTCTAACCCAATTTTTATAATCGTTGACGGTTTTCCTGCAATTTTATCTTGGTGCAAATTTACAACATAGTCTACACCTTTAATAATTTCTTGACTAATATCTTTAAATGCAATTGGGGTAGGTTGTCCGGAAATATTTGCAGAAGTTGAAACCAATGGCTTCTTCATTTTCTCCATTAATTTGAAGCAAAACGGTTCTTTTACTAATCGAATTCCTAATGTTTTATCAGATGCGATTAAATTGGCTGCTACATTTCTTGGTTCATCCAAAATAATTGTGGTTGGCTTTTCTGATAAATCTATAATTTGCCATGCTACTTCTGGAACTTCCTTAAAAACATTGTAAATCATTTTCTCCCCATTCATCAAAACGATCATACTTTTTGACTCTTCACGCTGTTTTAATCGATAAATTTTTTCAACAGCGTCAGGATTTGTAGCATCGCAACCTATTCCCCAAACGGTATCTGTTGGGTAAAGAATTATTCCGCCTTCTTTAATTATTTCGAACGCTTTATGAACTTCTTGGTTGATATCTGAATTCATTATTTGAAAATTTCAGCAAATATATTACTAAATTCCTATAGAAACCCAACCTTTTTTGATTGAATCGTATTGTTATTTTTATTAATTAAATTACATTTGCTACAATATTTAAGAACTAGGATTATTTTTATAATAGTAGCTTTTAAACATTTCTTAGCAATAATAAAATGATGATAGGAATAACAGGAGCTAAAGGCGTTTTAGGAAGAACTATTTGTCAAAAATTAAAAAGTCAAAATGTAGATTTTTCAATTTTTTATGATGATATTCGAAATGAAAATGCTGTTTATGATTGGCTAAAATCAGATGAAATTACTTATATAATTCATTTAGCATCAAAAGTTGCTGTTTCTGACGTTGAAAATAACATCTCAGAAGCCTATGAAGTAAATGTTTCAGGAACTATTAATTTGATAAAAGCTATTGGCAAAATAAACAAACCAATCGGAGTTTTTTATGCCAGTACGAGTCATGTCTATGAAAGTTCTGCCTTGCCATTGAAAGAAACTGATGTTATCAATCCTATTAATTCTTATGGTTTAACCAAAAGAATTTCTGAATTACTTTTGCTAGATTATAGTACTAAAAATAAGTCTTTAAATTTATGTATTGGAAGGATTTTTAGCTTCTACCATGAATCACAAAACCCACCATTTTTATACCCAAATTTACTAAACAGATTTAAAAACGAAGATTTATCAAAACCGTTTAAATTATTTGGAGCAAATTCAACACGAGATTTTTTAAATGCTGAATCCGTTTGCGATAGAATTATCGATTTAGTTAAAATGAATCACGTAGGAATTGTAAATATTGCCTCAGGAAAATCTACTAAAATTATAGATTTTGTGAAAAGTATTTCTCCGGTAGATTTGATTTTTGATATAGATGATTCAGAAAAGGTAAATCATTTAAATGCCGATATTTCTTTATTAAATAAAATTCTTAACACCAATGAATAAGAACGTTTCAATAATAATTCCAACTTTCAACAGAGCCGATTTTTTGGTCGAATGCATCGATTCTTGTCTTGCTCAAACACAACCTTGCGAGATCATTGTTTGTGATCACGGAAGTACAGATACTACTCCTGAAGTGGTTAAAAAGTATGGAGATAAAATAAAATACATTCGAAGAGAATTGGATTCTGGAGTTCATTTTTGTTGGCTTGACGGAATTTTACATGCAACGAATGATCTTATTCATATCAATTATGATGACGATTGGATTTATCCAACTTATATTGAAGAATGCCAACAACTATTTCACGAAAATGTTGGTTGTGTTTTTTCAGATGCAATTGTATATCTCGAAAATGAAAAGAAATTTGGCGAGAATTTGTTTACATTAACTAATGAAACAGGTGTTTTCCCATCTAAAACACTTTCAAATTTTAATATTAAAAAGTTAACTTCGCCCGGAGCTGGTATATTTAGAAAACAAATTTTGTTAGATTCATTGTTTGTGGGAGAAGTTCCTTTTTCTAAAAATCATTATCACGGGGTAGGACCAGATATTCTATTCTCATTAATGAGTTGTGTTGATTATCAGTACTTTGGATATGTAAACAAACCATTAGCGGTTTTTAGAGCGCATGAAAATTCAATAACCGTAAATGCCGATTCTGATAAAAAGAAAAGAGCTAGAATTAAAAATGCTTACCAAGATGCTAGAATTTATTATTATATAAATAAATTTATAGCCACATTTAAGATTTATTATTTAGCAAAATATTATTACAAAATAAAAAAGAACCTTATTAAAATTAATAAAATCAAAAAGTAAAATAATGATAAGATTAGCAGAAAATACAATAACTCACGAAGAACTTTTAGCGTTAAGCGAATGGATTCCTAATTCCCCACAATTAACAAAAGGGCCTTTAGTAGTTGAATTTGAAAAGAAATTCGCAAGTTTTACTGGCACAAAACACTGTGTAATGGTAAACAGCGGTTCTTCGGCAAATTTATTGATGGCTTATTCACTTTTGGAAGGAAATTATTTAAGAAATAAAAAAGTGGTTGTCCCTGCAATTAGTTGGATTACAACACTTTCTCCATTTTTGCAGTTCGGATTTGATGTATTATTATGCGATAGTAATAATGTAAATTTAGGTCTTGATACAGTTAAACTGGAAGAGATTTTCATCAAAGAAAAACCCGCTTTATTGATTTTGGTTCATGTTTTGGCTCATTTGAACGATATGGAAGAAATTAATAGACTTTGTGAAAAATACGATGTACTATTAATTGAAGATGCTTGTGAAGCCCTTGGTACCTCTGATGTTAATGGAAAAAAAGCAGGTAATTTATCTTTAGCAGGTTCTTTTTCTTTCTATTATGGACACCATATTTCAACAATTGAAGGTGGTGCAGTAACAACAAACGATACAAAATTGTATAATTTAATGCTTTCAATTCGTTCTCACGGTTGGTCTAGAGATGTAGATTCTAACTTTAAAGAAGAGTGGAAAAAAGAGTACTATATCGACGATGTTAGAGAATTTTATACTTTTTATTATCCAGGATTCAACCTTAGATCTACTGATTTAAATGCCTTTATCGGAATTAGTCAACTGGACAAAATGGACGAAATTATTAAAGTTAGAGAAAATAATTATAATTTTTATAATAAATATTTAGAGGGTAAATATTGGAAACAAGAAAGTAAATTCTCTGAATTATCTTCATTTGCATACGGAACAATTGTTGAAAATAGAATGGAAGTTTTCAATCATTTAAAGAAAAACAATATTGAGGTAAGACCTTTGATTTGTGGTAGTATGGGAAAACAACCTTTTTGGATTAAGAAATACGGGCACACTCCTTTAGAGGTTGCCGATGTTATTCACGATTACGGACTTTATTTACCAAATCATTTGTATTTAGATGAAGAGAAAATAAAATTTGTTTGTGAAAAATTCAAAGAAGTTGCAATTCCTAAATTCTTTTAATACGATTTATATCCAGTATATTTCATAAGTTATTGATTATATAATTATGTCAAAAATATCAATTATTACAATAAATTATAATGATTCTATAGGTTTAAGTAAAACTATAGAAAGCGTTGTAAATCAAAATTTTGATGATTACGAATTTATTGTAATAGATGGTGGAAGTACTGATGGAAGTTTAGCTATTATTGAACAAAATAAATCCAAAATCAATTACTGGGTTAGTGAAAAAGACAGTGGTGTTTTTAATGCAATGAATAAAGGTATTAAAGCTGCAAAAGGGGAATTTGTAATCTTTATGAATGGAGGTGATTGTTTTACTTCTACTACTATTTTGAAAGATATTTCGACCAATTTAAATTCAGATTATGATATTTATTATGGTGATAATAACAAAATAAGTCCCAATTCTAAACGGTTAAAAACGTACCCTGAAAAACTTACTTTTTCATTTTTTTATTCAAGTTCTATCAATCACCAATCTACATTTATTCGAAGATCACTTTTTGAAACCTATTTTTATTATAACGAAAATTATAAAATAGCTTCCGATTGGGAGTTTTTCGTTTATACTATTTGTTATGCTAATGTACCTACAAAGTATTTAAAAAAGACAATTGCGGATTATGATTTCACGGGAATTTCTTCAAATCCTAAATTCGCAGACTTATTTGTAAAAGAAAAATTAGAATCTATACAAAAGTATTTTCCAACGTTTGTTGATGATTATAAAGACGTAAACGAATTAAATTCGAAACGATTTTTACAGTATCAGCATATAAAAAAATACAAGTTGGCATGGAAAGTATTGAAGGCAACTATAAATATTATTTTAATTTTTTTGCCAAAGTCAAATATTCAGCGATAAAATAGAGATTAATTAGTTTTATTATTACCAACTTATTATGAAAAAAATTCACGTCGGTTTTCTATTGTCTTACGATTATGATTTATTAAAATTGTCATTGCCACCAGTTTATAAAACAGCTGATAGAATATTTCTTGCTGTAGATAAAGAATTACGCACTTGGAAAGGACAGAAATTCACTATTGAAACTGAATTTTATAGTTGGTTAAAAGAATTTGATATCGATAATAAAATTGAAATTTATGAAGATGATTTTTATCGTCCAGAGCTTTCAACTTTAGAAAATGACACTCGAGAACGTACAATGCTTTCTCAAAAAATGGGAATTGGGAATTGGTTAATTCAAGTAGATTCTGATGAATATTTCATCGATTTTGAAAAATTTGTTCAAGACTTAAGAAAATACGATTCCTATTTAGACCATCCTGAAAAAAATAAAATTCAAATATTTGCTTTTTGGTTGATTATTTATAAATACACTGAAAACGGTATTCTATATATTGACAAACCACAAAAATCAGTATTTGCAACCAATTATCCGAATTATAAAAATGCTCGAAGAACTAATGAAAGAGTGATTTATTTAGATAGTTTGGTTTTGCATGAATCAGTTGCTAGGTCAGAGGAACAGTTGCGTTTCAAATTGGAAAATTGGTCGCACAATGTCGATGTTAATAAAGATTTCCTTAATAAATGGATATCTGTTAACGAGAATAATTATCAAGAAATGACCGATTTTTATTATATCGAACCAGAGCGATGGAAGAAGTTAAGTTATTTCCCAACTAACAAAATCCAAGAGATTAAGCACATAGTAGCAAATACTAAAAGTTTACAAATTTCAAAAAGTTTTATCTTATTTAAGAACTTTGGACAGTGGTTCAAATTTTTATTTAAATAATCCGATAATAAATTTACTATATGAAATCTTATTTCCATTCATTATATCAATCCAAGCAAAATGAAATTTTTGAAATAATCAATAATTTTAATAGCTCGGGAATGATTTTTGGTGATGGAAACAGAAATGTTATTAAATTATTTGATTTAGATTCTACGAAAGTAAACGTAAAATCATTTAAAAAACCACATTTATTAAATTCTATAATCTATAAGTATTTTAGAAAATCCAAAGCCAGACGCTCATTTGAATATGCCAATATTTTATTAGATAATCAAATTGGCACACCACAACCAATAGCCTATTTTGAAAATTCCTCCCTATTTGGACTTCAAAAGAGCTATTATGTGAGTGAACATCTAGAATGTGATTTAACTTTTAGAGAATTAGTTCAAATTCCAGAATTCCCTGAGAATGAAATAATTTTAAGACAATTTACACGTTTTACCTATTCATTACACCAAAAAGGAATTGAATTTTTAGATCATTCACCAGGCAATACATTGATTAAAAAAAATGAGAATGGAAAGTATGACTTTTTCTTGGTCGATTTGAATAGAATGACATTTCATGAAAAAATGACTTTTGACGTTCGAATGAAGAATTTGTGCCGATTGACATACAAAGAAGAAATGGTTAATATAATGAGTAATGAATATGCTATTGTTTCTGGAGAATCAGAAGAATTAATCTTTCGAACACTTTGGAAAATGACAACAGATTTTCAAAATCAATACTTTAGAAAAAGAAGATTGAAAAAGAAATTGAAATTTTGGAAGAAATAGTTGTGAAAAAATAGTATTTTCACTTTTCAAAAGAAAAAATGAAAGTTTCAGTAATTATCACAACATATAATGCAGTTGAATGGTTGCAAAAGGTACTTATTGGATATAGCGTCCAATCGGAGTGCGATTTTGAAATTGTTATTGCCGATGATGGTTCTACTTCTGAAACTAAAGATCTAATTTCTCAATTCTCCACAAAATTCACCAATCCAATTGTTCATGTTTGGCATGAAGATCACGGTTTTCAAAAAACAAAAATTTTAAATAAAGCCATTTTAAAGTCAAATTCTGACTATTTAATATTTACAGATGGCGATTGTATTCCTAGAAAAGATTTTGTAGAAATGCATCTAAAATACAGGGAAATTGGCTATTTTCTATCTGGAGGATATTTTAAATTACCACTTTCTATTTCTAATCTAATTTCCGAAAATGATATAGTTAATTCAAATTGTTTCAAACTTTATTGGTTAAAAAACAATGGATTTAAATTGAACTTCAAAAGTATTAAATTGACCAATAATAAATTAATAGCTCAATTTATGAACTGGATTACTCCAACAAAAAGATCTTGGAACGGCCATAATTCTTCGGGTTGGAAAAAAGATATTTTAGCAGTAAATGGTTTCAATAATGAAATGCAATACGGCGGTGAAGATCGAGAAATGGGGGAGCGCATGTTCAATAACGGTATGCTTTCAAAACAAATTCGTTACAGCGCTATTTGTGTTCATCTAGATCACAGTCGTGGGTATTCTTCACCTGAAATTTGGATGAAAAACAATAGTATTCGAGCCTATAATAAAAAGTACTCTATAATTAAAACCGACAACGGAATTGATAAAATTTAGTTTTCAATTACAATTCGAAGATCCCTCCAAATGCAATTACACGTTCAAAAAACATAAAGTGTTGTGAAGCACTATCAGCATTATTAAAAGTAGTTTTTATATTAGGCATATTGATATAACCACCTTTTAATTCCCCTTGAATAAAATAATGTTTGAAGAAAGTGATATTTAGACCTGCTTTAGCCGAAACGCCATATCCTGCAACATTAAAATCATCGTGACGTGGTTGCCCCATTAACATTACATTAGTTTTTGGATATAAAATACCAGCTCCAACACCTTCTGTTAAGCTTATTTGAATTTTATCTGTATTATTTATTGTAAATAGTTTAGAAATATCATCCACTCTTGAAAATTCAGAATTCACATAATTCAAACCGTCGGTATGTTCAAAAGTTAAAAAACTCTCATCAGTTAAATCTACAATACCATTATTAAAATTAAATGTATTTGGGTAACTTCCAGAAATTTTAACTGATTGATTTTGAATCATAACATATTTCATATGGTCCACACCAATTGAAATATTATAGTGGTCATTTATAAAATAACCTAATCTAAAATTAGTTTGAGGAATTGTCATTTTCGCTGGGTTAATATAATCAATATGCCACCCAACAGGTCTGTCTACTGCGGCAACATCATATAGCGTAAAATCGTAATTAGCACCCCTAAAATGAATATCGGAATTGGTGTAACTATCTCTATTACCACCCCAATAAAAATATATTTTTCCTTTATTATGATCGGTATACTTTCCAGAAGTTGGTTTACTATCTTGAGAATATCCTAACGAAAAACAAAAAAGGCTTATTGTTATTAATATTTTATGCATTGTAAATAATTTTATATAAAATTGATGAATTACTATTTATGAAATTTACTGCAAATATAGATACGATTATTTTGGAATTATTAATTTATATAAATTGTTTTTTAAAGTTTAAGATAATCTTAATACTTGGTTGTAGGTTTCAATCCAATTTCTAGCAATATTTTCGTCGTTAAATTTTTGAACAAATTCAAATCCTTTTAGTTTCATTACTTCTCTTTTTCCTGAATTTACTAGTAATTTAGTTAATTCAATTTTTAATTCGTCCGGATTTAGAGGGTCAATGTAAATTGAATTTTCTCCTCCTGCTTCTGAAAAACATCCTCCTTTTGAAGTAATTACTGGAGTTTTTGAATATAATGCCTCAATAATTGGAATTCCAAATCCTTCAAAAATCGATGGATAAATAAATAAAGTTGCCATTCTATAAATTGATGCCAATTCTTTCAATTCAACATTTTCAAGAAAAATAACTTTATTTTGAAGATTATTCTCCAAAATATAGGAGTTTATTTCTTTAAAATAAGCTGTTTTTTTACCAATAATAACTAATTGTATTTCAATTTCTTTTATAGCTTTAATAACTGAAAGTACATTTTTTCTGGTTTCAATTGTTCCAACATTCAAAATAAATTGATTTGGTATTTGGTATTTTGATCTTGTAAGTTCTAAATAATCATTTTGGATGTCCTCTTTGAAAACGGGAGCACAACCTTGATAAATTACTTTTATTTTTTCAGGATTAATATTTAAATAAGTGACAATATCTTTTTTTGTTTGCTCGCTTATTGCAATCACTAAATCGGCTTTTTTAGCGGCATATTTAAATTTGTAATAATGTATTTTACGATCAAAATAAGAATACAAATTCGGATATCTCATGAATATTAAATCATGAATAGTCACCACAGTTTTTATTCCAGTTTTATGTAAACCAATCGGAATTTCCCCAGATAAGCCATGAAACAATTCGACTTTAACTTTTTTTATTTGGGAACAAATGGAAAACAACCTCCAAAGCGAAGATAACTTTTTATCTTTTTTTGAATCGGGTAAATGTTCGATAATAATTTTTCCATCTATTGGAATTCGATCAATTTTTTTTGGCTTAGGATTGTATAATAAATAACTATTTTCAGGATAAAATTGCGCTAAAATCCGAATCAGATCTCGGCTATAATTGCCCAAACCTGTTTTGTTATGAAAGAATCTTTTTGCGTCAAAGCCTAGTATCATCTATCTTAGATTGTTATTATTAAGAAATAAAAGTAATGAATTATTAAATAGTTCAGGTTTTAATAATTTATATATTTCAGTGTCATTTTTAGAATTTTTAAGCACTAAATTGGGATAATAATCGGAAATATGAACTGAAATATTGGTGGTTTCATTTTCAAACATATTCCAATCATTTTTCAAAATAAAGGGTGAGAATATTGTGAATGTTGGAATATCTAACGCTTTTGCCATGTTAATTGCTCCGCCCTCATTTCCAATTAAAGCCGCACATTGGCTAGTTAAACCCATGAATTCTCGTAATGATTTTGCATAAACGTCAAAAAATATTTTTTCTTGGGTTTCTAGTTTACACAGATTATACAATTCTAACGCAATGCCTTTTTGATTTGGGATGTAATTAAATAGTATTTGAACCTTTTTATTCTCAGCAATTTCATCGATAACTTGAGCCATGTATTCCAGTGGATACGTTTTAACTTCGCTACTGCCAATGGCGCTAATCATGATTATTGGTCGATTTAAATCAATATTATTTCGACTTAATAAATCGATTGCATTTTCAATTTCTGAATTTTGTATATACAATTTCGGTTTGATAACTTGAAAATCAATTTCTAATGGTTTTAATAATTGCAATCGATGTTCAACTGCTTTTGTTGCAGTAGAAATTGAATGTTTTGTTCTAATAATTGTATCTGTATAGAAAAATCTCGAGTACCATTTATGGAATGAAATTGTTTTTTTAGCTCCTGAAAATTTGCAGAAAAGAGCTGTTTTTAATTTCGAATAGGAATCAATTATGATATCGTATTTTTCGTTTCTAATTCGTTTCATTTGCTTGACAAAACCCGAAAATCCTTTTTCAATGTTGGGATCTAAAATGATGACTTTATCAATAAATGGATTGTTTTCAAGAACGGGAATGGTATTTTTATTTACAATAAAATGCAATTCAGCGGCAGGAAATTTTTGTTTTAATTCTTCAAAAATCACACTTGTTATCAATACGTCACCAATCATTTTTGGCTGAATTACTGCTATTTTCATGTTGGCTACGATTTTATTTTATCAATTAAATCTCGTGTACTGTGAAAGCGATAATTCTTTTTTTTCATCCAAATAATAAGATTATCCAGTCTTTCATACATCTGAACTCCAGAGTTTTTTGAAACATAACCTGGAAAACCGAATCTATTAAAATCTTTTAAATCAGTGAATTCCCATGGATGAAAATAGATATTTAAATAGTTGTCTTTCAAAAATGTAATGTTGCAGATTATTTTATAAATCCAAAGAGGAAGATTATGAAAGGACAGCCAAAAAAGTGGGAAACGGATAATTGGGCTCACCGATGCGGGTATTTGCCAAACACCATCTTGTTTAAAATAGGTTCTAGGCTTTGAAAAATTATTATATCTTCCGGGTAAATACGTTGGATTTATAGATGAATTGTAGCTATAACCAGCTTTGAAAATCTCTTTTTCATCAACAGGTTGCATTCTTGGCATTCTAAATCCTATTACTTTAGAATTGGTGATTTCCTCTAATTTCTCCTTTGATTCTAATAAATGTTCCACTTTAAAATCACTGTGGTAATAACTATGAGAAGCAATTTCGTGACCGTCTTTTATTATTCGTTTAATTATTTCGGGAGCATTAATTGCAAAAACCACTGTGCTAAAAAAGGTAGCTTTTATCTGGTGTTTTTCTAACAAATCCAATATTAAGGAAGTTCCTTCAATTGAAATACTCATTTGATCTTCAAAACTAATTGTCTTGCCATATTCAAATGGCATGTCGAATTCTTCGATATCAAAACTCAATAATATCATTTTTTATCTTCTAAATTGGTGTCTCTAATTAAATAGTTTGGACGTTGTTTTGATTGCATAAATAGTTTTCCTACATACACCCCAATAATTCCCAGAACAATTAAATTTAGTCCTCCGAATATTACAATAGTGAAAATTACTGATGCCCATCCTGAAATTACATGACCATAATAGATACTATAAAAAACATATAAAATGTAAAATACTAAGGACAAGAAAAATAGTGAAATTCCTAAAAATATTGATATATATAAGGGACGAATACTAAACGAAGTGATGCCTTTAAGGGCAAATTGCATCATTTTTTTAACGGTATATTTGCTGTTTCCCGAAAATCGTTCGGCTGGTTTATAGTCAATAGCAAATTGTTTGAATCCTACCCAATTTACCAATCCACGTATAAAAAGTTCATTTTCGCTAAATGCAAAAAACACCGTTGAAACTTTATTATCCATCAATCTAAAATCGGCAGTACCTTCTTCTATTTTAATTTCAGAAATATAATTAATGAATTTGTAAAAATATTTTGATGTTATTTTTTTAAAAGCGGGAAGATTTTTGTCTTCTAAACGTCGTGTATAAACAATATCAAATCCTTCTTCCCATTTCTCAACTAACTGTGGGATCATTTCTGGCGGATGTTGCATATCACCGTCCATAGTAATTATGCAATCTCCAGAAGCCAAGTCCAGTCCAGCTTTCAGTGCATTTTGATGTCCAAAATTCCTTGATAATTCTATGTAGAAAACATTTGAATCATTAGATGAAATTTCTTGTAAAATACGCAATGTTTTGTCGCTGCTTCCATCGTCAACAAAAATTAATTCGTAGCGATAATTTAACTTTTGAAGCACTTCATTTAGTGCTTTTACAATAATATTAATATTTCCTTCCTCATTAAATGAAGGAATAACAACAGATATTTTCTTTTGTAAAGTCATCTTTAATGAGTAATTGAATTGTAGTTTTTAAATTTATTTCTAAGCATTTCATACACAATTGCAAACCAAATTAACACACAAGGTAATGCTTTTAATGCATAAGGACGAATAAAATTGTCTTTTAAATATTTTGGAATTAAATCGGATGGCGATAAACTGGTTAGAATTAATGCAAAAATAAATAATGCAATATAAAATTTTGAAATAGGTTTCGGCTGAATTACAAACCAAATTGCAACGCCAACAAATGCGATAATATAGGTTGGAGATTCAGATCCTGAGCTAAAAATAACGGTGAAAATTAATACCGAAGCCAATAGCATCAATCGATAGGAAACCTCTTTATATTCTTTTATTCTTAAATATTGTAAACCAAATAAGAAAACTCCACCAATTAAAAACGGCAAATTAGAAATGGAACTATCTTGAAAAAATCTACGCACAATTCCCATTAATGAAATGTCTTGGTAGGAATTTAATCCAGCATTTTCATTATTTTTTTCAACTAATCTTTCGAACCATTCTTTATATGTTTGGATAATATAATCAGGAGAAGATAGCAACATTGGTAAACAGAACATAACAATACTCCAGAATATAAGTGACAATATAAATTTGATTTTATTCTTCGAAAAGAAGAAAAATGCCAATCCAACAATTCCATATAATTTTACAAAAACTCCTAAAACTATAAAAAATGCCGACCAGAAATCTTTCGCTTTTTCGATATAAACAAAAGAAAGTATAATTATTGCAGTCATTAACGGATTAAATTGCAACCCCAATAATGTGGTTAATAATTCATGAAAACAAATCCAAAGAATAGCATTTATTTGCGTTGATTTTAATGGTAATTGAGTGATCGCCCATGCTAAAATTCCTGCATTAAATAATGACCAAAGCGGGATTCCAATGTAATTTGGCAACATTGCAAATGGAGCAATTACTATGCTAAAAATAGGTCCGTAATGGTTGTGATCAAAATATTCTAGTGGGTATTCTGCGTATAATGGTAGCTTGTCAATTGTATGAAAAAAAACATTTTTAAAAATTTTATAATTATTGATATCATTAATATCCAATTTAATTAAAGCGGATAGAATTGCAATCATCAACCATAATGAAATGATAATAAATCTATTATTAAAAAAAGACAAATTTAAAAAAGAGGTTGTTTTCTTGTTAATTGAATTTAATATCATTTGTTGTTTTTTAAATTTTGATGAAATTTATCAATTATATGGCAACATCATATTCCCTCAACGCGTCATTTAAACTCGTTTTTAAATCGGTTGAAGGCTTGCGAGTTCCAATTATCAATGCACAAGGAACTTGGTAATTACCTGCCGCAAAATTCTTAGTGTAACTTCCAGGAATTACCACTGATCTAGCTGGTACAAATCCTTTCATTTCAATTGGAGTTTCACCAGTAACGTCTATAATTTTTGTAGAAGCAGTTAAACAAACATTTGCACCTAATACGGCCTCTTTTCCAACATGAACACCTTCAACTACAATGCATCTTGATCCAATGAAAGCGCCATCTTCAATGATAACAGGAGCAGCTTGTAATGGTTCTAAAACACCGCCAATTCCAACACCGCCACTTAAATGAACGTTTTTTCCAATTTGAGCACAACTTCCTACTGTAGCCCAGGTGTCAACCATAGTTCCCTCATCTACATAAGCACCAATATTAACATAACTTGGCATCAAAATTACCCCTTTTGAAATATATGCCCCATGTCTCGCTACCGCATTTGGAACTACTCGAATCCCTTTTTCAGCATAACCTCTTTTCAATGGAATTTTATCATGATATTCGAAAATACCCGCCTCTAAAGTTTCCATTTTTTGGATTGGGAAATACATTACAACTGCTTTTTTTACCCATTCGTTAACTTGCCATTTATCACCAATAGGTTCAGCAACTCTTAAAGCTCCTGCATCTAGCAAATCGATAACTTTTCTAATTGCAGCTGTAGTTGTCTCTTCTTTTAACAATTCTCTATTGTTCCAAGCTTGTTCTATTATAGTTTGTAAAGTAGTCATAATAATAATAATTTACGCAAAGATAACTTTTTTGTTTATTTTGATGAATGTAAAAATTGGTTTTTATTTATTGTATATTTGTATATCAAATTACATATTATGGAAGCAATCAGACTAGAATTTCAACCAGAAATTAAATCTAAAATTTTAGAATTTTTGAGCACATTTTCAGCAGATGAACTAAAAATTGTTGAGGATAGTTCCTATTTTAATGAAGAGAAAAAAATGCTTCAGTCTAGAATTGATAAAATTAGTGATGGATCAGCAGTATATTCTAATTTTGAGGAACTAGATATTTTACTTGAAGATACCATTTCCAAATATGAAGATTAAGTTAACTATTGAATTTAATCATGATTTGAATGAGATAGTCGATTTTATTTCTAAAGATAAACCTCTTGCTGCAAGGAAATTCAAAATTGAAATAATAAAAATGATGCAAAAAGATTTAACTGATCCTTTTCTCTTTAAAAAATCGATTTATTTTGAAGACGAAAATATAAGAGATTATGTTTTTAAAGGATTTACAATTGTTATAAAAGCGGATATTGAACTTAATCTAGTTACTATTGTAGCAATTTTGAAACATAAAAATTCATTTTAAAATGCCTCGAATTTTAGCGATTGATTACGGACAAAAACGAACAGGAATAGCTGTTACAGATGAAATGCAAATTATTGCTTCTGGATTAACAACGATCCCTTCAGCAAGTACAATCGATTTTTTAAAAGATTATTTTGATAAAGAAAAAGTTGAAAAGGTGCTTATTGGTGAACCCAAACAAATGAATGGAGAACCATCACAAAGTGCTGATATCATTGAGGCATTTGTAAGGAAATTCAATAGTTTTTTTCCAGATATGCCTGTAGTTCGTGTTGACGAACGTTTTACTTCTAAAATGGCATTTCAAACCATGATTGATAGCGGTTTGAATAAAAATCAGAGGAAGAATAAAGCCTTATTGGATGAAATTTCTGCAACAATTATGCTACAAGATTATTTGAGATAATAAAATCGAAATTAGGATTCCATCAACGATTTTGTAGTAGTTACAATATTTGTAGACAAATTGGTTAACCAAATTAATTGCTCTTTGATCATCTGAATTTCTTGTAAGTTTATTTTTAAATTTTCATCATCAAAATTTTCACTTACATTTTTTTCTTCTACTCGAATTTTTTTTATTTCAGAATAAATACCATCTAAATTTTCCATTTCTTTAGGTTCAATTCCGTTTAATATTGCAATTGCTTGATCTAAATTGGATATTATTGTTGCAATTACAGCATTGAATGACATAGAAGCATCGGTTGTTTTATGAGTTTGAGTATAGGTACCAAGTGACGCTACTGAAGACAACAAAGCATTATTTATTACAGTTATTTTATACACTTGCTGTAAATTGTTTTGTTTTGATTTTGGCTCTTGAAGCATTCTTTGAAATGAAGCCATAAGATTTCCAATTTCTATAAACGCTTGATTTCTAGCCAGCCTATAGTTGCTATTGATATCTTGTTTGTTATTATAAAATATAGAAATCTGCAATAAATAATTTCTAATTGCTTTAATAGAATTCTCAATATTTTCATTTGTATTTAAAAATTCCCAAAATGGCCAAAAGAAGTGATTTGCAAAAATGGCCAATAAAGCACCAACAAGCGTGTCTAATATTCTATAAATGATAATGTCGTTATGAGTTGGATATAAAATTGCAAATATGAATATTACATGTAGCGTTATAAATAAGGTTCCAATTTTATAATTTGAAGGACTAAAAGACAATCCAAGGAGTAAGAACACAATAGTTAAAATACCTAAAATTAAAGGGCTTGGACCAAATGACAATACTAAAAATCCTAGAAAACCTCCTACAACTGTTCCGATAAATCGATTTAAAGTTCTTTCTTTTGTCAAACCATAACCAGGTCTCATAATTACAACAATTGTCAGTAAAATCCAATATACATTCTGAAAGGGCAGAAATTTCCCTATGATAAATCCTATTAATAATGTTAAAGTAATTCGAAGAGAATGTCTAAAAACTAAAGATGAAAAACTTAAATTTTCAATAAAAGTACTTAGTGGATAATAATCTTTCGTAATTAGTTTCTCAATGTCTTTTTCTCTACCGTTTAAGTCTTTTAATTTTGTTGGATTCGTAAATATTTTCTCTAAATTATTTATTTTTCCAATTTGCTTTTCAGCATAATGCAACATGTTGGTGAGCATTAATACTCCCTCAGAGGCATCTTTTCCTAATGATTTTGAATATTCTTCAATAGCATTTTCAAATTTAAAAAAATGATCATTAAGATTATTTTTAATAGGGTTTGTTTTTCTATTTCTAATTTTTTTTGATAATGATTTAAGGTTTTTGGCTAGATTATAAGCCAAATTTTGATAGGTTTTTAGCACTAATGGATGTTCGTCAAATTTTTGATGTAATTTATTGTGATCAAAAGAAGTTGATATAGCCAATTCCATTATTTCAACTAAAGAAACAAAAGACAACAACATTTTTCTGTTTTGATGCGAAGAACCATAATCAGTTCGATTTCTAATTAAAACTTCTCTAATGTTTTCATGGACTTCGTTAAGATCTACTTGAAGTAATAATTGTTTTTTTGTAATTGCTTTTCTATCGGAATCAATTTCCCATAAATCACCTCTTAATTTTAAATATTTAGAAGTTAAATTGATGCATTTTTCAATTTCTAATTCGGTATATCTATAAGGAAATAAATAATGAAATAGTACAGATATCAAAAGATAAAATAATCCTCCAGCCAATAAAAGTAAAGAATGTTGAATCATTTCCCAACCTGTATGTATATGTGCAAAAGAAATAGAAATAATTAATAATGTTGAAAATGCAACCATGGTAGCGCGTTGCCCATATACTGCTAACATTGAAAATGTAAATACCAGAATGCAAAATACAGGGACAAAAATAATCGGGTACGGATAGGTTAAATTGATTAGTAAATTAGCAATTGAGAAGAATAATACACTAACTGTTATTCCTTTAATTTTATGTTTTAAATTACTCGGAATATCACTAGGCAAAGTAAATAAAGCGCCCAGAGCAATGGTTAAACCAGTTTCTAAACTTCCTAAATTTGAAAAAATAAGCACCGGAATAACTGCAGATAAAGTTGCTTTTATTGCATTGTTAAAATTATTTCCGTCAGTTAATTGGCTTATTAATTTATACATATTTATAAGGTTGTCACAAAGGTATGAATTGTAAAATGTATTTTAAAGTAAAAACTCATTTGAATATCGATTAAATATTATTTGTTAATTACCGATTTCAACTTGTATTTTTTGTTATTTTTGCCAACTATTATAAGTTAAATTATCTGAATCATTTTTCAGATCCTAAATAATATTTAAATGATTTTACCAATTGTAGGATATGGAGACCCAGTTTTAAGAAAAGTAGCTGATACTATTTCGTCTGATTACCCAAATTTAAAAGAGACAGTTGCCAACATGTATGATACAATGTACAACGCTTGTGGTGTTGGACTTGCAGCTCCACAAGTTGGATTGAGTATTCGTTTATTTGTAATAGACACTTCTGCTTTTGGTGAAGATGATGAATTAGCAACTGAAGAACAACTTAAATTAAAAAATTTCAAACGTACTTTTATCAATGCAAAAATGATAAAAGAAGAAGGTGAAATTTGGGGTTTTAATGAAGGATGCCTTAGTATTCCCGATGTTCGTGAAGATGTATTTAGAAATGAAAGAATCACTTTAGAATACTGTGATGAAGATTTTGTTGTAAAAACAGAAGTATTCGATGGCCTGATTGCTCGTGTAATCCAACATGAATATGATCATATAGAAGGAATTTTATTCACCGATTTAATTTCATCGTTAAAGAAACAATTGATTAAGAAAAAACTACAAAATATAATGGACGGGAAAGCTCGTCCTGACTATAGAATGAAATTTTGTAATAAAAAAGGGAGATAGTAAATTCAAAAATTAGATAAAATAAATTAAAATGACATTAGATAAAATATTAGCAATAGCAGGAAAACCAGGTTTATTCGCATTAAAAATTCAAACTCGTACCGGTTTTGTTGCAGAATCATTAATTGATGGTAAGAAAATTACAGTAGGTTTAAAAAGTAACGTGAGTTTGCTTTCTGAAATTTCTGTTTACACCTATTCAGAAGAAAAACCATTAACTGAAATAATGAGAACTATTGCTATAAAAGAAGATAATGGACCTGCAATTTCTCACAAAGAAGAAAATTCAAAATTGACAGCTTATTTCCTTGAAATATTACCTGATTATGATCAAGAGCGAGTTTATCCATCAGATATTAAAAAAATATTAAACTGGTATAACATGCTTCAAGCTAAAGGGTTAGTTTCTAAAGAAGAACCTAAAATAGAAAATGCCGAAGAAGTTTTGGATAAAGTTGTAAAAGAGGTAGCAGCTGAAAAAGCAGATAAATCTGCTAAAAAAACAAAATCTAAATAATAATAATACATACAATTAATTATAAATTTATCCTGTCAAGATATTATCCTGACAGGATTTATTATTTTTACACTAATTACTTTAAGAATCTAACTATTTCAAATGGACAATAGAAAAAACCAACTTCAAGCTTTCGATAGATTGTTAACTATAATGGACGATTTACGCGAAAAATGCCCTTGGGATAAAAAGCAAACCTTGCAAAGTTTACGTCATTTAACCATTGAAGAAACCTATGAATTAGGTGATGCTATTCTGGATAATAATCTAAATGAAGTTAAAAAGGAGTTAGGTGATTTATTATTACATATCGTTTTTTATGCCAAAATAGGAAGTGAAACCAACGATTTTGATATTTCCGATGTTTGTAATGAAATTTGCGACAAACTAATCCATCGTCATCCACATATTTACAGCGATGTAGTTGTTAAAAATGAAGAAGAAGTGAAACAAAACTGGGAAAAACTGAAATTGAAAGAAGGAAAAAAGTCGGTTTTAGAAGGCGTTCCTAAAAGTTTACCAGCATTAGTAAAAGCGAGTAGAATTCAAGATAAAGTTAAAGGCGTTGGATTTGATTGGGAAGAACCACACCAAGTTTGGGATAAAGTACAAGAGGAAATAGAGGAATTTCAAGTTGAAGTTGCCGCTGGAAATCAAGATAAAATGGAATCTGAATTTGGAGATGTCCTTTTTTCAATGATCAACTATGCTCGTTTTTTGAATATTAATCCTGAAGATGCTTTAGAACGTACTAATAAAAAATTCATTAAGAGATTTCAATATTTAGAGTCAAAAGCACAAGAATTGGGAAAACCATTAATGGAAATGACTTTAGCAGAAATGGATGTTTTTTGGGAGGAAGCAAAGAAAATGTAGTGTATTTTAAATCATTATTCTAACGTTTTTTCAATTTTTATTATAAAAAAACCTCGCACTGCGAGGTTTTAAATCAATAATGTAGATTTAGGATTCTACATTTATATTTCTAATTTGTTTTAGTTTTTCTTTCCAAACTTCAAGCGTTTCTTTTTGAATTTCAATGTTTTTTCGAACTTCTAATACAATTGAATTTTCTTTCTTCGCATTTTTGGTATTAGTGAAAAACTGAATATTATTTTCCAATTGGAAGATTTCATTTTGTACTTCATCAATTTTACGCATGATGAATATCTTTTCATTTTCAATTTTTCGAGTATCATTAGATTCAGATAAATTACCAACTCTATTAGAAAATCGAGCCATTTCAGTTTCCTTTTTGCTTAAGCTTAATTTTTCAAATAAGGCATCCAATATTTTATTGAATTTTCCTTCAATATGGCGTCTTGCAAATGGAACTTTTCCTAAACCTTTCCAATTTTCAATATGCAATTTTATAGCATCTAAATCAGCTTTGTGTTCGCCAATTAATTGGAATTCTCTAAGTTGTTCTAAATACGCTTTCTTTTTCTCAAATGACTCCATTTCTTCAGAATTGGCTTCATTTTTCTGAGCTTTTAATACTTCAAAATAATGGTTGCAAGCCGCTTTAAACTCAGCCCAAATTGAATCTGAATACTTTCTTGGAACGTGTCCAACCAATTTCCATTCTTCTTGAATTTGCTTCATTAATGGAGTTGTGGTTGCAAAATCTTCACTAGCTTGAAGTGCTTTTGCTCTAGCAACTAATTCCATTTTTTTATTCAAATTATCTTGTTGCTCTTTTTTAATATCCTTATAAAATGAATTTTTAAAGGTGTTGAAATTACGAACTGCAGTTTTGAATTCATTCCAAGTACTTTCATTGACTTCTGCAGGAACTTTACCAGCTGCAAAAAATGCAGTTCTTAGTGCTTCAACTTTATCTATTTGTGATTGCCATTGGCTATGAGCATTAACTTTTTCTGTAGCTAAGACTTCAATTTGAGCAATAATTTCCTTTTTACGTTCTAAATTTTCTTTCTCAGTTCCACGTTGCGCTTCAAACAAAATTTCTCGTTTATCGTGCATTAGTTTGGTTAATTCGCTAAATCGATTCCAAATTTCTTCACGATTTTCTCTCGAAACGGGACCAATATCTTCTTTCCAAATTTTGTGTAAATCTTGTAATTCACGAAATGCTTTGTTAATATCAGTTTCGCCAACTAATTCTTCAACGCGTGAAATTATTTTCAACTTTTGGTCTAAATTGTGTTTGAAATCTAGGTCACGTGCTTCACGATCCAAGTGTAAATAATCGTAGAAATTTTCAACATGGAAATGATAATTATTCCAAACGTGATTGTATTTGTCCTTTGGAATTGCACCTGCATTTTTCCAACGCTCTCTTAATTCGTTGAAATGTTTAAGCGTATCTTTGATGTTTTCTTGTGGATTAATTAGCTCTTTTAATTCTTCAACTATGGCTAATCTAACCTCTAGATTATTTTTTAAGTTATTTTGTAAATTCTTAAAATGAGCATTCTTTTTATCTCTATAAGAAGAATACAATTGATCAAATTTAGATTTTAATGGAAAATGATAATGGAATTCCTCTTTCGATTCTGGGTTTTCAGCATTAAATTCTTCTTTTTTCTCGTCAATAAAATGGTAATATTTTGGTAAAAATGAATTTTTTATCTCTTCTACATGGTCCTTAACCGACATTATTTTTTCAACCGCACTCAGTTTTTCCAACTCAGCAATCAATTCTTCCATTGATAACGATTCGTAATCTAGCATCGGAATTTCATGACGCTCTTTTAGCGTTTCATCTTCATTTTCAGCTGCATTTTCATTTTCAATAGCTGTAATTGCATCATTTGTTTCAGTTACTTCTTCTTCGGTCACTTCTTCAGCCACTTCAATTTCTATAGCAGCAATTGGCTCCGTTGTAACTTCTTCAACTTCTTGAGCTTCTGTTTGAACCACTTCTTGTGATCCGTTTTCTACACTTCCATCTGTCTCGTTTTGTTCAACTGACAGGTTATCATTCTTTTCTTCTAACATTTTTAAAATGTTTAAGGTTCATATTATTTAAAGCACGAAAGATAGCAAAAGACCAATCAAAATTCAAAGATTTTTTGACATTTAAACTGATTTTCTCTCAAAAATGTTGGATTATTTTGCTAATTTCTAAATTCAGAGTTTAAAAACCCCAAATATCCCAAGATTTTTCTGCTTGAAGTGTCAACATTTCTAAACCATTTTTCACAATTGCTCCTTGTTCCTTTGCTTTTTTTAGAAACAAGGTTTCTGCGGGATTGTAGATTAAATCAAAGGCAAGATGGTTGGTGGTGAAATATTCATATGGGATTTCGGGACAAGAATTTGTATTTGGGAAAGTGCCAACGGGTGTGCAATTAATGATTATTTGAAACTCTTCAAATGTTTTTTCATTGATTTGGTTGTAACCAATAGCATCACCAATATCGTTTCTAGTAACAAACAAATAAGGGATTTCTAATTGTTTCATGGCATAAGCTACAGCTTTTGATGCTCCTCCAGTTCCTAAAATAAGTGCTTTTTTGTGATTTTCATTTAATAAAGGTTCTATTGATTTTTGGAATCCAATGTAATCGGTATTGAACCCTTTTAATTTCCCAGATTTTGTAATTTTTATTGTATTTACTGCCCCAATTTCAATTGCTCGTTTCGATAATTTATCGAGGAAGGGAATTATTGCTTCTTTGTAAGGAATGGTAACATTGAGTCCTGAAATTGTTGGATTTTGTTTTATAAATTCCGGAAAATCTTCAATATTTTGAAAGTCTAAATTATCATAGGAATAATCTTCCAAATTTAGTTTTTCAAATTTTTCCCCAAAATAACCTTTCGAAAAAGAATAACTGATATTCTTCCCAACTAATCCAAATTGGTGTTTTGCCATTCAATAATTATTTTGAACGTTTATTGATTGCGTTCTGCACCATTTTACGAGCCCAAACCACAGGAAATAATTCCTCAAGGATTTTTTTATTACTGAAGCTCAATCGAAGTCCATTGCTTAAATGGAATTTTGCTTTGGAATCATCGTGGATCATGAAATACAAACCTGCTAATCGGTATTCTACTTCGTATTCTTCTGGGAAATATTCTGAAGCTTGCAATAAAGTGTGAATTGCACTTTCAAATTCACCTAAATATTGAAGAATATCAACCCAAAACAACCAAGTATCCAATTGGTAATCACCAAATTCAACTGCTTTTCTGTAGCCAAATTCGGCTTCTTCAAATAAATTCAGTTCCTTATTTATGGCTGCAAATCGTTTCCAATAAAAACGATTTTGGTTATCGATATTCAACGCTTTATTTACAAAATAAAGTGCTTTTTCGAATTTCTTTTGACGAACATAAAAATCAGTTATGGCGATCCAACCCTTGTCTAATAAAGGATCTTCGTGAACTGTTTTATTGAAATATTTAATTGCTAACGCTTTTTTGCCCAATTTCTCATAACATTTACCCATTCGGAGTAAGGCATAAGATGTTGCTTCGTCTAATTCGATTGTTCTAGTGTAACTTTCAATAGCTTCTTCATACATTTTCAGTCTTTCATATGCCTTTGCTTTTTCCATGTAGGCACCAAGAAATTCATCGTCTATTAAGGTAGCATATTCGAAAGCTCGAAGTGCCTCTTCGTATTTTTTCAATCCGTAATTCAACCTTCCAATTTGATGCCATGCAATTTCACTGTATGGATTTTTGTCAGTGTATTTAGTTAGATATTCTATTGCTTCCTCGTTTTTATCTAAAAATTCAAAGCAATAAACCACATTATACAATGCGGCTTGGTCATCGGTATCTTCTTCTAAACACTTGATAAAATTTTCTTTAGCCAATTCTAATTTGTCCATGAAAAGGTATTCCATTCCAATTAAATTGTAAACATCGGCATAATCATCAGTATATTTTAGGGCAATTTGAAGTAATTCAACGGCTTTTTCGTGATTGTCTTTTTTCGAATAAATATTGGCTTTTTGAATGTATATTTCTTCGTTGGTTGGTTCTATGGCATACAATTCGTTAAGTAACTTTTCCGCAAGATCGAGTTTGTCCTCAAAAACTAGCATTTCTACTTGAACTAATTTCAATCCAGTAGATCTTGGGTGTTGTTCTAGAGCTAATTTTAAGGCTTTTTTAGCCAAAGCTGGCTTACCCATATCGAGGTAGTGAAGGATAATTTCTTCAAATTCTTCGGAATCAAAAAAGAGTACTTTGTTGGTTTTCAACATTGACTCAAACTTTGATAAGGATAATTTGTACTCGTCTTCTTCGTCGCTTATATGCATGCTTATTTTGTTTAATTTATCCTTTAATAAAGGTAAGAATATAATTCTAATGTTGGAATTGATGACTTTTTTTTGTGAACAATTTAATTAACAAAAAACTGTCTTATAATACGTAATTTTTTAGCCCTGATAGAAGGGAAAATCCCTTAATATTGCTCAGGATGAAGCAATATTGAGGATTGGAATGATAGCAGGATTAGCTTCTAATAAAACTTAGATTTCTTTTAAGATTTCGTCCATTACTTGAAGAATTATTTGACAACCTTCTTCAATTTCGCTTTCTGAAATGGTTAATGGCGGTGTGATTCTGATGGCGCAACCTTCAAATAATAACCAGAATAAAATGAGGCCTTTTTCTTGGCATTTTAGGATTACTTTGGTTGTAATATCAGAAGATTCGGTCATGGCTGCCAACATTAATCCTTCGCCGCGAACTTCTTTTATTAACGGGTGAATTAGGAGTTTTCTGAACAATTTTTCTTTGTGAATTGCATCCGACATTAAGGTGCTTTCGGTTAATTCTTGTAATGTTGCTAGGCATGCTGCGGCAATTACAGGGTGTCCGCCAAAGGTGGTTATGTGCCCTAATTTAGGGTTATTGCTCAATAAATCCATGTGTTCTTCAGAGGCTGTGAAACCTCCTACGGGCATTCCGCTTCCCATTCCTTTACCCATAATTACAATATCGGGAACGACATCGTAATTTTGAAATCCGAATAATTTTCCTGTTCGTCCAAAACCGGGTTGGATTTCATCGAGAATCATTATGGCGCCGACTTCAGTGCATCGGGCGCGTACTTTTTTTAGAAACCCATTGAAAGGTTGGATAAATCCTGCGCCGCCTTGAATGGTTTCCAAGATAATTCCCGCTGTTTTAGTGGTAATTTTTTGTAAATCGTCTTCGTTATTGAAAGTTATAAAATCGACATCGGGAACTAATGGGCGGAAAACTTGTTTGCGTTCTTCAAATCCCATTACGCTCAGTGAGCCCATTGTATTTCCGTGATAGGCATTGTGACAAGAAATTAATTGACTTCGGCCAGTAATGCGTCGGGCCAATTTTAATGCGCCTTCGGTTGCTTCGGTTCCTGAATTAACCAAATAGGTTTTTTTTAATGGAAAGGGAAGGTGATCGGCTAACAATTTACAATATTCTACTGCTGGACTTTGAGAATATTCCCCGTAAACCATTACGTGCGAATATTTATCCAATTGTTTTTTGATTGCATTATTCACTCGTGGATGTTGGTGTCCGAGTGTGCAAGCGGAAACCCCAGCCACAAAATCAAGGTATTTTTTGTTGTTGGTGTCGTATATATAAGACCCAATGGCGTGCGAAACTTCCATCCCGAGTGGGTAAGGAGACGTTTGGGCTTGGTATTTTAGAAAATCGTTGTTCAATTTACTTCTTTATTTGTCTTTGTATTCTAGGGTTTCTTTTCGGACTTTCATCGGAACATCCGCTTTGGCTTTTAAGGCTTTACTTGCTTTCACGATTTTATCGTTCATTTCGTTTTCTTCTTTGGTAAATAAATCGTCAATGGATTTTATACGCTCGTCGCCACGCCAAATAAAACCTCTCAATTTTCTTGCGTTTTCGGGCAGTTCTTTTTCAGGATAAATATCACTGTCGGGCTTGTCAAAAAGAGTCAAATCATCGATTTTGTTTTTATCCAATTTCAGATTTATTTTACTGCAAACGCTTTTATTAATTCCAATGAGTTCTTGTTTGTCATTTCGCATGTAATAAATGACTTCGGTATTTTTTATAATATCAACGTTATCAAGGGTTTTGTCTTTGAATTTGCCATATAGATTTTGACCTTTCACTTGATTAAACCCTGTTCCAATGGTGTCTTTTGAGACGATAAACGCGTTGTTTAATACTTTGAGAGAGTCCAATTGTTGGGTGTTATTATTTCCTATCAAATGCATTACATCGCCCGTCATTTGGTTTTCAAAATTCCATAGAATTGGTCTTCCAATGAGTTTTGTGAGCGCTTTTTTCTGATCGGAATGAATGGAATCGCACTTACCACTTAAATTCAATTTATAGAACTTTGCATCCTTGAAACCACGAATAATTCTGTTATTTTCTTTACCCGTAATCATTAATTTTTGAGCGTGAATATAAACCGAATCTTTTTCGATTAAGCTAATCGCCAAGGCTCTTTTGGTAACATAAACCGAGTCTTTAAACTTATAAATTTCAGCATAATGTCCTTTTACAATAATTTTATTTATGGTATCGGTTATTTTTACATTGTTGGTTGCTGATGCAAATCCTCTTTTCTTATTATAAAACAAACTATCGCCTTCTATCAAACGATTATTGTATTCTATTTTGGAATTTCGTTGCAATCGTGCAATGTCTTTTTTGGTATCGTAAAAACCGTTTTCTGTATAGATTTTGTTGTCTTTTCCATCAATTGTCGATGGCCCTAACAAATAGGAATGACCCGAATTGGTATAATAATCCAAGTGATTAGATTTGATTGTATTTTCAGGAGTTTTTATAACAACTGCGGTTAAAAACTGGTATTTTTTTTGAGAAACATAATATTTCCCAGATTTACTTTTCAGCGTATTTCCTTTGTTATTAATTACTCCGCCAGTGGTGTAATAGGCCTCTTGACTGTTTCTATTGAAGTTCAAAGTATCTGTTACCAAAGACATATCTGGCGATCTCAAAACCACATCGCCGGTTGCAAATGCTTGTTTGATATTGCCATTGTACTCGGCATATTTACTGGTCATTGTTAAAGTGTCTCCTTGAATAATTTGTACGTTTCCAAAGGCTTTGATGTAATTTTCTTTTTGAAACCAATAGGCTTTATTACAGGTTAATATCGCTCCGTCATGATTCACACGCACGTTACCCGTTAATAATGCAGCGTCAGGAATTTCTATTTGGTTGATATCTGCAAAATCGGAATGCTCGATGATAATTTTCTTTGGCGCTTGAGCCATTATCGTGTTCAAACTGAAAAGGATGATGCAGCTATTTATAAGAAATAAGTACTTTTTCAAAGGTTTAATTTTTGCCAAATTTAAGAAAAAGGAAGTAATGCTGCTGCAAATTAAGATATATTTATTAATTGCTTCCAATGAATTTTATTAAACCCTTTTTAGTTTGAATTTTAAAAAGAGAAATCCAGTAATTGCTGCAATTGTTGAAGCGATTAATATTGCAATTTTTGAGTTGATAATATCCTCATTATTATCGAATGACAAGAGGCTTATAAAAATAGACATTGTAAAACCAATTCCACCCAAAATAGCTGCTCCGAATAGGGAACTCCAATTCAAACTTTTAGGCAAAATTCCAATTCCGAGAAGCACACCTAAATAGGAAAATAGCCATATTCCAATTGGTTTTCCAATAAATAATCCTAGAATTACTCCAATACTATTCGAATGACTCAAGCCTTCATACCAATTTGAATTTAATACAATACAAGTATTTGCTAAAGCAAATAAAGGTAAGATGATAAATGCAACTGGTTGGTGTAAAATGTGTTGTAATTTATAAGAGATATTTTTCTTATTTCCATCCCCAAAAGGAATCACAAAAGCTAATAAAACGCCGGTAATTGTGGCGTGAACTCCTGAATTCAACATAAAATACCACATCAATATTCCGCTTATTAAATAGGGAATTAGATTATTGACTTTAAGTCGGTTTAAAACAAATAAAAATGCTAAAATCCCTAAAGCAATTCCTAAATTCAATAAAGAAATACTTGAAGTATAGAATATTGCAATTACAATTATTGCTCCTAAATCATCTATAACTGCTAAGGCTGTAAGGAATACTTTCAAAGACGTTGGCACTCGATTTCCTAAAAGGGATAGGATTCCAATTGCAAAAGCGATGTCTGTTGCCATTGGAATTCCAACCCCCGATTGTGTGGTTGTTCCATAATTAAATCCAGCATAAATCAAAGCGGGAATTATCATTCCTCCAAGCGCACCTATTAATGGTAATGAAGCTTTTTTTAGCGAGGAAAGTTCGCCAATATAAACTTCACGCTCCAATTCTAATCCAATCAAAAGAAAGAAAATAGTCATTAACCCATCGTTAATCCATTCTATCAAACTGTGATTTCCAATTTCGTAATTCCATATTTGAAGGTATTCGATTTGGAATATAGAATTGGCTAAAACTAGAGAAATTAGAGTTGCAATTATTAATACAAATCCACCCGCTTTTTCACTTTCAAAAAAGGATTTGAATAAATTGGTTTCTTTCATATTTATTTGCTTTAAACATAAAACGCTTTGATTTCTCAAAGCGTTTCTTTAATTATTTTGTGATTGTTTGCTTACGATCGGGACCAACAGAAACTATTTTAATTGGTACTTCAACTTCTTTTTCGATGAAGTCAATATAGTTTTTCAATTCTATTGGTAACTGATCATAAGTGGTCATTCCTGTTAAATCTGCTTTCCAACCTTTAAATTCTTTGTAAATTGGCGTTACATTTTCAGGTTCGATATTATAAGGTAAATGGGCAATATTTTCTCCTTTGTAATTGTACTCTGTACATACTTTTAAGGTTTCAAATCCTGATAAAACATCCCCTTTCATCATCATTAATTGGGTAACCCCATTCACTTGGATAGCATATTTTAAAGCTACTAAATCCAACCATCCACAACGTCTTTGTCTTCCTGTAACAGAACCAAATTCGTTACCAACTCTTGCCATTGTAGCTCCATCTTCTTCAAAATCTTCAGTAGGGAAAGGACCGCTACCAACACGAGTGGTGTAGGCTTTAAAGATTCCGTAAACTTCTTTGATTTTATTTGGTGCAATTCCTAAACCAGTACAAGCACCAGCAGCAGTAGTATTTGACGAAGTCACAAATGGATAAGTTCCGAAATCAACATCCAATAAGGAACCCTGAGCTCCTTCACAAAGTATTGATTTTCCTTCTTTTTGAGCTTGGTGTAAATATTCCTCACTATCAATGAAAGTAAGTTTTTTCAAGTCTTCAATAGCTTCGAAAAATTCAACTTCTAGTTCCGTAAGATTGTATTGAATTGCAACATCATAAAATTTAATCATGGCTTCATGCTTGTCAGCTAAAGCTCTGTATCGTTCTTTAAAATCTTCTAATTCAATATCTCCAACACGTATTCCATTTCTACCAGTTTTATCCATGTAAGTTGGACCAATACCTTTCAAGGTAGAACCAATTTTAGCTTTTCCTTTCGATGCTTCCGAAGCTGCATCCAGTAAACGGTGCGTTGGTAAAATTAAATGTGCTTTTCTTGAAATGATTAATTTGTTTTTGATATCTAAATTAAAACGCTCTAATCCTTCGATTTCTTTTTGGAAAACAACTGGGTCGATTACAACACCGTTTCCAATTATATTTATTGAATTTTTATGAAAAATCCCTGAAGGAATAGTTCTTAAAACGTGTTTTATTCCATCAAATTCTAAAGTGTGACCTGCATTTGGTCCACCCTGAAAACGGGCAATTATATCATATTTTGACGTAAGTACGTCTACAATTTTTCCTTTTCCTTCATCTCCCCACTGTAATCCTAATAATAAATCTACGGTCATTATGCTGTTGTTTGTGTGTTGCTATTTATTGTTGTTTTTTTTGCTTTTTTTAATAAATCCTATTTTTAAAAAGTAATTTAATATTCCTAATATTAGCGCAGTTAATGTACTAACGAATAGCGTTTTTAAAAAGAATTTTAGACTATATGAATCAAAGCCATCAAATAATTGAAATACAATTCGATAGGATAAAGAAAATACAAATACAAAAACAAATGTTTTTTTGAAATAATCACTTGCTTTCATTATTTGATTTTTTTGTTCCGTATAAATACAAAGAGTGATTGTGCACTTCGATGTCAAATATTTCTTCAATGGTTTTTTTAATCATTTGAATTCTTGGATCGCAAAATTCAATTACTTCTCCGGAATCTGTCATAATTAAATGGTCGTGTTGCTTATCGAAATAGGACTTTTCATAATGTGCTTGGTTTTGTCCAAATTGATGTTTTCTAACCAAACCACAATCCAATAAAAGTTCAATGGTATTGTAAAGAGTTGCTCGACTCACTCGATAATTTTTGTTTTTCATCTTCAAATAAAGATGCTCAACATCAAAATGATCTACACTTTCATATATTTCCTGAAGAATAGCGTAGCGTTCAGGTGTTTTCCTGTGCCCTTTGTTTTCAAGATATAAGGTAAAAACATTTTTTACAATTTCTTGATTCTTACTATTATCTACTGAAATTAGTGTCATATTCTGCAAAGATAAATTATTATTTTAATAATAAAATGATTCCACTTGATTGTTAAAAACTTTAATTTTTATAAACTCGGGTAACCTTATCAATGCCTTCTATTTTGCGGATTTTCGCCATCATTTTTTCTAGGATACTATTGTTTTTAACAATTACGGCTACCTTTCCATTAAATAATCCAGCTTCTGTAGTAAGTGAAATACTCTGTATATTAATATTCATATTACTTGAAATCACTTTGGTGAGCTCATTGGTAAGACCTAAAAAGTCCATTCCCGTTATTATTAAAACAGCTTTAAATTCTTGTTGAGAGGAATCTATCCACTTTGCTTTTATAACCCTATAAGCATAATTTGATTGCATACTAAGTGAATTTGGACAATCTTTTTTGTGTACTTTAATTCCTTCATTTATAGTTAAAAAACCAAAAACATCATCACCCACAATTGGATTACAGCAAGTTGATAATTTATATTCCAATTTATCTTGTTCAGGCCCAAATACTAATAAATCGTAATTTGAAACAATCTCTTCTTTAGAAATTTGTTCAGTATTTGTTGATGGTGAACGCTTAATTTTATTTTTAAAGAAATTGATAATCGAGTTGCTTTTTAATGCCGCAAAATCCTTTAATTTTTGATTTTCTATTGAACCATTTCCAACTCTATAAAATAAATCCAAGCTTGTTTTTAATTTGAAGAAAACAACCAATTCATTAATTGTTTTTTCATTTAAAGAGACTTTTAAATGACGTAATTTTCGGGTTAAAAGTTCTTTTCCTTCTTCAGCAATTTTCTTTGTATTTTCATTTAATACGTTCTTAATTTTGGTTTTAGCCCTTGATGTTGTAACATAATTTAACCAATGTGGATTTGGTTTTTGATTTACAGAAGTAATTACCTCAATTTGATCGCCACTTTTCAATTCATAATTAAGAGGAACTAACTTTCCGTTTACTTTTGTTCCTCTGGTATGAACTCCAATTGCAGAGTGAATACTAAATGCAAAATCAAGCGTTGTTGCACCTTTTGGCAGTGATTTTATTTCTCCTGAGGGTGTAAAAACAAAAATTTCTTTGGAATAAAGATTCATTTTAAAATCTTCAACAAAATCAACTGCATTTTTTTCTTGGTTTTCCAATGCTTCTTTCAATTGGTTCAACCAAATATCCAAACCGCTTTCTTCTGTAGTTCCTTGTTTGTATTTGTAATGGGCAGCATAGCCTTTTTCGGCAATTTCATCCATTCGTTCACTTCGAACTTGAACTTCTACCCACCGTCCTAAGGGCCCCATAACCGTAATATGCAGCGCTTCATATCCTGTTGATTTAGGAGAGGAAATCCAATCGCGTAATCTACTCGGGCTTGGCCGATAGTGATCGGTGACAATTGAATAGATTTTCCAAGCTAAAAATTTCTCATCGTGGGCATTTGATTTGTATACAATTCTTAAAGCAAATTTGTCGTAAACTTCATCGTAACTCACATTTTGAGCTTTCATTTTTCTACGAATAGAATAAATCGATTTTGGTCGGCCTTTAATAATGTAATCGATGCCTTCTTCATCAAGTGATTTTTTTATAACATCAGAAATATTCTTGATGTATTCGTCTTGCTCTTCTTTTGTTTCTTTAATTTTGTCAACAATATTCTTATAAACAGATGGTTCTGTATATTTTAAACCTAAATCTTCCAATTGGGTTTTGATATTGTAAAGGCCTAAACGATGAGCGAGAGGAGCATAAATATATAATGTTTCAGAGGCGATTTTTGTTTGTTTGTAATCCACCATCGATTCCATAGTTTGCATATTATGAAGTCGATCGGCCAATTTTATTAAAATAACTCGAACATCATCATTCAATGTTAAAATCATTTTCCTAAAATTTTCTGCTTGCATCGAAGAATTTAAATCTTTCTGAATTTTAGAAATTTTAGTTAATCCATCAACCAATTGAGCGACTTTAGAATTGAACATTTTTTCAATATCTTCCACTGTAATTTCAGAATCTTCAACTACGTCGTGAAGTAAAGCAGCGGCAATTGATGTGGGACCTAAACCTATTTGCGAAGCTACAATTTTTGCAACAGCAATGGGATGAAATATATAAGCTTCACCAGATTTTCTTCTTTGTTCTTGATGGGCATCAACAGCAACATCGAATGCTTTTCTGATTAATTTTTTATCTTCAGCAGATAATTTCTGATAACTTATTCGGAGAAGTTCTTTGTATTCTTGGGCAATAGCCTTGTTTTCTTTCTCTATTTCGATTTCTGTCATAGCTATTTTATTCAATCTTTAAAATTATGAATAAGTTATTAGTTGTGCAAATGCTATTTTATTAAAAATATATTAAAATCCTCGTTGTCTTTTCGCTTCAAAAATTAAAATGGCAGCCGCAACTGAAACATTCATCGAATCAATTTCACCTTGCATTGGAATAATAATATTTTGAGTGGCTGCATCACGCCATTCTAGTGATAATCCAGTTGCTTCAGTTCCAACAACCAATGCTGAAGGAGTTGTATAATCTTGAGTATGATAGGAAGTCGAATTTTGTAATGTGGCGCAGTAAAAACGTATATTTCGTTCCTTTAAAAAAGTGATAATTTCAGCGGTAGTTCCTGTGGCAATTTGATTCGTAAACAAACACCCCACACTTGAACGGATAATATTTGGGTTGTATAAATCTCCATTTGGATTTGCTATTATCACAGCGTCAAGATTTGCAGCATCGGCAGTTCTCAACAATGCTCCTATATTTCCAGGTTTCTCAGGCGCTTCTGCAATTAATAGCAGTGGATTTTCATTTAGTTTTAAATCAGACAAACTAAAACTCTTACTATTTGCAACAGCAATAACGCCTTCAGTGCTTTCGCGATAAGCTAATTTTTCAAAAACGTCTTTGTTGATTTCAATAACATTATTTGATTGTTTTACTAATTCATTAATTTCCTTTTCAGATATTAATTCCGGGTAAAACAATAAAGTATCAATTTTATAACCGCCTTTAATAGCTAATGAAATTTCCCTTTTTCCTTCAATTAAAAAGGTGCCAGTTTGTTTTCTGGCCTTCGCTTTTTCCTGAAGGAGTACAAGTGACTTTATATACGGATTTTGAGCAGATGTAATTAGTTTCAAAATGGAAAATTAAATTTATTTATTGCAAATATAATCAGAGAAAGCGAGGTAATTTATTAATTGAAAACTATTTTGTCAAATATAAATATCCAGTTAATGGTTCTGTATAATCAGGATCGTTTAATTCAATAACATAATAATAGGTTCCTGATGGCACTTGTTTTTCATCAATTAAAAGGCCGTTATTGGCAAATCCGTCCCATTCATTTGAATTATTGTTTCCAGTCCAAACTAATTTCCCCCAACGATTATAAATTGAAATTTTATGATTCAAAAAGATATCTTTTAACCCATCAATATGAAAGGTGTCATTGAAGCCATCGTTATCTGGTGAAACAAAATTATAGACTGTTGGTGGGCAGTTTTTTGTTGTTAATACAAATGAAGTAATGCTGTAACACCCACCATTTTCAATTCGAATGTAAATTGATTTTGGTGTATTTAAAGCAAGGTAGTTTGTGGAATTTAAAATTGGATTGACATTGTTTTGAGCGTTTGCCTGAGATTCAAAAAAGCTAACGGTATCCGATGGATTGATTTTAACTAATGCTTCATATTCGGAAAAGTTAAATAAACCCTTCGAATTTCCTAGATTACACGATTCTAAATTGGGTACAATATTAAATAATGGAGCTACAGAAAGTACAACTGGCATGACAAATTTGTTGTTGTATTCATTTATTTCTGGAACAATTCCAACTCCAGTTCCTATATCATCAACCGCCATCATTAAATCAAAATTGTTTGGAATTGAATTTGGAATAACAACCGTAACTTGCCCAGTTTCATTACCATCAATTGGAATATTTGTTTGGGTGTAAATGGTTCTCAAATAAACATTATTGGCATAAATAGAAATTGGTGTATTAGAAGGTAAAATTGCAGTTGAGTTGGGATTTACAACTTTGTAATGAGCGGTAATTGATCTTGAACCACATTGTTTGTCAATACTATTTATTGCAATTATTGCATCTGGAAGTTGACTGTTTAATTTGGTTACAATGGCATTAATCATCACAAAATCTTGACTTGAGGTAAGTTGGATTTGTGCTGTAGTATCACCAATTGATATGTTATTTTGAATAGGATAAACATCCAAATCCATGTTGTATAAAACACTAGAATTCGTCAAGCTATTTGTACCGTTAAAGGCATTATTTACAGGGTTTAAAGGCGGATTTCCTATTGGAGTACCATTAATTCTTAAAGTCTCATTCACGGCAATTCCTGAATCTCCTTCCCAAGCAAGGAAACCAATTTTAGCATCATTATTATCAATAACATTTAAACTATTCAAAGTAATATTTACTTCGTCAGGAACAGCTTGCATCCCGTCATAAACATTCAATTGATTTAATGTTAAACTTGGGTTTTTATAGACAACAATAATTGCCCAACCAGCAAAGTTGGTACTTCTTTGAGAATGAAAATCGATATATGGAGAAACATCAAGATCAGACAAAGTGTAATTTCCATTTCCGGTTGCTTGAATTTGAGCGGTAACATCTTTAAAGGCACTGAAGTAATCAAAGACAAGATTAGAAACTACTCTTTGAAGTATAAAAGTTCGGTCGGGCTGAATTGCTTGACCATTTAATTTCACATCAAAATCACCAGGCCCACAACCAGCCCAATAAAGATAGGCTTTTTCAATTTGGTCATTTGGATTTAATGACAATTGTGCTGATGAAGAAGTTAGAACAGAAACGGTTGTTTGAAATGAATTTTCAATCGGATTTAAAGTATTTCCAATAAAAACAAAATCATATTTTCCATTGAATTGTTGGAATAATGATACGTCCTGACCAAAAAAGGCACTTGTAAAAAGTAATAAACTCAGAATAAGGGCGTTTTGAATCAGTCGTTTCATTAAAATTTAATAATTGAATAAAAATAGTAATTTATTTTCATTAAATTAATGATCGAATAAAATTAAATGATTAATTTTCCAATGTTTAAAATTTGAATTTGAAAAATTACACTGTAAAGAGATACGAACCAAAGTATTTTGAAGAATGGAATGCGTTTATTAGCACCGCCAAAAACGCTACTTTTCTATTCAATAGAGATTTTATGGAATACCATTCTGATCGCTTTGAAGATTACTCATTATTGATTTATGATCAAGATAAATTAGTTGCAGTTTTGCCTGCAAATAGAGTAGGAGCTACTGTTTTTTCTCACCAAGGATTAACTTACGGAGGTTTGGTTTTACCTCTAAATTCTAAATTATACAATGTAATTTTTATTTTTAAAGCAATTTTGCAGTATTTAAACGAAAACAGTATTTCTTCACTTAATATAAAAAAAATACCATCTATTTATTGTGATACTTTATCAGACGAAATTGATTATTTGGTATCTATTTGTAAAGGAATTACTACAATGAAACACGCTGTTTCGGTGATTAATTTAGATTCCAATTTTAAGATTTCTAAATCAAGACGGGAATGTATAAATAGAGGAAAAAAATTAAATTTGGTAATTAAAGAAGAAGACAATTTAGAATCTTTTTGGAATACTATTTTAACTCCAAACTTAAAAGAAAAATACAGCTCAAAACCGGTACATTCTTTAGATGAAATAGTTGCCTTAAAAGCTAAATTTCCTGAAAACATAAAGCATTTAAATGTTTATCACAATAACAAGATTGTTTGTGGAACAACCCTTTTTATTACTAAAAATGTAGTAAAACCACAGTATATTTCTGGCACTGAAAACAATAATTTGCTTGGTAGTATTGATTATTTGTATGACTATTTGATAAATGAAGTTTCAAAAGGAAAAACTTATTTTGATTTTGGACCTTCACATGAAAATAATGGTTTAAATATTGTAAAAAACATTAATTTTTGGAAGGAAAGTTTTGGTGCCCATACATTAGTTCAGAATTTTTACGAAGTGGAAACTTCAAATTATCGTTTACTTGATACCATTTTAATATGATAAAATTTCTTGACTTAAATAAGATTAATCAGCCCTATGAAAATGCTTTTCAAAACAAATTGAGAAGCGTTTTAGACAGCGGTTGGTATATTCTGGGTGAAGAAGTGAAACTTTTCGAGAGAAATTTTGCAAACTATTGTCAATCGAAATATTGTATTGGGGTTGGGAATGGTTTTGATGCTCTTACATTAATTTATAAAGGTTATATTCAGTTAGGAAAAATGCAAAAAGGGGATGAAGTTATTGTTCCTGCAAATACTTATATAGCGACTATTTTATCAATAATTCAAGCTGATTTAGTCCCGGTTTTGGTTGAACCAAAGTTAGAAACCTACAACATAAATCCGAATTTAATTGCTGACAAAGTCACAAATAAAACCAGATCTATATTAGCGGTAAACCTTTACGGTCAGTTGGCTGAACTAGATGCAATAAATGACATTGCTAATAAACACAATTTGATTGTGGTTGAAGATTCCGCTCAGTCACATGGTGCGATTTCAAACAATATTAAATCAAAAAACACTCAAGCTTTTAGCTTTTATCCAGGAAAAAATCTTGGCGCTTTAGGCGACGGTGGTGCCGTTGTAACCAATGATGATGAGTTGGCAGAAGTATTATTTTCAATTCGAAATTATGGATCCCAAGTAAAGTATTACAATGATTTTATTGGAGTTAATTCCCGTTTAGATGAGCTTCAAGCTGCATTTTTAAATGTTAAATTACCCAACTTAGATAACGAAAACCAAATTCGTAAAAATATTGCGAAACGTTATTTACTTGAAATCAATAATGAAAATATTACTCTTCCCTTTTGGGATTTTTCTGATAATCATGTGTTTCATTTATTTGTAATTCGAACACCAAAAAGGTTTGAATTGCAGGAATATTTGAAGCAAAATGGAATTGAAACTCTAATACATTATCCTGTTGCTCCTCATCGTCAAAAGGCATTTCAAAACTGGAGTAATTTGCAATTACCAATTACAGAAAAAATCCACTTTGAAGTTTTGAGTTTGCCGATAAGCCCTGTGATGACAAGCGATGAAGTGGATTATGTGATTCAAAAACTGAATTCATGGACCTATTTATAAAATCATTTAATCGTCCTTATTATCTGGATAGATGCATTCAAAGTATCTATTTAAATGTTCGCGATAATGATTTTAATATCATAGTTTTAGACGACGGAACTCCGCAAAAATACCTTGACAAATTAACTGATAAATACCCAGCAATTAAAATTCTAAAATCAGATTTATATTCTGAGAAATCGAAAGCTATTGCAAATGGAGATTCAAATGTAAATACAAAAATACCAATAGATTTATGGATAAATGCTGCTGAAAATGCATCGAATTATTTTCTATTAATCGAAGATGATTTTTGGTTTACAAAACCCATTCATTTGAAAAAAATTAGATTGAACTTAGAATCTGATAAAATTAAAATGTTGAAATTATGTTGGCTTGGAAATTCAAAATTACTTCCCAAGAAAAGCTTAATTTCCAATGAAGAATATTCAATATTTACTCCAGATTTATATACTACAAATCCATTTTTATTTAATTTTATTTTTAGATTTCATCGTTTTAAAATTAGAAAAATATTGACTTTTCTAAATATTTATAGTTTGGACAGATTATTGGAATATTACACTGTTTATGCAACTTCAGGAGCAATTTTTAAAAAGAAATATTTTTTAAAATTATGGAAAAACCATCATAATAAAGTTGATGAAGGACTTCAATTGAGTAACGCCGTCAAATTTATTAACCGTAAGAAAAAGTCACAATATTTTGGGTTTACAAATACTGAATTAATGAAAACAGGCTTTCTTTCTTCGGCAAGTAATCAAAGTAAAAAATATGAAAACGTGAATTTAGATCTATTTGTTTTAAATAGAATAATTAATGAATCTTGGTATAATTGCATTTTTGACCCAATGGAAAATTATCCAAAAGACCTAAATTCAAATAAAATTGAAGAATTATTGATTTCTTCAAATCATCCCAAAGCTACAAGTTCTGATTGGAAAAATTGGGTTTATGAATTTAAAAATCAATACCTATCTTTCGGCTGTAATATTGATTAAATGGAAATAAAAAACAAAGAAAATTCACACAAAACTATTCTTAATGCTACGGGCATATTTGGATTTGCGCAAGCAATGAAAATGGTTGTAAGTATTGTGGGATCTAAGTTTGTGGCTATTTTTTTAGGACCATTTGGTATTGGAATAGTGGGTTTGTTAAATAATACCATAGCAATTATTAGTTCGTTAACAAGCTTCGGAATCAATATTACAGGAGTTCGTGAAGTGAGTTTGGCAAATGCTGAAAATGACCAAAACAAATTCTCTGAACGGTTCATTGTCTTGCAAAGATGGTCGATAATTACAAGTGTCATTGGCGCTTTAGCAACAATTTGTTTCTCAAAGTTGCTTAGTAAACTGACTTTTGGAAACACCGATTATTATTTCTGGTTTGTTATTTTATCTGTAAATTTTGTATTTGCAAATTTATCAACCAGTCGAAATGCTTTATTGCAAGGTCTTCGAATGATAAAATCGATTGCTATTTCAAATGTTTTATCTTCAGTACTAATTACTTTAGTTACGGTTCCGATCTATTATTTTTTCAAATTTGATGGAATTATTGCAGTTATTTTAGCAACTAGTTTTATCAATTTATTAGTAAACTTCTATTTTACCAGAAATATTAAAATTGATAAAATTTCACTTTCTATAGCCGATACTTTTCATAAAGGGAAACCATTATTAAAAATGGGATTTCTACTTTCTATAAATGTTATTTTTGGTCAAATATGTAGCTATTTGATTAAATTATATCTAAATGGTAATGGTTCTAGTGCTGAAATATTAGGTTTATTTGAAGTGAGTTCTGTTATTTTAATTTCATATGTAGGTCTCATTTTCAATGCTATGGGAACTGATTTTTATCCAAGAATCACTGAAGTTCAAAATGATAATTTCAAAGTTAAAGAGCTAGTTAACGATCAAATTGAAATGGGTTTATTGTTGGTAACTCCTGCAATAATTTTCTTATATTTTTGTGGCCCATATATAGTTGAATTACTTTATTCTGGTCACTTTTTAGGAGTTTTATCCATTTTTAAGGCGGCATTATTTGCCATTATTTTAAAGGCAGTAATTTGGCCTTTAGCCTTTGTAATTTTAGCCAAAGGCGATAATAAATTGTATTTCAAACAAGAAATTGTAAGTGATTTATTTTTATTGGTTTCAACCGTATTTTTATATCATTTTTTAGGATTAGTAGGAATTGGAATTGCCAGTTTGATCCAATTTATATTGTATGCATTTTATATAATTCCAATATTAAAAAGCAAATATGATTTTTCGATTCGAAAGGATACATTTCAAATTATTTTTGTTTGCATATTCCTAGGTATTTTAGCAAGCACAATCACTTTTACAATTGAGTATCCTAATGCTTACTATCCTTTAGGGGTTTTATTATTGATTTCATTTTATTATTCTTACAAAGAACTTAATAAAAGAGTTGATATATATTCTTATGTAAATAAGTTTAAAAGAAAATTCAAACGCCATGAATAAGATTAATTTTCCAGCACTTACAGGAATTCGAGCACTAGCTGCTTATATGGTATTTATTCACCATTATAATCCCTTCACCATTGAAATTTTCGGAAAATACACTCACGATTTTTTCAGTGAATTTCATATTGGTGTTACGATTTTTTTTGTTCTAAGCGGATTTCTTATTTGTAATCGATATTTTGACGAACCTAATTTTAGCTTTAAAAATTATCTCATTAAACGAATAGCTAGGATTTATCCAATGTATTTAATTTTAACTACACTTACATTTGTATTTTTTGCTGTGGTATATTCACAGAATAACTGGATAGATTTACATAATTATTTTTATAACATTTCTTTCTTAAAAGGGTTTTCGGACGATCTAAAATTCACCGGAATTGCTCAGGGTTGGTCTTTAACAGTTGAAGAAGTTTTCTATTTTACAGCTCCTTTATTTTTTATTTTAATTAATAAAAGCAGGTTTTTCCTTTTTTTAATACCTCTATTTTCTATAGGTTTGGGACTATTATTGGTTTCCTATTTCAGCGGAATAGACTGCAATGGTTTCATGAAATCAATCAATTTTATGTTGGATTACACCTTCTTTGGTAGAATTTGTGAATTCTTTGTTGGTATTGGATTAGCACTAATCGTTAGAAAATACGAATCTAGTTTTAAAGGTATTACCTACTTTGGAATTGCTGGAATTATCCTCAGTGTTTGTTCTTTGGTTTCACTAAAGGTTGAAGGTGGATTTGGTGTAGATTCATTTTCAGGAAAAGTAATCAATACTTTAGTCTTACCGGTTTTTGGAATTGCACCTTTATTCCTTGGGCTAATTAAAGAAAAGACATTGATATCCGATTTTTTTAGTACAAAAACATTACAATTATTGGGCAGAAGCTCCTATATTTTCTACCTAATTCATCTAGGAATTTTTGTTACTATTTTGAATAAAATTAGTTCTAATCAGTGGTTTGTATTTATAGCTTTAAATTTAATTTCAATCGTATTATATCTATATATTGAAACACCATTAAATAAGTTAATTCGAAAAAATAGGGATTAATTAGGATATTTTTTGAATTTTTTTCTCCATGAAATAGCTATTCGAAGTCCTAAATTTTTAATTAATAAATTCAAATTTCTATATTTAAAGGAATGGATTATTTCATGATGGACTCTTTTTTGAAGTGCTAAATCTTCCATTTTTGAACGGTTTAATCCTAAAGCCTTTCTTAAAATTTTATAGGTAGATTTATTTATTTTGTGTTTTTTCTTATAGAAATTGGATCCTAATGAGTTGGTTACTGTTCTTTTTTTGACTAAAACTTCATCGACAAAGTCAAATTCATACTCTCTTGAAGCTCTGATCCAAGAATCCAAATCTTCGTAATCTAGTGTTTCATCATAACCTTCTAAAAAGTCAAACACACTTTTTTTTATTAATGCAGAAACAGAACAAATGCTATCTCCAGTTAACAAAACGGAACTGTAAATATCTCCAGTTGCTCTTTTTGCAATCACTTTTCCATTTTCATTCACGGGAAAATAAAAGGAATTAAAACTCCCGTCTTCATTAATTATTTCCGCATTTCCATAAACAACACCTAGATTTTTAAATTTACTTTTTTGAAAAGCATTAATTTGTAATTGGACTCCATTTGGCACAATTAGATCATCAGCTGCTAAATCAATTATATACTCCCCTTTAGCAAATTTTAATGCGTTATTGAAAGATTTAGTATTTCCTTTATTTATTTCATTTACAATAAATTGTACTTCAGGATGTGTTGAAAGCCAATTATTTATAACTAACTTTGTATTGTCAGTACTGCAATCATCCACAATTATTAATTCAATAGGTTGGTAATTTTGCTGCATTACAGAATTCAAAGTCTCTACCACAAATTTCTCGTGATTGAAAGCCAAGCAAATTATTGATACAAGTGGATTTTCTTGCATATTATTAAAAAGAGTTATATTTGATACGAAAATAAGAAAAGGTTGATGATAATACCTAACAAAAAAAATAAAATCGCTTTAATTGGTTACCGATTAGGAATTGGTGGCGCAGAACGAGTGATGGCAAATTTGTCAGTTTTTTTTGAAAAACAAGGAATTGATGTCCACAATATTATCGTAGTTGATGAAGTTTCCTATGATTTTTCAGGCAAATTGATAAATCTCGGAAAGTTAAAAAATAAAACTAACGGCTTTTTCAACAAATTAAATCGATTCTTATTTCTCAAAAATTATCTTCGTGAAAATAAATTCGATTTTATTATTGATTTTCGATTTCGCAATAAGCCACTTCAGGAATTACTTATTTCAAAAATTTTATATAAATCCAAGTCTATTTTTACTGTTCACAGCTATTTAATAGATCATTATATGCCAAATTGGACTTTTTTGACCCGTTTAATGTATAATTCCTCTTATAAAATTGTAGCCATAACTAATAAAACTAAAGAATTTATTGAACAAAAACACCAATTGTCAAATGTTCAAACGATATACAATCCAATAAATATTGAAGAAATTCAATTAAAATACAATGAGCCAATTGATATTGATTTTGAATATATAATTGGAGTTGGACAAATGGATACTGATGTAAAACAATTTGATAAATTGATTTCAGCATATTCAAATTCTAATTTGCCAAAACAAAATATTCACTTGGTATTACTAGGTGAAGGATCTAAAATGATGGATTATTTGCTATTAGCAAAGCAAATGAATATGTCGGATAAAATACATTTTTTAGGTTTTCAAAAAAATCCGTATTCTTATCTTAAAAATGCCAAGTTTTTTGTTTTAAGTAGTTTGAATGAAGGAATGCCAAATGTAATTTTGGAGTCTTTAGCTTGTGGAACTCCAGTCGTTTCTTTTGATTGTTTATCTGGCCCCAGCGAAATTATTTTACATAAATGGAATGGTTTATTAGTTGAAGACCAGAACATAGATAAACTTTCAGAAGCAATGAATTTATTAATTGATAACTCAGAATTATATACTATTTGTAAGGAAAATTCGTTACCAAGTAGCCAACATTTTTCAATTGATATTATTGGACAACAATGGTTGGATTTAATGCAATTTAATCACTAAATTATGACTAAAATAGATGATATTGAGTTTATTAAAATTCCCACAATTGAAGATTTACGTGGTAATTTAGCCTTTGTTCAAAATGATATTTTGCCATTTGAACTAAAAAGAATTTATTTTTTATTTGATGTTCCAAGTACCGCATTTCGTGGCGGACATTCGCATATAAATCAGCATGAAATTTTAATCGCTTTAACAGGAAGTTTTGAAGTTACTTTAAATGATGGAAAAGAAAAGAAAAGTTATCTATTAAATAAACCAAATATTGGATTGCATATTCCAACAGGTATTTGGCGAGAACTAGAAAATTTTTCATCTGGGGCAGTTTGTTTAGTTTTAGCTTCAGATGTATTTGAAGAAGCAGATTATATTCGAGATTATAATGAATTTTTGAAATCTAAATAATGAAATTACTTTACCTTGTTCCAAATATTAATAATGAAGGTGGAGTTGCTCGAGTTTTAGCAATTAAAACGTATTATCTTATTGAAAAAAGGAATTATGAGATTGATTTTTTGACCCAAAATAAAGGAGCTTTTCCACAGTTTTATAATTTCAATAAGAAAATTGGTTTCCATGACATTATTTTAAATGGAAATCCGATTCAGTATTTAATTGATTATAAAAGAAAATTAAATGAACAAATTGAATTGCTAAACCCTGATATGATAATTGTTTGTGATAACGGGATTAAAGCATTTTTTTTACCTTTTATTTTAAAAACAAAAATCCCGATTGTTCTAGAAATTCATAGTTCTTTAAACGTAGTAGAAAAGGAAAGCGATTCTATATTCAAAATAATTAGTGTACAATTGGCAATATTATTCAAGAAATTTGCCGCTAGAAACTTTGATAATTTTGTAGTTGAAACCCCTGAAAGCATCAAAGAATGGAACGTACCCCATGGAGTTATTATACCAAATCCACTTTGGTTTTACACTGATAATTTAGCAAAACTAAATTCGAAAAAAGTAATTGCCGTTGGTCGTCATGTATATGAAAAAGGGTTTGATAGATTGCTTTATATTTGGAAAAAAATAGTCAAAAAACACCCTGATTGGCATCTTGATATTTATGGAAAGTCCAGTGATGACTTATATTTGCAAAAGTTAACTTCAGAATTAAATCTTACCAATAGCGTTAGTTTTTTTGAACCAACAAATGATATTGTTTCAAAATACCAAGAGAATTCAATTTATTTAATGACTTCAAGATTTGAAGGATTTGGAATGGTTTTGATTGAAGCAATGGCTACCGGATTGCCTTGTATCGCCTATGATTGTCCTTGTGGACCAAGAGGAATTATAACAAACAATTCTGATGGGATATTAGTTAAAAATGGCAACGAATCTGATTATGTTGATGCTGTTTTACATTTGATAAACAATGATTCGAAAAGAGTCTTAATGGGAAAAAATGCAAAAATAAAGAGTTTGAATTACAATTTAGAGACCATTATGCCACTTTGGGATTCACTTTTTAAGGATATAAAATCAAAATCTATTTCTTGACACTAATTTTACACAAATACCCAATTCTAAAAATAGTATAAAGAAATAAATTGGGATTATTTCCTTCCAAATTTCGTTTTAGAATACCTTCTGATATTTTGTAAAATACCGAAATAAAATACGTTAATTTCAACTTATTCAAAAGCAATAGTAACGAAATTAACCTTGAAAAATCCTTGATTATTTTTCCTTCGTTATACAATTCAATCAAATTTTCAAGCGAACTCTTCGATTTAATTAAATACTCTTTATTGGAATCAATATCGCCGTGTTCTACTGGGTTATCGATATGTTTTAATTTGGGATTAAATTGACTAAGTTGATACGAAAGTTGTGTATCGTCATGCCCATATTTAGTAAGGTGAGAATCAAATTTCACTTTGTTAAAACAATCTTTTTTTATGACTGTATTATTGAATAATAATGATTGAAACGGAGCTAATTTTCTTTTTTCAACTGATTTATCTTCAATGAATTTTCCGTATTTCCATCGAAGCTTTTGAACGTTTGAAGGACAATTTTCGGGATGTAATCTACCTCCGTAAATAATGTCAAAATCATTTAACCAAGAAACATAGTTGGAAATATAATTATTTCGAATGATAATGGAATCGCCGTCTATAAATAGTAAATTCTCAAATTTAGCTTTGCTGGCGAGCATGTTTCTATTTTGCCTGTGAGCAATATTTACTTTGAGTTCGGTAAAATTGCAATTGGATAACGAATTTATTTTTTCGTTTTCTGAATTTAACACCGATTTTGAGGCGTCATCTTGACATAAAATTTCAAAATCAATCGCACATTCCAAACACTGCTTGTGAAGTTCCAGAACTAATGGATACGCATTGTAATTGTATATTGGAATGAGAATGGAAAGCATTAAGCTATTTTTTGAACAACTTCAAAGATATTACTGTCTTCACATTTTAAAGTCTTTGATGGATATTTCATCAAAAGGGCATAATCGTGAGTAGCCATAATCACCGTTTTTCCAGAAGCATTAATTTTTCTCAAAACTTCCATAACCTCAATACTAGTCTGTGGGTCTAGATTTCCTGTAGGCTCGTCGGCCAATATTAATTCAGGATCATTAAGTAATGCTCTTGCAATTGCAACACGTTGTTGCTCACCGCCTGAAAGTTGGTGTGGCATTTTAGAAGCAAATGATTTCATGTCCACTTTATCTAAAACTTCGTCAATTTTATTTTGCATATCAACAAGGTCAATCCAACCTGTTGCTTTCAATACAAAAATCATATTTTCATTGACAGTTCTATCTGGTAAAAGTTTGAAATCTTGAAATACAATACCTAATTTTCTTCTTAAAAATGGAATATCGTCTTCTTTTAAACTAGCTAAATCAAAATTCACAATGTTCGATTGCCCTTCAGTTAAAGGTAAATCTGCATATAAAGTTTTCATAAAACTACTCTTTCCAGAACCTGTTTTTCCAATTAAATATATGAATTCACCTTGGTTTACTTCCAAATTAACATTGGTTAAAATGACTTTTTCTTCTTGGTAAATAGTAACGTTTCTTAAAAATAAAATAGGTTGTGACATATGATTTCTTGTTTATTTTGTAAAAGTAATAAGTTTTACTGAAATACCAATTTCAATTTTCTTATTTATTGTTTAAAAATATGTTCATAATAATAATGATAATAAGTTCGTTATAGAGTATAGAATTCGATATATTTGATAGTAATAATTTATTCCATTATGAGAAATCCATACAGGCTCATTTTATTGTTGTTTTTAATGATAATCACAACCGTTTCTGCTCAGAAATCTGAAATATACACCAACGATTTAGAGGCTTATAATCAAGCAATTTCACTATATAATAATAAGCAGTATTTATCGGCTCAAATTATTTTTGAAAAAGTTAAATGGGAAAATCACGGACAAGAAGTTCAATCGGATTGTGCTTTTTACAATGCAATGTGTGCAATAAAGCTGAATCAATCGAATTCCGATGTGCTAATGGAAAATTTCATTTTGGATAATCCAACAAGTGCTAAACTGAACATTGCCTACATCGAAATTGCCCAACATTATTTTGAGCAAGGAAGTTTTACCGAATCTTTAAAATGGTTTGAAAAAGTGGACGAAAGTGGTTTGTCAAATGATGACATTGATAAATTTAATTTCCAAAAAGGGTATGCTTTTTTCGCAGCAAAGAATAAATCACAAGCAACAACTTATTTCAATAAAGTGATTAATTCAAAAATATATGCAGCGCAAGCCAAGTATTATTTAGGTTTTATGGCATACGAAAGGGATGATTATAAAAATGCCAATAAGTATTTTGATCAAGTTGCAGAAGATGAAAAGTACAAAGAAAAGTTGTCCTATTTTCAGGCTGACATGAGTTTCAAATCTGGAAATTTCCAAAAAGCAATCGACCTTGGATCAGTAGCTTTGGCCAAATCGAATGCATTAGAAAAATCGGAATTGAATAAAATAATTGGCGAAAGCTATTTCAATTTGAATGAATTCGACAAAGCAATTCCATTTTTAAATCAGTATAAAGGCAAAAAAGGAAAGTGGAACAATACTGATTATTACCAATTGGGATTTGCCTATTATCAGCAAAATGATTTTGAAAATGCAATAACTCAGTTTAATAAAATCATAGATGGTAACGACTCAGTTGCTCAAAATGCTTATTATCACTTGGGTCAGAGTTATTTAAAAACCAACAGAAAGCAACAGGCATTAAATGCATTCAAAAATTCATCTGAAATGATATTTGATTTAAAAATTCAAGAAGATGCTTTTTTGAATTATGCGAAATTGAGTTATGATATCGGAAATTCCTACCAAAGTGTTCCCGATGTTTTGACTTCATTTTTGAATAAATATCCAAATTCACCAAGTAAAACAGACGTTGAAACATTATTAATTAATTCATTTATCACTTCAAAAAATTACAAAGGTGCGCTAGAATTATTAGAAAAAAGTAAAAGTTTTGCTAATAAACAAGCGTATCAAAAAGTAACATTTTATAGAGGTATAGAATTATTTACCGATGGAAATTATCAAGAAGCATTATCAATGTTCAAGAAATCAATTGGAGAGCAGCAAGATGCAAAATTTACTTCTCGTGCTACTTTTTGGAAAGGGGAAACAGAATTTGTGTTGGATAATTTCAATGAATCATTGATAAGTTTTAAACAATTTATGGCGTTTTCTGAATCGAAAAATTCTTCAGAATATAAAAACATCAATTACAATATTGCTTATTCCTATTTTAAGTTAAAAGAATACGATCAAGCGGGTGATTTTTTTCAAGCTCATGTTGAAGCAGTTAAAGACGATAAAATTCGTTTAAACGATGCGTATTTGCGATTGGGCGACAGCCGATTTGTAAATGCAAAATACTGGCCAGCAATGGACGCATACAATAAAGCAATCGATTTGAAAAGTATCGATGCTGATTATGCTGCTTTTCAAAAAGCAATAAGCTACGGATTTGTCTCTAAAAACGACAAGAAAATTGATGATTTGAATAAGTTAATTGCAATTTATTCAAAATCGCAATATCGTGACGATGCCTTATTTGAATTGGGAAATACTTACGTTGCGGAAAAGAATTATGATTTAGCAATAAAAACCTACGATCAGTTATTGACTGAATTTAAAAAAGGTTCCTATGCTTCAAAATCGATATTGCGCCAAGGTTTGATTTATTACAATACTGAAAAAGATGATTTAGCTATTGCAAAATTTAAGAAAGTTGCAGCAGAATTTCCAAAATCACCAGAAGCCTTAGAAGCCGTTTCTACTGCTAGAATTATTTATGTGGACAATGGAAAAGTCGATGAATATGCAACTTGGGTTAGAACTTTAGATTTTGTTTCTGTCACAGATGCTGAATTAGATAATGATACATTTGAAGCTGCTGAAAAACAATTTTTGCAAAACAATACCAAACAAGCAATTGCAGGTTTTAGTAGTTATGTTTCTAAATTTCCAAATGGGAATCATGCTTTAAACGCTAATTTTTATTTAGCTCAATCTTATTATGCAGATGGATTAGAAGCAAATTCAGTAACTAATTACGAATATGTAATTTCCAAATCGAGAAACGAATTTACAGAACAAGCCTTGGCTAGATTGGCAGAAATTCATATTAAATCAAATGACAATACTAAGTTAGTTCCAATATTAAAACGTTTAGAAACGGAAGCTGATTTTCCTCAAAACATAACATTTGCTCAAGCAAATTTGATGAAAACCTACTACGAGCAAAAGGATTATGTAAATGCTGTTTTATATGCTGATAAGGTATTAAGTAATCCAAAAACTGATGATAAAGTGAAAAGTGATGCGCAAATAATAATTGCAAGAGCCGCTTTTAATTCTAATGATTTGCCAAAAGCACGACAAGCGTATTCAAAATTAATGACAATTGCAAAAGGGGAGTTGGCTGCCGAAGCATTGTATTTTGACGCTTATTTTAAAAATTCTGACGGAAAATTTGAGGAATCAAATACGGTAGTTCAAAAATTAACTAAAGATTATTCTGGTTATAAATATTTTGGTGCAAAAGGCTTGGTCGTAATGGCTAAAAATTTCTACGGATTGAAAGATAGTTTTCAATCCACCTACATTTTAGATAGCGTGATCAAAAATTTCACTTCATTTCCTGATGTAGTTGAAGAAGCTCAAAAGGAATTGGATAGTATTAAAACAGAAGAAGCAAAGACGAATTCATCGATAATTAAATAGAGGTTAGATAATAGATTTTGAGATAATAGATAGTTAATAATTGATTTAGGATAGTTAAAAATAAATCGTTCAGTCATTTTATCGATATTTCATTAGGTTCGTCAATTGAACTTGAAGCGCAATCAATATTGTCAAAAAAAAATAAATTACGGATAAATCGTTACAAAATATTGAGAATAAAATAAAAGAATTTCAAAAAGTAACAATGCCATTACAAAATACATTAAACAAATAATTTATGTCAAAAAAAACCATAATTCCACGTCTATTTTCTTTTCGTCTATTATCTATTTGTCTAATATTTGCTTTCCACTTTTCTTTCGCTCAAAAGAAAGATGAAAATATCGGTACTGAAGTGGTAAACGTTGTAAAACCGTATACTCCAACAATTTCTGATGCTTTTAAAGTTAAGGAAATACCTTCACTTGAAGATGCTGATAATTCTAAAAAAGAGGACATTAAATACAATTTCTTTTCATTTCCCGTAGCCTCAACTTTTGTGCCAATAAAAGGGCGTGCCGCCAATGTTGATAAGTCTCAAGCGGAAAAATTATACAAGAACTTTGCCAATCTGGGTTTGGGAAATTACACCTCGCTTAATGCCGAACTTTTTGTTACAGAAAATATTAGCGATCACGAATACATAGGAGGTATGTTCAGACATCTTTCGTCTCAAGGCGGAATAAAAGACGTTGCCTTAAAAAATGATTTTTATAAGACTTCAGTGGATTTAACTTATGGAAACCAGCTTGACAATTTGACTTGGATTTCAGATTTAGGATTCCAAAACCAAATGTATAATTGGTACGGAATTCCTGAAAATTTTACTCAAACAACCATTGACAGAATTAATCCGAAGCATAGTTTTAACAATTTTTATATTGGAACAAATTTAAGTTTGACCGACAGTTTTTTTAAAGACGCTAGTTTGAAATACAATCGTTTTTGGGATGTCAACGGATCAGCTGAAAACAGATTTTATGTGAAGCCTTCATTCGAGTTTGATCTTTTGAGACAGAAAATAAAAACCAATTTAATTGTAGATTATTTAGGTGGTAGTTTTGAGAAAAACTTTTTAGGAACTCGCTCTATGAAATATGGTTTTACCAATTTTGGAATTCATCCAAGTATAGCGGTTAATAAAAATGATTGGGCAATAAATCTTGGCGCATCCGTATTTTATAGTGCCGATAACGAAAATAGTAGTAGTAAAATATTTGTGTATCCGCAGGTTAATGCTTCAGTAAAAGTAGTTGGTGATTTTATGATTTTTTACACTGGGGTAGAGGGTAGCTTGGACCAAAATTCGTATCGTGATTTCTCAAATGAAAATCCGTTTGTTTCGCCAACATTGTCAATTGCTCCAACCGACAAGCAGTTTGATTTATTTGCAGGAATAAAAGGAAAATTGTCAAATAATGTGAGTTATACAATTCGTGGTTCAGTTCAAAATGAAAAAAACAAACCATTATTTAAAAGCAATGAATTCAATATGTTTGCAACAAATTCAGAGAGTTACCAATTTGGAAATTCTTTTGGTGTAGTTTACGATGATATTAGAACGGTGAGTTTATTTGGGGAATTAAAAGCCGATTTTTCTAAAAATGTAACCATAGGATTAAACGGTTCTTACAGTCGGTTTTTCACTACATTTCAAGAAGAAGCTTGGAATTCACCAACATTAAAAATAGGATCTGATATTAACGTAAATATCACTAAAAAATGGTTTGCTGGTGCAAATGTGTTCTACGTTGGCGAACGAAAAGACATTGTTTATATTCAAAGTATGATAACCATTTTTCCACCGGCTTATTATCCAGAAACGACCAATATCAAAGGTTATTTTGATGCTAATTTAAATATTGGTTACAACCACAGCGATCGATTAACAGGATTTTTAAAATTCAATAACATTGCCAATCAATCCTATCAAAAATGGATGAATTATCCTGTTCAAGCACTTCAAGTAGTATTGGGAGCAAGCTATAAATTTGATTTTTAATTCTTTTACCACAAAAGACTTATGTTACTTTTGCATTTAACTTTTTTCCTTTTGTGGTTAATTTTTCACTATGACTTTCAAACAAAAAATCCATCAGTATTACACCCAACAAGTTCAAGATAAAATTGATGTTTTTCGGGATATGATATCGGCCTTGACCGAAGATTCAAAGAATGATGCCAAAGGATCAGCTGGAGACAAACACGAAACTGCTTTATCGATGATGCATTTGGAACAAGAAAAACTAAACTACAAACTCAAAGAAGTTTTAGACCAAAAAGCGATTTTAGATAAAATAGACGCAAGTTTAACCCGTACAACTATAGGTTTAGGAAGTTTGGTTCAAGCCAATGGGATTTATTTGTATTTGAGTTTGGCTTTACCAAAAATCACCATTGATCAAGTAAATATTATAGCACTTTCCCCGCAATCGCCCCTTGGAGAAAAATTAATGGGCAATAAAGTAGGATTTGAATTCGAAATTAACGCTACAAAATATCATATCGATAGCATTTTTTAATCACCTATTTTTACAATTTATAACTAACCTTCGGCTAAATCTGAATTTTACTTTCATATTTATATAAAAATCTATTTATTTATTAATAATTATAACTAAATATTTCTATTTGGTTTTAAAAAGGAATCATAATATTCAATTTTGCAGAAGTAAAAATATAATATTATGTGTGGAATTTTAGCCATTATAGGAAAAGGGAAAGAAGAAGGATTAGTTAAGGAACTTTCTAAAAGGATGTCGCATCGTGGACCAGATGAAAGCGACTTGAAGATTACCGAGAACGGACACATATTAAGTCATGAGCGTTTATCAATAATAGATTTACATTCTGGGAGACAACCAATACAAGGTTCAAAAACAGCTTGGATGGTGCACAATGGAGAAGTATACAATCACCAAGAATTACGGGATGGAATTTTAAAACATCATACTTTCAGAACTAAATCAGATTCTGAAGTGATAGTGCATTTATATGAAGAATTTGGATATGATTTTTGTGATTTGTTGGATGGAGATTGGGCGTTCGTAATTGTTGATGGTGACGATTATATTGCGGGTCGCGACCCAATGGGGGTTAAACCTTTGTACTATGGATTGGACGAAAGAGGTCGAACTTACTTTTCTTCGGAAATGAAACCAATTGCCGATCAATGCAAAACGTTTTCTACATTTCCGCCAGGACATTACTACACACCAAAAACAGGTTTTGTAAAATATTACCATCCAGAATATGAAGATTACTCAAAAGCCGATCACGAGTTGGATTTGGAATTAATCAGAACTTCATTAACTGAAGCTACCCGTAAAAGATTGATGAGCGATGTGCCAATTGGTGTTTTATTATCCGGAGGATTAGATTCATCATTAACATCCTCAATAGCTTCAAGATTATTAGCAGAAAGCGGCAAAAAATTACATTCTTTTTCAATTGGTTTAGATGCCAATGCTCCCGATGCTTTGGCAGCAAAAAAAGTCGCTGAATATTTAGGTACTGAACATCATGAAATACACTTTACAATTGAACAAGGAATTGAGATTTTAGATAAATTGATTTGGCATTTAGAAACCTATGATGTAACGTCCATTCGCGCTAGTACTCCAATGTATTTCTTATCAAAAGCAATCACTGAAATAGGAATTAAAGTGGTTTTATCAGGCGAAGGAGCCGATGAAATATTTGGAGGTTATTTGTATTTTAGAAATGCTCCTTCACCAGTAGATTTCCAAAAAGAAACTATCGAAAGAGTTCAAAAATTATTTACAGCCGATTTATTGAGAGCTGACAAATCTACAATGGCTCATGGTTTAGAAGCTAGAGTACCCTTTTTAGATAAAGAATTTTTGGATATAGCGATGTTGATCAAAGCCGAAGAAAAACAGCCGAAAACTTACGATGGAAAAGAAAAATACATTCTTAGAAAAGCTTTTGATACACCTGATAATCCCTATTTGCCAGATGAGGTTTTGTGGAGGCAAAAAGAACAATTTTCAGACGGAGTTGGATACAATTGGATAGACCAATTAATCGAGTATTGTGCATCAAAAGTTACGGATGTTGAATTGGAATCTGCGTCTTCTTTATTTCCATATAATACACCTACAACCAAGGAAGCGTATTATTACAGAACGATTTTCCATAAATATTATCCACAATCAAGCGCTGCAGAAACCGTTAGAAAGTGGATTCCAAAATGGCAGGAAAACCAAGACCCTAGCGGAAGAGCAAATGCTGCTCACGTAAATGCGGATACTGATATTGCTAAAACAAGTGTGATTTTTAGTTAGTTTTTTATTACATTTTGTTCCTAAACGCTTACTTTTTGTAAGCGTTTTTTATTGGTTAAAATTGATATAGTAATTAACCGATATATGTTAATAACTTAAGCTATAAAACAAGCGATTTAAGGCGATATTAATTCTTGTTTGACTATATTTGTACGTTAAACAAAAAAATATTCAGAATTACATTAATATGAGCGAAGAAATAAATAAAAATAATTATTCAGCAGATAGTATTCAGGCATTAGAAGGAATGGAGCACGTAAGAATGCGTCCATCGATGTATATTGGAGATGTAGGAGTTAGAGGATTACACCACTTGGTTTATGAAGTAGTTGACAACTCAATTGACGAAGCAATGGGAGGCCATTGTGACAGAATTATAGTAGATATTAACGAAGACGGATCTATTTCTGTTGAAGATAATGGACGTGGTATTCCTGTTGGAATTCACAAAAAAGAAGGTGTTTCTGCACTTGAGGTTGTAATGACTAAAATTGGTGCAGGTGGTAAGTTTGATAAAGATTCCTATAAAGTATCTGGAGGACTTCACGGTGTTGGGGTTTCTGTGGTAAATGCATTGTCAAATCATTTAAGAGCAACGGTTCATAGTAGCGACGGAAAGATATACGAGCAAGAATATGAAAAAGGAAAAGCCCTTTATCCGGTAAAGCAAATTGGTGACACTACTAAAAGAGGAACTATTGTTACTTTTTATCCAGATCCATCAATATTTACTCAAACTATTGAATATTCATATGATACTTTATCTGCGCGTATGCGTGAATTGTCATTTTTGAACAAAGGAATAACTATTATTTTCACTGATAAAAGAGAACTAGATAAAGATGGTAATTTCCTTTCTGAAACTTTCCATTCTAATGAAGGTTTAAAAGAATACATTAGATATTTAGATGGAAATCGTGAACCTATTATTGCTCATGTAATTTCAATGGATTCTGATAAAGGAGAAATTCCTGTTGAAGTAGCTTTGATATACAACACAAGTTACTCAGAGAATATTTTTTCTTATGTAAATAATATTAACACTCACGAGGGAGGAACGCACTTACAAGGTTTTAGAACAGGTTTAACAAGAGCCTTGAAGAAATATGCGGATGCTTCGGGAATGTTAGACAAATTGAAATTCGAAATTGCTGGTGATGACTTCCGTGAGGGATTAACTGCAATTATTTCTGTAAAAGTAGCTGAACCACAATTTGAGGGACAAACAAAAACTAAACTAGGAAATAGAGAAGTTGTTGCGCCGGTGAGTCAAGCGGTGAGTGAAATGGTTGAAAATTATTTGGAAGAAAATCCAAATGATGCTCGTATAATAGTTCAAAAAGTAATTCTTGCTGCTCAAGCTCGTCATGCTGCTAAGAAAGCACGTGAAATGGTTCAACGTAAAACCGTTTTAGGAGGTGGAGGATTGCCAGGAAAACTTTCTGATTGTTCTGAACAAGATCCTGCACGTTGTGAAGTTTATCTAGTCGAGGGAGATTCGGCAGGTGGAACTGCAAAGCAAGGTCGTGACAGAGCTTTTCAAGCTATTTTACCTTTAAGAGGTAAGATTTTAAATGTTGAAAAAGCAATGCATCACAAAGTTTTTGAGAATGAAGAAATCAGAAATATTTTTACCGCATTAGGAGTTACTGTTGGTACTACTGAAGATAGTAAAGCATTGAACTTAGAAAAATTACGTTACCATAAAGTAATTATCATGTGTGATGCCGATGTTGATGGTAGTCACATTTCAACTTTAATTTTAACCTTCTTCTTCCGTTTTATGAAGGAATTGATTGAAGGCGGTCACGTTTATATTGCAGCTCCACCTTTATATTTAGTTAAAAAGGGGAATAAAAAAGAATATGCTTGGAATGACATTCAACGTGATCAAGCCAATGATAGAATGGGAGGTAGCGCCGCTATTCAACGTTATAAAGGTCTTGGGGAGATGAACGCAGAACAATTATGGGAAACCACAATGGATCCTAATTTCAGAACTTTACGTCAAATTACTATAGATAGCATGGTAGAAGCCGATAGAGTTTTCTCAATGTTAATGGGGGATGAGGTTCCTCCAAGAAGAGAATTTATCGAAAAAAATGCCGTTTATGCTAATATTGATGCCTAATTAATGAAAAAGATATTATTCCTATTATTATTTGTTTCCAATATTTCGTTTTCACAAACAGCTCAAGAAATAGGTCAGATTTTAAATGACGCAATTTTTTACTGTGATAGGTACATAACGCCGGCTTCAGATGCTTCAATTTATCAAGCTTCATCTGGTTGGGTAACTTCACCTAAAAAACGAAAACTTTGGGAGGTTACATTAGGATTTAATAACAATTTATTTTTTGTTCCAAAATCGGATAGAGAGTTTGAAATTAAAAATTCTGATTTATCTTTTTTTAGTATTTATGATGCAAATTGGGCACCTGTTTCATCGGCAATAGTTCCTACAGCTTTGGGGACCAATCAACAATATAATTTAAATGGATACATTGGTGGAAACCAAGTTTATTTACAAACACCACAAGGAGTAAATTCTGAACAAGTTTTTTATTCTCATTTTACTGGTTCAGTAGGGCTTTGGTATGGAACGGAATTAATTGTAAAATATTCTCCAGTTACCAAATTAAAAAGCGGAAACTATCAAGTTTATGGTTATGGATTAAAACATAATATTGACCAATATTTCAAATCTTTAATCCAAAAGAAGATTAATATGTCGGGTTTAATTTGTTATTCCAATGAAAATATTAGTTTTGGTTTTATCGCGCCAGCTTCTAATAATGGTATAGAATTAGGAATTAATGAAATAAATGGGCTTGTGGATACTTGGCAATTTCAATTTAATGTTTCAAAAGAATATAAGAGATTTGAAATTATGGGCGGAATAATTGCAAACAAAAGCGATATAAAGTATAAATTCACTGGAGATGTTTCTCCGGGACAGGCAATTCCGTTTCAAGAGGTTTTTAATGAAAAAATCAAAGAAATTTATAAGACGAAAACTAATTATTTAGGAGAAGTTTCTTGTAGATATAAAATTAATAAAGTGTTTTTACAATCTACCTTTGCATTTGGTAAATTTGTAAATTCAAATTTTGCAGTACAATACGAATTTTAATAAATATAAAACAATAAAAATGAAAGTTACAATAGTAGGAGCAGGGAATGTGGGAGCATCTTGTGCAGACGCAATTTCATACAGAGGGATTGCAAGTGAAGTAGTATTATTAGATATTAAAGAAGGTTTTGCTGAAGGTAAAGCCATGGATATCATGCAATGCGCTACCAATACTGGTTTTAATACTAGAGTTTCCGGAGTTACAAATGATTACTCAAAAACAGCTAATAGTGATGTAGTAGTCATTACTTCAGGAATACCAAGAAAACCTGGAATGACTCGTGAAGAATTAATTGGTATTAATGCTGGTATTGTAAAAACAGTTGTAGAAAATGTATTAAAATTTTCTCCAAATACAATTGTGGTTGTAGTTTCGAATCCAATGGATACGATGACTTATTTAGCTTTAAAAGCTACAGGTTTACCAAAAAACAGAATAATTGGAATGGGTGGAGCTTTAGATAGTTCTCGTTTTAGATACTATTTAGCAGATGCTTTAGCTACTCCATCAAATGACATTTCTGCTATGGTAATTGGTGGTCACGGAGATACTACAATGATTCCTTTAACTCGTTTGGCTTCTTACAATGGTATTCCAGTTTCAGAGTTTTTATCTACTGAAGAATTAGAAAAAGTAGCCGCTGCTACTATGGTTGGTGGAGCAACGTTAACAGGTCTTTTAGGAACTTCGGCTTGGTATGCGCCAGGAGCTTCTGTTGCTTATTTAGTAGATTCAATCTTAAATAATCAAAGAAAAATGATTGCTTGTTCAGTATTTTTAGAAGGTGAATACGGTCAAAACGATATTTGTATTGGAGTACCTTGCATCATTGGTAAAAACGGTGTTGAAGAAATCTTAGAAATTAAATTAAATGACGCTGAAAAAGCGCTTTTTGCTAAAAGTGCAGATGCAGTTCGTAATATGAATGCAGATTTAAAATCTGTTTTAGCATAAATAATAAATCTACTTTTAAAGAAGGCTGCAAAAATGCAGTCTTTTTTTTGATATTAATCAATAAATAAATTGGTTAATCTCTAAGAGAATTATATATTTGTCAGCTAAAAAATAATGAGAATACATAAAGAAGTTATATTTTATTTAAAATATTTAGAACTTTATTTATTTTTAACAATTTTACAAATAATAATAGAATAAAAATTAATTAACTATAGTAATAATGCAGAATAGAGGACTTATTAAATTTTTCGCAATTTTATTTGCATTGGTGAGTATTTACCAACTTTCATTCACTTTTGTTTCTCAAAAAATAGAAAGTGATGCTAAAACGTATGCTAATGGTAATTCTGAAAAAGAATTAAAATACTTAGATTCAATCGGAAAAGAAAAAGTATTTAATCTTGGATTTACGGATTTTACCTACAATGAAGTAAAAGACAAAAAAATCAACAAAGGATTAGACTTAGAAGGTGGTATCAACGTACAACTTCAAATTTCTGTAAAGGATATCATTAAAGGATTATCTAATAATTCTAAAAATCCAATTTTCAACCAAGCATTAGCTGAAGCTACAAAAAACAGACAAGGTAATCAAGATTACTTAGATGTATTTTTTGCAGAATTTGAAAAAGCAGCTGATGGAAAAATAAAATTATCTTCTCCTGATATTTTTGCAAATAAAATTTTAGGTGACGAAGTTAACTTCAAAAAATCGGATGATGAGGTTAAAAAAGTAATTAGAAGAAAAGTTGATGAGTCAATTGAAAGTGCTTTTGAAGTATTAAGAAAACGTATCGATAAATTTGGAGTTACACAACCTAACATTCAAAAATTAGGAGAATCAGGAAGAATTTTAGTTGAACTTCCAGGTGCTAAAGATGTAGATCGTATTAAAAAATTATTACAAAGTACTGCTCAATTAGAATTTTGGGAAACCTACAAAATTGATGAATTGGGTAATTTCTTAATGGCAGCTAACAACACTTTAAAATTAACTGAAAAAGGGGGTGTTCAAGTTAAAGAAACAGCAAAAACTGGTATTGATACTTTGTTAACTGACAAAGCAAAAGATACTGTTGCTGATAAAAAAGATTTAGGACCTTTATTGAAAAAATTTGTTTCAGGTGGAGGCGGTCCTATTTTAGGAGTAGTTGAACCTAAAGATACTGCTGCAATTAACAGTTATTTTAAGCGTCAAGATATAAGAGTATTATTACCTTCTGATAAAAGATATGCAAAATTTGTTTGGGGTAAACCTTCATCTATTGTTGACGAAAAAACTAAAAAAACTACAGAAACAGTTGAATTATATGCTTTAAAAGGAAACAGAGACAATCAAGCGGCTATGAGCGGTGGAGTGGTAACTGATGCTAAAGATTCCTTCGACCAATTAGGAAAACCATCTGTTACAATGCAAATGAGTGGCCAAGGTGCTAAAGCTTGGGAAGAATTAACTGGAAAAGCTTACACTCAAAAAAGCAATATTGCAATTGTATTAGACGACGTAGTTTATTCTGCTCCTGGAGTTTCTAGTGGGCCTATTTCAGGTGGTAGATCTGAAATTTCTGGAACTTTTGATGTTACAGAAACAAAGGATTTAGCGAACGTTTTAAGAGCAGGTAAATTACCAGCGGCTGCTGAAATTGTTCAATCAGAAGTGGTTGGACCATCTTTGGGTCAAGAAGCTATTGATAACGGTACCAACTCAGCAATTATTGGTTTATTAATCGTATCTCTTTGGATGATGATTTACTATGGTAAATCTGGTTTTTATGCAAATATCGCTTTAGCAATTAACTTATTGTTCTTATTTGGTATTTTGGCAAGTTTAGGAGCTGTATTAACACTTCCTGGAATTGCAGGTATCGTTTTAACGATGGGTACCGCAGTGGATGCTAACATTATTATTTATGAACGTGCTAAAGAAGAACTTCGCGCAGGAAAAACAATTGACGATGCTGTTAAAGCTTCTTTCGGATGGAAAGGTGCAATGCGTTCAATTGTTGATGCTAACGTAACTCACGTTTTAACTGGAGCGGTATTATTGATTTTTGGAACAGGTCCAATACAAGGTTTTGCAACTACATTATTAATAGGTATAGCAACTTCTTTATTTACTTCAATTTTCATTACAAGAATATTATTAGATTGGAGTATTAATAAAGGAAACAAATTAACGTTTGTAACCGGTTTCTCTAAAAACTTCTTCACTAACTTCCACTTTGATTTCTTAGGAATTAAAAAATTCACCTATATCTTTTCAAGTGTTGTAGTAATTGTAAGTATTATTTCACTTTCAACCAATGGTTTAAACCAAGGTGTTGATTTCGTAGGAGGAAGAACTTTCCAAGTGCGTTTTGAAAAACCAGTTTCTGCGGAAGAGGTTAAACAAGAATTAGTAAAAGTATTTGACGGAAGCGCTGAAGCAAAAATTTTCGGTAAAGACAACCAGTTAAAAATAACTACAAAATATAAAGTTGCTGAAGCAGGAACTGAAGCTGACCAGGCTGTTAATAGAATACTTTATGACAACTTGAAAAAACATTTTGATGCCTCAATGACATACGAGAAATTCGTTAATAGTTATGATGGAAAAAAATTAGGAATACTTCAAGCGTCTAAAGTTGGGCCAACTGTTGCTGATGATATCAAAACCAATTCTTATTGGGCTGTTATTGGTGCGATGTTAATTGTAGGTTTATACTTAGTGGTAAGTTTCAGAAAATGGCAGTATTCTCTTGGAGCACTTGCTGCTGTTGCGCATGACGTTATCTTTGTATTGGGAATTTATTCATTATTATGGAAATACATGCCGTTTGGAATGGAAATTGACCAACACTTTATCGCAGCGATATTAACAGTTATCGGATATTCTATGAATGATACTGTAATTGTATTTGATAGAGTTCGTGAATACTTAGGAGGTAAAGCGAAAGGTAATTTCAATTCTATTGTGAACCAATCTATTAATTCAACTATGTCAAGAACAATTAATACATCATTAACGATGATATTAGTATTGTTGATCATGTTTATCTTCGGAGGTGAGTCAATTAGAGGATTTATATTTGCAATGTTAATAGGAATTGTTGTTGGAACTTATTCTTCATTATTTATTGCAACACCAGTTTTAGTAGATACTATTTCTGATGCTGAACACAAAAGAATTGAACAAGAGCACAATTCTTAATCAATAGTTAAGTAAAAAAAAGCCTCGCAGATTTGCGAGGCTTTTTTTTGTAACTAACCAACTAACACAATTTTAATTTTCAATATTATCCTTAAATGCGTTAAGGAAATTATCTTTTTGTCTAAACGAAACTGGTAATTTAACACCATTTTGAAGTTCAACTTCTAAAGAACCAGCTTTATTTAATCTTAGAATATAATTTAGATTTACCAAATAGGATTTATGAATTCTATGAAATAGATTAGTAGGGATTAATTGTTCGTGAATGCTTTTAAGTGTTTTAGCAAGGAGAATGTCTCTTCCATCAACACAAAAAATTCTGCAATAATTACTATTAGCTTCACAATATAAAATGGAATTTACATTAATAAATTCATATCCAGTATCTGTTGAAAATGAAATTTTTTTTATTAAATCATTATTTGATTTGGCATCAATAGCTTTTATTTCTGAACTATCTTGGATTATTTTTTTATTTTCAAATCTTCTTAACGCAACTGTGAGATCTTTCAAGTGTATGGGTTTAATCAAATAGTCTAATGCGTCTGCTTTTATTGCTTTTATGGCATAGTTTGCGTGGGAAGTTGTAAATATTACCTCAAAGTTAATTGATTTTATTTCTTTTAATAAAGCAAAACCATTTTTGTTTGGCATTTCAATATCTAGAAAAACAAGATCTGGTTTATGAGCTTTAATAGCTTTTTTTGCAGATGCTGAATCTTCGCAACTGGCAACAATAATATACTTATCAGAAAAATTTTTAGTCAGTAATTTTTCTAATGTTATTCTTGAGGTAGAGGAGTCGTCAACAATAATTATCTTAATCATTTTACGAATTTATACTTTTTTTTATATAAATTATGTAAAACTTAGTTTACGTATGGGTTTGATTATTTAACGTTTTATATTGTTCAATTCAACCTCTATTTATTAAATAGATTTCTATTATTAAAGCCAATTGAAACGAAGAATTAAAATTTAACTAAAATAGCTTAAAACTTTAGTATAATATTAGGAATTAATGAAAGTTCTTCAAGTAAATTTGTTTTTATAAAAGGTTGAAGTTTATTGTTTATCAAATAAATAATAAATTGATTAATATTGTTAATTCAAATTTAAATATTGAAAAAAGCTCCGTAAATAACGGAGCTTTTTTTTATGATAAAATATTGATTAATGCCTTATCGATTGTTTTATATTTGAATTCAAAACCTTTTTCTTCTATTTTTTTAGCACATAAATTTCTGTTTTCAAATAGCAATTCGTGCATTTCTCCGAGCATCAACTTCATGACAAACTTAGGAATATTGGGCATGAAAAGAGGTTTTTTAAGGACTTTTGCAATTGTAAAAGTTAGTTCTTGATTGGTAACTGGATTTGGAGAAACAGCATTGTAAACACCTTCTAAATCATTTTTTATTGCAAAAAGATATAATGAGGCAATATCGTGAATATGAATCCACGATTGAATTTGTTTTCCAGATCCGAAAGCAGAACCCAAGCCAAGTTTTATTGTTTTCAACATTTCAACTAATGCGCCTCCTTTAGTAGAAATTACAATTCCTGTTCGAAGTTTACACACTTTTAAACCCAGCGAAGCAAATTTATCGGTGCTTTCTTCCCATTTTACAACTACATTTCCTAGGAAACTATCATTTACTTGAGTTGAATTTTCGTCATATATAATTGTATCGCTATTTGGATAAATTGATGTTCCAGACGCGGTTACAATTTGTTTTACTTGATTAGGATTGTTTTTTAATGCTTTAAATAATAATGCAGAGGACAGCAAACGACTTTCTATAATTTCTTGTTTGTAGGAATTAGTCCATCGCTTGGCAATATTTGCACCCGCTAAATTTATAATTGAAACCACACCCATTAAACAATTTTCATCGATAAGACCTTGCTCGGGACTCCAGTAAAAGCCATTATAATTTAATTCATTGACAATCTTTTTTTTGGATGTAGTGAGATAATTCACACTAATCCCGTTTTGAAGAAGTAATGAAACTAATTCTGTTCCAATTAAACCCGTAGCTCCTGTTATTAAAACTTTCATTTTTTATTTTCTAATCTTCAAAATTACGTTTAATTTAAAACTAAAATAAGGTATTTAAGTAGGATTTAACTATCGTTAAATGGAAATTAGTTGCTTTTAATTTTGATACTCCATTCGAAATCCATTTCAGAAACTTGGGTACCGGTTTCATCAACACCAATTGATTTCATCCAAAATGTTTGTCCTTCGCCAGTAGCAATAGTATTAAGGATAGCCGTTTCAATTTTGTCACCATCAAGACAAGTGAATGTTATTCTGCCTGTTGCTTTTTTTGTAAAATTGGCTTTGTTATTGGCGACCAACATTGAAATTTTTTTATTGCTTTTTTTGATTTGATACATTACTAATGCGCCTGTTGATAATTCAGCAGCCATTGCTTGCACAGCAAAATACATGGAGTTAAATGGATTTTGATTTATCCAACGGTGTTTTACGGTTACAATACATTTAGCAGCTTCCAATTGTTTTACGCGAACGCCACATATAAATGCAGAAGGTAATTTAAAAAAGAGAAAAGTATTTATTTTACTCGGAGTCAATTCCATAATGATTTGAATTTCCACGAATATAGTGAATAATTTCTTTCATAAAAAATATATATCGTATCTAGTAAAAGTTAATAAAAAGTTAATTTTTAGTACTATGCAAAACAAGATACTATTTAAAAGATATATATTTGCATAAGAAATTAGTGGACAAGGATTGGAAGATTTAAAAATTAGAAGATTGAAAGATTGAAAGATTCAAATATAAATAGCTGTAATACTAAAAATACCTAGCCCCGATTGCAGAGAAAATCCCAGGCTTTTTTGCTTGGATTGATAAGGAAAGCGGGAAATAGCTTCAAAAAAAATAAAATGAGAAAAATATGAATATTGAAAACACAAAAGCACAAATGCGAAAAGGCGTTCTCGAATTTTGCATCTTATCGGTATTGAAAGAGAAAGATGCTTACACTTCTGAGATTTTAGATACCTTGAAAACCGCAAAATTATTGGTTGTTGAAGGGACGGTTTATCCGTTATTGACGCGTTTAAAAAACGACGGATTGTTGAACTACCGCTGGGAAGAATCGGTGTCTGGGCCACCAAGGAAATACTATGGATTGACCGAAGAAGGTCGTGAATTTTTAACAGAATTAAATAGCACCTGGACTGAATTATCAGACGCTGTGAACTTAATAACAACCAAAAAAAAAATAAGATGAATAAGACAGTAAATATAAATTTAGGAGGATTAGTTTTTCATATTGATGAAGATGCTTATCAAAAATTGACAAATTATTTTGAAGCTATAAAACGCTCTTTATCAAATACTTCTGGTCAGGATGAAATTATTAAAGACATTGAAATTAGAATTGGTGAGATCATTTCTGAGAAACAAACAAGTGACAAGCAAGTGATTATTCTTCGAGAAGTTGAGGAAATTATTTCCATTATGGGACAACCCGAAGATTACAGAATTGAGGGTGACGAACCGACAAATGCTGAGCCCATTTATACGAATACTAAAATTACAAAAAAGCTTTATCGTGATGAAGAAAATGCTGCAATTGGTGGAGTTTTAGCTGGTTTAGGTCATTATTTTGGTGTTGATAAAGCCATTTTAAGAGTAATTTTATTAATAATGGTATTTGCATGGGGAACTGGATTTGTGGCTTATATAATATTGTGGATTGCAATGCCAGCAGCAAAAACAACCTCGGAAAAATTGGAAATGCGTGGAGAACCTGTAACTATTTCGAATATTGAAAAGAAAGTTAGGGAAGAAATTGAAACCTTATCTGGAAAAATAAAATCAACTGATTTTGAAGGAGTTAAAAAAGGATTGAAATCAAATGGAAATAAACTAAAAGATTCATTTGGTGAGATTTTAGGCTCCTTAATCAACATATTTGCAAAAGTGGTTGGGGCATTAATGATATTAACAAGTATCGCTATATTGGTTGTTTTTTTAATTGGAGTTTTAGCTTTTGGCACAACCAATTTTGAAAGTTTTCCTTTTCATTCATTTATTGAATTAGGTAATTTCACTGATTATCCAATTTGGTTTTTCGGAATGTTGTTTTACTTGGCGGTGAGTATTCCGAGTGTTTTTGTATTATTATTGGGAATAAAAATTGTTTCTCCAACTAGTAAATCGATAGGATCAATTGCAAAATATGTTTTATTGGCAATTTGGATTATTGCTATAGGAATATTAATATCGATTGGTGTAAAACAAGCCTCTGAATATGCTTATGACGGAAGAGTTTATGAGAAACAAACTATAAATATAAATCCAAAAGATACTTTGTATATTAAATTTAAGAACAACGATTATTATTCAAAAGATATAAACGATTACAAGGAGTTTAATGTTACTAAAGATTCACTAAATCAAGATTTGGTTTATTCAAATAGTATTTCTTTCCAAATTGAGAAAACGGATGAGATTTTACCTTATATCAAAATAAATAAAGAAGCGAAAGGTTTTTCATTTGAAAATGCTAATACAAGAGCTGGAAAAATTAAATACGGTTTCAAAATCATAGGAAACCAATTGGTTTTAGACAATTATTTAATTACCGAATTAAAGGATAAATACAGAGATCAAAAAGTAGAAATTAAATTATACTTGCCAAAAGGAACGTTATTTAAGGTTAATTCGAGCGTTAAGAATTTTGATTATTCAGATAATTCATTTTTCAATTTACATACAAGTTCTGATGAATACATTTATAGCGTAAATGATTCACAAGTTAAATGCTTGAATTGTCCAATTGACGAAAACGAGTATGAAGATGTTGAAAATGATACAACTCACCGAGTTGAAACCACCACAGTATCTGTAAAAGTAGGAGGAAAAGAAGTAATAGAAACAGTTACAAAAAAACCAATTAATTAAAATATAACAGATTAATTATTACAAAAGATTCTTATAAAAAAGCAATCAAATACAATTTGGATGCTTTTTTTTTCTATTTTTGATAAAAATTACTATCAGAGAAAAATGAAAAAATTAGCATTATTATTTTTAGCGGTTCTTATTACGGGATTTTCTTACGGACAAAAGAGAGAGAAGATTAAAGGATCAAAAAATGTTACAATTGAGAAAAAAGAAATCGGAAATTTTGAAAATCTAGAAATTGAAGATAATTTAGATATATTACTTATTAAAAGCGATAAATGTTCACTTGAAATTGAAGCTGACGATAATTTACATAGTGAAATAAATATCAATTCTAATGGGAATACCTTGCGACTAACTACTTCTAAAGATATTAGCGGATTTAAGAAATTTCTTGTAAAAGTATTTTACAATAATGATTTTAAACTATTACTTGCAAAACATGAGAGTATAATTACTGCAACTACTGATATTGAATTGGATAATTTTACTATTAAGAGTTTTGATTATTCAAAAATATTCGTGAATGCTAAGGTAAAAACTTTCACTATTATGCAGAATGACAAATCTAAATCGGAATTGAATTTGAAAAACGAGTCAACTACTATTGAATTAAGTAAAAACGCTCAATTAAAAGCGCTTATTGCTTCAAATCAACTAAAAGTAGATTTATATCAAAAAGCAACAGCAGTAGTAGAAGGAGATGTTAATGAATTAAAATTAAGAGTGGATAATAGTTCTGAATTTACGGGTATGAATTTAATTTCTAAAACTGCAGAACTTATTGCTGAAGCAAATACTACTACTAAACTGAATGTTGTTACAAGTGCTTCGATAGAAGCTTCAGGAAAGTCTGAAATTCAGTTTTATGGAGATGCTAAAATTGAGCTTAAAAAGTTTACAGAGAATACAGTTATAATGAAAAAGACATTAAAATAAGCAACGATAATAACCCAAATAAAAAAAATCCAAACGTGAGTTTGGATTTTTTTTATTACCTAAATTTAAAAAATTATTCTTTAGCGGCAATATATCTTTCAGCATCTAAAGCAGCCATACAACCAGTTCCAGCAGCAGTAATCGCTTGTCGGTATACATGATCTGCAGCATCTCCAGCGACAAACACACCAGCAATATTAGTTTTAGAAGTACCAGGAGTATTTAGTATATATCCTGTTTCGTCTAAATTTAAAAAGTCTTTGAATATATCCGTATTGGGTTTGTGACCAATTGCAACGAAGAAACCAGTCGCAGGAATATCAAATATTTCTCCAGTTGTTTTATTTTTTGCTTTAACTGCTGAAACAACCTGACCATCACCTAAAACTTCTACAGTATCATGATTCATTAATATCGTAATATTATCTGTTTTTCGTACTCTTTCTTCCATAATTTTAGAAGCTCTGAAAGACTCACTTCTAACTAACATGGTAACTTTAGTACATAATTTTGATAAATAATGAGCCTCTTCACATGCTGAATCTCCTGCTCCAACAATTACAACTTCTTGATTTCTATAGAAAAAACCATCACACACTGCGCAAGCAGAAACACCTCCACCAGTTTGTAAATAATGTTGTTCAGATGGTAATCCTAAATATTTTGCGGTAGCTCCAGTAGAAATAATAACAGTTTCGCAGTGTAATTCCTTCGTGTCATTAATCCAAACTTTATGAATTCCACCAGAAAAATCAACTTTTGTAGCCCATCCATCTCGAACATCTGTTCCAAATCTTTGAGCTTGTTGTTGTAATTGAACCATCATTTCAGGTCCTGTTACTCCATCAACATAACCAGGAAAATTTTCAACTTCATTAGTAGTTGTTAATTGACCTCCAGGCTGAGTTCCTTGATATAAAACAGGGTTCATATTAGCTCTAGCAGCATAAATAGCGGCTGTATAACCAGCAGGTCCTGAACCAATAATTAGACATTTAATGTTTTCAACAGTATTCGACATCTTTATTTTAATTATTTTAATAAGAGATACAAAGGTAAGTTTAATTTGAAATATTTTACACAAAAAGTAGATACTAATTTTAATCGATAATAATTAAATTCATAATAAATAATTCTGTTGTTTAAATAAAAAATAGTTCTATATTTGCACTCGCAATTGAGGTGTAGCGTAGCTCGGTAATCGTGTCACGCAAGACGTGAAGGACTTAACTTCACAATTGTTATAAAATATTGAGATTATCTTTACGGGGTGTAGCGTAGCTCGGTTATCGCGCCTGCTTTGGGAGCAGGAGGCCGCAGGTTCGAATCCTGCCACCCCGACCAAAAAGCTGAACATAATTGTTCAGCTTTTTTTTATTTATTCTAAACCAAAAAAAATCTATGTATATTGTTTATATTATCTATAGTCTAACTACCTCAAAATATTACACAGGTCAAACTATTAATCTTGAGGATCGAATTAGAAGGCATAATTCTGGTTTGAGTAAGTCAACTAAATCCGGAATTAAATGGGAATTAAAATACAAAATCGAATTAATTTCAAGATCTGAAGCTATGTTGCTAGAAATATTTATCAAAAAAAGAGGAGCTAAAAGATATTTAGAAGATTTGAATTCATATTGATCATCGCGTCACGCAGGGC
>CANFJB010000007.1 GCA_947447375.1 Bacteroidota bacterium
CGAATCAACAAATCAACAAATAACCGAATCAACAAATAACCAAATAATCTTGCCACAGATTACCACAGATTAAACGGATTTAAAAATAACCGATTAACCGATTAACCGAATCAACGAATAACCGATTCAACGATTAACCGAATAACCAAATAACCAAATAACCGAATAATCTTGCCACAGATCACCACAGATTAAACGGATTTAAAATAACCGATTAACCGATTAAACGATTCAACGAATTACCGATTAACCGAATCAACAAATTACCGAATTACCGAATCAACAAATCAACAAATAACCGAATAACCAAATAACCGAATAATCTTGCCACAGATTACCACAGATTAAACGGATTTAAAAATAACCGATTAACCGATTAACCGAATAACCGATTCAACAAATTACCGATTAACCGATTAACCGATTCAACAAATAACCGAATCAACAAATTACCTTTGAGTATCTTTGTGAAACAAAAAACCACGCAATACGCATGGTTTTTTAATTTTAAATATATTGATTAAGCTGTCTTTTTCTTTTTTAGTAAGAAGAAACTCAACACAATTCCCAATATGATCATCGGGACAATGTAATCATTAATGGGTGATACATTTCCTGGATCTGCTCCTGGGTCAAATGGATTAGGATCATCTGCGTAAATCAGTGAACTACTAAATAACAAAAATGCTATAACTATCGATTTTATTGTTGTTTTCATGATTCTTATTTTTTAATAATTTTAGCGGTAAATACCGAGTTATCACTTCCTTTAATTTTCATGATGTAAATACCCGTAGCCGAGTTACTCATTTTCACCTCATAATTGGTATTTTGAACTGTGTTATTGATAGTTCCTTTTGCTACTTCTTGACCTATTGCATTGCAAATAGAGTAGGAGTAAGCTCCTGTTGCCAATGTTCCTAAATTCACTTGGAACGAATCTCCAGTTACTGGGTTAGGAATTATACTGAAACCACTAGCTGTTGGAAGAGTAGTACCTAATAGCGAAGATTGGAATACGATTCTGAAACGATCTCCGGTACTTAAAGCATCCGTTGTTACGGTAAATGGATATTCAACAGCGGTACCATCAAGAGCAAGTGGCGTTCTAGAATTGGTAAACAAATCTTCTAGAGTAGCCTCTAAATTTGAAGAGGTAAATTCTTCCGTATTTAATTTTAATTTGTAAGTAGCTCCAGCGGTCGTTTTCCAAACACGGATATTCAAAACATCATTTGCTACCAATGGCAAGTGGTGTTCGCTTGCATATAGAGTTCCGTTTTTAACAAAGGCTATATTTTCAGAACTGTTGACCATTTTGTTGGCATCTTGATTGCTTTCAGAATTTGATAAAATAACTGTCATTGCTCCGTCACGACCCGACCATTCATTGTTTTCTTGTTTGTACAATCCAACGCGGAATAATTCTGCTGGTGCTGCATCTCTAAAAATCACGTTGTTTACTGTTGTACCTTTATGTACTTCTTTGATTGAAAATGATGCGCCAGTTCCAGTAGAAGATTTTACAAAGAACGCTTGACCTGATTGTATCTCAGCTAAAGCATTAATTGGATTTGAAGCTGGACTTGAACTATTTGGGTAAGAATAAGCATTTGCTACTTTATCAAAGTAATTATAAGAACCAACAGATGCATTCCCGTTGGAATCCCAAATCCAAATACCGTTATTAAAATCAGTTGAATTGTCACTATCAGAAAGCATTGCTGTTAAACTCAGCGAACTTGCATAAGGGTTTCCAATAAAGGTATATTGGGAACCTGTTGTTGGATATGTTTGAGTTCCTGTAAATAAAGTACCTGTAGCTCTAATTGTTGTTGCTGCAGCTAAATTGTTAGTAACATTATTACTTCCAAAAGGTCCAGTTACAAATGCCATAAAAGGTTTGTTAATACCGCCGGAAAGTAAAGAACTTGATGTTGTTGTATCTGTAATTCCAGACCAGTTATTCGATGAAGAGTTGTAAGCCATTAATGAACTTCCTGAACCTCCGGATATAATTCCGGTTCCTCCAGAACTAGACCAAATATCAAAACCATTGATACCGTTTCCGGTTACTCCACCTTCCTGCCAGTTGGTGCTAATAGAGTTGGTTGTATTAACAGGAGAAGTTAAAGCTCTCCAAGCTCTTTTAGCAGGAATGTATCTTTCTACAGTAACATTTCCTGAAATAGTCCCTAATACTGGAGCAACAGATGCGGTACAACATTCAACTGATTTTAAAGTTAAAAATCCTCCTGTATTAAAGTTTCCAGAAGTTACCGTTAATTTTCCAGTTAAATCAGTTGCTTTTTCTAAGGTTACCCCTGCAGCATTATTGATTGTTAAATTGGAAATACTACTTGGTAAATCGGCACCGTTTACTTGTGGAACACTTCCTACAAAAGAATAACTAGAACCCCTAGTAAAATTACGATTAGTAGTTCTAATTGGTCCAGCCACTGGTTCTAAACCATTTGGTGCTGCTATATTCATGGATCCAGTTGAATTCAAGTTGAAAGTCCCAGTACCTGTAACTGCACCTGTTATTGTAGTATTTGAAGCATCTACTGTTCCTGTAGCTGTTAATGAGCCTGGAGACGTTACTATAATTGTAGGAGACTGAACAGCGTGTGATGGTGTAATATTCAGTTTGTAAGTTGTTAAATTTCCATTAATATTTAAATTGTAAGATTTTCCAACTGCTACTGTAGTGTTTAATGTACCAGATGTTGAACTTCCAATATTAACAGTTCCGTTTACATTAACAGTTGTTGTGGCTGTACCAACTCCTGTTTGACTTGAAGTTGTACTTAAACTACCAGCTAATGTTAATGTTTTTCCAGAATTTATGTTAAAAATAATATTATCATTACTTCCATTATCAGATTGTAAGCAAACAGTTGTATAGGTTAATGTAGTATTAGCATCAAACGTTACACCTATATTAGATAAACCAGTAACTGGGCGAATTTTATATGGATAGATACTTCCAGACCCACTAATAGTTAAATTTCCACCAAATTCTGTTGTTAAAATAGATGCCGTTGCACTAGGGTCTCCAAAAGTACCATTACAAACCAGAGAGTTGCCGTAAATTTGTAAAGTTTGAGCGGTTGCTGAAGCTAATTTACCGCCTGAATTAATAGTAAGATTGTAACATTTTTGGGCTGAACCAATGTTAAATATGTCGCCAGCAACGATGGTTACATTATCGTATTGTGTGGGTGCTACACCACCCACCCAAGCTGAAGCAGTACTATACGAAGTACTAGTTGTATTTAGTCCAGTTGAAACAATTTCACCAGGTGTAGTCATTTGGCTCGAAGAAGCAGGGTTTGTAATTAAATAGTTTTCGGAACCGCCGGATCCATTAAAAGTATATACCTTGACATAATAGGTTATTGCTTTGCTAAGACCCGTAATTGAAACTGAATTTCCAGTTCCATTATATACTACATAATTTCCAGTACCAAGTAGTGTACCACTTCCAAAACCTGAATTTGAAGAATAAGTATTACCATCACTTGGGTCAGCATTTACAGCACTACCTGATTTTACAACTACGAGACTATTTGTTACATTTCCTGCAGTCCAGTTAACGGTAAATCCAGTTTGAGAAACATTTGAAAAGATGATATTAGAAGCCTGAGATGTTGGTTCGGCAGCATAACTAGGCGCCGTAGTAGTATTGTTAGCAGTTATAGGTGACGAATAATTAAATGCTTTATCTACCGTGTAAATTCGGTAAAAGTACTGTGTAGATGGTGAAAGTCCTGTATCATTAAACGATGGGGTAGTTCCTAAATATACTACTTTCTCAGTACCTGCGACAAAGTTTCCAACGGCATAAATACCATTAGCGTTTGGAACTGTAGTAGGATCAGCAGTACTTCGTACCACCATATAACCACCACCATCAACACCGGTTGCCGGAGCAGTCCAAGAAATGGTTTGTTGACTAGCAGCAACAGAAGAAAAAGTTGTTGTAGTTGGAGGATCTGGTGCAGTTGAATCTACAGTAGAACCTGGATAGATAACAACATCATCAATATCAAATACACCCGCAGTACATCGACCAATAATAGCAACTGCTGAAGAAGTAATTGTTGCAGAACTAGTTGTTATAGGGGTAGTATATTTTGCCCAACTTGAATTTATGGGTAAAGTAGTGGCAGTAGAATAGCTTGAATTTGAAGTACCATTTGTATTTATTCCTGCTTGAAAAGCAGTTACTGCTGCCGCATTTCTAACCCAAAATTGTACCATATATGCGGTACTAGCTGTAGGCGAATTTGCAGCATCAAATGGTGTAAGCTGTGGACTTTGAAAGGCCCTAGTTGCTGTCGCAGGACTAGTCGCATTATTGTGTGTACCACAATTTGAACCCGTTCGTGGACTTGTAGTTGTAACACTTCCTGTAGAACCTGTATTAGACTGTCTCGACCAAGAGGTAGGCAATAATGCTGTTCCAAGTGTAGTTGGAGTCTGTCCTTCAAAACCTCCATTCATGTATGGAAAAGTACCAATAACTTGCTGTCCCCAGCTATTATTTGAATACAAAAACAACAATCCTAGAAGTAGAATTGATTTTAAACAGTAATTTCTGAAAAGTAATACTTTTTTCATTTGTAATTTGGTTTTTTGAGGGTTAATACATTTGTGTTAGGGACACAAATAGTAATAAATATAAGTTCGTGTTCGCACACTATTATAAATTAAAGTCACAAATTTAAATAAAACATTTTGATTAAACGTACAAAAATGGGAATAAAATTGTACTAAGTGTTTTTTTACTAATGAATTATTATGAATATCAAATAAATGAAATCTGGAATAATTGTCAATAATTATGTTACTTTGCAAGGTATTTAAATAATAAATATGAAAGTAGTCTATAAAATAGTTTCGGTTGTAGTTCTAATTTTAATGTTTTCTTGTAAGACAAATTATTACGATAAATCAATGGTAATTGCCAATTCATCTCTAAACTCCAACGAGAAAAAAGAACTGGTTTTGGAAAACAAAAAAGTAGTTAATGACACTTCATTTGTAAATCTGAAAGAGTACAGCAATGATTTTGTTTATGACATGAAATATGCTACCGAAGATAATTTTCTGAAATCGAAAGTTTACGATTGTGCGGAATGTTATATGCGATTAAAAACTGCAAAAGCGCTTATAAAAGCCAATTCTAAATTCATGAAACTGGGTTATAAAATCAAATTGTACGATTGCTACCGACCAGTGGACGTTCAAAAAAGAATGTGGAAAATAGTTTCAAATCCCAGTTATGTTGCCAATCCCAGTAAAGGTTCTATTCACAATAGAGGAGGAGCGGTTGATATTTCGTTGGTTGACAATAGCGGAAAGGAACTAAATATGGGAACTCCATTTGATTTCTTTGGACCTGAAGCAAGTCATGATTATAAAAATTTTCCAAATGAAATTTTAGAAAACAGAGCTTTATTTAAAAAAATAATGATGAGTGCTAAATTTCAATCTTTCGACTCCGAATGGTGGCATTACAATTTGAAAAACGCAAAATTAGATCCTATTTCTAATTTCAAATGGAGGTGTGAGTAGGCAATAAGCAATTAGCTGTTAGCTGTCAGCTGTTAGCTTTAAGCAAAAACGGTAACGTTTAACTCCTATTTCTTTTTCCTAGCGAACTTTGCGTAAAACTTTGCGTTCTTTGCGGTTAAGGAATTTTGGTTGTTGGTTGTTGGTTGTTGGTTGTTGGTTGTTGGTTGTTTGACACAGATTAAACGGATTTAAAAATAACCGATAAATTGTTTAATCGTTTAACTGTTTAACCAAATAACCTTTTATTTCTTGCGTTCCTTGCGTAAAACTTTGCGTTCTTTGCGGTTAAGGAATTTTGGTTGTTGGTTGTTGGTTGTTGGTTGTTTGACACAGATTAAACGGATTTTCAAATAACCGATAAATTGTTTAATCGTTTAACTGTTTAATCGTTTAACTGTTTAACCGATTAAACAAATAACCAAATAACCAAATTAACGATTAACCGATTAAACAAATAACCAAATAACCAAAATAACCGTTTCAACTAATTAATTATACAAGGCAAAAAATCTATGAAATAATTTCCTGGATAATAGGTTTTTTTATCCATTTCTGACACCAACTCTTTCTTAAAAATATAATCTTGAGATTCTGTGGTGAATTTAATTCTCATGGTGGAAACTGGTGATGTTTTTAAATCGGCAATAGTTCCATTTAAAAATAAAAAAGTTCCTGATAAAATCCTATTATTAAACCCTAAATCGTCTTTTACAGGAGCGCCGCAATTTTCTTGATCTGAGGCTAATAATGTGACTACTTTACCGTTTTCCAATTGAAAAAAGATTCTAGAATTTTTGTTAAAGCAATTTACTTTCAAGAAATCTTTACTTTTTTGAAGAATTTGAACAGTTAAAGAAGGCATTTCATCGGTTAAGGCTAGGGAAAAAAACACATATTTCGAGGTGTTTCCGAAAATGAATTCATGAACTATTGCACTTTTTGTTTCTTTATAAATACCAATACTGTCTTTTACATTCACACTGTATTCACATGGTTTTTGAGCAAATGAGTTTAAGCTTAAAAGTACAATTATTAGAAATAGGTTTTTCATGTTATTTTATTTTGTTGCAAAGTAAAACTATTTTATCATTATTTAGGTCGGTTGTAAAAAAACTATATATTGAACCGCCGTCTTTTATTTTCCATTTTTTTCTAATTTCTTCAACGCTTTCCGGGAAATTTCTGGTTGTAATATTCGCTTTTGTATTTTCTAAATTGGTTTTCATTTCTTGTTTTGAATAGGAGAAAACCTTTTTAATTTCAAATATTCTTCCTGGAAATTCAATTAGATTTTCTGAAGTGTATAAATGTGAATGGGAGTGAAGTTTGCCAAGATTGTATTGGATTCCTATTTCATCAAAACCACCCGATTTCATAATGGCATTATTGGGTTCGTATAAATAATTTTTCGGAAGTTCGTAATGGGGTAATTCTAGATTTGAATTGAATTCAAAATTAAATGTTTCTAATTTTTCATTGACAATGTTGATGGTTTTAACTTCTGTATTACCAATAAAATTTGCATTTAATTCCCAAAGCAACTCTTTCACTTCATTATCAACCGCAACAATATGAATGCATTTTACATTTCTTAATTCTGATAAACCTGCAGAAATATCTAGAATTGGCGCTGTTTTAATTAGAATTTTATCTGTTTTTGAAAAATAAAATGAGAGTAATTCAGGTACATTCGGCAGACAATCTTTTAGCATAAAAACTTTGCCTTTTTGATCATTTCGTCTAGAAGGATCGATATAAATCCAATCTATTTTTTGATGGTAATTATTCAGGATTTCATAACTATCACCTGAAAAACACATCACATTTTCTATTCCGAATTGCTTGAAATTATGATTGACAATATCGGACAATTCGCCATCTATTTCACAATGAATTACATTTTTTATTCTCATCGAATAATAAAAACAATCCACCCCAAATCCGCCTGTTAAATCAATTAAAGTTTCTCCATTTACAATTTTAGATTTGTACAAGGCGGTTTTTTCTGATGAAGTTTGCTCTACAGAAATTTTACTTGGGTAAATGATGTTTTCAGAAGAAAAATAGGTAGGAAGTTTGTCTTTTGCCTTAGATTTTGCTGCAATTTGATTCAATATTGTAGCCCAATTAACTTCAGGAAATGGATTTTTTTGCAAAGCCAATTTAGATATATCAACACCTAATTGCGAATTGATATATTTTTGAATCTCAAGATTTAATAAAGCAATATCCATCGAATTAAAATCTAATTATTAAAAATATAATTTAGGATGTTGGCGCCCATTTTTAAAGCTTTTTCACGAACTTCAAGAGGGTCGTTATGAACATCGGCATCTTCCCAACCGTCTCCTAAATCGGTTTCATAAGTATATAGTAAAACCAATCTATTTTCAATAAAAATTCCGAATGCTTGAGGTCTTTTACCGTCGTGTTCGTGAATTTTTGGTATTCCGGCAGGAAATGAATTTGGTTTTTGAAAAATAGGGTGATTGGCAGGTATTTCTACCAAAGCATTGTCAGGGAAAATTTTCGTAATTTCTTTCCTGATATATTCATTCATTCCGTAATTATCATCTATATGAAGAAAACCACCAGAAGTCAGGTAATTTCTTAGGTTTTCAACTTCTGATGGGTTAAATACCACATTTCCATGTCCAGTTGCATGAACATAGGGATAGGAAAAAATATCAGGACTACTAGGAGTTACAACAGCATTTTTAGGTAAAATTTTGGTCCCAATAGTTTGATTACAATATTTTATCAAGTTAGGTAATGAAGTTGGATTTGCATACCAATCGCCACCGCCATTGTATTTCAACAAAGCAATTTCTTGAGAAAAACTATTTAAAGAAAATAGTATAACTAATACATATATTTTTTTCATAGAATGATTTTCAAATTACGCATTGTTTTTTATTCCCCCTTAGGGGGTTAGGGGGCTTTCATTAATAAAAACAACGCTGTGACACGCTACAACTGCCGCTGTTTCTGTTCGTAATCGTGTTGAGCCTAAAGTTATTGGAATATAATTGTTCTCGAGTGCTAATGTAATTTCTTTATTTGAAAAATCTCCTTCTGGACCAATTAAAACGGTAACATTTTCATTAGGTTTTACAAGTGATTTCAATGATTTTTTATCTGTTTCTTCGCAGTGAGCTATTAGTAGTAAGCCTTCCTTTTTTTGTTTGATAAAATCTTTGAAAGAAATAGGCTCGTTAAGCTTAGGCAAATAATAGTGCAAAGATTGTTTCATCGCCGATTGTACTATTTTGTCGAAACGATCGGTTTTAACAAATTTTCTTTCAGAATGATCACAAATGATTGGCGTGATTTCTGAAATTCCTATTTCGGTCGCTTTTTCTAAAAACCATTCGTATCTGTCGTTCATTTTTGTTGGAGCAACCGCTAAATGCAAATGGTATTTCGGAGTTTCTGATTTCTCATAACTGATTATTTTAACCAAGCATTTACTATCTGAACCAACTACAATTTCAGTTTTAAATAAATATCCCAATCCATTGGTAACAAATAAAATATCACCACCTTGCTTGCGTAAAACTTTAATAATGTGTTTGCTTTCTTCCTTGTCGAAAGTAAAACTATCTGTAGCCTCGTTGATATTTGGATTATAGAATAATTGCATAGTATTAAAATTGAATTCTAGCTTTAGAAACTACATCTGAAGTTTCGAAATTTTCTTGTAAATATTTTTGATAACCTACAATTCCAATCATTGCAGCATTATCGGTGGTGTATTCAAATTTTGGAATATAAGTTTGCCATCCGTATTTCGTTTGGGCTTCGTTCATAGCGTTTCTAATGCCTGAATTTGCTGAAACTCCACCACCAATTGCAATTCTATTTATACCGGTTTGGTTTACAGCCAATTTCATTTTATCCATTAAAATTTCTATAATACTGTGTTGGATAGAAGCGCAAATATCATTTAAATTTTCTTCAATGAAATTTGGATTTACAGCTACATTTTTTTGAATGAAATACAATATTGCAGTTTTCAAACCAGAAAAACTAAAATCCAAACCAGGAACTTTAGGTTTGGTAAAGGCAAAAGCTTTTGGATTGCCTAATTGGGCATATTTATCAACCAATGGGCCCCCAGGATAGGGTAAACCTAAAATTTTTGCACTTTTATCAAACGCTTCGCCAACTGCGTCATCAGTGGTTTCCCCAATAATTTCCATGTCAAAATAATCGTTCACTTTTACTATCTGTGTGTGACCTCCCGAAATGGTTAAAGCTAGAAATGGAAAGCTTGGTTTTTGATAGCCTTCTTCATCAATAAAATGCGCTAAAATGTGCGCTTGCATATGATTTACAGCTATTAATGGAATATTTAATGCCAATGACAATGATTTTGCAAAAGAACCTCCAACCAATAAAGAACCCATTAATCCAGGTCCTTGTGTAAAAGCTATTGCTGTTAACTGTTCTTTTTGTATATTCGCTTTGCGAAGTGCGGCATCAATAACAGGTACAATATTTTGTTGGTGTGCTCTTGAAGCTAATTCAGGAACAACGCCACCGTACTGATTGTGAATGAGTTGATTGGCCACAATATTAGATAAAACTTTATCGTTTTGTAAGATAGCGGCAGCAGTATCGTCACACGAACTTTCAATTGCAAGTATATAAACTGGCTTATTGGACATAAAAGGATTGAATTTTATAAAATTTCTATCCAAAAATGATCATTTTCGGATTGGTCAAAATTAAAGAATTTTTATTTAAGGACTACAGATTTTAGAGTATAAATAGTAAGAGTATAAATTAAAAGTAACAAGTATCAAAAAAGTTAAAAAAATAGTATTCCGCATCCTCCTAGGAATTGTCCTACTATTTCTGGTACTTGGAATTACCTTGTCGCTTCCTGTTGTTCAAACCCGAATAGGAGAATATGTGACAGAAATGCTTCGAAAAGACTACAAAGCGGATATTAATGTGGAACAAGTTTCTGTTTCTATTTTTGGTGGAGTAAAATTAAAAGGGGTCTTAATTCGAGACCATCATAAATTAAAGATGATTTCGGCTAAAAGTATTAAAACCAATATTTTAAGTTTTGAAAAACTATATAATGGAGATTTACTATTTGGTGAAATTAGAATTGATAGTTTATTTTTTAATCTCACAACTTATAAAGGTGAAAAAGACACTAATATTGGTAAATTTGCTGACCTTTTTGACAGTGGAAAGCCATCCACAAAGCCATTTTTATTGAAATCTAAGAATGTTTACATTACCAATAGTGCTTTTCAATTATCTGATGAAAACGGTAGTTCGCCAAAACAATTGGATTTCAAAAAACTAAATATTGAAACCAGTAACTTAAAAATTTATGGTCCAGAAGTTTCCACTAATATTCTGAAAATGTCATTCTTAGATCATCGTGGTGTGATAGTTAATGATTTAAAAGCCAAATTCGAGTACACTTTAAAACATATAAAAGTCGATCAATTAAGTCTAGTTACAGAACATTCATTTATTAATGGAACTGCAATTTTAAATTATAATATTAAAGATTTTGCCGACTTCAACAACAAAGTTGAATTCAATGTTAAAATAGATTCTGCTTCGATTGCATCTAATGATGTTCGTTATTTTTATAAAGAATTAGGTGAAAACCAACACTTCAAAATCAGATCTAATATTAAGGGAACACTTAATGATTTGTATTTTTCAAAATTAAATTTAGTAGATAGAAACACTACTCGAATAAATGGAAATATTAATTTCAAAAACCTTTTAGGTAGTCAAAACCAACCTTTTTATATGAAAGGTAATTTTAATAAATTGTCTTCAAATTATAAAGATTTGGTGAAAATTTTGCCCAATATTTTAGGAAAGAGCTTACCAAGCACCTTGAATAAATTGGGTCAATTTGATTTACGAGGTAAAACCGAAATCACAACTTCGACCATAGCGGCTGATTTTTATATGACGACTTCTTTAGGAAATTTGCAGTCCAATTTGAAAATGTATGACATTGACAATATCGATAATGCATCTTACAAAGGGAATTTAATATTGGAACACTTTAAAGTTGGTAAATTTCTTGGTAAAAAAGATTTGGATTTTGTTACATTGAATTTTGATATTGACGGAAAAGGATTTAAACTTAAAAATTTGAACACTTCATTGTCTGGAGATATTTATAAAATTAAATATAAAGGATATGAATATACAAATATTGTTGTTAATGGTAACTTTAAAAACCCCATTTTTAAAGGTAGATTAAACGTAAATGATCCTAATTTATTTATGGATTTTGATGGATTGGTCGATCTTGAAAAGAAAGATATAAACTATAATTTTAATGCCAAAATTGATTATGCCAATTTGAAAAAATTGAATTTGGTTCAAAAAGATAGCATTTCAGTTTTTAAAGGTGATATTGACATGAGGGTTTCGGGAACCAATTTAGACAATATCAAAGGCGCTGTAAAAATGACCAATATTTCTTATCAAAATCCAAAAGACACTTATTATTTTGATGATTTTGATTTAAATTCTAGTTTTGATGAGAACAATATCCGAACAATTTCTATCAATTCACCTGATATTGTTCAGGGAAAAATTGTAGGGAATTTTCAAATCGATCAATTGCAAAAAATGGTCGAAAATTCTTTAGGAAGTCTTTATGCTAACTATAAACCTAATAAAATCAAGCAAGGACAGTTTTTGAAATTCGATTTTTCTATTTATAATAAAATCATTGATGTTTTTTTACCTGGAATTTCATTGGCACCAAATACTTTATTCCAAGGATCAATAAATTCAGATAGAAACGATTTTAAATTTAATTTCAATTCTCCTAAAATCACTGCATTTGAGAATAATTTTCATAAAATAAGTATTAGAATTGATAATAAAAATCCACTTTACAATGCTTATGTTTCAATGGATAGCATTCAAACTAAAAACTATAAAATTTCAGATTTTAGTTCTATTAATGTTATTCAAAACGACACTTTATTTGTTAGATCTGAATTTAAGGGTGGAAATAAGGCAGAAGATTACTACAAACTGAATGTTTTCCATACAATCAATAAACAGAATAATAATGTTGTTGGAATTCAAAAATCAGAAATTAAATTTAAGAATGTATTATGGTTTTTAAATGAAAATAGCGATGATAAGAATAAAATTGTTTTTGATAAAAGATTATCTAACTTTTCATTTGACGACATTGGATTGACCCATGAAAACGAAAAAGTAGAATTTAAAGGTTTTATTAATGATAATAATACTAAGGATCTTAATTTGAATTTCACCAATATCGATATCAATAAGTTAACCCCTGAGATTTCTGATTTTACATTTAATGGGATATTAAATGGAAATGTAAATTTGAAACAGAATAACAATATCTACCAGCCTATTGCTTCATTATATATAGATAATCTAAGTGTAAATAAAGTACTTTTAGGTAAATTAAATTTAGATATTTCGGGTGATAATGAGTTGAAAAAGTTCAATGTAAATTCATCAATTGTTAATGAAAATATTGAATCTTTCAATGCAAAAGGGGAGTTTAATATTGAAAACCAAGAAACAAAAACCAATTTAGATTTGCGTTTCAATAAATTTAATTTAGGTGTTTTGGGATTAATTGGTGGTGATATTATTACCAATATAAAAGGATATGCATCTGGAAGTACTAATATTGAAGGGGTAATTACCGATCCTAAAGTCAATGGTAGAATGTATCTTGAAGATTCTGGAATTTCTATTCCTTATTTAAATGTGAATTATGAGTTTGAAAAAAACTCGATTGTTGATATTACCGAGAATTCTTTTATCATTAGAAATGCCAGTATTAGTGATTCCAAATTTAAATCTCAAGGTATATTAGACGGAAGAGTAAAACATAATAAATTTTCTGATTGGGTTTTAGATTTAAAAGTAAAATCGGATAGATTCCTTGCATTAGATACAAAAGATAGAGAGGATGCTGCTTATTTTGGAACAGCTTTTATAGATGGTGTTGCCTCAATATCAGGTCCGGCAGATGGTTTGATAATTAAAATTGATGCAAAATCTGAAAAAGGCACCGCAATTAAAATTCCAATTAATGACGTTGATGCTTCTGGAACAAACGATTACATTCATTTCCTTACCTCAAAAGAGAAATACAATAATGGAAAAGGAGTTGCAAATAATTCTAGAAATTATAATGGATTAGAATTAAAATTCAACCTAGATATCAATCAGAAAGCGGAGATTGAAGTGATTTTGAACCGAAATTCTGGTCATGGAATGAAAGGTCGTGGAAATGGAAATTTATTGTTAGAAATTAATACTTTAGGTAAATTCATTATGACTGGGGATTTCCAAGTTTATGAAGGTACTTATAATTTTAAATACGGTGGTATTATTGATAAGAAGTTTAAGGTTAAAAAATTCGGATCAATTGTTTGGGAAGGAGATCCTCTTAAAGCAAATATTAATTTAGAAGCGGTTTATGAAACCACTGCAAATCCTGCAGTTTTATTGGATAATCCATCGGTCAATAAAAAAGTACCTGTAGATGTAATAATTGGAATTAAAGGAAATCTAAGTAATGTAGAACCCGATTTTTCTATCAACTTCCCAACGGTAAGTTCGGTTTTAAAATCGGAAATTCAATATAAATTGGATGATAAAGATACGCGTCAAAAACAAGCCTTATATTTACTTTCATCGGGAGGTTTTTTAAGTCAATTAGGTATAAGTCAAACCGATTTAACTGGTAATATTTTTGAGAAATTCAGTGGAATCTTTAACGATATTTTTCAAGACGAAGAAGGTAAATTCAATTTGGGTATTGATTACGTTTTAGCCGATAAACGTCCTGGAACAGAAACCGATGGTAGATTTGGAGTTACCGTTTCTTCAAAAATAAATGACAGAATTACTTTTAATGGAAAATTAGGTGTTCCTATTGGTGGAATAAATCAATCGGCAGTTGTAGGTGATGTTGAAGTTCAATATCGTGTTAATGAAGATGGAACCTTAAATTTGAGGGTGTTTAATAAAGAAAATGATATTAGTTATATTGGTCAAAGTATTGGTTATACTCAGGGATTGGGACTTTCATATGAAATAGATTTCAATACATTTAAGGAGTTGGTAAACAAGTTATTTAAGAAAAAGATTTTAGCTCCTAAAGAAAATAAACCAAGCGACCAATCAGATTCGGATGTTCCAAATGATGGGATCAATTTCAAAACTAAAAAGAATAAGTCTAAAAAGAATATTAAAGTAAATTCTGAAGCAGTTTTAAATAAAGAAATAGATTAATTACTTTCAATAATTTACTTTGTTAATTAGCTAAAAAAGTGCCTGTATAAAAAACTTATCAACGAAAACGTTTGAATTTAAGTAATTTATGAATTTAACAATAAATCCACTTTTTTTAAACCCAATTTATAGTAAGTTTACATTTTAAAACATAAAAAATGAGTAATACAATAAAAAAAATAGGTGTTCTAACTTCTGGAGGAGATTCTCCGGGAATGAACGCTGCTATTCGTTCTGTTGTTAGAACTTGTGCCTATCACAACATTGATTGTATTGGTATTTATCGCGGATATCAAGGGATGATAGAAGGAGATTTTAAAGAGCTTGGACCTCGAAGCGTTAATAATATAATAAATAAAGGAGGAACTATTTTAAAATCAGCTCGTTCAAAAGATTTTATGACCCCTGAAGGTAGGAATCAAGCCTATATGAATCTTGTTAAAGCAGGTATTGATTCTCTTGTAGTAATAGGTGGAGACGGAAGTTTTACTGGTGCCGAGATTTTTAATAGTGAATACGGTTTTCCTGTAATGGGAATTCCTGGAACTATAGATAATGATATCTATGGAACTAGTCATACCTTAGGTTACGACACTGCTTTAAATACGGTAATAGAAGTTATCGATAAAATTCGGGATACCGCAAGTTCGCATAATCGTTTGTTTTTTGTAGAAGTAATGGGTCGCGATGCAGGTCATATTGCTTTAAACGCAGGTATTGGAGCTGGAGCCGAAGAGATTTTAATTCCAGAAGAAAATTTAGGTTTAGAACGTTTATTAGATTCTTTAAAGAAAAGCAAGTCTTCAGGAAAATCATCAAGTATTGTAGTAATTGCTGAAGGTGATAAAATTGGTAAAAGCGTTTTCGAACTTAAAGATTATGTTGAAGCCAATATGCCTGAATATGATGTTCGAGTTTCTGTGTTAGGACACATGCAAAGAGGGGGTTCACCTTCTTGTTTTGATAGAGTTTTGGCAAGTAGGTTAGGAGTGAAAGCTGTAGAATCATTAATAGAAGGAAAATCAAATTATATGGTTGGTATTTTAGGGGATAAAATCACTTTAACTCCTTTAGAGCAAGCTATTAAAGGCCATACTGAAATTGATAAAGAATTATTGAGAGTATCTGACATCATGTCAACGTAATAAATAAATTAATAATAATCGGCAATTAATAATCAATTGTCAAAAGTTAAATAAAATGTCAAAAGTAAAATTAGGAATTAACGGTTTTGGAAGAATCGGAAGAATTGTTTTTAGAGAATCATACAATAGAGACAATGTTGAAGTAGTAGCAATCAATGATTTATTAGATGTAGATCACTTAGCTTATTTATTAAAATACGATTCGGTACACGGTCGTTTTGCTGGTAAAGTAGAAGTTATTGATGGAAAATTATTCGTTAATGATAAACACATTAGAATTACAGCTGAAAGAGAACCAGCAAACTTAAAGTGGGATGAAGTAGGAGTAGATGTAGTTGCAGAATGTACAGGATTTTTTACCACTCTTGAAACCGCTCAAGGTCATATTAAAGGTGGAGCAAAAAAAGTTATTATTTCTGCCCCTTCGGCTGATGCGCCAATGTTTGTAATGGGAGTAAACCATGACAAAGCTAAAGCTTCTGATACTGTAGTTTCAAATGCTTCTTGTACAACAAATTGTTTGGCTCCTTTAGCTAAAGTTATCCATGATAATTTTGGAATTTTAGAAGGATTAATGACAACTGTTCACGCAACAACTTCTACACAAATGACTTGTGATGGACCATCTAGAAAAGATTGGAGAGGCGGTCGTGCTGCGGCTTGCAATATTATTCCATCTTCAACTGGAGCTGCAAAAGCAGTAGGAATGGTAATTCCTGATTTAAATGGAAAATTGACAGGAATGTCAATGCGTGTTCCTACAACTGACGTTTCTGTGGTTGACTTAACAGTTAAATTGGCTAAAGAAACTACTTACGATGAAATTATGTCGGTTTTGAAAAATGCTTCTGAAACTTTTATGAAAGGTATTTTAGGATACACAGAAGACGCTGTCGTTTCTCAAGATTTTGTTTCTGATCCTAGAACTTCAATTGTAGATGCTAAAGCGGGAATTGGATTGAATTCTACTTTTTTCAAAATCATTTCTTGGTACGATAATGAATATGGATATTCAAGCAAATTGATTGATTTATCAGTTCATATTTCGAGTTTAAAATAATACATTTACCTAAATCCCCATTTATTTGGGGATTTTTGTATCTAATAAATTAATGGTCTAAACCAATTTATATGAAATTATTAGTTGATAGCGGTTCTACAAAAGCCGATTGGATTTCAATTGACGAAACCGGAAAAATTTTGTTTACCACACAAACATTAGGACTAAATCCTGAGGTTCTCAATAAAGAAGAAATTATATCACGAGTTAATGATCGTTTTGATATTTCTCTAAATAAAGAAAATGTAACCCATTTATTCTTTTATGGAGCCGGTTGTGGAACTGACAGAATGAAAAATTTCTTGACCGATGTGTTCAAAGAGTATTTTCCAAACGCAACTGTTGTAGTTCACGAAGATACGTATGCAGCTGTTTATGCAACCACTCCTAAAAATGAAAAAGCAATTGTTTGTATTTTAGGAACTGGTTCGAATTGTAGCTATTTTGATGGTAAAATCTTAAATCAAAAAGTACAGTCTTTAGGCTATATTGCAATGGATGATTGTAGCGGAAATCAATTTGGAAGACAACTAATTCGAGATTATTATTTTGGAAAAATGCCTGCTAATTTAGCCGCTGAATTTTCAAAAACCTATGATTTGGACGCTGATGTTATTAAAAATCAATTATACAAACAGCCCAATCCGAATGCGTATATGGCAACTTTTGCTAAATTCCTTATTCTTCATAAAGACGAAGAATATTGTCAGAAATTAGTTAGAAAAGACATGCAAGTTTTCGTTGATAATTATATTACCCAATATGAAAATTGCAAAGAAGTTCCTGTTCATTTTATAGGGTCTATAGCTTTTTATTTGAAAGAAGAATTAAAAGAAGTTTTAGAAAGCAATGGTTTAACAATTGGAAATGTTTTAAGAAGACCAATTGATGGTTTGATTGATTTTCATATTTTAAACTAATCTCATTTTAACATATAAAAAAATCGAATTTGAAAGGAATCAAATTCGATTTTTTATTTAGACTAGATTTTATTACTTAATCGCAATCATAGAAATTTCAACATTTACATTTCTAGGCAATTTTGCAACCTGAACCGTTTCTCTTGCTGGTGCAAATGCTTCTTCGAAATAGCTTGCATAAACAGTATTTATTCTGGCAAAATCATTCATATCTGAAATGAAAATGGTGCTTTTTACCACATTGGAGAAATCCATATCGGCAGCCTCTAGAACTGCTTTCATATTATTCATTACTTGAGATGTTTCAGCTTCTATGGTTTCCATTACCAATTCCATGTTTATAGGATCTAATGCAATTTGACCCGATGTATATAAAGTATTTCCTACTAATACGGCTTGGTTATAAGGTCCAATTGGAGCAGGAGCTTTATCTGTAAAGATTATTTTTTTCATAATTATCTCAATTGTTTATCAGGAGTTGTTCTTTTCTCCCATTTAATATCGCTAAGCACACTCGATTTAATCCCAATAAAGAATCCCCAAAAGGCATTATCTCCAAATGGAAGCCAGTTGAAATCCATTCTCCAGCTCAATAAATCTCTTTCAAATCGAAGTTGGGTGTAGGTTACTCCTTTTTGAACAAAATCGTATCCTGAGGAAGCTCCAACTCTCCATTTAGGTGTTAATTCTATATTTGATGATAAACTTAAGGTATTTCCAATAATTTTATTTTCCCGATTGTTATTACTATAAGTTAAAGAATAAGCCATCGTTAAGTTCCAAGGGATTGTTGATTTGAAAAATTCAGATACTTTATCATCGCTACTATTTTTTTCTTTAAACTGGCTTTCACGTCGGTCGCTGAAATCGGTATTGGTACCATATAAATCATCTGGTCGACCACCATTTCGTTCTCCTTGCTTGTTTTTATTTTCTTTATCATCTCCATCTGTACTTGCCAACGAGTAATTAATAGTCATGTTGGAACTAGTCATTCTGAATAAACTTCCGCCATTATTAATATTGAAGGTATTTATTCTTCTTCCAGAATTATCAATTGCATAAGGATCTAAAGTAGTAGCAAAATTAATATTCATTTTATCTTTAAAGAATGAAGTTCCACCACTAATTCTTAATGGTGTCCATCTTAATGAGTCCGAGGTTGCATTATAATCGGTATGTAAATTCAAACTATTTAATAACTTAATTTTCTTTGGTTCTGTTTTAGTTGAATCTTGATCTCTAACTTTTGCTTCGAAAGTGTTGCTTAAATCAAAACTCATAATTTTTGATTTTCCATTACCAGGAGCTCCATATATACCTTTTTCAAAACGTGTGTATTCTTTCATGATAGTTCCACTTCCATCAGCTGCATATGTATCATAGTATTTTTCAAAACTTGGAACATAACTAAATGCAATTGTAGGTCTCATTACATGTCTTATCGATTGAATTCTTTTCTTTGCTCCAAAATTAAAAGTACCATAAATGGTTGTTCCTACACTTGAACTAAAATTATAAGTTCGAAAAGCATCAAATCCATTTACAACTGATTCAACCACCTTATTTTGTTGGCTGTCAAATTTTCTATTAATCGTTTTAAAATACCATACTTCGCTATAATTTACAGATGTAGAAGCGCTAAAGTATTTAAATATTTTAAAATTAGTACTTAAAGGAATGGTGTGTTGAATCCCTGAATTGGCATCTCTAAACATTTGAGGTTTAAAAAATAACGAATCTTTAGTTTCAATTCGATTATCTCCCATCATAGAATATTGAAAATTTATATTCTTAAAAAATCCCTTTTTCTCACCATTTTTAGGAGCAAAAGGAAAAATACGATCTACACTAACTTGAAGGGAAGGTAAAGTCATATTTATAGTTTGTGTCTGGGTATTTTGAGAGTGTGTCGCCGTTAAAGACATATTAACTTGTGGCACAGTATTGAAAGTTTTTGAGTACGAAATGGATGAACTCATAGTATTGTTTAACCTTGAGTTATTATTAATCTGATTAATAGATTGTTGAAAATACCTGCTACTTCCTAAATTTACTGAGGCCGAAAATCTCGAATTTGGATTTGATTTTTGATCTTTAGTATGAGACCATTGGATATTATAAATATTACTTTTGGAATAATCTGGATAACCTCTTTCAGAAGTAATCAAATTTTCAAAACGAATATTGATATTACCTCTAAATTTATAACGTTTTGCATAACTAGATTCCCCTCTCAAAGCATAACTTCCATTGGTATAATAATCTCCCAATAATGCCAAATCATAATTGTCGCTTAAAGCAAAATAATATCCACCGTTTTGTAAGGAATAGCCTCTTAATCGAGTATCGTTAAATGTAGGCATAATAATTCCAGACGAACTAGTTTCAGTCATTGGAAAAAAAGCAAAAGGAAGTACAATTGGTGTGGGCACATTTTCAATTACCATATGTGTAAAACCAATTACTGCTTTTTTCCCAGGAACAAATTTCACCTTACTTGTTTGAAAATAATATTCAGGGTTTTCAATATCTTTTGAGGTGGTAAAACGAGCAGATTTCATGAAATAGACCGAATCATTTTCCCTTTTTGTTATTTCAGCTTTAATTTTAAATTCATTCTGTTCAGTTCTAGAATTCCAAACCAAAGCTTTTTTAGTTTTGTAATTAAAACGAATGGAATCAGGTTCGATTACATTTGCGCCCTGTTTAAAAATGGGAAGTTGGGTATAATGCCCTGTAGAGTCTTTAATTCGACCTGCATAAATTTCATTTTTTTCGTAATCCAATACAATAATTCCCGATTTTAACTCAATATCTTGATAAAACAATTCTGCTTTATCATACAATGTCATTTGTTTCTTTTTCTGATTTATTTTTTCATAACCTAATGCTGTTCTTTTTATTTTAGATTCTAATAGCGCTTTTTTAGGTTTTAAAGTATCTTTTTTGATTGTATCAGTACTAATTTTGATGTCTTTTGCGTTATTCTTTGTAATCTCAGATTCTTCTTTGGCCTTGATTTCAATAGGTTTTTTAGGTAAATCTTGGGAGTATGATTTATTAGATCCTATTGTTAGGAAAAATGCTAATAAAACGATATTAAATAAGTTTGTATACAAAGGTTTAAATGCTATTTTTGTAAAATCAACGTTTGGTTTTTCAAATTTCAAAACTACACATAAATTTTGGTCAAAAATAATCAAATATTAGATTTATAATCTTAAGGATATAATAAAATTAACTTAATAGGTTTATGAATATTAAAAATAAAATTAAAGTCTTATCAATCATTAGCGTTCTAGCAATTTCTATTTCTGGTTATTCTCAAAGTAAAAAATTCAAGGTTACTTTAGATGCTGGGCATGGAGATCATGATTTTGGAGCAGTTTATAATGGGCATATTGAAAAAAACATTGCATTAGGTATTGTTTTGAAAGTAGGTAAAATCTTGGAAGATCAACCAAATTTTGAAGTAAATTATACCCGTCAAACTGACGAATTTATTGGACTTGTTGAGCGCGCAAATATTGCCAATAGGGTGGATGCTAATATTTTTGTGTCAATTCATTGCAATGCAAATAAAAATACAGCTGCCGATGGAACCGAAACGTATGTAATGGGTATGACTAAAAACGCTTCGAGTTTAGCTGTCGCAAAAAATGAAAATGAAGTGGTGACATTAGAAAAAGATTATAAACAAAAATACAACGGATACAATCCAAGTTCCCCAGAAACCTTGATTGGATTGACATTAATGCAAGAAGATTTCCTAAATAATAGTATTTCACTTGCTGCTAAAATTGAGGATGAATTTACAGGCATTGGAAAAAAAATTAGAGGTGGCGGAGTAAAACAAGCTCCTTACATGGTTCTTCACAAAGCCTATATGCCAAGAGTTCTAATTGAAACTGGTTTTGTTTCTAACCCAGTTGAAGGTGCTATATTAGATTCTGAAGAGGGTCAAAACGATATTGCAAATGCCGTTGCCAAAGCAATTATTAGTTACAAAAAGGAATATTTTGGTAATGGTGATGGTTATTCAGAAGAGAATCGTCCATCAAAAAAAATAGTTGAAAAAACAACTACCGACACAGCAACTCCTCCGAAAAAGGATATTGATAAAACAGATGAAGTTGTAAAAAAAGATACTAAAAAAGAAAAGTCAAAAGAAGCTGAAAACGAATCAGGTTTAGTTTTTAAAGTTCAAATTGCAGCTAGTAATAAAAAGATGGATTTAAATCCAAGCAATTTTAAAGGTCTAAAAAATATTGAATTAGATGATTCAGGATCGATTAATAAATATTTCTATGGTCAAACCTCTGATTATGAAGAAGCCAAAAAGTTTTTATCAGAAGTAAAATCAAAAGGTTATAATTCAGCCTTCATCATAGCTCTTAAAAACGGAAAGTCTATTCCTTTAAAAGATGCCGTTAAATAGTTCTATTTAACCAAAGTTTTATTTTAAATTTGTATAAAATATCTGAAATTGAAAATCACTAAAGAAATAAAAGCCGGAATATTAGTTATTGCATCCATTTCCTTATTTATATGGGGCTATAGTTATTTAAAAGGTAAAGACATACTTGATAATTACAAAACATTTTTTGTAAAATATGAAAACGTAGAAGGTTTAGCTGCGACTGCTCCAATAACTATTAACGGACTTGTTGTAGGTCAAGTTGCTGGAATTAAACTACAACCCAACGGAGAAATAGTGGTCCAACTACAAATCAAAAATGATTTTCCTTTTTCTAAATCTAGTGTTGTAGCTATATACGAACCTGGATTAATCGCTGGAAAACAACTTCAAATTATTCCTAATTTTAATGATAAAACGGTTGCAGTTAGTGGTGATACTTTGACAAGTTCTGTAAAAAAAGGGTTGACAGATTTAGTAAGTGATAAGTTAGCACCATTACAACAAAAAATTGAAAAAATGGTTGTAAATGCGGATTTGCTTCTGACCAATTTAAATGAAGTTTTAGATGCAAAATCTAAAGAGAATTTAAAAAATAGTATATCCAATTTAAGCAAAACTATTGAAGGATTAAATTCTGTTGTTACTAATGCCAATGCTATAATATCTAATAATAAAGGGAATATCGATAAAACGCTTTCCAATTTGAATAAAGTTTCAACTGATTTTTCAAAGATTTCTGATTCTTTATCAAAAGCCAATTTTACGAAAGTGGTCAATGATCTTGAAAAAACGCTTTCCAATGTTGATAAAATTATGAATGACGTTCAGTCTGGAAAAGGTTCTTTAGGGAAGATTGTTAAAGACGATGCTTTGTACAACAATTTAGAAAAAACCTCAAAAGAACTAGAATTGTTATTACAAGATTTAAGGTTGAATCCTACTAGATATATTAATGTTTCATTATTTGGGAAGAAAAACAAACCTTATGTCACTCCAAACGATTCAATTAAAAACACTAAAAACTAAATCTTTATGGGATTAGTAAATATGTTATTTGCAATTATTTTAATTTTAGGTTTCGGGTTTTTCACTATTAATATTAGAAAAATAATTAGAAATATAAAATTAGGTCAAGAGGTAAATCGTTCTGACAATCCTTCTTTAAGATGGAAAAATATGGCAATGATTGCTCTTGGACAATCAAAAATGGTTAAAAGACCAATCGCTGGTTTCCTTCATATTATAGTATATGTTGGTTTTATTATAATAAATCTCGAATTACTTGAAATAATAATTGACGGACTCTTTGGTTCACACAGAATTTTTTCAAGTCTTGGAACTTTATATAATTGCTTAATAGGTTCATTTGAAATATTAGCAATTTTGGTATTGGTCTCTGTAATCATATTCTATGCAAGAAGGAATATTATTAAGTTAAATCGTTTCATTCATAATGATTTAAAAGGATGGCCAAAGAGCGATGCTAATTATATATTGTATTTTGAAATTGTTTTGATGTCATTATTTTTATTAATGAATGCTGCCGATCTTCATTTGCAAAATGTTTCTGGAGGATTCGGACATTATAGTAAAGCAGGTGCGTTCCCAATTTCTCAATTCCTTTTGCCATTTTTCGAAGGACTTTCAGCAAATGTAGTTTTCATTTTAGAAAGAACTTTTTGGTGGCTACATATTATTGGAATATTAATATTCTTGAATTACCTCTATTTTTCAAAACATCTTCATATTTTATTGGCTTTTCCAAATACCTATTTTGCCAATTTAAAACCTGCTGGTCAATTTGACAATTTAGAGTCGGTAACCAAAGAAGTTAAATTAATGATGGATCCAAACGCCGATCCATTTGCAGCAGCTCCAGTTGACGAAAATGCTTTACCGTCAAAATTTGGTGCAAGCGATGTTCAAGATTTAAATTGGGTTCAATTACTAAATGCCTATACTTGTACCGAGTGTGGAAGGTGTACTTCCGTATGTCCTGCAAATCAAACCGGTAAAAAATTATCTCCTAGAAAAATCATGATGGACACTAGAGATCGTTTAGTGGAAGTTGGAAATAATATCGATAAAAATAAAGGAGTTTTCATTCCTGATAATGTTACTTTATTAAATAATTATATCTCTGCAGAAGAAATTTGGGCTTGTACTTCTTGTAATGCATGCGTTGAAGAATGTCCAGTAAATATCAATCCATTATCAATAATAATGGACATGCGAAGGTATTTAGTAATGGAACAAAGTGCTGCGCCAATGCCTTTAAATAACATGATGAGCAATATTGAAAATAATGGAGCACCATGGCAATACAATCAACAAGATCGATTGAATTGGAAAGAAGAATAACACAATAAATTAAATAACAACACAACAACAACAACAAAATGAGTTTAGAAGAATTAGACAAGAAATTAGTATCAGCCTCAGAAAATGGTCAAACTATAAGCCCAATTTTAGCCGAAGGAGTAAAAAATTATCTAATTGATATCGATGGTACAATTTGCGATGATATCCCAAATGAAGAGCCAGAAAGAATGTTAACCGCTGAAGTTTATCCTGATGCTTTAATCACTTTAAATAAATGGTATGATGAAGGTCATATTATTTGCTTTTTTACATCAAGAACTGAAGAACACAGAGATTATACTGAAACTTGGTTGAAAAAACATGGGTTTAAATACCATGGAATGGTAATGGGAAAACCTCGTGGTGGAAATTATCATTGGATAGATAATCACTTGGTTAAAGCTACAAGATACAGAGGAAAATTCACTGATTTAGTAGATAAAGAAGTTACCATTCAGGTTTTTGATGACGAACATCACGAATAAAATTTAATTTATTAGTTGTTTAAAATAATAATTAGAATATGTCAGAAAATTTAGTAGTCCCAACGATGGCAGAGATGCTTGCACAAGGAAAACAACCCGAAGTATTATTTTGGGTAGGTTGTTCAGGTAGTTTCGACGATAGAGCTAAGAAAATTACAAAAGCGTTTGTTAAGATTTTAAATAAATCTAATGTTTCTTTTGCTGTTCTTGGAACTGAAGAAAGTTGTTCTGGTGATCCTGCTAAACGTGCTGGAAATGAATTTCTATTTCAAATGCAAGCCATGATGAATATTGAAGTTCTAAATGCATACGAGGCTAAAAAAATTGTTACTGCCTGTCCGCATTGTTTCAATACTTTAAAAAATGAATATCCTGAATTAGGCGGAAAATACGAAGTTATTCACCATACTGAATTTTTAAAATCTTTATTAAATGATGGTCGTTTGACTATTGAAGGCGGTCAATTTAATGGTAAAAAAATTACTTTTCACGATCCTTGTTATTTAGGAAGAGCAAATTCAATTTATGAAGCACCCAGAGATTTAATTGATAAATTGGATGCTGAACTACTTGAAATGAAACGCTCAAAGGCAAATGGATTGTGTTGTGGCGCTGGTGGTGCTCAAATGTTTAAAGATGCTGAAGCTGGAAATAAAGAAATTAATATTGAAAGAACAGAAGATGCTTTGACAACCAATCCAGATATTATTGCAACAGGTTGTCCATTTTGTAACACCATGTTGACTGACGGAATTAAGAATAAAGAAAAAGAAGGTGAAGTCAAAGTGATGGATATTGCCGAATTAATTGCAAACGCTCAAGACTTATAAATAAATATCATGTACATTCCATTTGAAAATTTACCAGAAGAATCTAAAATTTGGATCTACCAATCCAATAGAAAATTTTCTGATGAAGAAATTGCTGAAATTGAAGTAGTTTTAAAAGATTTTGTTGAAAATTGGGCTGCTCATGGTACAGGCCTTGAAGCTTCCTACCAATTGAAATACAATCGTTTTATTATTCTTGCGGTAAATCAAGAAATTCAAATTGCTACGGGCTGTTCTATCGATTCATCCGTTCGATTTATTCAAGATTTGGAACAAAAATACAATGTCGACTTATTAGATAAAATGAATGTTACCTTCAAGTTAGGTGAACATGTTGCTCACAAAACGCTTATTGATTTCAAAAAAATGGCTAAAGACAAAGCCGTTACAGAAAATACAATAGTTTTTAATAATCTTATAAATAATATTGCTGAATATAATGAATCGTGGGAAGTTCCTGCGATGGATAGTTGGCACAGTCGCTTTTTTTAATAGCAATTAATTAAATGAAATCACCTCAATTCAATTATATAGTAGCTTTATTCTTAATAGTTTTTGTTTTTTCTTGTTCCTCAACCAAACAATTAAATTCAAAAAATACAGTTGCTAATGATTTTGAATCAGAATTACATATTGATCGAAAACATACAAAAAATCCTTTCTTTGAAGAATCTGACAAAGAAGAAAAATGGGTTGATAGCGTTTATAATCAAATGTCATTTGATGAAAAAGTTGGCCAACTATTTATGGTTGCAGCTTATTCTAATAAAGATTCTATTCATGTAAATTCCATTGATAAACTAATCAAGGAATCTAAAATTGGCGGATTGATATTCTTTCAAGGTGGTCCAATTCGTCAAGCTAATTTAACCAATAGATATCAATCTAAATCGAAATTACCATTATTTATCGGAATCGATGCCGAGTGGGGTCTAAGTATGCGTTTGGACTCTACTTATAGATATCCATGGAACATGACTCTCGGCGCAATTCGTGATACGAAACTAATAGAAAAAGTGGGGGTTAAAATGGGGCAAGAAACCAAAAGATTAGGAATCCATTTTAATTTTGCACCAGTTTTAGATATCAATACCAATCCTAAAAATCCTATTATTGGTTTCCGTTCATTTGGTGAAAATAAAGAAAATGTTACTCAAAGTGCTCTAGCATTAATGAAAGGTTTTCAAAGCCAAGGCGTTTTTTCAACAGGAAAACACTTTCCAGGGCATGGTGACACTGAAGCCGATTCTCACTTGTCGCTTCCAAACGTATCCTTTACCAAAGAGAGAATTAATGACGTTGAATTTTACCCTTATAAAAAATTATTCAGTGAAGGCCTAGCATCTGTAATGGTGGCACATTTAAGTGTTCCAAGTTTAGAGCCTAGAATTAATTATCCAACCTCAATTTCCTATAATGTGGTTACCAATATTTTGCAAAATCAATTGGGTTTTGAAGGTTTGGTTTTTACAGATGCCTTAAATATGAAAGGGGCAAGTAATTATAAAAAAGAAGACGGAATTGCATTAAGTCCCGGAGACATTGACTTAGAAGCATTTTTAGCAGGTAATGACATTTTACTTTTTTCTGAAAATGTTCCCGCTGCTATAGAGAAAATTTGCATGGCTTATCAAAACGGGTTGATATCAGAACATAGATTGTCTCGATCAGTTAAGAAAATTCTTCGTTATAAATATTTCGCTGGTCTTAATAATTATAAATCAATAACTACAGATAATTTAATAAATGATATTTATCCTAGTTCGAATGATGCTTTACAATACCAATTGTATGAAAATGCAATTACGGTAATAAAAAATAAAAACAGCATTTTACCTATTAAATCATTAGATAATAATAAAATTGCCTACGTAAAATTAGGTGATGACAATAATAGTAAATTTGTTTCAACGCTAAAAAAATATACTGAAATAACTGAAGTTTCTAGTGATAATATTGATAGTTTAAATGTACAATTAAGTAATTACAATACGGTAATTGTTGGTTTTCACAAATCTGATAAGGCTTGGAAAAAACAAGATTTTACTGAAACGGAATTACTTTGGTTGCAAGAAATTGCTAAGAAAAACAATGTTATTTTAGATGTTTTTACAAAACCCTATTCTTTATTACCAATTGTAAATTTTGATGAAATTGAATCGGTGGTTGTTTCTTATCAAAACTGCGACATTTCTCAAGAGGTTTCCGCTGAACTGCTTTTTGGTGCAATCGAAGCAAAAGGTAAATTACCGGTTTCAATTGGTGAAAATTTCTCAGTAAATGATGGATTATCAACCAAAAAATTAAATCGTTTAGGTTTTTCAACTCCCGAGAATGTTGGAATGAACTTTCAAATATTATCTAAAATTGATGCTTTAGCAAATAAAGCAATTGATAATAAAATGACTCCTGGATTACAAATTCTTGTTGCCAAAAAAGGTAAGGTTATTTATCAAAAAGCTTTTGGATATCATACTTATGAAAATAAAGAAAAAGTTGAAAATACTGACGTTTATGACATTGCATCATTGACAAAAATCATTTCAACATTACCAAATGTAATGCAATTGTACGATCATAATAAAGTGAATTTAGATTCTAAATTGGGCGACATGTTACCAATATTCAAAAATTCTGATAAAGCAGCAATTCCATTTAAAAATTTACTTTCTCACTATGCTGGTTTTCAAGCCTGGATTCCATTTTACAAAGCAACTTTAGACAGTTCTAAAATTCCATTAGCAAAATATTATAGAAAAACGAGTAATGATCTATTTTCTAAAAAAGTGGCTGATAGTCTTTTCTTGAGAAATGATTACCACGATACCATTATGAAAATGATTGTTGACAGTAAGTTGTCATTGAAAAAAGAATATAAATACAGTGATTTCACTTTCATCATTTTGAAAGAATATTTGGAAAAAATGACTGGAAAAAAATTAGATGAATTAAGCACTTCTAATTTTTACACTTCACTAGGAATGAATAATACGATGTACAATCCATTAAATAAATTCGACAAAAGTCAAATACCTCCAACAGAAATTGATACTTATTTCAGACACCAACAAATACAAGGCTATGTTCATGATATGGCCGCAGCTATGGAAGGTGGAGTAGGCGGACATGCAGGAATTTTTTCAAATTCGATGGATGTTGCAAAAATGATGCAGCTGTATTTGCAAAAAGGAAATTATGGTGATGTTAGTTATTTTTCATCAAAGACATTTGACGATTTTAATACGTGTCATTTTTGCAATGAAGGAAATAGGAGAGGACTTGGTTTTGATAAACCTCAAATATCTGGAGCTGGACCAACTTGTGGTTGTGTGCCAATGATAAGCTTTGGACATACCGGTTTTACTGGAACAATTGCTTGGGCTGATCCTGAAAATGAAATTGTATATGTCTTTTTATCCAATCGAACATTTCCTGAAGGCACCGTAAATAAATTATCCAAAGAAAATATCCGAGAAGATATTCAGAAGATAATTTATGAAGCCATCGTTAAATAATTTTTATTTAACGAAAGTTTAATTAATCTCAATTCAATTTTTGTTACTTTCGTTCCTCTAAATTATCACAATGAAAATAGCTATAGTTTGTTATCCTACATTTGGCGGAAGTGGCGTAGTTGCTACTGAGTTGGGATTGGAGTTGGCAAGACGTGGTCATGAGATTCATTTTATTACCTACAGTCAGCCCGTTCGATTAGAGCTATTAAATGCCAATGTTCATTATCATGAAGTGAATGTTCCTGAATATCCATTGTTTCATTATCAACCTTATGAGTTGGCTTTGTCAAGCAAATTAGTTGATATGGTTAAACTTCATAAAATTGATTTATTGCACGTTCATTATGCAATTCCACATGCCTATGCAGGTTATATGGCTAAACAGATGTTGAAATCAGAAGGTATTAAAATCCCAATGGTAACAACACTTCACGGAACTGATATCACCTTAGTAGGAAATCATCCTTTCTATAAAACGGCGGTAACATTTAGTATCAACAAATCGGACGTGGTTACTTCTGTTTCTCAAAATTTAAAAGAAGAAACCTATTCTTTATTTGATATTAAAAAAGACATTCATGTAATTCCAAATTTCATAGAATTAGATAAAATTAAAAATATTGCTAAAATTGCAACTAATCGCTCTGTGATGGCTAATGAAAATGAGAGAATTATTACACATATTAGTAATTTTAGAAAGGTAAAACGAATCCCTGATGTGATTGATATATTTTACAAAATCCAACAAAAAATACCTTCTAAATTAATGATGGTTGGTGACGGACCCGAAAAAGAAAAAGCTGAAAATTTATGTAACAAATTAGGTATTTCAGATAAAGTTATCTTTTTTGGAAATAGTAATGAAATTGATAAAATATTAAGTTTTACCGATTTGTTTTTGTTGCCTTCTGAAACGGAAAGTTTTGGGCTTGCTGCTTTGGAAGCAATGGCTTGGGGTGTTCCAGTAATTTCGAGTAATACTGGAGGATTACCAGAAGTAAATTTTGATGGAATTTCGGGATATCTAAGTGATGTTGGTAATACTCAAGAAATGGCGCAAAATGCAATCAAAATTCTTGAAAACGACAAAACTTTGTTGGAATTTAAAAATAATGCTACAACTACGGCTAAGCAGTTTGATATAGAGAATATAGTAACTTTATATGAGAATTTATATAAGAAAGTTCTAAAAAAATAGATAGATTTATTTAGAATTTATAACGAATTCCTAAAGCTAAATCAGTACCAAAACCGTTATCAAAATAACCATTTCCTCCAATTTCTGGTCTTAAATCTAATGAAGCTTGAAGAGGAAAATCAAAATTATATTCAATTCCAACGTCTCCAGCAGCAAATATAAAAGTGCCATTATTTCCATTGGCATTATTATTTGAAAAGGTTCCTAATCCACCACCAACGCCTGCATACCAATTAAATCCTTGTTCCAAAGGCCAAACCCATTGATATAAACCGTTTACTTTCATTGCACTTATATTATTGCTTGTTCTCCAACCCAAATTAAATTCTGCTCTATTCTGAGATTTTAATTTCATTTGATAGGAAATTTCAGTCCCAAAACCTCGATTGGAACCTAAACGAAGTCCTATAGTATGATCCGAAATTTCTTGAGCTGACGATGAATAAATTCCGCATAAAAACAAAGAGAAAACAATTAGCTTTTTCATAAGTGATGACATTAGTTTATATTTCAATAACGATTAATTCAATTTGCTATTGTGTTGATAAGCTAAAATTAATGACTAACATCATACGATTGTAAAAACTCTTCTTGAGTTTGACTTCCAGTTGAAGGTAAAGGCAAAGTAACTCCAGCAGGAAGAGTGTTTAAACGGTAGTTAATAGTTGTATTGGTGTAAACCATACCAATAGTTTTTGAATAATATTGATAAGAAGTAACCACATCTTGAGGATCTAAAATGCTAACAACAACTGGAAATGGAATTCCACCAACGGTTATACTTGTCGTAATCTTAGCATTTAAAACAGTTTTTATTTTTTTTACATCAGTATAAACACGACCGTTTGAAGAAAACGTCGCTAAAGATTCAATATTAGTTGATTTTAAAGTATAATCAATTGTTAAAGGATAATTTTGCACTGTTTGATTGATTGTTCCTGAAACGCTTCCTAAATCTTGGTTATTGGAAGCAGTTTCATTAAAAATAACATAATCACTAACCGATAAATTTATTGGCAAAGCAACACCAAAGTTAAAAGCTAGCGAACCTGTCAACAAAATTCTATTTCCATCAACTCGTGCAGCATTTTTATTCATTGAATTTGAAAAGAAACCAATTGGTGAATTTCTAGTTTTGAATTTTTTATAAACTTTAGTGTTTATTGTGGTATCATTTGAAATATATAAAGAATCGGTTTGAGTTACAGCATTTGTTAAAACGCTGTATTTCCAATAATTTCTTAATGCTAGCGGAAAATAATTGGTTGTTGAGGAAGAATCAGTTCCTGAAACAGAATCTCTTGAACAAGAAAAAAGTATTGATAGTATTGCTAATGATAATAGAAATTTGATTTTCATAATTGGTAATTCTTATTATTTATTAGGCTAATGTATAAAAAAAACTTTATTTATTAGTTATTAAATTTTTTAGGTTTCAAATTATATAACTTATATTTGTTAAAAATAGAATAATAAATGGCTGGTAATTCAATTGGAAAACTCTTTAAATTAACCACTTTTGGTGAATCTCACGGTGAAGCATTAGGGGGAATTATTGAAGGATGTCCTTCCGGAATTAATTTAGATTTTAATGCCATTAAACATGAAATGTCTCGAAGAAAACCAGGCCAATCTTCAATAGTGACCCAAAGAAAAGAAGAAGATAATGTTCAATTTTTATCAGGAATATTTGAAGGAAAAACCACTGGAACTTCAATTGGATTTTTAATTCAAAATAATAATCAAAAACCAGATGATTACTCTGATATAAAAAATACTTACCGACCAAGTCACGCAGATTATGTTTATGAAAAAAAATATGGAATTCGGGATTATCGAGGTGGCGGTAGAAGTTCAGCTAGAGAAACTGCAAGTAGAGTAGTTGCTGGTGCAATTGCAAAACAAATTATCCCAACTATTAAAATCAATGCCTTTGTGTCTTCTGTTGGAGATATTTTTTTAAATAAACCTTACCAAGAGTTAGATTTCTCAAAAATTGAATCCAATTCTGTTCGTTGCCCAGATTCAGAAACTGCAACAAAAATGGAGGAACTAATTAAACAAATAAAAAAAGAGGGCGATACTATTGGTGGTACAATTACCTGTGTTTTACAAAATGTTCCAATTGGTTTGGGCGAACCCGTTTTTGATAAATTACACGCCGATTTAGGAAAAGCGATGTTGTCAATCAATGCTGTCAAAGGATTTGAATATGGAAGTGGTTTTTGTGGAGCTCAAATGAAAGGAAGTGAACACAATGATTTATACAATTCAGATGGCACTACTAAAACAAATTTGTCAGGAGGAATTCAAGGTGGTATATCTAACGGAATGGATATCTATTTTAGAGTTGCGTTTAAGCCTGTTGCCACATTAATTCAAAAACAAGAAGTTTTGGATAATCAAGGAAATTTATTAGAATTACAAGGAAAAGGTCGCCATGATCCTTGTGTCCTTCCTCGTGCAGTTCCTATTGTGGAAGCTATGGCGGCAATCGTTTTAGCTGATTTTTATTTGATAAATAAAATATATCAATAATTTAATAAATTAAAATAAACATAAATGCAAGAAAAATCGAAGCAATCCTTAGTAAGTAATTTGACTTTCCAAATTCTAATTGCCATGTTGTTGGGGGGTATTCTTGGAATAATTATCCACAATAATCTCTCTGAAGAAGGTGCTAAGGAGTTTAGTGGTTACATTAAATTATTAGCAACTGTGTTTATTCGCTTGGTTCAAATGATAATTTCTCCTTTAGTTTTTTCGACTTTAGTTGTTGGAATTGCAAAACTTGGTGACATCAAAGCAGTTGGAAGGATAGGAGGTAAAGCAATGGGTTGGTTTTTTACCGCCTCATTCATTTCTTTATTAATAGGTATGTTTTGGGTAAATGTTTTAAGTCCAGGCGAAGGGTTAAATTTATCCAATATCGATTTAAAAACAGCTAGTGAAGTAACAGATAAAACGCAAGTGTTTTCTGCACAAAATTTCATTGAACATATTATTCCAAAAAGTATAGTTGAGGCAATGGCCGGTAATGAAATATTACAAATTGTCATATTTTCTATCTTTTTTGGATTGGCAGCAGCCGCAATTGGAGACAATTCAAAACCAGTTGTAAATACTTTAGATAAATTATCTCACATCGTTTTAAAAATGGTGAATTTTGTAATGAAATTTGCACCTGTAGGAGTTTTTGGAGCTATAGCAGGTGTTTTTGCAATTAGAGATTTTGGTGATTTGTTGATGACTTATGCTAAATTCTTTGGTTCATTCATGGTTGGAATTACTACCTTATGGGTAATTTTAATTGCTGTAGGTTATCTTTTTCTAAAATCAAAAATGAGTTTATTGCTAAAACGAATTGTAAGTCCTATAGTTATTGCTTTTAGTACTACTAGTTCTGAAGCGGTTTTTCCTAAACTGACAGAAGAATTAGAACGTTTTGGAGTTAAAGACAGGATTGTTTCATTTATGCTTCCGTTAGGATATTCCTTTAACCTTGATGGAAGTATGATGTACATGACTTTTGCTAGTATTTTTATTGCTCAAGCTTATGGTATCCACTTGGATTTGCCTACTCAGTTCACCATGCTTTTCGTACTAATGCTTACTAGCAAAGGAATAGCTGGAGTTCCGAGAGCTAGTTTAGTTGTGGTTGCAGCTACTTGTGGGATGTTTAAAATCCCAATTGAGGGAATTGCATTAATACTACCTATTGATCATTTTTGTGATATGTTCAGAAGCGGAACTAATGTATTGGGTAACGCATTAGCGACTTCTGTGGTGGGAAAATGGGAGAAAGAGGAATAAAATTATTTTTTTTATCATTTATTTTTATTAATTTATTTATATTTGTTTAATCTTTAACAATTTAAACAAATATTTATGAAAAAATTTTTACTATTTTTCGTTTTAATAACGACTCCTACATTATTTGCTCAAGCAGTAAATTCTGAAAATTTCAATTCTCTTGCTACAGGTAATATAGGTACGGATATTACAGGTGCAACTGCAGGTGCAGGTGGTTTTTATACTTATGCATCTAATGGTACGGCTCCTACAACAGCTACAAATGCTGGTGCTGCAAATTTTCAAATCGTTGCAAATGATGCAACTCATGGAAAAGTTTTGCAAATTATTGGAACCAATGGTGACAAAGGAAGTAGATATGTTTGGTTAGGTGGATTGCCAACTTCTTGGGGAGCAAGAACTGCTGGTAATGAAATCCTTGAATTCGAATATGAATTTTACACTGGTGCAGGTGGTGGAAGTAATAACCTAGCAGGTGTAAGTATTTATGATGCCCCTGGAACGAAAGTTTTAGGTGGTTTTTCTTTTAATACTAATACTTTAGCTCTTTCAGGTGTTGCATATTACTCATCAGCTACTGCAACTGCAGGAAATTATATTTTTTACTTAGGTGCAACTGCAGGTACAAATTTAATTTTAACTGCTAATACATGGGTTAGAGTTGGAGTTAGCTTTAACAAAACTACAGGAAGAGTTACATGGAAAGGACCTGGATTAAATGGTTATGTAACTGGTGCAGCTGCAGCAACTGATCCAGATGAAATTGATTTTACTTCAACAAGTGGAACTACAACTGTTGCTCCAATTGTTACCAATACTTCTGCTGCGACAATATTAATTGATAATTTTGTAACTAGAATTTCTGCAACTGATACTTTATTACAAAACGATACTTTTGATGTAGCAACTACAAACTTCTCTGTTTTCCCAAATCCAGTAAATGATTTTGTTACAATTTCAAATTCTGAAAATATTTCTGTAAATTCAATTTCTATTACTGATTTGAATGGAAGAGTAGTTAAACAAAATACTTACTCAAATGTAACCAATGTCCAAGTTAATATTTCTGATTTATCTTCAGGAGTTTACATGATGAACATTACATCTGATAAAGGTTCTGTGACTAAAAAGATCATTAAAAACTAATCAATTTAGTTTCAAATAAAAAACTCCTCAAGCAATTGAGGAGTTTTTTTATTATAAAAATTTAGATTTTATTTCATCGGTAGCAATCATACAACTGTCTTTTTTTCCATACCATGAATAACGATTTTTAGCAATATAATCATAAAGTAAGTTTCGTAACCCATTTGGAATTATTTTGAATATTGTGCCTAAATGAAAAAGACCACCTAAATCTTTAGCTATTTCAATAGCTGCAGCTGATTTATAGAAATAGGATATCCCAGGTTCATATAAAATCACACTATCAATATGTTTAGAATGCAATCCAATATGCTTTACAATTTCTTTTCCTAAATCCGATTGTAAAGAAACAAAACGAAAAATATCTTTCTTATCGTGTTTTATTACAAATAACACCGAAGATTCGCATAAATTGCAAATGCCATCAAATAAAATTATCTTTTTACCTTTGGGAAATTCTAACATAAAAATTACTTTTTCTTAGATTCTACAAATTCTAAAGCTTCCAAATTTACAGTAGAAGTAAAAACTCCGTAATTTACTAATGCTTTATTTTTTTCAATCTTATCAATAGTTCCAATAGATTTTCCATCGAACATTCTCACTCTATCACCAATTTTTAAAACGGGTTTCGGTTTTTCAACAACCAAATTGGCTTTGAGTTTCTTTTCTTTCTTTTCCTCACGAATAATTTCTACTTTTTCAGAAACCTCTTGAATTACTTCTTTCTTCTTATCACTAATTGCTTTTACTTCCTTAGTAGAAATTTTAATTCGTTTGGAATTTTCTATTTCAATTATTTTAAGAAATTCAGCTACCAATTCTTTTTTATTCTTTCTATTAAAATATTTCGAAGCCAAATCATCAATCTTTTGTCCGATGTAAATTAACTTTTGATTGCTATCATATAATTCCTGATAACTTTCTAGTTTCTGCTTGATTTTTATATTAATATTCTCCATTTTTTTGCCTTCTTCACGTGCTTTCATTTCCTCTTCTTTCAATGTTTGAGAGGTTTTCTCCATTTTTGAACGCTCTTTTTGAAGTGTTGCAATAGTTTTATCAAAGCGTACTTTTCCGCCTTCGATTTTCTTTTTTGCACGATTAATCAAACCAAAAGGAATTCCGTTCTTTTGAGCAACTTCAAACGTAAAGGAACTTCCAGCTTGTCCTAAAACTAATTTATACATAGGTTCTAATGACTTTTCATCAAAAAGCATATTGGCATTCATAGCAAATGGTAATTCGTTTGCCAATATTTTCAAATTAGAATAATGGGTTGTTATTATTCCAAACGCTTCTCGATTGTAGAACTCTTCTAAGAAAATTTCTGCTAAAGCGCCACCTAATTCTGGATCTGAACCTGTTCCAAATTCATCGATTAAAAACAAGGTTTTACTGTTGCATTTTTTTAGAAAATAATTCATATTTTTCAATCGGTAACTGTAAGTACTCAAATGATTTTCAATGGATTGGTTGTCACCAATATCTGTCAAAATTCTATCGAATAAAAAAGTTTCGCTTCGTTCATGGACAGGAATCAACATTCCCGATTGTAACATTAATTGGAGTAATCCAACTGTTTTTAAGGAAATGGTTTTACCACCAGCATTAGGTCCTGAAATAACAATAATTCTATTGTTAGATTCTAATTCTATTGTTTGCGGGTAAGTAATTAGTTTATTTTCTTTATTATTTAAATATAAAATAGGATGGAAGGCATCTTTAAAAAACAACCTTCGTTCTTCAGTAATTGTTGGTAATATCGCATTTATTTTAACGGCATATTTAGCTTTGGCAGCGGTAACATCTATATCACTTAAAAACTCTTGATATTCGATAATTAGTGATAAATAAGGACGAATTCTATCGGTTAAATACTTAAGAATTTTTATAATTTCTTCTTTTTCTTCGTATTCTAAATTACTTAATTCACGAGAGTAATTTAAGGTTGTTTCTGGTTCTATATACGCAATACTTCCTGTTTTTGAACTTCCCAAAATAGAACCTTTAACCTTTCTTCGATACATTGATAAGACGGCTAAAACCCTACGATTTTGAACAAAACTCTCTTTAATATCATCTAAATAGCCAAGTGAATTGTATTGTGTTAAGGCTATACCAAAACTCTGATTTACTTTTCCTCTTACGGTATTCATATTTCTACGAATATTCAATAAATCGACTGAAGCATTGTCTTTTATTTCACCATATTTATCGACTACATCTTCAATTAAAGCAATAATTTCTTTGGTATATTCAACCTGAATGGCACGCTTATTTAAATTGGGATAATACTCTTCAAATTTTTTAAGAAACAACAAAAGGGTATTTACAGTAATGGAAATGTTTGCTATTTTTCTAAAACTTCCAACTTCTAAAAAACTGTCTTCAATAGCCAAAAATTTAATTTCATGATTGATAACTTCAAAACCATGATTTGGAATCGCATTATTGTTCTGAAACGAAGAAACGTATTCGGAAGTTTGCAATAGCGACTCCATCAATTCCACTTTTTCTTTAAAAGGTTTGATTTCCAGTGCTTTTTGCTTACCAATATCTGTATTACAAATAGAAGAAAGAGTTTCTAATAGTGTTGGAAACTGTAAGTCATTAATCGTTTTTTCGTTAATGTTGATCATTATTTTTTTGAAAATTAGCATTGCAAAAATACATAATTACCAGTCAATTACTATTGGATTTATAAAGTTTTAATGTTTGTTGAACCAATTATATTTAGCAATTTCACAATCTGATTTTGTATATTTGGTTTTTAATTTTTTTATGGAAATCAATTTAAATTCTACATGGAAATCATTATTGAATAAGGAAATAAATCAACCTTATTTCATTGAATTAATGAATTCTGTTGAAGATGAATATTCAAAAAACACTTGCTTTCCACTCAAAGAATTGATATTCTCCGCTTTTGATTATTGTAGTTTTGAAAATTTGAAAGTGGTGATTATTGGTCAAGATCCTTACCATGGCGAAGGTGAAGCAAACGGACTTTGTTTTTCTGTGAATGATTCAGTAAAAATACCCCCATCATTAAAAAATATTTTCAGAGAAATAAATTTAGATTTTGATGCTTTGCTAATGCCAACATCAGGTAATTTAGAACGATGGGCAAAAAAAGGAGTTTTGTTATTGAATGCTGCTTTAACGGTACAAAAAGACAAACCAAATAGCCACAAACATTTGAATTGGAATCAATTTACGGATGCTGTAATTCAAATTATTTCTGACAATAAAGAAAATGTAGTTTTTTTACTTTGGGGAAATTTTGCTCAAAAGAAAGGTTTGAAAATTGATAGAAGCAAACACCTCGTTTTAGAATCTGGACATCCTTCTCCAATGAGCGCCAATCAAGGGAAATGGTTTGGAAATAAGCATTTTAGTCAGGCAAATGATTATTTAGAAATTAAAGGAAAATCAAAAATTGAATGGTAAATAATTACTTCGTCAATTTTTCTAAAGTGTATTTTATCAATTCATCCACAGCTTTATAAGGATCTTCGCTAAAAGTTCCAGTTGCTCGATTGGCAATTATAGCGTTTAATGACAAGGCATTATGTCCCAAAAGTTTTGAAAGTCCGTAAATGGCAGCCGTTTCCATTTCTAAATTGGTAATTCTATTTCCTTCAAATTGGAAGTTATCCATTTTAGAATTTAAATTTATATCTTCAATGCCTAATCTTAAAACTCTTCCTTGTGGCCCATAAAATCCTCCAGCTGTTGCAGTTATTCCTTTACGAATAATATCACTTTCAATAAGTTGCTCAAGTTTTTCAGAACAAGAAATAACATAAGGTCTTCCTTTTCTACTATCCCAATGGGTATGATTGATGAACGCCTCTTCCATATTGGTATTTGAAATTTCATCAACTAAATAGGAGCGAAGCATGTTGTCCAATCCTAATCCGTATTTCGACATAACAAAACTATCTACAGGAATATCGTCTTGTAATGAACCTGAAGTACCAATTCTAACTATATTTAATGATGTTAAAGTGGTTTTTGGTTGTCTGGTAATTAAATCAATATTGACCAATGCATCCAATTCATTCATCACAATATCGATGTTATCAGGGCCAATTCCAGTTGAAATTACTGATATTCTTTTCCCATTCAAAGTTCCTGTATGGGTTTTAAATTCTCTTTTTTGGAATGAGAATTCGATTGTATCAAATTGGCTAGAAATTTTTTCAACTCTATTTTGATCTCCAACAAAAATAATATCATGGGCAATATGCTCAGGTTTTAGGTTTAAATGGTATACACTTCCGTCTGGGTTTAGAATTAATTCTGATGCTTGTATCATATATTTTTGTTTGAAATTATTTAGTAATCGTAATTTTTAACCGCCAACACGTTTTACTTTGAAACCTTTTTCTTTTAAAATGGTCATTATTTTATCACGGTAATCTCCTTGAATAATAATGGAATCATCTTTAAAACTTCCGCCAACGCTTAATTTTGTTTTTAATTCTTTAGCCAATATTTTAAAGTCATCGTCAGATCCAGTATAACCTTCAATGATTGTAGTTGGTTTCCCTTTTCTTTTTTCAAATTTACAAATCATTGGTTCGTCTTGAATCCAAAGTTCTTTATCTTCTATCTCTTTATCTTCTTCAGGTAAGGGAATATGATCTGGAAATAGATTTTTTAATTGGTCTTGAAAGTCCATAATAAACTACATTTAAAAAATAAAGTACGAATTGGTTAATCCGTACTTTAATTGGTATTTTGAAATTATTATTTTTTTATTAATCCTAAATCGATTAGTCTTTCATGCAAGAAATCACCGGCAGTAATATCGTCGTAAAGTTTAGGATTTTCTGAATCAATGCAACTTTCTAAGCAATCCAAACGCATTTCGCTCACTGGGTGCATAAAAAATGGAATAGAATATCTTGAAGTTCCCCATAATTCACGCGGTGGATTCACTACTTGGTGAATCGTCGATTTTAACTTGTTATTGGTGTGACGTGACAACATATCACCAACATTAATAACTAATTCATCAGGTTCAGCAACTGCGTCAATCCATGTGCCATCGTGTCTTTGAACTTGAAGTCCTTTGCCTTGAGCACCCATTAAAAGTGTAATCAAATTGATATCGCCATGGGCAGCTGCACGAATTGCATTTTCTGGTTCAGAAGTTATAGGAGGGTAGTGAATTGGTCTTAAAATTGAATTTCCATTGTAGCCATATTGATCAAAATAGAATTCATCCAAACCAAGATGTAAAGCCAAAGCTCTTAAGACATAAATACCAGTTTTTTCTAACATTTGGTAGGCTTCTTTGCCTACTTCGTTAAATCTCGGTAATTCTTTAACTACAACATTGTCAGGATATTCTTCAGCATATTTTGATCCTTTTTCAACATATTGGCCAAAGTGCCAAAATTCTTTTAAATCCCCCTCTTTTCGACCTTTAGCATGCTCTTTCCCAAAAGACACATAACCTCTTTGACCTCCAATACCAGGAATTTCATAACTGTATTTAGTTTCTAATGGAAGTGAGAAGAAATTTCTAATTTCTCCGTACAGTTCATCAACTAATTGATCATCTAAAAAATGACCTTTTAAAGCAACGAATCCAATTTCTTCGAAAGCTTTTCCGATTTCATTTACAAATTTTTGTTTACGTTCCGGTTCGCCCGAAAGGAAATCACGCAAGTCAACACTAGGAATGTTTTGCATAGTATCAAATTTTGTTGTTTATTTAGGTATAACCCTTATCAATACAAATGTAATGAATAATTTCTAATCTAATAAAAAGAAAGGTATAGAAGAAATTAAAGTTATTTAAGCAATTATAAAAGAAAAAGTTGTTAATTAGTATTCCAATAATATCATATAACTCAACTCATGAAAAAAATAACTATTGTACTATTATTAATAACGGGCACTTCATTTTCACAAATAAATCCTGAGATTGCTAAAAGCGCTGTAAATATTGAAATGCTATTTCCAGAAGGCAAATCCAAAGCGTTGATTTTGAGTTATGATGACGGCGCTAAGCAAGACAGAAAATTAGTGGAGCTTATGAATAAGTACCATTTAATAGGGACTTTTCATTTGAATTCTAATAAACTAGGTTCCGATAAAGATTTTAATTATTTGAAAAAAGAAGAAATAAAAGACTTGTATAAAGGGCATGAAGTTTCTGTTCATTCTGCAAATCATCCAAGTTTAGTTGTACTTTCAAAAATCGACATTATCTATGAAATTTTAGATGATAGAAAAGAATTGGAACGATTGGTAGGATATCCAGTAAGAGGAATGGCATATCCGTTTGGTAATACTGATGACAAAGTAATTGAAGCTATGAATGGTTTGGGAATTGAATATGCAAGAACAGTTGGTGATTCCTATAATTTTGAAATACCAAAAGACTTTTTAAGATGGTTTCCAACGATGCATCAATTTGCGAAAGCTTATTGGGAGCCAAACCAACCGGAAAAAGATAAAAAAGAACTAGAATTATTTTACAAAAAAATAGATGACTTTTTGCAAACAAAAGATCTGGCGGTGCTAGATATTTGGGGTCACAGCTGGGAATTTGGAACTGATCAAAATAAATGGAATGAAGGGGAAAAGTTTTTTAAATTATTAGCCAATAATAAATCTATATATTACGCAAAACAAATTGATTTAGTAGATTATATCAATGCATACAGAAATTTGAAATTTTCTGTTAATAAAACTTCCGTCACAAATAATAGTAAGTTCGATATATATATTAAAATTAATAGTGTAGTATTTAATGTATTAGCTGGTTCAACTATGATTCTGAATTACTAGTAAAAATAGTGAAATTTTCATGAAAAAGCTTTTTTAAAAAAATATAACAATTCGAGGCATTTCTGTTATTTTTTTATACTTTTGAGTACGTTTAAAAACCTCAAAAAATGAATTTCGATAGAAAGAATTTGTCCGATGAAACCTTATTAGATTTATACAAAAGAATCCTCAAACCAAGACTTATCGAGGAGAAAATGTTGAAACTTATTCGACAAGGAAAAGTTTCTAAATGGTTTTCAGGAATTGGGCAAGAGGCAATATCTGTTGGAATTACAGCTGTTTTAGACAAAGACGAATACATCCTTCCAATGCACCGAAACTTGGGTGTTTTTACTGGACGAGATATACCTTTATACCGATTATTTTCTCAATGGCAAGGAAAAGCCAATGGATTTACCAAAGGCCGTGACAGAAGTTTTCACTTTGGAACCCAAGAATACCATATTATTGGAATGATATCGCATTTAGGTCCGCAATTAGGAGTTGCAGATGGTATTGCTTTGGCAAATAAATTAAAGAAAAACGGAAAAATCACTGCTGTTTTTACGGGTGAAGGCGCAACCTCAGAAGGAGATTTTCACGAAGCCTTAAATATTGCATCCGTATGGGAATTACCTGTTTTATTTATCATAGAAAATAATGGTTACGGGCTTTCAACACCCACAAATGAGCAATATCGTTGTGAGAATTTAGCCGATAAAGGAATAGGTTATGGAATGGAAAGTCACATTGTAGACGGTAATAATATTTTAGAAGTTTACAATTTAGTATCGGAATTAAAAGCTTCAATGATTGCTAATCCAAGACCTATTTTATTAGAATTCAAAACTTTTAGAATGCGTGGTCATGAAGAGGCGAGTGGTACAAAATATGTTCCTCAGGAGTTAATGGATTTATGGGCGATCAAAGATCCAGTTGATAATTACAAGAAGTTTTTAACGGATAATGGAATTTTAACTTCCGATTATGATAACGAAATTCATGCCGAAATTACCGCTATTATCGATGAAAGTTTGGTGCTTGCAAATGCAGAACCTGAGATCGAAGCTAGTTATAATGTTGAATTAAATGATGTTTACAAACCTTTTGATTTTGAAGAAGTTAAATATTCAGATGAAACTGAAAATATCCGTTTGATAGATGCCATTTCAACCGGCCTAAAACAGTCAATGGAGCGACATAATAATTTAGTTATAATGGGGCAAGATATTGCAGAATATGGTGGAGCTTTCAAAATTACAGATGGCTTTGTAGATTTATTTGGTAAAGATAGAATTATCAATACACCCATTTGCGAAAGCGCTGTCGTTTCAGCTGGAATGGGTTTGTCAATAAACGGTTATAAAGCAGTAGTAGAAATGCAATTTGCTGATTTTGTTTCTACAGGATTCAATCCAATAGTGAATTTATTAGCTAAATCACATTACCGATGGTCGGAAAAAGCAGATGTTGTAGTACGAATGCCTTGCGGAGGAGGAACACAAGCGGGACCATTTCATTCTCAAACTAATGAGGCTTGGTTTACAAAAACACCAGGTTTGAAGGTGGTTTACCCTGCATTTCCATATGATGCCAAAGGTTTATTAAACGAATCTATAAATGATCCCAATCCTGTGATGTTCTTTGAGCACAAACAATTGTATCGAAGTATTAGTCAAGAGGTGCCAAAGGATTATTACACATTGCCTTTAGGAAAAGCATCGTTAATTCGTGAAGGAAATCAAGTAACGATTATTGCTTTCGGAGCAGCCGTTCATTGGGCTTTAGAAACATTGGACAAAAATCCTGAAATTGCCGCAGATGTGTTGGATTTAAGAACTTTGCAACCATTAGATACAGAGGCAATATTCACATCCGTAAAGAAAACAGGAAGAGCAATTATTTATCAAGAAGATTCTTTGTTTGGGGGTGTTGCAAGTGATATTTCTTCAATGATAATGGAAAACTGTTTTGAATATTTAGATGCTCCAGTAAAACGAGTAGCGAGTTTAGAAACACCAATTCCATTCACAAAGGCTTTAGAAGATCAATATTTGCCGAAAGGCAGATTTGAAATCGCCTTATTGGAATTGATTAATTATTGATAATTAATCTTGTTTTAAAGTAATTTTCTGATTTTCTTCAATTTCGTTTTGAATTTGATTTACAAAATCGATGTATTTTTCTCTTCTGTTGTTTATGAAAAACTCACGATCTTTAAATATTTCTGATTTTATAGCAAGTTGAGATTCATTTAATTGCTCATCAGTTAAGGAATCTATAGAAATCATATAGAGTTCTACCAACAAAGGAAGCACACAAATTCCTTTTCTAGTAGCAAGAAAGACAGCACTTTTTTTAGTTCCTTTGGGATTTAATTTAGTAACATAACCAAATTCAATTAAATGAACTAAACGGGAGGTTAATATATTGGATGCTATTTTTTCTTTTGAATTAGAAAACTCCTTAAAGGTTGATTTCCTATGTAATAACATGTCTCTCAATATCAATAAGGACCATTTGTCTCCAAATAAGTCAACTGACATGGCTATTGCACAGGTAGATCTATAATTATTATTTTTCATTGAGTCTTAATATTATTATATAATTTATTTGGCTAATAATTTAATGCAAAATTAGCGCTTTAAATTTAATAATATGATAATTTTAACTTAATAATAATAATTAATTGCGTTTTAAAAGTAAATATTAATTTGCTTAAAGTGAATTAGTTAAGCGAATAGCATTTAGTTTTACTAAAAACTAACCTGTCTTAATATCGTTTTTCCAAAAGGAACAAGTTCAATGACTTCAATTTGATTGTTCGACTTGTTTTTTGCTTTAATTTCTATTTTTCCATTTTCATATTTCGCTTGATTGTCAAAAATAAATTGATAGCTACTTTTATCTTTAGAAACATAGAATAAATCATCAAAATTGGTTAAATATGATTTTCCTTTTTGTTCAATTGATTCAAATGATTTGGCATATAATAATGGCCCATAACTAAAATATTTCTCCTTATTTCCATCTTCTTTTATTTGAATTTCCGTTTGAAACTCAATTTGGATTTTATCTTCTTTACCTATTTTTCTATCAAATACTAAAAACTCATTATCAATAGTATAACTTTCATTAGTTAGCACTTTAGTTGCCCAAGATGGTTTTCTAATTTTGATAATAAATTGAGTATATTTTGGATTTGAAATCTTGTAAATAAATTTATTTTGGTAAGGATATTCTGTAATCGTTTCGATTTTAACCAATTGATTTTGAATTTTAGTTTCAAGAATATTTGGCGTCAATAAAACATTTACCAAAACATTATCATTTTCTTTCAACCAAGATTTTTCTATGAAATAAGGCGTAATTCTTCCTGCATTCGGGTTGCAACAAACTGCAACATCCTGGTGTGCTGGAGAATATTTATACCTAGTTTGTTTCCGGTTGGTTTCTACTTCACCGTTTTTTGTACCGTCCATTCCAAATGAATTGTCAGTTTTTAAATACGCAATACAAGAATGATCAGGATTTCTTGATCCTTGCGCCGCATTATAAAAAATAGTTTCTACCATTTCTGCAGATTTACCGGTTCCTTGTTTTTGAAATAATACCGAATAGCTGTCCAATAATTCATGCAAAGAGCAATACTCATAACCGGTATGTGTTGCGTTAGCTGTTCTTTGGGCAATCCATTCATCACCAATTGCACCTCCAGTTAATGTGGTAGATTTTTCAATTCTTTGAATGTAAATTTGAAGCGCTTTTTGTAATTCGACATCATTTGATGCATAAGCAGCTACTATTAGTGGTCGTAAGTGCTCATAAGTATGAACGCCGTGGGATTGTAATTTGTAGTTAGGATTCAAGATATTCTCTAATTGAACGTCTTTTTCAGATTGATACGTTTTGCAAAAGTCTCTATATAAAAATAGGGCATAATCGGTATATTTTGTATCACCTGTGATTTGGTACATTTTATCCAATACATCGGTAAAGGTCAAACCGTGGGAAACACCACCATTAAATTCCTTACCAGACGAATAAGGACTTGAACTATTTATAGGATAATTGGCCATTACATTATCAACTGCTCGCTCAATAGCCTTCCATAATTTGGCATCTTTAGAATATTCATAGTAGGCCAGCAAACCTCTGTACATTGTTGTTTTCGACCAAAGTTCTCCGTTTTCTGAATTGAAATTGTATCGCAATTCTTTATCGTAAATCCCGATATAACCATCTTCATCTTGCGATTTAAGAATTCTTTGAATGTAATTATCTACTTTTTCTAATCCTTTTTTGTCGTTTAATAAAATTACATTTCTGATATAACCGTCCCACCAATTGGATTGTGTTTCGCTATTCCACCATTTGTATTGTTCCGATCCTTCTGTATCGCCTTCTTTATTATTTCCTAAATCTTTCAATTTGCTGTTTTTGTGAAGTCTTCCCGAACTATAAATTGGATCATTGATTAATTCAGGGACCAATTTATCTAGATTTCCTACAAAACCATCTACATCTTTTTGCATTTGTACTTTAAGCCAACCTGAAGGTTTTATACTACCAAACGGAAGAATTTGATATTTTTCTACGACTTTATTTTGATTCTTTTCTTGTGAATTCACAGAGAAAGAAAATAGTAATAATAAGGCTAGGAATATTTTTTTCATAAATGTGTTTATTTATTAGTCATTTGGAAATTTAAATTACCACCAGACATTATTTCAGAATATTTGATAAAAGGTCTTTTTAAAAGAGAATTGTTAAGTTTTGGATTTTCTTGATAATTATTATTTGAAGAAAAATTCAAAGCTTCAATTGTAAAAGTTTTATTATTTTTCAAATGTAGATTCGCCTTTTTAAATTGGGGAACTCCAAGTACAAATTCACCATTCGCTGGATTTACTGGGTAAAAACCAAGTGAAGATAATATATACCAAGCCGACATTTGACCACAATCGTCGTTTCCAATCATACCATCAGGCGTATTATTTTGAAATTTTTTAATGATTTTATGAATGTATTTTTGTCCGATTTTAGGGGTTTCAGAATAAGCATACAAATACACAATATGATGACTTGGTTCGTTTCCATGAGCATATTGCCCGATCATGGCTTCCTGTCCTAAAAATTTATTTGGATTTTTGCTTTCAATTGTAAAGAAATCATTTAGTTTTTTGGTAAATGATGATGTCCCTCCAAGTAGTCTTTTCATTCCTTCAATATCATATTGTGCTGGCGTCCAAAAATATTGCCAAGCATTGGCTTCTGTATAATCACCCGGATTATTCATTGGAGAGGTAGCTGTTAATGGATCAAATGGAGTTCTCCAATTTGCATTAGTATCTTTTCCTCGAAATAACTTTGTTTCAGTATCAAATAAATTTTTGTAGAAATTGGCTCTTTTGGTGAAAATGGAATAGGTTTCTTTATCGTTCAATTTTTCAGCCATTTTTGCCACGCACCAATCATCATAACCGCTTTCTAAAGTTCTAGAAACGGCTTCGTTATCTAATTTATCAAAGGGATAATAACCGTATTGATTGTACAATTCCCAATCAGAATTAAAATGACTTTTTGTTGATGTTTCTACCATCGCTTTAAGCGCTTCCTTTTTATTAAATCCTTGAAATCCGTTTTGGTAAGCCGATAAAATCATTGGAATAGAATGGTTGCCTATCATACAATAATTGTCTTGTCCCCAAGCCGTCCAAATGGGTAAAAAACCCGCTGCTTTATGGTGCAAAAGCATTGTGTTTACAATTCCGTCAATTTTTTCAGGAACAATTATTTGAAGTAATGGAAATGCACCTCTATAAATATCCCAAATCGATAGGGTAGAGTAGTATTCCTTGTTTGGCGCAACTGAAATAATATCATCTGCACCTCGATATTTTCCGTCTCTATCAGCAATATTTGAGGGTTGTAAAAGCAAATGATATAAAGAGGTATAGAAAATTTCTTTCTGTTTTTGACTTGCTTCGATGTCAATTCGGTTCAAATATTCATCCCAAATTTTTACGGCTATATTTCTAACATTATTAAAATCCCAATTAGGTATTTCTGAAGTTAAATTTAGTTTTGCGCCTTCAATACTCACAGTTGATAAAGCAATTTTGACTTGTAAGATGTTGCTTTTTGGCAATTCAAAATCTAAAATATATTTAGGTGCATTTTGCTTTTTTTCTTTTGGAAGTTCTTTTGATGCATAAAAAGGAGTTTCGAAATTAATCGTAAAGAAATACTTTTTGGTTACCCAACCTTTGGTTTTACAATAACCTGAAATGGTAGTTGGATTTTCAATTTTAATATCACTTTCTAATACCAAACTGTCATTTAAAAATTGAATCCCGTGTTGAAAATCCAATAATAATTTACCTTTTGAATCAGGAAAAGTATATTTATGAAAAGCCACTCTTTCAGAACAAGTGAGTTCGACTTTTACGTCGTCTTTTTTCAATAATGAATAATAACCCACAGAAGCTGTTTCTGAGTTTTTGAAGTAACTATTTTTAAGTTTTGACTTATTTTCATTATAGGGTAATAATAGAATATTTCCCATTTCACCAATTCCAGTTCCACTAAAACGCATTTGCGAAAAGCCTAGAAGAAGCGTGTCTTTAAATTGATATCCGCTGGTGTGATTCCAACCTTCCACACTATTATCAGGGCCAGGCTGAACCATTCCAAAAGGCAATGAAGGTCCAGGAAATGTATGTCCAGTCCCATCAGTTCCGATGAAAGTGTTTACAAATTTTGAATTACTTTGTGCAATAATTGGATTAAATCCAATGATAGAAAGTACTACAATTATTATTTTCTTTATTTCCATAATGAATCCATTTGTTCCAAACTTTTATTTTTGGTTTCTGGTACTTTTCTCCAAACAAATAGTAAAGATAGAAGACATATTATTGAAAACAAATAAAAAGGAAATGCCCCATTAAAATGTGTTTTTAACCATTGATTTTCGACTAAACTTGGAAAAACTTGAGTCACTACAAAATTGGCAACCCATTGAATAAATACGCTAATTGCCAACGCCAAACTTCTAATTTTATTTGGAAAAATTTCTGATAATAATACCCACACAATTGGTCCCCAAGAAATACTAAATGAAGCCATGAATAGTAGTAAAAAGGGCAAAACCCAATTACCGATTGCCTCAAAATAAATAAACGATCCAACTGCAGCTAATGCAATTGTCATTCCAATTGAACCAATATAAAGCAACGGTTTTCTTCCCATTTTGTCCACAAAACGAATAGCCAACAAAGTAAAAATTAAGTTTACAACTCCTAAAATGCTTGTTTCTAGCAAGGAAACATCTGTTGAACTTCCTAAGCTTTTAAATATCTCAGGGGCATAATATAAAATGGCATTAATACCTGTTAGTTGTTGTAAAACAGAAAGACCAATTCCAACGAAAAGTGCTTTTTTAAACATTGGATTAACCAAATTTTTCCATTGGTTTACTTCTTTAACATTGATTGAATTTTCAATTTCTTCTTGAACTTGAAGTACTTCTTCAGGTGAATTTATTTTCTCTAATACGCCAACCGCTTCTGCAGTTTTTCCTTTTTGAAACAACCATCTAGGGCTTTCCGGAATTAGAAATATAAATATTAAAAATAGTATTGACGGGATAATTTCAGATCCAAACATCCAACGCCAACCAATATTCAAATTCCAGGCAGAATCGCCTTGAAGCGCAATAAAATAGTTTACAAAATAGACAACCACAATTCCAATAACAATTGCCAATTGATAGTTTCCTACTAAAGCTCCACGTCTTTTTGGAGGTGCAATTTCAGCGATATACATTGGGACAACCATAGATGCAATTCCCACACCAATTCCACCTATAATTCGGAATAGTACAAACATTGAAAAGGAAATGGGTAGGGCAGTACCAACGGAATTTAGAATAAATAAAATTGCTGTAATCAACATGGTGACTTTTCTTCCAAATCGATTACTATAATAATCAGAGATAAATGCACCAATAATACAACCAACTAATGCGCTTGATATTGCCCAACCAGTTTCTATAGGTGTTAAATGAAAATACTGAGTTAAATTGCCAATTGCGCCCGAAATTACGGCTGTATCATAACCAAATAATAAACCTCCAAGTGCAGCGCTCAAAGCGATAAATAATATGTAATTCTTTTTCTTATTTTCCATTATTATAGATTTTGTTGTAAATATTTTTTCATCTGTAGGTTGGTTTCCCATTGATTTGAAAGTGGTTTTTTAGTAAATGGTTCTTCGGGCATGTAGGGAAAAGGGCCAAATTCAGGGGTTATCGTAATTTGATTGCAATTTCTTTTTTTATGATATTCTATAATTTCTTTCCACCAATTTAAATACCTATCAAGGTAAGATTCCCATTCTGGTGCAAATGGGTTGTTTACTTGTGGGCTTTGTTCAAACCCAATTCTGGCGTGTAGGTGTTTTATTTTAGGATAAATCTTCTTCAATAATTCTTTTTGATCCTCCAAATTGCTTTCTGAAACTACACAGAAATGAGAAAAATCGGCTACTAAACTTAATTTTGGAAATAATTCTAAATACTGATGTAGGGTTTTCAAATGAAATGAAAATCTCCCGCGATGAATTTCATGAACTATCGGAACATCGTATTTTTTGGATATAATTTCAGTCATTTCGATGATCTTACAGTTATCACTAAAATCATAATAATCTTTTCCGGTATGAGAATTAATAAAATCAGGTTTTAATTTTGCTAAAAATTCTAGTCTTTCAGTAATTCTAATACTATATTCTTTTACCGACTCTGTTTTATTTGATAAAACTTGTTGGGCAATGAAAATGAAATTAGCATTAATTGTAGCTCTAATATTTTCTATTTCAGCTGTGAATTCATCAATAAATTCAGTGTTATCAGGGAAATTAATTTCAACCCCATCATAACCATTCGAAATCACATTCGATAGAAATTCTTTAGCAGATTGATTTTCGCAACCCCAAAAAGTACTTATATATTTGATATTCATATTATTTAGAATATAAAACAGGATTAATAGGAGAGTTAATTATTTCTCCAATTTTAGCTCCAGGACACCAAGTATTCCAATCATGAATTTGGTTTTTATTATCGGGATTTTTCAAAAGCATGTCTTTGTCCATGTATATAATAGTCATCACTTTTCTCATTTCGTTAGTCACATTTGCACCAGCACGGTGAAAAACCCAACCTGAATGAAAACTTATTTCACCTAAATCAAAGGCTTCAATTACATGTTTGAAATCAGTTACACGCAATTTCTTTTGAATAACTTCTTCACTTTCATCACCAATTTCTAATTCTCGACCTTCCACAATAGTGTGACTTCCTGCACTGAATTCCAACGGCCCCATTTCCAAAGGCGTTTCTTGAAGTGGCATCCAAGCGGTAATAGTTTTGTCTGTTTCTAATGGCCAGTAATATTGATCGGCATGCCAAGGAGTGATTCCGCCGCCGCCTTCTTTAAATAAAGCTTGGTCGTGGTACAATCGAACGCCGTTGACTTCCATTAAATCAGATGCAATTTTTGCTATTCGTTTACTGAAAATTAATTCTTTTACAATTGGATTTTCTGTCCATAAATTGAATAATTGGAGAAATGCTTTTCCGTAAGTTGTTCGGTCTTCCAATGCCGTTTGCTCTTGGTTCATTTCTTCAACTTGTTTTGAAATTGCAGCATTAAAAAACTGAATCGTTTCTGGATTTAAAACTTCTTTTAATTTTATAAATCTATTTTTTTGATAGAAGTCAATTTGTTCTTGACTTAATGAATAAGGTTTATTTAGAAATTCTGATATTGATTTAGAAAGTGTTTGCATTGTTATTAATTTAAATAATAGTAATTATCAATTTCAAAATTATCGATTTGAATGATAAACAATTAACATTAATTTGTTCAATTGTAACACTATATTGAATTATTTTATTTACTTTTCAGATTTAAAAGTTAATTTGTTGTTATGAAAGCCATATTAGAAGACATTAAAACCAACCAAGGAATATCCAGTTTTCATGCATTTCGATATCAAGTTCCCTATTTTCAGTTCAAATGGCATTATCATCCAGAATTTGAATTGACTTATATAGTTAAAGGAAATGGTTATCGAATCGTGGGTAATTCTTATGAACCTTTTGCTGAGGGTGATTTAGTTTTATTAGGTAGTAATTTACCACATACTTGGTCTGGAAAAGCGGATGGTGATGTTAATTCAGATGCTATTGTAATTCAGTTTTCTAGTGAATTCATTTTACCATTTTTAGAATTGAATGAAAGTCTATTAATAAAGAATATGCTTGACAGTTCGCTTCGAGGTATTAATTTCGAACCTGATGAACAGTTAGTTACAAAAATTATTGAGATAACTGAGACTAATGGCGTAGAACGTATTTTGAAGTTGATTTCAATTTTAGATATTTTATCAAAAAAACAGATTAAATTGATTGCTCCAAATACTTTTCACAATATTGTTTCCAAGAAAAGTGAAGTTCGTATTAATAAAGTTTGTTTATTTATTCAAAATAATTTTCAGAATAAAATCTACTTGAAAGAGGTTGCCGACTTAATTTATTTGACTGAAAGCAACTTCTGTAAATTTTTTAAAAAAGCAACTGGGAAAACCTATTCAGATTATGTAAATGAAATACGTATAAACGAAGCCAGTCGATTGTTAATTCAGTCGGACAGAACAATTAGTCAAATTTCTTTTGAATGTGGATTTGAAACATTGAGTTACTTTAATAGAGTCTTTTTATATAAAAAAGGAATAACTCCATCGGTTTATAGGAAAAGTAGTGCTGTATGAAAAGTCATATTGTATTTTTAAAAAAAAATTATGATTATCAAAAATTTATTTTTTAATTTTTTTAATTTTTTTCATAAATAAATTATAAAATTTTATAAAAAATTATTAATATTGCAAAAAATTTAATCCCTCAAAGCCACCTATTTAAATTTATAGCCTATACTATTTAATTTTTTATAACTATAAATTATAATAACGTATGAAAAAAAAATATCTAATTATTTGTTTTTTTATTTCCTTTTTTTCGGTTTCAGCTCAACAAATTTCATTATTGAACTCAGATTATCCAGGTGCTAATGGGACCTACACAATAGATAATAATAGCAATGCTAATTATGTTAACTTTATCAATGATGTAGATTCCTCCTATAGCTTATCTGGTAACAATAACGGTTCAGGTAATTGGGATTGGAATTTTAATTATTATGGTGGTTATTCTACATATTTAATGGCTTATGGTTTTAGCTTCTCATCAGACCCTTCAAATATAAATTGGATAATTTTTGAAGAATATGATTTTGATAATAATACTCAAACTAATTACACACCACCAACTGTAACTTTAACAACTCCTCTTTTAACAACAACTACAGCTAATACAATAACATGTTTTGCGGCAACTTTGGGCGGAGAAGTAACTAATGAAGGTGCTACATCTTTAACTTCTCGAGGAATTAACTGGGGACTGTCTGCTGGAAATCTAAATAACACAATACAGAATGGTTCAGGAATAGGAACTTTCGATGAAATATTATCTGGTTTAACTCCTAATACTACTTATTATTTTAGGGCTTTTGCTACTAATTCTAATGGCACATCTTATGGTAGTATTGAAAATTTTCAAACTTTAATAGCAATACCTGTTGTAACAACTTCTGCAGAAAGTTCAATATCTTATAATGGTGCTACTTTGGGTGGAGAAGTGACTAGTGAAGGTGCTTCACAGGTTACTTCTCGAGGAGTAGTATGGGGATTAACTTCAAATAATTTAAACAATACAATCCAAATAGGATCTGGTTCAGGAACATTCAGTCAATCTTTTACTGATTTAAGTCCAGGATCAACTTGTTATTTCAGGACTTATGCCTTGAATTCCTATGGAACTGCCTATGGTGAAATACTTAGTTTTAAAACTTTACATGATAATTATGATATATTAGTAGTTTCCGGTGGTGGTAGTGGAGGAGCAGGTTATGGTGGCGGCGGCGGCGGCGGTGCGGTTAAATACTTTTTTAATCAATCTGTTTCTGGTAATACAGCAGTAACAGTTGGTGCAGGTGGGGCTGCAGTAAGAATCATTTCATCTGGTTCGGAAATTGCAAATCCAGGAGAAAGTTCCTCTTTTGGTAATTTAGTTGCTACCTCAAGTTCCGCAGCTAATGCTCCAAATCCAAATGGAGGAGGAGGAGGAGGTTCTGGAGGAGGTTCTGGAGGTTCTTTCGGAAGTGCATCAGGTGGAACTGCAGTATCAGGAATGGGATATAATGGTGGAAATTCTCAAGGGAATGGTGTAAATTTCTGGTCAGTTAATGGTGGAGGAGGTGGTGGTGCCGGTGCTTCTGGTAGCTTGGGTACAGGAGGAAATGGTGGGGCAGGTGGAGCTGGTATAGCCAATAGCATTACAGGAACTTCTGTTTATTATGGTGGTGGTGGTGGTGGTGGAGTAGTTCATAATGCAACTAGAGGTGGAGCAGGAGGAATTGGGGGTGGTGGCGCCGGTTCAAAAGGAGATGTTTCTGCAACTAATGGAACTGCTAATACAGGCGGTGGCGGCGGTGGATTCGGAAGCATGAATGCCAGTCAGAGTAATAATCCCTCTGGTGCAGGAGGTTCAGGAATTGTTATAGTTAGATATTTAGGATCGACTATTCGAGCTACAGGAGGAACAATTACACAAGTTAATGGTTATACAATACATAAATTTACCAGTAGTGGTACTTTTTCATTATCGAATTGTACTAATCCTACTAGTGGAGGTACAATTGCCAATTCTCAAAGTGGTGCAACTCCTTTTAATCCCTCTGCTTTCACAAGTAGTGTAGCTGCAACCGGAGAGACAGGTACATTAGAATACAAATGGCAATCATCAACCACTAGTAACAGTAGCGGTTTTAGTGATATTGCAAGTAGTAATGCGAGTACTTATGATGCGGGTTCATTATCTCAAACTACTTGGTTCAAAAGATTAGCTAGAGTTGATTGCCAAAGTGATTGGACTGGCGCAGCTGAAAGTAATGTATTAGAAGTTACGGTTAATTCATCGAACACTCTTGATAATTTAGGATTATCAAATAGTACTCCTGCTTCTGTGGCTTATTCTTTAAGAAAATTAAGTTCTAATTATTCTGGTCCTTTGGTTAGAATACTATTAGGCTCTTCCTATTATGATGTTTATCCAGATACGACAACCAATCAATTTTTCTCATTGAGTTCACCAGTATCTGCCTCTTATTCTAATTATAATGATGCTAATACTGGTGCTACAGCTAATCTATTAAGTAGTTTAATAAGAGGTTCAACTTCAGCTAGTGTTGCTATTTGGTACGATCAAAGCGGAAACGGTATTGATGTAATGACTTCATCTACAAATGGGCCAATAATTATTAACTCTGGAGCTATTCAAACTATGAATGGAAAACCAACTGTTTATTTTGCTAGTGTTAGTCAATCAACTAGTCAACTAGTTTCATCGAATACTGTTGATTTTACTTCTCAAACAGCAGCTACAATAAATGCAGTTGTTCAAAATGTAGGTAGTATAAATTACATTTCAGGTGTAATATCAACAGGTTTAAATGGAGGTTGGGGTTTAAATTATGATCCTACTAATAGTATTAATGGTTATTGGATTGATGGATCTGGATGTACAAATGCAAATTCTGGAGATACTAGCAATGTTAGTAAAATAGTAACTGGTATTATTGATATTGATCAAAATGCCAATACTTCTTCTATTTATGAAAATAACTCTTTGAAACAGACTAGAAATTCTATTTGTGGAATTAATCATACAACAACAGACAATATATGCATAGGTATTCGAGCAGCAAATGGTGGCGGAAGAATTTTCGATGGATACCTATCTGAAGTAATGATATTTCCTTCCTATTTATCTAGTACAAATAGAAACTCCCTTGAGAACAATCAAAATGTTACTTATTTTTCGCCATCTATTTCTATTACATCTAGCGATACAGATAACAGCATTTGCTTAGGCGATTCAGTTACCTTCACAGCATCTTCTTATAATGTAAATAACCCAACGTATCAATGGTATTTAAATGGAAACGCAATAAATGGAGCAACTGCTTCCGCTTTTTCATCAACTACTTTAGCAAATAATGATACAATATATGTTGTTATGGATGTTTCAGGTACGCCTTTAGCAAGTAACTCTATAAGTACTACAGTTTCAAATAGTTCTTTAGTAACCTCTGCTATAAAATTATCAACTGGTGCTACAACAGTAACATCATTAACAAGTAATTTAACATGGGCTATTGATAATACTTTAAATGATGATAATGCTTTGTTTCAAATTACTTCTGGACATGTATTGAGTTTTAGAAGTGCTAAAAATTATGTAAATGGTCAAAGTAACACTTATTCTGTATCTGCTACATCAGGTTGTACAACAAAAAATATAACGGTAACTATTAGTCCTTTTTGTGGTAATTGGAATTAAATTATAGTTATATTCCTTTAAATTTTATAAATCCCTACTGTGAAAGCAGTAGGGATTTTTTTTTATCTCTAATTTGAGTGCTACTCATAACAGGAATAATGTAATTCTATTGCATTTTTAATTTAGTCGGTTGTGCGAAGAAAATTCCTTTTCAAACCTCAGTTCAAGTTCCGGCAGCCAGAGGAAATGTTACTTATTCAAAAGATAAAAACAACAATTATGAGATTAAATTAGAGATTTCCTATTTGGCTGAACCCAATAGATTGCAACCGCCAAAAGCTGCTTATGTCGTTTGGTTGGAATCCGATCAAAGTTCCAATCCTATTAATTTAGGTCAGATTGTAGGAACCTCAAAACTTAAAATTAAGTTTGAAACCGTTTCTTCATCAAAACCTAAAAGGATTTTTATTACCGCAGAGGACGATCCTACGATTCATTATCCAGGAAGTTATTTGGTATTGGAAACAAAAGATTTTTGATTTAAATTATAAGAAAGGCTGCTAATTAGCAGCTTTTTTTTTAATAAAAATTTAATCGCTTTTTAATAGTTTCAATCGTTTTTTAGCATATTTAATTGTTAATAGAGTTTTAATTTTACATCATATTTAATCAATTTTTAGAAAACGTATTTTAAAAGTTGGAACTTTGAAATTGAATTAAATAAACCATTTAAGTTTTTATAATATGTTGATAAATAATATTTTAGTTATAGATCGGGGAGATGCTTCAAAAGGTATTTTTGAAACTAAGTACTATAATAATTTCAATATTCTGAAAATCAACAATGGGAATTCAATTGATGAAAATGAAATAGAAAAATCGGAGTTAACTTTTGTTTTTGTTTATGAAGCATCAGATTTAATTGAAGCCATACCATTTTATAATAGAAATTCTTCGTTAATTATTATTTATTCTGATCCTACTTTATCATTTGATAATTTAGAATATGCCTATTCAATAAATTTTTTAGAAGGTCTAGAAAAGACCAAAAAAGAAATTGAATCGATTATTGATTTTATAACAATTCAGGAGATTTACAAACTATAAATAAAAAAAGACAAACTACTTAGTTTGTCTTTTTTTGTGGGCGATGAGGGGTTCGAACCCCCGACCCCCTCGGTGTAAACGAGGTGCTCTGAACCAGCTGAGCTAATCGCCCTAAATTGGAGTGCAAATATACATTTAGAATTTGTATTTGCAACTATTATTGTATAAAAATTATTTTTTAATGATGTCTTTTAAAACAACTTTGTCAGGATAATTAATAAATTCTAGCGTTATTTGAACATTAGAAGTCGTTTGTCCCTCTACAATATAGATTTTCCCAGATTCATACTTAATGTTGCTTTTATCAAAATCAACGTCGCCATATTTCAAAGTATTTTTGATATCTACCATGGTAACCCATTTTTCGTCCAGCTTTTTTGAAGCTTCAGGAGATAAATTAAATGGTTTAGTACTAAGATCATTCAGAACTCTAGCGTTTGGAAAATAATTACATCGAGTGTCCTTACCGCTTAATACCATTGCCACAAAAAAGCAACCCATAATTAATCCGACTAAATAATATGCAAATCGTTGGTAAAATTTCATTTTAATTTTTTTTGCAAATGTAAGGGAAAGTATGCTTAAAATACAATTAAATTGATGTCACTGTAATTTAAATTAAACCATTCGCCAATAGCTTTATTAGTCAATATTCCATGATAAGTATACACGCCGTGTTTTAATCCGTTGTTGTATCTAATGGCGCGTTCAATTCCGCCATCATCAGCTATTTGGAGTAGGAAAGGAGTGATGATATTACTAATAGAAAGAGATGCCGTTTTTGAATATCTAGATGGAATATTTGGAACACAATAATGAATAACTTCATGATTGATGAAAGTTGGTTTTTCATGAGTTGTTACTTCAGAAGTTTCAAAACAACCTCCAGTATCAATACTAACATCTACAATCACAGAGCCTTTTTTCATTAATTCAACCATAGTTTCTGAAACTACAACTGGACAACGCTCTTTTCCTCTCATCGCTCCAATCGCAACATCACAACGTCTTAATGCTTTTAATAACGCCTTTTGCTGAATTGTAGAAGTAAATATTCGTTGGTTTAAATTGTTCTGTAATCTTCTTAATTTGGTAATTGAATTATCAAACACTTTTACGCTTGCTCCCAATCCTAACGCGCTTTTAGCAGCAAATTCACCCACAGTTCCAGCACCCAAAATCACTACTTCTGTTGGTGGAACACCCGTAATATTTCCGAATAACAAACCTTTTCCAAATTGGTTGTTAATCATTAATTCTGAAGCGATTAATACCGAAGCAATTCCTGCAATTTCACTTAATGATTTTACAGCAGGGTAGGTGCCATCTTCATCTTTTATATATTCAAATGCTAATGCGGTTATTTTTTTCTTGGCAAGTGCCTCAAAATAATCTTTGTTTCTAGTTTTTAATTGAATAGCAGAAATTACAATCGTTTCAGGATTGACCAACTCAATTTCTTCTATTGATAAAGGAGATATTTTCAATAACATTGGGCAACTGAAAACTTTCTTTGTATCGGCAGTAATTTCTGCACCAGCATCGCTAAACTCTTGATCGGTATAACTAGCGCTTAAACCAGCTCCCGATTCTATCATCACTCGGTGACCTTCTGATACCAAAGAGTTTACGGCGTCTGGTGTCAAACAAATTCTTCGCTCCTGATAACTAGATTCTTTTGGAATACCAATAAAAAGATCACTTCGCTGCTTAGAAATTTCTAATTTTTCCTCCTGCGGAAGTAATTGCGATTTAGAAAAAGGGGTAATTGCCATTGATTATTTAATTAAAATATAAATTTATAAAAAATTATGTGAAATAATCAATTATCGAAATTATTTATAAATCAATTTTCTAAATCCATTTGGTAAAATCTCAATATTTATGGTAGAACACTTTTCTGGTATCAAACTTTCTATCTTTTCAGGCCACTCAATAAAACACCAATTTCCAGAATATAAATAGTCATCAATTCCCATGTCTAAAGCTTCGACTTCAGTTTTTAATCGATAACAATCAAAATGGTAAACTATTTGATTATCATGTGTTTGATACTCATTAACTAAAGAAAAAGTTGGGCTACTTGTATTGCCGATTACGCCTAATTTCTGACTCAAACTTTTTATCAAAGTAGTTTTCCCAACACCCATATTTCCATTAAATAATATGACTTTATTTGGGTTTTGAGCCAATATTATTTGTGCAACATTATCAATTTCTTCCAATGAAAAAACAACTTCCATTCTATTTAAATTATCAATTATTATTTTGGATTCATTACTAAAAACGGAACAATCATCTCTTCCAATGAAATTCCTCCGTGCTGGTAAGTATTTCTGTAGTAACTCACATAGTGATTGTAATTATTTACATAAGCTAAGAAATAATCATTCTTTGCAAAAATATACGAACTACTCATATTTATCGCTGGTAATCCTACTTTTCTAGGATCTTTAACAGCATAAACGTCTTTATCTTCGTAGGACAAACTTCTACCAGTTTTATATCTCAAGTTCAAACTCGTGTTTTTATCACCAATTACTTTCGAAGGATTCTTTACATTTATCGTTCCGTGGTCAGTTGTAATTATCAATTTAAAACCTAGTTTTTGCGCCTGTTGAATGATTTCTAATAAAGGTGAATTCTTAAACCAACTCAGCGTTAAAGAGCGATATGCTTTGTCATCTGAAGCCAATTCTTTCACCACATCCATTTCTGTTTTCGCATGTGAAAGCATGTCCACAAAATTGTAAACCACTGTCACTAAGTCGTTATTTTTATAGGTTTTGAAATTATCAACTAATTTCTTGCCCGATGCTAAATTGGTTATTTTAAAATAATCTTGTTTGATGTTTAACCCCAAACGTTTTAAATGTGCTGTTAAAAATTCAGCTTCATACAAGTTTTTTCCTCCTTCATCAGGATCGTTTTTCCAATATTGTGGAAATTGTTTTTCCATTTCAAGAGGCGTTAATCCTGAGAAAATGGCGTTTCTAGCATATTGAGTTGCAGTAGGTAAAATAGCATAATACGGAACTTCTTTCTCTAATTTGTAATGGTTGTTTACCACACTTTCAAAAACTTTCCATTGGTCGTAACGCAAATTGTCAATTACCACAAATAGAATTGGCTTGTCTTTTTTAGTGATTTCCGGAACTACCAATTCACGAAATAAATTATGTGACAAAACCGGTTTATCCGCTTTAGGCTCGTACCAATCTTCATAATTACGTTCTATAAACTTTCCAAACTGCGAATTGGCTTCCACTTTTTGAGATTCCAATATCTGAATCATACTGTGATCATTGATATCTTCTAGTTCTAATTCCCAGAAAATCAATTTTTTATACAACTCAATCCAATCTTCATAAGAATTTACCATTGCCATATCCATCGAAATTTTTCTAAATTCCTTCTGGTAATCCATCGTGGTTTTTTGAGAAATCAATCGTGAATGATCCAAGTTCTTTTTCAAACTCAATAATATCTGATTCGGATTGACTGGCTTAATCAAATAATCAGCGATTTTCGACCCAATCGCTTCCTCCATAATATATTCTTCCTCACTCTTAGTGATCATAATCATTGGTGTTGCCGACTTTTTTTCCTTCATTTCCGACAAGGTTTCCAATCCGCTCATTCCTGGCATATTTTCATCTAGAAAAACAATGTCAAAATCGCCTTCCTCAAATATTTCAATAGCATCCCGACCATTATTACAACTCGTAACATGGTAATTCTTCATTTCCAAAAATAAAATGTGTGGCTTTAACAATTCAATTTCATCATCAACCCAAAGTATTTTGATCTTATCCATCGCGCTTTTTTTAGTTCAATTATCTTTTAAAAATAATGTAGCAAATTAACACTTTTTCAACGCTAACTTCTTAAATTTATTGTAATTTTTTGGAGCTATTTCCTGCTTTCCGTTCCACTCCTCGCTAAAAAGCGAGGGAGTTCACTGCAATCAGGGCTAAAACCGTTTCGATTTCTATTTGATGAAAATTCAAATATTCAAATTTCCTAGTTCTATTATCAAATTTATTTTAGCGCAAACCAATTTTAATATCTAAATTTGAAGTTCCAAAAACTAAATATTTAGAATTATGAAAAACTCAAGAATACTAGTAATCCTTGTTGTAGCAAGTTTAAATTTAATAAGCTGCAATAAAAAAGAAGTTGAATTATCTGATCCATTAGTTACCAATCGTGATACTTTGGTAAATCCTGCCGACGACTTTTTTAAATATGCCAATGGCGGTTGGTTTAAAAATAATCCAATTCCGTCAACAGAGCAAAGCAACGGGATTTTCCGCACAATCGCTGACACAATAAACAATCAAATCAAGCAAATATGTGAAAAATCAGCTCAAGATGAGTCTGCTGAAAAAGGCAGTAACAAACAAAAAATTGGAGATTTCTATGCTTCTGGAATGGATACAATCGCTATCAATAAAGCTGGAATTTCACCTTTAAAATCGGAGTTTGATAAAATCGACGCAATTAAAGATGTACCTTCATTAGTAACATCAATCGCGCATCTTCACACCATTGGCGCAAGCCCAGCATTTTCATTTTATTTAGGTCAAGATGATAAAATTAGTACAAAATACGCTTTATTTTTAGGTCAAGGTGGTTTAGGACTTGGAAATCGCGATTACTATTTTAACACTGATGAACAAACTGTAAAAATCAGAACAGAATATGTAAAACACCTTCAAGCAATTTTGAAATTAATTGGTCAAAACGAAGCCGGTGCTACTTCAATTATGAAATTGGAAACCGATTTGGCAAAAGCTTCAAGAAAATTAGAAGACCTTCGTGATCCAATAAAAAATTACAACAAAATGACAGTTGCTAGTTTAGGGAAAATCACGCCAAATATCAATTGGAATTTAATTTTTCCAGTACTTGGAGTTGCTAAAGCTGACTCAGTAATTGTTGGCCAACCAGAATTCTATAAAGCTTTAAATACTTTTGTAAAAAGTTATTCTATCGAAGATTGGAAAACGTACTTGAAATGGGATTTAGTAAATTCCTATGCAGCTTACTTAAATAGCGATATTGAAAAACAAAATTTTAAATTCTATTCCACAGTTATGAATGGTGTTTCTAAGCAAAAACCAAGATGGAAAAGGGTAGTGGGGCAAACAGATAATTATCTTGGCGAGTTAATTGGGCAGGTTTATGTTGCTGAATATTTGCCGAAAGGCTCAAAAGAGAAGTTATTGGAAATTGGCAATAATATTCGCGATGTTTATGCTGATCATATCAAAAAACTGGATTGGATGAGCGAAGCAACAAAAGTTAAAGCGCTAAAAAAGTTGAGCAAAATTGTAATGAAAGTGGGTTATCCAGACAAATGGAAAGACATGAGCTCAATGAAAATTGATAGAAAATCGTATTGTGGCAATGTTATTCAAGCTAATATTTGGAGCTATAAAGACATGATCAATAAATACGGAAAAGCTGTTGACAGAACGGAATGGAGCATGAATCCGCAAACCTACAACGCCTATTATAATCCAAGTAATAACGAAATTGTAGTTCCTGCTTGTAATATTATCGTCCCAGGTTTTGAAGGAAGAATGCCTGATGATGCTATTTTATATGGGATAATAGGCGGATCGACTTTTGGACACGAAATTACTCATGGTTTTGATGATCAAGGAAGTCAATATGACGAAAACGGAAATTTGAACAATTGGTGGACACCAGAAGATTTGAAAAAATTCCAAGCCAAAACAAAGTTGATTGTTTTTCAGTTTAATAAATATACTGTTTTAGGCAACAAACACATTAACGGCGAAGCTACTCAAGGAGAAAATATTGCCGATTTGGGCGGTGTTGTTATGGGTTATGAAGCTTTCAAAAAAACAGCACAATATAAAAACAATCAAAAAATTAGCAATTTATCTCCCGATCAACGTTTTTTCCTTGCTTATGGTTATGCTTGGATGGTAAACACTAAAGATGAGGCGTTGGCATCACAAATTATGACCGATGTTCATGCTCCAGCGCAATTTAGAATTAATGGTCCTTTGAGTAATATTCCTGAATTTTACAAAGCATTTAATGTAAAACTGGGAAACAAAATGTACCAACCAGATTCACTTAGAGTTGTTATTTGGTAAATTAAATAGCAATTATAGGAGACCGTACTTAGTGCGGTCTTTTTTTTGTTAAAATTTCAATTTAAAAAAAGTGATAATTGTTTATATTTGCATTACAAAACCCAATAGAAAGTGAATCAAATCAATAAATTAAAAATATTAAACGATCCAATTTATGGGTTTATTTCTATTCCAAATCCATTTATTTACGATTTAATTCAACACCCTTATTTTCAACGTTTGCGTAGAATTTCACAAATGGGTTTGTCTTATTTGGTTTATCCTGGGGCGCATCATACTCGTTTTCACCATGCTTTGGGCTGCATGCACATTATGCAAAAAGCAATTGAAGTACTTCGTTTCAAAGGGGTTTCTATTTCTGAAGAGGAGGAAAATGCTTTACTCGTAGCCATATTATTGCACGATATTGGTCACGGCCCGTTTTCTCATGCAATGGAACATAGCATCGTTGAAGATGTAAATCACGAAGCTATTTCTTTGTTGTTTATGAATAAATTAAACGAAGAATTTGAAGGGAAATTAAGCTTGGCAATACAAATATTTAAAGGCGATTATCATAGAAAATTCATGCTCCAATTAATTTCTAGTCAGCTAGATATGGATCGGATGGATTATTTGAAAAGAGATAGTTTTTATTCGGGCGTTGCTGAAGGAAACATCAGTTCCGACCGATTAATTCAAATGATGACAGTAGTTGACGATCAATTGGTTATTGAAGAAAAAGGAATTTATTCCGTAGAGAAATTCTTAATGGCAAGACGATTAATGTACTGGCAAGTTTATTTTCATAAAACTAGTTTAGTTGCAGAGTTAATTTTGACGAAAGTTTTAAAAAGGGCTAAAGAATTGACTCAAAAAGGTATTGTTTTAAATTGTAGTGAATCGTTACTTTATTTCATGAATAACAAGATTGAGTTGGCCACATTTGATAATGTAACTTTGGATAAGTTTGCAAATTTGGACGATTTTGACATTATCAGTGCACTAAAATCTTGGATTAATAACGAAGATTTTATTTTAAGTAATTTGAGTAAAATGATAATTCATAGAGATTTATTGAAGATAAAATTGAACAGTGAAAAATTCTCGAAAGCGGATTTAGAATCACTTCAACAAACTTTTTCTAAAGAAAATCAAATATCAATTCAAGATTCAAGTTACTTTATTTTTAAAGGAAAAATTAAAAATCAAGCTTACAGTGTTCAAGCAGAGCCAATTAGAATTCTTAAAAAAGACAATACGGTTGAAGATGTAGTTGAAGCTTCTGATCAACTCAATTTGAAATCGATATCAAAAGAGGTGACAAAATATTATCTATGTTATCCAAAACAACTGATAAAAAGTTAAATAATAATTACTATTTTTTTATATTTTTGTAAAGTTAAAAAAGCCAATAAATATCTAATGATTAAAACAGCTACAAATATTCAGTTCTTTCTAAATCATCTAAACAATTAATTTGATTCAGATGAAATTTACAGCAGAGCAAATAGCGGGAATTTTAGAAGGAGAGGTAGTTGGTAATCCAAATGCTGAAGTTTCTAAATTATCAAAAATTGAAGAAGGAGCTGAAGGATCTTTGACTTTTTTATCCAATAAAAAATACAATAACTACATTTATACTACTAAGGCCACAATTACTATTGTTAACAAAACCTTTGTTCCTGAGGGAGAAATTAACACAACGCTTATTAAAGTTGACGATGCATATCTTGCTTTTTCTAAATTATTAGAATTTTACAATCAAGCTAAATCTAATAAAGTTGGCATCGAGCAACCCTCTGTAATTTCAGAAAATGTTAAGTACGGTGATAATTTTTATTTAGGGAGTTTTGCTTACATCGGAACGAATGTTACAATGGGAGATAATGTAAAAATTTACCCAAATTGTTTTATTGGAGATAATGTTGTGATTGGTAATAATGTTACTATTTTTGCTGGTGCAAAAGTTTTTTCAGAAACTGAAATTGGCAATAATGTAGCTGTGCATTCAGGAGCAGTTTTAGGTGGTGATGGTTTTGGTTTTGCTCCAAATCCGGATGGAAAATATAGTAAAATTCCACAAATTGGTAACTTGATTATTGAAGACAACGTGAATATTGGTGCTGGAACTACAATCGATAGAGCCACAATGGGATCAACGATTATTCGAAAAGGAGTGAAGTTGGACAATCAAATTCAAGTGGGACACAATGTAGAAATTGGTGAAAACACCGTAATTGCAGCTCAAACAGGAATTGCAGGTTCAACTAAAATCGGAAAAAACTGCATGATAGGTGGACAAGTTGGATTTGCAGGACATATAACTGTTGGTAATAACGTCCATATTCAAGGAAAAACCGGAGTTACAAAAAGTGTGAAGGACGGTGAAATCCTTCAAGGAAATCCAGCAATGTCTTATAAAGAATATTATAAATCATATGTTCATTTTAAAAATTTGCCTACAATAGTAGATGATTTAGAAAAATTAAAATTAAACAGTAAATAAGTTATATAATGACGGTTAAACAAAATACAATTGGCAAGGAAATATCTCTAAGTGGGGTTGGATTACACACTGGAAAAGAGGTGAAAATGACTTTTAAACCTGCACCAATAAACAGTGGTTTTTCATTTGTTAGAATTGATTTAGAAGGTTCTCCAGTTATTGAAGCTGATGCTAATTATGTTGTAAACACTCAAAGAGGAACAAATTTAGAAAAATTAGGTGTTAAGATTCAAACTCCAGAACACGTTTTAGCGGCTTTAATAGGTTGCGATCTTGATAATGTAACTATAGAATTAGATTCTTCAGAACTTCCTATTATGGATGGTTCTTCAAAATATTTTGTTGAAGCACTTGAAACAGCAGGAATTGTAGAACAAGAAGCTTACAGAAATTATTATACCGTAAAAGAGATAATTTCTTTTACAGATGAAACTACAGGAAGTGAAATTATTGTAATGCCAAGTGATGAATATCAAATTACTACAATGGTAGATTTTGGTACAAAAGTATTAGGAACTCAAAATGCAACATTAAAATCAATATCCGATTTCAAAAAAGAAATATCAGATTCTAGAACTTTTAGTTTCCTTCATGAATTGGAATCATTGTTAGACAATGGTTTGATAAAAGGGGGGGATTTAAATAATGCAATTGTATATGTGGACAAAGATATTTCTGAAACCACAATGGAAAATTTAAAGAAGGCATTTGGAAAAGAAAAAATCACGGTTAAACCAAATGGTATTTTAGATAATTTGACTTTGCATTATCCAAATGAAGCGGCAAGACATAAGTTACTAGATGTTATTGGTGATTTAGCATTGATTGGTACAAGAATAAAAGGTAAAGTAATTGCTAATAAACCTGGTCATTTTGTAAATACTCAGTTTGCAAAAAAAATGGCGAAATTGATTAAAATAGAGCAACGCAATCATGTTCCAACTTATGATTTAAATCAAGAGCCCTTAATGGATATTCATAAAATAATGAATATTTTGCCTCACCGACCTCCATTTTTATTTTTAGACAGAATAATTGAAATGTCTGATAATCATATAGTAGGTATGAAAAATGTTACTATGAATGAAAGTTTTTTTGTAGGACATTTTCCAGGAGCTCCTGTTATGCCTGGTGTTATAATAGTGGAAGCAATGGCGCAAACAGGTGGGATTTTAGTATTGAGCACCGTTCCAGATCCTGAGAATTATTTGACATATTTTATGAAAATTGATAATGTTAAATTCAAACATAAAGTGCTTCCGGGTGACACGTTAATTTTTAAATGTGAATTAATAACTCCTATCAGAAGAGGTATTTGTCACATGCAAGCTAATGCTTATGCAAATGGAAAATTAGTTGCTGAAGCAGAATTAATGGCACAAATTGCCAAAAATCAATAATTACATTAGATAAAGATCTAATAAAAAGTGAAACGAATAAATATTAAATCATGAATCAACCATTAGCCTACGTTCATCCAGGAGCCAAAATAGCAAAAAATGTAGTTATAGAACCGTTTACTACCATTCATAATAATGTAGTTATAGGAGATGGTACTTGGATTGGGTCCAATGTAACTATAATGGAAGGGGCTAGAATTGGTAAAAATTGTAATATTTTTCCAGGTGCAGTAATTTCTGCAGTGCCTCAAGATTTAAAATTTGGGGGTGAAGATTCGTTAGCAATAATTGGCGATAATTGCACTATTCGTGAATGTGTTACAATTAATAGAGGGACAATTGCTTCAGGTCAGACTACACTTGGAAACAATTGTTTAGTAATGGCTACAGCTCACATCGCTCACGATTGTCATATTGGTGACAATGCTATAATTGTAAACGGTGTTGCACTTGCAGGACATGTAACTGTTGGTAATTACGCTATCATTGGAGGTTTAGCTGCAATACATCAGTTTATTAATGTAGGTGATCATGCTATGATTTCAGGAGGTTCTTTAGTTAGGAAAGATGTACCGCCTTACACTAAAGCTGCAAAAGAACCGCTTTCATATGTTGGTATCAATTCAGTGGGTTTAAGAAGAAGAGGATTTACTACGGAGAAAATCAGAGAAATTCAAGAAATATATAGAATATTATATCAAAAAAATTACAATACTACTCAGGCAGTTGGGATTATTGAGGCTGAAATGGAAGCGACTCCTGAAAGAGACGAAATTATCGATTTTATTAGAAATTCATCGAGAGGAATTATGAAAGGTTACTCAGGTAATTTTTAAATTTCATTATGCTAAATGAAATAAGCATTAATCAAAAAATACTAACTAATTAAATAGGAAACCTATATTTTAAACTCATCAATTAAAACAAATATAAAATGGCATCTACATCAGATATTAAAAACGGATTATGTATAAAATACAATAATGATATTTATAAAATCATAGAATTTTTACATGTTAAACCAGGAAAAGGACCAGCTTTCGTGAGAACTAAATTAAGAAGTTTGTCAAATGGTAAAGTACTTGACAATACTTTTTCGGCAGGTCATAAGATTGAAGAAGTGAGAGTTGAAACACATTCATTCCAATTTTTGTATGCCGAAGGAGATCAATTTCATTTTATGAATATTGAATCATATGAGCAAATTACATTAGATAAAAAGACACTTGACGCTCCAGATTTATTAAAAGAAGGAACAATTGTGATGGTTCAAATAAACACTGAAACAGATTTACCTTTATCAGTAGATATGCCGTCTTCTATAGTTCTTGAAGTAACTTATGCTGAGCCAGGAGTTAAAGGAAATACTGCAACAAATGCTACTAAACCAGCGAAAGTTGAAACTGGTGCTTCTGTAAACGTGCCTTTATTTATAAATGAAGGTGATAAAATAAAAATTGATACTGCTACAGGATCTTACATGGAGCGTGTTAAAGAATAATATAGTTAAAAAAATTAAATGAAATTTCCAAAAACGTATCAACTGCATGAAATAGCATCTATAATTGGATGTGAATTTGTTGGCGATTCTAATTTCCCTGTTCTAGGGATGAACGAAATTCATGTTGTTGAAAACGGAGATATCGTTTTTGTAGATCATCCTAAATATTACGATAAAGCCTTACAATCTGCAGCAACAATAGTTTTAATTAATAAAAATGTTGATTGTCCTAAAGGAAAAGCTTTATTAATTTCAGATGATCCGTTTAGAGATTTCAATAAATTAACCAATTATTTTAAGCCTTTTCAATCTTCAAATAGTTTAATTTCTACTTCAGCTAAAATAGGAGAGGGTACTGTTATTCAGCCTAATACATTTGTTGGAAATAATGTAACCATTGGAAAAAATTGTTTGATTCATTCTAATGTTTCAATATACGATCATACCGTAATTGGTGATAATGTAATTATACATGCTGGAACTATATTAGGAGCTGATGCTTTTTATTACAAAAAAAGAGAAACTGGTTTTGATCAATTGATTTCTGGTGGTAGAGTTGTAATCGAAAATAACGTTGGAATTGGCGCCCTTTGCACCATAGATAAAGGAGTTACAGGTGATACTACAATCGGTGAAGGTACTAAAATTGATAATCAGGTGCATGTTGGCCACGATACTGTGATTGGAAAAAAATGCTTAATAGCTTCGCAAACCGGTATTGCAGGTTGTGTAATTATTGAAGATGAAGTTACGCTTTGGGGTCAAGTAGGAACCACAAGTGGAATTACCATTGGAGCTAAAGCAGTTGTTTTAGGACAAACGGGAGTTACAAAATCGATAGAAGGAGGTAAGAGCTATTTTGGGACACCTGTAGAAGAATCACGAGAAAAATTGAAGCAATTAGCTAATATTAAAAAAATACCGGATCTAATTCAAAAATTAAAATAGTTATGAATTTAAAAAAGATAATTCTAGATTTTTATAAATCAGAAGCGCTAATAAATCCATCTGTTTTGGCTACCTATTTGCATGATGATATCCTTTTAGAATGGAATAGTAGCACTGGATTTATAAAAATGAATCGCGAGGATTTATTATCGTTAGCTTCTGAATTAAGCAGATCTTATATCCGATCAAAAGTTGAAATTTCGCATATTGTTAAAGATGGAGATTTAGTTTCAGTTAGATACGCTCATTCTGTAAAGACAATTGAAAATCCACGAGAATATATTTTGTTAGCCAATTTCATGATAATTTGGGAATTGAAAGACGAAAAATTATATCGTGGTTATCAAATTAGTCAAGTAGTTTAAAAATATTTAAAAATTAGTTATAAATACTTTTCTTTAAAGTGTCAATAGCTTACTTTTGCATCGTTCTAAAAAAATAAAATAAAATAATAATATCATGAGTGTTTTAGTAAATAAAGATTCTAAAATAATTGTTCAAGGTTTTACAGGTAGTGAGGGTACTTTCCACGCTTCTCAAATGATTGAATACGGAACAAATGTTGTTGGTGGAGTAACTCCAGGAAAAGGAGGAACTACTCACTTAGATCGTCCTGTTTTCAATACTGTAAAAGATGCTGTTGATCAAGTTGGAGCTGATACAACTATCATTTTTGTACCGCCTGCTTTTGCTGCTGATGCAATTATGGAAGCTGCAGATGCAGGAATTAAAGTAATTATTACCATTACTGAAGGAATTCCTGTTGCCGATATGATTAAAGCGAATCAATATATTAAAGGTAAAGATTGTAGATTAATAGGTCCAAACTGCCCAGGAGTAATTACTCCAGGTGAAGCAAAAGTAGGTATTATGCCTGGTTTTGTTTTCAAAAAAGGAACAGTAGGAATCGTTTCAAAATCTGGAACATTGACTTATGAAGCTGCAGACCAAGTAGTAAAACAAGGTTTAGGAATCACAACTGCTATTGGAATTGGCGGTGATCCAATTATTGGAACTACTACTAAACAAGCCGTTGAATTATTAATGAACGATCCAGAAACTAAATGCATTGTAATGATCGGTGAAATTGGTGGTCAATTAGAAGCTGATGCTGCAAAATGGATTAAAGCTGATGGAAATCGCAAACCTGTTGTAGGTTTTATTGCTGGTGAAACAGCTCCAAAAGGAAGAACAATGGGACACGCTGGTGCAATTGTTGGCGGTGCTGATGATACTGCAGAAGCTAAAAAAAGAATCATGAGAGAATGTGGAATTCACGTGGTTGACTCTCCAGCTGAAATTGGTAAAAAAGTAAAAGAAGTATTGGGATAAACCAATACTCAAACAATATAAAATACCTCACGGTTTTTCGTGGGGTATTTTTTTATAATAATGATTATATAAATAAGTATGTATAAAGAATTAAAAAGTATAAAAAATAAGAATCAATTTCAATTTGATTTGAATGATAACCTTGAAGAAGTTTGTAATGCTCCTGATGCAGCAAGTGGTATTTTCTTAGTTTATGATATTTCAAATGAAGAAAAAGAACTTATAATGGTTGGTTCAACAGGAACTGTTCAAAATGATGGAACTCTAAAAAGCAAAAATGGTGGTTTGTATGACAAAATTGTGAACGGACATCAATTTGCCAAAACAGGACGTAAATATTCTTGGCCTGCACAAATGAAAAAAGAATCAATTGATAAATTAGAAGTTTATTGGTATGAAACTTTTAATGATAAAAACAAAATCATCCCTACATTTATTGAAGGACAAATACTTCAAAATTTCTTGACTGAGTTCAATAAATTGCCAAAATGGAATGTAGCATTCTAATAAAAAAAGCTCCAATTGGAGCTTTTTTTATTTTTTAAGAATTACTTTATATGTTTTGACATTATCTTCAGAAGCTATTTTTAAAAAATAAATTCCATTATAAATGGTATCTGTTTCAAAATAACAAATTGTACTTCCTTGGAAAAATTCTTTAGAGGCAATTATTCTTCCTTGTTCATCAACCAAATCAGCTTTTAAGTTTTCTGAAATCATTTCACTTGATTGAATAATTATCAGTTCACCAGCTGGGTTGGGGTAGATTTTGAAATTCAATTTATCAAAATTAAAATTGGTATTTCCCATCACCGGATTATAAGTCAAAACCGTTTCTGTTATTGGGGTAACTGTTGGTGCATTCATATTTGTAGCCGATTTAACTCCATAATAATAAGGCCCTACAACATAGGGATAAACAGAATTATAATTTTGATCTACAGTAGTAAAATAGCAATAAGTACCATTGGGATATTGTGGTGTTTTGCAAAAACGACCATTGTGAACATCTAAATATTCACTTCCAGTATTTGCTACGTACTCATAATCTTCTCGATACCATCCTATTGGAAATGAAGTGTTTACTGGCGGACCATCAACAACATCTGTTCCGTCAGCGTAAACATTTCTTGTAGTAATATTTCGCTCTCTATAACTTGATTTCATTCTTGTAATTCCACTATTAACATCTAACGGATTGGTATATCCATACGGACCATAAATTGGATACCCATCATATGCAAATCCTAATAATGGAGAGTGGACAGTAGGATTTATTACATACAAACCATCAGAAGCATATGGTGAACAAACAGTAGAAAGTACTACCAAATCCATATTAAATGCAGAAGGATTTTGATGATGATGATAACGACTTTGTGCATCTGGATGTCCTTTTGAACAATCAAATCCAACACGTTCTGCTAATACTCCATTTCTATTCCAAATCCCATCACCTCCACCTGTGTTCGGAGCATCAGAAGCTGTTGAAGCTTTGTAAGAAAACCCATCGCCATAACTGTAAAGAGCAACGCCATTAATAAATACACCAATATTTGCTGCACCTGTTGCTTGCGAAGGAACATTTCCTAATGTACTTACAACTGGGTTTAAAGGAAATTTAAATAGTGCGTTTTGAACTCCAGCAACCGTTCTGGGATTATTATAAAATGGACCAGTTACAAATGAAGGAATCCCTTGGGTACTTATGTATGCAGAAGTGGTGGAATATTGCACTGTTTGAACATTTGCAGGAATTGCTGAATCTATCAAAATAGTGGAACTACCCGATAAATAGTGTCTTCCTGTAATACCTGTATTGTTTATTAACCACGAAGTAATTATAGGATTGGTTTGTGCAAAAGAATTTATTACAAACAAATATAATAAAAGAAAAGAGAAAATATTTTTCATAGTTTATTTATCAATGATTACTTTAAAAGTCTTTGATTCTTTATCATTAGAAATTTTCAAGAAATACAATCCATTGTAAATAGTAGCTATTTCAATTATACTCAATGTACTACCTTGCAGGATTTGACTTGTTTTAACCACTTTTCCTAATTCATCAATTAATTCTACTTTCAAATTACTTTCAAGCATTTGAGATTGAATAGCAATAAAATCTTGGGCTGGGTTAGGAGCTATAGTTATATTGAAACTAGAATCGTTAAAATTGGTTGTTCCCAGAGTAGTAACAGCTTCAGTTATTGAGGTTACTTTTAAAGCTGTTTTATTTCCATAAAATGTTGGTCCCACAACATAAGGATAAGCTGAATTATGATTGGCATCAACAGTAGCAAAATAACAGTAAATTCCATTAGGATATTCCGGAGTTATACAAAAACGTCCATTGTGTTCATCTAAATAACTTGGATCTGTAGGATGTGAAATAAATTCGTAGTCTTCTCTAAAATATCCAAGTGGATAAGTTGAACTCACAGCAGGTCCATCCAAAACGTCTGTTCCATCAGCCCAAACGGTTCTGGTAGTTATATTTCTATATTGGTAACCTGATTTCATTCTAACTATTCCTCCAGTTCCATTAGTATTTGCATAAGCATAAGCACCGTAAATAGGAAAACCGTCATAGGCAAATCCTATTAAAGGAGAATGTTCACTTGGATTGATAACATACAATCCATCTGAAGGATAGGTTGAACATACAGTAGAAATAACATTGATATCTAATCCAAAAGCGCTTGGATTTTGATGGTGATGGTAATTACCCATTGCAGGATGAGCTTTAGCACAGTCAAAACCTATTCGTTCCCCCACAACAGCATCTCTATTCCATTTCCCATCTCCTGTACAAGGCGGATTTATTGGGCCTCCACAAAGCGAACTTGATGCATTTCGCCATGACACACCATCTCGATAATCAAATAATGCAACACCATTTTTAAATAATCCAATATTACCACCAGTAGTTGCTGTTGCTGTTCCTGTATTTTGAGTTGGATTTAATGGAAATTTAAATATTGCTCCAGCTTGTGTAGTTGCAAGTGATGGATTTCCATCCAAAAATGGTCCTGTAATATAAGCTGGAATCCCATTTGTGGTAACATAAACCCAATTCGCAGAATATTGAACTGTTTGCACATTTGCTAAAACCGCATCAACAATTGGAGTTGAATTTCCAGAAACATAATGTCTTCCAGTAATTCCAGTTGTGTTTTGCAACCATTTAGTAATTATAGGGTTGGTTTGCCCTAATAGTGTGCATCCAAATAATAACATCCCAAAAAGAGTAATTTTTTGTTTCATAATTTGATGGTATATTTTATTTATTTCATTTTGTCGATAATTCCTCTATAAAAAATCCGGCAACCAAATGGCTCTGAATTTTTTATAAAAACCTCATTACCTTTTAATAATTGATCAACAGCATTAGTTAAAAAATGATTTTTCACATTTTGATAATCTCCCGCATTATCATCTATAGAACCTTCATATTTGACAATATATTTATTGTTTTGTTTCCAAATAACGAAAGCTTGTGGAGTAACAGAAGCTTTGAAATTCTTTCCAACCACTTGCTTTTTATCTTGTAAATAAGGAAAATTCAATTTATCAGTTTTAACTTTATTTTGCATTTTTTTAAATGATTCTTCAGCATAAGCCAAAGTATCCATTGAATTAATTGCAATTAAAGGAATACCTACAGTTTTATATTTATCACTCATTTGATTCAAACGCTGAGAATAAAATTTTGCCATTGGGCATTTATTACACGTAAATATAATAATAAAACCTTTAGCGTTTTTATAATCAGACAAAGAAACCCAATGATTTGTTTTGGCGCATTTTAATTTGAAATCAGAAACCTGTTTTTCCTTTACAATTAAATTAAAACTGCAAAGAACAAAAAGAATACTGATAAATAATAATTGGAAAAATTGCTTTTTCATAGTTATTTTTTGATAAACTTTCTTGTAGTAAGGCTTTTCGTTTGTTTATCCATCATTTGAAAGGTATAAACTCCTGATTCTAATGAAGAAATATCGATTCCGTTTTGCCATTCTGGTTGTGGTAACATCATTACAACTCTTCCTGTAATTGTTGAAATAGTTACATAATAGATCTCAGTATTGTCATCTTTTAAATTAACATATAAAAGGTTACTTGATGGATTTGGATACAAACTAAAACTAGTATTTGTTTCACTTTGATTAGTTCCTAAAGCACCTGAAACAATAAATTGTCCCATCATACCACCATCTTCATGACCACCAAAATGGCAGTGGTACATATAGGGATGGGTTACATCGGAATCAGCGAAATCGTCAAATTTTGCAACGAAAGTTACAGACTCATTTCTTGGTAAATAAAAGGTGTCTTTCCAGCCACTTTCGTGTGAACCAACGGCAGTAGCAATTCCATTTCTTGCCACTATTTTAAACTCAACATCATGTAAATGAAATGAATGTCCAAATACAGCGTTATTAGTTACAGTCCATTTTTCGATATCATTTAAATTAACTACTTTAGGAGTCATCGTCAATGAATAGGTGACATTATCAAAATTAAAAGGAACACTTGCAGGACCTGGATTTCCATTTGTTACAGCTATAGCTCTTGTAACAGTAGCATCTGCTGCTGTCCAATAAGTATTTGATATCAAAGTTGAAGGAAGAGCTGTTATTGGAGTTGTTGCTGTGGTAGTTGCGGCAACATTTATATGTAATACATTAAAATCTATATTATTTAATAAACTTCCAAAATCACCAGATGTATTAGGTTCACCACCAGGGAAACCTAATGTTTGTCCTGAATTATACGCTTTTAAATCTATACTACTACCAACAGTGTCTCCGCCTAAATTCACCATTATTTCTATTCTCTCACCAACTAATAATTTTACTCTGGTTACAGCAACTGGTGCATTTAATAGGCCTCCATCATTACCAATAATGTAAAAAGTTCGATTATCACTAAATCCTAAATTATAGGCTCTTTCAATTTCAGCATTTAAAATTCTCATCCTTACATATTGTTTTGGTAAACTAATTTGTGCATTTGGTGTTCCATTAGACAACATATAATCTCCATATACACGTGTAGTACTAACAAAAGTATTAGTAGTAGGTGTATAACTTCTACTGGTTAATGCTAAAACAATATCATCAACTCCATAAGTTCTTGGCAATGCCAATGCCGCTTCTTGAGGGTCTTTAACAATTATAAATCCTCCAATACCTTTAGTCATTTGCGCTTGAGTAGTAGTATGCAAATGAGGATGATACCATAAAGTAGTGGCTTGGTTTTTTACTGTCCAATACGGTTGCCAAAGAGTTCCAGCAGGTATAACTTGATGTGGACCTCCATCCATTACTGCAGGCAAATGCATTCCATGCCAGTGAACAGTTGTAGATTCATTTAAATTGTTGGTTACATTCATATGAACCAAATCACCTTTATTAATAAATAATGTTGGCCCCCAAAAAGTCTCATTATTGATCGAACCTGTAATAGTTTGATTTCCTGTAACTAATTGTTTAGTAGATTCATGAATATTCAAATTGAAAGTAGTTCCATACAACGCTTCAGGCATTGTCATATTTGAATATTGAGCATTTATTACTGTAGATGTTAATGCTATAATTGAGGCTAGAATTATTTTTTTCATAGTATTTGGATTTATTTTATTTAGACGAATTTATTATCAAATTCTTGCATTTTTTTTATAATTTATCTTGGATAGGAAAAGCGTTTATCAAATAAAAATTCAGTATCAGTCAAAGTTAATAAGAAAGCAACTAAATCAACTCGTTGATTATCAGTTAAATTCATTGGCTTTTGAAGCTGTTTTGGTAGGTTTTTATTATTTCCAAGTGAATTGTAATGCTTGATAACTTCTGTTAGTTTTTTAAATCTACCATCGTGCATATAGGGATTTGTAAATTGGATATTTCGCAACGTAGGAACTTTAAATTTAAGATAATCTTCTGATTTTTCAGTAATTCTTTGTCTTCCAATATCGTTTAAAGTAGTATCTAACGGAATGCCATTATTTTCATATTTTCCATTTGTAAATAAGGGTTCTGTATGACAAGAAGCACAATTATTTTTAAACAATTGATATCCATTTTGCTCTTGATTAGTGAAAACGGCTTCTTTCCGCATTACTTTATCGTATTTTGAATTGGCGCTTATCAATAGTAATTCAAACTGAGAGAGAGCTTTTAAAACCCGCTGGCCTGTAATATTTTCATCTCCAAAGGCAGCGAAGAATAACGATTTGTATTTGTCGCTTTTTTGAAGTTTATTAACCACATTAGCCAAAGTTTCATTCATTTCTACCGGACTTGTAATAGGATTTAAGGGCTGTACATCTAAATGATTCACTCCGCCATCCCACATAAAAGTTTTTGACCAAGCTAAATTCATCATTGTCATTGAATTTCTTGTTCCTATTTTACCATCTATTCCATGACTTAAAGAATGATCAACATGGGTAAATCCGGTTGCTTGCAAATGACAGCTTGCACAAGATATTGTCGAATCTTTCGATAAAATCGGATCGTAAAATAATTGTCTCCCCAATTGAAATCCTTCTTCTGTAAGTGGATTTTTAGAAAAATCATAATTGGGTTTTTGCCAACCTTTTGGAATTTGAAAATATAGAGGAGTAGGATTTAATAATGAAAATGCAAGCGAAAAAAACAATACGCTAACTATTAATATACTATAGGTGTATTTAGTTTTCATTTGGCAAAAATTCTGAAATTGAGAACATTGATTTGGCTTTATCTGCAAGATCCATGGCTTTTGATCCTGGAATCATAATACTATTTGTTTCAGATAATTTAATTTGATTGAATAATCGAGAAAGATCAACATTTATTTCAAAATTTGAAATTCTAGGTTCTAATTCAATTGTTCTAATTGCATAATATGGTTTTAAATAACCGCCAACGTGAAATTGAAATGCATTATTTCTTGTTTTGCAACTTGAACTTTTTCCCTCAATTTTAAAGTTGATGTAACCGCTTTGCCATGCCCAATACATTCCTTTGGTTGGATCTAAATCGCCAGATAATGCTCCTGAAACACTTGAAGTACTGTCTATTCCAACAGAAAAAACAACTTTTTTAATTTCTAAATTCGATTTTTTAGGTAAGTAAATTAGTTGAGAATTGGGTTCTTCTAAATCTATTAGGTGATAGCTATTATCTTCTGATATTACTGAATTATCTTTTAGAATCAGTTTAATATTTGATACATAAAACCGAAAAGATTCAATTTGCAAAGTGTCTTTTGTTGACGAAATGTATTTTTTATTTTGAATAAGCGATTCGTTTTCATATTTAATAGTAAATCGCAATGGAAAATTATCTTTTTTTTCTTGTGAATAAATCAAATGAAAAAAAAGAGTGAAAACAAAAACATATTGTAATTTACTTCTCATCTAAATCTCTTGGTGGAGGTGGAGGACGATTTTCATCACCAGGTCTTCCCGGTCTATCTTCACCCAAGTGAGGTGGCGGAGGTCTATTTCCCTCTCTCGGTCCTCGTGGATGATCTCCATCTCTAGGCGGTGGTGGAGGTCGGCGCTCATCCATAGGTGGAGGAGGCGGAGGAGTAAAATTTGATCCGTCCTTATTTTCTTTATTGTTATTATCAAAATCAGGTCTTGGAGGATGTCTAAATTCAGTACGAGGTCTTCGGTTTTGATTTGAAAATAATTTTTCTAATTCCTCTGTTAATGAATTATAAGCTTCAAGTTGTGATTTAGTACATAGGATTTTAATATCTTGGAAATGCTTGAAATTAGCTTCTTCAATTCTTTTTTGGTTTACCAATGTCAATTGGATTAAACTATCTTTAGCTTTATTATTTACAATTGGCTGTTTCAATTGTGTGTATAAAACGGCTTTTATTTCTCTGCTATTATTATTTAATGAATCTATTGTATTTCTATATACCTTAATAATATCCTCATATTTCTGAATTTGGTTGGCATCAAAATGCAACTTTTCAATGATAATATCTTTGGGCTTTTTGCCTAAATCATGAGGGTAGTCATTTGGTCTTGATATATATAGAAAACCAATTATTCCTATATTTAATAGTACAAGCCCGATAACTGAATAGGTTAATAATTTTATCTTATCCATTTTTAGTACAATTGATTCGTATTTGAAATAGTTGAAATAACTGTTTCTGTTTGCGTATTAGTTTTAGCTAAATTTGATTTTAATAAATTAATATTAATTGAAATTAAAAGAGCAAAAGTAGCTGCAGCAACAAAAATCCATTTATTTGAAACTTTATTTTCTAAATTGATTTTGTTTTGAATTTTATCGAAAAGCAATTTATTCGGAAGAACTTTAACCATTCCGTTGGTGCTTTCCATTATTTCGAGGGTCCAATTTTCAGCTTTCATAATTATTTAGACGAATATTAATTTTTATTCTTGCGATATTCTTCAAATTTGTTTGAAATTTTTTCTTTTAGGGTTGTTTTTGCTCTAAAAACTAAGGATTCTACAGATGAAATACTCAAATTCATAATTTCAGCAATTTCAGGATTACTCAATCCATCGACTTTTGAAAGCAGAAAAGCTGTTTTTTGATTTTCACCTAATTGATTGATAATTTCAAAAAGTACTTTTGCTTTTTCTTTGTTCTCCAATAAAACTCCGGGATGTTCAAAATTGGATACATTTAAAATCTCTAATTCATTTTGACTTTTTTTACCGAAAATAAAAAATCTTTTTTGGCTGTTTTTATGTTTGATAAAATCAAGGCATTTGTTGATTGTGATTCGGTAAATCCATGTTTTTAGTGATGATTTTTCTTGAAACGTACTCAATGAATTATTTATTTGAATGAATACGTCTTGAGTAATTTCTTCAGCATCTTCAACGTTTTGCAGATAATTGAGCGCTAAATTATAAACCAATACACTGTATTGATTGTATAATTTTTCGAAGTCTCTATTATCTAATGCCATATTGCAATAGTATGAAAATTAATTGTTTATTAATAGTATGCTTTGAATTTTGGTTTGAATTTTTTTTAAAATAGGAATTGTTATATATTTGAACGAAATATTTTTTAGCCCTGATGGAAGGGAAAATCCCTCGCTTTTTTGCGAGGATTGGAATGACAGCAGGAAATAGCTTCAAAAAGAAATAAATTTATTATATGAAATTATTACAAGGAAAAACTGCCATTATCACAGGTGCTAGCCGTGGAATTGGTAAAGGAATTGCGGAGATTTTCGCTAAAAACGGTGCAAATATAGCTTTCACTTATAGTTCGTCTGTAGAATCGGCATTGGCTTTGGAAAAAGAACTTAATGAAATGGGCGTGAAAGCAAAAGGATATCAATCGGATGCTTCCGATTTTAATGAAGCCCAAGCTTTTGTAGATGCAGTTTTAGAAGATTTTGAAACTGTTGATGTGTTGATAAATAATGCGGGAATTACTAAAGATAACCTTTTGATGCGTATGACTGAGGAAGATTTTGACAAAGTAATCGATGTTAATTTAAAGTCGGTTTTTAATATGACTAAGGCGATTCAAAAAACATTTTTGAAACAACGTTCAGGTTCAATTATAAACATGAGTAGTGTTGTTGGAGTTAAAGGAAACGCTGGCCAAACCAATTATTCAGCTTCAAAAGCGGGTGTTATTGGATTTTCAAAATCGGTTGCACTAGAGTTAGGATCACGAAATATTCGTTGTAATGTTATCGCTCCTGGTTTTATTGAAACTGAAATGACAGCGAAATTAAATGAAGATGTAGTTAAGGGTTGGAGAGACGGAATTCCTTTGAAACGTGGCGGTTCTACTGAAGATGTTGCGAATGCTTGTTTGTTTTTTGCATCAGATATGAGCTCATTTGTAACGGGGCAAGTATTGAATGTTTGTGGCGGAATGCTAACTTAATAAGATTTAAATATTCTAAAATTTATAGATTTTTAATTCCTAATTTTTTCAAGAAATATAAATGACTACAAACACCGTTCTGTTAATTTTTTTATCCCTATTAATAGCTGGTGCGTATTCCTATTATAACTATTATTACAAAGCTAAGATCAAATTGAAAATACATTTGGTTTTAGCTTTTTTACGTTTTGTAACCGTTTTTAGTATTTTACTATTATTGATAAACCCAATTATATCTAATAAAACTCTTGAAATTGTAAAAACTCCTTTGGTAATTGCAGTTGATAATTCTAGTTCTATTTCAAATTTAAAAGCGACAAAAACGACAACCGATTTATTCGAAAAATTGACTTCGAATGCAGATTTAAAAGAAAAATTTGATATTCAAACGTATCGTTTTGATTCTGATTTTGAAAGTTCAGATAATTTTGACTTTAAAGGATCGCAAACAAATATTGATGCAGTTGCTAAAAACAGTAAAAGCATCAATAAAAATGTTGTTTTTCCAACAGTATTAATAACGGATGGGAATCAAACTTCTGGAAATGATTTTGTATTTTCATTTGACCCTAATAATAAGGTTTACCCAATAGCGGTAGGAGATACAACCACTTATTTAGATTTAAGAGTAAGTCAGTTGAATGCAAATAAGTATGCTTTTCACAAAAATAAATTTCCAGTTGAGATATTTTTAAATTATTCAGGTACAAAAGCGATAACTTCCAATTTTTCAATTTCTCAAGGAAATTCTGTATTAAATTCTCAAGTAGTTTCTTTTTCTCCTTCAAAGAAATCGGTTGTGATTTCAGCTCTTTTACCAGCGGATAAAGTAGGATTACAAGTTTATAAAGCGACTATTACTTCCAAAGAAAAAGAGAAAAATACTTACAATAATTCATATAATTTTGCTGTTGAAGTAATCGATCAAAGGACTGAAATTGCATTAATTTCATCATTTAATCATCCAGATCTTGGCGCTTTGAAACGAGCAATTGAAAGTAATGCTCAACGTAAAGTAACACTTCTTAAACCTAAAGAAATCAATGATTTAAGCAAGTACAATATTGTTATTTTGTACCAGCCAACAATTGAATTTAAATCCTTTTTTGAAAAAAATACCGATTTGGGATTGAACACCTTTATTATTACCGGAACAAAAACTGATTTTAACTATTTGAACCAACAACAAAAGGACTTGGTTTTTAAGATGAGTTCCCAATCTGAAAATTATATTGCAGAGTATCAAGATAATTTTAATTTATTCGATATAGAAGACATTGGCTTTAGCCAATTTCCACCATTGGAAAATCCATTTGGGGTAATTACAACAGCTGCAAATTTGGATGTATTATTAGGTTCTTCAATTAGAAATATAAATACCAATTCACCATTATTAGCCTTTTCAGAAAATCAAGGTAAAAGAACTGCCTATTTATTAGGTGAAAATAGTTGGAAGTGGCGTTTGCAAAGCCATGTCGACACAAAATCTTATGAAAAATACGATACTTTTATTGATAAAACGATTCAATATTTAGCAACAAATGCGTCGAAGAAATCACTAGTTGTTAACCACGATGGTTTTTATAATTCAGGTGATGCTATTGAAATTTCAGCGCAGTACTTCAATAAAAACTATGAGTTTGATGACAAAGCCAATTTGAATATTACTGTTGTAAATAGAAAAACAAAGGCTAAAAAATCGTATGATTTATTGAAATCCAACACTGATTATAAAGTCAATTTAGACGGATTAGAAGTGGGTAAATACGATTTTGTGGTTAAGGAACTAAACTCAAATTCAGTTTACAATGGTTATTTTGAAATATTAGATTTTGATATTGAAAAGCAATTTGTAAATCCAGATTTAGCAAAATTAACCCAATTGGCAAATCAAACTAAAGGCCAATTACTATTCCCAGATAAAGTTGATTTATTGATAAAATCGCTATTAGAAAACGAAGAATATAAATCGGTACAAAAATCAATTATTAAGAAAATCCCTTTAATAGATTGGGTTTGGCTTCTAATTATCTTGGTGCTTTCTCTAGCTTCTGAATGGTTTATACGAAAATACAACGGAATGTTGTAAACTATTTTTGATACTTTTTATTCTTAAGCATTTCTGAAGCCGTTTGATAGTAGGAAATGGTTTCGTTTTCTAAATCTTTTCTCGGAACTGCAATTGGTTTTTGGTCATAAAATAACTGGAATTCAATCGCAACTTTTGGATTTGGAATCAAAGATAATTGCAACTGTTTCACTTCTTGTTTTGGCGAAATTATAGTTAGAACATTATCTTTAATCAAACCTAAATTTTGATAGGTTGCTATTAAAGCTCTTGGTTTGTAATCTGCTTTTAATACATCTTGACCGTAAAATTTACTTTTATAGTTAAAATTAAGCATTCCAAAAACGGTTGGCATTATATCTATTTGAGACATCAAAGTATTAAAATGAGTTGGTTGTACAAATCCAGGACTATAAATCATTGCAGGAATTCTATATTTATCTACAGGAAGTTCTGTTTTTCCTGCACTTGAGGCACAGTGATCAGCAATAATTACAAAAACTGTGTTGGAAAACCATGGTTGTTTTTCGGCTAATTTAAAGAATTTTCTAATTGCAAAATCGGTATATTTCACACCGCCTTCACGGGATTTAGAATCTCCAGGAATATCTATTTTACCATTTGGATAGGTAAATGGTCGGTGATTGCTTACCGTCATTATATGATTAAAAAAGGGCTTGTTTTGTTTGAATTCAGAATCCATTACTTTTATTGCCTTATTGTACATGTCTTCATCACACACGCCCCAAATATTATCAAAGGTGATTTCATTTGGTTTAAATGTTTTCTTATCTACAATGTCGTATCCATTGCCACCAAAAAAATCTTGCATATTATCAAAAAACGCATCACCTCCATAAAGATATTTAACAGTATATCCTTTTTGCTTGAATACACTTCCGGTAGAAAATTTGTTTTTATTATCTTCACGTTTTACCACACTTTCACCAGCAGTAGGAGGGATGCACAAAGTTACTGCTTCAAGACCACGAACAGTTCTATTTCCAACGGCATATAAATTGGAAAACACCATACTTTTAGTCGCTAAACTATCTAAAAACGGAGTAATTTTTTGTTCGTTTCCATACATTGCCATGAACTCAGCGCTATAACTTTCTATGGTAATGAGAACCACATTTTTACGGATTTCAGGTGAATTACTATTAATAATCCTTTCGGTAGATTCGTTTTGTGCACCAGGAATTTGATTGTGAATTAAAGAATAAGCCTGATCACTTGGAATAGTTTTATAAAATTTAAAATAATCCAATTCGCTATTCATGAATGCTAAATAGAATTTGTAGATACCATTTGCTTGTAATTCATTAGCAAAAATATTATCTGAATTTTCTTTATTAGAAAGTAGGGGAATTGCTACTAGTGAAGCACCAAATAATACAAAATAAAAACCAGAAATCTTTAATTTTTCAGAAAGTGTTGGAATTTCTTCAATGTAATTTTTTGATTTTTTCACAATAAAAAAAGTGACAATTCCAGCAACGGAATAGAGCACAGAAAACAATGGAATTACTGGATAAGATTGCATAATATTACCGATAACTTCATTGGTATAAACCAAATAATCAACTGCGATAAAATTAAACCGAACACCGAATTCATTCCAAAAAAAGTACTCACTAATTGAAATTTGAAGTAAAATGGCAACAAAAAGAAAAATCACAAAGCTGAATAACCAAAATCTAATTTTAGAACGGTATTTAGGAAGAAATAACAACAACCCAAATAAAACAGTTTTAATTGCTACAAATGCAAAACCAATTTCTGGTAAAACTCCACCGTATTCGTTGAGAATGGTATTAAAAAACTTTATGTATATTAACAATGAAACAAATAGCCCAAAGAGAATGTATCCGTAGGGTTTCAGGTATTTAGAATTAGAAATAAATATAAGATACAACCACAAAAATACGCTTGCAATTAAAAAAATAAATAAATCAGAAAGGAAACCTAAAGTAAATATTTTGATAGTTTCAAGAAATGAAAAGGAAGCTTGCGTTATTGGGTGAAAGATTAAAATTGCGCGCAAAATAAAGCTTACAACTACATAAAACAAAGCAAGAGTATAAAAAGGAGTGGTTTTTCTTAAAAAAGTCATAATAGTAATTTTTACAAAAATAACAATTTGAAAATAGATAATTTGATTATGAGTTTAAAATTCTTAAATTACGCTTAAGAGTTGATTTTTAAGAAACTATTAAAAATATATTTGAGTTAATTTTATAAAATATATAAATTAAAATAAAATGACTAGAAAAGAATTTTTTGCAAGCGTAGGAATTGGAGCAGCAGCAATTATAATACCTGCATGTATTGGAGGAATTGCTACAAGCTGTTCTAAAGATGATAATGGATCAAATGCACCAACAAATGTTGATTTCACACTCGATATTTCAACAGGAACTTTAGCCTATAATGGAGGTCATTTAGTTCATGGTGGGGTATTAGTTGCTAGAACAATGTCTGGGACATTTATTGCTGTTTCTGCTGGTTGTACCCACCAAGGAACCACTGTTAATTTCAGTTCTGCCGGAAATAATTTTATATGTCCAAATCATGGAGCAGTATTTAATAGTAGCGGAGTGGTTACTCAAGGACCTGCCTCAAGTAACTTAGCTCAATACAATACTACTTTAAACGGAAATTCTCTTAGAGTTTTTTCTTAGTTAATAAATAGTAAATAAGTTATTGATAAACGAGTTTAAATATGAAGTTAGTTTACTATTTTTATACTGTACATTAAATATTTAGAATTAATGAAAATTTTAATTGTTGAAGATGAAGCTGGAATTGTCCAATTTTTAAAACAAGGATTGGAAGAGGAGGGTTACCAAGTTAGCGCTGCATTAGACGGTCTAAGCGGTCTTGAACTGTATAAAAAATCAATTTTTGACTTGGTACTACTCGATTGGATGTTGCCAAAAATGAATGGATTAGAACTTTGTAAAGCAATCCGATCAAAAGATAATGAAACTCCAATTATATTTTTATCTGCAAAAGATACCATCCAAGAAACGATTGAAGGATTAAAATCAGGAGCTAACGATTATATTAAAAAACCATTCAGTTTTGACGAATTATTAGAACGCATTAAAATTCATTTTAGAAACAAAAATCAAAATGAAATTTTAACTCTTGGAAATATTGAAATTAACAATTCACTTCATCAGGTTACAGTTGATGGAATTATAGCCTCACTGACTCATCGTGAATTTGAATTATTAAGTTACTTGTTTAAAAACAAAGGTAAAGTATGTACTAGAACTCAGATTATTCAAGATGTTTGGGATATTCATTTTGATTATGATACCGGAGTTATTGATGTATTTATGAACTCCATTCGTAAAAAATTAAACATAAAAAAGGAAGATGACATTATTAAAACAATTCGTGGAATAGGTTATATTGCTAACGAAATTTAATATTGATCATGAATTCATTATCACTTAAAAATAGAATTGCATTTCATTATATTATATCAACAGCTTTGTTGGTTTTTGTTGTATTTATAATAATTTACTCAATAGTATCATTTACCGTTTATAAAAATGTAAATGAAAATATCAATTTCGAAGCAGCTGAATACCAAGAAAAAATCCATTTTGTAAACGATCAACCCAAGTTACTTGATAAAAGTGAATGGATTAAACAAGAGCACAACGAAGTAGCGGTAAATCCAGTATTTTTAGTTTTATCTGATTCAAAAGGAAAAATAATTGAAAAATCAGAAAATCTTAAGAATGAAAATCTTAAAATTGAAACCAACTCCAATTCAATTATTACAACAGATGTCTTAATGTCTGGAAAAATGTTACGACAAAAACAAGTTCCATTGTATAGCAATAAAAAGATAAAAGGGTATTTGTTAGTAGCAGTTTCTCAACAAGAGGCAATTACAATTTTGAATAATCTGTTTAATATTTTGTCGTTATCCTATCCCATAACACTAATTCTTCTGTTTTTTGTTGCTAGAATTATCACTGCAAGAAGTATTAAACCAATTTTAAATATTATTGAAACTACTGGAAAAATATCTCAAGAAGATTTAAATTTCAGGATCGAATTGCCTAAGAAAAAAGATGAATTACAATTGCTTTCGCAAACAATTAATGAATTATTAGATAGAATTCAAAATGCAGTTGAAAGAGAAAAGCAATTAACTTCTGATGCTTCTCATGAGCTTCGAACCCCTTTAGCTGTTATAAAAGGAACCTTAGAAGTACTAATTCGAAAACCCAGAAATCAAACAGAATATTTAGAAAAAATTGATTTTTGCATTAAAGAGGTTGATAGATTGAATAATTTGGTTTCAGAGTTATTATTATTGGCTCGATTTGAAAATCAAAAGCAAAACATTCAACGTGAAGATATTTCTTTGAACGCAATAATCTTAGATGAATTATCTCGTTATTCGGATAAAATAAAAAACAAGCAAATTGTTGTAAAACATAATTTTACCAAAGATTATATAATAAAATCGGATCAATATTTAATATCTATAATATTTGGTAATTTAATTTCAAATGCGTTGAAATATTCCAATCAAAAAGGTGAAATTAGTATCAATTTACATAATGAAAATTCATTAGTAATTGTATCTATTATCGATAATGGTATTGGTATAATGAAAGACAATATTAACAAGGTTTTTGATCCATTTTTCAGGTCATTTCCCAACAATCATCCTGAAATAAAGGGAACTGGACTTGGATTATCTATAGTTAAAAGGGTTTGCATCTTATTGGATATAAATGTTATAATTGAAAGTGAAGAAAATATTGGAACTAAAGTAATTTTAAAAATAAAATAAAATGGATATAAACAAACTAAAATCACAATTACAAACTGAGGTAGACACCGCTTTTCTCTATAACAGTATCGCTTCAATTCAATCAGATGAAAACTTAAGTCGTGTATTGAATAGTTTGGCTGAAATTGAAAATGGGCATGCCAATCATATGTTGAAAAAAGTTAATGAGCTGGATTCAAGTTTTGAAATGCCACCACCATCATCTAGAGCAAAATTCCAATTGAGAGTTGGAAAATTATTTGGCTACAGCTCAATAATTAGTAGTTTGTCAAGTATCGAAAAACAATTTGCAGTTAATGCAATAAAAAATAAAATTGAAAGTGGTGAAAAACTCAGTGGTTTTGAGCACAATCATTTGAATATTATTGAAGCAGTAAATAATAACAAAGCCCTAAATGTTTCGGGAGGTTTGTTATCAAAGTTTGAAAGCCGACATAAATCGGTGGGTGGAAACGCACTTCGAGCAGCAGTTTTAGGATCTAATGACGGATTGGTTTCTAATATGAGTTTGGTGATGGGTGTTGCAGGTGCCGCTGTTTCGAACAATACCATTTTATTAACTGGAATTGCTGGTTTAATGGCAGGATCAATTTCAATGGCATTAGGTGAATGGTTGTCGGTTCAAAGTTCCAGGGAATTGAACCAACGACAAATTGACTTAGAAATGGAAGAATTAGAAGCATCGCCGGAAGAAGAAAAAAAGGAATTGGTGTTGCTTTATCAAGCAAAAGGAATGAGTATTGAAGAAGCTAGAAAATTAGCCGATAAAGCATTTGAATCACAAGAAACTGCAATAGATGCAATCATCAAAGAGGAATTGGGAATCGATAAAGAAGACCTAGGAGGTTCAGCATGGGAAGCGGCAATTGCCTCTTTCTTATTATTTTCAATCGGTGCAATTATTCCACTTTACCCATTTATGATATTAGATGGACAAAACGCAATTATTTTAAGTATTATTAGCAGTATTATTGGATTATTTGGAATTGGAGCGGCAATTACTTTATTGACAGGCAAAAGCATTTTATTCTCTGGCTTTAGACAAGTAGCATTTGGATTAGCAGCTGCAGCAGTTACCTACGCAATTGGAACCTTAATAGGAATTTCATTAGCAGGCTAAAAATCAAATAATTATATAAATAATCAAAATTAAATACAAACAATCAAAGCTATATTTACAAATAATAAAACAAAATAATTATGAACGACGCACACTTACATTTATTAGTAAATCATTTTCCAATTATAGGAACAATTTTCGGTTTGGGAATATTGACAACAGGAATGCTATTAAAGAACAATTCTGTAAAAAACACTGCCTATATTTTATTTACAGTAGCTGCAATATTTTCAGCCTTCAGCATGGGAACAGGAGAGGGGGCAGAAGAATTAGTTGAAGGACTACCTTCTGTTGGAAAACAAATAATTCACGAACACGAAGAAATTGCTGAAAAATTTGCAATCATCATGTATGTAACCGGATTTTTAGGTTTACTTTCACTATACACTTCAATTAAGAATCATAAGTTAGCTAAAACTTTTTCATTTATTACATTAGCTTTGGCGTTACTGGCAGCTGTTTTTGCGAAAAGTGTTGGAACAACTGGTGGTGAAATTCGTCATGCAGAAATTAGAGCCAATTCTACTACAAATGCGAATGAAACCGCTCCTGGTTTGCAAAATGATAAAGACGAAGATTAAATTAGAAATTTCCAAGTTCATCCAATAATTGGACTTGGGATTTTAATCTTTCAATTAGCATTGTAATTATTCTTTTATTCAATGCAGATGTATTTTTTGAGTACAATTTATATTCCGCAATTTGCAATAATCCAATTGCTGTGCCGATAAGTAAATTTCTAAACTTATTATCGTTAAGTATTGAAATTTCTATGTAATCTAACTTTTTTTCTACCGTAAATTGGCTAAATTGAGCTTTATTTTTTACAATGTAATTTTTAAATTGCTCAATGAACAATTCATTTTGTAATTTCAAAATTGGTCGTAAAATTTGATTTTGAAATAACTCTTCTTCAGAAGTCTGAGAATTAATTTCTCCTAAAGTTTCACCTCGTAAAGTAGATATAAAATGGTCTCTATTGTTCATGATTTATATTAATTTAACAGCAATCTAATTTATGAAATCTAAGTTTATTATCATGTAAATTTATGTTGTATTTTTGTAAAAAATAAATGCAATGAGATTTCACACACGTAAATGGGTAAAACCAGAAGATTTAAATCCTAACGGAACTTTATTTGGAGGTAAATTATTAGCTTGGATTGATGAAGAATTAGCTCTTTATTCAATTATCCAATTAGAAAATAGCCGTGTTGTTACCAAATACATGTCGGAAATCAATTTCAGAAGTTCTGCCAAACAAGGTGATATTATAGAAATAGGAATTGATGTTGTAAAGTTTGGAAACTCCTCATTAACACTAAAATGTGAGGCCAGAAACATGATGACTAGGGAGACAATTATCACTATAGATTCAACTACAATGGTGAGTTTAGGAGATGATGGAAAACCAAAACCACACGGGAAAACTCAAATCGAGTATGTAGCTGATCGTTTGAAATAATACTATTTATTTACATCAATTGTATTGGTCATTTCATAAATTTCTAAATCAAAATACTTGATTGAAGCGAATATATGGTCAAAAATATCTGCCATTATGTATTCGTAATTCTCAAACTTTTTATCATTTGAAAAAGCATAAATTTCTAATGGAATTCCATTTTGTGTTGGCTGTAATTGTCGGCACAGCAAAATCATATCTTTATTAAGTCCCGGATGATTGTGTAAATATTGAGTAATATATTTTCTAAACAAGCCGAAATTGGTCATATTCCTACCATTAATAGCAATAGTTTTATCAACATTATGATTCGAATTATACTTTGTAATTTCATCTTGACGGTGCTGAATATAGGACGTTAGCAATTGGATTCTCTTTAAGTTTTCAATTTCTTGATCTTTCATGAATCGGATGCTGCTGGCTTTAATAAGTACGTATCTCTTAATTCTTCTGCCGTCAGAATCCAACATTCCACGCCAATTTCTGAAAGAATCTGAAATCATACTATAAGTTGGAATTGTAGTGGTTGTATTGTCAAAATTTCTAACTTTTACAGTTGCTAAATTGATTTCTGTGACATCTCCATCGGCTCCAAATTTATCGAAAGTAATCCAGTCGCCAATTCGAACCATATCATTTAACGAAACCTGAACACTCGCAACAAAACCAAGAATTGTATCTCTAAAAATCAAAATTATTACAGCTGAAACAGTACCTAATATCGCTAAAAGATTTTTTGTGTCGATGTCAAAAATTTCAGAAACAATGATGATAATTCCAAAAATCCAAAGCACAATCATAATTACCTGAATGTAACTGTCTATTGGTTTGTCACTAAATTTAGGGTCTTGTTTTAAATAATCTCTTATAGCATTAAAAATCGTTCTAATGATCCAAAGTACTAGAAGCACAATATAAACTCCTACAAGTTTTCCAAAAACCGATTCCCAGTAAACGAAGTCGTTTAGAATAATTGGTACCGATTTATAAATAAATAATAGTGGAATTAAATGCGCAATATATTTTGCAGTTTTGTTTGATACTAATAAATCATCAAATTTTGTTTTGGTTTTTTTGGCAATAAATATCATGGCAGTTACCAAAATGATTCTAAAAACAATATAGATAGAATAGGCTAAAACACATAATAATGCTGTATTTATTACAATACTAATATAGGAAGCTAAGGAAGAATTTAGACCTATTTTAAGTAGTAAGGTATTGCACCATCCGAATATTGATTCTATTATTTTAATCATTTTTTACATATTTTCGTTCAACAAAAAAAGTTGCAAATGGTAGGAGGGAAGCCAATAATACAATTCCTAATTTAATAATATCCCATTTTTGAGATTTTGTTATTACAAATGCTAAAACTATATATCCAATAAAAAGTAAACCATGTGACATCCCTATCGGATACAATAATTGATGATACAAATCAGGATTATTTGGTTTAACTAATAACATATTGGTAAATAATGCCAGATATGAAATTCCCTCTAAAATTGCGACAGTTTTAAAAATTTTGACCATTTTATTTTATTATAATAATTACAAATTTAATTAATATCACGCATTAATTTACATAGATTGAAAAAGTAATTTACATTTGTGACAACATATATTTCAAAATGAGTAAACGAGATTTAAAGAAATACCTTAACGAACTCAATAAAGAGCAATTGGAGGAACAAATTATCAATTTATATGATAAATTTCCAGCTGTTAAAACCTATTACGATTTTGTTTTTAAACCAAATGAAAGACAATTGTTACAGGATTTCAAATTGAAAGTTTCCAATGAGTATTTTCCTGTGAAAAGCAAAAAAGCAAAAGCCAGAAGATCGGTAGCTCAAAAAATGATTAAACACTTTATTTCACTTGGTGTAGATCCTTTTGTAATTGTTGATGCAATGTTATATTCGATTGAAATTGCTCAAACTTATTCTTCAGAGAAAATTATTAAACAAGAATTATTTTTCAAAAGTATGCTAAATTCCTTTGAACAAGCAATCAGTTTTATGATTGAAAATGGAATTTTATATGATTTTAAAAATAGGGTGGAAGCGATAAGAGCGGAAGCCGAAAATCAAGAATGGTTCAATGTATTTGAATTTAATTCGATTATTGAAAAATTCGATTATTAAAAAAAGTTAAAATATAACTTCAATATGCTCAAATAACCCTTTTTTAAACGTATTTTTGCAAAAATTACAACTTTAAAAATGCCGCACAAAGAGTTAGATACTGAAATTGAAGATAAAAAAGAACTTTATGGTTATCAGCAATCTGATATTGACGTCATTTTTGAACGTTTAGATAACGCCCCCAGCAATCATCATTTGTTGTACCAATTACCAACAGGAGGAGGGAAGACGGTAATTTTTTCTGAAATTGTTAGACAGTATATTGCTAAACACGATAAGAAAGTTGTGGTATTAACACACCGAATTGAATTGTGTAAGCAAACCTCAAAAATGCTGAAAGGTTTTGATGTTAAAAACAAAATAATCAACAGTAATATCAAGGAATTACCTGATCAAAATGATTATTCTTGTTTTGTGGCAATGGTTGAAACCCTGAAAAACCGAATTAATGATGAAAAGTTGCATTTGGATAATATTGGTTTGGTTATTATTGATGAAGCCCATTACAACTCGTTTCGAAAATTACTAAGTTCTTTTAAAAACTCCTTTATTCTTGGGGTAACAGCAACTCCTTTAAGTTCGAATGTTAAATTACCAATGAATGAAAATTACGACGAATTGATTGTTGGTGATACAATTGCTTCTTTGATAGACAAAGGATTTTTAGCAAAAGCGATTACTTATAGTTATGATGTGGGTTTAACCTCATTGAAAGTTGGAATTAATGGTGACTATACCGTAAAATCATCCGATGATTTGTATTCTAATATGGTAATGCAAGAGAAATTATTGCACGCTTATACTGAGAAATCATTAGGAAAAAAGACACTTATTTTTAATAATGGAATAAATACTTCGTTATTTGTATATGAAACTTTTAGAGAAGCTGGATTTGAAATTCGTCATTTAGATAATACATGTAGTACTGAAGAACGAAAAGAAATATTGAGTTGGTTTAAGAAAAAACCGGATGCAATTTTAACCTCTGTTGGAATTTTAACTACCGGATTTGACGAACCTACAGTGGAAACTATAATACTGAATAGAGCTACAAAATCATTGACTTTGTATTACCAAATGATAGGTCGTGGTTCAAGAAAATTACCTAATAAAGAAACGTTTACTGTTATTGATTTAGGTAATAATGCCGCTAGATTCGGACTTTGGAGCGAACCAATTGATTGGCAACATATTTTCAGATCGCCTGAATATTACCTTGAGAATCTTCGTGATGACATTGAAATTGAAAGGTATTTCAAGTACCAAATGCCACCTGAATTAAGACTGAAGTTTAAAAACTCTCCAGAAGTAACCTTTGATATTGTTGAAGAGCATAAGAAAATTATTGCTGCTAATTTACGTTCAAAAATCGTTTTAGAACGTTCACTAGAACAACACGCTTTAATGTGTGTGGATAATTCAGAGGATTTGCGAGAAGCTAAAATACTTGCTCGTGAACTTCATGACGATATTGAATGTAGAATGAAAAGATACGCTTCTTGTTTGAGCCATTGTTCAAAAAATTATCGTGAATGGTTAGTTGAAGATTATAAAGTTAAATTAAACCTTCTAATTGGTAAGAAAATCCGAGAATCATTATTCGATTAAATATATAATTTTATTATTTATATAAATAATTATAATATATTGATTTTTAATATTTTAAATAATTAAATAATTATGTCAAAACAGTTTGCAGATCTTGGAATTTCAAAAGAAATAGTAAAAGCTCTTACCGATATTAATATTGAAAATCCAACCGAAATTCAATCGAAAGCAATTCCAATAATTCTTAATGAAACACATGATTTTGTAGGTTTGGCTAAAACAGGGACAGGGAAGACGGCCGCTTTTGGATTGCCATTACTACAATTATTAGATTTAAAATCAAATGCCATTCAAGTGGTGATTTTAGTCCCAACACGTGAATTAGGCCAACAAATACTTAGTAATTTCAAACAATTTTCAAAATATTTACCAGAAATCACTATTACATCCGTTTGTGGCGGAACTCCCATAAAACCTCAAATAGAGCAATTAAAAGACGTAAATCACATTGTAATTGCAACTCCAGGTAGATTAATTGATTTGATTCAAAGAAAAGCGATCAATATCAAGGAAACCAACTATTTAGTTCTTGATGAAGCTGATGAAATGGTTACAGTTTTGAAAGAAGGTCTAGACGAAATTGTATCGGAATTGCCTAAAAAAAGAAGAACTTTGTTGTTTTCAGCAACAATGCCAGGGCCAATCAAGCAGCTGATTCAGAATTACATGTCCAAACAAGTAACTCAAGTTAGCGCCAATATGGAAACTATTGGTAATCAAGGAATAGAACATCAATATATAGTTGTAGAACCTATAGAAAAATTAGATATTCTAATGCATTTTCTTAATTCAAAAGAAGGTGAACGTGGTATTATTTTTTGTAAAACAAAAGCTGCAGTCAATAAACTTGCCAAAAACCTTGCTATCAATAGATTTTCATCTGGAGCAATTCATGGTAGTTTAACACAACCAATACGCGATAGAATCATGGGACAATTTCGTGAAGGTCACATTAATATATTGGTAGCTACAGACTTAGCAGCGCGTGGAATTGACGTTCAGGAAATTAGTTATGTAGTTAATTATCATTTACCGGATACATTTGAAACCTATGTCCACAGAAGCGGAAGAACTGCTAGAGCTGGCGCAAAAGGATTGTCTTTAACCGTTATTCAAAATGAAGAAGTTAGCGAGATTCCGTTATTTGAAAAAGAATTGGGAATTAAATTCAATTTAATGAACAAGCCAAATGCAAATAGTATTGAAGAAAACAATACATTGTTATGGGCAAAACAGATTTTTAAAACCAAACCAAACCACGAATTAGATCCTGAGTTTAAGAATAAAATTAAAACTGTTTTCCATCATTTGACTAAAGAGGAATTGATTGAAAAGTTATTGGCTAATTATTTACTTCAAAATAAATAATCACCTAATAACAACTAAAATACTCGTAAATACAAGACTTTCCACTATTTATTGCATATTACATTTTACACTATAATTTATATTATGTAAAATAGTATATTTAATAAATACCACTACTATTGTGTGATATAATAATTAAGTTTAAATTTACACATCTATTTAATATTCCAATTCAATAATGAATACAATCGTCTCTCGCGTTGCTTACTTTTTAAAACAATATCCACCGTTTAATAATCTAACAATTGAAGAATTGTCGATTGTTGCTATGAGTATCAAAATTATTAATCTTGAAAAAAATAAAGATTTATTTCAAATTAATGATACTTTACACGATAGCTTTTATATGGTTGATTCTGGAGTTGTGAATTTATTTGTGATTTCTGATTCTGAAGAAACATTATTAAATAAATGTGTTTCTGGTGACGTTTTCGGTTTGCGCCCTTTCTTTGCCAAAAATAATTACATGATGACCGCAAGAGCTCGTGAAGAATCCATAATATATGCTATTCCTATTGCGACTTTCAGACCCTTTGTAGCACAAAATTCAGAAGTATTGAATTTCCTATTGGAAAGTTTTGCTAACAATACCAGTAATCCCTCTGATATTGAAAATAAAGGAAAATTATTATCTGACAATATTGCTTTTTCTTCTAAACCTACTGAAATTCAGTACTTTCAGACTTTGTCTTACAACAGGTCTCCATTAAAAATAACTCCAAATGCACTAATTAAGGATGTTGCACAATTGATGACGGATAATTTAGTGGATAACGCCATAATTTCTGAATTGAATATACCTGTTGGAATTGTAACAGATACAGATATGAGGATTAAAGTAGCCTCAGGACGAGTCGATATCAATATGCCAATAAATAAAATTATGTCCTCACCTGTTATTACTGTTCCGGAAAACGTTTCATTAGCGGAAGCACAATTATTATTATTAAAAAATAACGTGAGTCATTTATGTGTAACTGTTGATGGATCAGACCAAACCGATATTAAAGGTGTAATTTCTGAGCATGATTTAATTGTTTCTCAAGCGAGTAATCCTGGTGTTTTTATTAAAGAAATTAAGCGCTCACATTCTGCAAATGAACTAAAAAATGTTCGTTCAAAAGTAACCGACTTAATTTACACTTCATTATCGAAAAACATACCTTTAGCTCATATTACCAATATTGCCAATGAAATAAATATTGCAATCATAAAAAGAGCTGTAGAATTAGCAATTTTAGATATTGGCTCCCCTCCTGCACGTTTTGCATGGCTGAGCATCGGAAGTCAAGGTCGTAAAGAGCAATTGTTATTTACCGATCAAGACAGTATTTTAGTTTTTGAAGATGTTGCTGTAGAAAAATACCGTGATGTTAAGAATTATTTTTTACGATTAGCTAAGAAAACGGTATCAAATCTTGAAATTGTAGGATACCCTACTTGTCCAAATGGTCATACTGCAAGTAATATGATTTGGTGTAAATCGATGACGGAATGGATGAAGCAATACAGTAATTGGATGAAAATTCCTGGTGAGATCAACAATGATATTAGCAGTATTTTCTTTGATTATGAAATAGCTTTTGGAGAACAAAAGATTGAAGATGCGATTACCGATATCATATTTGTAAATACAAGAAAAAACAAATTATTCTTTGATTATTTAGGTAATGATGCCTTAAGAAAACCACCGGCTTTAAGTTTTTTCAAGAAAATAAATGTTGAAGAAACCGGTCCAAACAAAGGAAAATTTGATATTAAAAATAGAGCTTTACTTCCGTTGATTGATGGTGCGAGGTTATTTATCATCAGTTATAATATTCGTGGTATAAATAACACTTACATGAGATTTAAACATCTTGCAATGGTTGATTTGAAAAATTCTGAAATCTATTTGAATTGTGCTGAAGCCTATCAATCACTGACTAAAATAAAAACTACTGAAGGTTTAAGATACGATAACTCAGGACAATTCATCAACTTAGAAGATTTAAATAAAGTAGATAAAGAGAATTTGAAGAATGCTTTAAATACCATTAAAGATTTAGAAGAACTAATTAAAGATAGTTTTCAACTTACACAGTTTTCATAATTATGATAGATTGGATTAAAAATATTAACAAAGATTATCCTGAATTTTGGAGGAATTATCTTACAAAATTTGAAACTCGACCACAAAGATACGTTGCCTTAAGTATTGATTATTCTGGAGCTAACCCTCAAAAAGACGTGATTTTAGCTTTTGGTGCGGTTGGAATTGAAAATGATAAAATAAATATTGGTGATTTCTTTGAAGTTGTTTTACTACAATACGTTTATTTACATGAAAATGGTCTTTCAAATGAAGCTATTATTGAAAGTAAACAACCAAAATTAGGAGAACGAGAAGCAATACAAGCTTTTATCGAGTTTTTAGGAAATGCTGTTTTGGTCGGTCATAAAATTAATTTATCGATTGATTTAATTAATGCTGCTCTTGAAAAAATGAATTGTGGCCGATTAAAAAACGATGCGATTGATATTGAAATAATGTTTAAAAAATACAAAGACACTTCTGATAAATCCTACTCTATAGACGATTTATGTAATGAATTTAAGTTGCCTATAATTGAAGAAACCGCAATTCCAGATTTATCATACACCGTTTCTCTTTTGTTTTTGAAACTAAAAAGCAGATTAGGTTTAAAATAAAAAAGGCTGCCAATTTAGGCAGCCTTTTTATAATTATAAGAAATTACAATTTTCCATTTTTAATTTCATCAACTATTTCAGGATTTAACAAAGTAGTCGTATCACCGAAATTTGAGAAATCACCTTCAGCAATTTTACGCAATATTCTTCGCATAATTTTACCAGATCTTGTTTTTGGTAATCCTGATACAAATTGGATTTTATCCAATTTAGCGATTGGTCCAATTTGGTCTGAAATTAACTGATTGATTTCAATTTTTAGATTTTCATGGTTTCTGTTTTCACCAATCTCTTTTAAAATCACATAACCATATAATGCGTTCCCTTTGATATCATGCGGGAAACCTACAATTGCACTTTCCGCAACTGCTGGATGTTCATTAATTGCATCTTCTATTGGTGCAGTTCCTAGATTATGACCAGAAACAATAATGACATCATCTACTCGACCTGTAATTCTGTAGTAGCCAGTTTCATCTCTCAATGCTCCATCTCCGGTGAAATATTTGCCTGGAAAGGCGGTAAAATAGGTTTCTTTATAGCGTTTATGATCCCCCCAAATAGTTCTTGCTATTCCTGGCCAAGGAAATTTGATACATAAATTACCAGTCACCTGATTTCCTTCAATTTCATTTCGCTTTTCATTCATCAAAACAGGTTGAACTCCTGGTAAGGGTAAAGAAGCGTAGGTTGGTTTGGTTGGTGTAACAAATGCCAAAGGTGATATCATAATTCCTCCTGTTTCTGTTTGCCACCAAGTATCAACCACAGGACATCGCTTCCCTCCTACGTGTGCATTATACCAATGCCAGGCCTCTTCATTAATAGGTTCTCCAACAGATCCAATTACTTTTAATGATTTTAATGGAAAACGTTGAACATAATCCAAACTCTCTTTAGCTAAAGCTCTAATAGCAGTTGGTGCCGTATAAAATTGCGTTACTTTATGTTTTTCGATAACTTCCCAAAAACGACTAAAATCCGGATATGAAGGAACTCCTTCAAAAATAACTGTAGTAGCTCCATTCAATAATGGACCATATAATATGTAGGAATGTCCTGTTATCCAACCAATATCAGCGGTACACCAAAACACATCGTTTTCAACGTAATTGAATACATTTTTAAAAGTATAAGCGGAATAAACCATGTAACCAGCTGTTGTATGTACCATTCCTTTAGGTTTTCCAGTTGATCCTGAAGTATAAAGTATGAATAATGGATCTTCAGCATCCATAATTTCAGCTACATTATTATCTGAGGCATCGTCTAAAAGCGGTTGAAGCCATTGGTCACGACCCGTTTTCATAGAAATTTCAGAATTGGTTCGTTTTGCAACTAATACTTTTTCTACACATGGACAATTTTCCAGGGCATCATCAATAATTCCTTTTAAATCAATAGTTTTGTTTCCTCGATAACCTCCGTCAGATGTAATTACCATTTTACATTCACTATCGTTAATTCTCGCCGCTACTGCAGATGCTGAAAATCCTGCAAAAACAACCGAATGGATTGCTCCAATTCTAGCACAGGCTAATGTGGCTATTGCCAATTCAGGAATCATTGGTAAATAAATACAAACACGATCACCTTTTCCAATTCCTTGGTCTCTTAGAACATTGGAAAATTTTGAAACTCGCTCATGCAATTCATTGTAAGAAATATGTTGTGCTTCTTCAGTTGGATCGTTTGGTTCAAAAATAATGGCTGTTTTTTCCCCTTTCCTTGCTAAATGGCGGTCAATACAGTTTTTTACAATATTCACTTTGGCACCAACAAACCATTCAATTTTTGCTTCAGCCATATCAAATTCAATTACCTTTTCCCATTCTTGGTACCAAGTGAAATTCTCAGAGGCTACTTTACCCCAAAACTTCCTCGGTTCACGAATAGATTTATTATAGTGCTTGAAATATTGCTCTAAATTGTCTATTTTATAGTAACTCATATTATTTGTATTTAACCTATTTATTACTATCAAAGATAAAAAATAGTTGCGCATAATAAATGCTATTTTTTATCTTTTGTGAATTTGTAATTAATAATATTAATAAAAATCATTTTCATTACAATTTGTTACCTTTTTTTATTTAATTTGTAATTAAATAATTCGCAATGCAATTCAATCCACAAGATTTAGAACAAACCGCTATTTACAAATTATTGACTGGAATCGTTATTCCTAGACCAATAGGTTGGATTTCAACAATTAGCGAAGACGGAATCAATAATTTAGCTCCATTTTCCTACTTTAATGCGGTTGGTGATGATCCGCCTCACGTAATGTTTTCAACAGTTCATTCCAATAATTCGAATAAAGACACGCTAAATAATGTTTTAGCAACCAAGCAATTTGTTGTAAATATGGTTACAGAAGATTTAGTGGAACAAATGAATAGGACTTCACAAGCTATTCCTGCAAACGAAAGTGAATTTGAATTGGCAGGCCTCACTCCTATTGCGTCTTCATTGGTTTTACCACCACGTGTGAAAGAATGTAAAATCACTATGGAATGCGAAATGGTTCATCATTATCAATTGGAAAATTCAAAAACGGGCGGAGCAACAATTGTAATTGGAAAAATTGTTTTGTTTCATATTGATGAAAGTGTTTTATTAGACAATTATAAAATTAATTTAGAAACCTACAAACCAATTGCGCGTTTGGCTGGTTCTAATTACTCAAAATTAGGAGATATTTTTTCAATAAAAAGATAACATGAAAATAACTGTAATTGGTGGCGGTCCTGGTGGTTTGTATTTTTCAATTTTATTGAAGAAGGCAATTCCAAATTGTCAAATTGATATTTATGAACGCAATAAAGCAGATGATAGTTTTGGATTTGGTGTTGTTTTTTCAGATGAAACTTTAAGTGAATTCTTAACCCGAGATCCTAAATCATATGAATTAATCCGAAGTAAATTTGCCTATTGGGACGATTTAGATGTTGCTCGTGATGGTGAAATTGTACGAATTTCAGGTAATGGATTTTGTGGTTGTTCAAGAAAAACATTATTGCAATTACTACAACAAAGATGCATCGAAGAAGGTGTAAATCTTCACTTTGAACAAAATGTGGATGACCTAAAAAAATACAGTGATTCAGATGTTATTGTGGCTTGTGACGGAATTGGTAGTCAAATTAGAACGAAATTTTCTAAGGAATTTGGAACTAAAATTGAATTAAAGAAAAATCGATTTGTTTGGCTAGGTTCAACAAAACCCTTGGATGCGTTTACCTATTTCTTCAGAAATACTCCTTACGGAATGATTGTGGCTCACTCCTACCAATATGAAAAAGGAATGAGTACTTGGATTTTCGAATGCTCGGATGCAACATGGAAAAATGCCGGTTTTGAAGTAGAAAATGAACAAGATACAATTGAAAAAATATCAAATTTATTTAAAGAGGAATTGGACGGACATCCTTTAATTTCAAATAAATCACACTGGCGTAAATTTCCTGCAATTACTAACGAAAAATGGCATTTCGATACTATTGTTTTACTTGGCGATGCTAAAGCTACAGCTCATTATTCTATTGGTTCAGGAACAAAATTAGCCATGGAATGCGCAATTGGTTTAGCGGATGCTTTAATTGAATTTCCGAACGATATTCCACAAGCATTTGATAAATATGAAAAATCAAGACGAAATAGAGTCGAAATGATTCAATATGCTGCTAATGTTTCTTTGGATTGGTTTGAAAATATGGATCGAAATGCGAAACATGATTTTCAGCAATTTGCATTTGGATGCATGACGCGATCAAAAAAAGTAACTTTTGAGAATTTAGCGATTCGTGACGCTTCCTTCCCAGAAAAAGTTTTAGCAGAATTCAATTTAAAACAAGGAATTTCTGACTTAAAAACTCCCGCTGCTTTTACACCATTCTATTTAAGAAAAATGAAATTAGAAAACAGAATTGTGATGTCTCCAATGGGACAATATTCTGCTGAAAACGGGTTGGTCAACAATTGGCATTTAGTTCATTACGGAGCCAGAGCTACCGGCGGTGTAGGTTTAATATTAACCGAAATGACAGCTATTTCTGAAACAGGACGTATTACTTTAGGTTGTGCTGGTATTTGGAATGAAAATCAAGTAGTTGAGTGGAAAAAAATAACTGATTTTATTCATCAAAATAGTAAATCTAAAATCGGAATTCAATTAGGACATTCTGGCCGAAAAGGGGCGCTAAATCTTCCGTCTGTTGGTAACAATATTCCTTTAGAAAAAGACAATTGGGATTTGATTTCAGCTTCTCCAATCGCCTTTTCATCTAAAAATGCTGTTCCAAAAGAAATGACAATTGATTATATGAATCAAATTGTTTCTGAATTTACCCAAGCAACAATAAACGCTGATAATGCCGGTTTTGATATGATTGAATTACAGGCGCATCATGGGTTTTTATTGGCTTCTTTCCTTTCTCCACTTACCAATATTCGTAAAGATGAATTTGGCGGAAGCATAGAAAACAGATTAAAATTTCCTATAAAAGTTTTTACAGAAATGAGAAAGGCTTTCAATCCAGAAAAACCAATGTCGGTAAGAATTTCTGCTATTGATTGGGCTGAAAACGGTATTTCCGAAGAGGATGTTTTAGAAATAGCAAAAGCTTTTCAAGATGCTGGTGCTGATATAATCAACGTATCAACAGGAAATACTGTCGAAAACCAGAAGCCATTAATTGGTAGAATGTGGCAAACCCCCTATTCTGATGCGATTAGAAATACTGTTGGTATTCCAACAATAACAACAGGATTCATTCAAGATATTGATCAAATAAATACTATTTTATTAAACGGTCGATCCGATTTAGTAGCGCTTGGAAGTCCTTTATTATTGGATGCTAATTTTGTTAGAAATGCAGAAGCCTATGAACAATATAAAACGACTTCAATTCCAAATCAATATTTGCCAGGAATTTCTCATTTATATCCTTACAAAGCAGCCGAAAGAAATGCCCTGGAGAGCATGAAAAAAGCATTAAAACCTGAAAGTCATAGTCCTAAAAAATAGATTGTAGAAAGTAAAAATTCCTAATTTATGAAGAAGTACCAAGACCAATTTGCCCACATTCATTTGCCTGACAAACAATTTCAGCCAGATTACATTTACAATAATCCGAATTTCGAATTGGAACCTAGTTTAAATTGCGTTGAACGTCTTTTAGACAATCATATTAAGGAAGGTAGAGGGAATTCTGGGGCAATACGAACTTTTAATGAAACTTGGACTTATCAAGATTTATATGATAAATCAAATCAAATTGCTCACGTATTAGTAGATGAATTAGGATTAGTTTCAGGAAACCGCGTTTTGATTCGTTCTGCAAACAATCCAATGTTTGTAGCTTGTTGGTTTGCAATTCTAAAAGCCGGTGGAATTGTCGTCGCAACCATGCCTTTACTTCGAGAAAAAGAATTGGAAACCATAGTTGATTGTGCTGAAATATCCCATGCTTTTTGCGATTTACGATTGGAAGAAGCGTTATCATTAGTAAAATCGCCTTATTTAAAATCGGTTTGTACATTTGATGGATCGAATGAAAAAAAATCGGAATTAGAAGTTTTAATGGCTTCAAAACCAACCGAATTTTCAAACTTTCCCACATTTGCGGAAGCGGTTTCGATTATAGGATTCACATCAGGAACAACGGGTTTGCCAAAAATGACCGCCCATTATAACAAAGATATTTTATTGATTTGTGAAGCCTTTCCAAAATATGCTTTACAACCAAAAGCAGACGATATTTTCACAGGAAGTCCACCATTAGGATTTACATTCGGCTTGGGTGGCTTGGTTTTATTTCCATTTTATTATGGAGCTTCCACCTTTTTAATTGAAAAACCATCCCCAGATATATTACTTGAAGCGATTCAAGATTTTAAAATCACTATTTGCTTTACAGCGCCAACGGCTTGGAGAATGATTACTCAAAAAGTTACTGATTTCGATATTTCCAGCTTACGCAAATGTGTTTCAGCTGGTGAGAATCTTCCTTTAAAAGTTTGGGAAGATTGGCACAAAGCCACGGGACTTAAGATTATTGATGGTATTGGATCAACCGAATTACTTCATATTTTTATATCTTCGAATGAAGAAAATATGAAGCCTGGAGCCACTGGATTAGCTATTTACGGTTACGAAGCTAAAATTGTAGACGATAATGGAAATGAAGTTGGCAATAATGAAATTGGTAAATTAGCTGTCCGAGGAATTACAGGTTGCAAGTACTTGAATCGACTTGAAAAACAAGAGGAATACGTACAAAACAAATGGAATTTAACCGGTGATATTTTCAAAAAAGATGAAGATGGCTATTTCTGGTTCATTGCCCGTGGCGACGATATGATTATTTCTTCGGGGTATAATATTGCGGCAATTGAAGTAGAAAGCGTACTTTTGACTCACGATGAAATTCTAGAATGTGCCGTTGTAGGTATTCCTGATGAAAATCGTGGAATGCTAGTTTGTGCAAATATAGTATTGAAAAATCCAGCTTCCGCAAATGAAGATTTGGCGAAATCAATACAAGATTGGTTCAAACAAGTAGCTGCTCCATACAAATATCCAAGGATTATTAAATTTCATGACGTTTTACCAAAAACAGAAACAGGAAAGATACAACGATTTAAATTGAAATAATATGAATCAACCATTTATTAAAGAAGAACAAATTCGATTCCAACATGTAGATTACGCTGGTATCGTTTTTTATCCCCGTTATTTCGAAATGCTAAATTGCATTGTTGAAGATTTTTATGATGAAGCACTAGGTTTGCCTTTTAATAAAATGCATGAAACTGGAGGAATTCCAACGGTTGATTTAAAAGTTAAATTTATGAAACCTGCACGTTTGGGTGAAGTACTAACCAAGTATTTTTGGATAAAAAATATCGGTGGTTCTTCACTTCTATGTGGATTCAAATTTGAAAATAGTCAAAAAGCGATTTGCCTTGAAGGCGAAGTTACACTGGTGAATGTTGCTTTTGCTGAAAATAGAAGTTCTATCAAAGCGGCACCCTTTTCTGATTTAATTAAAAGTAAATTGCAAAAATATTTAATCCATTAAATCATGACTTTCAATAAATTCAAAGCTGCAGCAGTTCAAACTTCCCCAGTTTTTCTAAATGCTGACAAAACGATTGATAAAGCTATTACTTTTATAAAGGAAGCAGCTGAAAATGGTGCGCAATTGATTGCTTTTCCAGAGGTGTTTGTATCTGGTTATCCTTATTGGAATTGGATTATGACACCCGTTCAAGGAAGTAAATGGTATGAAAAATTATACAAAAGTGCTATAACTGCTGATGGTTCGGAAGTAAAACGAATTTGTAATGCTGCCAAAGAATTCAATATACATATAGTTATTGGAATCAATGAAAAAGGAACAAGTTTTGGTGAGATTTACAACACCAATTTGATTATTGATAATAATGGAAATCTTATTGGTAAACATAGAAAATTAGTACCCACTTGGGCTGAAAAACTCACTTGGACTTCTGGTGATGGCTCTTCATTAAAAGTATATAAAACAGAAATTGGTCCAATTGGAACTTTAGCATGTGGAGAAAACACCAATACTTTAGCAAGATTTGCATTGCTCGCTCAAGGCGAATTAATTCACGTTGCTAATTATATTTCGTTGCCAGTTGCACCTCCCGATTATGATATGGCAGAAGCAATAAAAATTCGTGCAGCCGCGCATTCATTTGAAGGAAAACTATTTACAATTGTTTCATGCTCGACTATTTCTGAAGAAATTAAAGATGCACTTAGAGAAGATGTTCCGAATGTAGATGAATTATTAACACGTAAAAACTCTGCTTTTTCAGGATTTATAGGTCCTAATGGTGCAGCAATTGGAACGCCATTAATCGATGAAGAAGGAATTGTTTATGCTGATATCGATTTGGAAAAATGTATTCAGCCGAAACAAATGCACGATATTTTAGGACATTACAACCGATTTGACATTTTTGATTTGCGAGTAAATACAGCGCCAACAAGAAATATCACTTTTATAGACAATCACGACCAGTTTAATAAACAATAAACTATGGAAGCAAAACATTCAGACGACCAATTAGGAAGAGCTAGAGTTCAAGACACACCTGAATTAGAAGCTTATTATAATGAATTAGAACAATTAGGTGCTGGTGCTTTATGGACCGTTGCTAATGATATTGAACCTTGGGAACCTCGCTCCTCCTCTGTTCCGATGTTATGGAAATATGACGATTTACGCGAATTGGTTTTGAAATCATCGGAATTGGTTACTCCAGAACAAGCAGGACGTCGAGTGGTTTATTTAGTAAATGACAATCGTAAAGATGTCAGCGCTGCTGTGGGTTGGTTATACACTGGAATCCAAGTGACACGTCCTGGAGAAAGTACATCTGCTCACAAACACAAAGCTTCTGCGCTCCGTTTTATTATGGAAGGCGAAGGTGGTTACACGGTAGTTGATGGAAACAAAATCACTTTCGAAGTCAATGATTTCGTTATTACTCCTAATTCTACTTGGCACGAACATGGCGTTGATGAAAATGGGAAAACGTGTATTTGGCAAGATGGTTTGGATATTCCGTTAGTAAACGCTTTGGAAGCAAATGATTATGCCGTTTATGATGGTAAACAACCGTTGACTAAACCGGTAAATAATTCCCCAATTACTTTTGGTTGTGCTGGCTTAATTCCTGCAGATCAAACTTGGGATAAACCTTATTCGCCATTATTTAAATATTCATGGAAAAACGTATATCCAGCTTTAATTGAAACTTCAATAGTGAATGAAGTTAATCCTTTTGACGGAATTTTGATGCACTATACCAATCCGTTAACTGGTGGACACGTGATGCAAACAATGGGAGCAGCAATGCAATTATTACCTGCAGGATTCAAAGGAAAAGCGCACAAACATACCGGTTCATTTGTATACCAATGTGCTAAAGGTCGTGGTTATTCAATTATTAATGGAAAACGTTTCGATTGGGCAGCAAGAGATATTTTCTGTGTTCCAAGTTGGGCTTGGCATGAACATGTGAATCTTTCTGAAACCGAAGATGCTTGTCTTTTTTCATTTAACGATTTACCGGTCATTGAAAGTTTAGGGTTGTTTCAATCTCGAGAATTGGAAGAAAATGGTGGGTTTCAAGAAGTTCAATAACAATAGCAATTTCAATGGCAATGGCAATGTCAATGAAAATATCAAAATAATAAACTTTGCGGTTAAACAATAATTATGAAATTACTTACTTACAAAACACAAATATCAGAATCCAGATTGGGATTTATTCATAACAATCAGGTGGTTGATATGGAAGATTTCGGGGATATTTCTAATTTTCCTTTACCATATTCTATGTTAGAATTAATAGATATGGGAATTGAAGTTATTGAAGAAATCAATTCTTTAGTTGAAGATGCTAATCCTGCAGAACTGGCCGAAATCAGTTATTCATTTGACGAAATTACGATTCTTGCTCCTATCGAAAAACCAAGAAAAAACATTATCGGTATTGGGTTAAATTATACCGAACACGTTGCCGAAAGCGCTAGAACATTAGATACCACAGGGAAATTACCTCAAAAACCTATTATATTTTCAAAACCTCCAACAACAGTTACAGGTACCAATACCGAAATTATAAAAAATACCAAACTTACCGAGCAATTGGATTGGGAAGTAGAATTGGCTGTGATCATTGGTAAAAAAGGAAAATATGTACCTAAAGAAACTGCGATGGATTGTATTTTTGGATACACCGTTATTAATGATATTTCGGCACGTGATTGCCGTCGTGAAGGACAATGGATTGTTTCGAAAGGTCAAGATACATTTGCTCCAATGGGTCCGTATTTAGTTACAAAAGACGAAATTGAAAATCCACATAATTTAAATTTGTCTTTAACTGTTAATGGCATTGAAAAACAAAACTCCAACACCCAATTTCTATTATTCAATATCAATGATTTGATTAATGATTTGAGTACGGTTTTCACTTTAGAACCTGGAGATATTATTGCCACAGGAACACCTTCTGGAGTTGGTGCTGGAAGAAGTCCACAGGAATGGTTGTATGATGGAGACGTTGTAGAATGCACCGTTGAAGGAATTGGAACGATAAGAAATACAATAAAAGAAATATAATTATGAAATTCAAAATAACATTAATTACTTTCATTTTTATTTGTTTAAACACCTATTCACAAAATACCATTATTAAAAAAGTGAATTATGCTAACATTGAAATTCAAGTTCCTGCAAATTATATTGCTAATTCAGAATACGAAATTGAAAATGATAATTTTTCGGCTCAGTGGTTATATCTTTCAAAAGAGATGTTTGATCAAAATGTACAATATCAATTAATAAAACAATTTGAAGATCAAACTAAAGCAAAAGAAATCTCAGAAATCAGTTTTTTATCTAATGGATCAATATTTAAAGGGAAAATTTATAAAATAAAAAACACCAATTTAAAATATAAAGTATTGGCTTCTGGAATAGTTAATAATCAACCATTAATACTTAATTTAAGTTTTAAAAATGAACCTAAATCAAACACAGATTTTGATCAATTAATGCAAAACTTTATCAAATTAAAAGATTAAAAATTTGCGGTTAAATAAAAAATCATGAAAAAATACAGAATAGGACAAATAGTTCCGTCTTCCAATGTGACGATGGAAACTGAAATACCAGCTATTTTTCGATCTCGTGAAACGATTTTACCCGAGCGATTTACTTTTCACAGCAGTAGAATGCGAATGAAAAAAGTAACTAAAGAAGAACTCGAAGCCATGGATGCCATGAGTTTAAAATGTGCACAAGAACTTTCTGATGCTCATGTTGACGTAATGGGTTATGCTTGTTTGGTAGCCATTATGAGTATGGGTCGCGGTTATCACTGTGTGTCGGAAGTGAATTTACATCAGGAAACTATCGCCAACGACTTCCCTACTCCAATTGTAACTTCTGCTGGTGCGCTAATTAATGGATTGAAAGTTTTAGGTGCCAAAAAAGTGGCTGTAATTACACCATATATGCGACCGTTAACCGATATGGTAGTTGATTACATCGAACACCAAGGTTTTGAAGTAGTCGATTCCATTGCATTGGAAATACCGGACAATTTAGAAGTTGCCGCACAAGATCCAATGAATTTACTGGAAATTTATAAGCGTTTGAACCTGGAAGGAGTTGATGTATTAGTAGCTTCTGCCTGTGTGCAAATGCCGTCTTTAGAAGCAATTGATTTAATCCAGAAAGAAATCGGAATTCCGGTAACTTCTGCAGCAGTTTGTACTACCTATGAAATGATGAAAAAACTCGGAATCGAAGCCAAATCAGCTATTGGTGGTGAGTTATTGAGTGGAAAATATTAAGAGGACATAAATAGATTATTGATTAATTACAACATTTTATTTATAACTAAAAAAGAGCAACTATCAAGCTGCTCTTTTTTTATACTAATAGAATTGAAATAATTATTTAGAATCATCATTCCACATTTCTCTGATAGTAACAAATTTACCATTTACATTTTTCCAAACGGTCATGTATTTACCGGTACTTTTTACTTTTCCAGAAGCATCTTTTTTAGTTGTGGTGCCAATTTCAGTAACAGTATTCTCATCGCCAAAAACATCTATAGTTTCGCTTGTGCTAGATATTCCTTTTTTCTTATTTGCCACAAGTTCTACTTCCATAGCTTTTCTAATAGCCTCTTTTCCTGAAATAATTGTTTGATTATTAGGTAATCTAACAGCGTTTTCTGCATAAAGATCAGACAAGCTGTTTAAATCACCTGAATTATAATAAGTGTCCCAGTTTTTTTCTAATGCAATAATTTCTTGTTTTATTTTGGCCATTTTATCCTTTTCAGAAATTGGATTTACATCTTTACCAAAACTGTTTACACTTGTAATCTTACCATTTAAATCATATGAATATTGAAGCATTTGATTTCTATTACTTGTAGAACCATCTTTCATCACATATTTCATATTTGAATTAACAATTATTGCTGAAACTGGGTCAGTATCCGAAATTTTAATAGGAACAATTCCATTTATTTTCCAGGTAGCAGACTTCATTTTATTAATGTATCCTACCCAATCTTTTCTTGATATTTTTTCAACACTACCATTTGAATGATAGTATTTTAAAGAATCAGCAAAAAAACTAGAATAGGTTTCACCGTCCAATTTATTGAATGAAGCTGCCATCTTTTCGATTGTTTCTACTTCACCTCTATTTGTAAATGTAAAGGTTGCTGTACTGTCTTTCATGAAAAATTTTCCTCCATCGGTTAAACCAAATTCATTGGTGCTTGGTAGGTTTTGAAATTGTTTGAAATCGGTGATTTTTCCTGATTTGTTTACAGTATATAACTCAAAAAGATATAATTTTTGCTTAGATCCATTTTTCCATAAACGATCTTCTTGAGAAATTGCAAAAACAACATCCTCCTTAGAACCTTTTACCTTTAGCGGAACTAAAGCGATAGGTTGTTGGTTTAATGATTTCATAGATTTATGCCATTTAGCATTAAAATCGCTAATTTCTTTAACCATTTTTTCTGAGTAAAAAGCCAACTCTTTTTTGGTGTCATTTGAATTGTAGGCTTTCATACTTTCTAAAACAATATTCATAGATTTATCGCTACCTAGTATATATTGTTTTCCTTTATCTTTTCCTTCGCTGAAAATTTTACCAGCAGAACTTGGATTTTGTGCAAATGTTATTGATGAAAAAGCAATTACAAAAGCTGAGCAAATTAATTTTAAATTTAATTTCATAATCTTTTATTTTAAAATTATTTGCTAGTTAAATACATCATAACAGCAGTAATATCTCCATATGATTGTTCGTATAAAATTTTACCATCTGCATCAAAATCATACGACTGGTACAATTTAAATTTAGCAGTTTTCGCTTCAGTAGAATCTGTTTTTTCAGTACTGATTTCCCAAGTGGAATAATTACGAACCGATCCATCAGGCATTTTTGTTTGTGAATTTACTCCTGGTAAAAATATTGGTTCACCACCAATTAATTTAAAATTAAATTTAGCTAACATCATTTTATCACCTTCCTTAAATTCTTCTAAAGAAATGGTGTCTTTTGAACCAAATATTGTTCCAAGTGATTTAAAATCTTTTGAAAAACCAGAATAATCAATTTTTTCATTTTGAACGCCATTCATATAGGCCAAAACGGTTTTTGAATTTTTTTCAAATGCTTCATTTGAAGCTGAGTCAGAATTGGATTTACAAGAAACAAATAAAATTGAAGCTAGTAAAACAGAAAATGTAAATTTCATAATTGAGGGGTTTAAATTAATATTAATTCAAATATATGAAATTACTTTTAATACGAAAGTAATAAATGGAAATTATTACTTTAAATTATTATTAAGTATAAATCTACATCTTCAAAAAAAATACATTTTGTTAATTTCAAAAGGAAGATTAATAAATAAAATTGAAGAAAATAAGCTACGATTTGTTCAACCATAAATTTCTATATTCTTTATTTTTATCGTAAGTCTGGGATTGTTTTTCAATATTGAAATAACGATTATCTCTCGGATCATTTCCAACGGCTGCTAAATAGGCCCAATTACCCCAATTACTGCATACATCATAATCAATCAATTGTTGCTCAAAATAAGCTGCGCCTAGCCTCCAATCCAATTTTAAGTCATTGCATAAATAACTAGCAACATTTTGACGGCCTCGATTACTCATAAAACCAGTGAGTTTGAGTTCAATCATATTGGCATCGACAAAATCAATTCCAGTTGTTCCCTCAATCCAATCCTTCAAGTTTTGACTATCATAATTCACTTTTCGGGTATTATTATTTTTAATTCCTGCTGATTGAAAAAATTTAGATTGGTGTTTTTTCATCATAAATCTAAAATAATCTCGCCATAACAACTCAAAAACCAACCAATAAGTAGAATCATTAGCACCAAATTCTGTTTCATATTTTTTTAATTCTTGATAAATATATCTAGGAGAAATGCAGCCTAAAGCCAACCAAGCAGAGAATTTTGAGGAATAGTCCTCACCTATCAATCCGTTACGAGTTTCTTTATAATTTGAAATACAATTGGTTTCAAAGAAATAGTGATTTAATCTTTCAATAGCTTTTGACTCACCACCTTTAAACAATATTGCAGCTCTGGGATCTATTTGTTGAAAATTCAAACCTAATTCCTCCATTGTTGGAAATATTGTCGGTTCAATCGATGGAGATTTAATTTGAATTGGAGACTCAAACGAAGTTCTAATTATTGCATCTTTTTCTGTTTTCTTTCTGAAATTGGTAAAAACATCTGGAATATCTTTTATGGAAAAAGGCAAATCTTCAGCGTGATATAAGGTACTTGTGCTGAAAGTTTGAAACTCACATTTTAATTTAAAAAGTGCTTCTTGTACTTTCGATTCCGTTTGCCGTTCCTCAAAAGCAACTTCACGTTTTGCAACTACTTTGTTTACTTTATATTGACTAACAATTTTTGGAATTTCAACTTCGGGTTTACCCTTTACAATAACCAATCCAGATCCCAATTCCCGAAGATTATTATCTAAATCTATTAATGATTCTAATAGAAACTGAGCTCTAAAATTTCCCGTTTTTTGAAATTCAAATTCGGATTTTGTAAAATGAGATTCATCAAAACAATAAACTGGAATGATTGCATCACTTTGAGCAATTGCTTTTACAAGCGTTTCATTATCAAGTAATCGTAAATCTGTTTTAAACCAAACTACAATAGTTCTCATAAATTATTTATGTTTTTTAAATAAAAATCAGCTTGTTCAAGTAACGCCGTTTTATCTTCGGGTTTCATTTTTCTCCAAACATTATACATCATCCCAATCCGTGGATTTTTTGCCAATTTACTTTCATTTTTATCATAAAAATTCCAATACAAACTATTGAAAGGACAGGCTTTATCTCCCGTTTTTATACTTTTTTTGTAATAACAGCTTCCGCAGTAATTGCTCATTTTATCAATGTAGGATGCTGAACTTACATAGGGTTTAGTGCCCACAATTCCACCATCTGCAAATTGGCTCATTCCTCTCGTATTGGTAATTTGAACCCATTCAAATGCGTCTATATAAATTCCTAAATACCAAGCGTCTATTTTATTAGGATGGACACCAGCTAATAATGCGAAATTTCCTGTTATCATTAATCTTTGAATGTGATGTGCGTATCCATAGTTCAATGATTGATTTATTGCATCTTTCAAACAGTTCATTTTAGTATTGCCTGTCCAAAACCAAGAAGGTAATTTTTCTAAATTATTGAAATAATTTAAATTAGCATAACTAGGCATTTCATTCCAATATATCCCACGCATGTACTCTCTCCAACCTATAATTTGTCTAACAAAACCCTCTAATTGATGGTGCTCAATTTCATTAGAACGTACCAGCCATTCTTTAGTTACTCTTTCAATGACTTCTTTTGGAGAAATCAATTTGATATTCATCGAAAATGAAATTCGGGAATGATAGATCGACCATTCGTTCGGGGACATCGCATCTTGAAAACTACCAAATAAAGGCAAACATTCAGTTGCGAAAAAGTCTAATAATTCAAGTGATTGCTCCCTATTTATAGGCCAAAGGAAATTATTCGAATCTATTGATCCTATAGTTTTTATATCTGTTTTTTTTATTTCAATTAGAATATCAGAAACATCATTATTAAAAACTAACGGTGAAGTTGGCTTGTGATCTTTTGGTAATTTCTTTCGATTATCGCTATCATAATTCCATTTTCCGGTAAGAGGTTGATCGCCTTCCATTAATACATTGTGTTTTTTTCTCATGGCGCGGTAAAAACTCTCCATTAAAAAAGTTTTTTTACCTTCAAAAAAAGCACCTAATTCATTTCTTGTTGTAAAAAAATGCTCTGAATCTACTGATATACTGGATATAGAAATAGCATTACAAAGTAGTTTTAAATCCTCATCAACTCTATATTCATCAGGGAGTTGGTATTCAAAGTTGGTATATTGATGTATTGAAATTAATGATTGTATGTTGCTTTGAAAGGATTGAAGATTATTTTCATCGTTCAAATGAAAGTAAATCAAATTATGATTGTTTGATTTTAATTGTTGGGCAAAATTTCGCATTGCGGCAAAAATCCCAACTACCTTTTGGATGTGGTGTTGAGTATAATCAGTTTCCGTCCTGATTTCCATCATTACATAAGTCACCGAATCATCTACAGATTTGAACCAAGAATGATTGCTATTCAATTGATCACCAAGAATTAATCGTAATGTCTTTTTCATTTTACTTATTCATTCTACATTTATCACTACAATATTTGACTTCCTCCCAAACCTTTTCCCATTTCTTTCGCCACGAAAACGGTTTGTTGCATACTACGCAGGTTTTACTAGGTAAATTTTGCTTTTTAACTCCTTTCATTAGTATTTGATTGAGGTGATTTCTTGATTTGGTTTTGCATAACTCAATCTGTCCAATTGAACTGTTTTATGATAACTGTCGAGGCCTGAACAAGTAATCGAATTTGCTTTTTCAATATCAACAAATCCATCTTCAGAAAGACAATTTTCGGGAATATAAATTTGTGTTATCTCACCAATGATCATGGTGGTATTATTAATCGGAATAGTTATCTGTTCTTTAAATTCAATTCCCAATTGAATATTACTTTCTGCTACATAAGGAGCAAAAAAACTATCTTTATATTCGGGTTTCAAATTGGTTATTTCAAATTCAGATTCCGTTTGGTCGTATCTTGCAGAGGTTTGATGCGCTTGCCGATAAATCGATTCATTGATATGATTTATAGTATAAAAACCGGTATCAATTATATTATTGTAGGTATTTCGTTCTGGTGGTGAGGGGCGAAATATCAAACCAATTAGTGGTGGATTGGCTCCAATGTGAAAAATAGAACTAAAAATGGCTAGGTTCGTATTCCCTTCTAAATCAGAAGTTCCAATCAAAGAAACGCTTTTAAAACCTCCTAAACTATTAATTAATTGAACACGTTTGTTTTTGTCCAAAGACATTATGGATTCCGAATTGAAGTTTAATTTCATTTAGAAAGTGTATTTTATTCTATTATTATCCATTTTTTATCACTGTTCAATTGGAATGTACCAAGGTGCTCCTTATTCCACTCTGATGGAGAAATTAAAGACAAGAAATTAATTCCATCCTCTCCTCTATACAAATGATAAATTTCTCCTATAACGGGTTCAAATGAAAAGTTAGCATTATAAACCAATTCATTGTATTCAAATTCCTTCATTAGGTTTTCGTATTGCACTCTTAGTTCATTGAATTTACTTTCAAATTGCTTATTTACATTACTAATCCCTCTACTTTTCCAAGAAACTAAATTATCAATATGAATAACTGGTGCTCCTACATTCGTTGGATAAGACAATAAACTAGCATTATAACCTTTGTCATCAGTAAAAACTACGTTATCTGGAACAACTTTCTTCATCTGTTTTGAAATAATAAAATTTAACAAATTATTTTGTTTAACAAAAGTAGAAAATAATTAAACATTATTTACCTTTACACTCATAAAATAATTATAAAAATGGCAACTAAAAAATCTGAACTTTCAAAAGACAAAATTGTATCGATGTATATGGATTATGTATTAGAACATAATGAAAAGCCAAAATCGGTTTTCAAATTTTCTAAAATTAATAATATAACCGAAAAAGAGTTTTACGGTTTCTTTGGAACAATTGAAAGCATCGAAAAAGAGATTTTCAATATGTTTTATGAAAAAACAATCGCGCTTTTACATAAAGATAAAGATTACGAAACCTATGACATGAGAAGTAAAATATTAAGTTTCAATTTTACATTTTTTGAATTATTAACTGCCAATAGAAGTTACGTTTTACTGACATTAAAAGAGTCTGGTAACCAACTTAAAAACTTGATGCAATTATCCCATTTAAGAACAAGTTATTTAGAATTTGTATCCAATACAATAACTGAAGACATAAAAACAAAACAAGAAAAACTTCAGAATATTCAAGAAAAAGCAATTCAAGAATCCTTTTGGTTTCAATTATTGTTGACAATGAAATTTTGGATGGACGACAGTTCTCCAGCATTAGAAAAAACAGATATTTACATTGAAAAATCAATAAATACTGCATTTGAATTAATGAATGTTGCACCACTAGATAGTTTAATCGATTTTGGAAAATTCTTATTTAAAGAAAAAATATATTCAAAATAATGAAAACTATAGACTACATTCCAACATCAAAAATTCAAAGAGCAACAAAATTAGTACAAACAGGCGCAAAAGTTGGAGTTAACTATCTCAAGTATTATGGAGAAAAAATGGTTAATTCTGATTTAAGTAAGGATAAACTGAATGAAAATAATGCTGAAGATATTTATGACGGATTGAAAAGCTTGAAAGGAAGTGCGCTTAAAGTCGCTCAAATGTTGAGTATGGACAAAAGTTTTCTTCCACAAGCGTATGTTGAAAAATTCTCACTATCACAATTTTCAGTTCCACCCCTATCTGCTCCTTTGGTTTTAAAAACGTTTAATAACAATTTCGGTAAATCACCATATGAAATTTTCGATGAATTCAATGCTAATTCGGTTAATGCGGCTAGTATTGGACAAGTCCACAAAGCAGAGAAAAACGGAAAGATTTTAGCGGTAAAGATTCAATATCCTGGAGTTGCTAATAGTATTTCATCCGATTTGGCTTTGGTTAAACCAATAGCAATTAGAATGTTTAATCTTCAAGGAAAGGATTCTGACAAGTATTTTAAAGAAGTTGAAGACAAGTTAATCGAGGAAACGAATTACCTTTTAGAATTAAAACAAAGTCAAGAAGTAGTAAAAGCTTGTGAAAAGATTGAGAATTTAGTTTTTCCACAATATTATCCAGAATTTTCATCTGAGAGAATTATTACAATGGATTGGATGACTGGAATTCACCTATCTGAGTTTACATCAATCAATAATAATTTGGATGTTGCAAACAAAATCGGACAAGCCTTGTGGGATTTTTATATGTATCAAATACATATTTTGAAAAAAGTACATGCTGATCCTCACCCTGGAAATTTTCTTGTAAACGATGCCAACCAACTTATAGCACTCGATTTTGGATGCATGAAGCAAATACCAAATGATTTCTATATTCCTTATTTTGAATTAATTAATAAGGAAGTTATCGATAATTCGAAGTTGTTTAAAGAAAAACTTTTTGAACTTGAAATTTTAAGAACAGATGATACTAAAGAAGAAGTGGAGTATTTCACCACTATGTTTTACGATTTAATGTATTTATTTACTTTGCCGTTTCAAGAAGAATATTTTGATTTTTCTAACCCTGAATTTTTTGGAAACATCGCTAAATTAGGAGAACGATTTGCAAAAGATACCAATATTAGAAAGATGAACGGTAATCGAGGATCGAAACATTTCATATATATGAACCGTACCTTCTTTGGATTGTATAACTTAATGTATGATTTAAAAGCTACTATTGTCGTGAACCAATATCAAAAATATAAGGTTGAAATACAATAAATTAGACATTTGTAAATTCAGTTTCGATTATAATAATTAGTTATGGATTTATTCTCGACAGAAGGACAAGAAAAAACATTTGAAGCAATTTCATTACAAGATGGTGAAATTTTATTCATGCGAAACTTTTTCACTTCATCAGAAGCCAAAAATTACTTTGAATTGTTACAAAATAACATTAATTGGAAACAAGAAGAAGTTAAGTTTTATGGAAAAACCTTCCCAGTTCCAAGAAAAACAGCCTGGTATGGTTATGAAGGTTTCAATTATTCCTATTCGGGGATTACTTGTTTTCCTGAAATTTGGACCAATGAATTATTAGAGATAAAAAATGAAATTGAAAAATTTATCCCTAATGAAGACTTTACTAGTGTATTATTAAATTTGTACAATAATGGGAATGACAAAATGGGTTGGCACGCTGACGATGAAAAGGAACTCGGTATAAATCCCACCATTGCATCGGTAAGTCTCGGTGAAACCCGAAGATTTGATATCAAACACAAACAAAATCCCGAATTACATTATAAATTTGAATTAACTTCTGGATCATTACTGATAATGAGAGGTGCTTTGCAACACCATTGGGTACATCAAATTCCGGCTCAGAAAAGAGTAAAAGAACAAAGAATTAATTTGACTTTTCGAACTATAAAAAAAAACCTCTAGATTTCTCTAAAGGGTTTTGGTTTAAGTGAACGCAGAAGGATTCGAACCTTCGACCGCCTGCTTAGAAGGCAGGTCTTAAATCACATTTAACCCCTGTAAAAGCTGATTATTATTTAGTTTTTCAATAAATGTGCTAACAGTGTACGAACAAAAACCTATTTTAAATTTATTTAATGTGTACAGTACAAATGTATCAAAAACTTATCGATTTGTTCCAAACATTATCTCAACATATTTTTTCCAAAACAAAAAAAGAGAAAAAAGAAAGTGCTACAAATTTAGAAAACAGCAAACGAGAATGGAAGGAAGTATGACTGACTGGAAGTGCGATGGTTTCTATAAATTTGCCCCCTTTTTTCTGTTATGCAAAAACGTTCTTGTTAGTTAAACACCCAGCTGTACCGCAGAAAAATGGAATTTATGGAATTTTTCGAGGAACAAGATGCGGTGTTGCGGCAAATGACTAGCAGCCTAAGGATGGGAACAAAACGTAGCTTTAGCGAAGTGATGTGGAATACTTAGAGCGTTTCGTTGGGGAATGAATAAAAATCAGCCTAGCGTACCTTAATTTAGTGCAAAACGATAGTGGAGCAAATCCCCAACTGCTAGACATAGGAGCAACCGCTGAAAAATCATAGAGCGAGAGACAACAATACTGCTGAATGCAGAGCAACGAAATGAAGCTGTATGTTGGATTAAGTAGCTCTAACGAACGCAATGAGTGCGCGTGTGAAGATTGGGAGCGTAGAAAGCAAAAAAGGGCTGTTATTTTTCATAACTGCCCTTAGTTTTGGTTTCAAGTGGTCTGTGGAATGGAAGCTTGTAAAAGCGACTGGAACAGCCCAACGTAACAAAGCAAACGATTGTAGGGAGACCTTTTGATTGCTAGTATTTGTTTTGAACTTAAAATAAATTATGAAACAAAAATAAAAGTGAACTTCCCATAAAACTCGCAATTGCTTGAAACGGCTGTTGGCAGAAGCCTTATTTACATGTATTTTTATAATCTTCTATCATTCTAAGATAAGGTGTGATTTGAATTTCAGAATCTAAATTATTTAACTTTATATTTCTTTCATTTTTTTTCAGACTTTTATCACTTTTTATTTCTGTTGTTTTTGTCTTTTCTAATTCTTCTATATCAAAATATTTTGATTCAAAATTCCATATTTTTTTTTCATTAATATTTGCATTTATGAATTGTGGACAATCTTTAAACACTTCTAACAAACCACCTGTCCATTTAGTAAGCAATTTAGTTTTACTAAAAATATCAGTAATTCCATAATCCATAACATTAATTGCAAAATTATTTTTTGGATTATTTAGATAAATCATTGTTGCTGCTTTTTCAAAATTTCCAGTTCTATTTCCTCTCGAATCTTCTATTTCTTCATAAACATCATAGGAAAAAATATTTATAAAATTTTCACTATAGAATGGTAACCATGCTTTCTTTTTTAAATCTTTTATAGTTCCATCAGAATTTACAGTTGCTAAATCCATTAATCTGTAGTGATTAACAGTTATACTATCGTTAAGTATTCTAACTTCATTAATTTCCTCACTATTTAAATTTTCTGCTTTTTGGTTCAATTCCTTTTTAAAACTAAACGATTTATCAGATAAATTTAGGGCATCGCTATAACTTGAAGAAAAAGGATTTCCAATGTTTAGACTTAATGCTTTATTTTGAATAAAACCATATATATACCCAAATTCTTTTTCTCCATTAATATGTGTAATTTCTGCTTTTGTATATTTTGAAGAAAAATCAACATTTAAACCTAATAAACTTATGCCAACTGATTTTCCACTAATAATTTTTTGGGAAAATGAAATTCCACTCAATAAAATCAATAATAAAATAAATAATTTTTTCATTTTTTTTCGTTTCGTTTTTAAAAGGTTTCTGCCAACGTTTTGCGGCTTTGCGAAGGTGGGGAAATCGAAGCACAAATGTTCAGTTTAGCACAAATGTTTATTATAATTCCTAATGTTCAAATTAGCACTGAAGCCCCACTTTTGCAAAACCGCTGTTAGTGGCAGTTAATTTTTCTTATTTGCCTTATTTTTTTCTTACTTCCATAAGGTTTACTTCTCCGCTTAAATAGGGTTTCAAACCATCGTTGGTCATAAGTGTTGAGGCTGTATTGTCGTTTTTCAAATGTTTGTTAAAGTATAATAAAGTAGTTGCTCTTACTACTTTTTCAACTTCTTTTCTGTTTCTTGAATTTATTCCATGAGTTTCTCCGCCATCACTATCGGTAAAATCCAAATGGTGTGCATTGGATAACCAAATAAAAATATTGTTTCCAGTACTGCTCCAATAATCAAAAGCATTATATCTACTTATAGGAGGTAAACCTCCTTGTTGTTTATCTTTAGTTCCCGAAATGCCAAGCAAGGGAGTACTTAGAGAAGAAAAACTCTCTTTAACAAAAAATGGTTCTCCTACTCCTTGTGGCGACAATGCAATACAAGCTTTTACTCTTTTGTCTTTCATATCATTACCAAGTCCTTTTCCATAATTACTTCTTGGTTCTAACCAATCCAAAGACGGCTTCATTCCTGCTATTACCATGCTGGTAAATGCGCCAAAAGAATGTCCTAGAACACCAATATTTTGTGTATCAATTTTGTATTTTAATGATTCATTGGATTGATTCCAAATTATTGCTTGATTAATTGCATAGCTTACATCTTTCGGTCGTCCTAAAACTTCTTCGCCATCATGAATCATGTCGTTTAGGTTCTTAAAAATCCGAATGCTTCGTTTTAGCATTTTGGTATTGCTTCCTATATGTTCAAGGCAAAAAACAATAAATCCATGCGTTGCCAAATGATGAGCTAATGCAAAATGTGTATCCCAATCACCTCCTGCACCATGCGAAATTATTATTAATGGATACACACCTTTTTCTAAAGGATAATGAACTTTTATTGGAATATTTCGATTTCGAATTGTATCTAAATTGTTTTTAAACTCCAAAACATTTACTTCATACTGCCCATTTTTGGAGTAATCAATTTGACCGAAAACAATATTTGTTACCAAGCAAAAAAACAATAACTGAAATAGTTTTTTCATATTTTATTGTCTTTTAAACCGCTTGAAAAAAGCCCAAATTACTTCACAGGCATTCATATCTTGACTCGTCTTGCCAATAATGGCTTCATTCAAATATTGATAACCTTGTGGCCAAGTATGTCCGCCATTCAAAACAACGTAACTCACTACTTCGCTTCCGTTTGTACCTCCCGAATAAACCCTTTGTTTTATTGTTGTTCCGTCATTTGCAATGTCGGGTAAATCAGTAATTGTTGGTGTAGAGTTACAGCCATTAATTGTTACCCATTTGTCTATGGCTTGAAAATGAGATAAAATTGTACCACCCGCAGTTCCTCCTGCGGACATTTGTCCACCTGTGAATGGAACGAGTGGGTCAGTTGTTCCGTGAATATAAATTGCGGGAACTGGTCTGCCTGGATTACAACTTGGTGCTATTGTTGTCGCTTCTATTGTTGCAGCGTCCACCGCAATAGCGGCTATTCTATTACTTAATTCACAGCCCAAACGTGAAGACATAAAACCACCATTAGAAATTCCTGTTGCATAGATTTTTGTTCCGTCAACCGAATTATTTGCAATCATATAATCACACATTTGGTTGAAAAAACTAACATCGTTAATTCCTAATTGATTTGGTGTTGTTGGTCTTCCATCGTTCCAATTATTTTGAATTCCTGCTGGATACACCAAAATAACTTTGTCTCTGTCGGCAATAGTTTTGAAATTAGCAATGTTTATCATTCCTTCGGGTGTTCCACTTCCTCCGTGAATAGCAAAAATCATTGGCATTTTCCCTGCGTTGTTATAACCAGTCGGTAGATATACTATAAAACTTCTTGCGTTTCCGTCAACTGTAAGGTTTACTGTTTTTTGCTCACTTGGTTTGTCAGCAATCGTTGTTGAATTGTCATCTTTGTTACACGAAATAAGTGTAAGTAAAAATGTTGTAAGTAAAATTATTTGTCTCATTTTTATTTTAATTTATCTTGTTTAGACGTTTTACGTGTCGTTTGGTTTAATTGCCACTAACTAGTATATAGGTATGACAAAATCATACAAAGCAACCCGATCTTGGGTAGATTGGTATGATTGTAGTCATATGTTATTTCAAATGTAATAAAAATTCTTACAAGTTGTCAATCCTTTTTTTATTTTCATAATTAAACCAACTTGAAAATCAACTATCAACATTTTTAGGTGTGGGGAGCTATCGGACTAAGAGTTGTAATAGGGCGTTGCTTAGGGGGAGTAATCTTTAAATTTACTCACACACTAAAATAATCAAGCTGGTTAGAAATTTTGGAAAATAATTTTTATCGTTATAGCCAAATGCACTCAAAATCACCTACACAAAGCTATATTAATAACTATGGCTTCCTAAATTAGTTTTTGCTTCAGAAAGTTAATTTAAGGCGTGGTGAGCATACAGCGTTAATTTCATTTATTAAAATTTATTTCTTGATTAAATTAATCTGTGGCAACAAGTATTCTTCAATATTCTTATTTTTATCAGAAAGTTTTTCAGCATACAATGTGAATGCACTATTTCTAACCACGTTGTTTTTGAATCCTAGCACTATTGGGTTCATCATGTACCTATTACGTGCTACATTTATAATCAACCGCATTTCACCCAACTTCTTTATTGCATCTTTCATAGCAGTTGATGATGATGCTTTGTATCCAGTAACCTTGCAGAAATCCATGTAGTAGTGCTGAACAAGTGAATCTGTACGAAATTCAAGAGTTTCTTCGTTGAGTAAGTAATACAAGATGTAAAGAAAGACGTTCTTTGGATGTCCTGCTAAATGTATCAAGTAGAGCAATGCTTCATCCGATAGACTGATTTTCTGATTAGACAAATAAACCTTATCACTATTGATTGTGCTGATTATTGCTTTAGGATTGGATTTATCCTTTATCAAAAGAGAAATTGTATCTGATTGATATTTAGTTTTACCAGTTTCATTTACTATTGCTGTAGTAGTCCGCTTTACAAGTTCACCATCAACATGCATTATTTTGTTGACTTGCTCTTTGGTAAGATGATAATCGTTAACCATACTCTTACTGAAGACAGCAAAATCTTTGTGTATAGAAGATGAAATGACTCTTATACTTGTTTTTTTCTTTGACATATGGATAATATTTTATAAAATTGCAATGTTAAGCTTAAAACAATGATAAGCTGTTAAAATGTTTGCCCTACCAGAGAACATCGATAAGTAGTGTAATATAATAGTAAGTTGTATCGACAATCTATTTAACTTATAGCAAATTTAGGGTTTAATTTCATTAAAAGCAAGAAGTACAGAAGAAAAATAGGGGTATATTAGACCCATTAAAATGGCAAAAAACTACATCACAATAAAAGCTAGCCTCACTCACCAAGGCAAAACAGCTAATCCAAACATCAGTTTTATGGAAGATGGACACATTGTACATCACAACTTCCAACACATTATTCTTGAACTGAATTTAAACTCTACTGGAGTGTCATTCTTGAATTACATCTGTGAAAGGATGAATGCTAAAGATAATACAATTCTGATTAACGGCTTATTTAAGGTTGAATACATTGCATTTGCTAAACAAATTTCAGGTAAAGCACCAGAAATTAGAACTTTAGGAAATCTGATTGATAAGTTCGTAGAAAAGTATTTACTAATAGAACGCTTGGACTTACCATTTTTGTACATCGTGAACCCAAAATACTTTTCAAAGGGAAGTAAATCAGCGCGTAAGAAACTACTTCAACTATTGCTTAGTACTGAATATGACGGTAAAATAAATAAAGAAGCCCTGCTGAACGAACCATTCGAGAGCTTCTTTAAATAAAAATAAGTTATCGGATCACATGCTGATGCATCGCATCAAGCACATCCGTATCAAATGTATCAAGGTAGATATTAGTTATCTTATTTCCGTACTCATGGCCTAGTGCTTCTGCAATAAGCTCGTTTGAATAACCCAATCGTTTAGCTATGGTTCCAAATGAATGCCTAGATGTATATGTTGTTACAGGAGAACCAAGTTCTAACTCCACAGATAAACGTTTTAAATATTTATTGGTAGTCTTGATACACTGGCGTATGACTTTTTTCGTTTTAAGACTGTCCTCAACAGCATCATTAGATAAAATTGGAAGCAAATATTTACTTCCAACAATTTCAAACTGTTGAAACAATATTTCTGCCTCAGGAAGAACTTTAATACTGTAGTTTTTATGTGTTTTTCGACGCTTGTATTCAATCCTACCGTCGATTATATTATTAGTAGTTAGATAGGCTAAATCCGTAAATGAAATACCACGTAAATAGAAGCTTAAAAGGAAGTAATTTAATGACCTCCCAGCTGTTGAATGTTTTTTGAGAGGTATATGTTTGAGTTTGAGAATATCGTCTTTAGAAATGGCTCTTTTGGCTGTTTTTTCACTCTTAATGCTAATATCGTAGAAGGGATAAAAAGACCGTTCTACCACCTTCAATTTAATAGCTTTATTGTAAATCGCTCGGATTGTTCGAATGTAATTCGATATGGAGTTTATCTTGAGACCTTTTTTAACTAGATGATTACTAAACTTCTCAAGTAGTGGATAATCAATTTCAGAAAACAATAATTGGTCATTATTAACGCTTGCCATGAATTGATTAACTGCTGTTTGGTAGACAAGTGCATTGCCCGTCTTATTAGTGTGAATCATCTGAGCTATTAGTTCATCAGAAAACACTTTAAAAGTTGACTGCGACTGCTTCTTTGGATTATCGTCAATCATGAATCGAAGTTTCTCAATACTAAACCCATCATCTAGCACAAGAATAGCTTGTTGTATTTTAAAGAACTGCTTAGTGATTTTAAGATTGAGTAAATTGAAATTGGGATGTAACTTATTAATTTCAAATTTTTTTTCATTCCAGTACTTTACTAAGACAGAAACACCTGAATTTATCGAATAATTGTTACGATTATTAGTGATTCTGAAGATGATGTTGAAACTTCCGTCTGATTTTGCTCTCCTTTTATCAAGAAGTGTTTTTAAAGTGGCCATAATTTAGTTTGAATTATGGTTTTTGCGCTAACAGTGTGCTAACATTTATTTAAAAACGATACTTTTTTTACTTAAAATGTAGTAACTAAAAAGTATTTAAAAACAAAAAACTCACTGATATTCAGTGAGTTAACTTGTGAACGCAGAAGGATTCGAACCTTCGACCGCCTGCTTAGAAGGCAGGTGCTCTATCCAGCTGAGCTATGCGTCCATTTGTCGGGGTGGCAGGATTCGAACCTGCGGCCTCCTGCTCCCAAAGCAGGCGCGATAACCGAGCTACGCTACACCCCGTAAAAGATATTTCTATCTTTAGTAATTTCAATATTTTAAGAACAATTCTGAAG
>CANFJB010000008.1 GCA_947447375.1 Bacteroidota bacterium
ATGGTTGGTTTAACGAAAACCACGTTGTTGATTTTGGTGGTTACAGCTACTATGGTCAATCAGTTTATACTTTAGCTGATTTAGGTCAATTAAATTCTGCATCTAGTTATATTGCTAATCAATCATTCTCTTCAAATCTTTATTCTGATTTAATCTTTAATTTCAATTATGATTTATCAAAAGATTTAAATTTGAAATTCAATGTTGGTAACAACATACAAGATAATACTTTTAGAGTTACAACTCAAGGTGGAGATAACCTAGACGTTCCTGGTTTCTACCACATTACTAACGTATTGAATCCTTATAACTCAACTGCTTTGGATAACAGATTAGTTCAAACTAGAAAAGTTGGTGGATATGTTAATGTTGATTTAGGTTATAAAGATTATTTATTTTTGAATGCTACTTCTCGTTTAGAGGAATTATCTACTATTAAAAAATCTTATTTTTATCCTTCTGTAGGGGTTTCTTTTATTCCAACAAAAGCATTTGAAGGTCTTAAAAATGATACTTTTAATTATTTAAAAGTAAATGCTTCTTGGACTAAAGTTGGAAACGCTTCAGGTGTTGGTGCATACCAAACTAATAACTTAGCAGTAACTGCTACAAGTTTCCCTTTCGGAAATTTAAATTCATTAGCTTTCAACACTATTCCTACAGATCCAAATATTCGTCCTGAATATGTATCAACTACTGAATTTGGTGCTCAAGTTGGTTTATTTAATGATAGACTTACTTTAGAAGGTTCTTATTATGTAGCTAAAACTACTGACATGATCACAAGAGCTACTGCTTCTAGTGCTTCTGGAGCTGCAAGTATATACAAAAACATCGGAGATTTGGAAAACAAAGGATTTGAAATTGATTTAGGTTTTACTCCGGTTAAAACTAAAGATTTCAAATGGGATGTTAAAACAAACTATTCTACAGCAAAAACTAAAGTTATTTCATTAGCTGAAGGTGCAACTAGCGTTAACTTACTTTCTAATTCTGAATTTGGAGTATTTGCTGAAGTTGGTGAAGAGTTTCCTTTAATTAAAGGTACTGCTTTCGTAAGATCTCCTGATGGAAGTATTGTTGTGAATCCTGATGGAACTCCACAAAAAACTTCTGCACTTCAAAAATTAGGAAAAGGAACTAACGATTATATTCTAGGTTTTACTAACTCTTTTGAATACAAAGGTTTAAAATTGACTATTCAAGGTGATTATAGAACTGGAGCTTCTGCTTATTCTGATGCTAAAAGATTGTTATTGTTCACTGGAGGTGATTTACAAACAGCTGGTTTTGATAGAACTCAAGGATATGTAGTTCCAAATTCTGTTCAATACAATGCTACTACAAACACTTACACAGCAAACACTACTCCAGCTTTAGGAGCTAACTATGCTAGTACTTTGAATTTCTTCACTACAACTTGGAGAACAACAGGAGAAGCTAACATAATTGATGCTGCAGCATTGAAAATTAGAGAAATCTCATTAAGCTATGCTTTACCTAAAGAAATTACTTCTAAATTAGGATTAAGTTCATTTAAACTAGGAGTTAATGCTCGTAACCCATTCGTTTTCTTAGCTGACGGTTCATTCTTGAAAGCTAAAAATGGTAACGCTAACAACGGTTATTTTGATCCAGAGGCTTCATATTCATCAGGAAATGCTCAAGGGTATGCTAACATTGGTCAATATCCTACAACTAGAACATTTGGTGCTAGTATTAATTTAACTTTTTAATTTTAATTTTTTATGAAAAATATAAAATTTATTTTGCCTTTATTGGCATTAGTATTATTCTCTTGTAGTGATTATTTGGATGTAAATACAAGTCCTAATAACCTTACATATGATCAAGCAACTCCAGCAAAATTATTGCCAGGAGCACAGGTTAATACTTACAGAGTTCAGGCAACAACCATGAACACTTTAGGTAACGTATTCATGAACTCATGGACACGTAACGTTCAATCTTATGGAAATGGATACGATAACGAATTACAATTAGTTATCAGTAACTCTTTTTATAATGGTATTTGGGATGGTTTATACCGTAACTTAATGAACTTCGAAGGAATCATTAAATATCCAAACCCTGATCATAAATACGATAATTATGTAGCTGCTGCAAAAATCTGTAAAGCTTTTTACATGCAAAGAATCGTAGATTTATACGGTAAATGTCCTTATTCTAATGCATGGAAAGGTGGGCTTAACACTACACCTTCTTATGATGATGATTTCACTATCTACAAAGATTTAGTTAAAAATTTAGAGGATGCAAGAGCTTTAATCGCTGCTGCAAATGCAAACGCTGAAGATATTTCTGGTGTTGATGTAATGTTAGCTGGAGATATGGCTGCTTGGAATGAGTTCGCTAACTCTACTGAGTTAAGACTTTTATTAAGAATGTCTGAAGCTACTGATGCAACTGTTGTTGCATACAGAAACACTAAGTTACAAGCTATTGCTGCTGGACCATTCTTGTCTGCTAACGTAGCTATTAACCCTGGTTACAACGGATCTAGAGACGATCAAGCTACTCCAGGCTTCTTCACTTATGCTTATGTAACTGCTGGTACTACTCAAGCTAACAGAGTATTCATTACTATGTCAGGTCACGCATACAAAGCGTTACAATCTACAGCTACGACTAACTGGCCAGCTGGTGCAACTCGTGAAATCATTGCTGGTTCAGGAGTTACTTACCCAGACGTAACTGACCCACGTTCTGCAAGATTGTTTACTGCAGGTTCTGGTCAAACTTTTAGACGTGCGGTTACTCAAGGTGCAACTTTAGTTGACGTTACTACGCCAACAGGTACTTTACCAGGTTTACCATGTCGTTTAGGTTTAATAGGTCACTTTAATCCTTACGCTCAAGCACCAAACCAAACTTTAGAAGAGTACTTCTCTTGTGATGGTTCTGTAATGTCTTTATCAGAATCTAAATTCTTAGAAGCTGAAGCTGCAGTAAGATATCCTACTGTATTTACAGGAAGTGCTCAAACTGCATTTAATGCTGCTGTAACTGATGATTTCGCTAGAAAAGTAGCTACTATGGGTACTTACTTAACTACAATCAACACAAAACCAAACTTTGGTTTCTCAGAAACATTTACAACTGCACAAAAATTACACGCAATTATGTTCCAAAAATGGATTGCTTTAATGGGTGTTAACGCGATTGAGTCATACATTGACTATACTCGTACTGGTTATCCATTAACTCCACTTCCAACTGTTGCTACTCAATCTCGTAAGCCATATAGATTAATCTATCCAATTTCTGAGTATGTAGCTAACTCTGCGAACGTACCAAGTATGGTTGCTGCTGATGCATTTGCTATCAATGCTTTCACTCCTTTCTGGAAAAGATAATTGATTAGCAATAGCTATCTATACTATAAAACCCCGCTTTATGCGGGGTTTTTTATTTATCAGCAATAACATTATTAAATAATTATTTATAATAGTATATTTGTTGAAAATATTTTTATGAAATTTCGCTTGCTGTTTTTGGTCTTCCTAATGTCATTTTCCCTTTTCTCACAAGTGGAAAATGAAACTAAATTGGATACCGTAAAAAGAACTTCCCTTATCGTCGATCATAAAAAGGATAAACCCAAAGCGACCATTTCTCAATATAGAATAATTACTTTGGAACGAGATACTACTTTTGTAGATACTTCTCTAACTATTAAAAAAGAATACGATTACAATTACCTTCGCAGAGATTTATTTGGTTTAATGCCTTTCGCCAATGAAGGCCAGGCCTACACTACTTTACAATATACCTCAAAACTACGTACTTCTTTTCCCGAATTTGGTTATACCGGAAAACACTTTAATTATTTCCAACCCAATGATATTAAATACTATTCTGTAGCGACACCCTACACCGAATTGTATTTTAAAACTGTAATGGAGCAAGGTCAAAATGTAGATGCGTTTATTACCTTAAATACTTCAGAGCGTTTTAATTTTTCTTTAGCTTATAAAGGGTTGCGTTCCCTAGGGAAATACATCAACCAACTTTCAAGTACTGGAAATTTAAGATTTACCGCTAGTTATAATACTAAGAACAAACGCTATTATGCGAATTTCCATTATACGTCACAAGACATTTTGAATGGTGAAAATGGAGGTTTGTCCAATCCAGAATATTTTGAGGGAAATGATCCTGCTTACAACGAAAGACCACGTTTGGATGTTTATTTAAAAGACGCTAAATCGACTTTAATGGGCACAAGGTTATTCCTTGACCATAATTTCTTAATTAACGCTAAAAAGCAAAATAATAACCTTTATTTGACGCATCAAATTAATTTTGAAAGTAAATATTATGAATTCAATCAGGTAACGGTTCCCACAACAATTACTTCAACTACTGGAGTTACTTCTACCTTTTATCGTTTTGGGCCTTCATTTGCTGCAGCAAATATAAACGACCAAGTGCGCTACAACCGAATGTATAACAAAGTAGGTGCTGTTTATGAAAATACAACCTTAGGTAAAATTCAGTTTTTTGTAGACGATTTCAGATACAATTATTATTATAAATCAGTGTTGTTTTTAACCGCACAAACCATTCCGAATAAAATAAACGACATTATCAATGATTTTGGAGGCCAATACGAATACAGAAAAAACAAATGGAACGGTAAATTCCAATATTCTAGTTCTTTGACAAAACAATCGTTATTTGACATTAATGCACATTTAAAATACCAATATAACGATAAAAATAACTTTACTTTCGAATACCAAAACAGCAATAATTTGCCAAATAATAGTTATAATTTGCATCAAAGTAGCTACATTAATTACAATTGGTACAATAATTTCAAAAATGAAAAACACAATTCGTTGAAGGTCGAAGCCAATACCCAGTGGGCAAGCGCATCTTTAGAATTGAATACCATCAACGATTATTTGTATTTCAGTAATGATAATACTTCTGGATTGCAATTGGTTTCTCCAAAGCAATACGATAAAACGATTAATCACCTGTCTTTAAAAATCAATAAGGAAATTAAATTTAGAAAATGGGCGTTAGACAATACCGTTTTGTATCAAAAAGTAGGTCAATCGGATAAGATTTTAAATGTACCACAATTGGTGCTTCGTAACACCCTTTATTTTACCGATTATTTCTTTGATAAAGCGTTATACCTTCAAACTGGGGTGATTTTTAATTATTTTACAAAATATTATGCCAACGATTATAACCCAATTTTAGGTGAGTTTTTTGTACAAAATCAAAAAGAAATTGGTGCATATCCAAACATCGATATATTTGCGAATGCAAGAATTCAACGCACTAGAATTTATTTAAAAGCCGAACATTTTAATTCATCTATGTCAGGAAATAATTACTATTCTTCACCAAATAACCCGTACCACGATTTTATAATCCGTTTTGGATTGGTATGGAATTTCTTCGATTAATATTAAAAAACTAAAAACTAAATGCAATATTCAGAAAATATATTAGGAACAATTGGAAATACGCCAATGGTTCGATTGAATAAAGTTACCGCAGAAATTGATGCGTTGGTACTTGCAAAAGTGGAAACGTTCAATCCAGGTAATTCTACCAAGGATAGAATGGCGCTAAAAATGATTGAAGATGCCGAAGCTGACGGGCGTTTGCAACCTGGCGGAACTATCATTGAAGGAACTTCTGGAAACACCGGAATGGGATTGGCATTAGCCGCAATCGTAAAAGGCTACAAATTAATTTGCGTGATTACCGACAAGCAGTCCAAAGAAAAAATGGATATTCTTCGCGCGGTAGGAGCGAAAGTAGTCGTTTGCCCAACGGATGTGGAACCTACCGATCCTCGTTCTTATTATTCTGTTTCTAAACGTTTGGGTGAAGAAACGCCGAATTCTTGGTATGTAAACCAATACGATAATCCTTCAAATGCTTTAGCTCATTACGAACAAACTGGTCCTGAAATTTGGAAACAAACCGATGGAAAAGTAACGCATTTTGTGGTTGGAGTAGGAACTGGAGGAACTATTTCAGGAATTGGAAGGTATTTGAAAGAACAAAATCCTAATGTAAAAGTTTGGGGAATTGATACCTATGGATCGGTTTTTAAAAAATACCACGAAACAGGAATTTTTGATGAAAATGAAATTTATTCCTACATCACAGAAGGAATTGGAGAAGATATTTTACCTAAAAACGTTGACTTTTCAGTAATTGATGGATTCACAAAAGTAACCGATAAAGATGCAGCCGTTTATACTAGAAAAATCGCTTTGGAAGAAGGAATTTTTGTAGGAAATTCAGCAGGCGCATTGATTAAAGGGGTGCTTCAACTGAAAGAACATTTTAAACCAGAAGATGTTGTGGTAGTTTTATTCCACGATTCTGGTAGTCGTTATATCGGTAAAATGTTCAATGACGATTGGATGCGCGAACGTGGATTTTTAGATGAAGAAATCACCAAAGCGGAAGACGTAATAAAAGACCACATTGACAAACCATTAATTGTGGTAAGAACGGAAGAATTGGTTTCACACGCTATTGAACGCATGCGCAAATATAAAATCTCTCAAATTCCTGTAATTGATATTTCAGGTTTTGTGGGCTCTGTAGATGAATCCGACTTGTTTCAAAGTTATGTTACCGATAAAAATGCGGGTGACAAACCAATACGTGAAGTTATGGGAAAACCATTTCCAATTGTAAAATTAGGAACTTCTATTGAAGAAGTTTCAAAATTATTCACTCGAGAAAATGCCGCGGTATTAGTCGATTTAGGAAATGGAAAACACCATATTATAACCAAATACGATATCATTGGTTCTATAAAATAGGGATTCTAATAGAGCAAGAGATAATAGACGAAAAGATAATAGACTTTTAAAATTCGTGCTAATTTGTATAATTCGTGGCTATATTATTTTTCCTTTGCGAACTTTGCGAAAAACTTTGCGCTCTTTGCGGTTAAAATAGATAATATACTAAAAGAGTAATAGATAATAGACGAAAAGATAATAGACAATAGACTAAAAAATTCGTGCTAATTAGTGTAATTCGTGTTTAAAAAAACTTTGTGGTTGAAAGAAAAAACGTAACTAACCTTTTTATTCCCCAATTAAAACCCCCGAAACATTCCAAGCGCTGAAACTACTTCCTTCATTTGCCCCAAGCGGAATTTGAATTCGAATGGAATGTTCCCCTTCAGAAAGATCGCCTAAGTCAATAAATATTGGGTTAGTAACTGTTCCAGGACACCAGTTGGAACGACTATAATCGGAGGATGACAATCCGTTTTCAAAATTCCCCGAAGCAGGATTACTCAATCGATACGAGCCACAATCTTGTCGCCACGGCACAAATGCAAAGGCCAGTTTTTCATCTAAAAAAATACTGTTTTTCTTTGGAACAAATTCATCGCCATTTTCCCAACCCCCATGTCCAGTAGTGATATATCGCAATCTAGCGTTTTTCATCGGTTTTGTAAGTGTGAATTTTACTTCCAAACCTTTTTCTGAATTGAACATCGATCCGTATTCTTGACCCGCCATTTCCATAATATTATTGGTGTTAAACAACGGAATATTTTGCAGCGTTTTTTTCGAAATTTCCTCTGGATGAATGGTCAAATTCAAATTCACTTTATGTCCGCCTTTATCATAGTTTCCAATATTCATTCCGATGTAAACTTCTTGATTGCTCACTAAATCGTTCATTTCAGAAATGTCTTGTCGGTAATAAACACTGTCTTGCCATACTTTATTTTTGAGTTGGATGGTGTTGTATTTCTTAACTCCAAATGGCGTAAAAAAGCGCATTAATTCTAATAATGGCTCGTAATCATTGGTTTTTACCACACCTTGGTATTTTTTACCATTTCCGTTTTCATATATAGGAAGAGCAGCAACTCCATTTTTAAGTCCGTTTAAAAAGGAAATTTTGCTAGTTGTTGGAATAATAAATACCGAGCCTGTTCTATCATAAGCATCGCCGTTGGATTGTTCGGTTACATCAACAAACAATTGGCTTCCGTTTTTAATTGTTGGGATTCGTACTTTTTTAACGATGATCGTTCCATTTGCAAAACGCAAAATGCTATCATTGGATTTCGATTCTTCTGAAAAATTAATCACCTCGTTTTTAAATATTGGCAAGGTTGTAAAACGACTTTTCCATAATAAATCTCTGTAGGTCAAAAGATCAACTTTAGCGAGATTTGACTTCGGGAGATTCATTTGCAAAGGCAATTTTTTTATTTTTTCAATTTTGGTTGCCAGTACCTGGTAGTTTCCATTTCGATTTAATTCCAATACAAATCCTAAATTCTGACCTAAAATAGAAGGCGCACCTTTATAACCTAGTTGGTTGGTGTACCAAACTTCAATGGTGTTCGAGTTGACGATAATTTTTGCTTTATGACATTCGTATCCTAAAATGGTTTTAGTATCTGGTAATAGCTCAAATTTTTGTTTGCCAATAGAAGTGCTATCTAAAGTTAAAATCTCTTTTGAAGGTTTTAAAGTTGCCTTTTGATACCAATTGTTATTTTTATAATCAATGAAATTTTCTTCGAAAGGAGTTGGGAGTTGGTTCAAAATACGTTTTTCTGTCGTAAGCCAGCCATTATTTTCATTGGCATAAAACACTACTAAATCTTGGTTTTCAATTAACGAACCATTGGATTTTCTCTCAAAAGTGACTTTAATTCCGCCGTTTGACTTTTGTGAAAACAAAACAACCGAGTGAAGTGCAATTATAACGAGAAGGATATATTTTTTCATAAAATTACTTTTTAACAAATATAATAGAATTTGTTTTTATATGTAGAACATTTGTAAATTGCCATAAAATTAATTCAATGACTTTCACCGCTATAGATTTTGAAACTGCAAATGGATATCACCCTTGTTCTGTGGGGATTGTTACGGTTGAAAACGGTGTGATTGTCGATGAATTCGTGACTTTAATTAAGCCGTTAAACAATTATTATTCTCCTTTTACTATTCAGGTTCATGGAATTTATCCTAAGGACACGATAAATGCAAAGACTTTTCCCCAAGTATTTCCAGAAATTCAAAAACGATTACAAAATAGGGTAGTGGTGGCGCACAATGAAAGTTTTGACCGAAATGTATTGGCCAAAACGATGGAGCTTCACGGCTTGGATTACCATAGTTTAAATATTGGATCTCGATGGGAATGTACCGTAAAAATTTACAAAGCCAAAGGATTTAAACCGGCAAGACTGAGTGATTGTTGCCGAATAATGAATATTCAATTGAACCACCACGAAGCTTTATCGGATGCTCGGGCTTGCGCCAAATTGTATTTACTCAGATAATTAACACTTATTTTTTCGGGTTAATGTTTTCGGTGTGGCTTTATTGACTACATTCGACAAAGTAATTACAACTATTATACGCCATTTAAAATGAAAGAAGATTTCCTGCACTATTTGTGGAAATTCAAGAAATTCGACACTTCGAATTTAACTACTTCAAGCGGGGAGAAACTCACTATTGAAAATTCTGGAAGTTACTTGCAACTCGCAGGTCCTGATTTTTTTAATTCCCAAATCACAATTGACAATCAAAAATGGGCTGGAAATGTGGAAATTCACCTCAAATCCTCCGATTGGTATGCGCACCATCATGAACGAGATTCCAATTATGATAGTGTAATTCTTCATGTAGTTTGGGAGCACGACGTAGAAATCTACCGTCAAAACAACACTGAAATTCCTGTATTAATTCTCAAAGAACTAGTTTCAAAGGAAACGCTTAATAATTATCATTCTTTGGTTTCACCGAAATCTTGGATTTATTGCGAGAAACAAATTGAGTTCATCAATTCATTCATCATGTTGAGTTGGCAAGAACGCTTGTTTTTTGAAAGGTTAGAGCGGAAATCGAAACCTATTTTTGATTTAGCAGAAAGCACAATGCAAGATTGGGACGCGATTTTGTTTTGCCAATTAGCTAAAAATTTTGGGTTAAATACCAATGGCGATTCCTTTTATAATATGGCCAATTCCATTCCGTTTTCAATTATTCGTAAAGAAGGAAACGATTTATTTAATTTAGAAAGTTTGCTGTTTGGAATCGCGGGTTTATTAGAAATTAATAAAGAAGATTTTTATTATAAAAAGCTAAAAACAAACTTTGATTATTTGGTTCACAAATACCAATTGCAATCAAATTCATTCACGCCGTTACAATTTTTCAAGCACCGGCCTGATAATTTCCCAACTATTCGAGTTTCGCAATTGGCCAACGTATATTTTTGTCAGCAACAGCTATTTTCAAAAATTATAAAAGCAGATAATGTGGTTGCTATTTATGAAATTTTCGATAAATCGGTATCAGAATATTGGGAAACGCATTATCAATTTGATAAAATCAGTCCGAAGAAAAAGAAAGCTCTGTCAAAATCATTCATTGATTTGTTAATTATAAATACGATTATTCCGTTGCAATTTGCTTATGCAAAAAGCCAAGGCAAAGAAATATCGGAGAAATTAATATCGTTATTAAATCAAGTCCAACCAGAATCAAATGCAATTATCGATAAGTTTTCCTCTTTTGGACTAAAAGCACAAAATGCCTTTGAAACCCAAGCTTTATTGCAATTAAAAAATGAATATTGTAATAAAAGTCGTTGTTTGGAATGTACAATTGGAATGGAATTATTGAAATCTGAAGTATAAATGCTAAATTTGTAGTGATATAAATTTAAAGCAATGAAATTAATACTTCGGCTAAAATACTTTTTCGAGAAACACGGTTTTCATGTTTCTTCGCGTCTTGCTGATGCGTTGGGAATGCGAGCCAATAGCGTAAGATTATTTTTTATTTACATATCGTTTGTTACCGCAGGACTTTGGTTTGGAGTATATTTAACATTGGCTTTTTGGTGGCGACTAAAAGATTTAATTCGAGCGAAACGGAGTTCCGTTTTCGACTTATAAAACTAGTATTATGAAATTAAAATCCTACTTCCAGTATTCAAAATCACAAAGAAGTGGGATTTTTCTATTAGTGGCGTTATGTATTGTTTGCCAATTTGCGTTTTTCTATTTGGATCCAAGATCTGATGAAGATAGTAATTCCGAGAAACAACAATGGATTTCACTGCAAACCATTGTCGACTCATTAAAAGTAGAAAAGCAAAATTACACTCCGAAAATTAATCCATTCAATCCCAATTTTATTACCGATTACAAAGGGAATAAATTAGGAATGTCGGTTGTTGAAATTGACCGGCTTTTGAATTATCGAAAAACCAATCAATATGTAAATTCAGCCTCAGAATTTCAAAAAGTAACTCAAGTTTCCGATTCCTTATTAAATGCTATTTCGCCATATTTTAAATTTCCAGATTGGGTTAACAAAAGTAAAAACAACAATTTCAAACCATTTGAAAAGAAAACAGTAAAAATCATTGCTTTAGATATCAATTTGGCCACAAAAGAAGATTTGATCAAAATTTACGGAATTGGCCCTGCATTATCGGATCGAATTTTGAAACAAAAAGAAGTTCTAGGCGGATTTGTAAGCATGAAGCAAATGGGAGATGTTTGGGGGCTTTCACCAGAAGTAATTGAGAGTTTGAACCAGTATTTCAAAGTTGCAACTTTACCTAAAATAAAGAAAATAGACATTAATAATGCCTCAATAAAAGAGCTAATGTTGTTCCCATATTTTAAGTATGCTTTGGCAAAAGCGATTGTGACTTATAGAAGTATGAATGGTGATTTTAAAAATTCTGAGGATTTAACAAAAATTAACGGTTTTCCAAGTGAAAAATTAGATATTATTAGTTTATATTTGGAATTATAAATAATACAATAAAAAAGTCCCTATGAATTCGATTTATTTTACAGAAGAACACGAATTATTTAGAAAAAGTTTAAAAGACTTTTTACAAAAAGAAGTGGCACCACACATAGAAAAATGGGAAAAGACAGGAACAATTGACCGCTTTATTTGGAAAAAATTTGGTGAGATGGGCTTTTTTGGAATTGCTTATCCAGAAGCATACGGCGGGATGAATTTAGATTTATTTTACACCGTAGTGTTTCTTGAGGAGCTTCAAAAAATTAAATCCTCCGGTTTTGCTGCAGCTATGTGGGCACATGCCTATTTAGCAATGACGCATTTAAATGCCGAAGGTGATGAAAGAATTAAACAAGATTATTTAGCGCCTAGTATATTAGGTGATAAAATAGGTGCTTTGTGTATCACAGAGCCTTTTGGTGGAAGTGATGTTGCAGGAATGAGAACAACAGCTGTAAAAGTTGGTAATAAATATGTAATTAATGGATCTAAAACTTTTATTACTAATGGAGTTTACGCCGATTATTATATAGTAGCTGCCAAAACAAGTCCGGAACTTGGAAATAAAGGAATTAGTATTTTCTTGATGGATACGAATTTAAAAGGTATTTCGGCTACAAAGTTAGATAAGTTAGGCTGGAGAGCCTCCGATACTGGAGAAATTGCATTTGATAATGTTGAAATTCCAGAAGAGAATTTAATGGGTGAAGAAGGAAAAGGCTTTCCTTATATTATGCAACATTTTGCTTTCGAGCGATTAATTATGGCTATCAATGCTCATGCAAGAGCGGAGTATGCTATAGATTATACGATAGATTATATGGCACAACGTGAAGCATTTGGAACAAAAATCAATAAATTTCAGGCGTTACGACATACTATGGTAGAACATGCTACCGATGTGGAGCATTGTAAAATATTTAATTATGCGGCTGTTGCCCGATTAGATAAAGGCGAATATGTAGTTAAAGAGGCGACTATGGCTAAATTAAAATCTACCAAAGTAGCAGACGAAACCATTTATAGCTGTCTTCAAATGTTAGGTGGTTATGGTTACATGGAAGAATATCCATTAGCGAGATTATTTAGAGATAGCCGTTTAGGACCAATTGGTGGTGGTACTTCAGAAATTCTCAAAGAGATTTTATCCAAAATGATAATCGATAAACAGGATTACAAACCGGCGGTAAAATAATTTACAAATTATTACTCATAATTAATAATTAATATTTACATTTGCACCCTTAACGAGAGGAGGTGTCTATATTATGTTAATTATACCAATTAAAGACGGAGAAAATATCGATAGAGCATTAAAGCGCTATAAAAGAAAATTTGATAAAACAGGAACTGTTCGTCAGTTACGTGCACGTACTGCTTTTATTAAGCCTTCTGTGACCAACAGAATGAAAATCCAAAAAGCGGCTTACATTCAAAATATGAAAGACAATTTGGAAAGTTTATAATATAACTTTTTAAAAAATACTACCGTTAGTCATTAAAAGTTTTTAACTTTGATGCTAACGGTTTTTTTATGGAAAATAGTAAGACGGCATTTCGAGATTATCTGCAATTAGAAAAAAAGTATTCGCCCCATACGGTAAATGCATATCTAAATGATTTGATTTCATTTGAAACCTATATCAAAACCGAATTTGATTCTGACGACTTATTAAATGTAAATTACAGTTTGATTCGAAGCTGGATTGTAACATTAGTTGATGCGCAAATTTCTAACACTTCTGTAAATAGAAAAATCTCGTCTTTAAAATCCTATTATAAGTTTCTATTAAAAACGAAGCAAATAGCAATTAGCCCGCTATTAAAACACAAATCTTTAAAAACTCCTAAAACACTTCAAATTCCCTTTTCGGAAAAAGAACTGGATGAAGTTTTAAATTTCATAACCTATCCAGAAGGGTTTGAGGGCGTTCGGGACAAATTAATAATTGACTTATTTTATTCAACCGGCATACGAAGAACAGAATTAATTCATCTTAAAATGCTGAATATCGATCTTTCAAATGCAACTTTGAAGGTTTTAGGGAAAAGAAATAAGGAAAGAATTTTGCCTTTATTGCCAAATATTGCGAGTCAGATAAAATTGTATTTAACCGAACGAGCTTATTTAGAGAGAATTACCGATAACGACATTTTCTTCCTAACGTTAAAAGGTGTTAAAATGAACGATTCGTTAGTTTATCGTTTAATAAATTCTTACTTTAGTAATGTTTCCGAGAAGGTAAAAAAGAGTCCACATATTTTACGTCACACTTTTGCAACCCATCTTTTAAACAATGGTGCCGATCTAAATTCTGTAAAAGAATTATTAGGACATTCAAGTTTAGCGTCTACGCAAATATATACTCAAAGTAGTTTGTTTGAGTTGAAGAAGGTCTACGGTGATTCGCATCCACGAAACAAAAAGTAAATAGTGTTTAACCAATAAATAGTTTAATTATGAAGGTAAATGTTCATGCAGTTAACTTTAATGTTGACGGAAAGTTAGTCGGTTTTATTCAAGAAAGAGTAGATAAATTGGAAAAATATTATGACAAAGTCGTTTCGTCAGACGTTTTTTTGAAGGTTGAAAAGACCAGTGAGAAAGAAAATAAGGTCGTAGAGATGAAAATTATAGTTCCAGGAGATGAATTTATGGTTAAAAAACAATGCAAATCATTCGAAGAAGCAGTCGATCAATCCGCAGAATCATTCGAGAGAATATTAATAAAAAGAAAAGAAAAAGTAAAACATCATATATAAATTAAAAATATTCGCAAAAATATTTTGTTTAAAAAACAAATTAATATACATTTGCAGTCCGTTAGAAATAACGGGCTTTTTTTATATTTAACGCCAGTGTAGCTCAGTTGGCTAGAGCAGCTGATTTGTAATCAGCAGGTCGTGGGTTCGAGTCCCTCCACCGGCTCTATAAATATTGAGAATTTTCAGTTGGAAATTTTCGATATTTTTGGATTATATATAAGAGAAAAATTGGGGAGATACTCAAGCGGCCAACGAGGGCAGACTGTAAATCTGCTGTGTGAACTTCGCAGGTTCGAATCCTGCTCTCCCCACAAGAAGAAATTTTAGATTTCGGATTCCAGAGATAAAATCTGAAGTCAAAATTCTAAAAATAAATTCTCTGCCGACTTAGCTCAGAGGTAGAGTGCTTCCTTGGTAAGGAAGAGGTCACGGGTTCAATTCCCGTAGTTGGCTCAACATTGTATAATTTGAACACGAATATATAACTAAGATTAAAAATTAAGTAAAATGGCAAAAGAAAATTTTAACCGTAACAAACCCCACCTTAATATAGGTACAATTGGTCACGTGGATCACGGAAAAACTACATTAACTGCGGCAATTACTAAAGTATTGTCTGATGCGGGTTACTGTCAAGCAAAATCGTTTGATCAAATCGATAATGCTCCAGAAGAAAAAGAAAGAGGTATTACAATTAATACATCTCACGTTGAGTATGAAACTGCTAATCGTCATTACGCACACGTTGACTGTCCAGGTCACGCGGATTACGTAAAGAACATGGTTACTGGTGCTGCTCAAATGGACGGTGCTATTCTTGTAGTAGCTGCTACTGACGGACCAATGCCACAAACACGTGAGCACATCCTTTTAGGTCGTCAAGTAGGTATTCCTAGAATCGTTGTATTCATGAACAAAGTGGATATGGTTGATGATGAGGAATTATTAGAATTAGTTGAAATGGAAATCAGAGACTTATTATCTTTCTACGAATATGATGGAGATAATTGTCCAGTTATCCAAGGTTCAGCTTTAGGTGGATTGAATAACGATCCAGCTTGGGTACCAAAAATCATTGAATTAATGGAAGCTTGTGATTCTTGGATCCAAGAGCCAGTTCGTGATAATGCAAAACCATTCTTAATGCCAGTAGAGGATTCATTTACTATTACAGGACGTGGAACTGTTGCTACAGGTCGTATCGAAACAGGTATTGCTAACACAGGAGATCCAGTAGAAATTATTGGTATGGGAGCTGAAAAATTAACTTCTACAATTACAGGAGTTGAGATGTTCCGTAAAATCCTTGATAGAGGTGAAGCTGGAGATAACGTAGGTTTATTGTTAAGAGGTATTGATAAAGCTGATATCAAAAGAGGTATGGTTATTATTAAGCCAGGTTCAGTAAAACCACATGCTGTATTCAAAGCTGAGGTTTATATCTTGAAAAAAGAAGAAGGTGGACGTCACACTCCATTCCACAATAATTATCGTCCGCAATTTTACGTTCGTACAACTGACGTAACAGGTGTTATCACTTTACCAGCTGGTGTAGAGATGGTTATGCCAGGAGATAACTTAACTATTAATGTTGCATTATTAAGCCCTATCGCATTAAACTTAGGTTTACGTTTCGCTATCCGTGAAGGTGGTAGAACTGTAGGAGCTGGTCAGGTAACTGAGATAGTAGAGTAATTATCTAATTTATATGAAAGTCAGTTGGTATTTTAATATACCACTGACTTTTTTATACGGGCGTAGTTCAAGGGTAGAATAGCGGTCTCCAAAACCGTTGATGGGGGTTCGAATCCCTCCGCCCGTGCCACTAAAAAAATATGTACAATGACAAAAGTTTTTAATTATATAAACGAAGCATTTGATGAATTAAAATCAAATGTAACTTGGCCAGAGTGGGAAGAAGTACAACGTCTTACGATTGTTGTAGCTGTTTTTTCAGTTCTATTCTCCTTGGCAACATGGGGAGTAGATGAAATTTTTGCAAAAACTTTGGAAGGATTCTTTAATTGGATAAAAGCTTAAATACCTTACGATGGCAGATAATAATGTGAAAAAATGGTATGTTGTTAGAGCGGTAAGCGGGCAAGAAAACAAAGTTAAAGCTTACATCGAAAACGAAATTAATAGACTTGGTATGGGCGATTATATCTCTCAAGTTCTTGTTCCTACTGAAAAAGTAGTAACTGTAAAGGATGGGAAGAAAATCGTAAAAGACAAAGTTTATTTTTCGGGTTATGTAATGATTGAAGCTAACCTTGCTGGTGAAATACCCCATATTATTAAATCAATCTCAGGAGTAATTGGATTCCTAGGTGAAGTTAAGGGTGGAGACCCTGTTCCATTGCGACTTTCTGAAGTAAACAGAATGTTAGGTAAAGTAGATGAATTAGCAGTTACTGTTGATGCACAATCGATACCATACAATGTGGGCGAAACTATTAAGGTAATTGACGGTCCTTTTAACGGTTTCAATGGAACTGTTGAGAAAGTTAATGAAGAAAAGCGTAAACTTGAAGTAATGGTTAAAATTTTCGGAAGAAAGACGCCATTAGAATTGAGCTTTATGCAAGTTGAAAAAGTATAATTTTTGTTACACTATAATAAACCACATTATTCGCTTCCAATGTTTGATGTGTTAAATTTTTAAAAAAAATGGCTAAAGAGATTAGTAAAGTAGTTAAACTACAAGTTAAGGGAGGTGCTGCGAACCCGTCGCCACCGGTTGGACCTGCTTTAGGTGCTGCTGGAGTTAATATCATGGAGTTCTGTAAGCAATTTAATGCTAGAACACAAGATAAACCCGGCAAAGTTTGCCCAGTGCAAATAACAGTGTATAAAGACAAATCTTTTGATTTTGTTATTAAAACTCCACCTGCTGCTATTCAATTAATGGATGCTGCAAAGCTAAAGTCTGGATCTGGTGAGCCTAATCGTAAAAAAGTAGCTAACGTTACTTGGGATGTGATTAGAACTATAGCAGAGGACAAAATGGTTGATTTAAATGCATTCACTATCGAGGCTGCTATGAGCATGATCGCGGGAACAGCTAGATCTATGGGTATAACTGTAACAGGAGACGCTCCTTTTTAATTAAAAAAAAGACATGGCAAAATTGACAAAAAAGCAAAAAGAGGCTGCTTCAAAAATTGACAAGAACAAATTATACTCTTTAAAAGATGCTGCGGCATTAATTAAAGTAGTTGCTTCTGCAAAATTTGATGAGTCTGTTGATATCGCAGTACGTTTAGGAGTAGATCCTAGAAAAGCGAATCAAATGGTAAGAGGTGTGGTAACATTACCTCATGGAACTGGTAAAGACGTTAAAGTATTAGCATTGGTTACTCCAGATAAAGAAGCGGAAGCTACTGCAGCTGGTGCAGACTATGTAGGTCTTGACGATTATTTACAAAAAATTAAAGACGGTTGGACAGATGTTGATGTTATCATCACTATGCCTGCTATTATGGGTAAATTAGGTCCATTAGGTCGTGTATTAGGACCTCGTGGTTTAATGCCAAACCCTAAAACAGGAACTGTAACTATGGAAATAGGAAAAGCTGTTCAAGAAGTGAAAGCGGGTAAAATCGACTTTAAAGTTGATAAAACAGGAATTATTCACGCTGGTATTGGTAAAATATCTTTCGAAGCTGATAAAATTGTTGACAACGCTCACGAAATTATTCAAACATTAATCAAACTTAAGCCAACTGCTGCTAAAGGAACTTACATTAAAAGTATTTACCTTACAAGCACAATGAGTCCTGCAATTGCATTGGATCCTAAAGCAGTATAAGTAGTTATAAAACTTTTAGTATGACTAGAGAAGAAAAATCAATCGCGATTGAAAATTTAACTGCACAGTTAGCAAGTTCAAATATTGTTTATTTAGCAGATATTTCTGGCTTAGATGCAGAATTAACTTCTAACCTAAGAAGAGCTTGCTTTAAAGCAGGTATCAAATTAGAGGTTGTTAAAAACACCTTGCTTGCAAAAGCAATGGAGGCTTCTGATAATGACTACGGAGATTTACCTGCTACATTAACAGGTAATACTTCAATCTTTCTTGCAGATGTAGCTAATGCTCCTGCAAAAATTATGAAGGAATTCCGTAAGAAAGCAGATAAGCCTTTGTTAAAAGGAGCTTATATCAATTCTGAAGTTTATATTGGAGATAATTTATTAGATTCATTAGCATCACTTAAATCTAAAGAAGAAGTTATTGGAGAAATCATTGGATTACTTCAATCTCCTGCACAAAGAGTTATTTCAGCTCTTTTAAACCAATTCAAAAACGAAGAGGTAGCTTAATATTTTAGAATTTAGATTTCTGATTTCAGATTTCTTAATACTATTAAAAAAAAGCACATTAAAACGCGCACATTAATAAATTATATTTTACAAATCATTTTAAAACGATAGAAAAAATGGCAGATTTGAAACAATTCGCAGAACAATTAGTTAACTTAACAGTTAAAGAAGTTAACGATTTAGCAACAATATTAAAAGATGAGTACGGAATCGAACCAGCTGCTGCAGCTGTAGTAGTTTCTGGAGGAGGTAGCGGAGAAGCTGCAGCTGAAAGCGCTCAATCTGAATTTACAGTTATGTTAAAAGAAGCTGGTGCTTCTAAATTAGCTGTAGTTAAATTAGTAAAAGAACTTACAGGTTTAGGTTTGAAAGAAGCTAAAGACGTAGTTGATAGCGCTCCAAGTGCTGTTAAAGAAGGAGTTTCTAAAGAAGAAGCAGAAGGTCTTAAGAAAGCTTTAGAAGAAGCTGGAGCTGTAGTAGAACTTAAATAGTTTTACCCGGTTTTGAGAACTAGGTTTAGGTCTTGGATTAACGTCCAATGACCTAAACCATTTTTCGTATAATAAAATTATATCAAATTTTATTATAAAATAGTTTAAAATACAAAAAGGTTATAAGTCAATACGATGAAAGAAAATCAATGAAAGAGCCCGCTCTGGAGTTATTTTTAAAGAGGTATTGATTATAAAAAGAAAGTATAGATTGTTTTATAAAATAAATAGTGTTTTACACAAAAAATTACTTTTTTTAATCAAAATTTTGTCCATTGATGTTAACAAATCAGACTGAAAGATTGAATTTTGCCTCAACAAAAAATATTCCTGACTATCCAGATTTTCTAGATGTTCAGGTTAAGTCGTTTAAAGATTTCTTCCAATTAGAAACTAAAACAGACGAAAGAGGCGATGAAGGTTTATACAATACCTTCATGGAAAACTTTCCAATAACAGATACAAGAAATAACTTTGTATTGGAATTCCTAGATTATTTTGTAGATCCACCTCGCTATACCATTCAAGAGTGTATAGAAAGAGGCCTAACTTATAGCGTGCCTTTAAAGGCTAGGCTAAAATTGTATTGTACAGATCCAGAACACGAGGATTTTGAAACAATTGTACAAGATGTTTATCTTGGAACAATTCCGTACATGACTCCAAGTGGTACTTTTGTAATCAATGGCGCTGAACGTGTTGTTGTTTCTCAATTGCACCGTTCTCCTGGAGTTTTCTTCGGTCAATCATTCCACGCAAACGGAACGAAACTGTATTCTGCAAGAGTTATTCCTTTTAAAGGTTCTTGGATAGAATTTGCTACCGATATCAACAGCGTAATGTATGCTTATATCGATAGAAAGAAAAAATTACCTGTAACTACTCTTTTCCGTGCAATCGGATTTGAAAGAGATAAGGACATTCTTGAAATATTTGATCTTGCCGAAGAAATTAAAGTTTCTAAAGCGGGTCTTAAAAAATATATCGGAAGAAAATTAGCTGCGCGTGTATTGAATACATGGCACGAAGATTTCGTAGATGAAGATACCGGTGAGGTAGTTTCTATCGAAAGAAATGAAATTATATTAGATAGAGATACTATTCTTGACAAAGAAAATGTGGAAGAAATTGTAGAATCTAATGTAAAATCTGTTTTGTTACACAAAGAAGATAATAATGTAGCTGACTACTCTATTATACACAATACGTTACAAAAAGATCCAACAAACTCTGAAAAAGAAGCCGTTGAGCACATCTACAGACAATTGCGTAACGCAGAACCGCCTGATGAAGAAACTGCTCGTGGTATTATAGATAAATTATTCTTCTCTGATCAACGTTATAACTTAGGTGAAGTTGGTCGTTATAGAATGAACAAAAAATTAGGTTTAAATATCCCAATGGAAAAGCAAGTCTTAACCAAAGAGGATATCATAACTATCGTTAAATATTTGATCGAATTGATCAACTCTAAAGCAGAGATTGATGATATTGATCACTTATCTAACCGTCGTGTAAGAACTGTTGGAGAACAACTTTCTCAACAATTTGGTGTTGGTTTAGCTCGTATGGCTAGAACTATTAGAGAGAGAATGAACGTTAGAGATAACGAGGTGTTTACACCAATTGATTTGATTAATGCAAAAACATTATCATCAGTAATTAACTCTTTCTTTGGTACGAACCAATTGTCTCAATTTATGGATCAAACGAATCCATTAGCTGAGATTACACACAAAAGAAGATTATCAGCCCTAGGACCAGGTGGACTTTCAAGAGAAAGAGCTGGATTCGAGGTTCGTGACGTTCACTATACGCACTACGGACGTTTATGTCCAATTGAAACTCCTGAGGGACCAAACATTGGTTTGATTTCTTCACTTGGGGTTTATGCTAAAGTAAACGGAATGGGATTCATTGAAACTCCATACCGCGAAGTAAAAGAAGGAAAAGTAGACCTAAAAGCTACTCCTGTATATTTAAGTGCAGAAGAAGAAGAAGGTAAAATGATTGCTCAAGCAAATATCCAAATGGATGCTTCAGGTAAAATCACTGCCGATAATGTAATTGCTCGTCAGGAAGGTGACTTCCCAGTAATTCATCCATCACAAGTTGATTATACCGATGTAGCTCCAAATCAAATTGCTTCTATTTCGGCTTCGTTAATTCCATTCTTGGAACATGATGATGCGAATAGAGCCTTGATGGGATCAAACATGATGCGTCAAGCGGTTCCTTTATTACGTCCAGAAGCACCAATTGTTGGTACTGGTTTAGAGCGCCAAGTTGCCTCTGATTCAAGAGTATTAATCAATGCTGAAGGTGACGGTACAGTTACTTATGTAGATGCAAATATCATCACAATTAAATACGACCGTTCTGATGCAGAACGTATGGTTAGTTTTGAAGAAGATGAGAAAACATACAATTTAATTAAATTCAGAAAAACAAATCAAAGTTCAAGTATCAACCTTAAACCGATCGTTAGAAAAGGAGATAGAGTAGTTCTTGGACAAGTATTATCTGAAGGTTATGCAACTCAAAATGGAGAATTAGCTTTAGGTAGAAACCTAAAAGTAGCGTTCATGCCATGGAAAGGGTACAACTTCGAGGATGCGATTGTAATTTCTGAAAAAGTAGTTCGTGACGATATTTTTACCTCTATTCACATCGATGATTATTCATTGGAAGTGAGAGATACTAAATTAGGAAACGAAGAATTAACGAATGATATTCCAAACGTTAGTGAAGAAGCTACTAAAGATTTAGATGAAAATGGTATGATTAGAATAGGTGCCGAAGTTAAACCTGGTGATATTCTAATTGGTAAAATTACCCCTAAAGGAGAATCAGATCCTACCCCTGAAGAGAAATTGCTTCGTGCTATCTTTGGAGATAAAGCAGGAGATGTAAAAGATGCTTCATTGAAAGCGTCACCTTCTTTACATGGAGTTGTTTTAGACAAAAAATTATTCGCAAGAGCGGTAAAAGATAAGCGTAAGCGTACTCAAGATAAAGATGCTTTAACAGCATTGGAAATGGAATTCGAAACTAAATTTGTTGAATTAAAAGACAAGTTAATCGATAAACTTTTCAATATCGTTAATGGAAAAACTTCACAAGGAGTAATGAACGATTTAGGAGAAGAAGTTTTACCAAAAGGTAAAAAATACACTCAAAAAATGTTAAACTCTGTTGAAGATTTTGCTCACTTAACAAAAGGTCAATGGGTTTCAGATGACGATACCAATAAAATGGTAAACGATTTGATCCATAACTACAAAATTAAGTTGAACGATTTACAAGGAAGCTTAAGAAGAGAGAAATTCACTATTACTGTAGGTGACGAATTACCAGCAGGAATCTTGAAATTAGCTAAAGTTTACATCGCTAAAAAACGTAAATTAAAAGTTGGGGATAAAATGGCGGGACGTCACGGTAACAAAGGTATTGTTGCACGTATTGTTCGTCATGAAGACATGCCTTTCTTAGAAGATGGAACTCCTGTTGATATCGTATTGAACCCACTTGGGGTACCTTCACGTATGAACATTGGTCAAATTTATGAAACTGTTTTAGGTTGGGCTGGACAGAAATTAGGTAGAAAATATGCTACCCCAATTTTTGACGGTGCTACACTAGACCAAATTAATGAATTGACTGACGAAGCTGGAATTCCACGTTTCGGTCACACCCACCTTTATGATGGAGGTACTGGAGAACGTTTCCACCAAGCGGCAACAGTTGGAGTTATCTATATGTTGAAACTAGGTCACATGGTTGATGATAAGATGCACGCGCGTTCAATCGGACCATACTCATTAATTACGCAACAACCATTAGGAGGTAAAGCTCAATTTGGAGGTCAGCGTTTTGGAGAGATGGAGGTTTGGGCACTTGAAGCATATGGAGCATCAAGTACATTAAGAGAAATCTTGACAGTTAAATCTGATGATGTTATTGGTAGAGCGAAAACTTACGAGGCAATCGTAAAAGGAGAAACTATGCCAGAACCAGGTCTTCCAGAATCATTCAATGTATTAATGCACGAATTGAAAGGTCTAGGTTTAGACATCCGTTTAGAAGAATAAAACAAATAACAATTGACAATTGATAATGTATAATGATTATCAATTGTCAATTATCCATTATCAATTATCAATTCAAGTTTTCAACTATGATGAATAATAGAAACAACAATAAAGATAAAAACCAAGTAGTTAGGTTTAATAAAATTACTATTGGATTAGCTTCTCCAGAATCGATCTTGGCTGAGTCAAGAGGTGAGGTTTTGAAACCAGAAACTATCAACTATAGAACGCATAAACCAGAACGTGACGGACTTTTCTGCGAAAGAATATTTGGACCTGTTAAAGATTTCGAATGTGCTTGTGGAAAATACAAAAGAATTCGTTACAAAGGGATTGTTTGTGACCGTTGTGGTGTTGAAGTAACTGAGAAAAAAGTACGTAGAGATAGAGTAGGACACATCAATTTAGTGGTGCCGATTGCTCACATTTGGTATTTCCGTTCTCTTCCAAACAAAATTGGTTATATCCTTGGGTTACCATCTAAGAAATTAGATATGATTATTTACTACGAAAGATACGTAGTAATCCAAGCGGGTATTGCTAAAAATGCTGATGGAGAACCATTAGAAAGATTGGACTTTTTAACAGAAGAAGAGTATCTAAATATTTTAGAAACTTTACCTGCTGACAATCAATATTTAGACGATTTTGATCCTAATAAATTTGTTGCCAAAATGGGAGCAGAGTGTATTATGGACTTATTAGCGCGCATCGATTTAGATGAATTGTCTTATGATTTAAGACATAAAGCAAATAACGAAACGTCTAAACAACGTAAAACAGAAGCATTAAAAAGATTACAAGTTGTAGAATCTTTCCGTGAGTCTAACTTGAACCGTGAGAATCGTCCGGAGTGGATGATTATGAAAGTAGTTCCAGTTATTCCACCAGAATTACGTCCGCTTGTGCCTCTTGATGGTGGTCGTTTTGCTACTTCAGATTTAAATGATTTGTACCGTCGTGTAATTATACGTAACAACCGTTTGAAAAGATTAATGGAGATTAAAGCTCCAGAAGTTATCTTGAGAAACGAAAAACGTATGTTGCAAGAGTCTGTAGATTCCCTTTTTGATAATACAAGAAAAGCATCTGCAGTAAAAACAGAATCTAACCGACCTTTAAAATCTTTATCAGATTCATTGAAAGGTAAACAAGGACGTTTCCGTCAGAACTTATTAGGAAAACGTGTAGATTATTCTGCTCGTTCGGTAATTGTTGTTGGACCTGAATTGAAATTATTCGAATGCGGTATCCCTAAAGATATGGCAGCTGAGTTATACAAACCTTTCGTTATCCGTAAATTGATAGAAAGAGGAATTGTAAAAACAGTAAAATCGGCTAAGAAAATAATTGACAAAAAAGAGCCTGTAGTTTGGGATATCCTTGAAAATGTAATTAAAGGACACCCAATCTTACTGAATCGTGCTCCTACTTTGCACAGATTAGGTATTCAAGCATTCCAACCAAAATTAATTGAAGGTAAAGCAATACAATTGCACCCTTTAGTTTGTACGGCGTTCAACGCGGATTTTGATGGGGATCAAATGGCGGTTCACTTACCGTTAGGACCAGAAGCTATTTTGGAAGCACAATTATTAATGTTGGCTTCTCACAATATCTTGAATCCTGCCAATGGTGCTCCGATTACTGTACCTTCTCAAGACATGGTATTGGGTCTTTATTATATGACCAAAGAAAGAATTTCTACTCCAGAACATATGATTTTAGGTCAAGACTTAACTTTCTATTCTGCTGAAGAAGTAAACATTGCCTTAAATGAAGGTAAATTAGAATTGAACGCTCGTGTGAAAATCCGTGCAAAAGATTTTAATGAAAATGGAGAATTAGTATATAAAATTATCCAAACAACTGCAGGTCGTGTACTATTTAATGAAGTAGTTCCTGAAGCAGCTGGATATATCAATGATGTATTAACTAAGAAAAACCTTAGAGATATTATCGGACATGTATTAAGCGTAACTGATGTTCCTACAACAGCTGCGTTCCTTGATAACATGAAAGATATGGGTTATAAATTTGCCTTCAAAGGTGGATTATCATTCTCTCTTGGTGATATTAGAATTCCAGAACAAAAAACAAAATTAATTGCAGACGCTAGAGAACAAGTTGATGGTATTTCTGCAAATTATAATATGGGACTTATTACCAATAACGAGCGTTACAACCAAGTTATTGACGTGTGGACTTCTGCAAATGCCCAACTTACAGAATTAGCAATGAAAAACATTAGAGAAGACCAACAAGGTTTCAACTCGGTGTATATGATGCTTGACTCTGGAGCAAGGGGATCTAAAGAGCAAATCCGTCAGTTAACAGGTATGCGTGGTTTGATGGCTAAGCCTAAAAAATCTACTGCCGGTGGTGGAGAAATTATTGAAAACCCGATTCTTTCTAACTTTAAAGAAGGACTTTCGATTTTAGAATATTTCATTTCTACTCACGGTGCTCGTAAAGGACTTGCGGATACAGCGTTAAAAACTGCCGATGCGGGTTACTTAACAAGAAGATTACATGACGTTTCTCAAGACGTAATTGTAAATATTGATGACTGTGGAACCCTTAGAGGTGTTGAAGTTTCTGCATTGAAAAAGAATGAAGAAATTGTTGAAACTCTAGGAGAAAGAATCTTAGGTCGTGTAGCATTACAAGACGTTATCAATCCTATGACTAATGAAGTATTAGTAAAAGGAGGAGAGCAAATTGTTGAAGCAACTATGCGTTTAATTGAAGCTTCTCCAATAGAGAAAGTGGAAGTTCGTTCGCCACTAGTTTGTGAAGCTACTAAAGGAATTTGTGCTAAATGTTACGGAAGAAACTTAGCAACTGGAAAAATGACTCAGAGAGGTGAGGCTGTAGGTGTAATTGCTGCACAGTCAATTGGTGAGCCAGGTACACAGTTAACATTACGTACATTCCACGTAGGTGGGGTTGCGGGTGGAATTTCTGAAGAATCAAGCATCTTAGCTAAATTCAACGGTCGTCTAGAAATAGAAGATTTAAAAACTGTAAAAGGAGAAGATTTAGATGGTCAAGCAGTTGATATTGTAATCTCACGTTCTACAGAATTGAAATTAATAGACATTAAAACAGGTATCCTATTAGCTACTAATAACATCCCTTACGGATCTAGCATTTATGTTAAAGACGGTCAAGAAGTTGCAAAAGGAGAAGTTATCTGTAAATGGGATCCCTATAATGGAGTTATTATTTCTGAATTTACTGGTAAAATTGCTTACGAAGATTTAGAGCAAGGACAATCATTTGTGGTTGAAATTGATGAGCAAACAGGATTCCAAGAAAAAGTAATTTCTGAAGGAAGAAACAAAAAATTAATTCCTACTTTATTGATTTACGGTAAAGATAATGAGTTAATCCGTTCTTATAACTTACCAGTTGGAGCCCACTTAATGGTTGACAACGGTGAGAAAATTAAAGCAGGTAAGATTTTAGTAAAAATCCCACGTAGATCTTCAAAATCTGGAGATATCACAGGAGGTTTACCAAGAATTACAGAGTTGTTAGAAGCTCGTAATCCATCTAACCCAGCGGTAGTTTCAGAAATAGACGGGGTGGTAACTTTCGGAAAAGTAAAAAGAGGTAACCGTGAAATTATCATAGAATCTAAATTTGGTGAGGTTAAGAAATACTTAGTAAAACTTTCAAGCCAAATCTTAGTTCAAGAAAACGACTTTGTACGTGCAGGAGTTCCATTATCTGATGGAGCAATTACACCAGACGATATCTTAAGAATTAAAGGGCCAGCTGCTGTTCAACAGTATCTAGTGAATGAAATTCAAGAGGTTTACCGTTTACAAGGGGTGAAAATTAACGACAAACACTTTGAAGTGGTGATCCGTCAAATGATGCGTAAAGTATTAGTTGAAGATCCAGGAGATACGTTATTCTTAGAAGATCAATTAATTCATACTAAAGACTTTATCGTTGAAAATGATAAACTTTACGGAATGAAAGTAGTTGAAGACGCTGGGGATTCGCAAAACTTGAAACCAGGACAAATTGTTTCTCCTCGTCAATTGCGTGATGAAAATTCACTATTGAAACGTAACGATCAGAATTTAGTGGTAGCTCGTGATGTAATCACTGCAACTGCAACTCCAGTACTTCAAGGTATTACGAGAGCATCGTTACAAACGAAATCATTTATTTCTGCAGCATCATTCCAAGAAACGACCAAAGTATTAAACGAAGCAGCAGTAGCTGGTAAAGTGGACGACTTAGAAGGATTGAAAGAGAATGTTATTGTAGGACATAGAATTCCAGCTGGAACTGGTATGAGAGAATACGATCATACTATTGTAGGTTCTAAAGAAGAATTCAATGAAATGATGTCAACAAAAGAAGAATACAATTATTAATTCAAAAGTGAAAGGTTTAATTATTTTAGATCTTTCACTTTTTTTACCATTTTAATATGAGCGAGCAAGAAGGACAAATAAATATTGAATTAGACGAAAATACAGCGGAAGGAATTTATTCTAACCTAGCTATTATCAATCATTCGGCATCGGAATTTGTTTTAGATTTTGTGTGCATAATGCCGGGTGTGCCTAAAGCAAAAGTGAAGTCGAGAATAGTTTTGACTCCACAGCATGCTAAAAGACTAGTAAAAGCATTAGCAGAAAATGTACACCGATTTGAAGTCGCTCATGGTGAAATAAAAGACACAGAGCAACCATCAATTCCGTTAAATTTTGGAACCGCTGGTCAAGCATAAAATTAAAAGCCTCTTCATTACGAAGGGGCTTTTTTATTTCAACCCCTACTTTTTTTACAATAGTTATTTAGTTATCGTATAAGGCATTTCTTCTTTGTTTTTAATTCTGAAGATTGAATAATTTTCAATGTAATATTTTTTTACTTTCATAAAAATTCAACTTTTTAGAAAAAAAATAAAATTTAACATTGTTTTTTTATTTTAATTAACTATTTTTAACGCCTGATTAATGTTATAAATTTAATTTCCTAACCTATAATATCTATTATGAATCAAAATTACAATTTTGTTCAGGGCTTGTTTTCCCAAGTAATGAACGGTAAAAATGAAAAATTAGAAACCAAAAAAAGCACTTCTTTTAAGGGCGTTTTGGTGTTATTTGTATTTGCACTTTTTGCAAATTTTTCTGCTCAAGGACAGACTTATTTTTCAGAGTCATTTGAAGGAGCTTGGTACCTTAACGGAAATGTTGCTACACCTGCAACTAATGCTGGACCAAATGCTCCTGGAGGGTGGGGTCAAAAAAGAATGACTGTTGATGTTGTTCCAGTTGCATGTGCAGGGGGAAGTCATGACTGGTCGCAATCTACCTGGAGCACAGGTACAACTTGGTTATCAAGTTCTTCTTATCCAACTGGTTGTTCTCCATATGGTGGACCTCCAACTGCTCCTCCCGATGGAACAAAAGCGTTGTGGTTTTATGATGGAAATACCTCAGGAACAGTAACTAGAATTGTATATTCTCCTGCTATTGATTTGTCTGCTTCAATTTCTCCTGTATTTTCATGTTCATTCAGTTATGCTGCCAATTCAACATCAGTTACGGTAGTTGGTTCACTTGATGGTGGGGTAACATGGACTAGTTTTGGAGCATTAGGCGCTACTACTTCGGGTGCTTGGGCTTCAAGAACAGTTGCAATACCTGCATCGTTTAGAGTTGCTAATGCAAGAATTGGTCTGCAAATGGTTTCTACCTATGGAAGTTATGATGTGTTTGTAGATAATGTTCAAATTAGAGAAGGTATTACAGCTTCGGCTACAGCCGTTGGTGGTTTATGGAGTAGTCCTGCAACATGGGTTGGCGGATTAGTTCCTGACGGGCAAGCTACTATTCCAGCTGGTTCAATAGTAACTGTTGATCAGGTCGTATCTGTTTCATCTTTAAATATTTCAGGAACCCTACAATGGAATGGTACAGCAAATGCGGTTTCAGTTGGTGGAAATTTAACAATAAATTCAGGAGGTAAATATTTAGCCTATACTACTGCATCTGCAGGAACAACCACAAATATAGGAGGTAATTTTCAAAATAATGGATATGCTAATTTGGCTCTAGGTACTTTAAATTTTAATGGAACAGGTTCTACTTTAAGTGGAACAGGTGTTTTTGAAGGTGATGGTACTAGAGGAATCATTAGAGCTTTAACTTTTTCTAATTTAGGAAGTAACTCTGTTACAACTTCTCAAAATTTAACTGTAAGTTCAGGGTTTGCAATCACGGCGGGTTCTTTAAATACCAATGGTAAATTAAGAATCGATAATACTGCTCAAATATACGGACAACCGCTAAACTTACAAGTGGCAAGTGTAGCTGTAACTGCGATGGGTTCACTTTATACTGTAGCTCCAGTTGTTTTTGGTGCAGCAGTAACTCAATGGAGTAGTATTACAGGAGTATTAAATACTTTATATGTTTCAGGAAATAATGTATATCGTTGTACAACTGCTGCAAATATCGGAGCAATTGCACCAACTCATACTTCTGGAATAACGGATAACTTATTATGGATTGGAACAACAGGTACTTTAGGAAATCCTTTCTTAGGTGCTGTTGCCCATGTGGCAGGAACTCAATATTTTTATGGAAATAATTTATATACTTGTATTGTAGCGGGAACTCCTTCTGCAACTGCTCCTCCAGTTCATACTACAGGTGCTGTTGTTAGTGGAACTGCAACATTCTTATATGTGGGAACAGTTGCTAAAGTTTCTGTTAATTTTGACTCAGTTACAGGTACTGTAAGAAGTTTAAATTTAACTCAAGCTGGTTCTGGGTATGTTTCAGCCCCTGCAACTTCATTTAGTGTAGGTGTATTAGCTGGTACTGGTTCAGGTGCTGCTGCAACAGCAGTTTATTTTCAACAAATAGCTGGACCTGCAAATACTTTAACTCAAAAAAGTGGTGCTGCTTCAATTACTGGCGGTTTAACAATTAATAGTGATCAAGGGGCAAGTGTTGCCTCTACTGATGTTCAAGCTTCATCAGGAGTAGGTAATATTTCTACAACAAATGGTGGGGTTAACTATACAGTAGCTCCATTAGTAGGTTTTGCTGGACCTCCTACATTAAACTTAGTTACTAATCCAGGTTCAGGCTATACAGTAGCTCCAACAGTTGTTGTAACTGGAGGAACTTTGGTTTCTGGAACTGCTTTGGCAACAACTAACTTTACTATAACAATGAATCAAGGTAAAGTGGTTTCAGTTTATTTAAATACTGCAACTACTGCAACTTATTCTGTGCCTCCAACATTAACTTTTTCAACTGGAAATGCTACTTTAGCATTCCCAGCAGGTTGTTGGCCTGCTGCGACTGCTAATTTAGGCAGCAATGGACAAATTACTAGTTTTACAATGACTAATGCTGGTTTTGGTTATGCTGCTGCTCCTACTGTTGGTGTTGGTACTACAACCGCAACTACAGCTGGTGGTACTTTTACTACTGTTGCAACAGCTCCTACAGCTCGTATAGCTTTATATAACTTAACTTTAAACTGGTTTGCTCCAGCAGTGGCTGCAGTTGTATCTATTGATGATGTAACAATTCCTGCTAACAGAAAAATGAACAATTTATCATTAGCTGGTTCTGGTATGGGATTAAATTTATCTAATAATTTAGTACTTTTTGGTACTGCACCTTTAACATTAACTTCTAGTGCCAATGCACCTGGAAACGTTTTGAATTTAGGAGGTTATAATTTATTATTCACATGGAATGGATATGCTGGAACTACTTCAACTTATGGAACTTCTAGTACTTATATCAAAAACGGTTCTATGACATTAACTGGTAGAGGTGGTGGAACAACTGGTTCTACTTTTAATTACCCATTTAGTGGAACTGTAACAGTTTTTACTGGAGGAAATACTTCTACTGCAGTTACAGCAGGTACCGATGCTTTGACTGTTAAAGTTACAGAAGTAGGTGCTCCGGGTAACTCAGTTGCTGGTGGTACAGGTATTGCTTTAGGAAACCGTGCTTTTAAAATTGATACAGCTTCTACTTTAGGTAGTGCTACCTCTTCATCTACTTTATTTGGTGGAACCCTACCAACAGTAAGATTAAATTACAATGATCAAGACGGATTAACAATTACTCAACCTCAAACATACGTTCTAGAAGCTTCTTCTCTTAATGGCGCATGGAATGTTCGAAGTCTTGCTTTTGGTACCACCGGTCCTTTAGCTGCTACGGGTGGTCTAACAACTGGGGCTATTGCTCCTATTGCAGCGGTACTTAATAGTGGTAGCTTTTACGCATGGGGAACTGGTGCTCCAACAATTGCGGGTGTAATACCTACAACTCTTTGTGCTAACTCAGGCGCTTTCTCTATTACAGGTACCAACTTTTCAGGAGTTACTGCTGTAAAAATAGGTGGTACTGCAGTATTGTCTTTCACTGTTGTAAATGATACTACAATAACTGGTTTTGCTGGACCTGGTACAACTGGAAATATCTCAGTAACTAAAAATGGTTTAATTGTTACAGGAATTGAAAATATTACTGTATCTCCCTCTCCAAATGCTCCAACTGTTTCTGCTTCTGCTGTAAGTATCAACTTAGGTGGAACTGTTACCGTAACTGCAACAGGTGGTTCAGGTGTTTTTAGATGGTATGATAATGCCAATGCAGGTACTTTATTATATACTGGTGCTACTTTTAGTGCGCCTATTTGTTCAGGAAATCTTTGGGTTACTGAATACAATGGATCTTGTGAAGGTTTAAGAACAATGGTTACAGTTACAATTGCCCCAACAGCCATAGTGTCTTCTGCAACTTCATTTTGTGGTGCTGGTAGTCCAGTAACTTTAACTGCTTCACCAGCCGATGCTACAATTACTTATACTTGGACTTCTTTAACTGCTCCGGCAACTGTTGCTCCTGCAACTGGGGGAAGTTCAGTAACTTCTTCATTAAGCCAAACTTCAGATTTCAGATTAACAGCTACTAAAGGTACTTGTACGGCTGTATCCAATATATCTATTGGGGTTTACCCATTACCTTCTGCAACAGTTACTACTACCGCTCAAGGGGTATGTCCTGGTACAGGAGCTACAATTGGTTCTGGATTAGTAGCTGGAAACTTTGCAGTTTCTTCTATTCCTTATGTAGAATTTATTGCTCCAGCAAATGCTGTAGTAGTTTGTACTAATGGTGTTCCTAACGTTCCACTTACAGGAGGTTCTCTTGATGATGGTGGTTGGTCTGGAATTCCAATTGGATTTAATTTCAATTTCTTTGGAAATAGTTTCAGTACTATTTCTGCTGGTACTAATGGATTATTGATGTTTGGTACTCCAACAGGTTATGGAACTGCCGCGGGTCAATTGGGACAATTTAGTTTCACGACAACTCCAGCAGTTTTCCCTAATGCATCAAATCCAGGAAATGTAATTGCATTGATGGCTGCCGATCAATACTTTGGTAGTGGTACTGCAGGTTCATCTTCAAGTACTTTGACTTATTGGACTCAAGGTTATGCTCCAAATAGAATTTTTGTAATTGAATATAGTAAAGTCGATCCTTGTTGTTCTGATAACGTATTAGGATTTACTGCCCAAGCTCGTTTATATGAAACACTTGGAACTGTAGATATTGCAGTTGTTTCTAAAACAGCTACAAACTCTCCAACTGTTGGACTTCAGGACGCTACTAAAACAATTGGTGCAGTTGCTCCAGGTAGACAAGCGTTCTCCGGAACAGTAACAACCCCTGAGACTTGGCGTTTTGCACCACCTTCAAATTACAATACAACTTGGTATACAAACGGTGTTCCAATGCCTTCAGTTACTGCAAACCCATCAGCTACTCCTCCTGTAGTAGGATATACTAACCCAGGAACTAACGTGTTTAGTATTCCTGTGGCTCCTTCTGCTACTACTACTTATTCAATATCATATACTAACCAAACAACGGGTTGTTCTAATGCTGCGGGTTCTGCCCAAGTATTGATGGCTGTTCTTGGAAATACAATTCCTGCTGGTTTAACTACTAATGCTAGTGCAACTACAATTTGTACTGGTCAAACAGTTAACTTTAGCACAAGCTTTACAGGAATTACTGATGGTATGGTTTTCCAATGGCAAAATTCAACTGATGGTGGAACAACATGGACCGATATCACTTCAGCTACTGCTTTAACCTATTCAACTATTCCTACAGCTCCATCTAAATACCGTTGTAAATTAGTGGCGTGTAACGGAGTTCCTGGATACACAAGTCCAGCTACTATAGGGTTTTCTAATTCTATCGTTTCTACAACTCCAGGTTTACGTTGTGGAACTGGAACTGCAACAGCTGGTGCAACTGGATCTGCAGGTACTACAATTAAATGGTACGCTAATGCTTCAGGAGGTTCAGCTTTAGGAACAGGAACTACATTTACATCACCTTCAATTACTGCTACTACTACTTACTATGCAGGAGCTGAAACTTATGTTGCAGGTGCTTTACCAGTAGGAGCAGGAGGAACTAACTCTTCATCTTCTGGTCAATCTTTCTTACCAGGTTTCTGGGGAGGTTCTAAAACGCAATACATTATTAAAGCAGACGAATTGTTGGCTGCAGGTATTGGCGCTGGAAATATTACTAGCTTAGGTTTTGAGCCTACAGATTCTGGTCAAACCTACCAAGGATTTTCGGTATCACTTGCTCCTGTAACCGCTAGTGTAATGACTACTGCATTTGTTAATACAGGTTTAACTCAGGTATATACAGGTACACTTGCAGATAATGGATTTATTCCGGTAGCAAATACAGTAAACAATTTAACTTTTGGAACTGGAACTGGCTCTGCTTCTACTTTCAATTGGGATGGTAGTTCAAATATCTTAATTTCAATCGCAAGAACATCTGTTCCTGCAGCTACAACTTCAGTTGGTACAACTATGAAAGTAGATAATGTTAACTTTAATTCAACTGCTTATTATTTAGCAGATAGTTTAGATCCTGCTACAATGTTAGCTGCTACAACTGGAACAGTTACAACCTACAGACCAAGATTTACTATAAATGGTCAAGTAGTTTGTTCTTCTCCGAGAGTACCTGTAGTGGTTACAGTTACTACTCCACCTTCAATTACTTTAAGCGGAAACCCTGCTACAATTTGTGCGGAATCTAATTCTACTGCTGTAACAGTAACTGCTGGTGGTTCAAATTATAATAGTTATGTATGGTCTCCAACTACTGTGACTGGAAATTTAGCAAATGGTTGGGTATTTAATCCTTTAACAACTACTACCTACACATTGGCTGCTTCTCAAACAACTGGAGCAACTCCATGTGCTACAACAGCAAATATTACAGTTTCTGTTAATCCTACTCCAAGCGTGTTGGCAATATCTCCGTCTCCAGTTTCAACTTGTGCTAATGCTATTTTACCATTAGTTTCAACAGGAGGAACATTAGACAACATGACTTTGTTATCTCAAAACTTCAATGGGGCTAATAACTGGACAACTGTAAATAACTCGACTGGTGGAACTCCATCTTTAGCAGATTGGACAATGCAACCTAATGGATATGTTTATAGTTTTTATGGTCCATTTGTTTCCAATGATAGTTCTCAGTTCTATATGTCTAATAGTGATGCTCAAGGTTCAGGAGGATCAACAAATACTGAATTGAAATCTCCTGTATTTAGTACTGTTGGTTACTCTAGTGCAAATCTTAGCTTCTATCACTATTTATATTTAACAAATAATTCAACTGTTGATTATACTTTAGATGGTGGTACTACATGGGTAACATTACAAACATACACTGGAACTCAAGGAGCAGTTGCTGCTTTTGTAAATGCTATCTTGCCTCTACCTGCAGCAGCTTTAAATCAACCGTCTGTTCAGTTAAGATTTAAATATACTGCTTCTTGGGGTTGGTTCTGGGCAATTGATAACGTATCTATTACAGGTACTCAAGTTGCACCAATGGTTTGGTCTCCAACTACTAACTTATATTCTGATGCTGCTGCTACAACTCCATATACTGGACAAAACGTATCAACAGTTTACTTTAAAACTAATGCTGCATCCGCTGCTGTTACTTATACAGCAACAGCAACTTCCCCTCTAGGTTGTGCTAGAGTTGCAACTGTTCCTGTAACTGTTTATCAAACAGCTGCACCAACAGGATTACAATTCTATCAATTCTGTCCTACAGGCGGTGCTACAGTTACAAGTATGACTTCAGTTATTACTGGAACTAACGTTAAATGGTATTCTACTTCAACAGGTGGAACTGCATTGGCTCCAACTACACCATTAACTCAAGGTTATTTCTGGGCATCTCAAACATTAAATGGTTGTGAAAGTCCAACTAGATTCTTAGTGTTTGCAATTTCTAATGCAACAGTAGCTCCTTCTAGTAGCCCATCACAACAATTCTGTAATACTGCTACAGTTGCTAATTTAACTGCAAACGGAACTGCAATTCAATGGTATTCTGCTGCAACTGGTGGTACTGCTTTAAATTCAACTACTGCTTTAGCTTCAGGAACTTACTATGTTTCTCAAACTTCAGGTGGTTGTGAAAGTCCAAGAACAGCTGTATCTGTAACCGTAAATGTAGTTCCAGCTCCAACAGGTGCTGCAACACAATCTTTATCATCTTTATTAACTTTGGGTGATATCGCAGTAACAGGTTCTAATATTGTATGGTATGCTTCTGCTGCAAATGCTGCTTCAGGAACAAATCCACTTCCATCAACTCAATTGTTAGCTAATACTACTTATTATGCTACTCAAACAATTAATGGTTGTAGAAGTGCTGCTAGCTTAGCAGTAACAATTACTACATTGGCAAATCAAGATTTTGATATGACTCAGTTTACATACTATCCAAACCCTGTGATCGACTTGTTGAATATTACTTATTCTCAAGACATGACAAGTGTGAAAGTATATAACATGGTTGGTCAACAATTAATGAGCAAACAAGTTAATTCTAACACTGTTCAAATTGATATGTCTAGATATGCTAATGGTGCTTACTTTATTCAAGTAACTACTGAAAATGCAATGAAAACAGTTAGAGTAATTAAGAAATAATTCTAACACTTAATACTAAAAAACCCATTCACATTGTGAATGGGTTTTTTTATTTATAAAAATTAAATTTTTTTATTCAAATTCAGAAGTGAAAAATAACTGAACGTTTGGATATTTACTCTGAGTCATTTGAATGGTGAAATCAGAATCAGCTAGAAATACCAATTGGTTGTATTTATCATGCGCTAAGAATTTTTGTTTGATACGTCTAAATTCTTTAAATTCTTCGCTTTTAGGATCATTGGGTTTAACCCAACACGCTTTGTGAACAGGGAAATTTTCATACGTACATTTGGCGCCATATTCATGCTCTAAACGGTATTGAATTACTTCATATTGTAAGGCACCTACAGTTCCAATAATTTTTCTATTATTCATTTCAAGGGTAAACAACTGCGCAACTCCTTCATCCATTAATTGGTCAATTCCTTTGTCCAATTGTTTCGCCTTCATCGGATCGGCATTATTGATATACCTAAAATGTTCCGGTGAGAAACTAGGAATTCCTTTAAAACTCATTGCTTCTCCTTCTGTTAAAGTATCACCAATTTTAAAGTTACCGGTGTCATGCAATCCAACAATATCTCCAGGGTAAGAAATATCAACAATTTCTTTTTTCTCTGCAAAAAAGGCATTTGGACTTGAAAATTTTAAATTCTTCTTTTGTCGAACATGGAAATACGGTTTGTTTCTTTCAAATGTACCAGAAACAATTTTGATAAAGGCCAATCTATCACGGTGTTTAGGATCCATATTGGCATGAATTTTAAATACAAATCCCGTCATTTTTTCTTCTTTTGGATCTACTAATCTAGTTTCAGAATCCTTTGGTCTTGGTGACGGAGCAATTTCTACAAAACAATCTAACAATTCTCGAACACCAAAATTGTTCAATGCCGAACCGAAAAATACAGGTTGTAGTTTCCCGCTCAAATAATCCTCACGATTAAATTTTGGATAAACTTCATCAATTAATTCTAATTCTTCTCGAAGTCGATCAGCAGGTTTTTGACCTATAATTTTTTCTAATTCAGGATTGGTAACATCTGAAAATGCAATTGTTTCTTCGATATTTTTCCTACTGTCACCACTAAAAAGATTGATGTTTTGTTCCCAAAGATTATAAATTCCTTGAAAATCATATCCCATTCCAATTGGAAAACTTAAAGGAGTAACTGACAAACCCAATTTTTTCTCTACTTCATCCATCAAGTCGAAGGCGTCTTTTCCTTCTCTATCCAATTTATTGATAAATACAATAATTGGGATATTACGCATTCTACACACAGAAACTAATTTCTCTGTTTGCTCTTCAACCCCTTTTGCAACGTCTATAACCACAATAACGCTATCTACAGCAGTTAATGTTCTAAAAGTATCTTCAGCAAAATCCTTGTGACCGGGAGTGTCAAGAATATTAATTTTCTTGTCACTATAATTAAATGCCAATACAGAGGTAGAAACCGAAATCCCTCTTTGACGTTCAATTTCCATAAAGTCGGATGTTGCTCCTTTCTTTATTTTATTGTTTTTTACGGCACCAGCTTCCTGAATTGCACCTCCAAAAAGCAATAATTTTTCTGTTAAAGTCGTTTTACCAGCATCAGGGTGCGATATAATACCGAAAGTTCTTCGTCTTTCTATTTCTTTTAAAAAGCTCATAAGTTTTGTAAATGGATTGCAAAAATACTATTTATTCAACAAATATATCTATAAGACTGTAAAGACTATTTTAATATTGAGTTTTATGTTAATAAATTTATGTTAATAGTACCCGCGATAGTTGTATAATGTAATTGAATTGTTATTTTTGTGAGTTACAATTTGTATCTAGTGACAGCTAGTAATATATTAAGCTTAAAATTATTTTAAATGAAAATGAAACAATTATTTTTTGGACTTTTATTATCTCTAAATTTAATCGGATTTGCTCAAAATAGCTCGAAAGAAGTTTTATTTACTATTGACAATAAACCTTATTATACTGATGAATTTGCTAGAGTTTATAAGAAAAATCTTGATCTAGTAAAAGATGAATCTCAAAAAGATTTAAATCAATACCTTGAATTATTCGTAGGATATAAATTAAAAATAAATAAAGCTTATAAATTAGGACTTCAAGATGGTTCCTCTTATCAAAATGAGCTTAAATCGTATAGAGGACAGCTTTCAAAAAATTACACCTCTGATTCAAAAGTAACTAAGGAACTTGTTGAAGAAGGTTATAAAAGGTTTCTAAAAGAAATTAAAGCCTCACATATTTTGTTTTCTGTAGATGAAAATGCCGCTCCTGAAGATACTTTAAAAGCCTACAAACAAGCATTAGATGTACGTAAAAGAGCTATTGCTGGAGAAGATTTTGGAAAACTAGCCGTTGAATTTTCTCAAGATCCTTCTGCAAAAGAAAATAAAGGTGATTTAGGTTATTTTACTGCTTTCAGAATGGTTTATGCTTTTGAAACCGGTGCTTATAAAACGCCAAAAGGAAGTATTTCAAACCCTATTCGTACTCGCTTTGGTTACCATTTGATAAAAGTTGATGATGTTCGCGACAATAGAGGCGATGTAATTGTGGCTCACATAATGATCATGAATCCTCAGGCAAATGCTGAAAACAAAGAGGATGCTGATAAAGGAAAAAACACCATTCAAGATATTTACAAGAAATTACAACAAGGCGAGAAATTTGAAGATCTTGCTAAACAATTCTCTGAGGATAAATCTTCTTCATCAAAAGGAGGGGTATTAAATAGATTTGGCTCAGGCCAATTAAGCTCAGAAGAATTTGAAAATGTAGCCTTCAATTTGACTAAAGAAAATCCAATTTCTGAGCCGTTTAAAAGTCAATATGGATGGCATATTGTTAAATTAATTGATAAATTTCCTGTAAAAACAATTGACGAAATGCGATCTGATTTAGAATCTAAAGTTAGTAAAGACGATAGATCTAGATTGATAACTGCTTCAATGAACGAAAAATTAAGAAAGAAATACAGCATCAAAAGAGATGATAAATTTTATGCTGTGCTATCAAAATTAGTTACAGATAATTTTTATGAAGGAAAATGGGAAACGCCAGTCGATTTAAAATCGTACAATAAAAATTTAGTTACTATAAATGGAGTAAAATCCATAACTGGAGCCTCTTTTCTAACTTTTATAAAAGAGCAACAAAAAACTAAAAATACCTTAAAGCCACTTTCTAAATTGATTAATAAATTTTATGAAAGTTATTTAGATCAGGAATTATCACAATATTACGATGATAATTTAGAAAAAGAATATCCGGAATTTTCAGCTGTAATGGATGAATACAGAGACGGATTGCTACTTTTTGATTTAATGGAAAAGGAAATTTGGAACAAATCAAAAACAGATACTTTAGGGTTAAAATCATTTTACGATAAAAATCTTTCTAACTATCAATGGAAAAATCGTTTAGACGTTACTATACTTTCTTCAACTAATGAAGACGTAATAAAGAAAGCTGCCAAATATTTGAAAAATAATAAAACAGTAGATTTTATTAAAGAAAAATTAAATGTGAAAGATGGCGCAGTAAATATTATGTCAAAACTGGGTGTATTTGAAGAGGGTAATGATGTATTACCTAAAAACCTAGTTTTTGAACCTGGAATTTCAGAAATCATTAAAGAAGGCGAATACTTTTTTGTAACTAAAGTGAATAAAACGTTACCTGCAGGACCAAAAGGGCTCGATGAATGCAAAGGAAAAGTAATTAATGATTACCAACAATATTTAGAAGAAAATTGGGTTAAAGAACTCAAGAATGAATTTAAAGTTGAAGTAAATCAAAGTGTTTTTGAAAACGTAAAAAAACAATTGAAACCATAATAAAATTGACTGAGGGTTAAATAGTATTTAAAATAAATTATAATAGCGAATAGAATTAGCGGATGATGACAATAAATAAATTAAATAGAAGATTTTTAAATACAAAAATGGCTTTAATAGTTCTTTTTTCAATGTTTGCTTTTACAGTAAATGCTCAAGAGGTTATTAAAGAGAAGCCAGTGGATTCGGTTAAAGTTAAAATGCCACAATTCCGACAAAAAGTAGATGGAATTATTGCTACTGTTGGTGATTATATGGTGTTGGATTCTGATATTGACAAAGCCTATTTGGAAATTTCAAGTCAAGGAAATTCGATTAAAGACATTACAAGATGTCAAATGTTGGGTAAATTATTGGAAGATAAATTATATGCACATCAAGCTATTCAGGATAGTATTGTTGTGAAAGATGATGAAATCAAGAAAATGATGGAGGACAGAATTAACTATATGGTTGAGCAAATTGGTTCAATGGACAAAGTAATTCAGTACTACAAAAAAAATACCGAAGAAGAATTTAAGACATATTTCTTCGATATTCTTAAGGAAAACAAGTTGTCTGAAGACATGCAAAAGAAAATTGTGGACGCAGTAGAAGTAACTCCTGAAGAAGTTCGTACTTTTTTTAAGAAAATTCCTTTCACTGAATTACCTGTTTTTGGATCAGAAATGGAAGTTTCCCAAATTGTAGTCACCCCTAAAATAACAGAGGAAGAAAAACAAAAGGTAATCGATAAACTAAAAGGGTTTAAAAAAGAAATTCAAGCTGGAGCAAGTTTTTTCAGCAAAGCAGTATTGTATTCTGAGGATCCAGGATCTAGATCTTCAGGTGGATTTTATAAAATGACTCGCAAAACACCATTTGTAAAAGAGTTTAAAGACGTCGCTTTTAGCCTTGCTGAAGGAGAAATATCTGAACCTTTTGAAACAGAATTTGGTTATCATATCATTTACGTTGAGAAAATTAGAGGTCAAGAAATTGATCTTCGACATATATTATTGACTCCAAAAGTGTCTGATGAATCTTTAAAAGCAGCAAAAGAAAAAATTGTTTTGATTAAAAAGAGAATTGAAGACAAGGAGATCACATTTGCAGAAGCGGCAAGAACTTTATCTGATGAAAAAGAAACTAGAGCAAATGGAGGTGTTTTAATTAACCCAAAAACACAAGACACTCGTTTTGAGTTGACAAAAATGGATCCTACATTATATTCAAATGTATCTAATTTAAAAGAAGGTGAAATCTCAGCTCCGCTTGGAGAAGAAGATCAAACAGGAAAAAAGAAATTCAAACTTTTAACCGTAACAAATAGAATCAATGAGCACACTGCAGATTATGCTAAGGATTATATAAAAATTAAAAACCTAGCTTTAAAAGAAAAACAAATTAAAGCAATTGGTAAATGGTTTGAAGAGAAAATTAAAGAAACATTCATCAAAATTAATGGTGAATACCGTGATTGTGTTTTCACTAATAACTGGTTAAAAAAATAAGATAGAATTCAATCGAAAGTTATATTTCCTTAATTCAAAACAATTAAAAATGTCTGACGTAGCCGAAATAAATAAATTGGTTCAAAAGAGAATTGAACTTAAAAAAGAAATAGCAAAAATAATTGTTGGTCAAGAAGAAGTTGTTGATCAAATAGTTTTGAGTATTTTCTCTGGCGGTCACGCATTATTGGTTGGTGTGCCAGGTTTGGCAAAAACATTAATGGTAAACACCATTTCTCAAGCTTTAGGATTGGATTTCAAGAGAATTCAATTTACACCGGATTTAATGCCTTCGGATATTTTAGGAAGCGAAATTTTAGATGAAAATCGTCAATTTAAATTCTTAAAAGGACCTATTTTTTCTAACATCATTTTGGCTGACGAAATCAATAGAACGCCGCCAAAAACGCAAGCCGCTTTATTAGAAGCGATGCAAGAAAGAGCAGTTACAATTGCGGGCCACAACTATAAATTAGATTTGCCTTATTTTGTTTTGGCAACTCAAAATCCAATTGAGCAGGAAGGAACTTATCCTTTGCCAGAAGCGCAATTAGACCGTTTTATGTTTTCTATAAAATTAGATTACCCAACTTTTGAAGAGGAAGTGCAAGTGGTAAAAAACACTACTTCAAATTCTGATGTTACTGTAAATCCGTTGTTTAACTCTCAAGAAATTATCGATTTCCAACAGTTAATTAGAAGAATCCCTGTTGCTGATAATGTCGTTGAATACGCGGTAACTTTAGTTAGTAAAACAAGACCAGATAATTCACTTTCAAATGATTATGTGAAAAATTATATCGATTGGGGAGCTGGACCAAGAGCCTCACAAAATTTAATTTTAGCCGCTAAAGCAAATGCTGCATTCAATGGTAAATTTTCACCAGATATTGAAGATGTGAAAGCGGTAGCAACTGGCATCTTAAGACATCGTGTAGTGAAAAATTATAAAGCCGATGCCGAAGGGATTTCTATTGAAAAAATAATCGATTCCTTATTATAAAAAAAAATATATTTTAAGAAAACCTCAAATTTTACTAAAGATTTGAGGTTTTTTGTTTGATGCTAATTTCGGAATTCATAAAAATCTCAATATAATTTATTAATTAGATAAAATTTTAATATTATTTTGTTTATTTAATAATTATTCGCTGAATTATTGCTATTATTTAAATAATAATCAGTTCAAATGCTTGTTTTATTAAAATATCTTTAATATTAAATGTTATTGCTTAAATTTGTATTCTAAATAAACTAATATTGATTACTATGGCTTTTGATATAGAAATGATAAAAAAGGTTTACAACAATATGCCTTCTCGTGTAGACAAAGCAAGAGAAATTGTTGGACGACCATTAACTTTAACGGAGAAAATTTTATATACCCATCTTTGGGAAGGAACACCTTCTCAAGCTTTTAAAAATGGAGTTGACTATGTTGACTTTGCTCCAGATCGTGTTGCTTGCCAAGATGCCACTGCTCAAATGGCTTTATTGCAATTCATGCATGCTGGAAAGAAGACGGTTGCAGTTCCAACAACGGTGCATTGTGATCACTTAATCCAAGCAAAAGTTGGTGCTTCCACTGATTTAGCTGTTGCAAATTCGCAATCGAAAGAAGTTTTTGATTTCTTATCATCAGTTTCAAATAAATATGGAATCGGATTTTGGAAACCGGGTTCTGGGATTATTCACCAAATTGTTTTAGAAAATTATGCATTTCCTGGCGGAATGATGATTGGAACCGATTCTCACACTGTAAATGCAGGTGGTTTAGGGATGCTAGCAATTGGTGTTGGTGGTGCTGATGCAGTTGATGTAATGTCAGGAATGTCTTGGGAATTGAAATTTCCAAAATTAATTGGAGTTAAACTTACAGGAAAATTAAACGGTTGGACTGCTCCAAAAGATGTTATTCTAAAAGTTGCCGATATTCTTACTGTTAAAGGTGGAACTGGTGCAATTGTTGAATATTTTGGTGAAGGGGCAACTAATATGTCTTGTACTGGGAAAGGTACTATTTGTAATATGGGTGCTGAAATTGGAGCTACTACTTCTACATTTGGTTATGATGATTCAATGAGAAGATATTTAGCGGCTACTGGTCGTCAAGATGTAGTTGATGCTGCCGATAAAGTAGCTGATTATTTAACTGGTGACGCTGAAGTTTATGCCAACCCAGAGAAATATTTTGATCAATTAATTGAAATAAATTTAAGTGAATTAGAGCCTTATATCAATGGACCTTTCACTCCAGATAGAGGAACTCCAGTTTCTAAAATGAAAGAAGAAGCGGCTAAAAATAACTGGCCTTTAAAAGTAGAATGGGGATTAATTGGTTCATGTACCAACTCATCTTATGAAGATATGGCTCGTGCAGCTTCAATTGTAGAACAAGCTGTTGCACATGGAATTTCGCCTAAAGCAGAATTTGGAATTAACCCAGGTTCAGAGCAAATCAGATATACAATCGAAAGAGATGGAATTATTGCTACTTTCGAAAAAATGGGTACTAAAGTTTTTACAAATGCTTGTGGTCCATGTATCGGTCAGTGGGATAGAGAAGGAGCAGATAAAGGAGAGAAAAACACTATCGTTCACTCATTCAACAGAAACTTTTCAAAGCGTGCCGACGGAAATCCAAACACTCATGCTTTTGTAACTTCACCAGAAATGGTAGCTGCATTAGCAATTTCAGGAGATTTGTCTTTCAATCCAATCACAGATACTTTATTAAATGACAATGGAGAAGCCGTGAAATTATTACCTCCAAATGGTGATGAATTACCAAAAAGAGGATTTGATGTTGATGATAATGGTTTTCAAGCTCCGGCTGCAGATGGTAGTAAAGTAGTAGTTGCCGTTTCTGAAACTTCAGATAGATTGCAATTATTAGCGCCATTTGATGCTTGGGATGGTAAAAATTATACCGGTGCAAAATTATTAATCAAAGCATTCGGAAAATGTACTACTGACCATATTTCTATGGCAGGACCATGGTTGAGATTCCGCGGACATTTAGATAATATTTCAAATAATATGTTGATTGGTGCAGTAAATGCGTTCAATCAAGAAGCAAACAAAGTTAAAAATCAATTGACAGGTGCTTATGAAGCAGTTCCTGCAGTAGCAAGAGCCTATAAAGCAGCTGGAGTTCCAAGTATCGTTGTTGGTGATCAAAATTACGGTGAAGGTTCTTCAAGAGAACACGCTGCAATGGAGCCTCGTTTCCTTGGAGTTAAAGCGGTTTTAGTGAAATCTTTTGCTCGTATTCACGAAACTAATTTGAAAAAACAAGGAATGTTAGCGTTGACTTTTGCTAACGAAGCAGATTACGACAAAATTCAAGAAAATGATACTATCAATTTCTTAGATTTAGTAGATTTTGCTCCAGGCAAACCATTGTCAATTGAATTCGCTCACGAAGACGGATCGAAAGATGTGATTTTAGCTAATCATACTTATAATGATAGCCAAATTGGTTGGTTTGTTGCAGGTTCAGCATTGAATTTAATAGCTGCTGGTAAAGCATAAATTAATTTTATAATAAAAAAAAGCGCTGTGAAAACAGCGCTTTTTTTTGTTTATTGCCTTAAAATAATCAAAATCATATTATAGATTTTTTGTTCACTTCGTTAAAAATCCTATCTTTAACCAAACCAAAAACCAAAATTATGCAAGACAACAACCCCGAAGATTTTAAAAGAGAATTAGGACTATTAGATGGAACAATGCTTGTTGTGGGTTCCATGATAGGTTCAGGAATATTTATTGTAAGTTCTGATATGGTTCGGCAAGTGGGTTCTGCAGGTTGGCTAATTGCAATTTGGGGTCTTACGGCCTTACTTACAATTGTTGCTGCTGTAAGTTACGGCGAATTGAGTGCTATGTTTCCAAAAGCCGGCGGTCAATATGTTTATTTGAAAGAAGCCTACGGGAAATTAATAGGATTTTTATACGGTTGGAGCTTTTTTGCTGTAATTCAAACAGGTACAATCGCCGCAGTTGGGGTAGCATTTTCTAAATTTGCTGCCTATTTATATTCTCCGCTGAGTGAAAAAAATATCATATTTGAAGCTGGAAATTTCCAACTCCATGCGGCTCAAATTGTTTCTATAATTACCATTGTTTTACTTACCTATCTCAATAGTCGTGGAGTGAAAAACAGTAAAATTTTACAAACGATTTTAACTATAATTAAAATTTTATCTCTTTTAGGGTTGGTCATTTTTGGATTTGCTTTAGGCGCAAAAACAGAGATTTGGAATGCCAATTGGGCCGATGCGTGGGCTGTAAAATCATATGCAGCAGATACTAACTCTTGGTTACCGATAGGAGGAATGGCTTTAATTGCGGCCGTATCAGCAGCTTTAGTAGGTTCTATTTTTTCAAGTGATGCTTGGAACGGCGTAACTTTTATTGCCGGTGAAATTAAAAATCCAAAAAGGAATGTAGGCTTGAGTTTGTTTTTAGGAACCCTAATTGTAAGTGTTATTTATATTTTAGCCAATTTAATGTATCTGGCTGTAGTCCCCCTTCAAGGAATTGCAACTGCCGAATCGGATAGGGTGGCGGTTGTCGCTTCGCAAAATATTTTTGGTGCTTCGGGAACCATAATCATTGCATTAATGATTATGATTTCAACATTTGCCTGTAACAATGGATTGATTATGGCAGGTGCAAGAGTTTATTATACCATGGCAAAAGATGGTTTGTTCTTCAAAAAAGCAGCTACTTTAAACGAGTCAAGTGTGCCTTCTTGGTCTTTATGGGCGCAATGTTTCTGGGCTTCAGCGTTGTGTTTAACAGGAAAATACGGTGATTTATTAGATTTTGTAGTTATCATCGTTCTTATTTTTTACATCCTAACGATCTACGGAATATTTATTCTTCGTAAGAAAATGCCAGATGCTGAAAGACCTTACAAGGCTTTTGGATATCCGTTTTTACCATTTTTATATATAATTATTGCAACCGCAATTTGTGCCGCATTACTAGTTACAAAAACGAGTACTTGTGGTTGGGGTGTTTTGATTATGTTAATTGGAATCCCGATTTATTTTTTGATGAGCAAAGAGATTTAATAAAGTTTAGAGTGTTAAAAAAATCCGTTTCATTAGAATAAATGAAACGGATTTTTTGTGTCCAACAACCATTAACTATTAGTAATACGAAAATCGTCTTACTTTCGAAATGTACTTTGCCAAGCGAATTACTTGATGGCTATAGCCGTATTCATTATCGTACCAAATATATAACACTATATTTTTTCCGTCTTCTGAAACAATTGTCGCATTACTATCATAAATTGAAGGCGCTGATGTTCCTACAATATCTGATGAAACCAATTCGTTGTTGAGCGAGTATTTTATTTGTTCTACTAAATCACCTTCTAATGCGTATTTTTTCATAATAGCATTGATTTTAGAAATAGTAGTCGTTTTCTTGATTTCTAAATTTAATATTACCAATGAACCGTTTGGAACAGGAACTCGAATCGCATTGGAAGTTAATTTGCCTGCAAGACTCGGTAACGCTTTTGCAACAGCACTTCCCGCGCCAGTTTCTGTAATAACCATATTCAATGCCGCAGCCCTACCACGACGGTATTTTTTATGCATATTATCTACCAAATTCTGATCGTTGGTATAGGCATGAATAGTTTCTATATGACCTTTTACCACTCCCAAAGTGTCTTCAACGGCCTTTAATATAGGAGTGATGGCATTGGTTGTACATGAAGCAGCAGAAAAAATATCAATTTCATCTGGGTTGTATTCATTGTGATTTACACCATGAACAATATTTGGCACACCTTTTCCAGGAGCGGTAAGAAGCACTTTTTGAGCTCCTTTTGAGGATAAATGTCGTCTTAAAGCCTCTTCTGTTGTAAATGCTCCCGTATTGTCAATCACTAAAGCATCGTTTATTCCGTATTTTGTGTAATCAATTTCTTCAGGTCCATTTGCTGTAATTACATGAACGGTCGTTCCGTTGATTATTAACGCATTATTTTTTACATCGGCAACTACTGAACCCATAAAATCACCGTGAATGGAGTCGTAACGCAATAAAGAAGCTCTTTTTTCTAATGAAACTGCATCATTTTTGTCGCGTGTAACAATAGCTCGCAATCGCAATTGCTCTCCTTTCCCCATTTTTATCATCAATTCGCGGGCAAGCAATCTTCCGATTCTACCAAAACCATAAAGAACAACATCTTTTGAAGTAATTTCCTCAGTTTTCTTTATGTTATTTAATTTATCAATTACAAACGCTTTGACATTATTGTGCTTATTATCCTTCAAATGGTATTCGTAGGTTAGTTTTCCAATATCTAATTTTGAAGGCGGTAAGTCCAATGATAATATGGCTTTTGCAATTTCGACTGTATCAAATATTGAAATTGGTTTGCCAACAAATTCTCCAGCATATTCATGAAGGTTGATAATTTCACTCACATTTTTATCAATTAATTGATTTCTAAAAAGCACCATTTCAATGGATTTGTCGTACCATAGATCACTGATTATTTTAATAAATTCTACACCAGCTCTTCTTCGATTGGCTTGAAACGCAACCTCTTTTTCGTAAGATATTGTCATAATAACTAAACTAAATTTGAATTAATATATTGAAAATTTTTGCAAAAGTACCCATTTCAATCGATTTCGTAACTAGTTTTAGTGTTAAATTTATTTATGACAAATAAAAAAAAGCCGATTAATTAAAATCGACTTTTTTAAAAATTAAAGTAAGATGGTATTCTATAAAATTAAGCGGACCACTTGTCCGTTTACGGTGAGCATTTCAATTTGAACCGCTTGGTTTTCATCTAAATTGGAAAGCGCCTTCGAAACTGTTTCTACATCAACGGCTTTAACATTTCCAATACTCAATATTATGCCTCCCTTCAGATCATTTGCGTAAGCGCTCAATTTATCATTGTCAATTTCTTTGATTTTAACGCCGTAGCTAATTCTGAATTTCTTCTTATCTGCAGAACCAATATTTTCTAAATCCAATCCTTTAAATTGTGTGTTGATGACATCACTTTTAGTTAATGTAACTGGAATTGTCATCGTTTTATCATTTCTGATAATGGTCACTTGAACTTTATCATTTGGCCTTTTTGTACTAATATAACCGTTTAATTCAGCATATGAAGTTACATTTTGGTTGTCAATTTTCTTGATAATGTCTCCTTTTATTAAACCAGATTTTTCAGCTCCTGTATTTTTATTGACACGTTTAATATAAAATCCTTCGGTTTCTTTAATTCCAAATTCTTTTGAAGTGTTACTATTCAATTCCCCACCTTCAACACCCAAAATGCCTCTTTGAACGTTGCCAAATTCCATGATATCTTCAATAATTTTACGAGTAATATTGGATGGAATTGCAAACGAATAACCAACGTAAGAGCCTGTTTGTGAGGAAATCATAGTATTAATTCCAATTAATTCGCCACGAGTATTTACTAATGCTCCACCGCTGTTTCCAGGATTTACCGCTGCATCGGTTTGAATGAAAGATTGTATTCCTGAGGTATCTAAATTTCTAGCTTTTGCAGATACAATTCCAGCTGTAACCGTAGAAGTTAGGTTGTATGGATTTCCAACCGCCAAAACCCATTCGCCTACTTTCACTAAATCGGAATCAGCAAATGTAGAATAAGCAAGTTTTTCGTCGGCATCGATTTTCAATAAAGCAATATCCATTTTTGAATCGGTTCCAACCAATTTTGCTTTATATGATTTTTTGTTATTTAAGGTGATTTCAATTTCGGAAGCATCTTTAACAACGTGGTTATTTGTAACGATATAGCCATCTTCAGATATTATTACTCCGGAACCTGTTCCAATTTGTTCTTGTTGTTGCGCTCCTCTATATCCGTAAAAAAATTCCATTATTGGATTTGAAATAGAAGTATAGGAAACATTTTTTACGTGAACTACTGAGTGTACTGATTTGTCCGCTGCCTCAGTAAAGTCAACTGCTTCAGATGATAATCCAACAGTTTTACCATAATTGTTTGGAGCAAGTGTTACCACCGAATCCCTATTTTTTGAAAAATAGCCATTACTATCAAATAATAATTTGTAAGCTCCAAGTGTAGTAGCACCGCTTATCAGTGATACTAAGAATAGATTTGAGAAATTTTTCATAGTTATTTAATTTATTTAAAGTAAAAATAAAAAAGTATATTTTCAAAAAAAAGAGTTTAACGCTCGTTTAACAATGATTAACATTTCATTAATAGTTTGTACTTTTGTAACAACCAAATATATTATGGAAATCAATTTTGATAAATACGAAGGTACCGGCAATGATTTTGTGATGATTGATAATCGCAATGATTTCTTTCCTAAAAATGATGTTAATCTTATTGCTCATTTGTGCGATAGAAGGTTTGGCATTGGTGCTGATGGGTTAATTTTGTTAGAGAACGATTCTGAATCTGACTTCAAAATGGTATATTATAATTCTGATGGAAATCAAAGTACAATGTGTGGAAACGGAGGAAGATGTTTGGTAGCTTTCGCAAAAAAACTCCAGATTATTGATAATTCAACTTCTTTTATGGCTGTTGATGGAATACATCATGCTACAATTTCAGGCGACAACAGTGTTTCTTTACAAATGAAGGACGTTGATTTTGTAAATAGTCAGTCAAATTATACTTTTTTGGATACTGGTTCGCCACATCACATCGAAATGGTTTCTTCAATTTCAAGTTTAGATGTAAAATCTCAAGGAGCAGCAATTCGTTACAGCGATCTTTATGGTTCGGCTGGGGCCAATGTTAATTTTGTTGAACAAATAAGCGACGATACCTTTTCTATTCGTACCTACGAAAGGGGAGTTGAAGATGAAACGTTATCTTGTGGAACTGGAGCTACAGCTGCTGCAATTGCAATGAGTTTTATTGGAAAAACAAATTCGAATTTGATTAAAATAAATGTTCAAGGTGGAAAATTAGAGGTTTCATTTGATAAAAAGGATTCTCAATTTTCCAATGTATTTTTAAAAGGGCCCGCAACTTTCGTATTCCAAGGAAAAATTAATATTTAATAGCAATAATTTGATCACTTTAAAGGGAGAAACTATTTATTTACGCGCATTAGAACCTAATGATTTAGAGTTTATTTATGCGGTTGAAAATGACGAATTGGTTTGGGAAGTGAGTCATACTCAAACTCCCTACAGCCGTTTTTTGATTCGTCAGTACCTGGAAAATGCCAATCAGGATATTTATGAAGCAAAACAATTACGACTTGCAATTTGTAATTTCGATGATGATTCTGCTATTGGATTAATTGATATTTTCGAATTTGATCCTAAAAACAATCGTGCTGGTGTTGGTATTCTTATTAAAGATAGTGAAAATAGAAGTCAAGGCGTTGGAACTGAGGCTTTGGATTTATTGATAAAATATACCTTTAGAAATTTAAACTTGCATCAATTGTATGCAAATATCGCTACAGAAAACGAGGCTAGTATAAGACTTTTTACTAAATTTGGATTTGTAAATATTGGAACAAAAAAAGAATGGAATTTGGTTAACGGCAAGTATAATGACGAATCCCTCTACCAATTAATAAATAATCAATTTTAAAATATATATTTTGAGCATTAAAAAAATAATCACAATAGTTTCAGTTGTTTTGATCGCCGCATTACTAGTTTACGGTATCAAATTGTATGGCGATATCTTTTCAAAAAATACTAAATTCTCTGAAAATGAGATTTACGTTCACATTCCAACCGATGCAAATTATGAGGATGTCAAAAAGATCATCACTCCGTATATTGATAATATGGATAAATTTGAAATGGTTGCTTCTAAAAGATCTTATATTCAAAATGTAAAATCGGGACGTTTTTTGTTCAAAAAAGGAATGAATAACTTCGAATTGATTACTGCATTACGTAATAATATCCCTGTAAAATTGGCTTTTAATAATCAAGAACGTATTGAAAATGTTGTTGGAAGGGTAAGCTCTCAAATTGAAGCTGATAGTGTTTCTTTGATGAATATTTTTAAAGATTCTACATTCTTAAAAGAAAATGGCTTCACCGAAGACAATGTTATAAGTATCTGTATTCCAAATACCTATGAATTTTATTGGAATACAAAAGCAGATAAATTCCGCGATAAAATGATTAAAGAATATCGTAAATTTTGGAATACTGAAAGAACTTCGCAAGCTCAAAAATTGGGTTTAACCCCTGTTCAAGTGATGACGTTAGCATCTATTGTACACAAAGAAACCGTTAAAAAAGACGAAAGACCAAGAGTTGCAGGAGTTTATTTGAACAGATTAAGATTAGGAATGTTACTTCAAGCAGATCCAACAGTAATTTTTGCTAAGAAAAAGAAATTAGGAAACTTTGATATGGTTATTAAAAGAGTTTTTTCAAATGATTTAAAAATAGATTCTCCTTACAATACTTATTTTTATGGTGGATTGCCTCCAGGGCCTATCGCAATGCCCGATATTACTGCCATTGAAGCGGTTTTAAAACCTGAAAAACACAATTATATCTATTTCTGCGCAAGCGTTACCCGATTTGGATATCATGAATTTGCTGTCAATGAAAGTGAGCACGAAGTGAATAGAACGAACTATATTAATTGGCTAAGAAAGCAAATTCAAATCAGTAAATCTAAATAATAGATTGCTTCAATTCTTCCATAAATCGACATTTAGATAACTTTAACTATCTGAAAATCAGATTTATTATTTTTTATGTATATTTGTCCCGTAGAAATTTCTTAAATAATACTGATTTATTATTTCAGTATTGGTGTTTTATAAATCTATAATTATTGATTTATATTGTTTTGCATCGTTAAGAAGAAAACTAATATATGTTAAAGAAAGGATTTTTTTATTTTGGTTTGGTTGGTATTGTTGCTTTTATGAGCTCAGGTTTTAAAAATGGAAAATTTGAGAAATACGACTGGTTTCACATCGATTCAAATAAAATAACGAATTACTCATTACCTTCACTAGAGAATAAAGATTATATAAATAGAAAAGTTCCGTTTACAGGTAATTTTTTTATTGGCTATAAAGAAGCAATCGCCTTCAGAGAATCCCAAGGAAAATACAGAAAAATCAACTCCATAGGTTATATGGGTAAATATCAATTTGGTGCAGAAACACTAAGAACAATTGGTATTTATGATAGTTTGACTTTTTTAAATGACCCAAGATTACAAGAAAAAGCGTTCGTTGCTTTACTTTCTAAAAATAAGTGGGAGTTGAAAGATGAAATTGAAAAGTACGAAGGTCAAATTGTTGGAGGTGTTCGAGTGACGGAATCCGGTTTATTGGCTGCAGCCCATTTAGGTGGTGTTGGGTCTGTAAAAAGATTTTTGAGGTCCAATGGTTCTAGAAAGTGTAGAGATGTCAATGGCACTTCCGTGAAATCATACATGAGAGAGTTTGGCGGTTATGAAACTTCTGGAATTAAACCGAAGAGAAAGCCAAAAGTAAAATAATAAAAAAAAGCCACGTTTATCGTGGTTTTTTTATGCATTACATTTTATGAATAATGAATATTGTAGGTCGATTGTGTAAATCAATTTTTGCTTTTTTCCAATTTACCACTCTCATCGTTTTGATATATTCAGTGGGTAAAGTGATGTCACAAGCCACGCATAAATACGTCTCGGGATGAAGCGAACTTAGAATATCTTCCAACATTTTATTATTTCTATAAGGAGTTTCAATAAACAGCTGTGATTGATTTTTGCTTATCGATAACTTTTCAAGATTTTTTATTGCTGCTTTTTTCTCGGCAGCATCAATAGGAATATAACCGTTAAAAGCAAAACTTTGTCCGTTCATTCCGGAAGCCATAATTGCTAATAATATTGATGAAGGTCCAACTAAAGGAACTACTTGTATTCCTTTTTCATGTGCTAGTTTCACGATAACCGCTCCAGGATCGGCAACGCCAGGGCACCCTGCTTCCGACATTAGCCCCACGTTTTTTCCTTCCAAACAGTCTTGAATCATTTTTTTGTATTCAGAATCCTGAGTGTGTTTGTTTAAAGCACTTAAGTGTAAAGTGGCTTGTACTTTCTCTGGACAAATGCTTTTTATGAATTTCCTAGCTGTTTTTTCGTTTTCAACAATGTAATAATCTAATAACTCAATGCTTCTTTTTATGGTTTGAGGAAGCACATCAAATGGATTTTCTGTATCTCCAAGTGTTGTGGGAATAAGGTATAATTTTCCTAATTGAGCCATTTGGTATTGATTATTGTTAGGAATGTTTGGATTTTAATTTAGTTGCAATAATATCGCAAGTAGAATCTAGCATTTCATAAACGATGTCAAATCCGTTTTCCATACCAAAATAAGGATCGGGAACTTCTTTAATTTCGTCTTCGTATTTTTCTGTAAGAATTAATTTTACCTTACTTCGGTGTTTTTCATTATTGGATAATGCAATTACATTTTGGTAATTACTTTTGTCCATAACATAAATATAATCGAAGTTTTCAAAATCGGATAAAGTAATTTGTCGGCATTTTTGGTTGGATATGTCAAGACCATTTTTTTTACAAACAGCAATAGATCTTGAATCGGGTTGGCTACCAATGTGCCAATCTCCTGTACCGCAGGAATCTACAACAAAATTATCTTTAGGAAGTTTAGACGCTAGAAGTCCTTCTGCAATTGGTGATCTGCAGATGTTTCCTAAACATACCATTAAAATTTTAATGGGCATTTTATAACGACAATTTCTTGTGAATGTCTTCCATGTATTTTTTGAACTGCTTGTCTGTTGCTACAAGATTATCAACAGTTTTGCAAGCATGTAATACAGTAGCGTGATCGCGATCGCCAATTTGAGAACCAATATTCGCTAAAGAAGCTTTGGTGAATTTCTTCGCAAAAAACATAGCCAATTGTCTAGCTTGAACCACGTGGCGCTTTCTAGTTTTAGACTGTAATGTTTCTAAATCCAATTGGAAATAGTCGGAAACTGTTTTTTGGATATAATCGATAGATACTTCACGTTTAACATTTTTAACAAATTTCTCTACAACTTGTTTTGCTAAATCTAGAGTTACCTCTTTTTTATTAAATGATGATTGAGCTATCAATGAAATAATTGCACCTTCAAGTTCACGAACATTGGTTTTAATATTTCTAGCTACATATTCTATGATTTCTTCTGGAATTTCAACGCCGTCACGATATAGAATATTTTTCAAAATTGAAATTCTAGTTTCATAATCCGGTTGGTGCAATTCCGCAGAAAGACCCCATTTGAAACGAGAAAGTAATCTTTGTTCAATATCTTGCATGTCAACAGGAGCTTTGTCTGATGTCAAAATAACCTGTTTTCCATTTTGATGTAAATAGTTGAAAATGTGGAAAAACACATCTTGAGTTCCCGTTTTTCCTGATAGGAATTGAACGTCGTCAATAATTAATACGTCGATTAATTGGTAGAAATGAATAAAATCGTTTCTATTATTTTTCTTTACAGAGTCAATATATTGCTGTGTAAAAATTTCAGCTGAAATATATAAAACTGTTTTTTCTGGATATTTGTCTTTTATCTCAACACCAATAGCGTGCGCTAAGTGAGTTTTTCCCATTCCAACTCCACCAAAAATTAACAATGGATTGAATGAAGTCCCGCCTGGTTTATTGGCAACAGCCATACCTGCAGAACGAGCTAAACGGTTGGAATCTCCTTCAAGGAAATTGTCAAAACTGTAATTAGCGTTAAGTTGAGATTCAATTTTTAGATTTCTTATTCCAGGAATTACAAACGGGTTTTTTAATTCTGGATTTAAGTTTTTAAATGGAGCGTCCACCTCTTGCGTTTTCATCGGGCTTCTGTGAGCACTTGGCAATTGTTCCATAAATGGTTGTTTATTGCCATAAGTGTTCTCCATCTTAATTTTATAAAGTAACTTTGCGTTTTTCCCAAGTTCTTTTGTTAATGCAACTTTCAATAACTTTACATAATGCTCTTCAAGCCATTCGTAGAAAAATTTACTAGGAACTTGAATGTACAGCGCGTTGTCAGTAAGTTCTACTGATTTTATTGGTTCAAACCAAGTTTTGTAAGCTTGATCTTGAATATTGTCCTTAATGAAGGCAAGACAATTTTCCCAGACTGATTGCGCAGTTTTGCTCATAGTAATTAAAAAGTTATTGTTTTATTATGTTACAAAAAATAACGGATAAGGGATGCTTATTTTTTGGACTACAAATATGTGATAATAAATCGTTAAAAAAAAATTTTTTTTGATTAAATTTTTTAAAATTTTTGTTGTATATAGAGACCATTATTATTATTTAATAATTATAAATATTTGAAATGCAAAAACATCAAATTCAAGTTCGTGTTCGTTATTCTGAAACAGACCAAATGGGGGTAGTTTATCATGGAAATTATATTCCATATTTTGAAATCGGAAGAGTGGAATGGCTTAGAAACAAAGGGGTTTCTTATAAATTAATGGAAGAAAGTGGAATTGCTTTGCCAATAGTTTCGATGAATATCAACTATAAAAAACCAGCTCGATATGATGAATTATTAACAATTTCTACGGCTTTTAAAAGTCAATCTTCAGTCAAAGTTGAATTTGATTGCGAAATCCATAATGAGAAAAATGAATTGTTAACAACTGCTCATTTCATTTTGGTATTTGTGGACTTATCAACAGGTAAACCCATCAACCCGCCAGATTATATAAAAGAGGTATTATCGAAGTTAGATTAATCTAATTTTGATATTGAAATTTCAAATAAAGCATCAAAAATGTCGAATATACGTTCGGCATTTTTTTTTCGTGTAACAATTAGTAGTTCACAATTTTCTTCCATTTTTTGGGAATGAATCTCTAATTGTTTCTCTTTTATAATTCGCATTACCTTGTTGATATTTTTATAATCGAATGTAATTTTGAATTGAACATCTATTGTTTTTTCTATGATTAAAGCGTTTTCAAGGACTAATTGTGCGGTTGTTTTGTAAGCTGTAATTAGTCCGCCAACACCCAATTTAGTCCCGCCAAAAAAACGTACAACAACAATTAATATATTGGTTAATCCAAAAGATTGTATTTGTCCATAAATCGGAATTCCGGCACTATTGCTAGGTTCTCCATCATCATTGGCTCTAAATTCAATTTTTTCAGTTCCGATTTGATACGCATAACAAAAGTGAACTGCCCCAAAATGTTGTTTTTTTAATTGGTCGATGTGAATCTTAATTTCATCGGTAGTTGAAACAGGAAATGCATAACCAAAAAATTTACTGTTCTTTTCTTTAAATAGTATTTCCTCTGATGGACTTTCTATCGTTTTATAGGTATCTTTTATTTCCAAAATGAATTATAATTTTACCTTTTTAAATAATTCAATAATGTCTTCTTTGCCTTTCAGCAAATGCCAAACTTGCAATCCTGTTTTTTTTGCACCTTCTATATTGTCAAAATTATCATCTACAAAAAGTGTTGACTTCGGATTTAAATTATTTTCTTTGATTACGAAGTTGTAAATCTCTTCGTCTGGTTTTCTCATTCCTAAATCATAAGAGAAATAAACCTTTTCAAAGCAATTGTAAAATCGATAATAAAATTCATCTCCGTTCTTTTCTTTAAAATGATTGATGTGAATTGAATCGGTGTTGCTCAATAAAAAGAGTTGGTATTTTTTTGATAATTTTTCAAGAAATTCTAATCGATACATTGGAAAATCCAATAAAACTCCATTCCAAGCCTCAAGAACTTCTTCCTGAGTTGCATTTGGAACTAGTTTATTTATACCAAGCAAAAAATCAGTTCTCGTGATTAATCCCTTTTCGAAATTAAAATTTAAAGAATCTATTTCTGAACTCCATTTTTCTAATCCTAACTTTTTTAAAGCAGCTGGAGTTGCTTCTTTATCAAGGTTGATAAATACATCGCCAAAATCAAAAATAATTGTGTCAATCATCATTTCTGTATGTTAATAAAATATCCTTTTTTAGATATCTTTTTGAGTAAATGGCTTTTTTTAATTCTGGTGCTTTTGTTCCATCATGCAATTTGATTTCACCAATAAAAACTCTCGCTTCATCCCAAATATTGGCATCTATAAAAGATTGAATCGTTTTCCTTCCACCTTCAATTATAATCGATTGGATGTTATTTTCATAAAGTTTTTCAACTATTGTTTGTGTAGAATTAATATCAAAAGCTAATTTAATATTTTGAATTGTTTCTGAATTTGAGGTCACTTCCTTATTAGAAAAGACAATTGTTTTTGCTTGATTATCAAATACATTTTTCGATGAATCAACATTATTTTCTTTGTCAATTATCACACGAATTGGATTTTCGCCAGTCCAATCACGAACCGTTAGTGACGGATTATCATCGATTATAGTTTGGGTTCCAACGAGAATTGCCTGTTCTTCACTTCGCCATTTATGCACCAATTGACGAGAATATTCATTAGAAATCCAAACCGGTTTTTGTTCTTCTCTATTTTTCGGACTGATAAATCCATCGGAGCTTTCAGCCCATTTTAATATAATAAAAGGTCGGCTTTTTCTATGAAAGGTAAAAAAACGTTTGTTGAGTTCGTTGCATTCTTTCTCTAATATTCCAAAAGTAACATTTACACCTGAATCTTTTAATTTTTGAATTCCTTTGCCAGCCACTTTACTATTTGGATCAATTGTTCCAATAACCACATTTGGAATTTTATATTTCAAAATTAAATCGGCGCAAGGTGGGGTTTTTCCAAAATGGCTACAGGGTTCTAAACTAACATAAAGAGTGGAGGAAGAAAGTAATTCTTTGTTTTGAACAGATTCTATGGCAATTACTTCCGCGTGAGCTTCTCCCGATTTTTTATGCCATCCTTCACCAATAATTTTATTTTCATATACAATTACGCAACCTACAAGCGGATTTGGGTAGGTAGTTCCCAATCCATTTTTGGCCAATTCGATGCACCTTTTTATATATTTTTCTTGTACCTTCACACCGCAAAAATACGATTAAAAAGTAATATGGAAAGCATTAGAATTAGAGAAATCCAAAAGCAAGACAATGCCCAAATGGCTGCAATTGTGAGAGATGTATTAACTGATTTTGGAGCTCCAAAAGTGGGTACAGCTTATGCAGATCCGTATTTAGATACTTTATTTGAAGTTTACGATGTTCCAAGAGCTATCTATTTTGTGGTTGAAAGCAATGGTAAAATTTTAGGAGGTGCAGGAATAATGCAATTGGAAAATGCTGAAGCGGCCATTTGTGAACTTCAAAAAATGTACTTTCTGCCGGAGATTAGAGGGTTAGGATTTGGAACAAAACTGATGAATCTTTGTCTCGAAAAAGCCGTAGAATTTGGATTTGAAAGTTGTTACATCGAAACAATGACATACATGGATGCTGCACAAAAATTATATCGAAGATCGGGATTTGAATATTTAGACCAACAAATAGGCAACACTGGGCACAATTCTTGTGAAGTTTGGATGTTGAAAAAACTCAAGTAGTTATGAAAATAAAAGAATATAAAATCAATTTTATAAATTCACTGTTGCCATTTTATGACGAAATGGAAGCAGAGAGTTTCTTTAATTTGATACTTGAAAACAGATACCAATTAAGGAGAATTGATTTGGCTTTGGATGCTGACAAAGAATTTTCTGATTCAGAAATTTCAAATTGGAATTTTATTTTAGAAAAGTTAAAAACTCAAATTCCCATACAATATATATTAGGTACAACTCATTTTTATGGTTCAGAATTTATAGTTGATGAAAATGTATTAATTCCTAGACCTGAAACAGAAGAGTTGGTTGATTGGATTGTAAAATTAAATACCAAATTATCCAAAAAGAAAGACTTAAAAATATTGGATATTGGAACAGGAAGTGGTTGTATTGCGATTTCATTGGCAAAGAACATTTTAAATTCTGCAGTTTTTGCTGTTGATGTTTCCGAAAAGGCATTGGCTGTAGCCGAAAAAAATGCGACTTTAAATAAAGTTATCGTTACATTTTTGCATAAGAACATTTTAGAAACCAATCATTTAGATCAGAAATTTGACATTATAGTTTCCAATCCGCCGTATGTTAGAAATCTAGAAAAGGCTGAAATTAAACCCAATGTTTTGGAAAACGAACCGCATTTAGCGTTATTCGTTCCCGATAATGATCCACTGATTTTTTATAAGAAAATTGCTGAGTTGGCTGCTGCCAATTTAAATCCGAACGGGCAATTGTTCTTCGAAATCAATCAATATTTAGGTAAAGAAACCCAAGATTTATTAGAATCTTTAGGGTTAAAAAATATCGAACTTCGAAAAGATAATTATGGTAATGACCGAATGATTGCCTGTAATTTTTAGGGATTATTCGTATCTTAAAGCTTCAATTGGATCTAATTTAGATGCTTTTAAAGCTGGATAAGAACCAGAAACGACTGCTACAATAAATGTGGTAATGGTTGCTGCTATAACTGCTCCCCATGGAATTACAAAACTAAAATCGATTGCAGTAGAGATTCCATAACCAATTAGAATTCCAAAAATAATTCCTACAATTCCTCCTAATTGACCAATAATTAGGGTTTCGATAAAAAACTGAAATGCAATGGTACTTCTTTTAGCCCCTAAGGCTTTTCGAACACCAATTTCTCGTGTTCTTTCCGTAACAGAAACCAACATTATATTCATTAAGGCAATCGAAGAACCAAAAATGGTGATAATTCCAATAATCCATGCTGAAGCACTTAACACCCCAGTCATTTCAGAAATTCTATTGATTAAATCATCACTTCTTGAAACTCCAAAATTGTTTTCTTGAACGGGATTTAATTTACGAATTCGACGCATTATATTTCCTGCGTTATCAATTGCTTCATCCAATAAATTCTCTTTAGCAACCATTATACTCATCGCATAATTGATGTTGGGAGCAGTAAATAATGACCTTGCCACTTGAATTGGAATTAAAACACGTAAATCTTGGCTATTGCCAAATGTCGATCCTTTTTCTTTCAAAACACCAATAACTTTGAATTTTGCACCTCGAATAGAAATAATTTTATTTATAGGATTGACGTCTTTCAATAAGCCTTTTTCAAAATCCGAACCCACCACACAAACATAGGCGTTGTTATCGATATCAAAACCTGTGAAGTTTCTTCCTAATGTAGTTTCTAGACCTGAATTGGGTAGAAAATGTTCGTCAACACCCACAACTGAAATTTCAGGATCAGTTTTTTCAGATTCGAATTTCACCTCTGCTTTTGAAGTTGCCACAAATGATAGTGAAGTTTCTGTAAAAGGATATTTATAATTTTCCTTAAATGCTTTGGCTTGAGGCCAAGAAATAATTGGATTTATTTTTTCAATTTCACCACCACCGCCTCCGCGTCTTCGAACTTGGGTTTCATATTGGGTAATATTAAATGTATTAGAACCCATCGAGGCAAAATTGGATGATAATGTATTTTTTAATGCCGATACAACGGTTAAAATTCCTACTAATGCCGTAATTCCAATTGCAATAATTAAAATAGTAAGTATTGTTCGTAATAATTGGGTTCGAATAGAACCAAGAGCAATTCGGATATTTTCTACTGTTAATTTGAACATCATTTCTAATTTGACACGAAAATACAATTTTTGTTACAAGTTTGCTTTAGAACGACCATTATTTAGTATAAAAATATGATATTTGCATAGAGAAAATTAAAATTTAAGAATTTAGATTATAAATTTGCTCCTAATAAATAGTTTTTAGAGGTTTCAATTCTAAAATCTACAACCTAAAAATCTGCTATTAATATGGCTCAAAAACCGAGTATTCCTAAAGGCACACGCGACTTTTCACCTATTGAAGTTGCAAAACGTCAGTATATTATTTCGATCATTAAAAGTAATTTTGAAAAATTCGGATTTCAACCTATTGAAACACCGTCATTTGAAAATTCGGAAACTTTAATGGGAAAATATGGTGAAGAGGGTGACCGATTGATATTCAAGATTTTAAATTCTGGAGATTATTTGGCTAAAGCCAATGAAAGTGCGCTTGAAAATAAAGAAAGTAACAAGTTAACATCAAGTATTTCAGAAAAAGCACTTCGTTATGATTTAACGGTTCCTTTTGCACGCTATGTTGTACAACACCAAAACGATATTGAATTTCCATTTAAAAGATACCAAATCCAACCTGTTTGGCGAGCCGATCGTCCACAAAAAGGCCGTTTTAGAGAGTTTTATCAATGTGATGCCGATGTGGTAGGTTCAAAATCGTTATGGCAAGAAGTTGAATTAATTCAATTGTACGATGCTGTATTTACAGATTTAAGTTTGAATGGCGTTACCATTAAAATCAATAATAGAAAAATATTATCTGGAATTGCTGAGGTTATTGGTGCTTCTGATAAATTAATAGACTTTACAGTTGCTTTAGATAAATTGGATAAAATAGGAGAGGACGGAGTAAAAAAAGAAATGCTTGAAAAAGGAATTTCCGAAACTGCAATTCAAAAAGTGCAACCGTTATTCAATTTTACGGGATCGATTTCTGAGAAAATCCAAAAATTAGCTTCTCTATTAGCTTCTTCATCAGAAGGAATGAAAGGAATTGAAGAGTTAAAATTTATTTGCGAAGCGGTTACTGAATTAGGTTTAACTAAAGCCAATTTAGATTTAGATGTAACTCTTGCTCGTGGATTAAATTATTACACAGGCGCAATATTTGAGGTAGCTCCCCCAAAAGAAATTTCAATGGGATCGATTGGCGGCGGTGGAAGATATGATGATTTGACTGGAATTTTCGGTTTGAAAGACATGAGTGGTGTAGGAATATCATTTGGCTTGGACCGAATTTATTTGGTAATTGAAGAATTGAATTTATTTCCTGAAACGGTAACTTCAACTTCCAAAGCTTTGTTTATTAATTACGGCGAAAAAGAGGCTTTTTATTCTATGAAAGCGATTACTAAATTACGTAATTTTGGAATAAAAGTAGAATTATATCCTGATGCTGTGAAAGTTGGAAAACAATTTATGCACGCCGATAAAAGAGCAATTAAATATGCTGTTATTGTTGGTGAAACCGAAATGAAGGAGGGTAAATTTGCCCTAAAAAACTTGGTTTCTGGAGAACAAGTAACATTAAATTTTGAAGAATTAAAAAACGCACTTATTAATAATTAATTAAAATCAATAGTTATGAAAAACGCATTCTTAAAAAGTATTTTTTTTATTGCCGTAATCGGTTTATTATTTTCTTGTAATCAAAAAGCGGGATCTGAATCAGGGTCTAATTATTTAACAGATACTGAAACTGGTGTTAAAACTGGTGGGATAAAAGTAGTTACCATTTCAACTCCAAAAGGGAATTTTAAAGTTTGGACAAAGAAAATTGGTAACAATCCAAAGATAAAAATCTTATTATTAAATGGTGGTCCGGGTGCTACCCATGAATATTTTGAGTGTTTTGAAAGTTTCTTACCAAAAGAGGGAATTGAATTTATTTATTACGATCAATTAGGTTGTGGAAATTCTGATAATCCGAATGATGTTTCCATGTGGGATTTACCGAGATATGTAGAAGAAGTGGAGCAAGTTCGAGTTGCTTTAGGATTAAATAAAGACAATTTCTATTTGCTTGGACATTCTTGGGGAGGAATTTTAGCAATGGATTATGCTATGAAATATCAAAATAACTTGAAAGGATTGATTATTTCAAATATGATGTCAAGTGCTCCAGAATATGGGAAATATGCTGAGAACGTACTTTCTAAACAATTCAAACCTGAAATTTTAAAGGAAATTCGTGAAATTGAAGCTAAAAAAGATTTTGCAAATCCGAGATATATGGAATTGCTAATGCCAAATTTTTACGCAGAGCACATTTGTAGAATTCCGCTTCAAAATTGGCCAGAGCCTGTAAATAGATCGTTTTCTAAAATGAATCAGTCGCTTTATGTAACTATGCAAGGACCAAGTGAATTTGGAGTTTCTGGAAAATTAGAAAAATGGGATCGTTCTCAAGATTTAAAGAAAATTTCAACTCCAACGCTTGTTGTAGGTGCTAAAAATGACACAATGGATCCTAAACATATGGAATGGATGTCGACTCAATTCCAAAATGGCAGCTACTTATATTGCCCAAATGGAAGCCATATGTCTATGTATGACGATCAAGAAACGTATATGGGCGGGTTGATTAAATTCGTGAAAGGCGTTGACGAAGGTCAAAAGAAAATTAAGTTATAAGATTTATTTTTAATATCAAAAGCACCAAAGCAATTGGGATTGCAATATAAAAGAGTAAGGTAATCATGCAGCCTTTAGATGTTTTATTGTAAATTTTATTGTAAACAAACTTATTTGGATTGGTAACCCATCCAAAACCTCGGGGTGCTTTTAAACCTAATTTATTTTGAACAATTCTAGTTACAGAAGTTCGAGCTGCTATTCTTTTGGTGATTGATGGTATTCTAAATCCGAATTTCATGGTTTTTAGATGATTTAATATTTATAAAAATTGTTAATTAAATCTACATTATAATAAACCCCTTTATTTCTTTTTTGATTCAAAGCATCTTGAATTAAAAGTAGGGCTGTTTCTAAAATGCAATTGGCTTCAAAATCGGATAAACTAAATTTATCACTTTCAATAGCTTTTGATTTTATTTCTAGTAGTTGAAACATAGCTTGATTTAATCCTTCATTAGATTTTATTATCCCGCCATAACGACTTATAATTTTTTGAATTGCCGATTTTTCTACTTTTAAAAACTTGTAAATTTCAATTTCACTTCCTGAAAACGGAATGACTTTTAAATTATCATTTAGTGATGGAATCGAGAATTTTGCGAAGGCTATGGCTTCTAATAATGAATTGGATGCCAATCTATTCGCTCCATGAAGTCCAGTTGAAGCAACTTCTCCAATTGCAAATAAACCGCTTATTGCCGTTTCACCAAATTCATTTACTTTCACACCACCGCATGAATAATGTTGTACAGGAATTACTGGAATAAAATCGTTCTGAATATTTATTCCTAATCTTAAAATGCATTCCTTTTTTATGTTTGGGTAGTGATTTTCAATTATTTCAGCGTCAATTTTGGTAGCATCCAAATAAACATAAGGAAGTTTTTGTTGATTTATTTCGGTAGTAATTGCCCTAGAAACAATGTCTCTTGGTGCCAACTCCAATCTTTCATCGTATTTATACATAAATGCCTCACCTTGTTCGTTCTTTAAAATAGCACCTGAACCTCTTAAGGCTTCTGTGATTAAAAACGACACACTGCCTTCTTGATATAAACCAGTAGGGTGAAATTGGACAAAGGATAAATTTTCAGTTTTTGCTCCTAATTTATTGGCAATAAAAATACCGTCAGCAGTTGCAATTTCTTGATTAGTTGATTTTTCAAATAACCCACCAATACCTCCAGTTGCTAATACTAGTTTGCTGCAAAATGTATTATTGATATAATTATTTTTATTATCAACTATTTGAATTGAAAAGGCATTATTTTCTACTTTTTCGGCATTGATTAATGTGGTATTTTCAAATATATCTACGTTAGGAAGATTTTTGATTTTTTCGATTAATGCCGATTGAATGTCCTTTCCTGTTTGATCCTCTTTATGCCAAATTCTAGCATCGCTATGTCCGCCTTCTTTTGCTAAATCATACTCGCCATTATTTTTTTTATCAAATTGAACTCCCCAATCAATTAAATCTTTAATTAAGTTGGGAGCTGAATTGATAACTTTTTCTAAGATATATTTATCATTTAAAAAAGCACCCGCAGTAAGGGTATCATTGATGTGTTTTTCAAAATTATCATCAATTGATTTTACAGCCGCGATTCCGCCTTGAGCCCAATTGGTATTGGTTTGATCCAAAGAACCTTTAACCAACAAACCTATTGAAAGGTTGCCTTCTTTATAAATTGTAGTTTCAGATAAATATAAAAGCGTACTTAAACCACCTATTCCAGATCCTACAATTACAATATCGTATGATTGCTTCATTTTATTTTACTGCAAGCATGTTATTAAGAGCTTTCAATGCGCCAACTTGAGTTTTTTCGTTTACATGAATTTCTGGTGCCTCATAGTACAATGCATTGTATAACTTCTCGAGAGTATTCATTTTCATGTAGGGACATTCTGAACAAGCGCATGAATTTGTTTCCAAAGCTGGAGCAGGAATAATTGTTTTATTAGGAACCGATTGTTTCATTTTATATAAAATACCAGCTTCTGTTGCAACAATAAATTTATCCGATGAGGAAGTTTGAACATAATTTAATAGTGCAGAAGTAGAACCTATAAAAGCAGCTTTATTTAATACTTCAGGCAAGCATTCTGGATGTGCAATTAATTCGGCATCGGGATGAGCCAACTGTAATGCAATTAATTTTTCAATAGAAATATTGACATGCACTATACATGCACCATCCCAAAGAATCAATTCGCGCCCAGTTACTTTTTGCACGAACATTCCTAAGTTCTTATCTGGAGCAAAAATAATTCGTTTGTCTTTTGGAATTGAATTTACAATGTCAATTGCATTAGAAGATGTACAAATATAATCACTCAATGCTTTAATTTCGGAACTGCAATTGATATAGCTAACTACAACAGCATCAGGATATTGATTTTTAAAAGCAATAAATTCAGCTTCTGGAGCAGAATCAGCAAGTGAGCAACCAGCATTTAAATCTGGCAATAGAACTTTGGAATTTGGATTCAAAATTTTAGCAGTTTCAGCCATAAAATGAACGCCACAAAAAACAATTATATCTGAAGATTGTTTTTTTGATGCTTGGGCTAAAGCCAAACTATCTCCCACAAAATCAGCTATAGACTGGATGTCTTCACTCACATAATAATGTGCCAGAATTACCGCATTTTTTTCAGCTTTCATTTTCAAAATGGCTTCCTTTAAATCGATTCCCTCAGGTACCGATCTACTTAAATAACCAACTTTCGCAATTTCATTTTCGAATAACATTTTATATAATTTTAAGGGAAATATCTATGGAATTTACATGGTGAGTTAAATCTCCTAATGAGACATAGTCAATCCCTGTTTTAGCATATTCAATGATGTTACTGGCATTTATACCGCCGGATGCTTCAATTGTTTTATGTGTAGAATTGTGTTTAATTAATTCAATAATAGCAATAGGTTTAAAATTATCAACCAAAATCCGATCAATAATTTCATAATTTTTTATGTTAATAAATTCTTCTAAATCTTTAACTTCAACAACTACAGGAATTTGTAATTGATTGTCATGTAAATATTTCTCACAAGATTCAACGGCATTTTTAATATTTCCGGCAGCTTTAATATGATTGTCTTTAATTAATACCTGGTCGTACAATCCAAAACGATGGTTAACGCCCCCGCCAATTTTCACAGCCCATTTTTCACAAATTCGAAAATTAGGTGTTGTTTTTCGAGTGTCTAGTATTTTTACGTTATAGGGTGCAATAAGATTGGAAAAGTAGTTTGTTTTTGTTGCAATAGCACTCATTCTTTGCATGCAGTTCAGCAATAATCTTTCTAATTTTAATATCGATTGTACAGAACCCGAAATACTTCCAATAGGAGTGTTTCTATTTACAAATTCACCATCTTGAACCTTGAATGAAAAAGTCAGTAAAGGATCAACTTGAGTGCAAATCATTTTAGCTAATTCAATTCCGGCAATTATGCAATCTTCCTTTACATAACAAATTGCCTCTCCTTTTTGCTCTTTATTTATTGTGGCTAAACTGGTAACGTCGCCTGTTCCAATATCTTCTGACAAGGCATTTTTAATGAATATTTTAATATGTTCCTGCATTAATTAAATTTCAAATTTTAGATAAATCAATTATTTATGTTACAATGGATTTTAATTTTAAACAAGTAAATAATTTACTTTAATTAATTATTTTTTTATAGTATCACAAAGGTAATCAAACTGCTAAACACTAACAATAATAAATAATTTATGTTATAACAATAATTGTTATTAATTGACTATTTAAATGCATTATTAAATAAAATTCCACCTAAATAGAAATATTAATCTTTATGTATGTCATTTATCCTTATTGTGTTACGAATAAATATTAAAATAAAATTCACTTTATATCTTTAAGAACCTGAATTATAAATTTTAAAAAGTTAAAAATCTAAAAATGAATGAGCTGATAGGGTTTTTATATTATTTTTACTGAAAATAATTTAAATATCGCAATAAAGCTAATTAGCAGCTATAAATAATGAATAAACTAGTTTTCGTAATATTATTTTCAATAGTTTTAAAACCGGTATTTCCATTACTAGATTATGCATTTAATTATAAATACATTAGTACAGTTCTATGTGTAAATAAAGATAAGCCAAAACTTAATTGCTGTGGTAAATGTTATTTAAAAAAGGAATTGGCAAAAGCTGCTGATGAAACTCCAAATAATTCAGAAAAAAAGAATAACGTAAAGTTTGAAACAGAGGTGTTGTTTTTTGAAAAAATACCCACAATTGATTTCAAATTTAAATACTATTTTGATAAATTTATACTACTAGATTATTACAATAATTTGTATTGTTATTCTACGAATTATTATATACTTCGGCCACCTATTTCAATTTAAATTATAACGGTATAAAACGGTGCTTTTTTCAATAATTTTAATTTATTGAAATTACTTATGCGCCAATATTTCAATAATTTAAATTCAAATCAAAAATGAAAAATATATTTTTTACGGTTGCACTATTTTTTGCAACTTACTATACTTTTAGTCAATGTGCTTGTTGCGCTGGTGCAGGAATTGGTTCTACTAATGGAGATTACAATAATGGGATATTAACTCTTCCTAAAAAAACGTTTGTTTTAGAGGCTTATTCAGATTTTAGAACTATAAAAAATGGAGATGCTCCAGAGGGAGAAGAAAAATTACTTACTAGTATGCAAATTAATTCTATAGGTATGCGTTATGGAATTACAGATAAGTTTACTATTTCGGCATTACTTCCACAGGTTCGTTTATTTACAAACAATGGGTCAGATAATGGGAATGGGGATTTAATTCTACTTGGAACCTATAATTTTTATCAAAAAAATAGTTTCAACTTTGCTATTCAAGGAGGTTTCGAATTGCCAACAGGAGTTCAAAAAGAATCTACATTTGATAATACAACAATAATTGTTGGTTCAGGCTCCTACGATCCAATGATTGGAATTTTGGCTTCTAAAAAATGGGATAAATTGACTTTAAATAGCAATGTACTTTATAAAAAAACAAATCCTGGATTTCAGAATAATTACTATGGAAGTCTTTCTACTCAAAGTTTAACATTATCATATAGGGTTAAAGGAGAAACTAGTATTTGTTCAATTGAAAAACTGGATTCAAAATCAAATTCTAATTTTGGCTTAAATACTAATTTTGGATATTATGGCGAATGGTTGGATAAATTAACAGAAGATGGTATGGTCGATGATAATTCTGGACATTACTTAGGATTAGCAAATCTTGGTGCGACTATTTCCTATAAAAAATGGGCGATTCCAGTTACTTTTTCTCAGCCAGTGATCAATAAAATGAATGGAACTCAAAACGATTTTGGATATCGATTTAGAATAGGAATTATTAGAGCATTTTAATAATTTACAATAATTTAATTTTGCTACTATTAATTTTTTGTATATTGGCTCAACTATTAATAAATTATATAAATTATGAAAAAAATTATTTTACTTAGCATATTTTTGTTAACTATTGGAGCACAATCACAAACATTTAAGTATAAAATTGTTACCTCAATCGAGTCGATTGTTCCTGGAGGAATTGGTAGATCTCGAATTATTGAAAATGGGACAGAAGTTGATTATACTCAATTTACCACTGTAAGATCAAAAGAAGGTAAAGAAAAAACCGATAAAGACAGAAGTGATGTAAAAATTGATGATTTAAAAGAATCTACATTAGTGAATTTTTACAGTTTTGTAGGTATTAACTTTCAAAATATCGCTTCAAATGACGCTATGATCACTTCTATGATAAATAAATACAGCAGTGAAGGTTGGGATTTATATCATGTTGTGAGTGGTGTAGAAAGCGATGCTGGTAAAGGTGATGGAGATGGTATTTTTATCACCAGATATATTTTTAGAAAAAAATAATTATTCAATAAAAAACCCCTAACGTTTGTTAGGGGTTTTTTTGTAGCGAGAGAGAGATTTGAACTCTCGACCTCAGGGTTATGAATTGAGTTTTTACTCGATTTTTACCCCCTTTTATATGCCAAAAAAAGATGATTTCTATAAAAATGGTGTACGGTTTGGTGTACTGTTTTGTGTACTGTTTTGTGTACTGTTTTTGAAAAAAATTCGAGTGCAATTTAAACTTTTTTTTATTTAAATTATTGTTTTTTCATAAAATATCAATTTTTATTTTATTATTGTGTTTATGTTACTTTACACCATGACTTGTTATCAAAATTTGTAATGATTTAAACGTAACTTTTTCAAGTAATTTTTTGATATTGTGTTTGCCAATTTTTTATTGGTTAAAATGTATACGATTAATTCAATTACTAACGTCATCCAAATCTGTTAGCTTTTGAAATAGAAAACTATTACGAAAACCAACTTCGTTCAAGTATGGATTTGCAATACTTACCCACAAAGACTAGAAATTGAGGTAAAAAAATGAAGTTAAGAATAAATGCTGTCACTAAAAATAATCTTACTCAACTTATTTTGTAACAAATTTTTACTATTTTTGTTACAAATTAAGCAATCCAATAAAGATGCAAAGCACTGAAAAACAAATAAAAGACATTATTTTAAAAACAAAGCGAGGGACATTATTGTTTCCTGAAGACTTCAATAAATATGGTTCTTCGGAAGCCGTACGTTTGGCGTTGCATCGGTTAGAAAAACAAGAGGTTGTAAAAAGAGTGGCACAAGGTATTTATGCAAGACCAATAATCAGTAAATACGTTGGAGAAGTGTTGCCTTCAGCAGAAGTAGTAGCAAAAGGAATTGCCAAAAGAGATAGAATTAGAATAGTTCCAACAGGAGTCTATGCCTTAAACGCTTTAGGATTAAGTACGCAAATACCAATGAAATTAGTATTTCTAACGGATGGGGCACCTAGAGAAATAAAAATAGGAAAACGGTCTATAAAATTCAAAAAAACAACCCCAAAAAATTTGTTAACAAAAGGAGAAATCAGTAGTTTGGTATTACAAGCATTAAGAGAAATAGGGATAGACAAAACAACCGAAGCCGAAGAAAAAATAATAATCGAACTCCTTAAAAAAGAAAATCCAAATAATTTAGAACACGACATTCAATTGGCTCCAGTTTGGATAAAAATAATAATGCAAAAAGCACTATAAATGGAAAAAATAAATTTTTATACGTTACCAAAAAACGAAAAAATTAACATCCTACAAAAAACAGGAGACACAATTGGATTGTTAGCTTTCGCAGTTGAAAAAGATTGGTGGGTAATGCAAACATTAAGTATCATATTTGAAATGGAAATTGGAGAATATCTAGTTTTCAAAGGGTGAACATCATTAAGCAAAGCTTGGAATTTAATTGACAGATTCTCTGAAGACATTGATTTGGCTATCGACAGAGAGTTTTTTGGTTTCGAAGGAGAATTATCAAAACAAGAAATCAGTTCACTCCGCAAAAAAGCGAATAAATACCTGACTGAAATTTTCTATCCTCAATTGATAAATAAATTTAGAGAAAAAGGATTTAACGATATAAAGTGGGAAATTGTTGCAACAGTGAACAGTGATCAAGACCCTGCAATTATTAATTTGAATTACAATAATGTAGTAGAAGTTCCAGGATACATTCAACCGAGAATCCAAATCGAAATTGGTTGTCGTTCCTTACGCGAACCCTACACAGTTCAGTCTTTCACATCATTAATAGATACAGAATATCCTGAATCAGATTTTTCACAACTACCTTTAAACGTTCCTTCGGTAAATCCAGAACGTACTTTTTTAGAAAAGATATTCTTGCTACACGAAGAATTTCAGAAACCAAAAACTAAAATAAGGATAGATAGATTAAGCAGGCATTTATATGACATTTACCAATTATCTAAAACAAAATTTGGAGAAATTGCTTTAAATGACAACGAACTTTATGAAACCATTGTAAAACACAGGTATCGATTTACTCGAGTTGGAGGCGTAGACTATAATTTACATCAGCCACAAACTTTAAATCCATTACCTATTCCAGAAAAAATGGAAGACTGGAAAACCGATTATAAAACGATGCAAGAACAAATGATTTATATTGATTCACCATCTTTTGAAGAAATAATCGATGAGCTAACAAAATTAAAAAATAGAATCAATACTTCCAAATGGAAAATGGAAAGTCAATTTCCTGCACCAAAAAACAATCAGTAAATTGTAGAAATAATTAACATAATTGTTCATCAAAAAGCTATTGTTGGTGCTTCGGCATTTTCATAATCCAATATTGAATAACATAAAATCCCAAGATATTAATGGGTATGTTCATTTTACGAATTTTTTTAATAGCACAATAATACCACAAATCGCATAACTAAACTAAATTGTTTAGTTGATATGCGAGTACTAAACCAAGGCAATTATTTCCAAACCGAATTTTTCTTTATAATGGAAAAAAAAGCCCAATAATTATCTTTTAGTGGAAAATAAAGTATAGTTTTCCTTACCTAAAGTAGTATTAATGGAAAATTATATCCCAACGCACCATCAAGAAATTTTTTATTCTTCAAGTGATAAAAATGTAGAAATCAATCTGCTTCAATGAAGCTAAATAAAAGACAATTGCTCAATAAGACTTGGTTAATAAATAGTCTTAAAACTTACGGGCAAAAAACTACTGCAGCAAACCCATATTAATAATTAGGTAATTTTAAAATGCTCAAGCATAGGCCGACAAAACAATTTAATCATGACGCCAGCGATTTATTTTTTTTTGAAGTAAACACATTTTTTAGTAGATAATCTATCGCGTCTTTTTTAGTGAATCGAACTTCATTTTTATTTTTCCTAAATGCTATTTTGAGTTCATTCTCCTTTTTAGAATTGTATTCATTTACTAATTGGACATGACGTTGCTTTTCCACTTCTGGAAGAGCAAGAAAAACGTCATATACCGTATTAGCATTCATATTTTAAATTTATTTTTTTTTAACTATAGTTAATTTTTGAGTTAAAACATTTATACATGCCAGTAAAAGCTGCAGTATTGATTAAGTGACATTATAGTTAGTTCTTTCAGCCGCACATTTTGGTTTTAAAAAATCTAATTGGCTACGAATCTTAAAAAATGATGCGATGTAATGGAAGAAATATCGCATCATTTTTAGAATCGTAAAATGTCATTATTTACTGTCTAATCAGAATTTCTTGAATACCCCAACCTTCTATGCAGTTTTTGAATTAAATCATTTAATTCCATTATTGTTTTATCTTGTTTCAAAACTTTTTCATTTTTTATCTCTAAATATAATTTATTGAGTTCTATTGTTGAAGAAAGGCTTTTTATTATTTTATCTTTTTCAGCGTTTTCTTCTTGTAATTGTTTTACTTCTGTTATTTTATTAACATCCTCGTAGGCGTTAAGCGACATATCTAGTGTGCCACAAATCCATTCAGAAAGGGATAATTTAAGTCTTTCTGCTTCTTGCATGAATTTTGCTTTTTGGCTAGCAGTTACTTTGGCTGTAACTCCATAAACTCTGTTTTCATCATTTTTTTCCATTTTTTTCCATTTTTATTAAATTAATTTTATGTTTATTTCCATTACATTTTTCATTTCGAAAGATTTGCTTGTTTCCAAGTTTTATTCCGTCGATTCTTTCCTTAAAAGTAGATTTGTTTAGCGGCCTGTCTCCATTTTCTGAAATCCATCTTTGGTATTTTTGGTATAGTTCGTTAAAAATTATCCCCTTTTCAATATTATTGACCACTTCAAAACCTTCATTAGATAAAAACTCAAGCACATGATTGCTCTTTGTTTTGAATCGTTCTAGAGCTTCATTATTCGCTTTACACTCAGTTAAGTGTTTGTTTTTAAGTAACCTTTCCAGTCCGACCAAAATCCAATTAAAAACCCCGGGTAATTCATTTTCAATTATTTTAACCGGTAGCTGTCTGTCTTTTTTATCTTCTTCAATTGTTACATCAAATTCAATTATCTCGAATCTCCTATAAAATCCATGGACATTTTCTGGAGTGGTTGGAAGCACATTCACATTGAAAATAAATTTTGTATTATTCACAAATTCAATTGGTCTGCCTGCAGGGTGACGCCCAGTAACTCGTTCTCCAGATACTAATTGCTTGAATACTCCCGTATTGTCAAAAGCTCCTTTAGTATCGCTACAGTAATTTAGAAGTTTGTCTTGCAGATTTACAAGGTAGTATTCCCCCTTAGACTTGTCTGTTAATTGCGGTATAGAATAAGAAGCGATATTTTCTTTTCCCAAAATCGCATTAATCACTCGATACAATACTGATTTCCCATTACTACCTTCTCCATACAATAGAAGGCATTTCTCTAGGTTACAAATGTCGTTTGGAGTAAAAATATAACCTAAAAACTCTTGTAAGACCATTCTCTTCTCTTCATCTGGTAGGCAATAGTTTAAATACGAATCGAAAATAGGACAAGTCGCCTCTGGTAAATATTCAAAAGGCAACACATAATGCAAATTATCATTTTTGTTATGTGGGTTGAGTTTTCCAACTCCTTTACGGAATTCGAAAGTCCCATTCTGTAAATTAATACTGGTGAGGTTGTTGTCAGTTGTACTTTGGACAAAATTGTTATGAGTAAATTGTTTAATTAAATCGGTGCCAAAGGTGTGGTGTTTGTACAAAAGTCCAGTTAAACCCATTTTCTCGGCGACATTACTTAAAAAGCTGGTGAATCTTTCATGAGTTATTTGTTGCCAGTATTTGCCGTTGTATATGAAGATTACTTTGTTGTAAACTTTCAAGTCCAATTTTTTTTCAAGAACTAATTTCTTAAAAATGTTAATGACAAGCACCGAATATTCTTGCTTTTTTAACTTCGGAAAGGATGTTCCATTGAGGAGTTTTTCATACTTAATATAGTCTTTACTTTCTTCATCAATTGGGTTTCCTTCTTTATCTAGTACTTTCTTTTTTAGCTTGTTGATTTCATTTTTCCATTGGACCAATTTTGGCTCTTTCTCCAGAGAAAAGTCCACAACTTCAACAGCATCTAAAAGAAATGCTAAACTTTTTTCTTGAAGTTCTATCTCAGAATCACAGAGATGGTCAGCGTGGTCCTTAACAAGATTCGATTTGGAGACAGTTTTTGAAGATTTATCTTGTTTTAATCCATTAACAACAAGACTAGGAGTTTTTTTCTTTCTCATAGTCTAGGTTTTATAAATTTTTTTAATAAGAGATTACTATTAGACCCATTTTTAATTTGGGGTTGCTCTAATAGTTTCTTTTTTCTAGAAGTCTCTTTTTTAGGAAGTAAAAAGACAAAATAAGGTATTGGTAATAATTCGCACATAATTGATTATTTAATTGCTGCGAATTAACGGAAAACTATTTAGGGATATTTTTCAGATACGTATCTCTAAATGTCTGAAAAATATTTTCAATAATTGTTTTCGAGGTATTTAATAATTTCAGTATTATGGTTTGATAATTTTATAACAACTTCTTTCCAATCATTTCCAAAATCCCGAATCAAATTTTTATTGTTATTAATATCTATGTTGATAAAACTATTATAAAAGCTAAGACCAGTGCTATTACATTTTTTTGAACCAATTAGTAAAATCTTCGATTTAATAAAAGTTCCTTCATCTCCCATTGGTGGTTCCTCTCCTGTAACTTTTAATTCAAACCAATATAACAACGCATACCATTTCTCTGGATATTTTTCTGCTTTTGGGAGTTGAAATGATTTAATAAAATCTAATTTACCAATTACAGCAGCTAAAATATTCAGGTCCTTTGTTAAAAGTCCTCCCATAAAATCGGAAGTTGTTTTTTGAAAAGGTTCTTTTGATAACCTATCTATAATTGCCGCCTCAAACTCCTTTTTTAATACAGCTCTTGGTTTAGGACTTCCTTTAATTGTATTTAAAAATAAAGCATTCATTTCTTCAAATGATTTAGCTCTTAATTCTCCAAATAATTTTCTTTCATCCTGGGTAATTTCTTTCCAATAGTTATGTTGGTTAAAGACATAATCAAACCATATCCGATAGTTTGCAATAGTTTTTTCTTCTTTACTTTCTTCAATTAATTTCACAACAGCTTTTTTCTTAGTTTCTCTGCTTATTTCTTTTTGAGAAAAAATAAAATCTAGGTAATTGTCAATGTCTAAATTTTTAATTTCTGAGGTAATTATGAAGTTTTGATTATTAATTTCAACAATACAATTCTTAATAAGGTTAATTTGGCTTAACCATAACTCCTCTTTGTATTTTCCATTTGTGATGGTTGTTAAGTTAATATTGAAATGGTCTTTTGATAAGTTATTAGCTAACTCTAATTCTTTTTCAAACGGTTTTTTATTTGATTTCTGTAATTCTATAGTTTGATATAACTGATATCTTTTTTTTAAAAATTGAGATTCAATTCTGTTTTCTAGTAGAGAGACCGTTTCATTACAATTTTCAAAGAATTCTACCTCTGAAACAAAGTTTTTCATTTCTGCTTCTTTTTGTTTTCGTACTAGATAACTTTTAAATCCTGCTTCTTTTTTTAAAATGCCAAATAGTAAAATATCTAAATATTGTATTTCTTTCATAAATGGTTTAGTTAAAAAAGTTAAAAATGTTATTTTTTTTAATACGTAATCAATTTTTCAAATTTAATCAAAAATTATATAGCCAAATAAAACGATAAAGGACTTTTAATACTGAATAACAGCCATTTCTTAAATCTTAAAAGCAACTTCAATTTTTGTTCCCTTTCCCAAATCACTTGTAAGAAACAATTTAGAACTTAATGTTTTAGCTCTATCGTTCATGTTTTTTAAACCAATACCTGTAATATCTTTTTTGGTGATGTCAAATCCAACGCCATTATCTTCAATGGTAAGATGTAATTCTTTATTGCTAAAATTAATTATTTCAATGCGACATTCTTTGGCATTGGCATGTTTAATAACATTTTGTATAGCTTCTTGAACTATTCTATAAATAGTAATCTTTACCAATCCGGTAATATTTTCCCAAGCTAAAGTGGAATCAATTTCAATCGAAAAGTGGGTAACCTTCAATTCATTTTGTTCATTAATTAAATTATTCAATAAGCTATTGAAATTAAAAGCCCCATTAAAAATATCAGAGTGCAAGTCATGCGAAATATCTCTAATTTCTTTTTCAATTTCTTGAAGTAGATCAACATAGGTAAGCCGTTTTGCTTTGACTTCATCTGTATCACTTTCATTCAAAATCCCCAATTGCAACCTAGTGCCATATAGTTTATTCAAAACGCCATCGTGCAGTTCTCTTGAAATCCTATTTTGTTCAGACACTTTTGCCAAGTTCATTTTAATTTGATTCTCTTTTAAGAGTTTAAAAACTTCTTCTTCAGCTTCTTGTTGTTTCAAAAGCATCGCAATTTCTAACTTTTTAGATTTTATGTAGCGATAAATGATAATCGCTATTAATAAAAGGCACAATAAAGTAGCACCAGTAATAATAGTCGTGATTTTAATATTCAATATTTTATTTTCCTCTTCAACTACGGAAGTTTCATATTCTATTCGTGCAAATTTATTTCTATTATTTCGTTGCGCTTTAACAAGGCTATCATTCAAAATAATATACCTTTTATCATACTTCGGTGCATTTCTATAATCAATGACTGACAGTAATTTCAATGAACTTTTAATATCATCACTCGATTTTTGTTTTTCGGCTAACAGTAAAGACTTTTTTAAATAGTTTATGGATCTAGTGGTGTCTTTTACTACTGCGTAATATTCACCTAGATTAGAATATTTATAAATAACACTTGATTGGTTTCCTTTATTTATAGAAATTTTTAATGCCTCTTTAAACAAGGCTTCTACACCTTCCAATTGGCCACTTTTCATTTTGGAGTAACCTAAATTTCCAATAGTCGTTGAATATAAATTTTGCCATTCTTTTTTTAATTCTGGAGTCAATATAGATTGCAAAACATTTATTGAAGCATTATACTGAGCTTTTTTCGAATAAACAGTCGCTATATTAATTTCAGAGGTTATTTTATAATTATTAATTTTTGTTATATCAGTGTCGTTTTTCAACAAATCGGGTAGGATTCTTTTTGCTAAAAGATAGTATTTTAAAGCCGAATCATATTCTTCAAGCTTTTCAAAGTTTGAACCTAATAAAGTGTAGGAGGTATAAAGTAATTCGGTATCATTACTCTTTTTTAATAATTGCAAAGCGTCCGATACCATAATTTCGCTCTCTAAATAATTGCCTTCGTAATAAAGCATATAGGCTTTATTAAAAATCATTTTTGCAACTTTTTCATAATTGCCTATAAGGCGATACAGTTTTTCTGCTTTTTGATAATAGTAATAGGCACTGTCTCTTTTACTTGTTTCGTAGCAATCACCCATATAATAATAGCTTTTAGCAATACTCAAAGTATCTTTTGCTTTAGTAGACATATCGAGGAGATTTTTACATACATTAAATGATTTTTTAGAGGCTTTTAAATAATAATATTCAGTAGATAAATTGAATAAAAAATTTCTGTTTAATGAGTCGTTTTTTAATAAATTGGAAGAGGTATATACAGAATCTAAATAGCCCAATTTGTTTCTTGAATCCATTTTTTCATATTTTTTACTTTCAAATAAAGAATAATTACCAATAACTCCCTGATTCTTTTTACAAGATAGAAGTACAATTGATAGTATTGCAAGCATAAAATATATCGTTTCTCTCAAAATGTTTTTTTTCAAAAATAAGCAAAAAAAAGACCATGTAAGCATGGTCTTATAAATAGCAATATAATTTGTTATTATCTAGGCTTTGGCACTACTGGTTCCTCTGAAGGAACCGTAATAGTTGTCGCATCCGTTGTAGCGGTAGCATCCATGGTAGTTGAAGAAGTGCTAGTTGTTGCGGTCGCTCCTTGAGTATAATTTAAAATTTCTTCTGCCGTACAAGAATTCAATGACACGCAAAATAAAGACAATAAAAGTAACTTTGGTAAAAATTTGGTTTTCATAAAAAATCATTTAAAATTTGAAAATAGTTTTCTAATCATGCCTTCTGGGCACAACGATTCAATAGATTTTCTGAAAAGAAGGGAAGTCTTTTGCAGTAGTGTTTTAAGGTCTTTCCCTACCTTAAAACAACCCGTATTCCTAGCTTTGGAATACTCAAATTTAGAAATAGAGTAATACTTTCAACTACATTTTTAAGGTGCATTAGTAACTCACCTACCTGCAGAAGTAACCGGTAAGTTTTTAATAGTAAATACAATTCCGTTTTTATGAAATGCGGAGTATTATAGTATCAATTTGCTCTTTATAGGTTCTCGAAAAAGGAAGAATAATTTCGTTATTATCTAGGTAGCAGTTGTTTTTACCCAAATTAATTCTGTTTACAAAATCAATATTAATGATATGACTGTTGTGAATTCTGAAAAAATAAAAAGGCAACAATTTTTCAAAATACTTCATGGTCTTAAAAGCAGAAATTACTTTCCCAGATTTTAAGTAAAAGTCGGTGGTGTTATTATCGGCTTTCAAATAAACAATATCACTAAACTTTATAAAGTTGTAATCTCCATTTGATTTAATAGAAATTTTATCGGCAAACAATGCCTTGTGCGTTTTCTGGTATCGCATCAAGCATTTGCGCAATTCATTGGAATCTATTGGATGGAGCAAAAATCCCGAAACACCCCTTTGATACGATTCAAAAGAATCTTCCTTGGTGGAGCTCAAAACAATTATCGTAGGCAAAGCATCTAAATATTCATGAAGCTCACTGAGTAGCGAAAAAGAAATCGAATGCTCATTCGGTTGTGAACTTGTGATGGACAAGAAAACAATATCAGGTTTCAATTCAAGTATTTTATTAATACTGTCGGTTTTAGTTTTACAAACCGCAACACACAAAAAATCATCAAACTCTTTAATTTGCTCTAAAGTAGTTTCACAGTAATCGGATTCGTCAATAAGGAGATAAGAAAATTGCATTTTTTGTTTGCAATTTATCGGAGGCTCAAAAATCCATTTTACGGTAAAACCGTAATTCTTAATTTATTTTGATTAAATTTGTTTTTGTTTGATAGGTAATCATAATAATATGGATAACGCTAATAATACAAATAGAAACATTTTAATTATCGACGACCACCCTCTAAACGTCGATTCCTATAGATCTTTACTTTCCGGTATTGAGTCCAATAGCAACGCCAACTATCTTTTGGCGTATGATTGTGAAGAGTCCTACAAGTTACTATTGAAAACAAATATAAATTCAGAAACAATCGATTTTGCATTTGTAGACATAAGCCTTCCACCGTATGAAGAAAAAAATATTTTATCAGGTAGCGATTTAGCATTAGAAATAAGAAAACTATTTCCACTATGCAAAATCATTATTATTTCCATGCACAAAGAACCACTTTGGGTCAATCAAATTTATAGCAGTGTTAAACCAGAAGGATTCATTTCTAAAAATGATGTCAATTACAAACTCTTCCCCGAAGTGTTTCAAAGTATTGCTAGTGACGAAATATATTTCAGTCAATCGATCAAACAGGCTCAAAAAGTGATGATTCAAAATAATATCAACTGGGACAATTACGATAGTAAAATTCTGCAGCTGATAGAAAAAGGAATCAAAACCATCAACTTACCAAAGTTCATCCCACTTTCTTTGAGCACTATCGAAAAAAGAAAAGCAAACATTAAAAAACAATTAATCATGGACTCAGGTTCCGACAAGGAACTTCTTGATGCCGCAAGAAATTTAGGATTCTTATAATATTATTTTCCCCAGCTACGCGTGAATCATTTCGCGTGACTTAATCATAGGAAAATATTTAAGTTCCTTGTTAAACTTCTCCAAATAATATAACTCAATATATTGAACGAGTTGATCCTTTAAAACCCGACTAAAAGTTGGGTTTTTGTTTTTTAATGGTTTCCTATTCCATTCTGTTTAAAAGAAAACACCGTAATAAATAGTCCAAAACACCGTAAAACAGAAATTTATTGGTAAGCTAAATTGCGAAAGTTATTTATAATTAAAAATAATTAATGTCTATTAATGTTGATTGATTCAATTAACTATCGATTGTAATAAAAATAAGTATATAGCGAAATCTAAATCGGATATAGGAAGAAACTGAATAATTCAGTTTTTTCTATTTAGCTACACTAACCAAAAAAAACGTCCATAGTAGCGTGGATATTGTATAATTATGAGAACAAAAAAATTATTATTTGCAGGTATTTTTATATCTGGTTTAATGCTAACCTCTTGCGTGAGCAATGAGATTCTAGTTGATGAAACTCCGCCAACTGTGGTCTTTGCAAAAACAACTGAAATGTTGAACTTTGAAAGTTCACTAAAAAGTTGGATGTTATCTAAGAAGGAAAGTGAGATGAATTCAAAGCAGCGTTTACTGGTTACTCAAGATATCGAAAAGGTGGCTAAGGAACTTTTAGTTTCTTTAGGTAAGAACGAAATTGTTAGTAAATCTATTGAAAATCCTGATGAGTTAATTAGAATAACTCTAAAAGAATACTCAAAAAAATTGACTGAAATGTACAATCAACAAAAAAATAATTAATCATATGAAAAAAATAATCTTTATTGCAACATTATTTTTTAGTTTGCAAAACTATGCGCAAAAAACATTCGAAATATATAACCTTACTGGACAAACAGTAAAATTATGGGATATTATTACTAAACCTAATAGTTCTGCTACATATCCAGAATTTCATAGTAAGCCATTTAGGTCTATAACAATTCTCCCAGGAGGTAGTTTTACTTTAGAAAATACATCTAATATTTTCAAATTTCCATTTGAATCACCAGCAAGTATCCCATATATTAGTGATTGGGAACGTTTAAATTCTGCTTCTTCTTCAACTGCTTTAACTAGTCCAGTTGCTTGGTCTTTGTCCGCCAGTAATAGTCAGGTTTTTACTAGTTTGATTTTTGAAGTGGGAACCAGTTGGAATAATTTCACAACACTTCCACCTGTGCCAATTGTTCAGTATTCTGCACCCACTTATTCAAGTTTATCATCAACCTGGAATTTGGATTACGATTGTACAAATCCATCTCCAAATGTTTGGCATTACACAATTATAATTTATTAATTACTTTTAGAGAAAATAGTTAAATTTGTCCTTAAACACTCAAACAAATTCATTATGAAAAATTTAATTTTTTTATTTACAATTTTTCTATCATTAGTAACTACCAAAATAGCTGCTCAATTTAATTTTCAACGCAGTTGGGGGACCTATTTTGGGGATGAGCGGTTTATATTATCAGATAGTGAAATTGATAGCAAAGGAAATTTATATATTGTAGGGACTATTAATGGTACTGATTTAACAAACATCACCGCTTTTACAAATAATTCATCGTATCATCAAAATTTTGGTGGAGGAGATTATGATGGTTTTCTGATTAAGTTCAATAACTTAGGTCAAATTGTTTGGGGTACTTTTTTGGGAGGAAGTGGTTTTGATAGAATATCAGACCTTGATATAGACAACAATGATAATTTGTATATTGTAGGTTCTACAAATAGTAACTCAAATATTGCATCTGTAGGTGCTTTTCAAGAAAATCTTATTGGAGGTGGAGATTGTTTTATCACAAAAGTCACCTCTACGGGATCAGTAGTTTGGAGTACTTATTTTGGTGGTACAGGTGATGAATCCAATACTAATAATAGGATTACTTTTGACGGATTAAATAATTTTTATATTTTAGGTACTACTTTTAGTCAAAATATGGCTACTACAGGTGTGTTTCAAGAGACAAAAAACAACTCCTCGTTTCAAATTTCAAAATTTGATATAAACGGAAATAGAATATGGACTACTTATTATGGTCTAAATATAAATATATGGAATATTAAAGCCAATCCCTCAAACTTGTATGTAGCTTCTGTGACTAATGATTGCCTACCACCCAATTCTTATAACACTTATTTCGGCACACCAAATTCTTATCAACCAATACCAGGAAGTTGCAAAGACATATTTTTAACGAAATTCAATACTACCGGTCAGCGAGATTGGAGCACCTATTATGGTGGAAACGCAATTGAAAATGTGGAGATGAAAAACTCTATAGATTTAAAAGATGACAAGGTTTATTTATCTGGGACAGCACCAAATTATACAAATCAAGAAATTACTACTAATGGTAGCTATCAACCAAATTCTAATACCACATCAAATTTTATAGTTCAGTTCAATCAAAATGGTGCTCGAAATTGGGGAACCTATAATGGTAATATCACAAATACTTTTACCACAGGAGTGGGTACAACTTCTTATATTAAAACAGATAAAAATTCTAATATTTTTTATAATTATGGTTCTACAGGATTACAGTCAAATATTGCAACAAATGATGGCTATTTAGTAAATTCAAATGATTTATACAGTGCCGATGCTTATATTTGCAAATTTTCCGACCAAAACACAAAGTCCTGGGGAACTTATTATGGTGGAGAGTTAAACGAAAAAGAAATAAATTTTCATCCATATAACCTTGGAAATAAGTTTTACATTGTTGGTTCAACGCAAAGTTTAACTCAAATAGCATCTCCAAACGGTTTACAACCTAACAAACAAGTTTTCGATTTAGTAAATAATACGCAACAGAGTGCTTACAGCATTTTTATTGCTCATTTTATACCTAATGCACTTTCAAATGAAACTTTTACAAATTATTCTTTTTCTATTTTTCCAAACCCTAATAATGGAGAATTTACAGTAGAAATAAATTCTGTTGATTTTGTAGAAACTAGCTTAGAAATTTTTGATATGTTAGGAAAGTTAATTTATAATCAAAACCTAAACCTAAACAGTAATCAAACTACTATTAATACAAAATACATTGAAAAAGGGGTTTATTTGGTAAAGTTAACAAGGGGAAATCAAACAACAACATCAAAAATTGTAATAAATTAATAGTAAACTAATTTTGGATTTTTTGCTATTATGGAACAGATTTTTTCATTCAGTAGGAGTTAAAAATAGAAGTTAATTCGCTTAATAGATTTTTTTGTTTAAACATTAACAATTTTAAATGGGGTATTATTTAACGACTACACTAGAAATAGTGTAGTCGTTCTTTTTACAAAAAGATATTTCTATCAAAAACACCGTAATAAAAACACCAGAACACCGTAATGGCAATTAAAATGGGTTCTGTAAATTGGTGAAAAATCAATTACATGCAAAATCAATTTAAATCCATTAGTACAAAACTCGACACAGAACTAAATTTTATGACACTCGAAATAGACGATCCTATCAAGCTTTCAGAAGAAGCAATCGAGCACATTTCCAACACCTTAAATAAGATTAAAACACAAGTTATAGAAACTTCATTTCAGTTGCCAGAGCACGAAATAGAATTCTTTAAAAACAGCAAACCTAAAATTCTATCCAAATTAATTTACTTTAATTCTATTTATAAAATTGAAACCAAAAAACCGCATGGAGGAGAAAAAATTATTCGCACCTACCTCAACAACGAACTCAATAATCTAAAAATATTTTTCGATAACAACCTCGAATTCTACAGATACCATAGAACCGAGAGTACCTATCTAGATAGCAAATACTTTATCCGGGGAAAACACGATATCAAACTAAATATTGGTACAAATTATTTTGATGCCGACCATCGTTTTACAACCTCACATGACAATACAATAGCCCAAATCATGGCAAATGATTTAATCCAAGTCTACTTAGAAGACGAACTAACCAAGTTAGAAAGGACACCCATAAAAGAAAAAATCCAAATAAACCCAAAAGCAATACAAACGTGGACAGGTTCCAAAGTAGCATTAATAGAACTACTTTATGCGCTCCATGCCGAGGGCTCATTCAATTTTGGAACCTCCGACCTAAAAGACGTAGTAGAATTCTTCGAAAAAACATTAAAAATCGACCTCGGACAATACCACAGAGTCTTTCTAGAAATTAGAATCCGAAAAACAAACCGCACCAAATTCCTAAACACACTAAAAGAAACCCTAACCAAAAGAATGGACAATTCCGACGAGTAATAAAAAAACACCGTAATAAAAACACCAAAACACCGTAAAATACTTCAAAAAACTATTCCAAAATTGCAAAGAATAAAAAGTAAAAATATGACATTATTTAATAGGACTGATATGACCTATAAGGGATATCAATGGACTGCTTATCCAAATGACAATCCAAAAGTAACAGGTAATCCTGATAGTACAAGATTTAGTAGACATGAAGGATATGAAGTCCTGTATCTTATAAATACTCTCGCAAATGGATGGAATTTAAGTAAAGTTAGCGATTGTCAAAAAATAGAAAAAATGATCCATGAAGTATTGCCATCAACTACAATTATGCAAATTGATGTAAAGGAATGGATTAGAATTAACTGGATGAATAATAAGGAATAAACTATTTTCAAGTAACAACATAAATAAACACAAAAACACCCACACCCTTTGTCACCCTGACAACAGAAGGGTCACATAATCTAAAAACAAAAATCATGAACAAAATCATCACAATCATTGCCATCGCATTAATATCAACAACAGTAAATGCACAAGAAAAAAAATCAAAGACCTACAACCAATCCCGTAGCGCAGAAACAGGTCGATACGTAACAAAAAAAGAAGCCAAATCTAAACCTAGTACTACCTACACCACAAAAAGAAGACAATAAAATTTTTAAAAAAAGGATTAAGTGATACATATTTACTATTAAGTTTAAATTATTATAACAAATACTAAAAAATCAATATGAAATCAATACAATTTGACAACAATAACTCCAAAATTGAATTTGAAACATCAAAATTTCCATCATTGCTTTTTGATCTTCTAAATTTTCAAACCACAGATGAAAATTGGGCATTAAGACTTGCTGGGTCATCATTGCAAATAACTTTTAGTTGTTTTGATAATAATAATATTGAATTAGGCAGAATATCCCAACCTTTAACACCTTTGATAAGTCCCTATCAGATACAACCTTATATTTTATTCAATCATTTTCCTATTCGTTTTGACATAAATCGATTATTCATAAATAAACAAGCTATTTCAAAATATAAAGTTGAAATTGAACTATTGGGCATTCAATTTGGAGCAGACGAAAAATATCATTTTGAATTTCATTTATTGGAACACACGAGTTATCAGATATTTTGTAACGGGAGTACAATTTCGAACATTTTTATAACTGACAATCACCCTTTAAGCTTAAATCGTAGAAACGTGACTTTTATCCCTATGACTGTAATAGCTCAAGGGGATAATCAAAAGAATTTAATTTTCAATAGTCATCAAAATTATCAGGTAGATAATAATCAAACAGACGACCAGATTATGAATGATTTATTTACATCTCAAATGTTGACATGTAATACAACTTGGACAAAATTATAATTATAATTTTAGTGCTTTTTATATAAATGAAAAATATAATACAAATGAACATGATAAATTAATTCAATCACAATCGGCATATAAAAGAGTATTCAAAATTTAAAGCAATAACGCTATTTCCTTCGCGTGGCAACCAAACTAAAAACTAAAATCAAATAAAAAAAACATGACGAACAAAGCAATCAAACCAGGACCAAAAAGAATAGCAACATCAACAGGAAAACCTGACCAGCGTCAACGTGATAACAAAGGAACGCCAGGTAATACACCATCCTTAAAACCATCAAAGTCAACACCAAAAAAATAGAATAGGTAAACTACAGCCAACACCTAAAAGTTCTTTATAAATAGTGATATTTACTTTTTAACGGTAGTACTGTCGCATACTCAAGGATACACTACGTTTTAACATAGTAACTAATTAAATAAATTTAAAAAAATATGTCAAGATGCACAGCTCCCGTAACCGGACATAGAACTGCTAGTGCTGCAGCAAATTGTCCTGTTTGCAGATACAAATCTCGAGGATATGGTTCTTACTCTTATTCTCCTTCTTCCTATGACTCTTATTCTTCATCGAGAAGTTCATCATCTTCTGGGAACTATAACGTCAGCAAAGGAAGAACCCAAAAAGCAAATTGGTCGAATTCAGGTTCGTCAATCTTTTACACTCCTTCAGAAATTAAGACATTAACTCCTGTAAGGAAAATTGTAGAACAAAGAGCTGAAAAACCTGACCTTAGAGATATTTTTCTTTGTCACGCATGGGATGATCGGAAAGAATCAGCAAAAGAATTACACGACTTACTTGAATCGAACGGAGTTTCAGTTTGGTTTAGTGAAAAAGATATACCGCTAGGAACATCTTTTCTTCGAGAAATTGACAAGGGATTAGTAAAATCAAAAATGGGCATTGTTTTAGTTACTCCTAATTTTTTGAATAGAATTCAAAATGATGGTGTTGCTGACAAAGAATTATCTGCCTTATTAGCTAGAGACCAACTAGTTCCAATTATTCATAAAACAACTTACGAAGAATTACGTGATGTAAGTCCATTATTAGGTTCAAGAAATGGTTTAGACACTTGTGAAGATACAATGGAAAATATTGCTAAAAAACTAGCTGAACTGATAACTATATAAAACCTGCCTTCCAGTTCTCCTACTATAGTGCATTGTCGAGCTATGGCGGAAAGTTTAATTAATTTTAAAAAACATATAAAATGGAATTAATAAATAATAATTACAGATTAAAATTAGAGAATGATTATGATGGTATTGATGTTAATTTATTCGAATTAAATGATACGGAAAATTCAACTCCACTAATCTATCTAAATTTAAAACCCCTCAACAAAATTAATACTGATTTTGATGATAAAGGCACAATAAGAGATATTCCAAGAAATTTATTTAATAAAGGTGATTTTTATCAAAGTAGTGTTACTAAATATGCTCGAAATATTTATTTAAAACGAAGCTTATTATCAGTTATTCATGATATTATTATAGACAACAAACAATCATTACCAATGATAAAAAGAATTTTTTCTAGTTCATTAAATCTTTATGGAGAAGAAAATTTTTTTAGTCCACATGCAATAAATTTTTGGAATATTCAATTAAGCAAAAACGACACAATTCCCATTTCTTATTTTAAAGAAGATAAAAGGTATGTTTTAATACTTTAATAATAATATACCCGATAGCGTGGATTTGCAATCCATGCCCACAATATAAATCAATACTTAATTATTAGATAAAATCTATATATTTGATAAATATAACAATTGTATAAAATTTCGATAATCAACCCTATTATTTATCTATACTAGCTAGTTTGTAGCGCATAATTACAAGTTAGCTGTAAGACTAAAAAAAATCGTAGAAAATAGAAAAAAATAAAATATGACAGAAATTGTAACAGGTTTATTAATTGGTGCTGGAGGTTCAATAATAAATTTTATTTCAACAAAAATCTACAATAAAATTACAGGAAGTTCTAAAAATTTTATATGGTTTAATAAAGATATAAACCTTAAAAATTTCAAGATTTCAGATGATTTTGATGAATTAAAAAAGAGAATAAGAATAATTGTAATTGATGATGAAAATAGCTTTCCAACAAAATTATTCAAAGATGAAGGCTACTCATTAGATAAATGGGATACTGTTAGTGATTATTCAAAATTAGAAAATGGATTTTTTGATATTATAATTTTAGACATAAAAGGTGTAGCTCAACATATATCAGAAGAGGATGGATTGGGAGTTTTAGTTAGTCTAAAAAAAAATAATCCAGCGCAAATAATTATTTCTTATTCACAACATAGCTATGATTTAAGTAAAATTGAATTTTTTCAATTAGCTGATGACAATATTGCAAAACCTAGTGATTATCTAAAAATTAAAAGTATTTTAGATAATTTGATTTCATCTCAATTTAAACCTGAAAGATATATAACCACCTTAAATCAAACTTTACTAAAAAATAATATAGATGAAAAAAACATAAAAAAAATTAAAGTTGAAATTGCTAGGTCAATAAAAACAAAGAAACTACCAGATTGGAATAATTCTTTAGAATTTATTCAGAATAGAACAGATTTAGTTAAACAAGTTAAAAGTCTAGGTGAAACAATTATTAAATTTTTTAGGTAAATGGATAAAGAACTACTAAAATCATTGTCAAAATATCCTTTTATAATTGAAAACGAATTTAATGATTCCGTTGAATTAAAACAGAATAAGACTTGTATAGAGAAATGTAAAGAAAAAGATTGTACAAAATTATTAGCTTCAAATGATAACTTTGAAGAATATATTTGTTCCAAAGGTTACAATAATATTTTATCAATTATTGGGGAATTAAAATTTGTTATGAATGGTTTAATTTTTCATGATAACAAAATCATTCCAACTGGACGAAAAGATGTAAGGAAACAATGGTTAGTAAATCGAAATGATGTGTTAATTTTTATACAGAAAATAAATGAAATCGAATTACATCTTGAAAAAAGAGTCAACGAAACAACTGAAAAGAATTTCTCTATGTTTCACGATTTTAAAACATCGATGTCTATTTTTTTTTCTTGTACTCAAGATATAATCAACAACTTAGAAGGTAATACGTTTAATGAGAAGTTAGAAAATAGTGATAAATCATACAAGGATTTATACAATTCTTTAGACTTAATAACCTCTCAACTTGGAATGGTTGACGTAATTTTAAATCCAAATAGCATAAAATTTGGCAGTAAAAAACCAATAAATTTATATAAATTGTTTGATAAAATTAAAGCCCTTTTTGGTCATTTATCTACAAAAAAAGAGATATAAATATAACATTAAGCTCTGAGATTAGAGTCGATGATTGTTATTGCTATGAATCAATAGAGTTTATTCCATTAATATTATTAGATAATGCCTTAAAATATTCTGTTAGTGATTCAGACATAGACATAAAATTTGAACAACATTATGGTGTTTTAAAAGTAATTGTTAAAAATATTGGTCCATTGGTTAGTGACCAAAATAAACATAATATATTTGAGAAATTTTTTAGAGACGATTCAGGTAAAAAATTCTCAAAAGAAGGAACAGGAATGGGTTTATGGATTGCAAATAAAATTTTAGAAGCTCACGATTGTAAACTTGAATATCATAAAAATCCTAGAGAAGTTGGTCCAATTGGTCTAAATATTTTTGAATTTGAATTACCTATTGTAAGAACAAATTGAAAGTCCTACAGCTAACAGCCGTTAAGAAATTGGGGGGGTGGGCTTATTTTAAAGTTTGTATTGTACTTTTGATTTTCGGTTTTTAATCGAAAGTTTCGGGCTTACAAGTCTCCAACTTCTCAAAGCAGCAAAACGTTACTACCACTGTTTAACTAGATATTTCATTTGCATAAAACTACACAATGTGTAGTAAAGCGCAAATGAAATAAATGGAATTTTGTCCCAAATGTTTCTCATATTTGAAACAAAACTATAGCAATAAAAATCATTTTTATATATCTCAATTTATAATATAACTTTGGCAAAATTCAATACTTTTTGCCAAATTTATAAAATAGGGTAATAATTTACTTCTTCTTAGATTAACGGCGATAATCGCCGTCAAAATACTATTTTGTAAATTAAATAATTTATAATACCTTTACATAACGGCGATTATCGCCGTTAAATACTAACTAAGTAAATTATGGCACTAAATGTAAACAGGCGAATAGAATTATATCACACACTGCCAGAAGGAGTAATAGCTACCCGTAAATGGCTATTAGATAATAATTTCAGCAATCATTCAATAGATAATTTAGTTAAAAGCAACCAACTAGAGTCAATAAGTAAAGGAGTATACGTAAGAAATAAAGCCAAAATATCATGGCAATCGATAGTGTTCTCTTTGCAATCAACAGTAAAAACAGATTCAGTAATAGGCGGTTTAACGGCTTTAGAAATGCAAGGACTATCACATTACTTATCATTTTCTGAAAATAAAACCGTCCATTTGTACGGTAAAGATCCATTACCAAAATGGGTGATGAATTTAGATATAAATGTAAAGTTCATAAAACATTCAACTAAAGGATTTCTTGAGTGTAATGAAAATGAAAAACAAAATAATCAATTTTCAATAGAAAGAGTTTGGGATAATGACAATAGGAAATTAATACTATCTACAGCAGAAAGAGCCTATCTCGAGGTATTGTTAGATGTACCACAAAAAATAACTTTTGAACACGCCGATCAATTAATGCAGGGACTAACAGCATTATCACCCAGAAATGTACAAAAAACACTGGAATGCTGTCAAAATGTAAAAGTAAAACGACTTTTCTTCTGGTTTGCAGACCGACAGAATTATGTTTGGTTGGGTAAAATAAATAGAGAAAAAATATCATTGGGTTCAGGAAACCGAATGCTCATAAAAGGGGTTAAATTAGATACTAAATATAAAATAACAGTTCCAGAATGGCTTTAGATGCAAACAATATATACCGTAGACAAGTACAACTTTTAGTTCGTGTTTTACCACTGGTAGATTCCGAAAAATGTTTTGCATTAAAAGGAGGAACTGCAATCAATTTGTTTTACAGAGCATTGCCTCGACTTTCTGTTGACATCGATTTACTATACATCCCGATGGATGATCGTGAAACAGCATTGCTAAATATTAAAGAAGCTTTATCAAGAATAAGTAAATTAATTCAACAAAAAATACCAGGCACTAAAGTACAAAATACACACAACCAAAGCGATGCTCTTAGATTAATTGTAAGTCAAGATGAAATCCGAATCAAAATAGAATTATCACCAGTTATAAGAGGAACTGTTTTTTCAGAGGTCAGAATGGATGTTGTTGAAGAAGTGGAAAAAGAATTTGGATATGTAGAGATGCAAGTGGCCTCACTACCAGATTTATATGCAGGAAAAATCTGTGCAGCTCTTGATAGACAACATCCAAGAGATTTATTTGATGTGAAATTTCTTCTCGAAAATGAAGGTTTAACAGATAATTTACGGAAAACATTCTTAATATTTCTAATTAGTCATCAACGACCAATCTCAGAACTATTGGCTCCAAATAGAAAAGATATTAGCGAAATTTACGAAACTGAATTCAAACAAATGGCAGAAGTAGATGTTCCTTTGGCACAATTGGAAGAAGCTAGAGAAAATTTAATTCACCAAATCAATTCACAAATGACAGACAATGAAAAGAAATTTCTTTTATCTTTCAAAAGCAAAACTCCCGATTGGAATTTATTAGAAATGGAAAATAGTACTGTTATTGCTAATCTCCCTTCTGTACTTTGGAAAATGATAAATCTTGAAAAAATGCCTGTTCATAAACACGAGGAAGCGTATGATAAATTAAAAAACATTCTATATCCAATTAACCATAAATAGATATTAAAATCTATTTTCATTAAAATGTCTTTAATTATTTAATAGTAAATAACACTTTACATTCCAATTCCCACTCCTTTCCCAACGCTCCAAAAAAAATTACTGGCACAGTTTTTAGAAAAAACACGTACGCTTCGCAACTTGCGCCAATAATTTCTTTCCCCAAGCTTAGTTACATAATGTGGCATTATAGTGCATAAAGAAACCCCCAGCTGGCGCGAGCGTCTCGCTCGTGAACACAAACAAAATAGGCAATGTATCAAAGTTAGTCATACTAATAATGCCCACTCCACCACGAATTTATAAAATTCTCGAAGCTACTCTAAAAAAACACCGTAAAAAAAACTCCAAAACACCGTAAAATACTTCAAAAAACTATTCCAAAATTGCAAAGAATAAAAATATTAGAAAAAGCTTTAAAAGTTGAGTAAACAAGAATTTAAATTTTGAAAATATGAAGAAAGAATTTATTGGATTCTATGATCCAACGGAACAAGAAATTGAAGAAGCATGGACTAATGGTTTTTTTGCATTTGATGCGAATACTTTGTTGAACCTTTATAGGTACTCAGAGGTTACAAGAAAAGATTTTTTACACGTTTTAAAGTTTATTAAGGATAATTTATTTATCCCTTTTCAAGTTGCTTTTGAATATTTAAATAATAGAATAAAAGTTATAGATGGTTTAGAAAAGTCTTATTTAGATTTGGAACAATCCTATAATGATTTCTTCCAAAATAATTTAAAAATCACTATTAATAATTATAAAAGACACCCATCAATTGATATTGATTCTGTTCTTAAATATAATGAAGAATTTCTAATAAAAATATCAACTTTATTAGAAAAACAAAAAAAGAAGCACCCGGATTTTAAAACTAAAGATTATATACTTGAAGAACTTACATTATTATTTGAGTGTTGTGTTGGAAAAGAACCTTCAAAATTAGATTTAAAAAAAAATTATGAAGAAGGTAAAGAAAGATATTTAGAAGAAATACCACCTGGATATAAAGATTTAAAAGAAAAAGAAAAAAAAGGACTAAGGCACCTTTATGGTGATTTGTTAATTTGGAAAGAACTTATTGAATATTCAAAGAAAAATAAAAAGCCATTAATTTTTGTAACAGATGATGGAAAAGAAGATTGGTGGAAGAAAGAAAATGGTATAACAATAAGACCAAGAGAAGAATTGATAAAAGAATTTTACGATCTAACCGGAATAAGAATATTAATTTATAATTCAGATCAATTTTTAAAGTTTGCAAAACAGAGAGGGTTAGTATCCGATCTTAAAGATAAAACAATAGAAGAAATAAAAGATATTAGAATCTCTGATGAAGCTAGAAATGAATTTTTTGGAAACTTTTCTAAATTGGGATCTAATACCTTAATTCCATTAAATGAGAATATTAGTTCTTCGATGCAAAGTATACAGAATATAAAAAATTTAAATTATATATGGCCACATGAATTTTTAGATACAATGACAAAATTTAATCAAACAATAAAAATATATAATGATAATAATTATTGGAGAAGATTAGGTGATTTATCAAAAACTATTCAACTAAAAACTAATCTAAATAGAGGTAGTATTGACAATAGTGACATATCAAGTTTGTCTGAAGGAGATAATATTAAATAGCCAAAGATGCCACGGATTTGTGATCCTTGCGTAATCAATTTAAAAAATAAAAACATGAACACCAAAGCAATCAAACCAGGACCTAAACCAAAAAAAGAAGACGGAACACCTGATAAAAGAAGAAGAGTAACACCAGAAACAAAACCAAAACACCCTGATTTAAAACCACACAAACACAAACCAAACGATTGATATAAAAACGGCAAAAAATAAATATTTTTGCCAATTTTATATAATGTAAAAAAAAGATGTATCTTTGCTTAAAATAAGCAAAAAATGAGTGTTACAATAGAAAATCAAATAAATATATATTTTAAATCTAGAGACAAAATCTCTAGAGAAGAACTATTGGCACTAATCAAAAAAGATTTTACAAATTGGACAGACAATACTATCAATATTTATTTATCTATTTTACAAAAGAAAGGTATCATACATTCCCTTTCAAGAGGCATGTATGCCTTAGGTAAAGAAGAAACATTTCAACCGCATCTAAACAATAAATTAGTTAAAATAGCATCAATCATAAACAAATCATTCCCATTTGTAGAGTATTGCGTGTGGGAAAGCGCATGGTTGAATGATGTAATGCGTCATCAAACATTCAAAAATTTTACAATTGTAGAAGTAGAAAAAATAGCCAGTGAACAAGTATTCAACCAGCTCAATAACAACTTCTCAAATGTTTTCATCAATCCAGATGAAAAAACAATAGAACGATACATTGGAGCTTTAGATAATGCCATAATCATCAAAAACCTAAATTCTGAAGCGCCAATACAAAAATGGAAAAACATCAATGTACCAACATTAGAAAAAATTTTAGTAGACATAATAGCAGATGAGAAACTATTTTCAGCACAGCAAGGAGAACTCGAATTTATTTTCAAAAGTGCTTTTGACAAATACACCATCAACGAATCAAAAATGAAACGCTACGCATCGAGAAGAAATCGCGTATCTGAAATTAAAAACCAAACTAATATAATTACGGCAAAATAAACCGTTTTTGCCAATACTACAAAATGATAAATAACGAAACACATACCAGTAATTGGATTCTTAACTTAAAAAGAAAGTTAGGAAAACATAGCGATGCCAAATTAATTGAAAAAGTAATTTGGGCACTAACACTATTGGAACAATTACAAATAAACGCTTTAAACTTTATATTCAAAGGCGGTACGGCTTTAGTCTTAGCAACCGAAAAACCAAAACGATTCTCAATCGACATCGATATAATAACAGAACATTCCGAAAAAGAAATAACCGCAGTTTTACAAAAAATAGTGGACGATAAAATATTCTTAAGTTGGGAAGACGACAACAACCGTAAACACACACCCGATGCGCCAATAGGACATTTCAAAGCCTATTATAAAAGTGAAGTAGATGGTAATATAGAACCTATTTTGTTAGACCTACTCTTCACACCCAATCCCTATCCCGAAACACAAGAAGTTCTAATAAAGCACCCATGGCTAATCACATCTGGTGATGAGGTTACAATCACAATGCCAACATTTGATGCCATTCTAGGAGATAAATTAACCGCTTTCGCCCCTAAAACTACCGGAATACGCTACAGTAAAAACAGACCAGCGGAAATTATAAAACAATTGTACGATATCGCCTTTCTATTCGATAACATAACTGATTTAACCGTAGTAAAAATGAGCTACAAAAAAGTGGTGCAAGAAGAAATAGGTTTCCGAAAATTAGACATAACAGCTAAAGAAGTTCTAGAAGATACCTGGCAAGCCTGTTATACCCTAGCCGAAAGAAATGAAAAATCAGCAGACTTTAAACAATTAAAAAAGGGCATTACCAATTTCACTAACTTCCCTATTGAACAATTCAATATAGACCTGGCAATAACAGCAGCAGCAAAAGTGGCCTATCTAACCCAATTACTACAAAATGAGGAAGAAGTTAAAATAGTACGATTTACAAATCCACTCGAAATAAAAGAGTGGAGTATCGAAGACACACAATACAACAAATTAAATAAATTAAAAAAGAACAACCCTGAAGCTTTTTACTATTGGTTCAAAGCACTACAATTAAATAAATAAGAAATAGCATTAAGCTAAAGCGATAAAATAAGTTAAACTTGGATGTAACTTAAAAAAAAAGCCTTCACTAGCGAATCCAAAAGCATGGAGTTTTTGTTTGAGTTGTTAGAGATATATAAAGATGGATTGTTAGTAAAGGAGAAGAAAAGTAAAAAGTAATTTTATGAATAGATTAGTGTTAATAGGAAATGGCTTTGATTTGTCACATAATATAAAAACAAGGTATAATGATTTTTTATTTTATTATTTAAAAAAAATTTTAGACAGTTTTTTTAGTAATTTGTTTTATGAAGGCAAATTAATAGAATTACATTCTAGATCAAGTATTACTGGAGTTCCAAAAATGGAAACTCTTGATGACTTGATAAGTATTTTAAATATATTAAAGACTAAACGAGACAGCAATATATCTATTGAATATAAGAGTCATTTTTTTCAAGAAATTATTGAAGTATATCAACATGAAAAATGGGTGGATTTAGAAAATCATTATTTTTCATACTTATTAAGAATGTCGAATGATTCTTCTAATTTGATAGAGGATCTTTCTAAATTAAATCAAGATTTTGAACATTTAAAAACAGAATTAGAAAACTATTTAAGGGAAGAAATTGTTATTTCAGATAAGCCTATACAGAACCCTTCAAAATTTGATTTTTTATTAGAAGATATTCCACATGACCAACTTATTGATTCTAATCCTGTTTACCCTACTTACATCGAGAATATTTATGTATTAAACTTTAATTATACACCTACATTTAATGTTTATGCAAAACATCTTAATAATAAAAAGAATACAACTATTAATTTCATTCATGGAGAATTAAATAATCCCGATAATCCAATCATATTTGGTTTTGGTGATGAACATAATGAGGAATACAAAAAATTTGAAAATAAAAAAGAGAATCAATTATTTGAGCATATTAAATCTTTTAAATATTTAAGGACATCAAATTATCAAGATTTAGTTCGTTTTATTGATAGTAATGAATTTCAAGTGTGTATAATGGGTCATTCATGTGGTTTATCTGATAGAACTATGCTAAAAGAAATTTTTGAACATGAAAATTGCAAATCAATATTGATTAATTATCATAAACGGGGAACTGTACCTAATGAAAATGATTACACTGAAAGAACTTATGAAATCTCTCGACATTTTACTAATAAAGGCATGATGAGAAAAAAAGTTGTTTCTTTTGATAAGTCAAAACCACTATAGTTTCTCAAGTTGAACTTGTTTCAGGTTCAAAATCACCCCTTTTTCTAAAGCGTGAAACGAAATTCAGAAATGCAAATTCATTCGAGTCCTACTTGTAAAAACTTCAACACCTATAAAAATTATTCAAAATTAAACAGATTTAGATTTTAAAACCCTCTATGATTAAACCAGAAGACTTTGATAAAGAAATTGTTTGCTTTTACAAAGAAGAGCGATATGCTGTTCGTGACAACGGTTCAGTATTACGCTATCCAATCGATGGCAAAAAAATGCGACCAACAGACAATAATTGGACTTTTGGAAAGTTAAACGTAAAGTCAGGTTATTTAGAAATTGCAGCTGTAAGAATTCACAGAATAGTCGCTACAGCTTTTCATGGAAAACCACCCACAAAAGATCATGTTGTAGATCATATTGATACAAATAAACAAAATAACCGATTCGAAAATCTACGTTGGGTAACTAGATTAGAAAACATCTTACTTAACCCAATTACAGCAAAACGAATCGAAATTATTTGCGGGAGTGTAGAAGCATTTCTTGCTGAACCTTCAAAATTTAAGAATAAATTTCCTGACCCAAATTATGAGTGAATGTGTACGGTCTCAAAAGAAGAAGCACAAATTAGTTTAGAAAGAATGCTATCTTGGGCAAAAAGCAACAATCCATCAAACGGGGGTTCTTTAGGAGAATGGGTTTATAATCGAGGCACTTCAAGTCAACCTACCAACTATGTTGAAGAAGATGTAGTAGAATTAATAAACTCATTAACTCCAAATGCTGTTCAAAAAGTACAAAATTGGAAAACACCAAGTGAATTTCCTTGTTGTCCACAGGAAAAATATGAGCATCCCATAGCTAACTATATTTCAAATGTAACCATTGGAGCAATATTTTCCCGAAACCAATACACTAGTTCAATTGTTGAGCAATTTGCAATATCCCAAGATGAAAATACATTTTGGATAATGTGTAAAAGTGGTGAAGAAAACCCAATAAAACCCTACGCTTTAGCTGAGGTAACTTATCAAAACGATGTTTATATACATAACAGTCTGGGAACTTTTTTCGAAAAAAGCGGTGCAGAAAAGCAATTTACCCTAATACAAGGACTTGAATGGACAGGTGAAGTCACAATTGATGATTATTGTTAAATGAAAATATTTAAAGCGAAAGGAACTGGCATTCTTATTTTCAATATATCATCCTGAGCTTTGTCGAAGGACTAATTTCATTTCTAAATTGCGAAACTTACTTTTCGTTTAGTGGTAAAAAAGACAATTTCAATTACAATTTGCCCCTCCTTTCCCAACGCTCCAAAAAAAAATTACTGGCACAGTTTTTAGAAAAAACACGTACGCTTCGCAACTTGCGACACACCTGCCCTCGGCAACGGCGAACTCCTATAAAAAACAAATAAATACGCCGTGAGCAAATTTTTTCCCCCAAGCTTAGTTACATAATGTGGCATTATAGTGCATAAAGAAACACCTTCTACTATTGTAATTCTAAGATGCACCATAATAACATTATGTAAAAAAGCCGCCACACCCAACGCGCGTGCCAGTGGCTCCAGGACCACTTTTTTCATTGCTTCCTCGCACCAGCCAGCAATAAAAAAAACCGTCCTTCGCCACTGTCTTCAACAACGTTCTGTATTTCAGCAGAAACGTTACGGTCATAATTGCTTCCAAAAACGTTTACGGTAACTGTTTTTAGCATCTTTGTATTTAAATAGGGAAGTAGTTGCATTGCTTTTGTAAGTGCCTTATCCTATTCATAACAACTACATTCATTATTCATAATTCTCAATTCACAATTCCTTTCGGGCACCCACAAAACCAAAAGAGCCAGCAAGAGTATCATTTTTCATTTGCCACAACGCTCAGAAGTAATTGCTTTCACAATAGCCGATGCCTTTACCTTTTCATAACACATTCCTTTCTGCCTTTCGACATTCGACTTTCAGACATTTGACGTTTATAGGCACCAGCTATTCATAAAAGCAATCAGAAACTCCCAACACTCAAATAAAAAATCGATACCCTTGCTCTGAGCTGCTGCCACTTCACTCGGTAAGTGTTTGCATTGTTTTTTGAAGAGGCTTTCTTTTTCTATAACCACACTATTTCATAATTCATACTTTATAATTCATAATTAAATTTTGCCTCCTCAAAAATCAAATAGCAGGAAGAGTATCAATTTTTCAGATGGATAAGACACCTTTTCTTTTTCATCATAATAAGTCATCCATTTACAAAAAATTAATACACTTCCAAAGACGACCCTCTTCCAATTCAACAATCGAATAACCAATGAAATTTCGAAATTTTAAAAAATAAAAAATAAAAAAAAGAGAGCAAAGGTAAGTTCCAGGTTTACAAAAAAGCAAGTTCAAGCCCTACGGGTTTTTGATAAAATCTCCACCCATTCGGGTAGTATTTTTTCAAAAAAACCTGCTTTTTTGAAACCTTCCACTTAAACGAATGGCTTTCTTTTTTTCTTTTTTTTCTTTTAAAAAAATTTATAGGTCGAGCATTACGAGGCACTATTGCATTTCATCAGAAAACCTGCGGAAAATTGAAAATCTAACCCATTTTTAAAGCCGAATGTTATGCTAAATTTTATCATCAAAACCCACCGAGTAGGAACAGTTTACACCAAACCCCATTTGTTTGTACTTAACAAAGGGAGGAACAGCGGGAAGCCCCAAAAAGAGCCTTTCACAAACAGTTTTGTTATCATTTTGCAAAACCATGAAGACTTAGAAAGCTTATTTTTCATTGCCTATAGTTTATGGCAAACAAAATTCTGGCACCCATTTTTAGTAGGTTCTGTAATCCCATTTTTGCGCCTTCCCGATTTCAAAAATGAATTCATCCCAAAAGCCAGTTTAATGATGGCAGAACACGAGGAGCACAAAAAAAATGTTGCAGCTCTCAAAATTCTAGAGCAGAAAGAAAAGCAATTTCACGAAAATATCAATCTCATAAACGATATGCGAAAAGTGATCTTATACCGATATTGCAGAAAGTAAACCCAGCGAAGCTTTGAATTCATTAAAAATTGCTACAAAAAGCTTCATGATAGAATAAAATAAAACACCGTAAAAAATAGTCCAAAACACCGTAATAAGAGGATATCCTTAAGGGGTAATTTGCGCTTAAATAAATTACAAAACTAGTTTTCTTAAGACGAAGCATACAGTTTTAAAGTAGATTATCCTGCCTTTATTATGCTTATCGATTAACTAGTTGAAAATCTTGATCCATAATTCGCTGAAATATTCAAAAGTATTTTTAAAAATAATAAATTAATATTAAAAAAAACAAATTTCAATTATCAAAAAAACCATTATTAAAGTTTCAAAACTATTTGCACTATTTGCCGTATTACTGCAATTTGGTTGCTCAAAAGATTTCTACGATGAACCATTATCCGGAAGTGAGTATAAAATTTCCAAAGTAGCTATTAGCGACCCTTTAGTTTTTAATAATTATAAACTGATGCAGGAAATACAAAAAATAAAGCAAAGACAGGAAAATTTTAGTATCTCAAATAGAATAATACATGATACAATTAACGGTTTTTATTTTGACGACGAAAACGGATTATTAATAGAAAAAGATAACGGATATAAGTCTTTAACTTTTGCAATATACAGGGATGCGCCTTCAGCCAAACTAGAAAATATTGTTTTTAGTTTAAAACAAGACAATGAATACGAACCCTTTCTATCAAAATACACCTTGACTGAACAGCAATGGCAGATGTTGGACAATGGTCAAACACCACAATTTTCGGCTAATGAAATAGATATAATACCCTTAGACAGTTCGGCAAGTGCTAAATGCGGTTGGAATTTCGAACAACATTTAAATGTAGCAGGCACTTCTTATATTATGGAATGGACCTATACAGCATGTGGTGGCGGTGGTGATGGCGCTGGAACAGGAGGGAATAATACGGGATCTAGTAATGGAACAGGCGGGGTTAAGGATACTACCCCTTCTCCAAATAGTCCTGCAACAGGAATGCTCACCTCCCCAGTAGGGACTAATCCTCACGGCGGAGCTGGTGGTGGTGTTTCTCAAAATTTTCCTGACACTCCTTGTGGTAGAATTCAGAAGGGGACTAGTAGCAATGTTTATAAACAAAAATTTAAAGTATTAAATAAGCCCTCCAGTTTCAGTTTATCCCGCGAAAGTGGATTTGTAGAAAAAATAGAAAACGGTGTCAAACAATATGTTAATGCAACACCATCAGGAAGCACCAGCATGGATATACCGCCAGGGTCGTTGAATTATACTCACGTTCATAACAATATTTCGGTGACTACCGAAAGTGGAGACGAGTTGGATGTTAATGTAAAAATGCCTTCTCCGGTTGATTTATCTACTTTAATATCGACTTGCTCAAATTCTCAAATTAACGCAAATTCTAATCCAAGAGAAGCTTTTGGAGTTATGATATCTAATGAAGGTATATTTGCTATAACTTTGTTAGAACCATTTTCATTAAACGAAAGAACTCAATTGAATTCAAAATGGATAAAATTTGAAAAGGATTATATAAAAATGGCAAAAGAAATTATTTTGAACTTTAACAATAATGCATCGACTCGAAAAGACAAATTACAAAAAATGTTGCTTCAACTTTTAAAAGATGCAGGATTGGAAAATAAAATAGGCCTTTTTGAAGGAACTGTAGAAAATGAACTATCAAGTATTAATTTGAATTGGAATCGAAAAATTCTGGCACCTAATAGTACACCTAACAACCAACAACTAATTGAAGAACCTTGTAATTAAATAATATTATGAAAAATATACTAATCATAGCATTTTTTGCTATATCAATTGCATGCAATGGACAAGTAACCGTAATCAAACCCCTTTACAGTTACGACCCAGATACCTATCAAAACGGCACCTACTATGAAGATTTGAATAATGTATTGGGTTATTATGAAGGCACTTGGAAAGGCACATTAGATAATAAAGAGTACACATTTGTTTTTGTGAAATTTATTCAGCAATTAAATGGTGTATTAGGGAGTAATAATTATAACTATGAAGATGAATTAATGGTCAAATATCAAGTAAAAGATATATCGACCCATGAAATTCTTTATTCTGATTTAAACATTACCAATTATAACGATTTTAAAATAACCGGTCTTGCTTTAAAGAATGGTATATTTTGTTTTTGGTATAAAAACAGAGATCCAAATTATTGCTTAAATTCCATTGAATTTATTTTGATAAAAATAAATGGTCAACCCAATCAACTAAGATTTGATAATGTAAGGTATGATTACTTTGATTCTACAAACTGCCCTTATTCAGACCAACAAAGTATTCCTTCATTTATCCCTAATACTGAGATGATTTTTACAAAACAATAAAACCAAAAAGAGGCTGTCCTAAATTTTAGGCAGCCTTTTTTTATTTATTCTTCTCTTCGATCCACTTGGACATGTATTTACTACTTTGAAGCGACTGGTGTTGTAAAACAGAACCCATGAAATTCTTTAAACGATGTGGTTTTAAATAGGTTGGGGGGTAGGTGTTTAATTTTATGGGTTTATCTTATTTTAAAGTTTAGTGTTTTACCTAAATTTTTCTACTTCATTAATCCATCATTTCTGCAGATTAAAAACACTATATTCTTAAACCGCTGATTTAGAATAAATTACCCCACAATTCTATCTTTCAATAAAATTGAAAATTTAACTGTAAAAACATTTTCCTTAAAAACACCGTAAAAAAAAGCCTAAAACACCGTAATAAGAGGATATCCTTAAGGGGTAATTTGCGCTTATATAAATGACAAATCAAATTATAAGACACCTCCATTCTAAGTCTGATTTTAATCTTATACACAAGTCACAAGGAGGCATAACTAAACCAAATAATCTGAAACTTTTAAAAAAGAAAATGATACAAGACAAAAGCCCACCAAACAGTAAAGTTATAGATTCATTATTAACACTAAAAATTTTTAACACATGAAAAAAATTAAATTAATTATTGCAGTTATACTCCTGTTTTCTGTAAATACAAATGCTCAAATCACCAAAGGAAATTGGATGGTTGGCGGGAATGGTTCCTTTAAATCTTATAAGAGCGAAAACATTAAAAATGGAGTCATCGATAATATTAATTATATAAATCTTTCACCTGATTTAGGCTATTTTATCATAGATAAATTTGTCATTGGAGTAAAAGCAAATTTTGAATATACTGGATTTGAAGGAGGTACAAATGGGAAAAGCTTTAATGTTGGACCATTTGCGAGATATTATTTGTTGAACCATGAAAAAATAGTCAATGTTTTTACACAAGTTAACGTAGGATATGGTGAATATATAAATACCGTGAACTCAAAATATCCAACTAGAAGTTATGGTTTTAAAGCTGGTACTGTTATTTTTTTTAACAGTAGTGTAGCTTTAGAAATGGCATTAGAATATAATAAAATAAATGAAAACAACACTATCGACAATAGCATTGTTCTATTTGGAGTAGGTTTTCAAATTCACCAAGAAAAATAATCATTTCAATAAAAAAAAAGATAAATATGAAAAATTTATTTAACATAATAATATTTTTATTAGGAGGAATATCTTCCTATAGTCAACAGCTTACTGTTGAGATTCAAAACCTACAATATACTAACAATTATATCGTCAATCCAGAATTAGGTGAAGTAAACATTAATCTTGCGAATTATAGTAATGGTTTTTATACTGTGGCATTAGTAGTTAACGGGCATATAATTGATGCGAAAACTCTTGTAATTGAATAGATTAATTTTATATCTTTACTTTAATGGAACTTTACTTTTTATCATAAATCAGGAATCATGCTCAAAAAAAGTACTATATTATTTATATTATTGATATGTTTTTTTGCAAATGCGCAACAAGTAACTACGATTACTGGATTTCTGGGAAGTGGCTATGAAGACGGTAGTTTGGCAACAGCCAAATTCCGAGGACCAAGTGGAATTTGCGCAGATCCGATAGGTAATTTATATATAGCAGATAGTAATAATAGTTTAATTCGAAAAATTGATATTGTAACTGGAATGGTTAGCACAATTGCAGGCAGTACTGAGGGTTATTTAGATGGATATGGAACGTCAGCTAAGTTTTTTAGACCAACTGGAATTTGTATGGACAGTAATGGTAATTTATTTGTAACTGATGCTTTTAATTGGCGAATTAGAAAAATAAATTTGACCACAGGAATGGTAACTACTTTTGCTGGATCGTCACAAGGGTATGCGAATGGCAATGGCCCAATTGCTAAATTTATTGAGCCGATAGCGATTTGCATAGACAATGATGATAACTTATATGTTGCAGATATTCAGGTTAGTAGAATTAGAAAAATAACGCCTTCAGGGCTTGTTTCTACTTTGGCAGGAAGTGGCGTGGCAGGATTTGCAGATGGTGTGGGTTCAGCTGCAATTTTTTATAATCCCCAAGGACTATGTGTAGATGCCCAAAATAATATATATGTTGCAGATTCATCAAATTTTAGAGTTAGAAAAATAACTCCAGATGGAACTGTTACTACAATTGTAGGCGGAACTTACGGCTATCATGATGGAGCTATTGCAGATGCAATGTTAAAATCGGTAGATGGCATTTGTATGGATAATCAAAACAATTTATATGTTACTGAAAACAATAAGATAATCAGAAAAATTGACTTAAATGCTAATGTAGTGAGCACTTTTATGAGTGAAAGTAGTTTGCCAGGAGACCCCTTTGGAATATGCTTTAATAATGGTACTATTTATTTTACAGAAGTTAGTAGAGGCAAAATAAAAAAAATAACCAATTTGCTAAATCCTACAACTTTAGAAGAAATTGATTTTAACATTTATCCAAACCCA
>CANFJB010000009.1 GCA_947447375.1 Bacteroidota bacterium
AACAGAGAAGTTAAGCCCGCCTGCGCAGATGGTACTGCAATTTGTGGGAGAGTATGTCGTCGCCTTTCTTTAGTGAGCCTTGTCTGAAAAGACAAGGCTCATTTTTTTTGTCCTCACCCCAGCCCTCTCCGAAGGAGAGGGTGACAGGAAGGAGATAAAATATCAATGGGAATAGCAATTTCAATGGTAATGACAATGTCAATAGCAATATCAATGGCAAGAGCAAAACAATAACAATATCAATTTCAATCAAAAAAGCAATTGCAATATCAATTTCAATGGCAAGAGCAAAACAAAAACAATATCAATTGCAATAACAAATTCAAAACAATATCAATAATTAATAGCAGTTTTTTTATTCCCAATATATTTGCTTACTTTTGATGTTTAAAAAAAATAACAATTATGGCAGTAGTTACATTAGGAGGAAATCCAATAAATACAAGTGGTGATTTACCAAAAGTGGGTTCTAAAGCAATCGATTTTAAATTGGTTCAAAAAGATTTGTCAATTGCGAGTTTAGCGAATTTTGCTGGTAGCAAATTGGTATTTAATATTTTTCCAAGTATTGATACTGGAACTTGCGCAACGTCTGTTAGAAAATTCAATGAAAAAGCAAGCGCTTTACCCAATACTAAAGTGTTGTGTATTTCTAGAGATTTGCCATTTGCACAATCCCGTTTTTGTGGTGCTGAAGGGCTAGAAAATGTAATTAATCTTTCTGATTTTAATACAGGGGCTTTTGGAAAAGACTACGGATTGGAAATTGTAGATAGCGTTTTGGCTGGTTTGCATTCTAGAGTTGTTATTGTAGTGGATGAAAATGGCGTTATTGTTTATTCTGAGCAAGTGCCAGAAATTGCAAATGAACCAAATTATGATGCTGCTTTAGCGGTACTTTAATATTGAATATGGAGTTTCAAAAGGACAATACCTTTTTTACAGGTAGATTAAAAAGTTTAGTATTTGCGTTAAAAGGCGCGATTAAATTAATTACTACCGAACACAGTATCATGGTGCAATCGACACTGGCGGTATTGATTACTATTGCAGGTTTTTACTTTAATATTTCTCATGAAGAATGGCTATTTCAAACCCTTGCAATAGGTTTAGTATTAAGTATTGAAGGTTTAAATACGGCGGTAGAAAAAGTGGCGGATTTTATTCATCCTGAGTTTCATACCAAAATCGGATTTATAAAAGACATCGCCGCAGGTGCTGTATTTTTTGCTGCTATGACGGCAATTGCAATTGGTTTGATGATCTATTTACCAAAATTCACATAATATTTCCTTATTTTAATAGAAATTAGTTCAATTAAGAATGGCAAAAAAAACACTTACAACGAAAAAAGGAACTGATCCTGAAGATAAATTACCATGGAAACTAGGAAAGCAATATAAAATCTTGTTGGGTTTTATAATGATTTTATTTTCTGTGGCTTTGCTATTGGCTTTTATTTCTTTTTTCATTTATGGTCAAGAAGACCAGAGTGCCGTTGCTGAATTGGCGAATCGTTCCGAAACAGTGAACAATTGGTTGGGTAAATTTGGAGCGTTTTTAGCTGATTTATTTATCTATAAAGGATTCGGAATTGCCTCGTTTTTATTTGTAAAATTCTTCTTCTTAACCGGTGCGTTTTTAGTAATGGACATTCCATTTAAAAGACTAAAGAGCGTTTGGTTTTGGGATTTGTATGCAATAATTGTAATCTCCATTTTATGTGGCTTTTTCGCAACTACTTTACCAGAATTAGGCGGAACTATAGGTTATGAAATGAACCTGTTCATGCAGGATTATGTGGGTAGTTCAGGAATATTTTTAATCTTGTTATTGGGAATATTCATCTATTTGATATTTAAAATAAAAATATCTCCTGATGCTATTAAAGGGTTCTTTGAAAGAAGTAAAGACGAAATTGATTCGGAGTTAACACCTGTTAATCAACCTGTTTCAGATTCAACTTACAATTTAGAAGAATATGCTGTTCTTGAAGAAGAGGAAATCGAAGAGCCAATAATCAAGCCAACATCTCAATTTGAAATAAATAAAGAAGCTTTAAAACCAACAATCAGTTCTGCTTCTGAAATTAATATGGATCCTGTTTTGAAACCAAAAGCGGAAGAACCAATTGAAGATGATTTTGATGATTTAGAACCGGTTACATTACCAATTGAAGATACCGACAGTGATTTTGTAATTGAGAAAGCACACGAAGAAGATATAGTAGAAGAGAATTTAGCTTCGCGTTTGGTTGCCGACTTTGGTTTATTCGATCCAACATTGGAATTATCCAACTACCAATTTCCAACATTGGATTTAATGAAGGAATATTCTACAGGTGGAATCACCATCAACCAAGAGGAATTAGAAGAAAACAAGAATAAAATCCTTGAAACATTACGAAATTATAAAATAGAAATAGCGCAAATTAAAGCTACGGTAGGTCCCTCAGTTACCTTGTATGAAATTGTGCCAGAAGCAGGAATACGAATTTCAAAAATTAAGAGCTTAGAAGACGATATTGCATTGTCATTATCGGCGTTGGGAATTCGTATTATTGCTCCTATTCCTGGAAAAGGAACTATTGGAATCGAGGTTCCAAACAAGAATCCTACGATGGTTTCTATGAAAAGCGTTATCGGATCGGCACGTTTTCAAGAGGCTGAAATGGAATTGCCAATTGCTTTAGGGAAAACAATTTCCAACGAAACTTTTGTGGTTGATTTAGCTAAAATGCCGCACTTATTGATGGCAGGAGCTACCGGTCAAGGGAAATCGGTGGGATTGAATGCTGTATTGACTTCATTGTTGTACAAAAAACACCCAGCCGAAGTAAAATTTGTTTTGGTCGATCCTAAGAAAGTGGAATTGACGCTTTTCAATAAAATCGAAAGACACTATTTGGCTAAATTACCAGATTCTGGTGATGCTATTATTACCGATAATGCCAAAGTAGTGAATACCTTAAATTCGCTTTGCGTGGAAATGGACAACCGTTATTCTTTATTGAAAGACGCGATGGTTCGTAACATAAAAGAATACAACGAGAAATTTAAATCTCGTAAGTTAAATCCTGAAAACGGACACCGATTTTTACCTTACATCGTTTTGGTAGTCGATGAGTTTGCCGATTTAATTATGACTGCTGGTAAGGAAGTGGAAACGCCTATTGCTCGTTTGGCACAGTTAGCTAGAGCGATTGGAATTCACTTGATTATTGCCACGCAACGACCATCGGTGAATGTAATTACTGGTTTGATTAAAGCGAATTTTCCAGCTAGAATTGCCTTTAGAGTAACTTCGAAAATTGACTCTCGTACCATTTTGGATACGCAAGGAGCCGATCAATTGATAGGGCGTGGAGATATGCTTTATACCAATGGAAACGATGTTGTACGTGTACAATGTGCCTTTATTGATACTCCCGAAGTGGAGAAAATTACTGAATTCATCGGTTCTCAAAAAGCGTATGCTGATGCGTACTTGCTTCCTGAGTTTGTGGGTGAAGAAAGTGGCATTAATCTTGATATGGATATTTCCGAGCGCGATGCATTGTTCAGAGAGGCTGCTGAGATTATTGTTACTGCCCAACAAGGATCGGCTTCGTTGTTGCAACGCAAACTAAAATTGGGTTACAACCGTGCGGGACGATTGATTGATCAAATGGAAGCTGCAGGAATTGTAGGTCCATTTGAAGGAAGTAAAGCCCGAAATGTGAACATTACCGATTTGGCCGCTCTAGATCAATTTTTCAGTAATGAACAAAACTAATTTACAAATGACTACCAATAGATTATCCTTAGTTACAATTTCGAACTTGAAAAGTGGTTTATTACTTTTTGTAATAGCATTATTATTCAGCACTTCAACTTATGCGCAGGATAAAAAGGCCAAAGCATTGTTGGACGCGGTGACTGTAAAAATTAAAAGCTACGATAATATTGTAATCGATTTTAAATATTCATTAAACAATTTAAAAGAGAATATCAATCAGGAGAGCAAAGGAAATGTGACCATGAAAGGCAATAAATACGTTTTGAATTTGATGGGGGTAACCAAAATATTCGATGGAAAATTCAATTACACCATTAACCCGGAAGACGAAGAAGTGGCGATTTCAAAATTGAATGAGAAAGATGAAAATGCCATTACGCCTTCAAAATTATTGACTTTCTTTAACTCGGGTTACAAATATACTTGGGACATTCCTCAAAATGTAAAAGGTAGAAAAATCCAATATATTAAGTTGGTTCCGAATAATACGAAAGACCAACGCAAGGAAATTTTATTAGGAATAGACACCCAAACGAAGAATATTTACAACCTAATTGAGGTGGGAAGAAACGGTACCAAAACTACTTTAACTGTTAATTCTTTTAAAATTAACCAACCGTTATCAAAGAATCAATTTACCTTTGATGCTAGCAAATACCCAAAATATTACATAAATAAACTAGACTAGTTGAAGATAATTGATAAATATATTTTAAAAACATTTGCGATTACATTTACCACAGTATTTGTAATCTTGTTTTTTATATTCATACTTCAAACCATCTGGTTGTTCATTTATGATTTGGCTGGCCGTGACCTGGATTTAATGTTGGTTGTTAAATTCTTGCTTTACGGAATGCCACGAATTATCCCATTGGTAATCCCGCTTTCAGTATTATTGGCCTCCATTATGACCTTTGGAAGTTTGTCTGAGAACTACGAATTTGCGGCAATGAAATCGGCAGGAATTTCATTACAAAGAACCATGAGAGGGTTAACGATTTTCATTTTCATTTTAAGCATCACCTCTTTTTTCTTTGCGAATAATGTGATTCCGTATGCCGAATACAAATTCATCAATTTCAGAAAAAACATCGCCCAACGTAAGCCCGCAATGGCAATTGCAGAAGGTCAATTCAGCCAAATAGGATTGTATTCTATAAAAGTAGATAAGAAAACAGGGGAGAACGGCAACCATCTTATTGGTGTTACCATACACAAAAAATCGATAAATGGCGATGGTGTTCGCACCGTTATCAAAGCTAAATATGGCGATTTAATAAGTAGTGAAAATTCTAATTTACTAAAATTAGTATTGAACGATGGCTATTATTATGAGGATATAATTCCAAATAATTACGATGATAGAAAGAAAATCCCATTTGCGAAAGCGACTTTTAAAAAGGACGTCATCAATATGGATTTGTCAATATTGAATGGAAATCAAGACAATCAGAGTATTACTAATACTTCCAACATGCTTAATTTAAGTGAGTTGAATTATACTATTGATTCTTTGAGAAAAATTTACAAACGCGATGTTATTTCTTTTGCAGATAATGTGCACCAACGATCAGGAGTATTGAATGTAAATAAATCGATATTAACTAAGAAAGTGGACGAAGTTAAACCCGATTTATTGGCTTTATTGAATACGAGTGAAAAGCTCCAGATATTACAATTTGCTTCAAGCAATGTTTCCAATACACTGTTTTCAATTGAAAGTTCTAAAGACGAATTTAATATGAAACAAATAGCAATTAACGATCATTTAGGGGCCGTTTACGACAAATTTGTTGTGGCTTTTGCCTGTTTGCTGATGTTTTTTATTGGAGCGCCTTTGGGAGCAATTATTAGAAAAGGAGGAATTGGTTTGCCAATAGTATTTGCGATAGGTATTTTTATTTCCTTTCACTTTATCAATACCTTTGGAAAACGATTGGCTGGAGAAAACGGTATGGATCCATTTGTAGGATCTTGGTTGGCCTCATTGATATTAACGCCATTGGCAATTATGCTAACTTATAGAGCAACCAATGATTTTGGTTCGTTTAATTTAGACGTAATCACTGTGCCGTTCCAAAAACTCCTAAAAAGAATATTTCCAACACAAAATTAAATACAATGACCCTTCCTAAATTTCAATTAAATACGATAGAAGAAGCTATTGAAGACATTCGTCAAGGGAAAGTCATTATTGTTGTAGATGATGAAGATCGCGAGAACGAAGGTGATTTTTTGGCTGCAGCCGAAAAGGTAACCCCTGAGATGATCAATTTTATGGCAACACACGGACGCGGATTAATTTGTGCGCCGCTAACCGAAAACAGATGCAAGGAATTGGGATTGCACGTAATGGTGAACAACAACACCGACCCAATGGAAACAGCATTTACTGTTTCAGTAGATTTACGTGGAAATGGAGTAACTACTGGAATTTCTGCTGCCGATAGAGCAAAAACAATCTTAGCGTTATGCAATTCGGATACCAAACCACACGATTTAGCGCGTCCTGGACATATATTTCCATTAATTGCAAAGCAAGGTGGCGTATTAAGAAGAACGGGCCACACTGAAGCTGCAATTGACTTTGCGCGTCTTGCTGGATTCAAATCGGCGGGGGTAATTGTGGAAATCATGAATGAAGATGGGTCGATGGCTCGATTACCGCAATTAGTTGAAGTGGCGAAGAAATTCGATTTAAAGCTCGTTTCAATTGAGGATTTGGTGGCCTATCGAATGCTACACGACAGCTTGATTGTTAAGAAAGAAGATTTTGATATCAACACTCGCTTTGGCACGTTCCGATTGAGAGCGTATTTGCAAACTACGAATAAGCAAGTTCACATTGCGTTGTCCAAAGGGAATTGGAATTTGGGTGAGCCAATATTGACGCGCATCAATTCCACTCAAATAAACAGCGACATTTTAGGGGCTTTGACCCACGATGCCGACAAAAACCTAGATTCTATATTCAACGTAATCAATCAAGCCGGAAAAGGGGCTGTTTTATTCATTAACCAGGAGTTGGAATCCTACAATTTGCTGAATCGAATTAGTGAATTGAAAGTATTGCAAACACAGGGTGAAATGAAGGCGCCATTGATAAAAATGGATGCGAAAGATTTTGGAATTGGGGCACAGATCTTACACGACATTGATATTTCCAACATCCGATTGATATCCAATTCCGAGCAAACCAAGCGCGTTGGGATGATAGGGTATGGATTGGAGATTTCAGAATATGTAAAATACTAACTTATTTTTTGAATCTAACTTATGGTAAATGAAATAATTACTTGATTGCGTAGTTATTTTCTTGATATTTTCTAAATAAATGTTTTAGAAATCAAAAAAAGGTTACTATATTTGCAACCGCATTAAGCAAAAGGGTGCGACATACTGGAGAAATGGCAGAGCGGTCGAATGCGGCAGTCTTGAAAACTGTTGACTGTAACAGGTCCGGGGGTTCGAATCCCTCTTTCTCCGCGAAATTAAAACCCTAACAATTGGTTTTCAATTAGTTAGGGTTTTTATTTTTTACACGTCCCCACATTATCCCCTCAACAATTGTATTAATTTAAACTGAATTCTTGAAAATCATCTTGTATTTTTTTACAAAATTAATTTTGATATAGACGTAATTTGTCTATTTTGAAAAATAATTATAAAAATTAGATAAGAATGAAATTTTTGGTTGATTTATATTGTTAAAACCTAATTAACCCCATTCAAACTCCTAATTCTCAACAATCCCTTTTTTCCTTTGAATGCAATTACTCTTTTTTCATTGGGCAATAAATCAATGTAATTGTCTTCAAATTCTAATCCTTCGCCTTGAATATAAACGTCTTTTGCTAAGGTCTTTGTAGAAAGCTCAACGTGATTTTTATCAATGAATTTATAAGTGATATTCGTTTTTTGTAGGGTTAAGTCTTTTGGGGATACAAAGTAATAATTTGCAGCAGTTTTCTCTCCTTTGGAATTAATGAATTCGGCATGAAGCAAACTATCATTCCATAATTTACGGTCTGGAATTTCTAAATTTGAGAGCTCCGTTGCATTCGTTACTGTATTGGAATTCAATACAATGGACTTTGAATTTTTATTTAGTTCTGTTCCGTCAAATTTGATCAGGCTCCAATTTAGCCTTCCTTTTTCGTCATTTATGCCCTCATTAACAATTTGAATTTTTATTGAATTCAGTTCTTTAGTGTCGTTATTTTCAGTTCCATTAAATACAATTAATTTCCTTTCAAATGATCGTTTTATTTGGTATTGTGCGGCTTTCCAGCGTCCATAATAATCGGTGCTGCTCCACGAAGTTACAGGCCAACAATCGTTGAGTTGCCAATACAAACTTCCCATGCAATACGGCATTGCAGAACGATGCGCTTCAATTGCTATTTTAAAACCTCGCGCTTGTAGTAATTGCGATACATAAATATAATCTCCAAATTCCGTTGGCACTTTATAATCTCGCTCCATGTAAGTTTGAATCGTTTCAAAACCCGTTGGATGTTTCTGATGGGCTTTGACCGCTTCTGAGGTGAGGCTCATTTCCGAAGGTTTGGCAAAAGTTTCGAAAGTTTTTACATCTGGCATTCCTTGAAATCCGTATTCACTCATAAATCGGCCTACCTTTTTGGAGTAGGTTTCCAACGGTTCCATTCCCCACCAAACGCCCCAATAATGAGAATCGCCTTGCGACAAACTTTCCTTTTTTCCCCAGCCAATAGAAGGGGAGGACGGCCAATAACGGTTGTTCTCTTTGGCTACAATAGAATCTAAAACCGAGGGAATTTCTTTTTCAAACAATCGTTGGTAATTGTTCCAAATGGTCGTTGAATCGATTTTTGAATAACGATATTGCTTTTGCCAACCCCAATTTTTCCAGCCTTCATCAACTTCATTATTTCCACACCAAAGTGCAATACAAGGATGATTTTGCAAACGAACTACTTGGTCACGAACTTCCTGTTTTACATTGGAAACAAAGGCTTCATCTCCCGGAAATAATGCGCAAGCAAACATAAAATCTTGCCAAACTAAAATTCCTTTTTGATCGCATAATGTATAAAATGCATCATTTTCATAAGCGCCACCGCCCCAAACTCGAATCATATTCATATTGGACTTTACAGCGGTTTCAATTATGTTTTCATATTTTTTGTAAGTCATTTTTGGCATAAAAGATTCTGGTGGGATGTAATTTGCCCCTTTCATGAATACCTTTCTGCCATTGACTTTAAAATAAAAACTCATGCCAATGGAATCTTTTTCTTGAACTAACTCGATTGTTCGAAGTCCAATTTGTAATTTTTTATTATCTAATAATTCTCCTTTTTTTCTAATTCGAATAGAGAAATTGTATAAATTTTGTTTCCCTAATCCGTTGGGCCACCATTTTTTTGGATTATTAATTTGGTAGGGAATTTCTACTAGTTGAATCCCTTTTTTTAGAGAAACATTTTTCGTTTTGTTATTAATTTCTATCGAATAAATACCTGGTTTCTGACAATTTACGGTTGTTTTAATTTTCAATTGTGCAATAGTATCGTTTAATTTTTCTTGAGAATAGGAAACCGATTCCAATTGGGCTGATTTCCAAAACCGAATAGCTACATTTTTCCAAATCCCTGCTGTTACAAAACGAGGTCCCCAATCCCAACCAAATTGATAGGGCGCTTTTCTAACATACACTTTTTCATCACCAGGTAAAAAGAAAGGGGAGAGAGCAGCTGTTTTTTTAGCTTTTTGTGAAGACGATTCAAATTCAACTCGTAGTGTGTTTTTTCCTTGATGAATGAATTTATTTATAGGTATACGCCAAGTTCGAAACATATTATTCGCTTCCAAAACTAGGGAATCGTTTAGATAAACCGAAGCATCGGTATCCAAACCGTAAAAAACAAGTTCTTTATTTTGAGCAGTTAACTCTTTTTTTGAAATACTAAATTTGGTTTCATAAACCCAATACTGTTCTTCAATCCATTGCAATTGTTTTTCATTATTGCCATAAAAAGGATCTTCAATTTGATGATTCAAAAACAAATCGGTGTGAATAGTTCCTGGAACATGGGCTTTACTCCAAACATCATCTGAAAATTTCTGAACCCTCCAATTCTCGTTTGAAAGGGAACGCTCCCAATTTTGGGACCACCCAAAAACCGAATAAAATAGTACTATTAAATACAGTTTTTTAATCATTTGTAAGACAATCTTTAAGAGCATTAATTTCAATTAGATTGGCAATTTGTGACGCATCAGTAATTGCTGAAGTATGATAATAGCTTGCCTTAGTAATCGATTTTATTAAGTTAGCATTTGCAGCTCGTAAACTTCCACCCGGCATAATTTCTATTTGATTTCCAAATTGAATTATCGCCTCTTTAGCTGTTTCCTTTCCCAACTCAATTTTGGATTCATGTCCAGAAGTCAATATTGTTTTAAATCCGATTGTAATGCAAGTATTTATCGCTTCAAAATAGTCATTTGTATAATCAATTGCTCTATGAAAACTACAAGGTAATGGCTTTGCTAGCGCAATTAATTCTGAATTTCTTTCGAAATCTATGTGGTCATTTTGATCTAGAATTCCGAAAACAAAACCATTGATGCCTGTATTTTTCATTTCTAAAATGGATTGCTTCATTTGGTTGAATTCCTCTTCAGAATAGTTAAAATCACCACCTCTTGGTCGAATCATAACAAGTAAATCTTTGGAAAATAAAAGTCTTGCTTTTTGCGTATCTTCAAAATTTGGCGTAGTTCCGCCTGCTTCAAAATTATCGCAAAATTCAACGCGATCGGCTTTGCTTTGAGCAACAATAGCCACCGAGTCAAGGTTAAAACAAGCTACTTCCAATTTCATATTTCTATTTTAAATAATAAGGTGCGTCAATTAATCTATTTCCTGTAGCATCATAAACCGCGTAATTGAACCCGCCTTGAATGCAATACGAACCAACTTCACCTGATTTATTTAGGGCGATAAAACCAACTTGTAAATCGGTTAAATTCTTATTTCGTGCCTTCGTTAATTTAATTATTCTATGAACCGCTTCTTCGCACGCTTGTTGCGGAGATTTCCCTTGGCGCATTAATTCTACAACCAAATGAGAACCCGCAATTCGAATTACTTCTTCTCCGTGGCCAGTTGCAGTTGCAGCACCAATTTCGTTATCTACATACAATCCAGCGCCAATAATTGGAGAATCGCCGACGCGTCCGTGCATTTTAAAAGCCATTCCACTTGTGGTACAAGCGCCAGATAAATTTCCATTGGAATCCAAAGCAATCATCCCAATAGTGTCGTGATTTTCAATATTTGCCTTCGGTACATATTCCGATTTTTTAAGCCAATCCTTCCATTCTTTTTCTGAATCGGCCACCAATAAGTTCTCTTTTTTGAATCCTTGAGACAAAGCAAAATCCAAGGCTCCATCACCTACTAGCATTACGTGAGGCGTTTTTTCCATAACCGCTCTAGCTACTGAAATTGGGTGTTTGATGTGTTCCAAACAAGCTACCGAACCTATATTGGAATTTTCATCCATAATGCAAGCATCTAAAGTAACCCGCCCGTCTCGATCTGGTCGTCCGCCATAACCCACGCTTCGTTCTGTTGGATCGCCTTCAGGGATTTTTACTCCAGCTTCAACGGCATCCAAAGCTCGTCCATTTTGTTTCAAAACTTCCCAAGCAGCAGCGTTGGCTTCTATTCCGAATCGCCATGTAGAAACCACAATTGGCTTGTTTATTTTGTTTGGAAAACGCAAACTACTCTCTGCTTTTACTCCTGTAAATGCCAATCCTACTCCTGCAACCGCAGCTGTTTTAATAAAGTCTCTTCTTGTTTTCATTATTCTACTTTTATTTCGTCAATAAATAACCAAGCCGGTTCACCAGCTCCAGGATTTCCCTCCAATATTTTACCTTGATTGTATGCATTTACCTTAATGTATCGAATGGAAGTTGTTGGAATTTCAACTTTTACAACCCCTTTTGAACTTTCGATTTCTTTAACTGAAATAGTACTTTCAGCGGAATAATCGATTCCGTTTTCTGAATAAGAAATGGCAATTTGTTTAGGATAATAAATCCAACTTGCGGGACTTGATAATACATCAACGGTAATCGATTGTACTTTTTTTACCGAACCTAAATCAATTGTAGCCAATACATCTTTACCTGAAAATCCTAGCCAATCTCTACCAAATTTTCCTCTATCGCCATACATTCCATCTACCAAACTAAACGCGTCATTTGCTTTATAAGAATTGCTTGGTTCGTCTTTTAAAGATACCGTTGCGGCTGTTGCCAAATGTATTTCAAATTTTTGTTCTAAAACAGCACTTTTTTGAACATTTGAATCAAAACTTGCCGCTTTTAATGTGGTGTTTTTTTCAATTATAATGGGTTGGCGATACAACAAAGAAGTATTGGTTGGATTGGAATTGTCTAGGGTGTAAAATATGGAAGAGGAAGGATTTGCGGCTGTTAATTCTACTTTAAGTAAATGATTATCGGATGTTGAAATTTTTGCTTTTACTTCAAATAAAGCTTTGCTGTAATTCACTTTCATTTTGTCTAAAAGGGAAAAATGCAGAAGCAATCGGTTTTTAAAATCTAGGTAATTTGATGAGGCATCTTTTCCCCAAAGTACTTCAGCTAATGCCGCCATTCTTGGCATTGCCATGTATTCTACTTCCGCAAAATCTTCCATGTATTCTGTCCAAACATTTCCTTGAGCGCCCAAAATATAGTTGCTTTCCTCGGTAGATAATTCTGTTGGAATTGGATTAAAATCATAAACCGTTTCTAAAGGAGTATATCCACCAATTGCTAGAGGTTCCGTTTTTTGTTCGCCTTGATAATGATCAAAATAACAATGCGAACCCGGACTCATAACTACGAAGTGCTTCGCTTTTGCAGCAGCAATACCCCCTTCGGTTCCACGCCAACTCATAACCGCGGCATTTGGTGCGAGGCCACCCTCAAGGATTTCATCCCATCCAATAATTTTCTTGCCTTTTTTATTGATGTATTTTTCAATTTGAGTGACAAAATAGCTCTGTAATTCGTGTTCGCTTTTTAGTCCTTTTTCTTTAATTAATGCTTGACATTTTACACATTCATGCCACCTTGTTTTGGGACATTCGTCACCGCCAATGTGAATGTATTGAGAAGGAAAAAGTGGTATTACTTCATCTAGAACTGCTTTTAAAAAGTTCAATGTGTTTTCGTTTGGACAAAAAACATCGTCAAGAACTCCCCATTTTGTTCCAACTTCAAACGGACCGCCAGTACAAGAAAACTTTGGATAAGCGGCTAGTGCTGCCGTTGCATGTCCTGGCATTTCAATTTCGGGAACTACTGTGATGTGTTTTTCTTTGGCGTAAGCTACAATTTCTTTAATATCATCCTGGGTGTAAAATCCTCCGTAGGGCTTACCGTCAAAGCGTTGCTCGTTATAATGCCCAACCATGGATTCTTTTCTGAAAGCACCAATGGAAGTAAGTTTTGGGTATTTCTTAATTTCAATTCGCCATCCTTGATCATCGGTTAAATGCCAATGAAAAACATTCATTTTATACAAAGCCAGATAATCGATGTATTTCTTTATATCCGATTTAGGAAAAAAATGTCTCGCAACATCGAGATGCATTCCTCGCCATTTGAATTTGGGTTGGTCTTGAATTGTTAATGCCGGAATTGGTGAATTTTTACTAGAATAATGATCAATCAACTGATTTAGTGATTGAATTCCATAAAAAAGCCCTTCTGAATTGCTGGCTTCAATTTTAATATTAGTTGCATTAATGTTGATTTTATATTCATCGATTTCCATTTTTTGTAATGGATTCAATGACAATTCAATGCAATTATTTGATTTTTGGGTAATCGTTTTTGTTGCTAACTCAAATCCGAGTTGTTTATTAATAATTTCCTTTAGGTATTGAACTTCTGGATTTCCTTTTGGGGCAATTAATACGGTTTGTTTTGTTATTAAAAAAGAAGAGGTATTTTCTAATACAACTAATTTTGGTTTTGGAATTATTGGGATTGAGGATTGTGCGATAATTACGCTACTCAATAAGAATAAAAAAATATAGGTTAATTTTCTAAACATAGATTTAATTAAATTTAAGAGGCTTGACCAAAAGTTTAAAGTCACTCAATCGAAACCAATTTTCTTTTTTTCAAGTAATGAATATCAAATGTAATAAACTTTATCATGTAAATTTTAAATTTATTTACAGATATAAATCTTTTGGATAATAAAGAAGTGTTTATATATAATTACTTATTTTTGTATAAAATAAATCTGTAATGCCCAAAGCTAAATCCCTCTACCTAGTTTGTATTTCCCTATTTTGTGTTTTTTATACTTTTAGTCAAACTACTATAAAAGAGGATGATTATTTGGCTATTTATCATAACAACAGCATTGAATTAAAATTTGATTCCCCTGTTGAAATAAAGGCTTACAATCAAATTGACCTTAAAGAAATAAATGTAGTTTCGGAGTTAAATCAAACTGCTTTTTTGATTTCAAATGTCAAACCGGCACAAATTCTGAAATTGGTTTACCATTTTATTTCTGGAAGAACTTCGGAACATATTAATTATTTAGCCAGCCCGTCGATGTCAAGTGGAACAATAAATGTCTATTTTAATCATCCAGTTGATGTCACTTTTACGCAAACTCAAAACGGAGTAAATCTTGGGAGTAATTTGGATGATATGCTTATAAGTTACATCAATGCATGTACCAATACACTTGATATTGCAATTTACAATTCGTATTCTCCTGGTGGATCTTCTGGAATTGCAGGAGCTATAAATGCTGCTTTTAGTCGAGGAGTACAGGTCCGATTAATTTATGATGGAAGTACTAGTAGTGTTATGATTCCGTTATTAAATCCATTAATTCCTACTTTACCAAGTCCTACATCCTCAAGTTATGGGATAATGCACAATAAGTTTGTAGTATTCGATGCTAATAGTTCGGATGCTACTAAACCACTCGTTTGGACTGGATCAACCAATTGGACTGTTGCACAAATTGACGGTCCTGATAAAAATAGCGCTATTGTTATTCAAGATCAAGCTTTGGCATTAGGTTATAAGATAGAATTTGAAGAAATGTGGGGTTCTTCATCATTAGTTCCTGATACGGTTGCTTCTAAATTCGGACCTTATAAAACCAATAATACGCCTCATAATTATAGTATTGGAGGGAAAGTAGTTAATAGTTATTTTAGTCCGAGTGATGGAGCAAATGCTAAAATTATTGAGACAATCAATACTGCAAATTCCGATATTGATATTGCTACCATGTTAATTACTAGATCTGATATTAGTTCGGCATTGATTAGCAAATTTAATAGTGGGCTTTCCAATTTAAATTTAGTTTTAGACAGTCAAAATCCCACAAGTAATCAATTGTCTGTTCTTCAAACTGGTATAAATACAAGTAGAGTTGCGACTTACACAGGTAGTGGAATTATGCATCATAAATTTATGGTAATTGACAATTTTAATAGCGCTTCTGATCCACAAGTGCTTGTAGGTTCTCATAACTGGAGTACTTCTGCAGAAACAAAAAACGATGAAAATATATTGATAGTTCACGATGCTACTATTACCAATCAATATTACCAAGCCTTTGCCTATTTGTTTCAACAAGCAGGAGGAGTTTTGAACACCAATGAGGGTCAATTTTCTTCAAATAATTCATTGGTTTATCCAAATCCTACAAATGGGATTTTGCACTTTGCTAATAATGAAAGCTACAATGTTTCAGGAACAATTAAAGTGGTAAATGTTTTAGGTAACCTAATTTTAGAAGATCAATTTGATAATTTAGCTAATAAAACTATTGATTTAAGTTCCCAATCTTCGGGAATATATTTTGTTGAAATTAAAATTAACGGAAATAGCAAACACATTAAGGTTTTAAAATCATAAGATAAAATGATTACCTTAACAATGAAAAGTGAGATTTGAAAGTTCTCGAAACATTAATTCCATTGCTATCTTTTTCAGTATATTCTAAAACAAACCAATAATCGGTTGCTGGTAAAGGTTTTCCGTTGTAATTTCCGTCCCATCCAAGCCCTAATGGGTTGAGTTGAGTAATTAATTTCCCGTACCTATCAAAGATGTAAATTTTTGCAGACGGTTGGTTTTGAATGGCATATATATTCCAATAATCGTTGTAATTATCTCCGTTTGGTGTGAAATAATTAGGGTAATCTATAACCAAAGTGGAGGTTTTCAAATTGGTACAATTATTAGCATCGTGAACGGTAATCGTGTGTAATCCTGTTGGAACTAAAGTAAACACATTTGACAGTTGAAATGGTCCATTATCAAGTTGATATAAAAAGGGACCTGTTCCATTATTAACAACGACATTTACATTTGCATTATCAGATAAATTGTTGTCAACATAAGCATACAAACTAACTGCAGGATTTGCAGCTGAAACAATTGCAGAAACGGCAGGAGATGATATACATCCGGTACTTGTATTTGTAGCAACTACAGAATAGTTTCCAATTGCTGATGCTAAATAGGTATTTTGAAAATAATTTAGAATTGGATTTGTATTAAAAGTCCAGTTAAAAGTATGGTTTAAATTACTTAATCCTGTGTCTAATAAGTAGTTTCTAAATATGCTTCCAGAAGCATCTACACAAATAGAACCATCAGTTAATATTGGTTTTGGCAACGGATTTACTCTAACAGAAAATATGCTTGGGCTTCCAATACAACTATTAAAAGTAGGCGTTACGGTATAATTTACAAGGCCAAGTGAAGTGCTTGAATTTTGTAAAACTTGTGAAATTTGATTACCTATACCATTTGAAGCGCCGGTTGGCCCATAGGTAGCGGCCGTCCACGAAAAAGTACTTCCATTTATATTTGAAGTTAAAGGAATATTTGTGGTTTGATTACTACAAATACTTGGATTGCTTATGTTGATTAAACTCGGTTTCGGATTGACTGTAACCGTTGCTGTACTTGGTGAACTAGCACATCCAGCTGCTGTTGCTATAATATTGTAATTGACAGTTCCTGGAATTAGATTGGCATTAACTAATGTTTGGTTGATACTATTTCCAGCTCCATTTAGCGCACCAGTAACACCATTTTGAGTTGTTGTCCAGCTATAAGTTGTACCGTTTGTTGGACTAGATAATGTAAGTGCTGTAGTATCGTCAGTACAAATTGTTTGAGCTAATGGGTTTATGGAAATTGTAGGTGGTGCGACTAAATTCACAGTTTGGTTTGTTGTATTGGTACAACCAGCGCTGTTGGTTACTGCAAGGGAAATAGTGTAACTTCCAGGGCCAGAAAATACGTTCGTTGGATTTGGAGAAGTTGATGTGCCATTACTAAAATTCCATGAAAAATTAGTCAATGAAGTTCCTGTTGGAGTAGTAGTTGAATTACTTGAAAAAACAGCATTATTAAAACAAGTACTTGTTAGTGTAAACGCAGCAGTTGGATCTACAGGTCTTAGAATAGAAGAAATATCTACAACACATCCTGTTACCGAAGTTAAAGTACAAGTGTAAATATCCCCTATAACTGGATTATTTACAGTAATTGATTGTGTAGTTGCTCCAGTATTCCAAAGGTAACTAAATCCTAAAGGTGCCGTTAAAACTGCACTAACTGAATTAATACAATAATTAGTTGTGATTTCAAGTGGTGAACAAAATGCATCAATATAAGCATAACCAAAATGACCTCCCAAATCACAATCTCCAGTAGCAAATTCAATGGTAATCGATTGACCAATATAAGGAGACAAATCGAGACCTACTGTAGTCCAATTTTTATATCTAATAGGAACAGTAGAAAGTGGAGTATTACATGATTGAAAACCAGGAATATTTGAATCTGAAACTACTGCATATTGCCCACAAACTGGATCGATAACCTGATTGGAAGAGTTTAATATTTTTATTTCAAATCGAGGTTGATCGGCAGCGGTATGATCACCTGGATTTTGAAAAACAACCGCATATTTATATATGAAAAGCGCATTTGACGGATCTACTAATGGAATAGTGTAAGACAGTTTTTCGGCTTGTCTTCCGGTACTGGAGTTTCCTAATCTTGCAGAAAAAGTACCGCCCGGAGCTACTACAGGAACAACATTACAGGTAAAAGGATCGGTTCCTGTTCCGGTCATAATAGTGTGTCTACCATTAATTATTGCCGATGCGGTAGTATTTATTGGGCAACAAGTACCAGTTTGTCCTTGCCATCCGTTTAAATTTCCCAACTCAAAATCAGCATTTACACAAGAAGAGGTTTGTGAATAAGAGAAAAAGCTTGCTATAAATAGTATGAGGAATAGGAGTTTTTTCATGTAATTTATTTTTTGATATCAATATGAATTCTAATCAATTCAATTGCAATTCTTGTTTGAAGCTTTTTTTGAGGGAAAAGGGATTTATTTTTTAATGGCTTATGTCATTACAAATTTAGGAATTTATATTAACATAGTTTGAATAATTAATTTATTAATAAATTCAATTAGTTAACGTTGGGGTTTTTTGAGTAATCGTGATGAAAATATATTTTTATTTTATTTATTGAATTTCATAGAATTTAACTTCCTTTCCATATTATTAATTGAACTATATTTCGTATTTTAGTACGCTACAATATTAAAATTAGATTTAATCCAATTACATTTTTTATTATGAACGAAATTATTTGTCCCAATTGTAAAAAAGCATTTAAAGTTGATGAAGCAGGATTTGCTGATATTTTAAAACAAGTTCGCGACCATCAGTTCGAAGAAGAATTGGAAAAACGATTAAAGCTAGCTGAAATTGAAAAAGAAAGCGCTGTTAAATTAGCTGAAGCCAATCTTAAAAATGTACTACAGGAGAATTTAACCAAAAAAGACATAGAGCTTTCTCAAATGATAGCAGCTAAAGAAGCTGAGATTTCGGAGATTAAATCCAAATTGGAAAATGCGGAACTTCAAAAACAGCTTTCTGTAACTGAGGCAGTTCAAAAAATTGAAAAAGAGCGTGATGCTTTGGCAAATGATTTAAAAAGTAAGGAAACAGAAGCTCAATTGCTTGAAAAATCATTGAATGAAAAATTTGCTGCAGCGCTCAAAACCAAAGATGAAATCATCAAAATGAAAGATGATGAAATTGATTTGCGCAAAGATTTAAAGCTAAAGCTTTCAACTAAAATGATAGGAGAAACACTAGAACAGCATTGTGAAACCGAGTTTAATAAATTACGTTCAACTGCTTTTCAAAAAGCGTATTTTGAAAAAGACAACGATTCAAAGTCGGGCACTAAAGGAGATTATATCTATCGTGAAAATGACGAACATGGAAATGAAATTATTTCAATTATGTTTGAAATGAAAAATGAAGCAGATGCTACTGCTACAAAAAGAAAAAATGAAGAATTTTTTAAAGTATTAGACAAAAACAGAAACGAAAAAAAATGTGAATATGCGGTTTTGGTTTCTACATTAGAAGCTGATAATGACTTGTACAACATGGGAATTGTTGAAGTGTCTTATAAATTTCCCAAAATGTATGTGATACGCCCACAGTTTTTCATTCCTATTATTACCTTGCTTCGAAATGCCTCGATGAATTCAATGCAATACAAAGCGGAATTGAGTTCTATTAGAAATCAAAATATTGACATTACTAACTTTGAAGACAACATAACTAAATTCAAAGAGGGCTTTGCCAAAAACTATGACTTGGCAAGTAGACAGTTTAAAACAGCAATTGATGAAATAGATAAAACAATTGATCATTTACAAAAGACAAAAGATGCTCTTCTATCCTCTGTTAACAACCTTCGTTTAGCTAATAATAAAGCGGATGAATTGACCATTAAAAAATTAACTCAAGGTAATCCAACAATGAAAGCTAAATTTGATGAACTTTCAAATAATAAGTTGTTATAAAGCTGATTTCATGCTCTATTAAATAAATGTTGGTATTTGTGGATAAGGGATAAGAGTTTCACATAAAATCCCCACATATTCATCAACAATAATTGATAGCCCAACGATGATTGCAGCCGTGATTATTGCAACCGCAATATTGTTGTTTTTTATTTCCTCACCTTCATTGATATCGGTTAAATTAAACAATACAAATAACCCAGATGAAATTACTAAAATAGCACAAAAGAAACCAATAAATACAAACATGGTAATGTAACCATAGGTATTCAATAGTGATTCTAAAGTAAAAGTATTATCAGGATTTAGAAATCGTGCTGCATTTAAGGCGGGGCTAATAATTGAGGATAAAATAAATGATCCTGAAATAATAATTCCTACTTGGAAAATGGCAAAAGCGGTATTGTTTTTTTCAATTTTATAAATTTTCATCATAAAATATCGAATAATTCGGTACAATACAAATAAGGAACTAATACCTATTCCAAAGGCCAATAAAAATTGAATAATACTAATTGTTTTCATAGTTAAAAAATTAAAAATTATTTGAATATAAGGCAATATCCCAATTGGAAATATCGCGTTGTTGAGGTGAAATCATGCCTAGTCTAAATCCTTTATTAGTAAGCTCAACACCGTAATGGTTCAAACCGTCAATTGTTTTATAAATTCCATTTCCAACAGGTAAACCAACTCCTAGAACGCAGTGTCCATAGATTTTACTAACCCAAATTGAAGAGGAAATTTTTAATTTACTGAGAATTGCAAAACCCAATAAACTTCGAGTATCACAGTCTCCTTTTAAATTGTGCAAAAACTCATAAGGTGCTTGTACTCCGCCTGGAATATTAGCTAAACAAGGTCTTTTTTCTTTGTGGTATTTTACAATATAGGAATCAGCAGATTCATATTCCATAATCTGTTTACAGGTATTTTGATGAACTAATACATAAGGAATTTCTTGAATAAAAGTGGTAACCATTTCTGCAGTTTGCAATTGATTCAGCTGTTTTTCCTTGGATTCTTTAGCAAATAATGTCGCAATTGAATCTATTTTGTTTTTATCAAAATCAACTAAATTCAAATATAATTTATTGTAGTATTCTATAGGATCCGGGGAAGCAACTCTATAATTATATTCGACTGTTTTGTGGTTTAGTTTTGTTTCTACATAAGAAAGATAACGAGTATTGTATTTTAAGTCGTAAATATTGGCATAAAAATCATACCACTTAATGTCTTTTTCAACAATATAGTCTGTTTTATTTTTTGCAGATTCTTCATTCACTTCTTTCGGTTCAAAAATCCTCACAACCCCATCTTTTTTATCTATTGTAGGGTCGATTAAATAACCATTATTTGAAAAAATTGTAAATAATATAAATAATAATGCTGAAGCAAATAAACTATTAAAGAGTGTTTTGAGCTTGTTTTTTTCGAAGAATCTAGTAATTAACCAACCAAGAAATGTTAAACAAATGAAGTAAAAAAAATCATTGAAAAACACATAAAAAAACCCTAATAAAATTAGCCAGAAAAATAATCCAATAAAAAGAAAAAAAACTCTCACAAATAGTAGGGTATAATTAATAATAAGCTTCTGAATTTTCAAATCGAGATCGCTTGACTTCTTAATCTGTTTGTAATAAAAATTATTTAGATAAAAATACTAAAAAATAGAGCAGGTTACTCTTTTTTAAGTAGAATTTAATAAATCAATGGATTTTTCATTATGGCGGGATTTTATATACTAGTTGGTTTTGTCTTTATTTTATTTCAGCAGGAATTGATAAAAAATCCGGTTTGCAATTTTATAATTAGAAAAATACTAAACAAAAACGGTGATGAGCAAAATTAATGAAATGAATTTATTGTTGATAAAGAGAGATTTATTAATAGAAAACCAAAAAGCCGAATTAGAAGCACTGAAATTACAATTTGATGAAACTCGTAAAGTGTTGCGTCCCATCAATATTATAAAAAAAACTTTATCAATAAAAGAGGTCAAATCCAACTTGATTAATATTGCTTTGGGATTAGCTACCAATTATATAATCGATAAGTTTCCTTCGATTTCTATTGAGAATAAATTCCCAAAATTAGTAAAGCGCATTTTAAAATTAATAAATTAATACAACCACCTCTTTTTTTTCTTATTTTTACTTGAATATAATAAAAGTTAAATTTGAAAATAACATTTCCTTTTTTTAGTTTATTCTTCTTGCTCGTAAATTCTATTTATGGTCAACAAGAAGCACAATATTCTCAATACATGTACAATACCATTTCAGTAAATCCAGCTTATGCGGGTTCTAGAAATGTTTTAAGTGTATTAGCATTGCATCGATCTCAATGGGTTGGTTTTGATGGAGCCCCAACTACAAGTACCTTTTCAATTAATACTCCAATTCCAGAAACTAATATAGGACTTGGAATTTCGGCTGTTTCTGATCGAATTGGTCCTACTGAACAAAATACTTTTTCAGGTGATATTTCTTATACCATACAATTAAGTGAAAAGACTAAATTGTCATTTGGTGTAAAAGGAACGGCAAGCTATTTTAGTTTTGATCAATATAAAGTCACCCCATTTCAAGCAAACGATCCAAAGTGGAAAAGTTTAAGTTCCAAAATGTCTCCAAATTTTGGGGTGGGTACCTTCCTTCATTCAGATCAATATTACCTAGGAGTCTCTATTCCAAACATCATGGAATCAAATTATTATAATGACAATGATATAACTATCAATTCCCAAAGAATGAATTATTATTTAATTGGGGGTTATGTTTTTGATGTTTCCAATTGGATAAAGTTTAAACCTGCAGTTGTTTCTAAAATAGTTTCAGGTGCACCAGTACAACTAGATCTTTCTGGTAACGTAATGTTTATGGATAAGTTAGTTTTAGGAGCTGCTTATAGATGGGATGCCGCCGTAAGTGGATTAGCTGGATTCCAAGTCAATGACGCTTTATTTATAGGGTATAGCTATGATTTTGATACGACTTCTTTGTCGAAGTATAATTATGGCTCTCATGAGGTTTTTATACGCTATGAATTTATTTTCAAAAAAGATAAATTGGTTTCACCTCGATTTTTTTAATCTAAATAATTATGAAAAATATATTTTACTCGTTACTATTTAGTTTTGCTATTGGTGCTTTTGCCCAAAATCCAAAAATTAGCAATGGTGATAAACTAAACCAAAAATTAGCTTATATAGACGCAATAAAGACCTATGAAAAAATAGTTAAGAAAGGTTTTATTAATCCCGAAATATGTCAGAAAATTGGTGATGCCTATTATTTTAATGCCAATTATGTAATTGCTGCAGAATGGTACCAAAAAGCATTTTCTCTAACTACCAATTTGAATCCAGAATACTATTATCGATATGCTTTAACCCTGAAATCAACAGGTCAAATCGAAGAATCGGATAGGTTTATGACAAAATATATTTCATTGGTTCCTGAACAAAACCGAGCTCAAATATTTAAAAAAAATAACAATTATAAAGAATATATTAAACTCAATTCGGATAGATTTGAAATTAAATCGCTAACTATAAATTCTCCAAATTCCGATTTTGGAGGTTCATTCTACAAAGATCAACTGGTGTTTTCATCTTCTAGAGAATCAAAAAGTATTTTTATAAGAACCCACTCTTGGACAGGTTTACCATTCACTTCTTTATTTTCGGGAACCATAACCTCTGATGGATTGGTTTCTGATGCTAAAAAGTTTGCAAAATCTATCGATTCGAAATTTAATGAATCAACTCCAGTTTTTACAAAAGATGGCAATACCGTTTATTTCACAAGAAATAATTTTATAAAAGGTAAAAAAGGGCAAAATGCAGAAGGAACAGTTTTTTTAAAAATTTACCGAGCTCAAAAAAATCAAAAACAAGAATGGGATAATGTTACCGAACTTCCATTTAATTCAGATAATTTTCAAGTCGCACATCCTGCTTTAAGTCCAGATGAAAAAACATTGTATTTTGCTTCTGATCGTCCGGGAACTTTAGGAAAATCGGATATTTATAAAGTGGAGATTAAACCAAATGGAAATTTTGGTGAACCAGAAAATTTAGGAAAAACTATCAATACTGAAGGACGGGAAACTTTTCCTTTCATTTCTGAATCGGGGATTTTATATTTCGCTTCAGACGGAAGACCTGGTTTAGGAGGACTTGATATTTTCCAAGTCGATATTAATAAAATTGATAAAATAAATTCTGTTTTGAATATTGGTGCCCCCGTAAATGGAGCTATGGATGATTTTTCATTTTGTATTAATGAAACTACAAATCAAGGTTTTTTTACATCAAATAGAGAAGGTGGGGAAGGAAACGATGATATTTATGGATTTACCCAAAACAAACCAATTTTGTATCCATGCGAACAACAATTAGCCGGGAATGTTACAGATAAACAAACTAATGAAATTCTTCCAGGTTCAGAAGTTACCTTGTTCTCAAAAGACAATCAAGTGATTAGTACTCAATTTTCTAATGATAAAGGGGAGTTCAATTTTGGATATGTAGATTGTAATGCTTCTTTCTTTATTAGAGCATCAAAAACAGACTATTCTACAGATGAGAAAGACATTCAAATACCAAATTATACAGGTGAAACGAAAACAACTTTAGCGATAGAGAAAACACAAATACCAATTGTTCCAGGAACCGATTTGTCAAAAGTTTTCCATATTAAAGAAATTTATTTTGATCTTGACAAATACAATATCCGTAAAGATGCCGCTATTGAATTGGCTAAAATTTTAGAGGTATTATTGGAATATCCTACAATGAAAATTGCAATTAATTCGCATACCGATAGTCGCCAAACACATGTTTATAATGTTGTCTTATCTGATAATCGTGCTAAATCAACTAGAAAATGGTTAATCAAGCAAGGTATTTCTGCAGATAGGTTAACTGCAAAAGGTTATGGTGAAACCAAATTAGTAAACAATTGTTCTGATGGGGTTGAGTGTACTGAAGAGCAACACCAAGCCAATAGAAGAAGTGAATTCATAGTAATTTCATTATAAAAAAAACGCCCTAATTAAAGGGCGTTTTTTTTATCATTTATTTTTCATTGGAATATTCTCTAATATTTCTAATACAAATTTCCAGAATTTCTGAGCCGATTTAATACTTGCTCTTTCATCTGGTGAGTGAGCTCCATGTATTGTTGGTCCAAATGAAATCATGTCCATATCAGGATAATTAGTTCCCAAGATTCCACATTCTAAACCTGCGTGACAAGCTACCACTTTTGGTTTTTCGTTGTTTTGTTTTTCATATATTGAAACTAAAACATCAAGAATTTCCGAATTTACATTTGGAGTCCATCCTGGATAAGAACCAGATAAAGTTACTTCGCAACCACACAATTCAAATACTGAACGTAAGGAATTCGCTAAATCAAACTTTGAAGTTTCAACAGAAGAACGGGTTAAACAGCCAATTGTAATTTCACCTTCTTTAATGATTACTCGAGCCACATTATTTGAAGTTTCAACCAAATCTTCCATATCAGCGCTCATTCTATAGACTCCATTATGAGCTGCATAAATCGAACGAATGATACCTTCTTGAACTCCTAAATCCATTACTTTACTCGGTAATTCCGATTTTGTAATTTCAATAACTAAGTTTGGTTCAGTAGTTTTATATTCATTTTTAATGTCATTGATAATTTCTTGCATATCAAAAACGTAAGCCTCATCATACATTTGAGCAACAATAATTTTTGCAACGCTTTCTCTAGGAATCGCGTTTCTCAAACTTCCACCATTTATTTCAGCAATTTGAAGTCCAAAATTCTCAAAACCATCAAACAATAAACGGTTCATGATTTTATTGGCGTTCCCTAATCCTTTGTGAATATCCATTCCAGAGTGACCGCCATTAAGCCCTTTCACCGTAATAGTATATCCAACTGATCCTTCAGGGGTTTCTTCTTCGTTGTATTTTCTAGTCGCAGTAACATCAATTCCTCCAGCACATCCTATATCAATTTCATCGTCTTCTTCCGTGTCCATATTCAACAGGATTTCACCATTTAAAACACCGCCTTTTAGGTTCAAAGCGCCTGTCATTCCTGTTTCTTCATCAATTGTAAATAAGGCTTCAATTGCTGGATGTTTTATTGTGGTACTTTCTAAAACAGCCATGATCATCGCAACACCCAATCCATTATCCGCACCTAATGTTGTTCCTCGAGCTCGTACCCAATCGCCATCAACATACATGTCTATTCCTTGTGTATCAAAGTCAAATACAGTATCAGAATTTTTTTGGTGAACCATATCTAAATGACCTTGAAGAACTACCCCTTTTCTATTTTCCATTCCTGGAGTAGCTGGTTTTCTGATGATTACATTTCGAATTTCATCTTCAAAAGTTTCTAAACCTAAATTATTTCCGAAATTTTTTATGAATTCAATTACACGTTCTTCTTTTTTTGAAGGTCTTGGAACTGCATTTAAATCGGCAAATTTATTCCAAAGTGCTTTCGGTTCTAGATTTCTAATTTCTTGACTCATCGCTATATTTTTAGTTTCTTAGTTTTATTTTCCAAAGTTACAAAGACGAAAGATAGTTTTATAATAAAAAACAATAATTTTAAAATTAATAATTCAACAAAATTTGTTACTTTAACATTCTATTTTCAAGTCATGCAGAAAAAATATTATCTTCCTTTAGGGTTACTAATTCAAATTGTATTTGTGCAATTTATTTCCTTTTTTCCTGAATTAATCGAAGGTTTTTATAGCAACGGATTCTATACCTATATTTCAAATTTTTCAAGGATAATTGTTGGGTTTCTGCCTTTTTCTGTTGGAGATTTATGTTATTTAATAGCAGTTTTATTATTAATAATTGGTTATTTTAAAAATCGAAAAACAATCAAATTATCATGGAAAGACAGAATGCTTAAAATGTTAAGCTACTTTTCTATATTTTATTTCTTTTTTAATATTCTATGGGGTTTGAATTATTATCGAGTTCCTTTATTTGAAAAACTAAAAATCGAAAAAGAGTATTCCAATGACGATTTATTAAAATTCACCCAAAAATTAATTGCGAAAACCAATACTATTCATTCTCAAATTACCAAAAATGATACTTTAAAAGTTGTTTTTCCCTATTCTCAGGAGCAAGTTTTTGAAATGAATTTAAAGGGCTACCATTCGCTTTCAAAACAAATTCCTTCATTTAATTACAGTTATCCAAGTATAAAAAAATCACTTTTTAGTTTACCCTTAAGTTATATGGGTTTTAGTGGCTATTTGAATCCTTTTACAAATGAAGTTCAGGTTAACAATAAAATTCCAATGTATAATTTTCCTACAACCGTAACTCATGAAATGGCGCACCAATTGGGTTATGCTTCCGAAAGTGAAGCGAATTTCATCGGCTTTTTAGCTTCAATTAATAATGAAAATAGTTATTTCCAATATTCAGGTTACAGCCATGCTTTACATTATTGTCTTAGTAATTGGAGATTTAGAGATGAAATTCAATTTAAAAAACTACTAAAAACTGTTCATCCAGGAATTATAAAAAACTATAAAGAAAGTGAAGATTTTTGGAACAATTACGAATCATTTGTGGAAAGAGGATTTCATCTATTTTACGATCGATTTCTTAAAATGAACCAACAAAAAGACGGAATTGATGGCTACAGTAGATTTGTAGATTTATTGGTAAACTATTATAAAAACAAGAATTTATAGGCTTTAAGCCAATATATTAATTCTCAATTTCTTCAGCTGGAACTACTTTTAAAAACGAAGGATGTTGCTCTATCGCAAATTCTACTTTTTCAACAATTTGATCAATCGTGTCGTTGTCATAATCTATTTCCAATGGTTTTTTTATAACAAATGATTGTTGGATTCCTTTCTTTTTTAGTAATAATCCTTTCTTATCAAAGGAGCGTCTAAAACCATCAATTACAATTGGAACAACAATTGGTCGGTGTTGTTTTATGATGTGAGCTGTACCTTTTCGTACTGGTTTGAACGATTTTGTGGTTCCCTGAGGGAAAGTAATAACCCATCCATCTTCCAATGCTATTCTAATGTTTTCAGTGTCATTCGGATTAATGTCTCGTTTTTCGGTTACGTCTTTTCCTTTAGAACGCCAAGTTCTTTCAACTGTAATTGCTCCTGCATAAGCCAAAATTTTCGGTAATAATCCGGCATGCATGGTTTCTTTTGCCGCTACATAATAGATATTTAGTTTGGGATTCCACAAGTACCCTACATTCTTAATAGAATTGTCACGACCTGATAAACTGGCGTTAAATACATGAAACATTGCAACCACATCAGCAAAATAAGTTTGATGATTGGATATAAACAACACATTAGTTTCCGGTAAAGTTTTGATTATTTCTGATCCCTCAATTTGTAAATGGTTGAATCCACGGTATCTTTTATGAGTGATACCACCGAAAATTCGAATTAACCATTTTTTAATAAATAGTATATGTCCAAAAGGGTTTCTTTTAAATAAAACCATATTTTATTATCAATTAGGGAGGCTAATTTACAAATTAATTTTTAAATGAACTTTTTAGCACTTCTTTCAATTCGCTCATCATCATTGCGGTAGCTCCCCAAACATAATGTTCGTTAATTTTAAATGTAGGAACCTCTATATTATTTCCATAGGAGGTGTCCATAATTTTATTTACAATTGTTTTGTCATTCATAAAATCGAGTAACGGAAATTCAATTATTCCTGCAACTTCTTCTTCCTGCTCAATAAATTCTAATTCAGCATGACTAATTCCTAAAAAAGGCGCAACATTAAAATTGCTGGGCGGGATGAAAACCGCTGTAAATGTTTTAATTACTTCAATTTTATCGGGATGAATTCCAATTTCTTCGTGTGTTTCTCTTAAAGCGGTATGAATTAAAGATTCATCTTCTATTTCGACTTTTCCACCCGGAAAACCTATTTGAGCTGAGTGAACACCGGGATAGGTATTTCTAACAATTAAAGCCAAATGGGATTTTTTATTTTTGGGATATATCAACATCATTACAGCTGCTTTTCTAAGATTATTCGAAGGAATATTGATTTTTTCGACTTCTAAAATACGTTCAAAAGGCACCATTTTTAAGTGCGCCTCTTCAGCAAGAAGTTTTTCTTGCTTTATTTTTGGAACATATTTTAAAAAATCTGAAAAATCCATATTGATGTTCTATTTTTGCAGCTAATTAGTTATAAATGTAGATTATTAAATCGAATTTTACAACTATTTGAAAATCAACACATCAATAAATCATTTGTAGTAAATGTATAGTAAAGAAGAAAATCAACGATTAAAAAGAGAATTTTGGGTTTCATTTGCAAATAAATATCCTAGGAAATGGTTGTTGTACAATACCAAGATTAAAGATTTTTCTTTTAAATTTTACGTTGAAAACACTAAAGCACAAGTACAAATAGATATTGAAAGCCGCAATGATATCAAGAGAATTCAATATTTTGAGAAACTAGAATCACTAAAAAGTATTTTAGAAGAGGAGTTTATTTCGGATCTAGTATTCGAGAAAAATTTTAGTTTAGAAAACGGTAAAGTAATCAGTAGAATTTGGGTCGAAAAATTGAATGTTAGCGTAAGCAATCCTAAAGATTGGGATGAAATATTTGATTTCTTTTTTGAAAAAATGAATGCTTTGGAATTGTTTTACCTCGAATACGATGAATATATAAAAGACATTGAATAAAAAAAAGCCCCAAATCAGGGGCTTTTTTTATTTACTTAAATACATTTTTCTTCTGGAATACAACTCATAGAATTGATCATCTTTTAAATCATCTATGAATAATATACTCTCACCCGTCGATTTCATTTCTGGTCCTAGCGCCTTATTTACGCCATGGAATTTGCTGAATGAGAATACAGGTTGCTTAATTGCATATCCTTTTAACTGCGGATTGAATTTAAAATCGGTTACTTTATTATGACCTAACATTACTTTAGTAGCATAATTTACATAAGGTTCACCATAAGCTTTTGCAATAAATGGTACAGTTCTCGAAGCTCTAGGATTGGCCTCAATAATGTAAACGGTATCGTCTTTTATGGCAAATTGTATGTTTATTAAACCAACCGTTCTCAGCGCCAAAGCAATCTTTTTTGTATGGTCTTTAATTTGTTGCATTACAAATTCACCAAGATTAAAAGGAGGCAAAGTGGCATTACTATCTCCTGAATGCACTCCGCAAGGCTCAATATGTTCCATTATTCCAATGATATATACATTTTCACCATCACAAATTGCATCTGCTTCAGCTTCAATTGCACCGTCTAAATAATGGTCTAAAAGCAGTTTATTTCCTGGAATAGATTTTAATAAATCGATTACATGTTCCTCTAATTCTTGTTTATTGATTACAATTTTCATCCCTTGGCCACCCAATACATAGGATGGTCTAACCAAAAGTGGGAAATCTAATACATCAGCCAATTGTGACGCTTCATCAGCAGTTTCTGCAATTCCGAATTGTGGGAAAGGAATTTGTAATTGAGTTAATAGTTCAGAAAAGCGACCTCTATCTTCAGCTAAATCTAAGGCGTCGAAACTTGTTCCAATAATTTTTATTCCATGTTTAGATAGTTTTTCAGCCAATTTCAGTGCGGTTTGTCCACCTAATTGAACAATAACACCTTCTGGTTTTTCGTGTCGGATGATGTCATAAATATGTTCCCAGAATACTGGCTCAAAATACAATTTATCGGCTGTATCAAAATCGGTTGAAACCGTTTCTGGATTACAATTGATCATTATCGTCTCATAGCCACATTCTGCAGCAGCTAAAACTCCGTGAACACAAGAGTAATCAAATTCAATTCCTTGCCCAATTCTATTTGGCCCAGAGCCTAAAACTACTATTTTTTTCTTATCAGTTACAACACTTTCGTTGTCAACATATTTTGTTCCATTGGCAGTCTCAATTTCTGCTTCAAAAGTAGAGTAGTAGTAAGGTGTTTTAGCTTTAAATTCCGCAGCACAAGTATCCACCAATTTGTAAACTCTTTTTACATTTTTCTCTTCACGCAACTTGTAAACCTGACTTTCTAAACAGCCCATCATGTGAGCAATTTGGCGGTCTGCGAAACCTTTTTGTTTGGCTTCTAATAATAATTCTTTTGGTAAAGTATCTACTGTAAAGTTGGAAATTTCTTTTTGCAAAGTAAATAACTCTTCATATTGTTTCAAAAACCACATGTCAATTTTTGTAATTTCATGAATTCTGCTCAACGGAATTCCCATTGCAATAGCATCGTAAATTACAAATACACGATCCCAACTCGCAAAAGTTAGTTTCTCTATAATTTGTTCGTAGTTTTTATATCCTTTTCCATCGGCGCCAAGCCCATTTCTTTTAATTTCTAATGATTGTGTAGCTTTATGTAATGCTTCTTGGAAGGAACGTCCAATTCCCATTACTTCTCCCACAGATTTCATTTGTAGACCTAAAGTTCTGTCGGCACCTTCAAATTTGTCGAAATTCCAACGTGGTATTTTTACAATTACATAATCTAATGTTGGTTCGAATAATGCAGATGTAGATTTTGTAATTTGATTTTGTAATTCATCTAAATTGTATCCTAAAGCCAATTTCGAAGCGATTTTCGCGATTGGATAACCTGTTGCTTTAGAAGCTAATGCAGAAGATCTTGACACACGAGGGTTTATTTCAATAGCAACAATATCTTCTTTTTCATCAGGAGAAACCGCAAATTGTACGTTACATCCTCCAGCAAAATTACCAATACTTCTCATCATCAAAATGGCCATATCTCGCATTTTTTGGAAAGTAGTATCCGATAAAGTCATCGCAGGAGCAACCGTAATACTATCGCCAGTATGAATTCCCATTGGATCCATATTTTCGATAGAACAGATAATTACAACATTGTCATTTTTATCACGTAAAAGTTCTAATTCGTATTCTTTCCAACCAATTAATGCCTTGTCAATTAAAACTTCGTGAATTGGTGAAGCTTCCAAACCTCGTGTCAATAATTCATCAAATTCTTCTTTATGGTGAACAAATGCAGCACCTGTTCCACCCAAGGTAAATGAAGGTCTGATTACCAATGGAAATCCGAATTCCTGAGCTATTTCTTTACCTTTTAAGAAAGAAGTTGCTGTTTTTGCAGGTGCGGTAGGAACTCCAATTTTAGCTAATAATTGTTTGAATTGCTCACGATCTTCAGTAATATTGATTGCATTAATATCTACACCTATTAATTGCACCCCAAAATCTTTCCAAATCCCTTTTTCATCTGCTTCCAAACATAAATTCAAAGCCGTTTGTCCACCCATTGTTGGTAATACAGCATCAATTTGTGGATGTTCTTTTAGAATTTCAATGATCGATTTTGTAGTTAATGGTTTTAAATAAATATGATCGGCCATTGAAGGGTCGGTCATAATAGTTGCTGGATTTGAATTGATCAAAATTACTTCTATTCCTTCTTCACGAATGGAACGAGCAGATTGTGATCCTGCATAATCAAATTCACAGGCTTGCCCAATAACAATAGGTCCTGAGCCTATAATTAAAATCGATTTTATTGAATTGTCTTTTGGCATTTGTAGGGGTGTGTTGTGTAGTTAGTTTTATTTTATTTAACCTTAATTTATTTTATTAGTTTAAAGATATAAAAAAAGGCGATACTAATAACAGTAACGCCTTTATGTATGTTTAAATAAACATTATTTTTTGTGTCTTGGTTCAGATGAAACAGTCAACTTATGTCTCCCTTTAGCTCTTCTACGAGCAAGGACTTTTCTTCCATTAGCAGAAGCCATTCTGTCCATAAATCCGTGCTTATTTCTTCTCTTTCTTTTCGATGGTTGAAACGTTCTTTTGCTCATTGTTTGTTATCTTTAAATCTTGTATTAAAATATCTTGATTGGTTTTTTAATATCTATTTCTAAAACCGAGTGCAAATATACAAAGAGTTTTATTCTTTGCAAGTAGTTTTGTAAAAATATTTTAAATTCCTTTTACTATCTTTGCAAAAACAATTAATCATTTATTATGTTTCATAAAAACATCAAACTAATTTTAGCGACTCTTATAATAGGTTTAGGTATTTGGAGTTTTATTGACGGAGAAATCGGAAATGGTATTTTCTATATATTTTTATCGTTATTTCCAATCTTTTTATATTTCAAAAATGAATTTATTCTATTAGCGTTTTTGAGGTTAAGAAAGCAAGATTTTCCTGGAGCTCAAAAATGGTTGGCTCATATTAAAAGCCCTGAAACTGCATTGGTTCGCAAGCAACAAGGATATTATAATTACCTTCACGGAATTATGCTTTCGCAAACTAATTTAATTCAAGCTGAAAAATATTTTAAGAAAGCAATCGAATTTGGCTTGTCTATGGATATGGATTTAGCTGTTGCAAAATTAAATTTGGCTGGAGTTGCAATGTCAAGAAGAAGAAAATTAGAAGCTACTAATTTATTAAATGAAGCTAAGAAATTAGACAAACAAAACATGCTTAAAGATCAAATTTCAATGATGAAAGAGCAAATGAAGAAAATGTAATTAGTTAAATTACAAATAAAAAAAGGCTGTCCATTTCGACAGCCTTTTTTTAATTCAATAAAATTAAAATCAATAAAGGGAAAATTAATCCTGCAATAGCCAGTTTCCAACCTCTTCTTTTAAAAGAGAATTTTCCTGATGGAATCATGATCATTCCCGTCATAGCAATAGTTATTAAAGAAATACCAAAAATATCTCCATAATAAATCCACCAATTTGAAGTGTTTTTATGCAATTTCATCATCTGACTGATTATTGGGGTTTTAATGAAAGATACAATTTCTCCTTTTCCTGATTGCAGATCAATTTCAACATCATTTTTTTCAAATGATATTTTTAATTTTCCATCATCCACTTTATGCCTTCTGATTTTATCTTCAATTCCTATAGTTTTTCCCAAACTATCTGCATATTCTTCTGTGACATCTGCATTTGCCGGAATTTGTACATTAACAAACTTTGTTTCAACAGTATATTTATCGGCGTGCCAACTGTCTCTGTGATTCATTAATATTCCTGAAGTAGCAAAGGAAATGATTAAGCCAACATAAAAATAGCCTAAATCACGGTGTAAATTTCTGAAGTTAATTTTTTTCATATTAAAATTTGTAATTTATAGTGGTCATTATTTGTCTTGGTGCAATTGGATTCATACTGTAATTTTCATGTACAGTATAATTTAGAACATTGGCAATATTTGATAACTTACTTAATATTGAAAATGATTTCCATTTGTAACCTAAAGAAAGGTCAAAGGTAGAAAATCCGTCAATAGGAATTCTTCTATCAGGCATAGTTTGCCCATAAGTATTGTTCCAGCCGCCTAATCTCTCGCCAATATAATTCCCAATTACTCCAACACTTATTCCGTTTAATTTCCCGTTACTAATAGTATAGAATACACTAAAATTTGCTGTATTAGTAGGTGTTCTTGTTAATCGTTCCCCTTGAACAAAACTTCCAAAAGCTCCATTTGATTTAGTGAATTTCATTTCGTTATAGCTGTAACCTGCTAAAATAGTTAGCTCTTTTATAGGACTTGACGTAATGTCAATTTCCAATCCTTTACTTGTTGTTTCTCCATTTAGAGTTTTAATATTGCTATTTGTGTTTGGTGTTCCGTCTAAATTCAACTCAGCAGTTTGAGCTAAATTACTATTAATGATGGTATATAAGGTAATATTTGTGCTTAATAATCCCTTAAAACAATCTTTTTTTATTCCAATTTCATACTGGTCAATTATTGATGGTTTTAGTGTCTCATTATAAATAGTAACTCCTGAGTTTGGAGTAAATGAGTTGGAATAACTTGTAAAAATTGACGTGTTGTTTGTTGGCTGATATACAAATCCAATTTTAGGAGAAAAGGCGCTACTTGTTCTCTTTGGATCTGATGTAATGTTATTTGAAATTAAATTATTGTTTTCTGCTTGTGCTTCTTGCCATGACCATCGTATTCCGACTAGTATTTTTATTTTTTCTTTTATTGAGATTAAATCTTGGAAGTAAATTCCGAAGTTATTAGTGGTAGTTTGAACAATTCTTGTATTTGTAGCTTCAGGAATAAATGTGTTTTGCTGGTAAATGTTTAAATTATAAATATTAATAGTATCGTAGAAAAATGGATTGAAAACATAATTATAAGCGTCAGCTATTGAATTGTCTAAATCCAGCCCTGTAAATAGTTGGTGTTTTATTTTTTCAGTTTTGTAAATTCCCGATAGGTTTATTTGGTTTGCAATCAGTCGTTCTTTGATTTTGTATTGCCCGAGGGGTCTATTCCAATCACCGTTTTCTATTGGTTGAATTCGTTCTGTGCCTTTCCAAGAGCGCTCAAAATTTTGAAATGAATTATTAATATTTAGCTTCCAATTCTCATTTAATTTGTGTTTGAACTGACTTGAAAAACTAGACTGATTGGTTTGTCCGTTCGACCATGTTGCGCCTAAATAAGTATTGCGAGGAATGTTTGCAATAGTTGTACCAATGGATCCAGTTCCAAAATCCGGTGTCCAATTGTCTATTAAGTAATCCCCTTGTAAAAGATATTCAGATTTTTTACTTTTTAATACTATGGAAGGATTGATGTAAAAGCGCTCCCGAGTTACAATATCTCTAAAGCTATTTGCTTTTTCATAGGTTGAAATCAATCTATAGGCAAAGTTCTTCGAGAAGGGCCCGTATAAATCTATTGTTGGTTTATTAAATGAATAACTACCAATTTGATAAGAAATTTCGCCACCATTTTTGAAATGTGGTTTTTTGGTAACCAAATTTACGATTCCTCCGGGCGCTACATTACCAAATAAAAGAGCTGTTCCTCCTTTTAATACTTCTACTTTTTCCAAAGTAGCTACCTCAGGCATTGAACCTCCATTAGTTCGGAAACCATTTTTAAACACATTAGTTGCGGTCAAATCGTAACCTCTTGACCATATTGCTTCTTGTGCACCCCCTCTTGAAGATCCAATATAAACCCCGTTCACATTTTTTAATACTTCGCTCAAGCGTATGGTTTGTTGTTGTGCTAAAGTTGAATTTCCTACTATTTGCAAACTTTGTGGTAAGTCAAATGGTTTTATTTCTAATCCAGAGAGAATAGTTTCCTTTTTCTTGTTTGGACTGTCCTTTATTTTAATTATTATTTCTTTCAATTCATTAATTCCTTCGTTTAGTGTGAATTTCACAAAACAAGTTTCATTTTCTTTAACTAGAATTTCCTTTGTTTGTTTTTTTATTTTTTCTCCTTCTAATACTAATGTGTGAGTTCCTAATGGAAATTTTGGGATATAGAATTCTCCTTTTTCATCGGTTTTTATTGAAATTCCATTTTTTTCTTGTTTGATAATCAAATTAGAAACAGGAAAACCATCGGTAGATTCAATTTTTCCTTTCACAATACCTTGGTTTTGACCGTAAAAATTTAAGAAGTTTAAAAGGAGCAAAATGAGATACTTTTTCATATTTATTTAGACTGATTAAAAATAATATGCAAATGTAGTTTCTGATTTTTGTATTTCAAAAGTTATTTAGAATAATTATTAATAATAATTTTTATCCAGCTGAGAATCTGAAAATTACGGAATGATTTTTTTTACAATTATTAATAATTTTGAATACTAAAGCCCTAGCCCTGATGGAAGCGGTATCCCACGCTTTTTAGCGTGGATATAGCGTACAGCAGGAAATAGCTCCAAAAAATCATAAATTGAATACTTTATATTATCAACTATTTTTTGTAAATTTGCGCACTTAAATAAGGAAAAAATAAAATGTTAGACAGACTTCAAATAGTAAAACAACGTTTCGATGAGATATCGGATTTGATTATTCAACCCGATGTGATTAGCGATCAAAAGCGTTATGTACAATTGAATCAGGAATATAAAAGTTTGAAAGCGCTGGCCGATAAACGCAATGAATACATTGTGGTTTTAGGTAATATAGAAGAAGCGAACGAGATTATTTCTGATGGGAGTGACGCCGATATGACTGAAATGGCGAAAATGCAATTGGAGGAAGCGAAAGAGAGATTGCCAATTTTGGAAGATGAAATTAAATTTTTATTGATTCCAAAAGATGCCGAAGATGCTAAAAACGTGATGGTAGAGATTAGAGCCGGAACGGGTGGTGATGAAGCGAGTATTTTTGCCGGTGATTTGTTTAGAATGTATACTAAATATTGTGAAAATAGAGGTTGGAGAACTTCTGTAGTTGATATAAACGAAGGAACTTCTGGTGGATTTAAAGAGGTTATTTTTGAAGTTACCGGTGAGGATGTTTACGGTACATTAAAATTTGAAGCTGGAGTTCACCGTGTTCAGCGTGTGCCACAAACAGAAACCCAAGGTCGTGTGCATACTTCTGCAGCTACGGTTATGGTACTTCCTGAAGCAGAGGAATTTGATGTACAAATTGATATGAATGATGTTCGAATTGATTTCTTCTGTTCGTCAGGACCTGGAGGACAATCGGTAAATACTACAAAATCGGCCGTTCGTTTAACGCACGTTCCAACAGGTTTGGTAGCGCAATGTCAGGATCAAAAGTCGCAACACAAGAATAAAGACAAAGCAATGGATGTTTTACGTTCTAGATTATACGAACAAGAATTGGCTAAAAAACAAGCTGAAGATGCTACAAAACGTTCGTCCCAAGTAAGTTCTGGAGACCGTTCGGCAAAAATTAGAACGTATAATTATTCTCAAGGTCGTGTAACTGATCACCGTGTAGGTTTGACTTTATACGATTTAGGAAATATTATGAATGGTGATATTCAAAAAATTGTTGACGAATTGCAATTGGTTAACAACATGGAGAAATTGAAGGAAGCGAGTGAAGTATTTTAAGGAGACCGATAGATAATAGACTGATAGATAATAGACTAATATATGCCACACTGAATTAAGTTTGGCATTTTTTTTAAAACTTTGCGAACTTTGCGAAAAACTTTGCGAACTTTGCGGTTAAACACACAATAATGACTACACAACAACTAATTGACCAAATTAAAATCAAAAAATCCTTTCTTTGTGTTGGATTAGATGTTGATTTGAATAAAATCCCATCCCATTTATTAAAATTAGAAGATCCTATTTTCGAGTTTAATAAAGCGATAATTGATGCTACTCATGATTTAGCGGTTTCCTACAAGCCAAATACCGCTTTTTATGAAGCTTACGGAATTAAAGGTTGGATTTCTCTTCAAAAAACGATTAACTACATTAATGAGAAGTACCCAGCACTTTTTACAATTGCAGATGCCAAACGCGGTGACATTGGAAATACATCTTCGATGTATGCAAGAGCTTTCTTTGAAGATTTGAATTTTGATAGTGTAACCGTCGCTCCGTATATGGGAAAAGATTCTGTGGAACCTTTCTTGGCATTTGAAAACAAACACACGATTCTATTGGCTCTAACTTCAAACGAAGGTGCTTTTGATTTTCAAACCTTAAATGTAGACGGAAAAGAATTGTACCAACAGGTATTGGAAACATCCAAAACTTGGAAAAATTCAGAAAACTTAATGTATGTTGTAGGTGCTACAAAAGCAGAATATTTCACAGAAATTAGAAAAATTGTCCCTGATAGTTTCTTACTAGTTCCAGGTGTTGGCGCTCAAGGTGGAAGCCTTTCTGAAGTTTGCAAATACGGAATGAACTCCAATGTAGGCTTACTAATAAATTCTTCGAGAGCAATAATTTATGCTTCAAACGGAGTTGATTTTGCTGAAAAGGCTAGGGAAGAAGCTCAGAAAATGCAATTGGAAATGGCAGCTATTTTAAAATAGTACTATTTTTTAATGAACTTGTAGCTTTGAATACCGTTCTGAGAATTTACTTTTAAAATATAAATTCCTCTCTGATAATTGGATAAATTCAATGTTTTTTCATCTGAGTTTAATACAAAAGAATCCAATTCTTGTCCTAATAACGAGCTAATTGAAATAGTTGCACCTATCAAATTTCCATTTGATTTAAGTGTTATTTCATCATTGGCAGGATTTGGGAAAAGCACCAAATTAGTTACTTTATTTACACTATTTGTTTCTAAAGCTGTTTGTTGGTAAACCCTTACATAATCGACATCCATTGTAGATTGGACGAATCCAGCGGTTACACTAGGTTCAATCGCTACATTTAATAATATATATTGTTCTGCGTTAAATGGCCATGTATATTGATTTTTTACGGCTGGATTGTAGGTTAAATGATTAATTCCGTCAACACTGAAAGTTATTTTTTGAGAATCCCATTCCATTGCATAAATATGAAAATCGGTTGAAACTCCTGGTTTATTCTGTGCATTAGAAACGTATTCGTCAACTGTTAAATTCCCATTAATAGGATGGTGAACAGCGCTAGAAACAACGTTTTGATTGGTTCCCCAGTGTTCCATAATATCAATTTCTCCACATGCTGGCCAACTTGCCGTTCCGTATGTACTAGTCCAATATCCTCCGGGTTCAATAATGTTTTTCCCAAGCATCCAAATAGCAGGCCATGTTCCAGCTCCTGTTGGAAGTTTAGCACGCACTTCTACGCGACCATATTTAAATGCAAATTTTGAATTCAATCGCGCTGAGGTAAATTGTTTGGTCTTACCTTGATCAGTAAATGTTTCTCTTTTGGCTACAATACTTAGAATTCCATTATTAATTGTAGAATTCACTTGTCGGTTGGTATAATGTTGTAGTTCTCCGTTGTACCAGCTATTTCCATTTGGAAGTTGGGTTTGAGGAAACCATTTAGTAGTATTTATCCCTCCGTTAATATCAAATTCATCGCTCCAAACTAATGTATTGAAAACAGAAGCTGCGCCTGAATAGTAAAAATCATCTATATAAGCCGTCACTAGTGAAGTATTATTTTCTCCATTTACTTGTAGAATGACTCTATTGAAATCCGAGCGATTCATAGGATTTTGAGAAGTAGGATCTAAATTTATAAACGGGTCATTAGCAAAATTAAAGGTAATTGTTTGCCATTGATTTAATACTATAGGTTTTATTATTTCACATTGAGTAGCCCAAGGAGATACATCGTTACCATTTTGTAATTTTAACGAAATTTGATTGGTTTGCGTTCCAGTAATTCCGCTTGAAGGAACATATATTTTTAAAGTAAAAACGCTACTTGTATTCAAATTGTAATTAAAACCAGCATCAAAACGAACATTCGCATATTGTCCGCCAGCATCCGTATATTTTAAAACTTTTGCTGAAGTATTGATTCCATTCTGAAACGGATTAATGAATGCATTATCCATTCCGCAGTTGTCACCAAACCAAGTTGTTATGGTAGAATTTCCATCAAAATTATCCTGAGAAATTTGAGCTTGAGAAAATGAATTTATAGAAAATAATAAAACAAAAACAAAAATAAAATTACGCATAAGCTATTAAAAGTACAATTGAATACTTAAAGCAAATCTAATAAATTTTATTACTTTACTGCTATTTTCAACCTATATTTAAACTATACACTTCTATTTATTTGAATAGTATCTACTTGTTAATATCACACTATTATTGAATTGTTTCGTAGAATTAATCTATATTTACAAAAAAAATCAAATGATACATTTCACCGTTTATGAAAAAGACAAAGACGCCCAATGGGTAACTTTTGTTCATGGAGCGGGAGGAAGTTCATCCATTTGGTTCAAGCAAATTCGAGATTTCCAAAAACATTATAACGTCTTATTGTTGGATTTAAGAGGTCATGGAAATTCCAACCAACAAATAAAAAAAGCATTCAAACAAAAGTATACTTTTTCGGCTTTAGCCAATGATATTTTGGAGGTTTTAGATCACCTTAAAATTCAAAAATCTCATTTTGTTGGAATTTCGTTGGGCACAATTCTCATTCGCCAATTGGCCGAAATGCACCCTGACCGAGTTCAAAGTATGATTCTTGGAGGGGCAATTCTAAAAATGAATTTTAGATCTCAAATTTTAATGAGATTAGGAAATATGTTCAAATATGTTTTACCTTATTTAGTGCTTTATAAATTCTTTGCTTTTGTAATTATGCCCAATAAAAATCACAAGCAATCCCGATTGTTATTTATCAATGAAGCCAAAAAATTATACCAAAAAGAGTTTATAAAATGGTTTAAGTTAACTGCAGAAATCAATCCTATTTTAAAGTGGTTCCGACAAGAGGAGCTAAGTATTCCTACACTTTATATTATGGGCGAGGAAGATTATATGTTTCTGCCATCAGTGAGAAAAGTGGTTGAAAAACATTTTAAGTCATCGCAACTATTTGTAGTTCAACAATGCGGACATGTAGTGAATATTGAACAACCAATTACTTTTAATTCTACCGTAATTTCATTTTTAAACAAGTTATAAAAAAAACCACTCCCCGAAAGCAGTGGTTTAATTCCCTAATAATTCAATATACTAATTTTAAACTACATTGCAAATATCTTACAGATTTGCAATTTCTGAGTTAAAATACGGTTATCAATTTGTTATTTATTTTTTATCCTGCATTACAAAAACGCTTTGTAACAAACTCGAAGTTCTTGATTTCAAATTTACTCGAATCTCTTTTTCTTCAATTGCAATCATCGTAAAAACCCCCTTCATCGTTTGTTTGGTAACATAATCCTTCAAATCTGGATTTACTTTTTTTACTAATGGAACAGAATTGTATTTTGAAATCATTTGACTCCAAATTTTATCAGCATTTACTTTGTTCAATGAAGTCGCAATAACTGGACTGAATTTATCATATAAAGCAGTAGAAGTTGCAGTTTCTAAATAGGTTGTAGCCGCTTTTTCATTTCCCATCAAAATGCTTTTCGCATCATTAAAATTCATGTTTTTCACCGCATCAACAAATATCGGAGTCGCTTCCTTCACCGCATCTTCGGCAGCTCGATTTAAAACCACTAATCCTTGATCGGCCAAATTTGACATTCCCAAACTGCGCAAAGTTCGATCCACTTTTTGCAATTCTTCCGGCAATAAGATCTTCACCAATTCATTTTTGTAAAACCCGTCTTCAGCAGTCAATTTTGATACTTGCTTCGTAATTCCATTGTTCAAGGCCTCTTTTAAACCAGCACTTATGTCTGGTAAAGTATTGATTTTCGGCACATTGTTTACTTTTGGAATTTTACTTTCCGCCAATTTTTTTAAGTCACCAAATTGTGCGAAACTAACAATTGGTATCAATAATAAGAAAATTAGAACTTTTTTCATGTAATTTATTTTACTAATTCTGTGCAAACTCCGTACCAATTTTTATTTGGAGCTATTTCCTGCTATCTGCTATATCCACGCAAGGGCGTGGGATGTCGCTGCTATCAGGGCTAGAGTTCACGATAATTTAGAAATTTTAATTTATTTATGAAAATTCGATTATCATTAACTATGTTTTTTCCTATTATTTATAAATAATTTTTAAAAAACTCGTAAATTGCACCTTCAAAATTATCACATTCATAAATGGTAGATCAAAAACCTTATATCCCTGTTCATAAAGTTCGAATTGTAACCGCTGCCTCTCTTTTTGACGGTCACGATGCCGCAATAAACATCATGAGAAGAATTATTCAATCTACTGGTGTTGAAGTTATTCATTTGGGTCACGATAGAAGTGTAGAAGAAGTTGTAAATACAGCAATTCAAGAAGATGCGAATGCAATTGCAATAACTTCCTACCAAGGCGGTCACAATGAATATTTCAAATACATGTTTGATTTGCTTAAGCAAAAGGGTGCAGACCACATCAAGATTTTTGGTGGAGGAGGAGGAGTTATTCTGCCTTCAGAAATTGCAGATTTACAGGCCTACGGAATCACAAGAATTTATTCTCCAGACGACGGGCGTGCAATGGGATTACAAGGAATGATAAATGATTTAGTTCAAAAATCTGATTTTGCTATTGGTGATAAAATTAATGATGAAACCAATCATTTGGAAGATAAAAATCCAAAAGCGATTGCAAGATTAATTTCTTCAGCAGAGAATTTTCCTGAAGTAGCAAAACCATTTTTGGAGCAAATCCAAATAAAAAATAAAAATTCAAAAACACCAGTTCTTGGAATAACCGGAACCGGAGGTTCAGGAAAATCATCATTGGTAGACGAATTAGTACGTCGTTTTTTAATCGATTTTCCAGAAAAAACCATCGGATTAATTTCTGTTGATCCTTCAAAAAGAAAAACGGGTGGCGCTTTATTAGGCGATAGAATTAGAATGAATGCAATTAATAATCCTCGTGTTTATATGCGTTCATTAGCTACACGCCAATCTAACTTAGCACTTTCTAAATACGTAGCTGATGCTATTCAAGTATTAAAAGCAGCCAATTACGATATAATTATCCTTGAAACCTCCGGAATCGGTCAATCGGATACTGAAATCATGGATCATTCCGATGTTTCACTTTACGTTATGACACCAGAATTTGGTGCAGCCACTCAATTGGAAAAAATCGACATGCTTGATTTTGCCGATCTTGTAGCTTTAAATAAATTTGACAAACGCGGAGCCCTAGACGCGCTTCGTGATGTTAAAAAGCAATACCAACGAAATCATAATCTTTGGGACGTAAACCCAGATGAAATGCCAGTATTTGGAACTATCGCTTCTCAATTTAACGATCCGGGAATGAATACGCTTTACAAATCTATTATGGATAAAATTGTAGAGAAAACGAGCAGTGATTTAAAATCTACTTTCAAAATCACTCGAGAAATGAGTGAAAAAATATTCGTAATTCCGCCACACAGAACTCGTTATTTATCTGAAATTGCTGAAAACAATCGTAAATATGATGTTACAGCTATTGGACAACAAAAAGTAGCTCAAAAATTATACGGTATCTTTAAAACGATTGAAAGTATTTCTGGAATTGAACCGATACTTTCTAAATCTGGTTTAGAGATTTCTAATTCTGACAATCAAAATCAAGATGATAAAGTATTGATTTCTTTATTGTTAAACCAATTTGAGAAAATCAAAATGGATTTAGATCCTTACAATTGGGAGATTATTTTGAATTGGAATCATAAAATTGCAAAATATAAAAACCCAATTTATACTTTTAAAGTTCGTGATAAAGAAATAAATATAGCGACACATACTGAGAGTTTGTCACACACTCAAATTCCTAAAATTGCCTTACCTAAATATGAAGCTTGGGGTGATTTATTAAGATGGAATTTACAAGAAAATGTTCCTGGAGAATTTCCATTTACCGCAGGATTGTATCCTTTTAAAAGAGAGGGCGAGGATCCATCTAGAATGTTTGCTGGTGAAGGTGGTCCAGAACGAACCAATAAAAGGTTCCATTATGTGAGTGCTGGATTACCTGCAAAACGACTTTCTACCGCTTTTGATAGTGTGACTTTATATGGAAACGATCCTCATATTCGACCTGATATTTATGGTAAAATTGGAAATGCTGGAGTTTCTATTTGTTGTTTAGACGACGCTAAAAAGTTGTATTCTGGTTTCGATTTAGTTCATGCATTAACGTCGGTGAGTATGACTATCAATGGGCCAGCGCCAATGTTATTAGGGTTTTTTATGAATGCCGCGATCGATCAACAATGCGAAATTTACATAAAGGAAAGCGGATTAGAAAAAGAAGTTGAGAGTAAAATAGCAGCTATTTATAAGCAAAAAGGTACTACAAGACCTCAATATCAAGGGGATTTACCCGAAGGTAATAATGGTTTGGGCCTAATGCTTTTGGGTGTTACAGGCGATTTAGTTTTGCCAGAAACGGTGTACAATGAGATTAAGGCAAAAACGCTTTCACAAGTTCGTGGAACGGTACAAGCTGATATTTTAAAAGAAGATCAAGCTCAAAATACTTGTATATTTTCAACAGAATTTGCCCTCCGATTAATGGGTGACGTTCAAGAGTATTTTATTAAAAATAAAGTCAGAAATTTTTATTCTGTTTCTATTTCAGGATATCATATCGCGGAAGCGGGTGCAAACCCAATTTCCCAACTAGCATTTACACTTTCAAATGGTTTCACTTACGTAGAATATTATTTGAGCCGTGGAATGGACATCAACGATTTTGGACCAAATTTATCTTTCTTTTTCTCCAATGGAATTGATCCTGAATATTCCGTTATCGGTCGTGTAGCGAGAAAAATTTGGGCGAAAGCCATGAAATACAAATATGGAGCTAATGAAAGAGCGCAAATGTTGAAATACCACATTCAAACATCTGGTCGTTCATTACATGCTCAAGAAATTGATTTTAACGATATTAGAACCACTTTACAAGCTTTATATGCTATTTACGATAATTGTAACTCGTTGCATACTAATGCTTATGACGAAGCAATTACAACTCCAACAGAAGAATCGGTGCGTCGTGCTATGGCAATTCAGCTAATTATTAATAAAGAATTGGGCTTGGCCAAAAATGAAAATCCAATTCAAGGTGCTTTCATTATTGAAGAATTAACCGATTTGGTTGAAGCGGCAGTTTTAGAAGAATTTGATAGAATTACGGAGCGTGGTGGAGTGCTTGGAGCTATGGAAACCATGTACCAACGTTCAAAAATTCAAGAGGAAAGTTTGTATTATGAAACTTTAAAACACACTGGCGAATTCCCAATTATCGGAGTAAATACCTTCTTGAGCTCTAAAGGATCTCCAACAATTATTCCTGCGGAAGTAATTCGTGCAACTGAAGTTGAAAAGCAATATCAAATTGACATGTTGAACAATTTAAACCAAACGAATGGCGATAAAGTGAACCAATACTTGAACAATTTACAAGATGCTGCTATTAAAAATGAAAACTTGTTTGCTCACTTAATGGAAGCAACTAAAATTTGTTCACTAGGTCAAATTACAAGTGCTTTATTTCAAGTTGGCGGTCAGTATAGAAGAAATATGTAAGCAGAGAACCACTTTTTGCAAAGCAAAAAGTGTGTGAATCGCTTATCCCGCTTTTTAGCGGGATCTATTTTACTAATGCTTTTGCAAAGCAAAAAGTGTGTGAATCGCTTATCCCGCTTTTTAGCGGGATCTTTATCTTTTTTGATTTGCAAAGCAAAAAGTGTGTGAATCGCTTATCCCGCTTTATCAGGATTGCTTTCTAAGAATTTTACTTGGTGAAATTTCGTTTCGCAAAGTTTCCCAAAGCCACTCAAAGCTTCACAAATTTATTATTGAGTTTTGTGTTTTTTTTTTGAGTCTTTCTTTGTGAATCTTCGTGTAATAATTATCCTAACTTCTCCAATTTCAAATACCCAATATGCAATTCGTCTTCAATTGCATTTTCAATTTCTGAGATTTTTAAAGCAAATTTATCTTTTAATTCAGGTGCTAGAATGTCCTCAATGTTGTAAATGTCATCAACATCAATTCCGTATTTATCATCAATATGTGAGGTTGCACCTTCAAAGTCGAAGTGTTTGTAAAAACTTGTTGCTTTTGCTTTTTTTGTAGCTTCCGCTAATGTAACTCCGGTGGTTACAATTTTATAGTGATATTCTTCAAATTCATTTTCCTTATAACCACCCAAATTGATAAAGTAAAGCTGAGTACTATTGGCAACAGCATTTTCCTTAGCAACAATTTCAATTTTTTGATTGTCAACAATAGTTACTTCTCGCCATGCATCAATGTGAATTCGTCCTTTGGCTTCAGGCCAAAATAATTTTATTTTAGGAACCATTTCCGATAATGAATTCCCAATTCCAAAATAAATGTCGTGTTGTTCGGTATATCTTCCCTCAGGGCGACATCCTACCATTATCATGTATAATTTCATGTTTACAAATGTACTTCATATTATTTTCATTAAAAAAATCATAAATATTTTTTTTGGACTGATTTTTGAAATACTTTTGATATAACTAAATCAATGTATTATGAAACGAATAATTTTACTTTTAGCAATAGCTGCAACTTTTTTATTTCATGGTTGTACTCCAAAAGAAGAAATCCATGCTGATCTTTTAGCAGAAGTTTTTGAAGTTAGAACTTCATTTACTGCAGCAAATAACTATTCTAAATTAATTACACTAAATCCGCCAATTTACAACTCAGATATGGTAGTAGTGTATCGATTATTTGATGTAATTAATGGTCAAAGTTTGTGGAGACAATTGCCACAAGCGGTTTACTTAATTCAAGGAGAATTGGATTACAATTTTGATTTCACAAGAAATGATATCAATTTATTCCTTGAATCAGATTTTGATTTGGCAACTTTAGGGACTACATGGTCACAAAATCAAGTTTTTAGAGTGGTAATTATTCCAGGATATTTGTCAAATAAAAACAAAAAAGCAGTTGATTTTAATGATTATGATGCTGTAGTTAAAGCCTTTAATATTAAAAATAGTCAAGTCAAAACTATTCAATAATTGAAAAAAAAGACAAGTATTATTTAAAATACTTTTCTAACAATAATTGAGCGGCTGCAAATGGTGATATTTCATCATTTTGCACCGCTTTTTTATTTTCTTCCAATAATTTTTCAATTTCTGGATGGTTGAAAAAATTTGTTTTCAAATGCTCATTTATGGTTTCCAACATCCAATATTGGTTTTGATCTTTACGTTTATTATAGAAATAATTATTAGATTGCGTTTGACCAACATACTTATTTATCGTTTCCCAAACCTCTGAAATCCCTTCACGAGTAATCGAACTACAAGTGGAAGTAGTAGGAATCCATCCCGATTTTTTTGCAGGAAATAAATGTAAAGCTCTGCCAAATTCAACTTTCGCTAATTTCGATTTTCTCACATTGTCACCATCCGCTTTATTAATCACAATTGCATCCGCCATTTCCATAATTCCGCGTTTTATTCCTTGCAATTCGTCGCCAGCACCAGCAATTTTCAATAGTAAAAAGAAGTCAACCATACTGTGAACTGCGGTTTCACTCTGACCAACACCCACCGTTTCAATGATAATGGTGTCAAAACCGCAAGCTTCACAAAGGGTAATGGTTTCACGCGTTTTTCTCGCAACACCACCCAAAGTTTCCCCTGATGCTGAAGGTCGAATATAGGCATTTTGGTCTTTTACCAATTCTTCCATTCTCGTCTTATCCCCCAAAATACTTCCATGAGAAATCGTACTACTTGGATCAACGGCAAGAACAGCTACTTTTTTACCTAAACCCGTTAAATATTTCCCGAATGCTTCTATAAAGGTACTTTTCCCAACGCCAGGGACACCAGTTATTCCAATTCGAATCGATTTATTTGCGTGAGGCAAACAAGCATTTACCACTTCATTGGCTTTTTCTAAATGGGAAACATTAGTGCTTTCAACCAGTGTTATTGCACGACTTAAAGCGGTAATATTGCCATTCAAAATGCCTTCAATCAGCTCTTTTGATGAAGGTTGTTTCTTTCTAGAATCGTGAATTTTGTCCACGCCTTTACCGCTGATCATTTCGGGAGGCGAAATTCCAGCTTTTTCATGTAGCGCCGACATTTTGTTTTTCGAATTCAAGAAAATAGTTTTTGTAAAAATACTAATTATTTGTTACTTCGATATTAATTTTTTTATTTGGAGCTTTATCCTGCTATCATTCCAAATCCTCGCTAAAAAGCTCGGGATTTTCCCTTCTATCAGGGCTAAAAAAAAAGAGAACATTTACGTTCTCTTTTTATATTGTTTTTTTATATAAGAATTACGAATTCTTCTTAGCTTTAATCATCATTTCAAGCATATCCCACATTTCTTCCGGAACCGCCTCTAATAAATTAAACTGACCTGCCCCTTTTAACCATTCACCACCATCAATAACAATAACTTCCCCATTAATATATGCTGAAAAATCAGAAACCAAATAGGCAGCTAGATTCGCTAATTCTTGGTGATCTCCAACTCTTTTTAAAGGCACTTTTTTCGATAAATCAAATTTTTCTTTTAAGTCACCAGGCAACAATCGGTCCCAAGCTCCTTTTGTAGGAAAAGGTCCAGGTGCAATTGCGTTGGTTCTAATTCCGTATTTTGCCCATTCAACTGCTAAACTTCTTGTCATTGCTAAAACTCCTGCTTTTGCAGTGGCACTTGGAACCACATATGCAGAACCAGTAAACGCATAAGTCGTTACAATATTTAAAACCGTTGAAGATTCTTGTTTGGTATCTATCCAGTGTTTTCCAAAAGCCAATGTGCAGTTTTTAGAACCTTTTAAAACGATATCAATTATTGTATCAAAAGCATTTGCCGAAAGGCGCTCTGTAGGAGAAATAAAATTTCCGGCTGCATTATTCAATAGCACATCCACTTTTCCATAGGCTTTTAAAACTTCCTGTAACATTGCTTCCACTTCTTCATAATGGCGAACGTCACACTGAACCGGAAGGCAAGTGCCACCTGTTTCAGCTTCCAATTCAGCCGAAGTAGTTTTTAATTTTTCTATATCTCGTGAAGTTATAGCTACTTTAGCTCCCAATTCCATGAAATACTTGGTCATTGCTTTACCTAAACCACTACCGCCACCTGTAATTACAATTACTTTACCATTTAAGGCATCATCACGAAGCATTTTTGCTGAAAAATTCATAGTATAGTATTTTGAATTGTAAATATAGTGAATAGTTGCTATGCGCGCATAGTATTATTGTATTAATATCTCTAGAATCTTTATCGCTGCATCACTAATTTTTGTTCCAGGTCCAAAAATTGCTACAGCACCAGCATCAAATAAAAATTGGTAATCTTGAGCGGGAATTACACCTCCAACAACAACCATAATGTCTTCTCGGCCGTATTTTTTTAGTTCTTCAATTACTTGAGGAACTAAAGTTTTATGACCAGCCGCCAATGATGAAACTCCTAAAATATGAACGTCATTTTCAATTGCTTGTTTTGCCGCTTCAGCTGGGGTTTGAAATAAAGGGCCTATATCAACATCAAAACCTACATCGGCATAACCAGTGGCTACAACTTTTGCGCCTCTATCATGGCCATCTTGTCCCATTTTTGCTATCATAATTCTAGGACGGCGACCTTCTTGCTTTGCAAATTCGTCTGCCATCAGTTTTGCTTTTTCAAAACTACTGTCGTCTTTAATTTCTTTACTGTACACGCCGCTAAAGGATTTAATTTGAGCTTTATATCTTCCAAAAACAGTTTCTAAAGCATCGCTAATTTCACCTAAAGTGGCTCTGTAACGCGCTGCTTCAATTGCAATTTCTAGTAAATTACCTTGACCAGTTTTTGCAGTTTCAACTAATTTTTCTAGTTTTTCCTTAACCTTATTTGAATCTCGGGTTGCTTTTATTTGTTGTAATTGTTCGACTTGTTGCTTGCGAACCATCTCATTATCAACATCTAAAATATGTAATGGATCTTCTTTTTCTAATCGGTATTTGTTAATTCCAACAATAATATCCTGACCACTATCAATTCGTGCTTGTTTTCTTGCTGCGGCTTCTTCAATTCGAAGTTTTGGAATTCCAGCTTCAATTGCTTTGGTCATTCCGCCTAATTCTTCAACTTCTTCAATTAATTTCCAAGCATTTTGAGCTATTTCATTGGTCAAACTTTCAACGTAATAACTTCCTGCCCAAGGGTCGACCGTTTTCGTAATTTTAGTTTCTTCTTGTAAATATATTTGTGTATTTCTTGCTATTCTTGCAGAGAAATCTGTTGGTAAAGCAATTGCTTCATCCAAAGCATTGGTGTGTAAAGATTGTGTTCCTCCAAAAGCAGCTGCCGTTGCTTCAATGCAAGTTCGAGCCACGTTATTAAAAGGATCTTGCTCAGTTAAACTCCAACCTGAAGTTTGACAATGGGTTCTTAAAGCCAATGATTTTTCGTCTTTTGGATCGAACTGTTTAACCAATTTAGCCCAAATCATTCTTGCGGCTCGCATTTTGGCAATTTCCATAAAATGATTCATTCCAATTGCCCAGAAAAAAGAAAGGCGAGGGGCAAATTCATCAATTTTCATTCCAGTTGAAAGACCTGTACGAATGTATTCTAATCCGTCTGCTAAAGTATAAGCCAATTCAATATCGGCGGTAGCTCCAGCTTCTTGCATATGATATCCTGAAATAGAAATCGAATTGAATTTTGGCATTTTTTTGCTTGTATATTCAAATATATCAGCAATAATTTTCATTGAGGGTGTTGGAGGATAGATATAAGTATTTCTAACCATAAACTCCTTCAAAATATCGTTTTGTATGGTTCCTGAAAGTTGTTCGGGTTGTACCCCTTGTTCTTCTGCAGCAACAATATAGAAAGCCATAATCGGTAAAACCGCACCGTTCATTGTCATTGAAACCGACATTTCATTCAACGGAATTTGGTCGAATAAAACTTTCATATCTTCAACAGAATCGATTGCTACTCCTGCTTTTCCAACGTCTCCAACCACGCGTTCATGGTCTGAATCGTAACCGCGGTGAGTTGGTAAATCAAATGCTATGGAAAGTCCTTTTTGACCTGCAGCTAAATTTCTTCTATAAAAAGCGTTGCTTTCTTCGGCGGTTGAAAAACCTGCATATTGTCGAATTGTCCATGGTTTTCTAACGAACATTGTTGTGTAAGGTCCTCTCAAAAATGGGGCAAACCCTGCACCAAAATCCAAATGTTCTATGTTATCAATATCCGATTTGGAGTAAGTTGAATTTAGTAGAATATCTTCAGCAGTTTTAAAAGCTTCCGATTTATTTTCAGTGCTTAAATCTTTGGAATTCTCTTTATCGAATAACGTAATATGTTGTAAATCTTTTCTTTTCATTTATTTTGATTTACTCTTTAATGAATTTTTGATTATATCCATTATTTGTGCTAAAGAAGTAAATCCCTTTTTTTAAGTTATTTACTTCAATTAAAAAATTTGAATTATCTGAAATTGTCCCTTTATTAATTATTCTTCCCGAAGTATCTGTTATAAAATAATTAATCCCTTTTAAATTTTCAACTCCACTTATTGTGAACGTATCCTTTACGGGATTTGGATAAAGTGTAAAAGATTTAGAATTAAATTCGTCGATTGATAAGTTGTTATTATTTAATTTAGCTACAAAAGTATTCAATCCTGAACTTGTTGTGTTTAATGGTAAAAGGTTGAAATTGTCAAAAGCTATATTTTGACAATCAAATACTCCTGAAACAATTATATCATTCTGATTATTAAAATTAATAGCACTAGGATTATTCCCCAACTGATTTCCTATACCAGTTGCAGTTTTAGTCCAATTATAATTAAAATTAGAATCAAGGTTTATTAATAGAGTTGTGTAACCACCATTACAAATATAATTAGTATTATTAATACTCATATTACCACTTGGACTGAAATCGGCTCCAATAATTATATTTCCATTATGAGTAGTCAAACAATCATCAAAAAAACTAATATTTTGAACACCAATGTTTCTTGCCATTAAAAAGACGGCGTTTGAATTGAATTTAGCAATATATAAGTCTTCAGCGCCAATTTTGTTTAAAGTTGTTGTTCCTATTTGAATATTATTATTTACAAATGTGCCATAAATAAATACATTTCCAAAATCATCTATATGAAAATCACCTTCTGTAGATGCATTCTGAAAATCGGGGTAATTGTTAATATAATTTAAAGATATAAAATTACCCTCCAAATCAAGCTTTAGAATTATTAATTTAGGGACATTTGGATTTCCCATTTGAACAGAATTATTTTGATAAGCAAAGTTTTCAGAGTAGGTTTTTGCAACAATAATAATATTTTGATTATTAATAACTTTTACAATAGGTTTATCCACAATACAATAAAAATTAAAAGGTTTTATCCAACTTAAATTGTTATTATTTTTTTTAAGAATATAGAAATCAGTATCACTTGGAGTTGTTGAATTTATTTGAGTGCCTTCGACTAAAATTGATGTTCTGTATTCACCAAACAAGTAATAATTATTTAAATTGTCAATATCACCAGAATAAAGAGAAGATTTCCCGTAATCAGTATCATACCAATTTACAGATCCGGTTATGGGATTTAAATTTATAGAGAAATATCTTTGATTACCTAAATTAGGAGTTGGTTCAAAATTAATGGTTACTTCATCATTATAATTTATACTCCCAGAAAATGTATTTAACCCAACATAGCCACCTAAAATAATTTTATCATTATTATCTAATTTTAAAAAAGTTATTTCATAATTAAATACAGTTCCAATTTCAATTTTTTTCGCCCAAATGAGGTTTCCTAAAGGATTCAATTTTATTAAATATCTTGAATCGTTGGTGCCATATAATGTGATGTTTTCAAAATTCATCAAATTATTAAACCTTCCCAAAATATAAATATTATTTTGAGAATCAATAACTGTTTTTTTTGGCCAATTGCTACTATTAATATTAGTTGAACATTTAGCCCACGCCCAAGAAGGAGTTTGAGCTTTCGTTTGAATAGAAATTAAAATTAAAATAAAAAGGAGTAAAGTGATTTTTTTCATAGTACTATTTTTCTTGGGTTAATCTTTCTTGCTCTAATTTTTCGGCTAATCTTTTTTCAATTATAGGTGTAATCAATGTTTTTCGGGGGTTTACTTTTACAAATGGAAACAATTCTAAATCGTGTTTCATTTTGTCGTCTTTGTTCGGATATTTATTGGTTCCTAACAAAACTTCTTTCCCAGAATCGAATAATTCTTGTTCTTTATCTGCGCTTTCTTGAATTTTTCTTTTGATAATTCCCTCATTCAATTGTTTCAGAAAACCACCATTTACTTCAATATCTTTAAATAAAACCAGTGCTTTTTCAGCCAATTGATGGGTAAGGCTTTCTATATAATAAGTTCCATCGGCAGGATTATTCACCTTGTCGAAGTAGCTTTCATTTTTTAAAATTAATAGTTGATTTCTAGCTATTCTATCACCAAATTCATTGTCTTTATGGTATAACGCATCGTAAGGAAGATTCGCAATTGCATCGGCACCGCCAATTATCGCCGACATACATTCGGTTGTGGTGCGCAACATATTGACATTATAATCGTAAATTGTTTTGTTTCTTTTTGTTGGTGTTACAACCAAATGGCACTCTAAATTTGGGTTGTATTCTTTGGCTATACAATCAAATAAAATTCTGTAAGCACGCAATTTTGCTATTTCAAAAAAGTAATTGGTTCCCACAGAAATCTTAAAAACCATCGGCTGGTTGATTGTGGAAATTCGGTTTAAATATTCATTGGCATGAGCTAAAGAATACGCTAATTCCTGCACCATATTTGCACCAGCATTTTGGTACAAGGAACTATTTATACTAATAATTGAGCTATTTGAAACTTGTTTTGAAATCAAATTTAGAGTTTCAAAATTGTCTTTTTCTTGGGTTTTAAACCAATTTCCATCTTTTGCAAGTTGGCCAATAGGATCGAGATTACAATATATTTTTGCGTTTCTTGATTTTGCTATGGTTTCAATTTTTGAAATGTAATTTACAGAAATGAAACTCAGGTTAAAGTAAATTTCACAAGTTTCTAAAGGAAGTTTTTCTAGAAGTTTAGTGATATCAATTGTTTCATTTTCGATGGTGAAAATAATACTATCTGCTCCACGTTCAATAGATTCTAAAGCTCTTTCAATTGATTTTTCAATGTCGAAAACAAATATGTTTTGGCAAATTTTAAATCCGTTTGCATTTGGATTTTCGGGTAGATTTTCTTGTAAGTCGTCTTGATTATAAAATGGTTTTACCTTAATGTTTTCAGGTGAATTCCAAATTAGAGTATCATTATAATCTTCGCCTTTGAGTTCGAATTGTATTTTTTGTTTCCACTGTTTGGAGGAAATAGGATCAAATTCAGAGAATAATGAATGTTTCATTTTATTTATTTTTTTATTGTATCTCCTTCATATTCAACAATGTAAATATCTTCATTTTCTCTTTTCATATAATATTTCTCCCGAGCATATTTTTCTACTTGATCTTGATTTTTTAGTAATTTGATACTTTGGTTGTCTTTCTTAATTTCGTCTTGATAGTATTTTTTATTGTCTTGTAACTCGTCAATTTGTTTGTTGAGTTGCCTTTGATCCATGTAAGAATAGTTGTCTAAAAACAGCATCCACACTGCAAATAGAAGTGATATTAAAAGGTACTTGTTGCTCACAATTTTGAGCCAAGTTTTTTTTTGTTTTGTTTCTTCTAACGGATTTTCCATAGTAATTTTTGATCTTTTTTAGCCCTGATGGAAGCGGTATCCCAAGCCTTTGCTTGGATTTAGCGGACAGCAGGAAAATGCTCCAAAAAAATATTGGTATAAAATTAATGAAAATTTTATAAAATTCTTTGATTTATTACGGCACGAACTACATCAATTGCAACGGTGTTGTATTTATCGTTTGGAATAATGATATCGGCAAATGCTTTGGTTGGTTCGATAAACTGCTCGTGCATAGGTTTTAGCGTGGTTTGGTAACGGCTTAGCACTTCATCCATATCGCGTCCACGTTCTGCAATATCGCGTCTAAGTCTTCGAATTAAACGTTCGTCAGAATCGGCGTGAACGTATATTTTTACATCAAAAAGTTCTCTTAATTCAGCATTGGCAAGGATTAAAATTCCTTCCACAATCATTACTTTTCTAGGATGCGTGAAAACGGTATCGTCTGTTCTGTTGTGTGTTACGAAAGAATAAACGGGTTGGTTAATGTTATTTCCCGCTTTTAATTCTTTTAGATGTGCTACTAAAAGTTCAAAATCGATGGCTCTAGGATGGTCAAAGTTGATTAAAGAACGTTCTTCGAAGCTAAGATTATGATTTTCTTTATAATAGGAATCTTGAGAAATAATCCCCACTTCGGTTTCTGGTAATTCATTCATTATTTGGTGAACTACGGTTGTTTTTCCACTTCCTGTTCCGCCAGCAATTCCAATTATTAACATAGATTTTATTTTAGTTAAGCAAAAATAACATTTTATATTATGAAATTTATAATTTGAGTTGAGTTTTCTAACTAAATTTCAAACGCACAAAAACATGTTTGATTCCTTTTTTGTCGGAATCTCTTTCGTCTATTTCTAGAATATCGGTTAGTGATTTTAGTAGAGGAGTGAGTTTGGTATAACCATAATTTCTTGGATCGAATTCGGGTTTTTTCTTAACGATTAGGTTACCAACATCTCCTAGAAATGCCCAACCATCGTCGTCACAAATGGCTTCAATGGTGGCTTCAATTAATTCGATGGTTTGTAAATCGATTTTTTGAACGACCTCTTTTTCTACAATTTCTTTTTCAGGAGTTCCTTTTTCAACTACTTTTTTAGTGTCGTTTGTTGCGGTTTTCGTTACTTTCTTTTTCACTGCGCCTTGTAAAACTTCGATATATATAAATCGGTCACAGGCCACAATGAAGGAGTTTGGCGTTTTCTTTTCTCCCATTCCAATTACATTCATGCCTGATTCTCGGAGTCGGATCGCGAGACGAGTGAAGTCGGAGTCGCTAGAAACAATACAAAATCCATCTACTTTATCGGAATAGAGTAAATCCATTGCATCGATAATCATGGCTGAATCGGAGGAGTTTTTTCCTACGGTGTAACTGTATTGTTGAATTGGGGTAATTGCGTGTTCGAGTAAAACTGATTTCCAACCGTTGGCATTTGGTTTGGTCCAATCGGCATAAATTCGTTTGGTTGTTGGTGTTCCATATTTTGCGATTTCTTCCATCATTCCTTTTACATTGCTGTAGGGAATGTTGTCGGCATCGATTAATACGGCTATTTTTAGTTCTTTATTTTGATTCATTTTTATTGTATTTGTATTGAAATTGCAATTGTCATTCTTTTGACCTGCAGCAATTTTAATCAAAGGTACGATGTTTCTAGTTTAATCGGATGCCCTAGCCCAGATAGAAATGGAAATCCTGCGCTTTTTAGCGCAGATTGTAATGAATAGCTGGAAAAAGCTCCTAAAAAAAACATAATTTTAATCTGTTATTAAGGTATAAATATTTATTTTTGCGAGATAGTTAGAATAATAAAATTTTCAAAAACGAGATGGTAAAAGATTTATTCGAAAGAATTCAAAAAAATAAAGGTCCATTAGGAAAGTGGGCTTCACAAGCTGAGGGATATTATGTTTTTCCAAAATTAGAAGGAGAATTAGGGCCGAGAATGAAGTTTCAAGGCAAGGATATTTTGAATTGGAGTTTGAATGATTATTTAGGTCTAGCCAATCATCCAGAAGTTCGTAAAGCCGACACTGATGCTGCGATTGAATATGGTGCTGCCTACCCGATGGGAGCGAGAATGATGAGTGGTCACACCAATTATCACGAACAATTAGAGCGTGAATTGGCTGAATTTGTAATGAAAGAATCGGCTTATTTATTGAATTTTGGTTACCAAGGAATTATGTCAACTATTGACGCTTTGGTGACTAGAAATGATGTTATTGTTTATGATGTTGATGCTCACGCTTGTATCATAGACGGGGTGAGATTGCATAGTGGAAAGCGTTTTACGTACCGACACAATGATGTGGAAAGTATGGAGAAAAACTTGGAGCGTGCTACAAAATTAGCTGAAACTACTGGTGGTGGAATTTTATTTATTACCGAAGGAGTTTTTGGAATGCGAGGGCAACAAGGGAAATTGAAGGAAGTGGTTGCGATGAAGAAGAAATACAATTTCCGATTACTTGTTGACGACGCGCATGGTTTTGGAACTCTTGGAAAAACGGGAGCTGGAGCAGGTGAGGAGCAAGGAGTTCAAGACGGAATAGATGTTTATTTTTCTACGTTTGCAAAATCGATGGCTAATATTGGGGCTTTTGTTGCTGGTGATAAAGAAATTATAGATTACTTAAAATACAATTTACGTTCTCAAATGTTTGCCAAAGCATTACCGATGATTCAAACGGTAGGTTCTTTAAAAAGGTTGGAATTATTACGTAATTCACCTGAAATTAAAGATAAATTGTGGGTAAACGTGAATGCGTTGCAAAATGGATTAAAGGAAAAAGGGTTCAATATTGGCGATACCAATACTTGTATTACGCCGGTTTACCTTGAAGGAAGTATTCCTGAGGCGATGGTTATGGTGAATGATTTGAGAGAAAATTACGGAATTTTCCTTTCTATTGTGGTTTATCCAGTTATCCCTAAAGGCATAATTTTATTGAGAATGATTCCTACTGCCTCGCATACTTTGGCAGATGTGGAGGAAACATTAACTGCATTTGAGGCAATTAGAGAGAAATTAGAAAACGGAACTTATAAAGAAATCGCTGAAAAGACAACTGTTAATTTAGACGCTTAATATTTAGAAGTTTAAAGTTTAAAGTTAAAATCCATTCGTTTTTACGAATGGATTTTTTTTGAGATTTATTTTCTTCGGCTTGACGCTGCGCAAAGTCTCCCGACTTTGAGCTACTACTAACTAGTGTCTTTATAAAATAGAATCAATCTCATTTCTTTTTAATAAAATCTATAATATTTCTAATGTGCTTTTTGTAAATCATAGCTCAAAGTCCGGAGACTTTGCGCAGCATGGGCGCAAAGTTTTACGCAAAGTACGCTAGAAATTAATCATAAATTTTTTATAAACGTTTTTCTACGACAAATAATTTTTGGATCGAAGTTTTTCCAAAGTAATTGAATAGCGAGATTGTCGGCTAATTCAGGTGTTCGAATGCAATTTTGAATTCCTTTTTTGGTGAAAGTGGTATGGTATTCTTTAAATATTATGGCATGAACACCTTTGTTTTGGTAGTCAGGATGCACTCCAATAAGGTAAAACGCAACGTCTTTACTATTTTTTCTTGCATTTAATAAATGAAACAATCCAAAGGGAAATAATTTACCATTTGCTTTTTGCAAAGCTTCTGAAAAGGAAGGCATTACGATTGCAAATGCGACTAGATTTCCGTCTTTGTCTTCTACAAATTTGATGTATTCAGGATTGATAAAACTGATGTATTTTTTCTTGAAATAGGCCTTTTGAATGTCGGTTATTTCAACAAATGAGGCCAATTTCGCATAGGAATAATTGAACAAATCAAACATTTTATCTACGTAAGGTAAAATGTCTTTTGTTTTACTAAAGTTGAGCGCTTTTAGTTGGTAACGTTTTTTTATAAGCTCTTGTGCTTTATCAAATTGTTCGATCTTAACATTGGAGAATGGAAATTTATGTTCTAAATATTCTTTTTCTGTTTGAAATCCTAGCTTATCAAAATGTTCGGCATAATAGGGATGGTTGTACCAAGTTATCATGGTTCCTATTTGGTCAAAACCTTCTGTAAGTACACCAACTTTATCTAAATTGGAGAAACCCATTGGACCTTCGATATTATCGAGATTGTTTTTTTTACCCAAATCAACTACTTTTTCAAGTAACGCTTTAGTGACTTCTATATCGTCGATTACGTCAAACCAACCAAAACGTACTTTTTTCTTTTGTTGGTTGTTTACCTCATTCCAATTGATAATTGCGGCAATTCGCCCTACAATTTCATTGTTTTTATAAGCCAAATAAAAGTAAGCTTCAGCATTTTCAAATGTTGGATTTTTAGTTTTATCAAAGGTTTCTAATTCGTCGGCAATAATTGGTGGCACCCAGTATTTATTATCTTTATATAATGAAAATGGGAATTTGATATAATCAGTAAGTTCTTTTTTGGTGATTGCCTCTTTAATTGTAATCATAAACTATTATTTTGGAGCTGGAACTTCGTCAAGACGTTTTTTATCTTTAGATTTATCTTTTCCTTTTTTATCCTTTTTTGATTTTTCTTGTGGAGCTCGAAGTAATATTTCGGTATAATTTTCATCAAAACGCCAAGATATTCCAAATCCACCCACTAATATTGAAGGAGTATTTTTAAAATTGACACCGATGTTCAAATCAAGTTGAATATTCTCTTGAATTAAATAAGCAGCACCACCACGAAGTACATTGTCTGCATAAAATTTACTAAGATAACCTTGCGTTTCAATAAAACCAATCCATTCGGGATTAAATCCTCGAGTTAGTGTTAAAATGTATCCGTAGGAAGGGAATTCGGTTCCTATTTTATCTGCAATAATATTGGTTACAAATACCGATCTTCCCAATTGATTTTGAGTAATCAACATCGCCTTTGGACTAAATTTTGGGTCAGACGCAAATGAAAATTCATTATTAGTAAGATTCAAATTCATGCCTGCGTAAATTCCAACTGCTGGGATTAAACTTCTAAACTTGAATTTGTGGTTGTTCTTCCAACTGTAGACATCTATTTTTTCTTCGTAATTTTTATTTGGATCATAAATCAAATATTTTGCACCTATTATTGATTGTTTTAGGGCTTTACGATTGTAATTTTCATCAAATCTTATGTAGTTGTCATTTTGATATTGCAAATCTATATTGAACTCCAATTGCTCTAAAAACGCTCCGTATCTTAAGTTTAAATCGGTTCCAATTCCTTTAGCTTGGTATTCTAGAAATTCGTGTTTTTCATTTAAACCATAAACCCCTAATTCCGCTTGAATTACTGTTTTTCCTACAGAAAATGCCGACATCGATTTACCAGGTCGATTGGAATTGATGACATCGGTATATTGTGCATTTATATTAGAAAATGAAAAGAAAGTCAATGTAAGTAGTAGTGCAGTAATTCGATTCATGGAATTGAGTTTATATATTTTATTCAAATGTACCATATTTTATTATTTATTTAAGAATCATATTTTAAAATTCTATCGTAATTTGTAAAATGATTTATTAATTTTGTTCAAAATATTTTTATAGATGGAAATGGCTTCTTTCGCAGGTTTTATTGAAACTTTATTTTACATATTATTCTTTTATTATGTATTTAAATTTTTGGCACGTTTATTTTTACCGTATATGGTAAAAAAAGTGGTTGAAAAAGCGGGACAGAATTTTCAACAGCAATATCAAAATCAGCAAAATCAAAATAATACTCAAGATTTTAATCCAGGAAATTCAACCGATTCAAAGCCTCGTGAAAATAAAAAAGTAGGCGAATATGTTGATTTTGAGGAAATAGAATAATCACTGTACTATTTGATTTCATAAATTCTAATATGTTTGATTTATTTTTTACTTTTACAAACATCTAAAATTAAAAAATGAAAAGATTAGAAAGAATTTATCCACACGCAATTGCCGTTTTAGGTTTTATTTTAATTTCCCTTATTTATTTTTACCCTGTACTTCAAGGAAAGAAAATTTCCCAATCTGATATAGCGCTTTATACCGGAATGGCAAAAGAGCAAATAGATTTTCGAGCTACTGAAAATTCAGAACCTTATTGGACCAATTCAGCTTTTGGAGGTATGCCAACGTATCAATTAGGGGCAAATTACCCGCATGAATACATTAATAAAATTGATAGTACCTTACGATTTTTACCAAGACCAGCAGATTATTTATTTCTATATTTTCTGGGATTTTATGTACTATTATTAGTTTTAAAAGCTGATCCTTTGAAAGCCTTTTTTGGTGCCCTCGCTTTTGGATTTTCTACCTATTTAATTATTATTCTAGGTGTTGGTCATAATGCTAAAGCCCACGCTATTGCATACATGCCAATGGTTGTTGCAGGAATACTGTTGGTTTTTCAACGCCGATTTATTGTTGGAGGATTGTTGACGATGTTTGCAGCAGCACTAGAATTGAATGCCAATCACCCGCAAATGACTTATTATTTGCTGTTTTTAATTCTGATAATTACGGTTTATTATAGTTTTAAATATGTAAAAGAGAAAGAATACAAATCCTTGTTTACTGCATTTGGGATTTTTGCGATTGCTGGAATTTTAGCTATCGGTGCCAATGCCACTGGTTTATTGGCTACAGCCGAATATACTAAATACAGCACTAGAGGTAAAAGTGAATTGACATTTAGCCCTGATGGTTCAAAAAGCACCTCCGAAAATGGAATGACACGTGATTATATCACCGAATACAGTTACGGAATTGCAGAAAGTTTCAATTTGATTTCACCGCGAATTTTTGGAGGTTCCAATGGAGAAAATATAGGAACCAATACCAATATGTATGAATTCTTAATTGGAAAAAGCGTTCCAGAAGACCAAGCTAAAGAATTTGTTTCAAGTATGCCTGCGTATTGGGGAGACCAACCTATTGTTGCCGCTCCGGCCTATATTGGTGCGATAGTTTTCTTTCTTTGCTTGATCGCATTATTTTTAGATAAACGTAAAATTAAGTATGTTTTTGTTGCTGGAGCAGTTTTTTCACTTTTGCTTTCTTGGGGTAAAAACTTCCCTATATTAACCGATTTCTTTATTGATACGATCCCATTGTACAACAAGTTTAGAGCGGTTTCTTCTATTCAAGTTATTTTAGAATTGTGTATTCCAGTACTTGCAATTATGGGATTACAATCGTTTTTCAAAGAAGAAAAAGAACAACAATTAAAAGGACTTTATCTTTCGGGAGGTGTATTTTTTGGAATTATTGCTTTTTTAATTGCAATAAAAAGTCAGTTTAGTTTTTCAGGGGGAAGTGACGATTATTATCTTCAAAATTACGGACCTGAGTTTATTAATGCATTAAAGGAAGATAGAAAAAGCCTTTATTCTGCTGATTTATTGCGATCTGGATTTTTAGTTTTATTGGCGTTTGGGCTGCTTTGGTTTTTTATTAAAAATAAAATTTCAAAATCGACTGCAATTATTTTAGTAGGAATCATCATGATTTCCGATTTATTTTTCATTGATAAAAATTATCTAAATTCTAAGAGTTTTGTGTCTCCAAGTGAAGTTGATGTTCCATTTCAACCTACAGCCTCTGATTTAGAGATTCTTCGTGATACTTCACATTACCGAGTATTTGAGGTAAACGGAAATATGTCAAGTTCTAGAGCTTCCTATTTTCATCAATCTATAGGTGGGTATAGCGCTGTGAAACCTCGAAGAATGCAACAGTTATTTGATTACCAAATTGCCAAAAACAATATGGAAGTTTTAAACATGTTGAATACCAAATTCATCATACAAACGGATAAAGAAGGCAAAGAGTTTCCAACTTACAATCCGAATCACAATGGTAATGCTTGGTTTGTTCAAAAGGTGAAATTCGTAAATTCTCCCGATGAAGAAATGAAAGCTTTGGATAAATTAGATTCTAAAAATGAAGCGGTCGTGAACCAAAAAGAATTTGGCACACAACTTAAAACGAATTCATTTGTTAATGATACTATATCATCTATCAAGTTAATTAGTTACAAGCCAAATCATTTAAAATATGTTTCAAACAATGTTAATCCTGGATTGGCAGTTTTTTCTGAAATGTATTATGCTGATGGTTGGAACGCTACTATTGATGGTAAAGCAACATCTCATTTCAGAGCCGATTATGCACTTCGAGCGATGGAAATTCCTGCCGGCAAACACACTATTGAATTCAAGTTTGAGCCTCAAGTGGTTAAAACAGGAAGTACAATCGCTTTAATTAGTTTTATAATGATGATTTTGTTATTGGGAAGTGCTATTTATTTTGAGAGAAAAAAGCTAAACAGTAAACAATAAAGGAATTGGATAATAATAAACTATTAATTATCACTTACTATTGGCCACCAGCTGGAGGGCCGGGAGTTCAGCGTTGGTTAAAATTTGTGAAATATTTACCGGATTTTGGTTATCAGCCAATAGTTTATATACCCGAAAATCCATCTTATCCAATTTTTGATGAAAACTTACTTTCGGAGGTTTCCAATGATACAATTATTTTAAGAAATAAAATTGTAGAACCCTATCAATGGGCCTCTTTTCTATCAAAAAATAAAACTACTAAAATAAGTTCTGGTATTATTCCGAATAAGAAAAAGCAAACAATTTTAGATCAATTATTGCTATGGATTCGAGGAAACATTTTTATTCCCGATGCAAGAGTATTATGGGTAAAGCCATCAGTAAAATATTTAGAAAAATACATTTCTGAAAATGGAATTACTTCAATTATTACTTCGGGACCACCACATAGTTTGCATTTAATTGGATTAGAATTAAAACAAAAATTAAACGTTAGGTGGGTAGCTGACTTTCGTGATCCTTGGACAACAATTGGATACCATAAAGCACTGAAATTATCTAAATTTGCTTCAAATAAACACAAGCAACTTGAAAATAAAGTGTTGAATACTGCCGATTTGATTTTGGTTACAAGTCCATCAACCCGAGCAGAATTTAAACAAATAACACCCAAGCCAATTGAAGTTATTACGAATGGTTATGATGTTGAGAAAATTGGTAATCAGATAGTAGATAAAAAATTCTCATTAGCTCATATCGGTTCGTTTTTATCGGAAAGAAATCCGAGGATTTTATGGGAGAGTATTTCTGAATTAATAAGAGAAAACCCTTTATTTGCTTCGCATTTCCAACTAAAATTGATTGGTGCCGTGAGTCAAGAAGTATTGGATTCAATTGCTTTATTTCAGTTGCAGAATTATGTTCTGAATTTAGGATATGTTTCTCACGATGAAGCTATTGCGCATCAAAAGAAGTCTCAAGTTTTATTATTAATTGAAATTAATTCAGAAGATACGAAGAGTATTATTCCTGGGAAATTATTCGAATATATGGTTTCGGAGCGACCTATTATTGGCGTAGGCCCAAAAGGATGCGACTTTGCAGAAATCTTAATAGATACAAATACTGGAGTTTTTGCTAATTACTCTGAAAAAGAAAAATTAAAAAATTATATAGCCAATTACTTTAGTTTGTTTTTGGAAGGAAATCTAAAGTCAAATGCGGTAGGTTTGCAAGAATATTCAAGAAGAAATTTGACTGAAAAATTAGCTAATTTATTGAAAAGGTAAACTAGGAATCATCATTTTAACATTTAGATTTTCAAAATAATTTTTTTATAATCGTATTACTAATTACCTTCGTGCTAAATATTTTGGATTTAATATAACCATGAAAAATATATTTCGTTTTTTTTTACTTGTAATTTTAATTTCATTTTCATCGCAAACTATTCAAGGACAAGTTTATAACGCTAATTATGCGGCGGTTGTAAACCAATGTTCAAATTCAAATGTCTTGAATAACTTAACCGAATACGAGGCACTTGGTGTTAAAAGAAGAGGGACTGTTGCTTTAGACAATACGTTAACTTGGTTAAAAAACAAATACTTAAGTTACGGTTATACAGCAAGTCAAATTACAGAAGATTCCTACACTTATACTGGTTCTACCGCTGTTTGTAAAAACCTTGTTGTTACAAAAATAGGTACCGTTTATCCAAATAAATTTATAATTATCGATGGTCATTACGATTCTTTAAATGGTACAGGAACAAATGATAATGGAAGTGGATTGGTTTGTATTTTAGAAGTTGCCAGATTATTACAAAATATACCAACTCAATATTCAATTAAATTCATTAATTTCAGTGGGGAAGAAGATGGTTTATTTGGAAGTCAACATTTTGTTTCAGCAGTAGTAAATGCTACCACACCTAAAATGGATATCAAATTGGTTTTTAATCTAGATGAAGTTGGAGGAGTTGCCGGTTTAGTTAATAATACAATTACGTGTGAACATGATATTTCAGCACCAACAACTAATAATGCGGCTTCAGATGCTGTTACCAATGAATTGATCACTTGTGTTGGCTTGTATTCGCCATTAAGTACCTTTTTAGATCGTGCTTATTCGTCTGATTATATGCCTTTCCAAAGTAATAATGAGGTAATTACCGGTTTCTTTGAAAAAAATGAAACTACTCACAAACATACCACCACTGATTTTCTAATATACATGGATCCTACCTATAATTACAATGTTGCTAAAGCAGCTATTGGAGCTATGTTGCATTTTGCTGTTGTAGATACTTCTTTGACAAATGAAGAATTTAAATCCGGTTTTCAAGGCTCAATCTATCCAAATCCTGCAAATGACACCTTATATGTAAATTGTGGAAAATTAGATAGAAACTACTCCTTTAAATTGATAGATTTATTAGGAAAAACAATTATTACAAAGTCATTTGAAATGGCTAGTCAAAATGAGGCTATTTCAATTTCAGAAATCCCAAAAGGAGTTTACTTGGCAGTAATTGAATCTGATGGAAATAAATACACTAAGAAAATTATTATTAACTAATTTAGTTTTTAATTAATTTACCAATAGCGTTTTTCCCATCGTAATTCAACTTGATAAAATTCAATCCTATTGCAAAGTCGGAAATGTCAATTGTAAATTCCTTACAATTTTGAAATAAGTTTTCCCCAACAATTTTACCTGAGCAATCAAATATTTGGTAATTTATTTCCGAACTTGTATTTGATAAAGAAACAGTTACATTTTTTTGACTCGGGTTTGGATACAATTTAAATAATGAGTTTGAATTATCAGCTAATCCCATTGTAGTAAGAGAAATACTTCTGTTTATTTCATCCCAACTTTTATTTAAATTCTCAACATACAAACTAACCGTATAGTTTCCTGTGGTTGCGAAAGTATGCGTTGGACTTTGTAAATTACTTGTTGTACCATCTCCAAAATCCCAAAACCATGCAGTTGCACCAGTGCTAGTATCCGTAAAATTAACGGTCAATCCATTTATTGTTGAAGTGTAATTGGCTGTTGGTTTGTGTTGTTTCCACAAAAAGGAGGTTGATTTATCCAATACAATTGGCCAATAAGAATTTCCACCCGTTCCATTGCTCCAAGTTCCATTTGAAACGCCATAAAATTCATGTCCAACGCCAGCTACAAAGTAGGTTTCATTATTGATGAAATTCAATGAATTTAATTTATTTTTAATTGGATTACTTCCATCAGTTGTTGGCAAAGATGAATATCCAAAAGGGCTTCCGGTATTAAAAGGTACTGTTGTATCAGCTTCACCATGAACTAAAAAAACGGGTGTATTATTATTTGAAGTAATTAAATTGGTGTTTTGTATTGCCCCCCATAGTGAAATAACAGCATCTGGCTTTCCATTAAAAGTAAGATTGGTTCCAATATCCAAACCACCTAAATCAGGTGCTGTATGTGAAAAAGGAGGCGTGATATTTGAATATTGAATCACACCAGTTTCGGCAGGTTTTTCTGAGATTTGATCTAAATAAATACTGTGCAAAGCAATAAAAGCACCAGCGCTACTTCCCACAAAGTAAACTTTATTTGGATCAATACCGTAAGTTGCAGCATTAGCTCTAAAATACCTAATTGCAGTTCGGCCATCTTGCAAACCTCTATAAACAGCTCTAGTTGAATGCATTGCAATGTTACTAGTTACATTAAATCCCAATCGGTAATCAATTGTTGCTGTTACATACCCTTTTCTAGCAAAATAATCGCAAAAAGCCATCATGTCATCTACATTTTTACTTCCAGAGAAAAATCCACCAGGATGGGCAAAGATAATTACAGGTCTATTGGTAAAAGTATCTCCCGTTGGTCTATAAATATCCATCACTAAATTTTGAGGTGTTGTGCTGGATTCCACAGTTCCTAATCCATCAACAGACGGAGCCGTTCCATAGATTACATTTTGTGTAATTGTAGAGGATGGAAACAGAGTATTGGTGTAACGATAGCGTTGAGAAAATCCCAAAAAGGGAATAATAAGTGCAATTAATACGAAGTTATTTAGTTTCATTATAATCCAATTTAGGAATTCAAATATACTAAATTTTCAAAACTTGCAAATGCTATAATTTATCCTTCAAGTATTTAGCTGTAATCGATTCTTTGTTTTTTACAATTTCCTCTGGTGTTCCAATGGCTAGAATACGACCACCTAATTCACCGCCTTCTGGCCCTAAATCAATGATATGGTCAGCACATTTTATCAAATCTAAATTGTGTTCAATTACGATTATTGAATGTCCTTTTTCAATTAATGCATCAAAAGAAGTTAGTAATTTTTTGATATCATGAAAATGCAAACCTGTAGTTGGTTCATCAAATACAAATAAAGCTTTGTCTTTTGTACTTCCTTTAACTAGAAAAGACGCTAATTTAATACGCTGCGCCTCACCACCAGAAAGCGTGGATGAAGATTGCCCTAATTGAACATATCCTAGACCTACATCCTGAAGAGGTTGAAGTTTTTGAACAATTTTAGAACTATTTGTACTTTTGAAAAACTCCAAAGAATCATCAACGGTCATAGTCAATATATCATCAATATTTTTTCCTTCAAATGCAACTTCCAGGACTTCCTTTTTAAATCTTTTCCCTTTACAAGTTTCACATGGTAGCTGAACATCGGCCATAAATACCATTTCTACATTAATTGAACCTTCTCCTTTGCAGGTTTCACAACGTCCGCCATCAACATTAAATGAAAAATGTTTCGGTTGGTAACCACGAATTTTTGATAATTTTTCTTTAGCAAATAAATCTCTAATATCGTCGTAAGCTTTAATATAGGTTACAGGATTCGATCTCGAACTCCTACCAATAGGATTTTGATCTACATATTCAATGTGTTTAATTTTTGAATAAAATCCTTGAATATCTGAAAATTGTCCCGCTTTATCTCCTACACCGTCTAATTTTTTTTGCATCGCAGGAAATAGTATTTTCTTAACTAATGTACTTTTCCCACTACCCGAAACCCCAGTAATTACAGTTAGAACTTCCAATGGAAATTTCACACTTACATTCTGTAAATTATTTTCACGAGCACCAACAATCTCGATAAATGAAGACCATTTTCTTCTATTTTTTGGCACTTCAATTTCTAAACTACCATTTAAATAGTTGGCTGTTAATGTATTTTCTTTTAGAATTTCTTCAAATGTACCCTGAGCAACCAATTCACCTCCATGGGTTCCTGCTTCAGGACCAATATCAATGATCATATCTGCAGCTTTCATGATGTCTTCATCGTGCTCTACAATTATTACTGTATTTCCAAGATCTCTTAGCGAAAGCAATACTTTTATCAATCTTTCTGTATCTTTTGGATGCAATCCAATGCTTGGTTCGTCTAAAATATACATCGATCCCACTAAACTACTTCCTAATGAAGTGGCTAAATTGATTCTCTGTGATTCTCCACCAGAAAGTGATGCCGAATTTCTGTTTAAAGTTAAATAATCGAGACCTACATCCACTAAAAATTTCAATCTGCTATTGATTTCAACCAATAGTCTTTTGGCTACTTTTTGATCAAAATCAGATACTTCTAATGCTTCAAAAAAGGCAACTAATTTCTTAATTGATATTTGAACCAAATCTGAAATGGTTTTTCCGCCAATTTTAATGTAAGAGGCTTCTGTTCTAAGACGATTTCCTTTACAATTTTGGCATTTAGTTTTTCCTCGATACCTAGAAAGCATGACACGATTTTGAATTTTGTAATTTTTTTCTTCTAATTCTTTAAAGAAATTATTTAATCCAGTAAAATAGGAATTTCCTTCCCAAACTAATGCTTTGTCTTTTTCTGATAGTTCGAAATAAGGTTTATGAATTGGAAAATCAAATTTGTAAGCATTGTTTACCAATTCATCTCTGTACCAACTCATGCTTTCTCCTCGCCAAGCGTAAATTGCGTTTTCATATATTGAAAGCGCCGTGTTTGGAATTACTAATTCTTCATCAATTCCAATTACACTTCCGTAACCTTCACATACAGGGCAAGCTCCGTAAGGATTGTTAAAACTAAACAAGTGAACATTGGGTTCTAAAAAAGAAATGCCATCCAATTCAAAATTGTTGCTGTAGGTAATTCGTTTATTGGTAGTTACTTCTTGTAAATAGCAAACTCCTTTACCTTCGTAAAATGCGGTTTGAACTGCGTCAGCAAGTCGATTATAAAAATCTTCTTCGTCTTGAATCACAATTCGATCAATTATCAGTAGAACTTCTTTTTTAGCTAATGATTTTGACTCCAGTTGATCCAAACGAACCATTTCATTATCAACTAATATTCTAGAAAATCCTATTTTTAGTAATGAGGATAATTTGTCTTCTAATTTTCTTCCTTTTTCAAGATGTATGGGCGATAAAAGAAGCCATTTACTATCAATTTCAAGAGTTTTAATCTCATTAATTACATCAGTTACAGAATCTCTTTTAACTTCTTCACCAGAAATAGGAGAGTAGGTTTTACCAATTCGAGCATACAATAACTTCAAATAATCATATATTTCAGTTGATGTTCCCACTGTAGAACGAGCATTTGTAGTATTTACTTTTTGTTCAATTGCAATTGCAGGAGCAATACCTTTGATATATTCCACCTTTGGCTTGTCCAATCTTCCTAAAAATTGACGGGCGTAAGAAGACAAGCTTTCAACATATCTTCGCTGACCTTCAGCATATAAAGTATCAAATGCTAAACTTGATTTACCAGAACCCGATAATCCAGTAATAACTACCAATTTATTTCGAGGGATTGCTACATCAAGATTTTTCAAGTTGTGAACTTGAGCACCTTTGATTATAATATTTTTTTTTGGTTCTAGTTTTGAAATGTCTGTTTTAATCATCGTCAATTTTAATGTATGCAAAGATAAATAAATATAATAACACAAACTTCCAACAAAAGTTAAACTGTTAATTCCCTATTTTTTTTAGTAAGTCTTTATTGAAATAATAAAATAGTAATATTATTTTTATAGTATTCGTTTTTATTGTTTTCATTTTTTTTTGACTTTTTTTTAATCTTTTTCTATATTTGTTAAACAAAAGTTACGCGAAATCGTAATAGTAAAACTTTACATTACCTCTACAAATTAAAAAATAATGCCGAATTATCTTGTGAAATAATTTAGCTTTAACCCTTGTAAATAAAGATTTTATAAGAGAAATCATTTATTTTCGATTTGTATAGTTTTTATATAGTAGCATTTAAACCAACTAAAATATAACTCTAGTAAATTTGATTATTAACTTTTTAAACTATTAACATGAAAAAAATTACTTTTTTGATTTTCCTTTTAGTTTCGTCTATTGGATTTTCACAACCAACAACAAATGCTCCGGTTCCAACCCGTTTGCAGGCGAATGTTATTTCAATTTATAGTGATAGCTATACTTCAGTTGCAACCGACTTCAATCCTGGTTGGGGTCAATCTGGAACAGTTAACGCTACTTTCAATCCTACAGGAACTGGAACTAATTATGCATTAGCATACACTAATTTCAACTACCAAGGAACTTTATTAACTACACAAAATGCCTCTTCAATGGAATTTCTTCACATCGATGTTTGGTGTGCTGCAAATCCGACAGCATCAATTTTGCAAGTGAGTCCAATTAATAATGGTACAGGTACTGCTGAAACTTTGGTTACAGTAAATTATACTTCTGGTGCTTGGGCTAGTGTTGATATTCCTAAAAGTTCTTTCACAGGACAAACTTGGGATTCTGTAATTCAATTAAAATTTGCAGCGAATGGAGCAGGAAGTACTACTCCAATTAATGTTTATTTAGATAATATTTATTTCTGGAAAGCTCCTGCTGCTGCAGGAACACCAACAATTACTGGTTTCTCAGTACCTGCAAAATTAATGGGTGATGCTCCATTTGCAATTACACCACCTACAAGTAATAGTACAGGTGCATTTTCTTACACAAGTAGTAACACTGCTGTAGCAACAATTAGTGGTAGTACAATCACTGTTGTAGGAGTTGGTACTTCTACTATTACTGCAAATCAAGCTGCTGCTGGTTCTTACCTAGCTGGAAGTACAACAGCTTTATTTACGGTAACTTATGGTCCTCCAATGGTTGCTGCTCCTACGCCTCCTGTGAGAGTTGCTACTGATGTAATGAATTATTATAGTAATGCCTACACAGAAATTGCCGGTACAGATTGGAATCCAAACTGGGGGCAAACTACTGTTGCTTCAGAAATTTTAGTAGCTGGAAATGCAACTAGAAGAATGACAAATTTAAATTACCAAGGTGCTCAGTTTGTAGGTGCTCAAAATGTTTCTACAATGAACACTTTACACTTAGATGTATGGACACCTGATTGTACTTCATTCAAAGTTTCATTAATTAGTACTGGTGCTGAAAATGCAGTTACATTAACTCCTACACTTTCTGGATGGAATAGTTTTGATATTCCATTAACAAGTTATAATGTTCCAAATTTAGCTGCGATTATCCAATTCAAATTTGAATCGGTTACTCCAGGTAAAACAGTTTATTTAGATAATATTTATTTTTGGAAAAACCCTGCAGCTTTAGCGTCACCTTCTTTACCAATAACGTTTGAATCTTCGGCTGTAGCTTATACATTTGCTGATTTTGATGGTGGTGTAGCTACTAAAATTGCAAATCCTAACTCAGGTGGAATCAATACTACAGCTACTGTTGCTAGAATGGTTAAAAATGCTGGACAAGTTTGGGGAGGTTCTTCACTTGTATTAGCAGCTGCTATTGATTTCTCTGTAAACAAAATATTTAAAGTAAAAGTGTACTCTCCAAGAGTTGGTGCTAGAATGTTATTGAAAGTCGAAGGTGCTGCTGGTGTTGCAACTTTTGAAAGAGAATCTGCTACGACTGTTGCAAATGCATGGGAAGAATTAACTTTTGATTATTCAGCGGTATCGACAACTAATCAATACAACAAATTAGTTTTCATATTTGATAATGGTACTATGGGTGATGGAACTGCAAATTATACTTTCTTATTTGATGAGATTCGTTTAATAGCTCCTACAGGTCCTGTTTTAACTCAAATGAGTTTACCAGTTACTTTTGAATCTACAACTGTTGATTATGGTTTAATTTCATTTGGTGGTACTGCTTCTACTGTTGTAGTTGATCCAACATTAGCTACTAACAAAGTTGCTAAAGTTATCAAAAATGCTCCTGAAACTTGGGCTGGTACAACTATTACTGGTGCTGCTGAACTTGGATTTAGCCCTGCTATTCCTTTTACTGCAACTGAAAGAAGAATGAATGTGAGAGTGTGGTCTCCAACTACTGGTATTCCAGTACGTTTAAAAGTGGAAGTGAATCACCAACCAACTCAATCTGTTGAAACAGAAGCGTTAACTACTGTTGCAAATGGATGGCAAGTAATGGAATTTAATTTCAATAATCAAGCTGCAGGAACTGCTGCATTTAATGCTGCTTTCCCTTACGATAAAGCTTCTATCTTCTTTAATTTTGGAGTTGCTGGATCTGGTCAAACTTACTATTTTGATGATATGAGATTTGGTGCTGCTGCTTTAGGTGTTGCTTCTTTTGATGCTTCAAACATCAGAATGTATCCAAATCCAACGTCTACTGTTTTCACAATTGAAGCTAATAATGTTATTGAAAATGTAGTTTTATACAATGTACTTGGTCAAGAAGTTCTTGCTAAAACTTCTAATAGTAATTCTGTTACTTTAGATGTTGCCAATCTTCAATCTGGAGTTTACGTTGTTAAAACAGTAATCGGAGGAGTTGTTTCAACTTCAAGATTAGTTAAAAATTAGTTTAGAAATTAGTTAATTGTTTAAAAACACGTTCCGAAAGGGACGTGTTTTTTTTATTAAATTAATTAGAATTCTATAAAAATGGATTTAATAAAATTTGAGTTTTATATTGTTTAATTTGATTTTTTTCTATCTTTATAATCCCTTAATAATAATATATTGTCATGTTTAATAAACAATTCTATTTTTTAATAGTATTCTTAATAAGTTTCCAATTTTCGCTCTGTCAAGAGTTGCCACCTATTGTGAAATACAATCCTGCAACCTATGGTGCTGGAAACCAAAACTGGATGATATCGCAAGATAAAAATGACTTTATTTATTTTGCAAACAATGAAGGGTTATTAGAATATAACGGAACTACTTGGAGTTTATATCCATCGCCAAACGAAACCATTATTCGTTCTGTTAATGTAATTGACAATAAAATTTATACAGGTTGTTATATGGAATTCGGTTATTGGATTCGACAATCAAATGGCCAACTAAAATATACTTCACTTAGTAAATCTTTAAAAAATAAGATTCAAGACGACGAGCAGTTTTGGAATATTTTGAATTACGATCAATGGGTGATATTTCAGTCTTTGAATAAGATTTTTATTTACGATACAAAAACTGGAAAATTCAATATTATTGCTCCTAAAAATGGTATTGTAAAATCTTTTAGAACCAATAATTCTATATATTATCAATCTCCTGGAGAAGGACTTTTTGAAATCGAAAATGGAAAAAGTAAACTAGCCTCAAACAATATTATTTTCCAAAAAGGGAGAATTGTATCGGTTTTTTCTACAATTGAGGGTTTATTAATCCAAACTCAATCTGATGGATTGTTTAAATTGATTGCTGGAAATATTACTAAATCTCCCACCTTCATGGATTCTGGGATTTCATCAAGTACAATTTATAGTTGTACTATTTTATCTGATGTAAGTTTTGCTCTAGGAACTGTATCTAATGGAATTTTTATTATTTCTAGAGAAGGAAAAGTAAAATACCACATTACTCAAAATAAAGGGCTTAGTAATAATACTGTTCTATCTCTTTTTGAAGATTCTGATAAAAATTTATGGCTTGGTTTAGATAATGGGATTAATTGTATAAACATTCAATCGCCAGTTAGAAGTTTTGCTGATAATACTGGAATTCTTGGAACTGTATATACTTCAATTGTTCATCAAGGAAAATTATATATTGGAACCAATCAGGGTTTGTTTTACAAAGGCTATGGTACCAATGATGATTTTCAATTTATCAATGGAACCAAAGGACAAGTATGGTCGCTTTACGAAAATCAAGGTACACTTTTTTGTGGGCATGATTCTGGGACTTTTACAGTAAATTCAGGTGTTGCAACTTGTATTTTCTCACAATCGGGTACTTGGAAATTCTCGAATGTTCCAAATCATATTAATTTATTACTCCAAGGAAATTACTACGGAGTTTCAGTTTTGGAGAATCTTAACAATAAGTGGGTTTTTAGAAATAAAATTACAGGATTCGATTATTCTTCACGCTATTTTGAAATCACCAATTCTCTTGATGTTTTTGTTAGTCACGAATACAAAGGTGTTTTCAGATTTAAGTTAGATCAAAATCTATTAAAAACCAATAAATTCATTACGTACAAAACCCCTACAAAAGGAAAAAATGCAAGTTTAGTTAAGTTCAATAATCAAATATACTACGCTTATAAGGACGGAATATTAAAATTGAATTCAAAAACGAATGAATTCGAGAAAGATAAATTGTTAAGTTCTGTTTTCGAAAACGACGAATATACATCAGGTAAAATGATTGTAGATAATTCAAATAAAATTTGGTTGTTTTCTAAAAATTACATTCATTATTTTACCTTGAGTAAATTAAGTTCTGACTTAAAACAAAACAATATTCCAATTCCTGCTGCATTAACCAACTCAATGTCTGGTTTTGAAAACATCACTCAAATTTCTAATTATGGTTATTTAATTGGAACTACCGATGGTTATTATACAATGAACATCAATGATTTAAGCTTTAAAAATTACAATGTTTCTATATCAAATATTAGCGTTAACAAACTAAATGAACCTTCCTTTTTTGCTCCAATAACGGAAGAAGGAGAGTTTAAATATGCTGAAAATAATGTTACTTTCAATTATACTGTTCCTGAGTATAATAAATATATAAATGCAGAATACCAATACTTACTTCAAGGTGTTCAAGACGAATGGAGCGAATGGAATGCAAAGTCTACAGTGAATTTTAAGAATTTATCTCCAGGTGAATATACTTTTAAAGTCAGAGCTAAAATTGCAAATTCTACACCGGAGAACATGGCAACTTATACTTTTGTTATCCGTAAACCTTGGTATGCAACCAATTTCGCGATTATCTTTTATCTGATTGTAATTATGGTTTTAGCTCATTTTATCAATAAAGCTTATAAAAACTATTACCATACTCAAAGAGAAAAACTAATTGAAGAAAATAACTTGTTGCTTGAAATAAAAGAGTTAGAGAATTCGCAAGAATTAATGAAAATAAGAAACGAACAGCTTTCTCAAGATGTGGACAATAAAAACAAAGAGTTGGCGGTTTCAACTATGAGTTTAATCAAGAAAAATGAATTATTAGCATTGATTAAAGAAGATTTAAAGAATACTTCTGAAGAAAGTAATAACAGCATAAAATCGGTTATTAAAAATATTACAAAGAACATTTCAGAAGAGGATTCTTGGACAGTTTTCAAGGAAGCTTTTGACAATGCAGATAAGGACTTTTTGAAGAAAGTAAAAATGGCTCATCCATCACTTACACCAAATGATTTACGACTTTGTGCCTACCTAAGATTGAACCTTTCGTCGAAAGAAGTAGCCCCTTTGATTAACATTTCTGTTCGAAGTGTAGAGATTAAGCGCTATCGATTGCGTAAAAAAATGGAATTGCCGCACGAACAAGGTCTCGTTGAGTATATTTTGTCTATTTAAAGCTATTTTAATACTATCGATTTAACTATACAACGCCACAACATTAAACTATTTAGCTATCATTTTTTTATTTATTTTTAAATATATTTTCCCTAAATAATCTCTTTAAAAGCCATATTTGATTGATTTTTTTACCCATTTAATCCTACTCAAAATATTATTTTTAATTGTATGATTTTTGTTGTGGTAACTTTTGTTTTTTAATCGCCACTTAGCAATATTTTTATGATCTTAAAACAAACTAAATTATTATGAAATCAAAATTATTATTTATTGCTTTTGTACTCTTTTCTTCGATGGGTTATTCCCAATTGGTTGAAATTAGTGGAAAGGTAGTTGATTCCAAAACAAATGCCCCTTTAGTAGGAGTAAATGTTGAAATTCAAAACTCCTCACAATTTTTAATTACCGATGTTGATGGTAACTTTAAATTTTCTAAAGTTCCTTCAGGCTCTAAGTTGATTTTTAGTTTTATTGGCTATAAAAATTATGAATTAAAAGCGAATAAATCTCAAAAAATCACAATAGAGATGCAAGCTTCTTCTGAAACATTAGAAGAAATTGTAGTGGTAGGTTACGGTTCTAAAAAGAAACGTAATGTAACTGGGTCTGTTTCCGTGGTTTCTAGTAAAACAATTGATGAATTAAGACCAATAAATGCAACTCAAGCTTTACAAGGAACTGTTGCAGGGGTGGTAGTATTAAATAGTTCTGGAGCTCCAGGTTCAGGATTTAATATTAGAATTAGAGGTATTTCTTCCAACTCCAATAACAATCCTTATACTTTAATAGATGGATATGAAGGGGATATTAGTTTATTAAATCCTTCTGACATTGAATCAGTAACTGTTTTAAAAGATGCCCAAGCCTCTGTTTATGGTTCTAAAGGGGCCAACGGTGTGATTTTAGTGACTACTAAAATGGGTAAGAAAAATACTAAGCCAAAGGTTGCCTATAATACTTATTTTGGTTACCAAGAAACTACTAAAAAAATTAGAGTATTAAATGCAACTGAATACGCACTATTATTAAATGAAAGTTATGGTAATGGCGGACAAGCGTTGCCTTACCCAATAGCAACAGGTTTAGGAAAAGGAACTGATTGGCAAGATCAAGTTTTTCAAAAAGCGGGAATTTCAAATAAAGATTTTTCTTTAAGCGGTGGATCAGAAAAAATTACTTATTCACTAAGTGCGTCTAAAATTGCTCAAGACGGTATCATTGGATTGGATAAATCTGGATTTGATAAAAGCAATGCGAGAATATCTTTAGGAATTGATATTTCTCCAAAATTAAATTTCTCAACTAACTTACTTTATTTAGACTATAACAGAAAGAGTTTAAGCGATTATGGAATTGGTTCGGTACTATTTAACGCTATTAATACTCCAGCAACATTAACTCCTTATGATGCAAATGGAAATTATTCCCTTGTACCTGCTACTCCTGGTTATGGAAATGAAGTTATCAATCCATTGGCACAAATTGAAAATACCTACAATAGCTATAACCAACAAACAATCAATGGAAATTTTGTGTTACAATACAAACCAACTAGCGAAATTAAAATTACAACAAGATACGGTTTTAATTCAGGTAATGAAGTTGGAAAATCATTTAGCAAAAGGATAGATTACGGAAGTTCTAAAGTTTTTAACGTAACCAATAATAGTGTTTCTCAAAAAGCAACTCGTTTCAGTGGTTTTACTTTTGATTTGTTTGGTGAATATGAAAAAATATTTTTAGAAGATCATAAATTTAAATTGACTGTTGGAGGTACCTTAGTTGAAAGTAAAGGAGAAGGATTATTTGCTACAGGATTTAACGTTCCAAATAATTCTTGGGAATTCGCAGATATTGCTTTAGCTGGAGCTCCTACTTTTGTAGATTTAGAAATTGATCCGAATTCTCTTCCAAGACCTGGCGTAGTTACTAATGGATCTTACAAATCTACCCCATATAAAAGACCCTCTCTATTTTCTACTTTAGATTATAATTTTAAAGAGAAATATTTAGTGTCTTTCATATTTAGAAGAGATCAATCCAGTAGTTTTTCTGAAAAAAATAGCGTAGCTTACTTTAAATCGATTCTAGGAGGATGGCTAGTTTCACAAGAAGATTTCTTTAATAAAAACGGTATCGTTAACTTCTTAAAATTAAAAGGTAGTTACGGAACATTAGGAAATGACGTAGCACCTTCTAATGCCTACAGATCGCAATTATCAGGTGAAGGAGTTTATGTATTTGATAACGTAATTACTACTGGAGTTGCTGTTGGAACTATTCCAAATAAAGATTTAAAGTGGGAATCAGATACTAAAATCGATTTAGGATTTGAATCGAAATTATTCGATAATAAATTAGAAATTACCGCAGATTATTTTAACAATACAAGAACGGATTTAATTATTAGTGGTGTGCCAATTTCAGGAATTAATGGTGGATATGCACCAGGTTCAGGAGCGCCATCTGTAAATGCTGGTAAAGTGAAAAACTCAGGATTTGAGTTGGTGTTGAATTATAAAAGTAACATTAGTGACTTAAAATACGATATAGGATTTAATATTACAAAGGTCAATAATGAGGTATTGGAAGTAAATAATTCTACTAATTACATAGAAGGTGGTGCATTTGCAATCGGACAATTGCCTCCAACAAGAATGGAAGTGGGTCAACCAATAGGAGTTTTTTACGGACTTCAAACTGACGGTATTTTTCAAAATCAAGCTCAAATTAACGCATCTCCTGTTCAGAATCTAGGTTCACCAACTTCACCTGGAGATTTCAAATACAAAGATGTGAATGGTGATGGGGTAGTTGATTTTAAAGATAGAACATATATTGGTAAAGCAATTGCAGATTATACTCTTGGATTCAATATTAATTTTAATTACAAAAACTTTGATTTTATTTCTTATTCTTATGCTTCTGTTGGAAATGACTTGATAAGAAATTATGAAAGAACAGAAAACAAGTTGAACAAACTAAATTATGTATTGGATCGTTGGACTGGTGAAGGTACCAGCAATTCAGTTCCTAGAGTAACTACTGGGGCTTCAAGTAATAATTTATTTTCAAGTTATTTTGTTGAAGACGCTTCTTTCTTAAGAATACAAAAAATAGAATTAGGATATTCACTACCTAAAAAGGTTATCGACAGTTTCGGAATTTCTAAATTTAGATTGTATGGTTCTATAAATAACCTATATACCTTCTCTAAATACAGAGGATTTGATCCCACTGCAAATACACCGGATCCAATTGCAGGGGGAATTGATTCAGGATTTTATCCAATGCCAAGAATATTTTCAATTGGTCTAAATGTTAATTTTTAATCTTTTTAAAATGAAAAAATATACTATTCTAGCCGTTCTGTTGTTAGTAACAACCTCAGGTTTAACTGTTTCTTGTTCTAAGGAATTTATAAATGAAGAAGCACCTTATTCAATCGATTCTGAAAGCTATTTCAATTCAGAAACAGATTATAACAAAGCTTTAATCGGTGCTTACGATATGTTGCAATCTTCTTACATTAATGTAATGTTAGGTGAAATTGCTTCTGACAATACCTTATCTGGTGGTGAAAGTGCTACCGATGTTATTGGTATCCAACAAATAGATGAAATGACGCACACTGCCGTAAATCCAAACTTAAAAGACGTTTGGAATTGGATGTTTGCAGGAGTTCAGCGTTGTAACTACATCATGGAATTTAAAGATAAAACTGATTTTGCAAATAAAAATCAAGTTATCGGAGAAACTAGATTCTTAAGAGCGTATTACCATTTTGAATTGGTTAAATTCTTCGGTGGAATTCCAATGAAAGGGGATAAAAGATTTAGTGTTAATGATGAAAAATCAATACCTAGATCTTCAACTGCAGAAGTTTATGCATCAATTGAAGCCGATTTACAATTTGCAATTAGCAATTTAAATCCAATTGCATCACAAAAGGGTAGAGCAACCAAAGGTGCTGCTCAAGCATTATTAGGAAAAGTTTATTTGTATCAAAATAAATTTGTAGAAAGTGCAGCTGTATTAGAAAGCCTAATTACTTCAAACTCTTATTCATTAGTAAGTAACTACAATTCGATTTTTGAAAATTCAGGAGAAAACAATTCCGAATCCGTTTTTGAAGTTCAATATACTGATGCTGAAGGTGCTAGTTTTGGATGTCTCCAATGTAGTGAAGGTAATGTAGCTGTAGGTTTCAACGGAATTAGAAATTATGTAGGACCACTTTTTGATTCTGGATATAGTTTCAACGTCCCAACTCAAGAAGCTTACAATGCTTTTGAAACTGGAGACAATAGAAGAGATGTAGCTATTTTAAATATTGCTTCTTGGGCAACTTTAAATACAGGAGTTTCTTACGGAATGGGTTACAAACACACCGGTTTCTTTAACAGAAAATACATTGCTCGTCAAGGTGATGCCAACGTTGGTGATCAAAACTTAACCAACCCAAACAATTACCGTTCAATTCGTTATGCAGATGTTTTGTTAATGGCTGCTGAAGCGTATAGCCGTTCTGGGAATAATGTAAAAGGACAACAATATTTAAATGCAGTTAGAGATAGAGCATTTGGAGATACCAACCACCGAATTACACTTACAGGTCAATCATTAACTGATGCAATTTGGACAGAAAGAAGATTAGAGTTATTAGGTGAAGGACACCGTTTCTTTGATTTGGTGCGTACCGGAAAAGCAGTTGGAAAAATTACCGGCTTTACAGCAAATAAAAACGAGTTATTCCCAATTCCTTTTGAAGAAATTCAATTTTCAAATGGTAACTGGCAACAAAATCCTGGATATTAAAAATTAGAACTATGAAAAATATTAAACTATTACTTAGCCTATTCGTTTTGACCATTCTAACAGGATGTACAAAAGAAAGTGAAGAAATTAATTTAGATGCAATAGATGCACCTTCAAACATTTCTGCAAAAATTTCTATCGCTCCCGATAATACAGGAACGGTAACTATTATTCCTAAAGGTGAAGGAATTTCACAATTTGAGGTTTATTACGGTGATACAACAGTACAACCTGCTTTATTGGGTGCTGGAGTTCCAACAACTCACCGTTATAATGAAGGAAATTATACACTTAGAATTGTAGGAATTACTTTGAATGGTAAAAGAACAGAGAAAACTTTTCCATTGGCAATTTCATTCTTTCCACCAACCAATTTATCAGTGAATTTAAATGTTTCTACATTGAATACAATGGAAATAAATGTTACTGCAACTGCTGATTTTCAAACAAATTTCAAAATTTATTACGGTGAAAACCCTAATGAAGTTCCAGAAACATTCTTAGAAGGAGAAACAAAAACACACGTTTATACTAATCCTGGAACCTACCAAGTAACCGTTTATGCTGTTAGTGGAAGTGCTCAATCGGCAGTTCCATTTACAAGAATGGTAACAGTAACAAGATCGGTACTTTTATTATTACCTATTGATTTTGAATCGACTTCTATTAATTACTCTTTCTTGAATTTTGACGGAGGAAACGCTACTAGAGTTGCTAACCCATCTCCATCTGGAATAAATACTTCGGCATTTGTTGCTAAGATGATCAAAGGGCCTGGACAAGTTTGGGGTGGAAGTTTATTATCACTTTCTTCTCCAATTGATTTTTCTGTAAACAAGAAATTCAAAGTTAAAGTATTGTCTCCTAGAGCTGGTGCCAAATTGTTATTGAAAGTTGAAAATTTAACTAATTCTGGAATTTCATTTGAAAGAGAAGTTACTATAACTACTGCAAATGCTTGGCAAGAACTAACATTTGATTATACCGCTATTTCAACAACAAATTCGTATCAAAAAGTAGTATTTATTTTTGATTTAGGAACTGTTGGAGATGCTTCCGCAAATTATACGTTCTATTTTGACAATGTAATTTTGACTAACTAATTATGAATTATTTTCATAAACTAAAAAATAATAAAATGAAAAAAATATTAAATATTGTATCCTTAATTACTTTATTCTTCATGGTAAGTTGCCAAGAGGACATTAAAACATTCGGTGATATTGATACGCCTTCAAATTTTGTAGTTACCGCTCAAATATTAGGTCAAAATGCTACTACAGCCCCAAATGGCGATGGAAGTGGAAAAGTTTTATTTACTGCTAAAGCAGATCATGCAATTTCCTACCGATATATTTTTGGAGATGGAACTTCTACAAATGCACCATCTGGAATATTTGAAAAAAGATACAACCAAACGGGTTTAAACACTTTTACAGTAACTGTTATTGCAACAGGTAAAGGTGGAGTAGCTGCAACTACAACATTAGATGTAACTATTTTAAGTAATTTCGAAGATCCTGAAGCCGTACAATTTTTAACTGGAGGTTCTCAAAAAACATGGTATTGGTCAGCTTCTGAAGCAGGTCATTTAGGTGTTGGTCCAAATAGTTCTGACGATACTCAAAATTATTTCCCACTTTGGTACCAAGCAGCTCCTTGGGAAAAAGCAGCATCACCTGATAGCGCTTGTCTTTATGGAAATGAATTGATTTTTTCAAAAGTGGGTAACCAATTAAAATACCAATTAAACAATCAAGGTCAAACCTTTTTTAATAAAGATTTTCAAAGTGTAGCTGGTGGTTCTGCAGGTTATGATTTTTGTTATAACTATAATGCTGGAGGTTTAAAAAATGTAAATCTAGGACCATCTGAATCAGTGGTTATGGCAAGTCCAAGTCATGCTACACGTACTCGTGGAACAATGATGAATTTCTCTGACGGAGGCTTTATGGGTTATTATATTGGTCAAAGTTCGTATGAAATTTTATCAATCACTGAAACTAGAATGGTAGTTCGTGCCGTAATGGGAGGAAATCCAGCTTTAGCATGGTACCATACTTTTACAACAGTTCAGCCAACTCAAGATGCAACAGATTATTCTAATTTGGTATTTTCAGATGAATTTGCAACAGATGGAGCTCCTGATTCTAGCAAATGGGGTTATGATTTAGGTGCAGGAGGTTGGGGTAACGGCGAACTTCAAAGTTACACCAATAGTCCAACAAATGCTGTTGTTCAAGGTGGAAACCTAGTTCTTACTGCCGTAAAAACTGGAAATTCTTATACTTCTGCTAGATTAAAATCTGAAAATAAATTTGATTTTAAATACGGTAAAGTTGAATTTAGAGCGAAGTTACCAGCAGGAGCAGGAACATGGCCAGCGCTATGGATGTTAGGAAAAAATTATCCAACGAATACTTGGCCTGCATGTGGAGAAATTGACGTAATGGAGCACAAAGGATTCCAACCAAATGTGATTCACGGAACTGTTCACTACACTGGACATTCTGGTGGAGGTGGAATTACTTCAAGTATTACAGCTACGAACGTTTCAAGTACTTTCCATATTTATAAAGTTATTTGGAGTCCGCAGTCTATTCGTTTTTATGTAGATAATGTATTGTTCCATTCTGTTATAAATACTAATTCTCTTCCTTTTAATAGCAACTTTTTCCTAATTATGAATGTGGCTATGGGAGGAACTTTTGGTGGATCTGTTGATCCTGCTTTTACTCAGTCTTCAATGTATGTTGATTACGTAAAAGTTTACCAATAAAAATATGATATTGATAACAACAAGCAATTAATTATTGCTTGTTGTTTTTATGAATAATTGAATTATCATTTGATGAAAAACCTATTTAAATCTCTAATTGTATTAATTACTCTTATCTTTTTAAGTTGCTCTACTCCAAAAGCAATAGTTGTTACCGGTTTTAAAATAAATCCAATTGATGTAAAAGTGGATTCTATTTTAAAACTAATGACTTTAGAAGAGAAAGTAGGTCAAATGAATCAATACAATGGTTTTTGGGATAGTACTGGACCCACACCTAAAGACGGTCAAGCAGCAAAGAAATATGCCGATTTGAAAAGCGGTAGAGTTGGCGCAATGTTAAATGTAAAAGGGGTAAAAGAGGTTCGTGCTATTCAAAAAATTGCAGTTGAACAAACTCGCCTTGGTATTCCATTACTATTTGGTTTTGATGTAATTCATGGATACAAAACTATTAGCCCAATTCCATTAGCTGAAGCTGCAAGTTGGGATCTAAAAGCAATAAAAAATTCGGCTTCTATGGCTGCTGAAGAAGCTTCTTCGGTAGGTATCAACTGGACTTTTGCGCCAATGGTTGATGTTGCTCGTGATGCTCGTTGGGGTCGTGTAATGGAAGGTGCTGGTGAAGATCCTTATTTGGGTAGCCAAATTGCAATTGCAAGAGTTCAAGGTTTTCAAGGTGATGATTTTAAATCAAATAAGTCAATTATAGCTTGCGCCAAACATTTTGCTGGTTACGCTTTCGCAGAATCGGGTCGCGATTATAACACAGTTGACATTGGCGAATCGACTTTGCAAAATAGTATTTTACCTCCATTTAAAGCTGCTTCTGATGCTGGAGTGAGAACTTTTATGAATTCTTTTAATGAAATTAGTGGGATTCCTTCAACTGGAAATTCCTATTTGCAAAGAAAAATTCTAAAAGGAGAATGGAATTTCAATGGTTTTGTGGTTTCTGATTGGGGCTCAATTGGAGAAATGATCAATCATGGTTATGCTAAAGATAACAAACAAGCTTCTGAAATAGCAGTGAACGCAGGATCGGATATGGACATGGAATCCAATGCCTACGTTGAAAATTTAGTAAACTTGGTTCGTGAAGGTAAAGTTAGTGAAAGCCTTATAGATGATGCTGCCGGAAGAATTCTAAAAGTTAAACTTGAATTGGGATTATTCGAAAATCCATATAAATATTGCGACGAAAACAACGAAAAACAAACTGTGGGAAAACAAGCTTTTCAAGACGGAGTTTTGGATGTTGCGAAAAAGTCGATTGTACTTTTGAAAAATGAAAACGAAGTTTTACCACTTAAAAAATCAGGTTTAAAAATCGGATTAATTGGTGCTTTGGCAAACGACAAAACAAGTCCGTTAGGAAGTTGGAGAATCGCTGCCGATGACAATTCTGCCGTTTCTGTTTTAGAAGGTTTGCAGAAATACAAAGACAACCAACTTACCTATGCTAAAGGTGCGGATGTAATTGTTGGAAGAACACAATTCGTTTGGGAAACTAAAATTAATACCACAGACAAATCAGCATTTGCGGAAGCGATTGCCCTAGCAAAAAAAGTAGACGTTGTAGTTATGGTTTTAGGAGAACACGGATTGCAAACAGGTGAAGGTAGAAGTAGAACCGATTTAGGATTGCCAGGAGTTCAGCAAGAGTTATTAGAAGAAATTTACAAAGTAAATCCTAATATTGTTTTAGTTTTAAACAACGGTCGCCCTTTAGTAATTCCATGGGCTGATGCTCATATTCCTGCAATTGTTGAAGCGTGGCATTTAGGAACTCAAAGTGGAAATGCAATTGCACAAGTACTTTATGGCGATTACAATCCAAGTGGTAAATTGCCAATGACTTTCCCTAGAAATGTGGGTCAGGTGCCAATTTATTATAACTATAAAAACACTGGAAGACCAACAATGAGCGAGCCTGAAAGTGTTTTCTGGTCGCATTATTCAGATGAAAAAAACACGCCGCTTTATCCATTTGGTTATGGGTTGAGTTATTCTAAATTTGAATATTCTAACCTGAAGTTAAGTGCAAATTCATTATCAAAAAATGGTGAAATTAAAGTTAGTTTCACACTCAAAAACACAGGAAAAGTAGCTGGAAAAGAAGTTGCTCAATTGTATATTCGTGATTTAGTTGCTAGTACAACAAGACCTGTAAAAGAACTTAAAGGATTTGAAATGGTTGAATTGCAACCAAACGAATCTAAAGAAGTTACTTTCACTATTAACGAAAAAACACTAGAGTTCTTCACTGCAAATTCAAAATGGGAAACCGAAGTAGGTGATTTTAAAGTATTCATAGGCGGAAGCTCAAATACTACTCTTGAAGGTAGTTTCCAATTTATAAATTAACGAGCTTGATGAAAAAAATACTTATTGTTCTTGTTTTAATTAGCAGTCTTAATTATGCTCAAACCCAAAAACGAAAATTGGTTTGGGAAGAAAATTTCGATTCTAAAACTCTAAATCGCGATTCTTGGAATTTTGATATCGGAAACGGATGTCCTGATTTGTGCGGTTGGGGAAACAACGAACGTCAGATTTACACTGAAACAAACCATACTTTAAAAGACGGGAATTTAATCATTCAAGCCAAATTAGAGAATGAGGTTTTTACTTCTACAAAAATTACAACTAAAGGCAAAAAGCAATTCCAATACGGTCGTTTTGAAGCAAGAGCTAAATTACCTGTTGGTCATGGTTTATGGCCTGCTTTCTGGATGTTGGGATCTAATATTTCTACAATTGGATGGCCAAAATGTGGTGAAATAGACATTCTAGAATATATTGGCCGTGAGCCACATATGGTTTTTACTTCTTTGCACACGCAAGATAGCCATGGGGAAACTATCAATACCAAGAAAACAAAATTTGAGAATATCGAAGAAGGCTATCATATTTATGCAATGGACTGGACGAAAGACAAAATTGAATTTTTCGTTGATTCCAAATTGGTTTATACCTTTCAACCAAGTGTAAAAAATGACGATACTTGGCCTTTTAACCAACCTTTTTACCTAATTGTAAATCTAGCTGTGGGCGGTAATTTTGGCGGTCCAGAAGTAGATAAATCGGTTTTTCCTCAGCAATTTAACATAGATTACATAAAAGTCTATCAATAGCTGATTATTCTTCAACTTCTTCGATGATTTATTAAATATTTGACACTGTTTTTTATATTTTATTGCATTATAAATGTTAAAATTTCAAATTAAATTTGTTTTATAAATAAATTTTATAGTATATTTGTTTTAATATTAATTCTAATTTAACATTTGCCTATACAAAAAACTACTTTTTAGAGATAATTCTCCAATTTTATTTTAACAACTAAAAAGTATTTTTATGGCTAATGTACAAACCTCAGACGCGTTATTGGTAAAAAATTACATAGCAGGTGATGAAAATTCCTTGTCTATATTAATCAACAGACACCAATCTAAGATTTACGGTTTTATCTATTCTAAGTTATCGGATAGAGATATAGCAGACGATATCTTTCAAGATACTTTTATTAAAGTAATTAAAACCCTGAAATCCAATTCTTACAATGAAGAAGGTAAATTTTTACCTTGGGTAATGCGAATTTCTCACAATTTGATTATCGATTATTATAGAAAAAACAAAAAAATGCCAATGTTCAGAGAAACAGAGGATTTTTCAATTTTTTCTATCATGTCAGATAATGTTCCAAACATCGAATCTAAATTGATCACTTCACAAGTAGAATCCGATTTAAGAAAATTAATCGAAGAGCTTCCCGAAGATCAAAAAGAAGTTTTGGTAATGAGAATGTATCAAGACCTAAGTTTTAAAGAAATCTCAGAGTTAACAGGGGTTAGCATCAACACTGCCTTAGGTAGAATGCGTTATGCAATCATGAACTTAAGAAAAGTTATTGACAAACATCAAATTATATTAACAAATTAATACTATTTGAATACCTTTTTCGTTATAATAAAAATAGAAATTAATTCTAATCAATTATGGCGAAAATTTACTCTAAAGAAGCTTTAGAAATTTCAAAAAAATTACCAAAAAAAGAAACAATTCAATTCTTATTAAACTATTCAAAAGCCTTGAATATCGTTAAAGTTGGTAATAAATCTTTCGAAATTCTAGCTAACTAATTAAAATCCCGATAACTTTATCGGGATTTTTTTTGTAGTATTCATCAATCACCGATTTACGCCCGATTGTTTTCGTAATGATATCCGTTTCTAAATTCCAACCTCGAGCTGGAGAATATTCACGTCCGTACCAAATAATTTGCAAGTGTAAATCGTTCCAAAGTTCTTCGGGAAATATCCGTTTTGCATCTTTCTCCGTTTGAACCACATTCTTCCCATTTGTTAAATTCCACCGGTACATTAACCTGTGAATGTGGGTATCTACTGGGAAAGCGGGAACCCCAAAAGCCTGCGACATTACCACACTCGCCGTTTTATGTCCCACAGCTGGAAGTGCTTCTAGCGCCTTGAAATCCTGAGGTACTTTACCGTCATACTTCTCAATTAGAATTTGCGATAAGCCATAAATCCCCTTCGATTTCATAGGTGATAAACCGCAAGGACGAATAATTTCCTTAATTTCTTCCACCGTCATTTTTACCATATCATATGGATTGTCGGCCTTAGCAAACAATAAAGGCGTGATTTTATTCACCCTCACATCCGTACATTGCGCCGAAAGCAACACCGCAACAAGCAAAGTATACGGGTCTTTGTGGTCGAGCGGGATCGGAATACTCGGGTATTTTTCTTTTAACGTATTAATAACAAATGTTATTCGTTCTTGCTTATTCATTTTTCGTTAAATTTGAATCGTAAATTTACTATAATTATTGTATTGATTTTCATTTTCAAATAAGCAGTTTCAATTTAAAACACATACCATGACAACATTAAAAAAAGGCAATAAAGCCCCACAATTTTCAGGAGTAGATCAAGATGGCACTACCCATAAACTAGCCGATTACAGCGGAAAAAAGTTAGTAGTTTTCTTTTACCCAAAGGCAAATACTCCGGGTTGCACCGCTGAAGCCTGCGATTTAAGAGACAATTTTGAGCGTTTCCAAGCCAATAATTATGCTATTTTGGGCGTAAGCGCCGATTCTAAAAAAGACCAAGCCAAATTTAAAAACAAGTTTGAATTTCCTTTTCCACTTTTGGCCGACGAAGACAAATCGGTAATTCAGGCATTCGGAGTGTGGGGACCCAAAAAATTCATGGGTAAGGAATACGACGGAATCCACAGAACGACATTCATTATCGATGAAAACGGCTTGATTGACGAAGTAATTTCAGACGTAAAAACCAAAGAACACGCCAGCCAAATTCTGAAATAGTATTTTAATTATTTGGAGCAAAACTTCTAGTTTCCATTCACGATTAGTCCCGCTATTCGCTGTATCTGTTGTGGCGAACCCCGCCACAACAGGATGCCGCTGCTATCGGGGCTATTTGTTTTCGTATTTCACATCAATGCGAGGCACGAAGCAATCTCATGATATTTACTGTTTTTTGCTTGAGGGTAGGAGCGAGACGCTTGTGATAGCGGGGTAAAACTATTTTAATTTGACTGTACATACGTTTCGGTTTTCAAAGCATTGGCTATAACGTTTTGCAGCTTGGCGATGTGGCGGATTAAGGAAGCCGAATCTTTCGGTTAAACACTGACTTTACAAGTACAAAACCAACTTTAAAATAAGCCTAAACCCGCAATATTGCCAAACTGCTGTTACAAGTTGGCTATTTTATAACTTTTATTAATTTTTTTTTGATATTTTCATATTCTTCTTGCGTAATTACTCCTAAATCAAGTTTAGTTTTGGCTTTTTGCAATTCAGCAAGTGCTTGGTCGCTTGACATTGATGCTTTCGGATTTATAAGTTCTCCATATTGTAGTGCGAAATCTAAATTTAATACTGTTATATCCATTCCCGGATTTTTAAATATTATCATTACTCCGGCACTTGTTGACTTCTTTCCATTTTTGGCAAACTTTATATCCTCAATTTCTACTTCTCTTCCTTTAAACGTTTCAGGTAAATAAGTTATACCGCTTAATATTGCGCTTCCTATTCTGCCCAACATTAAATAAGTAAAATTATTTATAGTTTGGTGTGTCGAACTAAAAACTCCCGGTGTTTGTTGATTTGATGTATTTGTTCCACTTGGTTTTCCTAACAACATTTTTTCTCCAAGTTGTAAAGTTGAGCCGTCAGCAAATTTTAAATACTTAAATTTAGTTGAGTTCGGAATTAATTTCACCCATTCTGCATCATTTAATTTTGATACGAATAATGTGTCAACTAATTGTGCTGATGTTGAAATGCTAAATCCTAAAAGGACGAAATGAATAATTTTTTTCATTCAATTATCTGTTTTTATTTCTGTTATTTATTATTGTTTAATTTTCGATTTTGGTTGTTTTCTGTGGTTAGCTTGCTAGTGATTTTTTTTACCAATCATCTTTCTTTGTTTTTTTGTTTAAAAGAAAGTCAGTTATTCTAGCCACTTTTGTGTTAAAATAATTTTCAATTTCTGCTTTAGTTTCCGGAAGTCTTAAATCTCCGTTTTTTTGATTATATATTGGATAACCTTTCCAAATACTTCCACTAAATTCTACACTTCTTCCGCCATTGTCGGCAGTAATACTTAATGAAGTTATTTCAAATTTGACCTTTCCGTCTTTAATTCTCAATTCAGTAATATATACCATACTCACATCTAATTTTACTCCGCTGTTATTGACATTTGTAAATTGCGGTACGTAAGTTTCAAATCGTAAATATTCATTTTGAGTTTTTCCTTTAATTACATCTTCAGGGTTTTTATAATTTTCATTTATGTATTTAATCGCATTTTGATAAAGTTCCGTAACTGATTTATTGGGTGTTTCAATTATTACATAAGTATTTTCAACATTAGATTTGTCTTTTAAGCCGTTCGGTGTTACTTCAAATTCTTGAGAAAAACCGAATACGCTTGAAAGTAAAAAAGATAAAAGGAATAAATGTTTTTTCATAATTTCATTGTTTTGTCTGTTGTTATTTTTAAAATGCTTGCTAACTTGTATATACCCACTATAATCATCCGCTCATCACCTCATATTTGGTAACACACTCGCAGTTTATATGTTTATTATTTTTCCTACTCTTTGTTATCCAAGTATATCTGAGTTTATTCCATAGCAAAACCAACTCAAAACGGGCGGTTTTAAGAAAGGGTTTATCGAGAATGTAAAATAGGAGAGTTGCGAGTGTGCAAAAATAGAAGTAGGTAATCGGCATGTAAATAATTGTTTGGTTTATAATTAGAGTAAACTTATAAAGAATTATTTGAATTGTGTAGTTTTATTTTAATTATTTGTCATTGCGAGGCACGAAGCAATCTCATTCTGTTTACAGTTTTTTTACTTGTGGGCACGAGCGAAACGCTCGCGCTAGCTAGGGATATGTAATTCTATTACATAATAACATCAAAATCTACGTTTTAATTTTTCACAAACTACACCCTAATCAAACTAATTTAGATAACTTTGTAAAGTCAAAATTCATCTGAATCTATATGAGTATTTTTAATTCCATTTTCGGGGAGCCAAAACCCAATTCTAATGCATCCAATATTACCTGGACTCCAATAGAACATTTGGGTCAAATAGAAGAGATTATTGCGCTTTCTGAGCAAATGCCGGTTATTATATTCAAACACAGTACGCGTTGCAGCATCAGTAGAATGGCTTTGAAGAATTTTGAAAATGAATACGATTTAGGCGAAAGTGTTGCAGCTTATTTTCTCGATTTAATTTCTTTTAGGGAGGTATCCAATGAAATTGCCTCTCGTTTTAATGTGGTACATCAATCGCCTCAATTATTGTTAATAGTAGGAGGGAAGTCGGTTTATGATGTCTCCCACAGTTCCATCGACGCCCAAGAATTAAAATCAAAAATACAATAGTTTGAATAGTACTAACTATATTCTGAATGCTGAATTTAAAGGAATCGTATATGACGAGAATGAAATCAGTTACAAAGAATATGAAAACTGCACTTTTATAGATTGTAATTTTACCAATTGCATTTTCCTAGCCGCCAGTTTTATCGATTGTAAATTTGTGAATTGCAATTTCAATGGTGCTAAAATCAATCATACTTCCTTGAGAACCGTTTATTTTAATAAGTGTAAAATCAGCGATGTGAATTTTGCTATGATTGACAAATTCATCTTTGAAATTCACTTTAAAGATTGCATTTTAGACTTTTCGAAGTTTTACGCTTTGAAGTTAAAAGGAACCACATTTACCAATACAAGCCTTGTAGCCGTTGACTTTATGGCGGCCGATTTAAGTGAGGTAGTTTTTGAAAACTGCGATTTGTACCGAAGCGAGTTTGACAAAGCCAATGCTTCAAAAACCAATTTTAAAACCAGTTTTAATTACACAATTAATCCGGAAAGCACCAAAATTAAGAAAGCTATTTTTTCTTTAGAAGGGGTAAAAGGGTTGCTTTACAAATACGATATTATCGTAAAATAGTTAGCTGAGTTTTTTTAGCATCTTGAAATCTTCCATAAGGTAACCAAAATCCAATTCGATATCTTCTTCGCCAATGCACTCAAAACCTATTTTAGTGTAAAAATCAAAGGCTTTATTAAACCGATTTACATTTAGTGAAATTCCATTTTGATTGAGCTGAATCGCTATTTTTTCTATTGCAGAAATCAGTAATTTGCCCACGCCTTTTCCTTGTGCTTCAGGAAGTAAGTAAATTTTGTGTAAACAAACGATTTTCTCCCCTAAATAATTAGGTTCATAGGAGGCAAAACCCAGGCAATTGTTATTTTCTTTAGCCAATAAAAAATAATGGTTTTTAGTGTTAAGATTATCATTTAGAGTAGCATCACTATAGAATTTCTCTAGCATGTAATCCAATTGTTCTTTGGAAATAATTGCTCCGTAAGTATCGGGCCAAGTGGTATAAGCAATTTCTCGAATCGTTTTAAAATCGGATGAATTGGCTTCAGAAATTACTATCATTTATGGAAATGCTATAAGATTTATCCGTGCATGGTTTCTCGTTTTCCATAATTTTCAATTATAGAAGCTTCAAATTCAAGCCATTCGCGCCATCTTTTTTCAACGTCAATTCCTTGACCGTATTTTCTGGCATAAGTTATAAAAGTTGTGTAATGTCCGGCTTCACTTTCCATTAAATCTCTGTAGAAATTAGACAATTCTTCGTCTTTAATATTCTCAGAAAGTACTTTAAAACGCTCGCAACTTCTAGCTTCAATCATTGCCGAAAACAACATGCGTTCCACAAATCCTGAAACACGACTTCCAGTATTGCTTTTTTTCATGTATTGTGCTAATTCGCCAACATATTCATCTTTGCGTTCTCTAGCAAGTGTCAAACCGCGTTTTTTAATGATATTGTGAACCATTTCAAAGTGCTCGATTTCTTCTTTGGCTAAAGCCAACATATCCGAAACTAAATCTGGGTATTCCGAATTGATTGTGATAATTGTAATTGCATTGGATGCTGCTTTTTGCTCACACCAAGCGTGGTCAGAAAGGATTTCTTCGATATTGGTTTCCACAATATTCACCCATCTTGGATCGGTAGGTAATTTTAATCTTAAAACTGACATATATTTTAGTTTAAAGTTTAAGGTTCAAAATTTATACAATAAACCTTAAACATCAATCTATTTTTATTAGAATACAAACATTGCTCTTTCGCCCATCATTTCATTCACTTCGTCTGCAACTTGCTCAATTACAGCTTCATCAGTATGATTCATTAAAACTCTGTCGATCAATTCAACGATAGTTTCCATATCACTTTCTACTAATCCACGAGTCGTAATTGCTGGAGTTCCAATTCTAATTCCAGAAGTGATAAAAGGGGATTTATCATCAAATGGAACCATGTTTTTATTTACAGTAATTTCTGCTTTTACTAATGCATTTTCAGCTTCTTTACCAGTAATATTTTTATTTCTAAGGTCAATTAACATCATATGATTGTCAGTTCCACCAGAAATTAAATCGTAACCTCTTTTCATAAATGCTTCTGCCATTGCTTTTGCATTTTTTTGAACTTGAAGTGTGTATCTGAAAAATTCATCGGTTAAAGCTTCACCAAATGCTACTGCTTTTGCTGCAATTATGTGCATTAATGGACCACCCTGATTTCCTGGGAAAACTGCTAAATCTAGTAAAGAAGACATCATTCTGATCTCTCCTTTTGGAGTAGTTAAACCAAATGGATTTTCAAAATCTTTACCCATTAAAATCATTCCACCTCTAGGACCACGTAACGTTTTGTGGGTAGTTGTTGTTACAATATGACAATGAGGAATAGGATCGTTCATTAAGCCTTTTGCGATTAATCCTGCAGGATGAGAAATATCGGCTAATAAAATAGCCCCAACGCTATCAGCGATTTTTCTAAAACGCTCAAAATCCATGTCTCTACAATAAGCTGAAGCTCCTGCGATAATTAATTTTGGTTGTTCTTTAGTTGCAATTTCTTGAATTTTATCATAGTCAAAACGGCCAGTTTCTTTTTCAACTCCATAAAAAGACGGAGTATACAAACGTCCCGAGAAGTTTACAGGCGAACCGTGTGTTAAATGACCACCGTGAGACAAATCGAAACCTAAAATTTTATCACCTGGTTTCAAGCAAGCATGATATACAGCTGTATTTGCTTGAGATCCTGAGTGCGGTTGAACGTTTGCATATTCCGCTCCAAAAAGTGTTTTGGCTCTGTCAATAGCTATTTGTTCTACCACGTCTACTACTTCGCAACCACCGTAATATCTTTTTCCTGGGTATCCTTCAGCATATTTATTGGTCAAACAAGAACCTGCGGCTTCCATGACTTGGTCGCTTACAAAATTCTCTGATGCGATAAGCTCAATTCCGTGAATTTGTCTGTCTTGTTCTTCTAAAATTAGGTCGAAAATTTCGTTGTCGTGTTGCATTTTAAAGTAGTTGTTAAATTTAACGCAAATTTACAAAAAAAAGGTTTGTATAAATTCTAGTTTATAATATATTTGGTACATATTTTTCAACAAACTAATCAACATAAAGATGCCAATTACAGCAAACGATCCTAATAGAAAATCATGGTTAGAAGTAGCCAATGATAGTGATTTTCCAATTCAAAATATTCCTTTTGGAGTTTTCCTAACACGTGAAAATGTAGTAACTGTTGGAACTAGAATTGGTAATTACGCAATAGATTTAGGTGCTTTACAACAATTAAATTATTTTGAAGACATTGAACTTACCGATGATATGTTCATGCAAGACACACTGAATGATTTTATTTCTGATGGTAAAAAAACGTGGCGATTGGTTCGAAATAGAATTGCAACTATTTTTGATGCAAAAAACCCAAAGTTACGTGATAACGATAAACATAAAAAAGTAGTTATTTTCAATATTGATGAAGTTGAAATGCAATTACCTGTTTTAATTGGTGATTACACAGATTTTTACTCAAGTAAAGAGCACGCTACGAATGTTGGAATGATGTTTCGTGATCCTGAAAATGCTTTGTTACCAAACTGGTTGCATTTACCTGTAGGATATCATGGTCGTAGCTCATCGATAATTCCATCTGGAATTCCGGTTCATCGCCCAATGGGACAAACATTGCCAGCTGGCGAAACGTCTCCTGTTTTCGGACCTTCAAGATTAATAGATTTTGAATTGGAAACAGCATTTATTACTACTGATGTAAATGTAATGGGGGAGAACATTCCTATTCATGAAGCTGAAGATTATATTTTTGGAATGGTTTTATTAAATGATTGGAGCGCTCGTGACATTCAAAAATGGGAATATGTGCCACTAGGCCCCTTTTTAGCGAAGAATTTTGCATCTTCAATTTCTCCATGGATTGTTACTATGGATGCTTTAGAACCTTTTAGAACAAAGAGTCCGAAGCAAGAGCCAACACCTTTAACGTATTTACAACAAAAAGGTAAAAACGCTTTTGACATCAATTTGGAAGTGGCAATCCAACCCGAAAAAGGAGAACCGACTGTGGTTTCAAGAACCAATTTTAAATACATTTATTGGACAATGAGTCAGCAATTAGCGCACCATACCTCTAATGGGTGTCGAGTAAATTCAGGAGATATGATGGGATCGGGGACTATTTCAGGGCCTACTCCAGATAGTTTTGGATCGATGTTAGAATTGACTTGGGGTGGAAAAAATCCAATCAAATTAAAAGATGGAACGGAGCGTAAATTCATTAATGATTATGATACTGTGATCATGAAAGGATTCTGCCAAAATTCGCATGTTCGAATTGGTTTTGGAGAAGTTTGTAGCCAGCTTTTACCGCCTTTTGTAAGAAAATAAATGATTTATAAATAGTTAAAAAGCCTAATTGAAAAATCAATTAGGCTTTTTTATTTGGTGATAATTAATTGTATTTTGGGTCAAAGTCGATCATCCACTGAATACCGTATTTATCAGCAAACATTCCAAAATAGGAACCCCAGTGACTTTCGGCTAATGGAATTTCTATAAATCCATCAGCGGATAAACCATTGTATATATTTTCGGCTTCTTCTTTACTTTCTGCGCTTATTGCGATTGTATATCTGTTTCCTGTAACCAATTCTTGGTCCATAAATTGTTCAGCAACATCGCTTCCCATTAGGATATTTGATTTTCCAATGGGTAGTGCGATATTCATAATTTTATTGCCTTCGCTTTCTGAAATTGGATTATTGGGATCGCTTGGTAAGTCTTTCAAGCGCATGATCATTGCGAATTCCCCTCCAAAAACAGATTTATAAAAATTGAACGCTTCTTCAGTATTTCCTTTAAATAAAAGGTGTGGATTAATTTTTGCCATTGTAAATATTTTAGAAAACGAAAGTAGGAAAAAAATAGGTTAATAGAAATTTTGAATGATAATTTTAGCCCCGATACTAGCGGTATCCTGTTGTGGCGGTGTTCGCCACAAGAGATAAAGCGAATAGCGGGTGTGAAAGTGAGGGAAAACAATCTCGATTTGCTTCAAAATAAAAAACCCTTACAAACATTGTTTATAAGGGTTTTGTGAACTCTATTGACTTATTTTCAAATCAAATGTTAGAATTTCTAACTCATTTTGTAGAAAATATGCCTTAACAAAAAACTTAAAATCACTTTAAAGGTATATTTTTAAATATAGAGGTTATTCAATTATTTTACCACTTCAACTGGATTCCAAAATTCAAAGAATAATAATATTTAGCTATTGGGACTAATCTATAATTGTCATAAGTTCCATCATAATGAATCAAAAAGTTAAAATTATTGGTCATCTTAATATTGGTATTAAAATCAAAAAACCATCTTAAATTTGTTACTTCAGAATTTATAGGAAGCTGAAAATAGGAAACACCTGAGATGTCAATATTATCATTTATCTTGTAGGCACCTTTCCAATAATGATTAAGTCTAAATATATTTCTACTAACAGTACCTGGAAAGAGACTTGTGTCAATATCATTTACTCCCCCAAAATTCCACTGCTCCATTTCATAAAAAACTCCAGTCCCTGTATACAAATCTAAATCACTTTTTTCTAATATTTTAAATCTGATATTAGAACCTAAAAGCTTTCTATATTCCATTCCTAAAGTCCCGTTCCACTGGTATTGAATATAGGATTCGTTGCTTATCTTTCTACTATCATTGTCACGAAATCTAATTTGTAAATAACCCTCATTCTGAACAACTTCATTTCCGTTCATTGTTAAATTATAATTTAACATTCCAACGAACATATATTTGTTTTTTAAAAAATTTGCTATTTCAATTTGGGAAGAAATATCTAATAAATTAAGCTTGTTTTTATCTGAACTTAATGATAAATCTGTAGAATATATCCAATTTTTTTTAGTTTCATTTTCTATACCTTCCCTGTCTACATTTAATAATTGTGAATGTAAATTAGTTGGTAATAGATAAAAAAGAAGGCTTAACAACAATAAATAATTATTTTTCATTTAATGTCTTTTAAGTAATTTATAATGAAGAATGTATTCAATTGATGGTATGATTTCCGAAGGATTTTTCAAAAGTATTTAAAATTAAATTTAAGTTAGGAAAATACAGTTTGTCATCTCCTGTTAAAATATCAATATTAATGTAAATCGTAATTACATTGGCCCCAGATTTTTTTCGAATTACTTTACCTAGCCAATCTTCATCAAAATTTCCAATAGTATGATTTTCGATGGCGTAAGAATCAAAATTTATTGAAGAATTACTTTCTTTCATATTAATCATTAATTCATTTTTTAGAGAATTTACAATTTCAATAGAGTCAATTGTAGAAACACCTTCAATAACTTCTTCAACATCTTTATAATTTCCATATTCAAATATATATTGACCTCTACTACTAGCTCCTGAGCTCAATAAAATGACAATATCATTTTTTTTAATTCTATCTAAATCTGACATAAAATCTGCAAAAGCAGTTGGAATTTGTTTAGTATCATTTATATCAAAATCAGAATAATATTTTGTTTTATTTCCACCAATTGCTTCGTTTTCTGAGTCAACCAATCTTAACTCTCGAGAAATATAATTATACCCTAAAATATCAACTATCGTATGCGAAAAATGACTAATGCACCTTTCAATAGCTCCCAAAGGATTGATAATGTAAATATTTGAATTTGAATTAATAATTTTACAACCATAAGTGGTATTATTGATAAATCTTTCAATTATTTTTATGTCCGAAAACTTTAAATCATCATTAGATTTCATTGGACGAAACCTAAGATTATTAGCTTCTCTAACACATTCTAATATTTCGTTATCAGAATATACAAGTCTTGCTTGAAGGGCATCGAAAGATAAATATCTAAAATGAGACTTTCTTTTATTTAATAAGTGTCTAGTTTTATATCCACTATCAAAAAAGTGATTTATTTCACTAATTCTTGTATCCATAAACTTTTTCTGCTTTTTATCACTTAATTCATCAATAAAAGCAGAACCTAAAAGTCCAGCAGGAACTGCAAACAAGGCTAAACCTAAAAATCCATTTAGCGTGGCTAAAAATTTCCCGATAATAGTCATAGGAATAGCTTCAGCTATTGAACCGTAATCACCAGTATATTTACCTAATGACCAAACAAAAACATCCATAATGCTTTTAAAACCATTTGAACCATTTCCTAATTCAGCATAAAAAATAAAAGCAGATAATGTAACGGATAGTAATATAACTCCAAGTAAAGATACCAATATTTCATCACGCTTACTTCTAAATGCACTTGTAATACTTGAAAATGCGGGTATATATCGAACAATTCTCCAAACTCTAAATATTCTTATAATACTCAGAAAATGAAATGTATTAATTCCAACGAGAGCATTACAAAAAGGGATGATTGATAGAATATCAACTAATCCATAAAAAGAAAAGAGGTAATTCAAAACCCCTCTTATTCCTTGATATTTTGGATTTATTAGGTTAGCAAACGATAAACGACAGATTATTTCAAATAAAAATAAAATACTGGTAGTAAAATAAATAATATTAAAAAAACTAACATACCCGCTTAAAGAAGTATCCGAGCTAAATATGACCTCTAATGAACTTAAACTAATTAACAGTATTAGTATTGTATTTCCCCAAAAACTAACTTTAGAAGACCATAAGTCTCCATCCAATATGTCAACAATTATTTTAGTAAATGGTCTATTTTGAAGTTTTTTTTCTACCTCTTTGTTATCGATTTTAACAAAAGGTATTGATTTTAGTTTCTCAGTAAAAGAATTTGTCATTTTTGTAAATTAAAAATAATGGTAATTAGGTAAATTAGGCATATAATTATGGCAATAGCAATCAAAATGTATAATAGAATTTTTCCAAGCCTTAGAATACAACCCATAAAAAAGAATTTGCAATTATAACTTACTTAGAAATTTACCAACAATTTTACCTTTAATTCTATTTTTAACTCTTGTTATCACCTTACCTTCCTTTACCGCCTGAACATCTCCTAAGGTTTTAGCAGAGGTGTAAAGTACATTTCTTACTTTAGAAAATAAACCCATTATTTTAGTTTTTTAGTTATTATTCTGAAGTTATCATAATTCTTTTACCTTTTCAATAGCCAACTTATAAGGTTGATCAGAAAGTACATAGGAATTAAATCCTCCAAGAACACCTTTATTATTAACATCACCTATAACAATTGGTTTAAATGACTTGCAATAAAGTAATAAAATATTTTTTGGTTGACTTTCAATAATCATTTTATTAATTAGGCTATCCAAAAGATTATTGTAAAATGAAACTTCTTCATTGTATCTAACATTTTCATCTTCATCATCTGTATTTAAATTGTATTTAGCCTCAAAATTAAATTCTTGAAGTACATTGAATGCTGTCTCAAAATTTTTTTGCTTTACCCAAAATGAAAATTGTGCACTTATTAATTGCTGATAATTCTGATTTAATTCCTCTTCTTTTTTTCTTTTTTCATTTGCACCACCTACTGTCTTTGAGCCCATAGCTTCAATTTCCTGCTTTTTTAGCGAATAAAAAGCATAAGCTCCATCAAACTCATTTTTAGATAAACAATCTTGAAAGCTATCACAATGGTATTTTTCCTTAAATTTATCCCTTTCTTTATCCATTTTCTCATCTCCACAACTAATTAGTAAAGAGATAATAAAGGACCCAAGTAAGAAAAAAATAGATTCAATTTTATTTTTTTTTAGTAACATTATTTTATAAAGTTTAATAATTAGATTATTTAAAATACCTTGAAATAAATAATTTATAATGAATTACATCCCAGATTCTGCCATCTTTTGTTTTGCAGCTATTCTAGCCTCATTTTTCAAAATAGATTTTTGTTCTCTTTCCTCTTTCTTAGCTGTTTTTGGATCTGTTATCGCAAATGGAACATACAACGGCAAACATTTTTTTGCCGTTTTTGAATCATCATTTAATATTGCTGCTTTTAAGACATTGTCAATAATGTCGTTGTACTTTTGAGCTTCTTCATTATATTTTAAATTAGATGAATAGTAATCGTCATTAGCTGAAACATCAGGGTTAAAAGAAGTTTCAAATTTCCAAGTAGTCAAAATACTAAAAACACTTTCGTATTCTCTTTTCCCCATTAATGTATTTATAACATTTGGTATGGCTTTCTGGTATTCTTCTTCCATACCCGACTCTGAAGCTACATTCTGAGCTTTTACAGTCTCACCATTGGCAATCAAGTAAGATACTTCCGCTTTTACTATCAATGTAAATTTTTCAACATATTTATTGGTGTTTTTGTTCCAATCATAAATAGAACTTTCTCGTCTTCCGTCTGACAAATAATAGGTATTTGGATAACAAGACAAATACTTCCTTGCGGTTAAAAAGTCATAATTAGCTAAAGCTTCTTCTACTGACTTGAATTTTTCATTTTCAGTTTTTGCTTCCATACAATCCTTTGTTTCAGCTTCGTCTTTTTCCTGTTCGCTTTTACATGAAAATAACATTAAAGAAATTAAAAAAAGGATTGATATTTGTTTTATATTTTTCATAATATGTTAGTTTTATTTACAGTCATTATTCGGTTTATAACCATCAAAAGGATCATAGTCTCCAATGTGAATGAGTTTTCTCAACCATGGCAAATTATCGTAGGCCGCATCTTTTTTATATTTATCTAGCAAACACGCATTACCTTCAATAGCAATCTTAGCTTTCATCTCTTCTTGTAATTGTCGGAAACTATTATCAGAGTTTTGTTGGTTTACTTTAAACTGCCATTCTTTATCCGCCTTTTCCCAATCTTTTATTTTTTGAGGTTTTATACCTCTTTTATAGCTTGAGTATAAAGCATCTGCTTCTTTTTTACAATTTCCTTGACTAGGGATCATTTTATAGTAACCCATTGCTACTTCATTATATCCAGCAGCGCTTTTATCATTGTAGGTTCCTAATGACGATTTCATCATTCCTAATATAGTTGCACACTCCTTGTTCAAATATTTTTGAAAAATTTGAGGTGTAACTTTTGCAGCTTTTTGGTAAGCTGAACTAGCCTCCATTGGAATAGATTCTAATAAAGCTATAGCTTGAGCGTATTTTTCCTGAGTTGCTAAATTTTTAGCTTCTGAGATTATCTTATCTCCATTGTTATTATAATAGTTTATAATTTTATCTTGTGAAGATTTCAAAAATTCTTGAAAACCATTATCATTTGAATTTAAATTTTCAAATCCAGCGATAAATGCTCTTGCTTCTGATGACTCTATACTTGTAAACTTCATTGCATAGGAACCATAAACAGTTCCGGTTAAAATATCAGCTACATAAAACATTACGTTATATTTAATAGCAAATTTTGTTTGAGCTGAACTAGTAACATCTTTTTTCAAAATTGTAACTACAGGTGCAATTATAAAACGTGGATTACCACCAAGTCCACCAATTCCATTAGCAGTTACCAATTGCATTAACTTACTTTCAAGTAATTTCATCTCTTCAGGGGGAAGACCTTGATCAGATGGAACCATTACAGTCAATTTAACTTTGCCATCAAATTTAAGCAACTCTTGCTCCATATTTTGGCCTTGAGCGGCTTCAAAATTGGCTTTTTTCTCTAATAACTTTTGTTCTCTCGCAGTATCTACTTCCGAAGTAGTACCCTCTTTTACTGAAGGGTTAAACTTTGGCGTTTCCTCTGAATTTTTACAAGAAATTAATAGTAAAGAGAATAAAAGCCCAACAATAATATTTATACTAATTTTTTTCATATTCCAATTTTTACATTCCTTTTATTACAATATAAGCATCACCCAAACCTTGAGTTTTGTTTTTTGATTTCATTCCACAACCCTTATCCATAGCCTTCTTCAAATCTTTTGCAAAATCATAAGCACTATACTGAGTGCCATCTTCATTTAAAGTTTTAATTCTAACATTTCTGAAAAAAAGTTCTGTATCAGTATTACGTTCTAACTTATATGCCCCTTTTTGAGTATGTTTTTTTAAGTAATCTATAATCCAATCAGCATAAGTATCTCCTTCTAAACAATCATCATCCATACTCATTTTAATTCCTTTATCGATAGCAACTCTAACGGTAATTTCTCTTCCTTTTTTAATAATATCACCAAAGTAACCCGTAATTTGTTTTTTAAAATTAGCTATATCTTGATCCAAGGCACTTTTCATCAAACTTCCCGAATCATTATCTGCTTTATCATTTTTAAATCCAGTTTGTTGAATGGTAGCGACTACTTTATTACTAAAGGCATCAATCCCTCTAAGCGTATAAGATAAAGATTTACTCAAATTTCGACTTTTGTAATCCGATTTCAAGTCGTAATCCAATTCCAAAATAATATCTGGCCCTACTGTTGTTAACAACATTGTTTTTGCATCTTTTTGAATATTATCAACGTCATCAACAATTTCTTGATCATCCAATGACTTTAAAGTTTGTTCTAAATCATTTAATGGGAAACCAGCTTTAATAAAACTGGATTGGATTGAAGCAATAATAAATTTAGCGTTAGGGTCTTTTAATAAATAACGTTTAAAATCTCTAATGTAAATTGTTTTTCCTTGCGCTTCCTCTTCTTTTAGCATGCCGAATTTTTGTAATAACTCATCACTAGGTATTACTATTAAATTGGGCTTGGCTTGTTCATTAGCATTTACTTCTGTGTTTTCAGATTCAGGTTTTGCATCGGTATTGGTTAGTCCATCTCCATTTTGTTTGTTTCCACAACTTAAGATTGTGGATGCAAATACAAAAATTACTAATGATTTTACTAAAATTGAATTTAACTTCATGATTTAATTTTTATGTTAATAGTTTAGAAATATTCATTTATTTAACAATTTATTAATTAAACAAATCTATATTATTTTATCAATTATCAATATTATGTATGTCTTCAAACTAAAGTGGACTTTTCCTAAGAGAGTATTTAGTTAATAATTCAAAGATAAATGTTTTTTTTGATTTGTTGTTAATTTTAATTTTTGGTACTCATTTCTGCGATTAATTATTGCAATTTTCTTTAATTTTTGTCTTTCTTTTAATATCATTTCTCCTCTTCCAAAATAAATATCTGCAGGTGTTAAGTTGTTTAATGATTCATGATAACGCTCATTATTGTATCGGTTAACAAACTTTTGTAAAGCAGCTTCTAATTCCTCTGGAGCAAAGTAATTATCAAGTTTCACAACATTTTTCATGGTTCTGTGATAGCGTTCAATCTTTCCTTGTGTTTGTGGATGATTTGGTCTGCCATGCACTTGCTGCATTTGATAATTGTCTTTTAAATACGATTTTAGTTCACTTGCAATATAACACGAGCCATTATCCGATAGTAACTTTGGTTTTTGTTTGGTAATTAATTTAGCTTTTTGAATCGCAGTATCCACGGTTCTTTTCACATCATCGGCTT
>CANFJB010000010.1 GCA_947447375.1 Bacteroidota bacterium
ACAACAAACTAACTAATAAATATAAAACACTTAAATATGATAATTCACTTCACAAGAGATAATGAAAACTTTTACGATGTAGAAAGTATAAAAAAACTTTTAAACATTTCAAGATCCAAAGTTCAAAGAGAACTTAAAAAACAACAAACGGAAATTATTAAATATAAAAATCTGTTTTTGTATCCTGAAACAACTTTATTTGAGTTGATGGAAATTGTTCTTATAGAAAAATTACATAAACAAAATGATAAATTGGAATAAGATTAAAAAACACGAAGAAACCATTAAGAAAGAAAATCAAAAGTTAAATCTTGAAAAAAATTTCAAGAAACGAGAATGCATAAATTTGAAAATCAATATTGAAAAATTACGAATAAAAATCGAGAAATTAAAATAAAAAATGAGTTCTCACACTCTGGAATAAAAGTGAATGAGAGGAAATAACAAGCAAAACCAATAATTTACTATTAGAACTGATATATATTTATCTGTTCTTGGTTGAATTATATATAAACTGAAACAAACTAAATGGTTCTCCTAAAAAAGAAAAACACTCCCAAAACAACGCAAATGATTGAGGACGATATAAGATATAGTTTTCATAAAATAACCTCCCAAAACAACCCTATTTACTCCATAACCATAAATGATACTGGCTGTAAAACTACCGAAGAGTTGAGGTTTGTTTTAACCAATAAATTATTCAATCGAATTTTCAAAGATTACAATAAATCATTTGAAAAATTAAATTATCTTTTCGTTATCGAATATTCAACCAAGGTTTCTATGGGAAATCAAATCCCCGATAGTTGTGAGGTTCATACTCATATTGTGGTAGAATCTACAATTTCACCTCAACATTTAGAAAACTATATTCAAACAACGTTTATAAAACCAAACATTTACATTGAAGACATTACCAAAAGAAACGACAAAAATAATTATGTAAATTACTTAATCAAACAAAAGGAATTATTCACAATTGACAATTATAACTATAAGATATGTATTTAATATAGTTTAATCATAATGTGTTTAATAATTCATCTATTTTCTTATCTCTAATAAACGATTTTAATGATTGGTGTATAAAATCATATTCATCAATAGAAAAAGTAAAAACATCTTTTAAAACATTAAAATAATATACGACCTCCCAATTATTTACTAATTCATTTTCAATGTTATTGTTGTCAAAATCCTTAATGAGTTTATCAATATCACAATTAGTAAAAATTTCAAATAAATGTTGAGGTTTAATTCTTTTAACTTTTCTTGTGTTTTGATTTTTTAATTTCATAAAGTTTATATAAAACAAAAGAGGAATAGTTTATTCCTCTTTTGTTTTATATAAACTATTGGCAGTAAAATTATTTTAAAAAGCTATTCCTAAACCAATATTGAAAAAAGTATTATTACTCGATTCAGATCCACCTAATTCATATTTTGTTTTAGCCAAAATTAAAGTTAAGTTCGTATCTATAAAAATATTTGGATGCACAAAATATTTTAACCCAGGAGCAATTGTAAATCCACTAGTTTTAATACTTTGTTCAGGTGATGTAAATAAACCACTCGGAGTTGGCTTAAATGTTGAGTTATCAAAATAATATCCTAAACTAAAATAAGTATTCATTTTATCTTGAAGGAAATAATAAGAAGCACTAACATTTGGATTAAAGCCAAGTTTGTTAGAAAAATTAGCAGGACGATTATCGGTACTGTTTTTAGTACTCGAATAAAATGATTTTAATCCTGCATTTATGTCTAATTTACCCCATTGTTTAATTTGATAAGTTGCATAAAAGCTTAAAGGATTGTTATACCTAATGTCATTATTTGTTAAAGAATATGAAACACCAATCAGTATTTTTTTGTTTGATTTATCTTGTGCGAAACTCAAAACCGTAAACATTAGTATAAAAGCAATAATTACATTCTTCATATTTTCTATATTTTTGTATATTAAATTTTTAATTTGTTAAGCAGTTCAGATAAGTCTTTCAATAAAATCTCTTGTTTTGCATTTTCCTTAGCAATAGCATATTGTTTAACTACTGCTTTTTCTGGTTTTGATAAATGAACTAGGCTAGGTAATCCCTTTTTAGTAAGTGGAATTTCTCTACCATTAAATGTAATTGTTTCTTTTTTAGTTGATTTTGCCATAATGTAAAATGATTAAATGTTAAATAATTAAAATCAAATGTAATATATTTTAATATAACTTGTTTTAATTTAATTCAATTTAATAGGAAATATTATAAAAAGATTGAAGATTATATGATGATTTTTTTAATTTTTTGAATGGTTCCACTACTTTTATCGGTGAGTTTCATTGTTTTTCTAACTGAATAACCTTGCTTTAATAATTTAACTACATCTTTATGTTCTGCTAAAAGTGTTTCATTATCTTTTTTAAAACCTTCTTTTCTTCCTACTTTACCTCCATTTTTTCTAAAACTCTCATAACCTGATTTTATTCTTTGTCTAATTTGAGTTTTCTCCATTTCACTAACAGAGGTTAGAATTTGAATTAAAAATTGAGACATTGGGTTTATCTCACATTTATCATTTAAGGTTTCTATATTATGGTTTTTAATATAAAGTGAAATACAATTTTCGTTCAACAACTGAATGGTTTTAAGAACTTCGATTGGACTTCTACCAATACGACTTAACTCCCAACAAAGAACTTTATCAATTTTATTAGATTTGATATAGTTTATCATTTTCATTAGTTCTGGACGTTCTTCGTTTGTTTTACCTCCGGAAATCTTTTCTTCAAAAGTAGAAACAACTTCATAGTTCATCTTATTTGAGAACTCTAACAATTCTTCTGTCTGCCTTGTATAATCTTGAATGGACGTTGAAACGCGGGAATATATTACTACTTTCATTTTGTATCGTTTTAATTTTTTACATTACAAAGATACGGAAAGTGTATCATTAAACCATAACTTTATTGATTAAAATGATACACTTTATGGTTTGATACAATTTTGAGTGATGGAGAACTTTAATCTCTTCTATATTTATAATTGATTTCGCTATTTACCAAATCTGATTTTTTAAAATCAAAGCCAGTCTGGATATATTTTTGAGTGGTGGCTAGATTGGTATGCCCTAATGCTATACGAATGTCATTCAAATTTATTCCATTTATTTCTAACAAAACATTTGTAAATGTAAAACGGGAAACGTGAGTAGTAATATCTTCAATTGACAACTTATAATGTTTTGACATCCTTTTTAATTTTGCATTATATGAAGTATATCTACTTTTATAGGTTTTAAATTGTTCTTCATTCATTGGTTTAGTTTTATCAAAATCTTTAAAACATTCTGATTTAACAAAATCTTTAAACAAAAGTGTTTTCTTGTCTTTCTTTTTTAAATAATTACTTATTTTGTTTTTACAATGGAGGTTTATATTCTTTTCCACCTTTACCAATTCATCAATAATTATTTTAGTTTCTCTGTCGTTTGGTTTTATATTATAACCAAAATAAAAGTCATAATCTTCATCTACTCTATTATCTTTTAATGTCCCTATCAATCTTCTTTTAGCAATCTTATACGGCAATATAACTGGCTTATGTATCATCATTTCATCTTCAAGTTTTTTATAATCATCTAGCAAATCAAACATTTCCATAAGGATATAAACAATTTTATCGCTGTAATTTACAACCATTGGGATTTTTGTTTTTATTTGATAATATTCTATATACTCATTTTTAAAATTCTCATATACCAACAACATCATATCAGAACATCTTAATCCATTTGCAAACAATGAAAAAAGAAACATCCTAGATTCCATATAATATAAATCCCCTTTTTTAATATCTAACAATTTAACAATATCATTTTCTGAAAGAAGTTTTTTTGGTTTTGCACTAACTTTAATTTTATGATTATTAAAAGGGTTTATTCCTGAATAAACACTATTCTTTAATGCATTATTAAATATTGTAGAATAATTATTAAAATAAAATCTAATCGTTGAAAATTGCAATCCTTCGTTGATGAAATAGTTTTCCATTTCAATAATGAAATCACCATCTATATAATGAAAATCTATATCGGTAATTTTATGTTTATCATAAATAAATTTTTTAAACATATTAGAACTACTATCATAAGTGTTGATTGTTGAATAATTGTTTTTAAGTTTTTTTCTAGTTTGCATATATTCCAAAAACTTATAATTCACTTTATCAACTTTTAATATAAAAGGATTGAAATCCATTTTCTCTTTTATCTTATCATTGATATTTTTAAAATCGATTTTACGATTAGGTATAAATTGATTAAAAATTTTATTAAAATATTTATCAAAATCATCTTTTGATAAAGAATAATCTAAACTAACTTTTTTCTTTTCAACTATACCCCTATCTCTTTTGACATAAGTAATAAAAAGATATCCTTTTAAATCAGTTTTATTCTTTTTTGAGAAAACAATACTCACTTTCATAATTATTTATTTTAAAAGTCAAATATAATGTTTTTACAATGAAGTGGGAAAGAAGTGGGAAACTTTTTTAATGAATTTTGTCAAATATTTGATTTATATAAAACATAAATATTTGATTATCAATACATTTAAAAAAAATAAAACTAGATATAATGTTGCATGTGCAAAAGTATAGTTGTATGTTATGTTGTTATTAAATGAATAGTAAATAAAAGCAACTATCAATTTAATGGGCAAATTTAGGAAAATAATATTAGAACTTAAACCTAAAATTAGTTTTAAACGGAACAAAATAAAATAAAAAAACCACAATGAAATATTGTGGTTTTAATTGAATATTTATAAAAAATTACTCTTTAATGAACTTACGTCCGACTTTAATATTGTTAAAGTAAATAGTGTAAACTCCATTGGAAAGTGAGGAAACATCAATTTTTTCTTCATTAGAAATCATTGCTTTCTCCAAAACTTTTTGTCCTAATAAATTGAAGATAGTAATATTTTCAGCACCGTTAAACTCTCCTTTTATTGTAATTAGATTTTTTGCAGGATTTGGGAATATCACAATACTGTTTTTCACAAAATCAACTGTTGATAAATTAGATACTACGGTCAATGTAAAAGTTCTTGTAACCACTGTCGCTCCAGATGTTGCAGTCACAGTAATTGTGTAAACTCCTGGTGCAACTGAAGTTCCTATTGCTGGAGATTGAGTTACAGTAGCAGTACATCCGTCAGAAATTGGATTTCCAAGGGTTGCATAACTAGGAATTGTATAACTGTTATTAGCACCTGCATTCACAGTTTGATTAGCAATAACCGCCATTGTCATAGTTAAAGCTGGCATCGCATAACCTGCAACATTGAATTTATCAGTCATGGTTTGAATATCAGCACATGGATAATTCATATTAATCGCTGCTTGTCTGACAGCAACTGCTGCTGTTTTTTGATTAGAGGCACTATTGGTTAAAGCAAGTCCTTCAAGAAAAGCTCTGTCCATTTTTGTTCTTCCTATTACATCAAATATTTTCATTAATGCTGTAGCCCAAATTTGACCATAAGTATGAATTTCAGTATAAGTAGCACCTGTTTGCGGATAAGTTCTAGTATAATTAGTTACTCTTCCTCCCCACCATTCATTATGTCCGTCCCAACTAAAAACCCAATTGAATGCTGCATCCGCTGAAGTCCATTGGTTCAAACTACGGCTATAAGAAACTGCCCAATAATCACCATTTCCTTCACCCAATCCTGTTGAACTTGAAGAGTGACCGCCAGTAATCCAATCGTGAATTCCATGACCCATTTCATGTAAAACTACGTCAGCATCTTCGGCATCATCAACTCCACCTTCACCAAAAGTAAGAGTTCCAGCAGTGTAATAAGAATTATCTGCGCCATTAACACCAGAAGGATCAAAATACAAAACTCCAGAATTAGTTAATGGAATACAACGAATTCCAAGCGTATTATTAATATAACGCATACTGTTGTCTAAATGATAAAAAGCGTTTGCAGCTTCAAAAGCATCGTTTTCTCTATCATATAAAAAATTTGGAGTTGTTTGCGTAAACAAACCTTTAGAAGGAGCTTCCAAATCTTGAATTTCTACAAACGTACTTTTTAATTTATATACTCCATTTAATAATTCAATTTCTGGTAAAACTACTTGAGTTCTTGTAGCATCAAATTCGGCATTAGTTAAATCGTTATTATCAGTATAATTTCCTGCGTAAGCAACACGAGCTTGTGAAAGTGGATCTGGAGTAAAAACTTTAGCAGATCCTGTTACAAATGAATTTGGAGTAACTAATTTAGTGTTTTGAGATACTTTTTTTACTTTTCCTTTTTTTTTATCCTTGTGATAAACAGCAATATCTTTTTGACTTAATATTTTACTTGTTTTAGCATCGATCATAACTTCCCAACTTCCAGTTTTATCAAATGCATTCGTTACTACCCTGTATACTAAAACTGTGTTTTGTTCCTTTTTTACAACGCACAATTTAGAATCTTGATAGGTAATTCTTCCTTTGAAATTAAGCGCTTTGTTTGAAATTGAAATTGCCTCAGCAGAAGTAATTGAAGGATTAGTGTCAATTTTTGCAATTGTTGCATCGTAATTATTTGATGAAAAAGCAACTTTGTCTCCCTCAACAAAATTCACTACAATTTCTGAATCGTAAACTGGAACTTCATTTAGCATTTGTTGAAAACGTAATGTTTCACCTGCTAATCCTTTTCTTACAAATGTAAGTTTAAAAGTGTGAAAAGGTTGAATATTTAACTCTTTTGAATGTTCGTTTATCCAACTTCTTGCTGCAGCTTCCTTATCAGAAGTTTGTGCAAAATTTGAAAAAACAGAAATTAAGAACAATAATGTAGATAGTAATTTTAATTTCATAATAAATTAGTTTATTTGGTTATTCAGATATTTAATACTTTTCAAATATATATAAATAAAATTAAAATTTTGCTTTTTTTTACTTTATACCACTAGATATCTATAAATTTAACATTAACCTACATGATCTTATTTTATTTATTAAATACTATTGATTAAAAAAAAAACGTTATAATTGATGATGAAATATTACTTTAAAATATTATCTAATTTTATAGCTACTTTAGAAAAAAATATTGAAATTTGTAATCTTACTAAAACTAAACAACAACTATGTTTTTAAATTTTTTCCTTCAATCTACACCAGCGGTTTCAGACACTCTTGCTAATGCTGCTGCAAATGCAAATGCGGCTCCAAGCACAACAGATTCAGTATCTTATTTAGATTTCCTTCTCAAAGGTGGAATAATGATTATTCCAATTATTATCTTACTTTTCTTTTGTATTTATGTAATTGTGGAAAGATATTTATCAATTAAAAAAGCCACAAAACAGGACGAAAACATGATTAATGATGTTAGAATCCAACTGAAATCAGGTAAAATCGACAATGCCATAATGATGTGTGGTCGTGGAAATACTGCTTCAGGAAATATTATTAAAAGTGGAATTTCAATAATTGGTAGACCAATTAGCGAAATAGAATCGGTGATGGAAAAAACAGCTAATGTTGAAATTGCTGAAATGGAAAAAGGATTGGGTTATTTGGGATTGATCTCTGGTATTGCTCCGATTTTAGGTTTTATTGGAACGATTTCTGGGGTTATCAAAATATTTCATACCATTTCAAACACTGGAAATTTAAATATTCAAACTATTTCTGGAGGTTTATATGAAAAAATGATTAGTAGTGGCGCTGGTCTTGTAGTTGGTGTAGTTGCTTATTCAGCTTACCATTTATTCAATATGATGATTGACCACTTTTCATTGAAAGTTCAAAAACAAACTTTAGAAATTATTAACGTAATTCAACAACCATAATATGGCAATTAAAAGAAATAAGCGATTTCACGCTGAAATCCCTACCTCTTCACTGAGTGATATTATGTTCTTTTTGTTTTTGTTTTTTCTAATTATATCAACATTAGCAAATCCAAACGTAATTAAGTTGACGTTGCCAAAAGCAGCTTCAAACGAAAGCACTAACAAAGACCATATTAGTTTATCTGTAACTGAAGATAAATTATACTACATTGACAAACAGGAAGTTGCATTTGAAAATTTAGAACAAATGTTACTTGAAAAAACGTCAATTTCTGGAGATAAAACGGTAGTACTAAGAGTTCCAGCCGATAATAAAGTGCAGGATTTAGTTGATTTAATGCAAATAGGCGTTAAATTAAAACTAAATTTTGTTATAGCCACTTCTAAGTAATTTTACAATGATTAGAACTTTATTATTAATTGCTATCGGAGGAGGAATTGGAAGCGCTTTTAGATATTTGACGGCAATTATAGTTGAAAAATATTACGCATCCGTTTTCCCATTAGCAACTTTAATAACCAATGTTTTAGGTTGTTTTTTAATTGGAATTGCAATTGCTTTTTTAGAAAAAAACGATTTGGTAAACTCCAATATTAAATGGTTTTTCATAACTGGTTTTTGCGGCGGTTACACCACTTTCTCTACATTTGGCCTTGAAAATATTAACCTTCTTCAAAATAACCAATCTGGAATAGCTTTTATTTACATTGGTTTGAGCTTAATAACTGGATTATTTGCGGTTTGGCTGGGGCTAAATATTGCAAAATAAATTTGGTAAGAACATGTTAAAATGTTTCTATTTTGTCAAAAAAATGTAACTTCGCATCCTATGAAAAATTTTGACATCAATAAGATAAAATCGCTTTTATCAAAACCAAAAAAAATTGTAATTGTTCCTCATCGAAATCCTGACGGAGACGCAATGGGTTCCACATTGGGTTTGTATCACTTTTTGTTAAAATTAAACCACGAAGTTGTAGTAATTTCTCCTAATGAATTTCCAGATTTTTTAAACTGGCTTCCCGCCACTGAAAAAGTCCTGATTTATGAAAAACAAAAAGTAGAAGCTACTAAAATCATCAACGATTCCGAGTTAATTTTCACCTTAGATTTTAATGCGCTGCATCGTGTTGGAGAAATGGAAATTGCTTTACAATCAGCAAATTGTCCATTTGTAATGATTGACCATCATCAAAAGCCAGATGATTATGCTGAATTTACTTATTCAGATACCGATTTTGGCTCAACGTGTGAAATGGTTTATAATTTCATAGAATTTTTAGAACAAACTTCGCTAATTGATAAAACAATTGGAACTTGCTTGTATACTGGAATTTTAACAGACTCCGGTTCGTTCAGATATCCTAAAACTACTGGTAGAACACATCGAATTGTAGCAGAATTTATTGATTTAGGTGTTGAAAATACCAACATTCCAAATCTACTTTTCGATAATAATTCTTATAATCGTCTTCAACTACTTGGTAGGGCTTTGCAAAACATGAAGGTGTTGGAAAAATACCATACTTCTTATATATCTTTATCGCAAGAGGAATTGGATGAATTCCAACATGTTAAAGGGGATACAGAAGGGATTGTAAATTATGGATTAACAATAAAAGGCATTGTATTTACCGCAATATTCATTGAAAATAAAGAAGAAAATATCATTAAAATATCTTTCCGATCTCAGGGTGATTTTGATGTAAATCAGTTTGCCAGAGACCATTTTAGTGGCGGAGGACATATCAATGCAGCTGGTGGTAAATCAGATTTGTCATTACAAGAAACTATCAATAAATTTGAAGAATTAATAACTCAAAATATAAATCTAAATGAAACTATTTAAAAATATAATACCTTTATTAATAACTGTATTATTCGTTTTGAGTTGTAGTCAACAAAAAGCGAGAAGGCCAATTTCTCAATCATCAGGCACCTTTTTAAAAGAATCTGCAGCAAGAAATAAAAAATTGATTGCTTCAGAAGAATCTAAAATAGATTCTATTATTAAAAGCAACCCCGATTCAAATTACATCTCTTCAAAAAAAGGATATTGGTATGTTTATGAAAGTAAAAACGAACAGGATACTTTAAGACCTAGAAAAGGAGATATTGCTTACTATAATTATGAAATTAAAGACTTAAGAGGTAATATAATTTATTCCGAATTGGAATTGAAACCACAAGAATATCACGTAGATAAAGAGCAAAAAATTATAATAGGATTGCGTCACGGAATTAAATTAATGCACAAAAAAGAAAAAATAACTTTTCTTTTTCCTTCTCATGTTGCCTTTGGTTATCATGGAGACGAAAAGAGAATTGGTGCTAATCAACCAATTATTTGCACAGTAACTTTAAACGATTTTAAACCTGAAGATAGTAAACCCACAGAACAAAAATAGAAACAAATGAAAACGAAAATTAGTTTATTTTTAATACTTATTTTATCCTTTATTTCTTGTAAAGATACCCACAGCGATTTAAATGACGGTTTGTATGCAGAAATTGAAACCAATAAAGGAAATATCCTTGTTCAATTAGAATTTCAAAAAACTCCTGTAACTGTAGCAAATTTTGTAACCCTAGCAGAAGGAAATAATAGTTATGTAAGCGAAGAATACAAAGGGAAACCTTTTTATGACAACTTAAAATTTCACCGAGTAATTGCCGATTTTATGATTCAAGGTGGTGATCCATTAGGAGATGGAAGCGGTGATACCGGTTACAAATTTAAAGATGAAATTACCGACTTAGTTTTTGACAAAGGGGGTGTTTTAGCTATGGCTAACTCTGGTCCTGGAACAAATAGTAGTCAATTTTTTATTACTCACAAAGAAACTTCTTGGTTAAATGGCTTACACACCATTTTTGGACACGTAGTGAGCGGTATGGAAACTGTAAACGCAATTGTTCAAAATGACGATATTAAATCAATTTCTATTATTAGAAAAGGGGAAGCCGCTAAAAAATTTGACGCTGTTAAAGTTTTCAGTAATTTCTTTGCAAATGAAGAACAAAACCTGAAAAAACAAGCTTTAATTGAAGATCAAAACAAGAAATTTTATTTGGAAAAATACAAACCAGTAATTGATGCTAAAATTGCTTATTTCAATAAAATAAGAGAAACTTGCTTCACAACAAAAAGTGGATTACAGTTCGCAATTGTGAAAAAAGGAAATGGTAAAAAACCAGTTGAAGGATCAGATATTCTTATCAATTATTCCGGTTTCCTTGAAGATGGAACATTATTTGATACTAGCTTAGAAAAAGTGGCAACCGACTTCGGAAAATTTGACAAACAAAGAGCGCTTGCTAAACAATACATTCCAATTCCATTTCAAGCCGGCAAAAAAGATGGCATGATTCCGGGATTTATTGAAGGAATTGAAAATATTTCTTTCGGAGATAAAGCAGTTTTGTTCATTCCTGCAAGATTAGGATATGGAGAAGCTGGTGCTGGAAATGTAATTCCACCAAATGCTAATATCATTTTCGAGATTGAATTATTAGAAAATATGCCTAAAAAATAAATTGGGAATAAACCTGAAATCCCAGCAGAATGCAAAAAAGTAAGGATATATAAAAACAGATTAAAATGAAATTTAAAGTATTATTTTTATTGTTCTTTGGAATTACAACTTCCATCTATGCACAAAAAGTAAAGAAAGTAGTTGGAACTAAATTACCCGCTACTTCAATCCAAAAGCCAAATGCAAATTCAAATGAAGGGATATTTGTAAACTTTGAAACATCAAAAGGTAAAATTGTATTGACATTAGAATACAAAAAAGCACCAGTAACAGTTGCTAACTTTATTTCATTAGTAGAAGGAACAAACACTTTCGTTTCTGATGAAAAACTAAAAGGAAAGCCATTTTACAACGGATTAAAATTCCACAGAGTAATTAAAGATTTTATGATTCAAGGTGGTGACCCAGCTGGAAATGGTTCGGGCGGTTCTGGTTACAGCTTTAAAGATGAATGTCTTCCTGAATTAATTTTTGATAAAGGTGGAATTCTTGCTATGGCAAATTCTGGTCCTGCAACCAATAGCAGTCAGTTTTTTATCACGCACAAAGATACTCCTTGGTTGAATGGAAAACACACCATTTTTGGACATGTAGTAAGCGGAATGGATGTAGTAAATGCAATCGTTCAAGATGATGTAATGCAAAAAGTTACCATTACAAGAGTTGGTGCTGAAGCAAAAAAATTCGATGCTCCAAAAGTATTTGCTGATTATTTCTCTCATAAAGCAGAAGACGATGCAAAAGAAAAGGCTAAACAAGCTGCTATTGAAGCAGAAGCTAAAAAAGCATACAATGAAAAATACGGACCTGTAAAAGCAGCTAAAGTTGCTGAATTAGCTGCGATTAGAGCTACTTCTACTAAAACTGAATCTGGTTTAGAATACAACATCATTAAAAAAGGTGCTGGTGTAAAACCTGCTGATGGAGCTAACGTATATATTCATTACGCTGGTTACCTTGAGGATGGTTCTTTATTTGACAGTAGCTATGAGGAAGTAAATAAAACTTACGGCAAATTTGATAAAAACAGAGCAGATCAAAATGGTTACCAACCCTTCCCATTCCAATATGGTAAAAAAGACGGTTTGATTCCTGGTTTTATTGAGGGTTTAAACAAATTATCTTTTGGTGATAAAGCAATAGTTTTTATACCATCTAAATTAGGATATGGAGAAAGAGGTGCTGGAAATGTTATTCCACCCAATGCCAATATCATTTTTGAAATTGAAATGTTAGAAGGAATTCCTCCACCGGTTGCGAAAGAAGCTAAATAATTTTGATTCTTATAAAATAAAAAAGGTGTTCGTTTTGAACACCTTTTTTATTTAAATCTATTAGAATTATCCTTTAAATTTCCAGTCAAATTCATCTTTATCATTGATGATGGCTCCTATCTCAAATTTCACAACCTCATCAAATTCCGTTTGTAAAATAATCCAATTGTCTTCATTAAAATAATTCTCAAAAGTATCAAATTCTTCCTGAGTGAATTTCGTAATTCCTTTAGTAGCCAATTGCGATTTTACTTCGCTAATTTTTTTACCAATTACTTTATTTTCTAATAGTTCCATGTCATAACTTGAAGCAACAATATAACCCAATTTAAAGTCTTCTTCCTTATAAAATGTCAGTCGCATTTTTAATGAATTATAAGAAAAAATTACATTTTCATCTTCGTCTTTATAGTTTCTATTCGGTTTCCCATAAATAGCAATAACATCATTTTGTTTCATTCCGAAAACAAGTTGGTCTATTCCGTGTTTTAAATTTATTTTCATAGTAATTTAATAATTCTGTTGCTGTAAATACCTTGCAAAGTTCGGGAAGTTTTTTGAAAGATACACCACAATTCAAGGCTTGTTTCTTTTTTTAGGAGCAGACACACTGTTTTTCCCTCACCTTCCCTCCCGCCATTCGCTGTATCTCTTGTGGCGAACCCCGCCACAACAGGATACCGCTGCTGTCGGGGCTAGAAAATGCGTTTTCTAAACCTAACAGATTTTCTACGCCTGACAGGTTTTCAAAACCTGTCAGGTGTTTAAGAGGCAGCAATGTTGTCTCAAAATATTTGGTTAGCAATTTTAACTTTAATTCCATTAATACTTGGAGTTTTTAATTATAGAAATTCAACAGAAAAAGAGAAAGCCAAAAGTTATTTATACTCAGGCTTGATTGTGACAATTGTTAGTGGAATTTACTTTACAATGTTAATATGACAGTAATACTGCTAACAGCGTTTTGCTTCAATTGCTTGGCTCGGGATTTATTTGGAAAAAGCACAGTCTAATTAAAACTTATTTTTATATTTGTAATGGTCAGTGATTAATTAACGCCACTGAAAGCAAGCCGCGACACGTTACCATAAATGCTACAAAAAATACGCTAAATTGAAAAACTGTTAGAAAAATGAAAACAACTTTTTATGTCTACCTACTATTATTATCAATAACATATGGCTGTAAAAATGAGGTTTCACAACATAAAATACTGAATGAAGATATATCAAATACAAAAAATTCAGTTAAGAAAATAAAGGAAGATAGTTTAGAATTTATTCCTGTTAAAATTCCTGTAAATCTTGAATCAAAACAAATAAAGGAATATATTAATATTTTAGAAAATTATAAATATGTTTATGGAAAAAATATTGACACCGATGATTTGGCAGAAAATCTTTCTGAAATAATCGTAAAAAAAATAAATAATGGTGAAAAAATAAATCCTGATTCTTTACTTACAAGAACCGCTACATTAAGTGAATCCAAAATGAAGTGTTATACATTTGGATTTGATTGTGGAGGAACTCAAGGTTTTATAAATTATCCTATTATTACTTGGGTTGATAAAAAAAACAAAAAAACACATTCATATAATTTATCTAATTACAGAAATTGTAAATTTACTGAAATTTATAAACTAACCGACGAATTGTTTTTATTGATTGGTGACGCAAGAGGTTCAGGAGCTTGCCATCAATTTATAGCATATGTTATCGAATTAAAAAACAATAAAATAAATGCAGAATATAAAGCGTTTATAAATAGACCATACTTAAACTTTTGTAATACAGAATTTAAATTTGACAAGAAACAAAAAATACTTTACACAATTCCTTACGAAATTAGAGATAATATTGCTGAAAACTTTAATGATATTTTTATGTACAGACAATTTTCTAAAGATAGTTTAGCAAATAAAAAACTATATGAAATGGTTTCTGAAGAATATTATCAAAAAGGCTCAATTCATCTTAAACTAAAAAAAGGAAAATTTGAATAATACAAGCACTTCTGGTTACAGCGGTTTCAAGAAATGGCGAGGCACGGTATTTATTTGAAATGGAAAAGGTTATTAATTTAAAGTTTTGGTTATATTTGTGAAGTTTTGGTCTTGGTTCATCGCCACTTCATGAAGCCGCAAAACGTTAGCAGTAATACCTCAAAACCGTATACAAAATGAACTTACGTCTATTTATTCTTCTCATAATTATTGAATTTATTTTTATTACTGCTGGAGTTATTGGACTTGTTTTCTTTATCTTTTTTTACTTTGGTTCAGGGGATGATTCAAGTTCAGAGGCAGCAATGTTGGCTCAAAATATTTGGTTAGCAATTTTAACTTTAATTCCATTAATATTTGGAGTTTTTAATTATAGAAATTCAACAGAAAAAGAGAAAGCCAAAAGTTATTTATACTCAGGTTTGATCGTGACAATTGTTAGTGGAATTTATTTTACAATGTTAATATGACAGTTCTACTGCTAACAGCCGTTTGCTTCAATTGCTTAGCTCGGGATTTATTTGGAAAAAGCACTGCCTTATTAAAACTTATTTTTATATTTGTAATGGTCAGTGATTAATTAACGCCACTGAAAGCAAGCCGCGACACGTTAGCAGTAACTTTTTGAAAAATCGTAAAATAATGAAATTCAAATATTTGATAGCTATTTATGTTCTATTTTCAATATTATTCATATCTGGAGTAATATTAACATTTTATGATTATAGTTACAGAGGTTATTATACAGATAAAATAATAGCTTGGACTTGGTTATTACTTAATACACTAATAATTATAACTTATTGGAAAAGAAAAATTGTTAGAATTTATCTATTTTCACTAATTATATTTATCCTTTTGAGTATTATTCCTATGGGATTACCTTTTTTTGGAATGGTATTATATTTTTCAACAATCGATGATTTCCAACAAATCAAGCTTAATGAAAATTATCGTATTGAAAGAACAAGACAACAACCACTATCAATGCCAAGAATTTATGTTTACGAACAATATGGAGTTTTTGAAAAAAATATTTGCAGAACAGAATATGAAGAAATTATTCAAAAAATTGAAAAAAAAGACTACTATTCTTCTGATATAGATGAATTTAAAACACAAATACAACAAGCCAAATTAATTAGTATAAATAAAGATAGTCTCGGAATTGAATATGAAATATTAAATAAAAAAGGCATCTTTTATCACAAATTTGAAGATGATGGATATTAAAGTTACTGCTAACAACGGTTTCAAGAAATGGCGAGGCTCGGGATTTATTTGAAATCGGAAAGGTTATTAATTTAAAGTTTTGTATATATTTGTGAAGGCTTGCTCTTGGTTCATCGCCACTTCTTGAAGCCGCGAAACGTTGGCAGAGATTTTGAGAGAAACCTGAAAATTAAAGGAAATTTTAAACATTATGAAGAAGTTTTTAGTTTTAATCATATTAATATTTTTTAGTTGTAAAAATGACACAAAAATTGAAAGTCTAGAGAAAAAGCATATTTCGAGAATTGACGCATTAACTGAAATTAGCTTTAGAAGGTCATATGTTGACCATCAGAATTTAGCGAAAAAAGAACTTGATGAATTATATAAATCAAATCCATATTTAGAAGATTATACTATTTATAAGCAAAAACCAAAATTGTTTAAGGAATTAAAAAAAATAAAAGTTTTAGAAGGAAATGAAAACAATATTTCCTTAAATACTAATCGATTTGAAAATATTTATTCTAAAAATGTAAAATATTTAGATTCGGAAAAAAAATTTTCATTTAAATATTCTTCGGACTTTACCAAATCGTATCCCATAGAAATTCAAATATTAAAGAATAATGTTTTAACCAAAAGGAAAGTTGATTTTGAAGGTGATAATTTTATTGGAATGATATTAGAAGATATTGACAATGATGGCGTAAAAGAAATTTTAATTTTATTTAACTTTTATGTTATGAATGGTGACAATTATATATTAACGATTTATAAATTCGTGGAATAAAAACCATCTGCCAACAGCGGTTTCAAGAAATGGCGAGGCACGGGATTTATTTGAAATCGAATGGTTTTTAATTTAAAGTTTTGTTTATATTTGTGAAGGCTTGGTCTTGGTTCATCGCCACTTCATGAAGCCGCCCCCGCTCCCGCGCGAATCCTTTCGCGTGGTAATTGTATAAAAAGATAATTTTTTTATATTTGAGTAAACTTTAAGCAAAAATATAAAAGTTGAAAAAGGGAATTGTTTTTAGACCTGAAGATTACAAATATTGTAGTGCAGTAAATTATGCAGGAGAAAAAAAAGGTTGGATGGCGTTTGTGTTTTTCAATATTTTAAATAGTACCTCGCGAAGGGATTCGCGCGGGATCGAGGGGAATTTCAAAACTATTTTTTTTGTTTGGCTAATTCATATAGTTTCATATTACACTATATTTGGTTTAATTTATCAATGTCTTTTGCATTATTTTCATACCACATTAACTATAAACATAGAAACTATTGGAAAGGTAGCATTTTCAATTATAGTCGGTTTGATGGGTTGGTATGATTGGTTCCCTATTTATTTTCCATTCACACTAATTTTATTTTTTATTTATTACTTAAAATTTAAACGAAGTATTTATAAATCTTATTTAGCTTCATTTATTATTTCTATAATCATCAAATATTTTATTCATATTTATTGTGATTATGATTTTTCTTTACGTTTTTACAATCGTAAAATAGAACAAGGAATTGATGTAAATTTATTTTGGTTTATTATACCTTCTTTTTTAATAAGTTGTATTTTAATTAAAATATTTTTAAATAGATTAAAAAAATAATTTTCTATTTGACAAACCCGAACGCGCGGATAAAACCCCCAAAAGATAGCGCGGATTTCTATTTCGTGACCACAAAAAAAGAAAAAAAAATAGTGGTCTAATCAAAAGTGTAAGAATTTAAAAAATCCACTACTCTACTCCATCATACCGCTCTGGCACTTGCGGATCGTATAACGGGCATTTGAATTCTTCTAAAGCTCCAACCAAAATATCCATGTCTGAACCTTGGGTACCGTAACAATCTATTTTAATACTTTGATTAGTAGCACGAACATGGAATGCACCTGGACCATTATTGTTTTTCCAACTATTCTCATCCACACGTTCCCATTTTAAAAAAAGAGAATTGATTCTGTTGAGAATTACCGTAATAGGAAGCTCTTCCAATCCATCAACTGGTTGTTCTTCAGAAATAGCTTCGTAAACCAAATGGTTGTTCAGGTAAATTCCTTCTTTATAATTCCAAAAAACGAGTTCGTACATAAAAAAGGTTTAAAGTTTAAGGTTTAATGGTTCTGAAAATAGTTAGAATATTAATATTCAAAAACACCGTATTCGCTAGAAATAGTTAGTTTTTTGGTTTCTGACGCTTCTACTCTACCTACGATTTGCGCATCTACGTTGAACGATTTAGAGATAGCAATTATATCATTTGCAACAGCTTCTGGAACATACAATTCCATACGGTGGCCACAGTTAAATACTTGGTACATTTCCTTCCAATCGGTTCCTGATTGCTCTTGAATTAATTGAAACAAAGGCGGCACCGGAAATAAATTATCCTTAATCACGTGAACGTTATTTACAAAGTGCAACACTTTAGTTTGTGCGCCACCACTACAATGAACCATTCCATGAATAGAATCAGAGTTGTATTTTTCTAGAATTTTTTTAATAATTGGAGCATAAGTACGCGTTGGCGAAAGTACTAATTTCCCTGCATCTATAGGGGAATTTTCAACAGCATCGGTCAATTTCACTTTGCCAGAATAAACCAATTCGTTAGGAACGGCAGCATCAAAACTTTCTGGATATTTATTAGCTAAATAATGATCGAAAACGTCATGCCTTGCAGATGTTAAACCATTACTTCCCATTCCGCCATTGTAACTATTTTCATAGCTTGATTGACCAAAAGAAGCCAATCCTACAATAACATCACCTGCTTGAATATTGGCGTTATCAATTACATCACTGCGCTTCATTCTAGCAGTTACAGTTGAATCCACAATGATTGTTCTCACAATGTCACCTACATCGGCAGTTTCACCGCCAGTAGAATGTATCGTAACTCCGTAGGTTTTTAACTCGGAAATTAATTCCTCTGTTCCGTTGATAATTGCTGAAATTACTTCTGAAGGAATTAGGTTTTTATTTCTTCCAATGGTTGAAGACAACAAAATATTATCAGTTGCACCCACACACAACAAATCGTCAATATTCATAATTAATGCGTCCTGAGCGATGCCCTTCCAAACAGAAATATCTCCTGTTTCTTTCCAATACATATAAGCCAAAGACGATTTTGTACCTGCTCCGTCAGCATGCATTATCAAACAATATTCTTCGTCTTGGGTTAAATAATCAGGGACAATTTTACAAAAGGCTTTTGGAAACAAACCTTTATCAATGTTTTTAATGGCATTATGAACGTCTTCTTTTGATGCGGAAACACCTCGAAGAGCATATCTTTTACTTGTATCTGAGCTCATTTTTTGTTGTGTAGTTGTTTGCAAAGATAATCGGAATTTTTGGATGTGAAATTACGATTGGATAATTTATTTACTCAAAATCATAATCTCCACACGACGATTGTCCTCTTCTTCTTGTTCTGATTTCTCAGGTATAGGATGTATTGGTCTTGAAGTTCCAAATCCCTTAAAAGACATTCTATTTTTATTGATTCCGTTTTTAATTAAAAACATCCATACCGCTCTTGCTCTGGATGGAGAAACATCATACGCCCCTATACGAGTTTGACAACAAATATGCCCTTGTATTTCAATTTTTAATTTCGGGTTGTCATTCATCACACAAAGCAATTCATACAATACCGGTTCTGAATTGGGCAACAACCGAGCTGAATTATTGAAAAAATAAATATTATTAAGTTTAATATGGTCTCCTACATTTGAAGTTTTCAAATAATTATTTAACTCTTCTAATTGTAGTTGCTCTTTCGTTTTTGGTTCTGGAACTTTTATTATTTCATAAATAACGGTCACTTTTCTATTCTCAGATTGAATTTTCGATTGCTCAAAATCTTTACCGAAACCTTTAATTTCGTAATCTGGTTTAATTTTTACATTTCTCTCTTTTAAGAAATCATGAACTGTTTTTACTCTCTTCCACGACAGGGAATCATTATAAACACTAGTCCCCTTCCAATCGCAAAAACCATATATTTTTTGAACTTCAATATTTTTTGATGAAGCCACCCAATCAACTAATTTTTGATTGGCACCCATGTTGATGTCGTATTTATCAAAATCAAAGAAGACCTCCAATTTTTCTTGTGCCGCTATTTTACAAAAACTAAAAAGCAACATTATATATAATAGTTTCAACTTCATTATTCTAAATTGATGTTTTAAATACAATCAAAGTTATGACATTTTTAGTTTATAAAAAAACCTGATTCTTGTAATTGAACCAGGTTCATTTGTAATAACTTAAAAAATCGATTTTTATTATTTAGTAAACAACAGCTCTCTGTATTTTGTTAAGGTCCAAATTTCATCGTCAACTAGTAACTCCAACTTGTCGCAGTGCTCTCTAATCACTTCAAAGTAAGGTTTTACTTTATTGCAGTAGGCATCGGCCATTTCTTGAGCATCGGTAAGCGCGTTAGCCTTTTTTCTAGCATTGGTCATTTCTTCCACTTTCGAATTAATTCCCTCAATATGAATAGAAATTTCTTTAATCAATCGGATTTGCTCTTTGGCAATTTTCTCAAATTCCGAACCGAAGATTTCTTTTAAACCTTTTACATTTTCAATCAAAGTATTTTGGTATCTAATTGCTGTTGGAATTACATGATTTAATGAAATATCTCCTAATACACGCCCTTCAATTTGGATTTTCTTAGTATATTCTTCTAATTCTATTTCGTAACGTGCTTCAACCTCAACGTGATTCATGATTTTCATTTCTGAAAACAATTCCAAGGCTTGTTTTGATGCTCTGGCTTTCAGGGCCTCAGGTGTAGTTTTAAAATTACTCAATCCGCGTTTTGCCGCTTCTTTTTCCCAAGCATCACTGTAACCGTCGCCTTCAAATAATATGTTTTTCGAAACCTTAATATATTCTCTTAACACATTAAAAATAGCATCGTCTTTTTTCATGCCTTTTGAGTCAATCAATTTATCAACTTCAACTTTGAAATCTTTCAATTGTTTGGCCACAATCGTATTCAATGTGGTCATCGCATTCGAACAATTTGCAGATGAACCTACCGCTCTAAACTCAAATTTATTTCCTGTAAAAGCAAATGGTGAAGTTCTGTTTCTATCGGTATTGTCCAAAAGTACATCTGGGATTTTCCCTACCACATTCAATTTCAATTCGGTTTTTTCCTCTGGTGATAATTTTCCAGTGGTTACCCCTTCTAATTCGGCTAATACTTTCGTTAACTGCTCTCCAATAAATACCGAAATAATTGCTGGCGGTGCTTCATTGGCTCCTAGCCTATGGTCATTACTAGCTGTAGCAATCGATCCTCGCAATAGCGCTTCATAATCGTTTACCGCCTTAATCGTATTGATAAAGAAAGTTAAAAACTGTAAATTACTCATCGGAGTTTTACTCGGACTCAATAAATTCACACCCGTATCGGTTGCAAGAGACCAGTTGTTGTGTTTCCCAGATCCGTTAACGCCTTTGAATGGTTTTTCATGTAATAATACTTTCAAATCGTGACGCTCACTCACTTTATTCATCACATCCATCAGTAAACAGTTGTGATCAACTGCAAGATTGGTTTCTTCAAATATTGGTGCCAACTCAAATTGGTTGGGTGCAACTTCATTATGACGCGTTTTCACAGGGATTCCAAGCAACATACATTCCTGCTCTAAATCTCTCATGAAGGTCAAAGCACGCGTTGGTATCGAACCAAAATAATGATCGTCTAATTGTTGTCCTTTTGCAGAAGTATGTCCTATTAATGTTCTACCAGTCATCATTAAATCCGGGCGCGAATTCACTAACGATTTATCAATTAAGAAATATTCTTGTTCCCATCCCAATGTTGCAGTTACCTTTTTTACATTTTTATCGAAATACTTACATACATCTGTCGCAGCATCATCCATCGCAGATAAAGCACGAAGTAAAGGAATTTTATTATCCAACGCTTCTCCGGTATAGGAAATAAATACCGTTGGAATACACAAAGTAGTACCATATATAAAGGCTGGCGAGGTAGGATCCCACGCGGTATAACCTCTTGCTTCAAATGTATTTCTGATTCCACCATTAGGAAAACTAGACGCATCCGGTTCTTGTTGTACCAATTGTGCTCCACCAAATTTCTCTACCGGATCACTACCGTCATAAGAAGTTTCAAAAAACGCATCGTGTTTCTCAGCTGTTGTTCCTGTTAAGGGTTGGAACCAATGGGTGTAATGGGTAACTCCTTTGGATAAAGCCCATTCTTTCATTCCCATAGCAATATAGTCGGCTATTTTTCGGTCAATCTTCGTACCAAATTGAACAGCGTCTTTAACGGCCTTGTGCGCATCGGAAGTTAAAAACTGCTTCATTGCTTTGTCGTTAAAAACATTCGAACCAAAAATGGTTGACTTTTTATTGGTTTCTTCAAACTTAATACTCGTTCTATTCGATGCTTCTTTCAATGCTTGAAAACGTAAATTTGCCATACTAATTGCTATTTATATTAATAAATCGGTTCATTTCTTTACAAATATATAAAATGTTGGAATTAAAAATACCCTATTTTATCAATTTACATGAAATTTACATAAAAATACTCTTTTTTAAAACTACACCCCCCTCTAAAATAGTTTTTAACTAAAAAATAATCATTGTTAATAAATTATACCCCCTAATTTTTAGGTGTAATCAATAAATTATATATTTTTGCACCATAATTAATAACTTAATTACTAATAAACCATGGCAAAAATTAAATTAGAGTACATTTGGTTGGATGGATACGAGCCAACGCAAAATTTAAGAAGTAAAACTAAAGTTGAAGATCATGACAATTTTCAAGGAACTTTAGCTGAAATCGGAAATTGGTCTTTTGACGGTTCCTCTACAAAACAAGCTGAAGGTGGTTCATCTGACTGTTTGTTGGTTCCTGTTGCTATTTATCCAGATCCAACTCGTAAAAATGGTTGGTTAGTAATGACAGAAGTTATGAATGCTGATGGTACTCCTCACGCTTCAAATGGAAGAGCTACTATTGATGATGATGGTGATTTCTGGTTCGGATTCGAGCAAGAATATTTTATCATGGATACTAAAACATTATTACCTTTAGGTTTCCCAATAGGTGGATATCCTGCACCTCAAGGAATGTACTACTGCTCTGTAGGCGGGAAAAACACTCACGGTAGAGCGCTTGTTGAAGAACACGCAGATTTATGTATCGCTGCTGGGATCAACTTTGAAGGGATCAACCAAGAAGTTGCGTGTGGGCAATGGGAATTCCAATTGTTTGCTAAAGGTGCTAAAAAAGCAGGTGACGAAATTTGGGTTGCCCGTTATTTATTAGATCGTTTAACAGAAAAGTACGGTTACTATATTGAATACCACCCTAAACCATTGGGAGATACTGACTGGAATGGTTCTGGTATGCACGCTAACTTCTCTAACGAGGTATTGAGAACTTGTGGAGATCAGGCGACTTATGAAAGAATTTGCGAGGCGTTCCGTCCAGTGACTAAAGAACATATCGCGGTTTATGGAGCGTATAACGACCAACGTTTAACAGGTAAACACGAAACAGCATCTATCAACGATTTCTCTTACGGAGTATCTGACAGAGGTTGTTCTATCCGTATTCCATTAATGACCGTTCAAAAAGGATGGAAAGGATGGTTGGAAGACCGTCGTCCAGCTTCAAACGGTGATCCTTACAAAATTGCTGCAAGAATTATCAAAACAGTTAAATCTGCTTTATAATATAACTACAACATTTACAACAATTAAAAGTGCTTTCAGAAATGAGGGCACTTTTTTTTTATTTTACCATATAAGTCATATAAGCTTTAGGTTGTAGGCTGTAGGCTTTAAGCTATTAACCATAAATCTTTTAATTTCTTAAAATTATTCACCAATTGTATTAAAAATAGTATATAGTTGTAACATTAATTGATTTTTTTTATAGATTTGAAATATTATTGACTTTTGAAAATATCTTTTAATAAAATGTGTGTGGTAACACAATAAGTCTAAAAAAGCCGAACAAAGACTATAAAAGAAGTAGGTAAAATATAAAAATACTAAGATGAAATTAAAATTAAAAAGCATTGCAGCAGCATCGGTTATATTATTAACAAGTTGCGCAAGTATTGTAAGTAAAAGTAGTTGGCCGATAACAATTAATAGTACTCCATCGGAAGCAAAAATAATAATTACCGACAAAAGAGGTGTTGAAATTTATACAGGGAATACTCCTGCAACACTAAAATTAAAATCAGGAGATGGTTTTTTCTCAAAAGCTAGATACCAAGTCACTTTTGACAAACCAGGGTATGATAAAAAAGTAGTGCCAGTTGAATTTTCATTGAACGGTTGGTATTTTGGTAATATATTTCTAGGAGGATTTTTAGGAATGTTAATTGTAGATCCTGCTACTGGTGCAATGTATAGACTAGATACTGAATTTTTAAATGAAACACTATCTAAATCAGTTGCTATTTCAGAACAAAAAGAATTAAAGTTTTTAGACATAAATACTGTACCAAGTGGATGGAAAAATCACCTAGTATTAGTTAGTAAATAATTGTTTACCACACACAATTTATTGTAAAGTTTTAATGAATTATTTAAAAAAATTAATGTTTCTATTAATTAAATAAATCATTTGCAATTTAGAACTAAAACTCCACTAATTATAACAAATATCTAATTGCTGAAATCTAAATACTGTAGGCAGAAATAAAAATATTTGGCATATAAGTCAAATAAGCTCTTATAAATGTTCCCAATCGATTCGTCGTTCAATAATCAATATAAAATCAAATTAATTAATTTATTTATTTATTCATCGCGGCTCCCTCTCCTTTGGAGAGGGCTGGGGTGAGGAATTTTGCCACAGATTACACAGATTACACGGATTTTTAAAAGCGGTAAGCTAAAAATCAATTCTATAAGACATATAAGCTTTAGGCTGTAAGCTATAAGCTGTAGGCTAGTCAATAAAAAATCACATCTCCTTCGCGGCTCCCTCTCCTTTGCGGCTCCCTCTCCTTTGGAGAGGGCTGGGGTGAGGAATTTTGCCACAGATTACACAGATTACACGGATTTTTAAAAGCGGTAAGCTAAAAATCAATTCTATAAGACATATAAGCTATAGGCTGTATGCTAGTCGTACTAGTCAATAACAAATCGTATCTCCTTCGCGGCTCCCTCTCGTTAGCGGCTCTCTCTCCTTTGGAGAGGGCTGGGGTGAGGATTTTTGCCAAGGATTTTTAAAAGCGGTAAGCTAAAATTCAATTCTATAAGACATATAAGCGTTAGGCTGTAGACTGAAGGCTGTAAGCTGTAAGCTGTAGGCTAGTCAATAACAAATTGCCTCTACTTCGCGGCTCCCTCTCCTTTGGAGAGGGCTGGGGTGAGGATTTATTTTTCAATTGTATTAAAAAACGCGCAACTTTTAATACCTCATTAATAAATATAATGACTACGTTTACCAAAATTACAAACCATTAAAAATAATTCTATGCTGATATCCTTCTTCCTCAATTGCATAATTGCAATCTACTCTTACATTATTCCTAGTCTTTCCAATCGTAATTCCTTACTGTTATGATTGATGTAAAACGATATAACGGACAAGAGGAATTCAAAAAAACATTAAAGCTATTGCCAAACGTTCCAACCAACAATGAAATGTCGGAAAAAACAGGAATGAGTAAAGGCAGTATCTCTAATATTATGAATGGTAAGATTCCACCATCAAAAAAATTCATCGACAAATTCAAAAACGGATTCAATTTGGTGGATTGCGATATAAAATACAATCCTACTGAAAACCCCGATGAACTGAAAGACAAACTGATATCTGTATATGAAGTTTCATTAAAATCCGCAGAAACAACTATTGAACTGCTTCGGGATAAAATTGATCGTCTAGAAAATAGATAGCTGAGGCTTTAGGCTTTAGGCTGTATGCGAACAACCATAATCTTTAAATCTTTAAATTCTAAATTTTTCAATTCTAAATTCTTAAATCTAAATTCTTAAATCTTAAATCTTAACCCTATATGTCATTCACTAATTTCGATTCTCGTCATTTCAGCGCTGCTGAGAAAACTGCGGTTAACACTGCCCTAGCAAGTATAGAACTTGCTGTTTCTACAAAATTAGCCAACCTCTCTCCTTCCGAACGCCAACAGTATGGGAGTGTAAACGAGCAAAACAAACTCATTATTAATAAGGTAAAAACCTTCAACGACACCCAACCCGCTTTGAGTAGCCCTGATGTAGATTGGGCTGAATTCAATAGCGATTTTGACACTCGTGAATTTCTACAAACCGCAGTTATCCGACTACAAAGCCTTATCGACGGACTAGGAAATGCCAAGATCCTACACGATTACGACAACTACCAGGCGTCGCTAACCGATTATGACTTCGCAAAATACAAAGCCTCAACGAGTGCGGTAGGATTTCAGACTAAGGTCGCAGAAATGGCTCAGTTTTTTAGTGGTCGCCCTTCAGGCAGTACTGATACTGCAACGCCATAGGCAAATAAGTACTTAATAGTGGTTGCTAACTACTTTAAAGTGGTTGGGTAACCCCTTTTAAGTGGTCTCAAACCCCTTTTAAGTGGTTGTATAACGTGTTTAAAGTGGTCTTGAACTACTTTAAAGTGGTTAGGTAGCGTATTAAAAGTGGTCTTGAACCACTTTAAAGTACTTATAGGACGTGTTAAAAGTAGTAAACAACCACTTTAAAGGGGTTATAGGCGGAGTGCATACCGCACGTGGCAATCAGAAAATTTTCATTGTTTGTATAGATTGCCACGTCGTGCCTCCTCGCAATGACACCTTCGTGCCCGTCATTGCGAGCGGAGTGCAACGGAGCGCGGCAATCTGTTGAAGTTCACGTTAGCATCATGAGATTGCTTCGTGCCTCGCAATGACAGCTTAGTGCCTCCTCGCAATGACGAACCACCTTTCCTTCGCGGCTCCCTCTCCTTTGGAGAGGGCTGGGGTGAGGAAATAAACGGGTACGCTGAAAACCGAATAGAGTAAGCAAAACGATTTAATAAATAAAAAATGAAAAAGGTAATTTTAACAACAATGATGTTCTGTTCTGTTTATGGGTTTTCTCAAGACTTTAAGTTTGGAGTAAAAGGTGGGTTAAATGTTGCTTCTCAGGACATAACTGTCCAAGCTTATCAAGGTGTAAATACCTCATTAAAAAATGTTATTGGAATAAATATTGGAGTTTTTGGACAAATTAAAGTTTCAGAAAAGTTTTATTTACAACCAGAGTTGTTTTATTCGATGCAAGGTCAAGCATTAGAAATAGTTTATAATGGTCAAAAGGCAACACAAACCCTAGAAGTAAATTATATTGTACTTCCTGTTATGGCTAAATATTATACAGGAAAAAAATTCAGTATTCAAGCAGGACCACAATTGTCAATGTTAGTAGCTGCAACTGAAAAAATAGATTCTTCAATTTCAGGTTTACCATCAAGTTCAACTGAATCTAAATCATCTTATAATTCAACCGACTTTGGATTGAATTTTGGTTTGGGCTACGAAATTTCCAAAAATGTTTCATTAGCAACGAGATACAATATTGGCTTCAGCGATGTAGAGAAAACAGTTTCCCCAGGAACAAGCGCCTCTAAAAACAGAGTATTCTCAATAGGAGTTGAATATAAGTTTTAGTGATTGTGGGTAATTAGCGTTTGTCTTGCTGACCTTATTTCAGCATCTAAACCACCTCCCCTTCTCGGCTCCCTCTCCTTTGGAGAGGGCTGGGGTGAGGATTTACCCCACTATCCCTTTTATCTCAGCGATAATTCGAAGTGCTAAAGCATCGGCTTCGTCTTGGGTTTTGGCCTCAGTATAAATACGAATTATAGGTTCTGTATTCGACTTACGAAGGTGTACCCAGTTTTCAGCGAAGTCAATTTTCACCCCGTCAATTGTGGTGATATCCTCTGATTTGTATTTTTCGGTCATGGCAACCAAAATCGCGTCAACGTCTATTTGGGGAGTAAGCTCAATTTTGTTTTTACTCATGTAATATTGTGGATAACTCGCTCGCAATTCCGCCACAGTTTTCTCTTGATTGGCTAAATACGTTAGGAATAACGCCACGCCTACCAAACTATCGCGACCGTAATGCAACTCTGGGTAAATAATTCCACCGTTGCCCTCGCCACCAATAATCGCGTTGGTTGCTTTCATTAATTCTACTACATTCACTTCCCCCACGGCACTTGCTTGGTAGGAACCATTGTGCTTGTTGGTAATATCGCGTAAAGCTCTTGAAGACGACATATTCGAAACTGTATTTCCAGGAGTTTTACTCAACACATAATCGGCGCAAGCCACCAAAGTATATTCTTCGCCAAACATTTCACCATCGTTAGAAATAAACGCCAAACGATCCACATCAGGATCAACAACAATTCCGAAGTCGGCTTTTTCTTCTACAACTAATTTACAAATGTCACCCAAATGTTCCTTTAGCGGTTCTGGGTTATGAGGGAAATGCCCGTTGGGTTCGCAATATAATTTCACCACTTCAACCCCCATTTGCTCAAGCAATTTAGGAATTATGATTCCCCCAGAAGAGTTCACAGCATCAACAACGACTTTGTATTTGCGTTTAGCGACAATTTCAACATCTACTAAAGGCAGGTTTAAAACTTCGTCAACGTGAATATCCATGTAGGCTTCGTTTTCAGAAATTGTACCTAAATCATCCACTTCAGAAAAGACAAACGATTCGTCTTCAGCGATTTTTAAAATCAATTCTCCTTCAGCAGCGCTCAGGAACTCCCCTTTGCTATTCAATAATTTTAGGGCGTTCCATTGCTTCGGATTGTGAGAAGCAGTTAGGATAATACCACCATCGGCTTTCTCTAACGGAACTGCAATTTCAACTGTGGGAGTCGTTGACAAACCTAAATCGATGATGTCAATTCCCAATCCTATTAATGTATTGGTAATTAAATTGTGAATCATAGGGCCCGAAATTCTGGCATCGCGACCTACAACCACCGTTAATTTTTCTTTATTGCTATTGTTTTTAAGGAATGTTCCATAGGCCGAAGCAAATTTTACTGCGTCAACTGGCGTTAAATTATCACCTACTACCCCACCTATAGTGCCACGAATTCCTGAAATTGATTTTATTAAAGTCATGATTAAATATATTTATGCAAATATAATAATTTGATGTAGGATTAAAGATTCATTTGGAATAAAATTCATAATTTCGGGGAATGAATTTTCTAGCGCACATTTACCTTTCTGGGTCCTCAGACTTAATAAAAATTGGCAACTTTATGGCCGATGGAGTTCGTGGAAACCAATACTTGACTTATGATTCTGAAATTCAAAAAGGAATTGTCCTTCACCGTGCGATAGATACTTTTACAGACGCTCATCCGATATTTCGAAAATGCACCAAACGATTGCACTCGGAATACCACCATTATTCTGGGGTTATTGTCGATGTATTTTTCGATCACTTTTTAGCTAAAAATTGGAAAACCTATTCTGAAGAATCGCTTGAAAATTTTGTCTCAAATTTTTATACTTCATTAACCACTTATGAAAACCATTTAACCGAAAAAGCGAAGATGATGCAACCCTACATGATTGAGCAAAACTGGTTATTGAATTACAGATCCATTGATGGAATTGAAAAAATACTTACGCAAATGGACCGACGAACCAAAAACGTTTCGATGATGCGAAATTCTGTCACCGAATTAAAACTTTATTATTCGGAATTTGAACAAGATTTTACCCATTTCTTTGAAGAATTACGAGCATTTTCTTCAAAAAAATTACTTACTTTGTAAATAAAATTTTTTACAATAAATGAGTTTTATTTCACAATTAGAAGCTGCTTTCGACCAAAAAAGAAACGAAGAAAATGCCTTTCAAATGAAAAAGTACATGAAAAACTTGTTTTCATTTTATGGTATAAAATCGGAAGAAAGAAGGGCCATTTTCCAAGATTTACTAAAATCAAACATACAAGAAATTTCTGAAAATTATAGAGAAATCGCATTGACTTTATTGAAAGAGGAATTTCGTGAATTGCATTATTGCGGAATTGAAATTCTGATTAAAAATTTGAAAAAAAACTATCAAAAAGACGATGTTAAATTGATAGAAACCTTTTTGATAACCAATTCTTGGTGGGACAGCGTGGATACTATTTCGAAATATCTATTGGGGCAATATTTAATTGAATTCCCAAAAGAAACCGAAAAAGTAATAGAACGCTTTTCAAATTCCGAGAATAGGTGGTTGAATCGAAGCGCCATTATTTTCCAATTGGGCTATAAAAAGAATACCAATCACGAATTGCTATTTTCAGAATGTGTAAAACACTCTCAATCGAAAGATTTTTTTATCCAAAAGGCAATCGGCTGGGCTTTAAGAGAATACGGAAGCGTAAATCCAGGTTTGGTACTGAATTTTGTAAATAACACCGATTTGAAACCGTTGAGCAGAAAAGAAGCCATAAGAAAATTGATATAACAATATAATAAAAGTAATTTCGCACCTTACTAAACACAATGCTGAAAAGAATCGTATATAAATTGGAGTCTGCTGTGGGATGGGCGCAATCAAAACTGACAGAAAAACAGTTCATTTTCATGTCGAGCGTATTGGTTGGAATCTCATCGGCTGCAGCTGTAATTATCTTAAAGAGTTTTGCGCATTCGGTATTTTCATTTGCCACAGAAATCAACGGAATTTTAAAATTGAGTTTCATCAATAGTGTTTTACCAATTGTAGGAATTCTATTGACGCTATTTGTTGTAAAACGACTTTTAGGCGGTACCATTGAAAAAGGAACGTCACAGATTTTATATGCTGTAGCAAAAAAATCGAGTATTATTCCGAAAAAACAAATGTATGCGCAAATTGTAACCAGCTCGTTAACAGTTGGTTTAGGAGGTTCTGCGGGTTTGGAAAGTCCCATCGTTATTACCGGAGCGGCATTTGGATCTAATTATTCACAACGGTATAAATTAAGTTATAAAGACAGAACTTTATTAATAGGTTGCGGCGTTGCGGCAGGAATTGCAGCAGCATTTAACGCCCCAATTGCAGGAGTTTTATTTGCAATAGAAGTGCTTTTAGTCGATGTGAGTATTTCAGCATTTACACCAATAATGATTGCTGCAGCAACAGGCGCTTTAGTTTCTGAAATGGTTTTAGACGAAAGTATTTTGTTAAATTTCGATCAAAAGCAATCGTTCAATTATCACTTTACTCCATATTATATTATGCTGGGAATTTTCGCCGGATTTATTGCGGTTTATTATTCTAGGAATTTTCAAAGAGTGGAACACTTTTTCGGAAGATTGAAATTGAGTGCGTATAAAAAAGGGATTTTTGGTGCGTCATTATTAGCGATAATCATTTTTGTATTTCCAACATTATTTGGTGAAGGTTATGAAAGTATTCGGACTTTATCAGAAAATGATCCTGGACAATTATTAGAAAACACGCTATTTAGTGATTTCAGAAACAATAGCTGGGCGTTATTAATTTTCGTTGGTGCTACGATGTTGTTGAAGGTTTTTGCAACGGGAATTACAATTGGTAGTGGTGGAAACGGAGGAAATTTTGCTCCATCCTTATTTTTAGGCTCTTACACTGGATTTTTCTTTTCGAAATTGATTAATTTAACCGGGTTTACCAAGTTGCCAATAAGTAATTTTACTATGGTGGGAATGGCAGGAATATTAAGCGGATTGTTTCATGCACCTTTAACTGCAATATTTCTAATAGCTGAAATTACTGGTGGTTACGACTTAATGATACCGCTGATGATTGTTTCTTCAATTAGTTTTGCAATTTCAAAAAGATTTGAAAAACACTCTTTGGATGTGAAAAATTTAGCTCGAAAAGGAAATGCATTTACAAGTAATAAAGACACTAATATTTTAGCCACTTTAGATATAAATTCTATTATTCAAACCGATTATTTAACGGTTAAATTGGAAAATAATTTGTTGGCTTTGGTTGAGTTAATTTCCCACTCAGATCAGGTAGTTTTTGCAGTAGTTAATGACGAGAGGGAATTAATTGGTGTGATTTATTTTAATGAAATTCGCGAAATTATTTTCAGCGATTTCAAGGTAAAATACACACCGATAAACGAAGTTATGCATCCTCCGAAAGAAATTATCTACCCAACGGATAGCATGGAAACGGTAATGGATAAATTTGAAAAGGCCAAAGTCGTTTTCCTACCGGTGATTAAAAATGGAAAATACCACGGGTTTATCTCCAAATCGAATGCGCTTGAAGCCTATCGAAGTATGTTGAAAACAATGACAATTGAGTAAATTGAAGTTCAAGTATTAACAAAATCTTGATAAGCGTTGTATCGAAAGTTAAAATCAAAATGGTAACTTTGCGTTTTGATGAAAAATATGCTAGAGAAAGATAATACTATTGAAGTTTTAGGAGCGAGAGTTCACAATCTGAAAAATATTGACGTTTCCATTCCAAGAGAAAAATTGGTTGTTATTACTGGGCTTTCGGGTTCTGGTAAATCTTCATTAGCATTTGACACCATTTATGCGGAAGGACAACGAAGATATGTCGAGACTTTTTCGGCGTATGCGCGTCAATTTCTTGGTGGTTTAGAACGACCTGATGTTGATAAAATTGACGGACTTTCTCCTGTAATTGCAATAGAACAAAAAACAACTAGCAAAAGTCCGCGTTCTACGGTGGGAACTATCACTGAGATTTATGATTTTCTTCGATTGCTTTATGCTCGTGGTGGCGATGCCTATAGTTATAATACTGGAGAAAAAATGGTTTCCTACAATGATGAGCAAATTAAAGATTTGATCATAAAAGATTTTAATGGAAAACGTATAAATATTCTAGCGCCTGTAATAAAAGCTCGAAAAGGACATTATGGTGAATTATTCCAACAAATTGCCAAACAAGGATTTCTGAAAGTTCGTGTCAACGGAGAAATAAAAGACATCACTGTTGGAATGAAATTAGACCGCTACAAAACACACGATATTGAAATTGTTATTGATCGAGTGCTAATAGATTCAACGGATGACAATGAAAAGAGAGTTTTAGAAAGTATCAAAACGGCGATGCATCACGGTGAAAATGTGATCATGGTTTTGGATCAAGATTCTGATATCGTTCGTTATTTTAGTCGGAATTTAATGTGTCCTACTACAGGGATTTCATATCAAAATCCAGAGCCAAATTTGTTTTCATTCAATTCCCCAAAAGGAGCTTGCGATCACTGTAATGGTTTAGGAACTGTCAATGAAATTAACGTTAAAAAGATTATTCCAAATCCTAAACTATCCATAAAAAGTGGTGGTTTTGCGCCCTTAGGCGAATACAAATCGACATGGATTTTCAAGCAATTGGAGATTATCGGAGAAAAATACAATTTCAAAATTACCGATCCAATTGAGAAAATTTCAGAGGAAGCTATGGAAATCATACTTAATGGTGGAAAAGATAAATTCTCGGTAGAGTCAAAAACATTGGGAATTACCAAAGAATATAAAATTGATTTTGAAGGGATTTCTCACTTTATAAAAAACCAACATGATGAAAGTGGTTCGGCAACAATAAAGCGTTGGGCTTCTGGATTTATGGACGAAGTAAAATGTCCCGTTTGTGAAGGTTCGAGATTAAAAAAAGAATCTTTGTTTTTCAAAATAAACGAAAAAAACATCGTTGAATTAAGCGATTTAGATATTTCTGATTTAACCAATTGGTTTAACGATTTAGATACGCATTTATCTGACAAACAAAAACTTATAGCCTCTGAGGTAATTAAAGAGATTAAGGATAGATTGAACTTTTTAATGAATGTAGGTTTGGATTATTTGGCTTTAAGCCGAAGTTCAAAATCTTTATCTGGCGGTGAGGCGCAACGCATCCGATTGGCAACGCAAATTGGTTCACAGTTGGTTGGTGTTTTGTATATTTTAGATGAACCAAGTATTGGTTTGCACCAAAGAGACAACGACAAATTGATTCATTCTTTAGAACAACTACGAGATATTGGAAATTCTGTAATTGTGGTTGAACACGACAAAGACATGATTGAGCGTGCCGATTATGTGATCGATATCGGTCCGAAAGCTGGAAAATTTGGTGGTCAAATAATTAGCAAAGGAACACCGGCTGAAATACTGAAAGAACATACAATTACTGCGATGTACCTAAATGGCGAGATGAAAATTGAAGTTCCAAAAAAGAGACGCTCAGGAAATGGCAAAACTTTAAAATTATCTGGTGCCTCAGGAAATAACTTAAAGAATGTAACGATTGAAATACCACTTGGCCAACTCACTTGCGTAACGGGAGTTTCGGGAAGTGGAAAATCAACGTTGATAAACGAGACGCTTTATCCTATATTGAATGCCTATTATTTTAATGGGGTGAAAAAGCCAAAACCATATAAGAAAATTGAGGGTTTAGAACACATAGATAAAGTAATTGACATCGATCAAAGTCCGATTGGAAGAACACCGAGATCAAATCCTGCAACGTATACAGAGGTATTTACAGAAATTAGAAATCTATTTACGATGACTTCTGAAAGTATGATTCGCGGTTATAAAGCGGGAAGATTTAGTTTTAATGTTGCTGGCGGAAGATGCGAAACTTGTGAAGGTTCGGGAGTTAGAACAATTGAAATGAACTTTTTACCCGATGTTTATGTAGAATGTGAAACGTGTCAAGGAAAGAGATTTAACAGAGAAACACTTGAGATACGATACAAAGGAAAATCAATTTCGGATGTATTGAATATGACCGTTGATGAGGCAGTTCCGTTTTTTGAAATGATACCAAAAATTCATCGAAAAATAAAAACCATTCAGGATGTTGGCTTGGGCTATATTACTCTTGGTCAGCAAAGTACTACCCTTTCTGGTGGCGAAGCACAACGAATTAAACTGGCAGGTGAATTGTCAAAAAAAGATACTGGAAATACGTTTTACATACTTGACGAACCTACTACGGGACTTCATTTTGAAGACATTAGAGTGTTAATGGAAGTCATCAATAAATTAGTCGATAAAGGAAATACCATATTAATTATTGAACACAATATGGACGTAATTAAATTGGCGGATTACATTATTGATATTGGTCCCGAAGGCGGAAAAGGTGGCGGAGAAGTTGTTGCCAAAGGGACTCCAGAAGAAATTGTAAAAAATAAAAAAAGCTACACTGCTCAATTTTTAAAAAAAGAGTTACTTTAGTAGGCTGATTTTTTTTAAAATTTCGTAATTTTAAATACTAAACAGGAAAAATTCAATAAACCCTAGCCCCGATGGCAGTGGAAATCCCACGTATTGCGAGGCACGAAGCAATCTCGTGGATTGCAACGAACAGCGGGAATAGCTCCAAATAAAAACAATATGAAATTAGAAGATTTTAATAATGATGAGGATAAAGTAATTCAGGACAAACTGAAGCAAAAGACGTGGAATGAGATTCGGGCCAATGATTCATGGGCGATTTTCAAGATCATGGCGGAATTTGTGAATGGTTATGAAAGTATGAGTAGAATTGGGCCTTGCGTTACGATTTTTGGATCTGCAAGAACTAAAACTGATGATCCATTTTATTTATTAGCGGAGAAAATTGCTTTCAAAATTGGAAAAGCGGGCTACGGTGTAATTACTGGTGGTGGGCCTGGAATTATGGAAGCGGGTAATAAAGGCGCGAGTTTAGGCGGTGGTGCTTCGGTGGGATTGAATATTGATTTGCCTTTTGAGCAGCATTTTAACCCTTATATTGATCGCGATAAAAACTTGAATTTTGATTATTTCTTTGTTAGAAAAGTGATGTTTGTGAAATATTCTCAAGGGTTTGTAATTATGCCTGGAGGGTTTGGTACATTAGACGAAATGTTTGAGGCGATTACGTTAATTCAGACAAAGAAAATAGGTAAATTTCCAATTATATTGGTTGGAAGATCCTTTTGGTCTGGGCTTATGGAATGGATAAAAACGGTATTAATTGAGCAATATAAAAATGTGAGTCCGGAGGATTTAAATTTGATAAAAATTGTAGATACTGAAGATGAAGTGATTGAAGTATTGGATAATTTCTATAAAAAATACAATTTATCGCCGAATTTCTAATATAAATATAGATTAGTAAATTAGATTAAACACCCAATTAAATTGATTGAAAAATACAATTTAATTGGGTTTTGTTTAGTTAAAATATGTAAAACTTGAATATTTAATAATTATAGGTCGAGATATTAAGATATCATTAGAGATAATTTAATTGTATTTTATTCGAAGTATTATGTAAATCAATCAATTTTGTATATTTTTGTTACGATTTCAATTTAAAGAAATAAAATATGAAGCAATCAGAAACTGCAGCGATGACTTTTGAAGATTTTAAAATCGAAGTTTTAAACGATTATAAAATTGCCTGTATAAGTAGAGAATGTAGTTTATTAGGGAGACGCGAGGTACTGACTGGAAAAGCCAAGTTTGGTATTTTTGGTGATGGAAAAGAAGTGCCGCAATTGGCGATGGCTAAAGCGTTTCGTGAAGGTGACTTTAGGTCTGGATATTACCGTGATCAAACATTTATGATGGCTATTGGTCATTTATCAATCCAACAATTTTTTGCTGGTTTGTACGGTCACACGGACATTGAGCACGATCCTATGAGTGCTGGACGCCAAATGGGTGGTCACTTTGCAACGCATTCATTGGACAAAAATGGAAATTGGAATGATCTTACGAAAATAAAAAATTCAAGTGCTGATATCTCCCCTACCGCTGGGCAAATGCCGAGACTTCTTGGTTTAGCACAAGCATCAAAAATATACAGAAACGTTGATGGATTAGAACAAAAAACTACCTTTTCTAATAAGGGAAATGAGGTTGCTTGGGGAACAATTGGTAATGCATCAACCTCTGAAGGTTTGTTTTTCGAGACTATAAATGCCGCTGGAGTTCTACAAGTTCCTATGGTGATGAGTGTTTGGGATGATGAATACGGGATTTCAGTACATGCAAAACACCAAACAACCAAAGAAAATATTTCTGAAATTTTAAAAGGATTTCAACGTGATGAAAACAATAACGGGTACGAAATTATAACTGTAAACGGTTGGGATTACGCTAGTTTGGTTGCTGTATATAAAAAGGCGGCAGAAATTGCGCGAGAAGAACATGTTCCGGTTTTAATTCACGTAACAGAATTGACTCAACCACAGGGACACTCTACATCTGGTTCTCACGAGCGATATAAAAATGAAGAGCGTTTGGCTTGGGAAGCTGAATTTGATTGCTTAAAGCAAATGACAAAATGGTTGGTTTCTAACGGTTTTGCAACTGAGGAAGAACTTGATGCGATTTCTAATCAAGCTAAAAATGAAGTTTTAGAAGGTAAAAAAGCAGCTTGGAATGCCTTTATTTCACCATTGAAAGCAGAACAAACTGAATTGGTTTCTCTATTACGAGAAATTGCAAAAACATCTCAAAGTAGCAATTATATTGAACAATTAACAAATGAATTGGCTTCCATTAAAGAGCCTATTCGAAAAGACCTACTTTCTACGGCTAGAAAAATACTTAGAAAATTAGTTTCAGAATCTGAGAAAAACGCTTTATCAAAATGGATAAAAGACGCTACGGCTACTATCCAACCTAAATTTAGTTCGCACTTGTATTCTGTTTCAGAAAATAATATACATACGGTTAATGAAGTGTTGCCTGAAGTAGATGAAAATGCTGCTGATGTTGATGCGAGATTAGTTTTAAGAGACAATTTTGATGCATTATTTGCAAAATTTCCTGAGGTTTTAGTTTTTGGTGAAGATGCTGGAAATATTGGTGATGTGAACCAAGGGTTGGAAGGAATGCAAGAGAAATATGGCGAATTACGTGTTGCCGATGTTGGTATTCGTGAAGCTACCATAATTGGTCAAGGAATTGGAATGGCAATGCGTGGCTTGCGCCCAATTGCTGAAATTCAATATTTAGATTACCTTTTATATGGAATTCAAATTATGAGTGACGATTTGGCTACACTGCATTATAGAACTTCGGGACGTCAAAAAGCCCCATTGATTATTAGAACTCGTGGTCACCGTTTAGAAGGAATTTGGCATGCAGGTTCCCCGATGGGAATGATTATAAATGCCATTCGTGGAATTCACGTTTTAGTTCCTAGAAACATGACTAAAGCGGCAGGATTTTACAATACTTTGCTCACTTCTGACGAACCAGCATTAGTAATTGAATGTTTGAATGGTTACCGATTGAAAGAAAAAATGCCTTTGAATTTGGGTGAATTTAAAACTCCAATTGGCGTTGTAGAAACCATTAAATCAGGAAAAGATATTACGGTAGTATCTTATGGATCTACTTTGAGATTAGTGGAACAAGCAGCAAAGGAATTGATGGAAGTTGGAATTGACGTTGAAATTATTGACGTTCAGTCGTTATTGCCATTTGATATAAATCACGATATTCTCAAAAGTATTTCAAAAACAAATCGTTTATTAGTGATCGATGAAGATGTTCCTGGAGGAGCTTCTGCTTATATTTTACAACAGATTTTAGAAGTTCAAAAAGGTTATTTCCAATTGGACAGTCAACCGAAAACACTTACATCGCAAGAGCACCGTCCGTCTTACGGAACCGATGGTGATTATTTCTCAAAACCTTCCACAGAAGATATTTATGAGAAAATATACGAAATGATGCACGAAGACAATCCGGCAAAATTTCCGAGTTTGTATTAGAATAAAATTTAAAAAGCCGCTAATTATAGCGGTTTTTTTTATCCTAACCAGCCATCTCGATCCAAACTTCGATATTGTATAGCTTCAGCAATATGAGATGAAACTACCGTTTCGGCTGCCTCTAAATCGGCTATAGTTCGAGCTACTTTCAAAATTCGGTCGTAGGCCCTTGCTGATAGATTCAAGCGTTCCATTGCTGTTTTTAATAATTGTTTTGAAACTTCATCAAGGGCGCAAAATTCACGAATTTGCTTGGAACTCATTTGAGCGTTATAATGGACTTTTTCCATTAATTCGAATCTTGTAGTTTGAATTTCACGAGCTGCGGTAACTCTTTTTCGTATATCAATACTGCATTCTGATTTTCTATCGTCGGATAATTTTTCAAATGGTACGGGTGTAACTTCAATATGTATGTCGATTCTATCTAATAAAGGCCCTGAAATTTTACTCAAATACCGTTGCATTTCATGTGGCGAAGAGGTTTGTGGCGAATCGGGATCGTTAAAAAAACCACTCGGACTTGGATTCATACTTGCTACTAGCATAAATGACGAAGGGTAAGTAACGGTAAACTTTGCTCTAGAAATAGTCACTTCACGGTCTTCTAGAGGTTGGCGCATAACTTCCAAAACATCTCTTTTAAATTCAGGTAATTCATCTAAAAATAAAACGCCATTGTGCGCCATAGAAATTTCTCCGGGCTGGGGATAACTGCCACCGCCAACGAGAGCAACATTTGATATCGTATGGTGGGGACTTCTAAATGGTCGTTGGTTCATTAATCCTACTTCTTTTAATTTTCCTGCCACGCTGTGGATTTTGGTAGTTTCTAATGCTTCTCGCAATGTCATTGGTGGTAATATACTGGGTAATCTTTTGGCGAGCATTGTTTTTCCTGCACCTGGAGGACCAATTAAAATAATATTATGACCGCCGGCAGCTGCAATTTCCATGCATCGCTTTATACTTTCTTGTCCACGCACATCGCTAAAGTCGAACTCTGGAAAATCTAACGATTTATTGAATTCTGCACGAGTGTCAATAATGGTGGGTTGTAATGTTCCCTTTCCTTCTAAGAAATCTATAACTTCTTGTAGGTTTTCCACTCCGTAAACATCCAATCCTGAAACGATTGCCGCTTCTTTTACATTTTGAATAGGAAGAAAAAAACCTTTAAATCCTTCTTCTTTGGCTTTTATGGCAATAGGTAAAGCGCCACGAATGGGTTGCAAACTTCCATCAAGAGAAAGTTCTCCCATGATAATGTATTTATCGGATTCGGTAGTTTGTATTTGCGAGGAAGCGACAAGAATTCCAATTGCTAGGGTCAAATCATAAGCAGATCCTTCTTTGCGTAAATCGGCGGGAGCCATATTTATAGTGATTTTTTTGCCGGGCATGGCATAACCGTTATTTTTAAGGGCAGCTGCAATTCGGTAGCTACTTTCTTTAATGGCATTATCGGGCAGACCTACGAGGTGGTAACCAATTCCTTTATCGATATTAACTTCTACAGTTATTGTGGTGGCTTCAACGCCAAAAACGGCACTTCCAAATACTTTTACTAACATGGCGAATACTTTATATTTGTCTAAAGTAAGCCAATTTTAGAAATAAATTGGAATAATTTTTATTTAATGAATAGAGGTTAGGAAATTTACTTCTTGAAATTAGAAATTCCTTCTTTCAACCACGCGCCATAAGCAGCTACATCGGGAGTGTAACTGATAGTTGGGGTTGTTGAATTTAAATTATTTCCTTCTAAATCGGTAATTACATACAAAGGCTGGGTGTTGGTTTTGTATTTAGAAATGATTAAATCTGTCCACTTGTCCCCTATTGTTTCTAATGTTTCACCAGTTGATGATTTCACTTGCTGGTCTTTTGGTAATTCTCTTTTGTCGTCAACATACAATGAAATCAAAACTACCTCATTTTTTAGAATTGGTAAAATTGGAGCTTCACCCCAAACGGTATTTTCCATTTTTCTACAATTTACACATGCATAACCAGTAAAATCAAGCATAATTGGTTTGTTTACTGATTTTGCATACGCCAGTCCTTTATCGTAATCATCAAAAACTGCTATTCCATGTGGACCCGATTTTGCACCTTCTGGTACTACTTCTTTAGAAACTGAATTTTGTCCAATACCAAAAGGACTTTCGCTATATTCCATTGGTGGTGGAAAAGCGTTGATTAGTTTTAATGGCGCACCCCAAAGTCCAGGAATTAAGTAAATTGTAAAGGATAAAACCAATAATCCCAATGATAATCTTCCAACAGAAATGTGGGTTAATGGGCTATCATGCGGCAAAGTGATTTTGCCAAGTAAATAAAGTGCTAAGGTTCCAAAAATGGCAATCCAAATGGCAATAAATACTTCGCGTTCTAATAAATGTAATTGTAAAACTAAATCAGCATTCGATAAAAATTTAAAGGCTAAAGCCAATTCTAAAAAGCCTAAAACCACCTTTACAGTATTCAACCAACCACCTGATTTTGGCAGGGAATTCAACCATCCTGGGAACATAGCGAAAAGCATAAATGGTAAAGCTAAAGCCAATGAAAATCCGAACATACCAATTACAGGAGCAATTCCACCTTTTGAAGCAGCATCTACTAATAAGGTTCCTACAATTGGACCGGTACAAGAAAAAGAAACGATTGCTAAAGCCAAAGCCATGAATAAAATTCCAATTATTCCTCCTCTATCTGCTTGTTGATCTACTTTATTAGCCCAAGAATTGGGTAACATAATTTCAAAAGCCCCTAAAAATGAAGCTGCAAAAAACACCAATAATCCGAAGAAAATTATGTTGAACCAAACATTGGTAGATAATGCATTTAAGGCATCGGCACCAAAAATCCAGGTTACTAATAAACCTAAAACAACATAAATTAATATGATGGAAATTCCATAAATAATGGCGTTTCTAACACCTTGTGCTTTGTTTTTACTTTGCTTAGTGAAAAAGCTTACAGTCATTGGGATCATTGGAAAAACACATGGCGTTAACAGCGCTGCAAACCCGGAGAAAAAGGCAATTAAAAAGATAGAAATCAGTCCTTTTTTATCTTCTTTTTTAGGCTCTTTTGGTGTTGGCGATTGAGTTTTAACTTCCGTTTTTACCGAAGCAGCATTAGAATTTGTATCTAAAATTGTGGTTTCTTTAACTTCAGGAGTTATTGAAGACTCGGTTATTTTAGGGATTTCAAAAACAAATTTCTTATTTAAATTGATACAAACCTCATTACAAGTTTGATAATCAATGACCACTTTTATAAACTTAATTTTTGAGTTAATAATCTTAACTTTTTGTGTAAGAACCACTTTGTTTTCAAAGAAAATTTCATCCACTTCAAAAACCGTATTGAACTCTTTTTTGGTTTTACTTTCTGAAGTTTTCCCAACCAATTGATAATTACCTGCGTTTTCTTCATATTGAATTACAAGTGGAATTGGTCCTCCGTCGGGAGTGAATTGTGAATATAGGTGCCAACCAGCATCAATTTTTCCTTCAAGGATTAAGTTAAATTCAGTTTCAGATATTTTTTCGGTTTTAGATTTCCATTTTACAGGATCTAAAATTTGTGAAAATCCATTGGTAAAAATCAATAAAGCTAGGAGTGTAAAAAGTAATTTTTTCATAATTGTATGGCTATTTGTAAGCTGTTTTTTGTATTAGTATCAATTTTATATCTTTCGTCTTGGCGAATTCCAATTACCCAAACAATATCCTCATTTGAATATAAAATCCACGTATTTTCTTTTTGCAAAAGCGACAATTTCTCATCTTTGAAAAGTTTGCTCACTTTTTTTGATTTTCCATCCATCCCTAAAGGCTGAAAAACGGCACCTTCTTCGTATTTTTTTAACGATAATGGAAATTTCAACTTATCTGCATCTACAAATATAAAGGAATTATCAGTATTTGAATGGAAATTTTGATTTGAAATAGTAAGTTTTATAGGATATTTAACTTCTATTTGATTTTCCTCAATGTAATAAACTTCTGAAGATTCCTTTTCAACAATTGGTGCTAAAACCAAGGTATTTCTGTCTTTTAACAGTCTGAAATGTTTTGAAAACACTTGTTTCCCCGATTGGGAATCGACCAATTCATAAATATCATCCCAAGCAGAAAAGCCATAATCTTTTAACCATTGGTACAAATAAGATTTATAATTAGGTAGTATTTTTAGTTTATCGATGTTGTAATGGATTTCATCTTTTGTTTCAATTGCCACTTGCTGATAAATCATAATCGTCGCATCTTCAACCATTACTTGTGCTTCATTCAAATATTTTTGTGTGTTTTGAAAAGAAGTTAAAAAACTTGGATTCAATTCCTTTAAAATAGGAACTAAATCGTGGCGAACTTTATTTCTTAAATATTTATCAGATGAATTACTACTGTCTTCGCGCCACTGTATAGCATTTGCAGCAGCATAATTAGAAATTTCCTCACGGCTAAAAGCCAATAAAGGGCGAATAACGGATTCATTTTGAGCAGGAATTCCAATAAAACCGTCCAATCCTGAACCACGAATGAGATGAATTAGAAACGTTTCAATGTTGTCATCAGCGTGATGGGCGGTTAAAATATAATCGAAATTCTCATTTTCAAGCAATTCATAAAACCAATTGTATCTTAATTCTCGCGCTGCAACTTGGGTGGAAAGTTTATAATCGATGGCAAAAGATTGAGTGTCAAATTGGGTGGTAAAAACGGGAATATCATTTGCTTCAGCATAATTTTGAACATATAACTGGTCTTCAAAACTCTCCTTTCCACGCAATTGAAAATTACAATGCGCTAAAGAGATATCAAAATTCAATGTGCTAAATAAATGCGCCATCACCATACTGTCCAAGCCACCACTTGTTGCCAATAATAGCTTTTTTCCGAATAAATACCGAAAATTATTGGTTAAATGGGATTGGAATTTTTCAATCATATTCAAAAATAGTTATTTTAAATAGAGGAATAAAGTAAAATTGAAACTAATTGCAATTCAATACTTTAATCATAGCCTTGGCTTTCAACAGGCATTCTTCATATTCAGATTCTGGGATTGATAAAGCGGTGATTGCACTTCCAACAGAAAAGGAAACATAATTGTTTGTACTATTGTATAAAATACTTCGAATAACAACATTAAAATCGAAATCGCTATTTGGGGTAAAATAACCAACGCTCCCACTATACAATCCGCGTTTGGTTTCTTCTAATTCTTCAATGATATTCATTGCTGAAATTTTAGGAGCTCCAGTCATGCTTCCCATTGGAAATGAATTCTTAATTACATCTAATGCAGAATATTGATCATTAACAATTGAAGTTATAGTTGAAATCATTTGGTGCACTTGTAAGAAGGAATAAATGCCACATAACTCTTCTACTTCTACCGAACCTTTTTTGGCAGTTCGAGACAAATCGTTTCTCACCAAATCGGTTATCATAATATTCTCGGTACGTTCTTTTGGATCTGAAGCTAGATTGTTTTTTGAAATTTCATCTTCATTATTATCTAAATAACGCTTTGAAGTTCCTTTAATTGGCTGAGAAATAATTTTATTTCCTTCCTTTTTCAAATATCGTTCTGGAGTTGCAGAAAGTAAATAATGGTTGTTATTCTTTAAAAAAGTAGCAAATGGAGGTTTTGAAATATCATTTAATAAAAAATATTTATCAAGCGGATTAATGTCTGTTTCGGCATAAAATTCCATACAAAAATTGGCTTCGTAAATATCGCCTTTGTTAATGTATTCAAGCATTTTGGTTACTTTTTCAAGATAAAAATCTTTAGAAATACGTTGTTGAATTTCAATTGGATTTGAATTTCTAATTGTTGGAATATCAATTTCAAGAATTAATTCAAAGTCTTCTTCCACTTCATCGTCACACATGTTTAGATATTGAATTTCTAGCTTATTATTTTTCAATAAAAACAACTTCTTAGGTTGAAAGAAAAACAAATCAGGGAATTGCAATCCATCAAAATTTGACGAGTTTAATTCTTCGGTATCGTTTTTTAAATCATACGACAAATAACCAAAAATCCAGTCTTTTGATGTTTGTTGGTATTGCTTTAAATCTTCAAAACCATTGTGATAATCGGTATTTATTGAGGTGAACGCATCAACAGCAAGAATACAATCGAAATTTGAGTATTTCTGAGGATAATCATTACTATCTAAAAAAACAACTTCTCGGAATTGTTGCGCCCAAGTTAAAAGTTGTGATTTAAACAACGAAGTATCGGAAATTTCCTTGTGAATTGAAGTTCTCAAATTATTAATTTATTAGTACAAAAATAGGTAAATTATGGGAATTAAAATTAGACTATTTGATTGATATCGGACACAAAAAAAGCTCCGAATTTCTTCGAAGCTTTTGCATTTCTGGGTGGCTGACCGGGTTCGAACCGGCGACCCTCGGCACCACAAACCAATACTCTAACCAGCTGAGCTACAACCACCATTTTTAACGAGTGCAAATATAAGTCAAAGTTTTTTGTTTTGCAAAGTAAAAAAATAAATAATTATATCAAATCACCTAAGCTATTGACAGCCAAATACCTTTCAACGGTAAAACCTTCTGCATATTCTGTTCCAACTAACCTTCCTAATTCGCGAGAACGATTGTGGATGCTATCTAAAAAGTTTTTGGTAGCAATTGGCGTAACAGGTTCGTTTGAATTTGGGTTGAAAAACTGAGAACTATAAGCTAAAATAGCTGCTTCTTTTTTATCAATAAAATTAGAAATATCAACCACAAAATCAGGCTCAATATTCTTCCATTGAATATAATGATAAACTAATTTTGGTCGCCAAGCCTCTTGCGGAAGGTTGTTGCTTAATGTTTTTATTTTTACTAAACCAGATAAGAAACAGGCGTCAGAAACTAACTTACTCCCTTTTGCATGATCAATATGACGGTCGTCAATAGCATTACAAATCACTATTTCTGGCTGGTATTTTCTAATCATTTCAATGACTTTCAGTTGGTGATTTTCATCATTTACAAAAAAACCATCACGCATATCTAAGTTTTCACGAACAGCAATTCCAAGGATTTTAGAAGCTGCTTCCGATTCACTATTTCTAATTTCAACAGAACCTCTTGTGCCCAATTCCCCTCGAGTTAAATCGATAATTCCCACTTTTTTACCGAGAGAAATTTCTTTAGCCAAAGTGCCTGAACAACCTAATTCAACATCGTCAGGATGAGCGCCAAAGGCAAGTATATCTAATTTCATAGTATTATATATTTTAAAGTCATTGCTTTATTTACTGTTTCAAACCATTCGTTTTCTGGGATGCTGTCTTTTGTAATTCCGCATCCTATATATAAAGTGGCTTTATTTATTTCACTGTAATTCTGGATTTGCATGCTCCGTAAATTTACATATAAATCAGTTTCAGAATTGTCATTGTAATTTATTTCACCTAAAAAACCAGCGTAAAATTCACGATTATAACCTTCATTGTTAAAGATAAAATCGATTGCATTTTGTTTTGGCAAACCACCAACTGCAGGTGTAGGATGTAAAAGTAACACTAATTCCTTCAGATTAGTAGTTTTATCTATTAAACCTTGAATAGCTGTTTTTAGATGCAATAAATTTCCCGCTTTTATTGTTTTTGGATTTGAAATTTGAATTTCTGAAACCAATTTACCAATTATTTCAACAATATAATCGGTCACAAATTGCTGTTCTTCTTTTTCTTTGTTTTGCCAAAGTACCTCTTCACTACCTTTATACAATTGCGTTCCCGCCAGAGCAACCGTTTGGAATTGATTGCCTTTTACTTTCAATAATGTCTCAGGAGTTGCCCCCATCCATAAGCCAATTTCTGGGTGAAACCAGCAGTAATTAAAAGCCGAAGGATAACTACTTGCTAACTTTATATAAAGCGAAATTAAATCAAAATTAGGTAAATCAACGATTTCATTTCTAGACAATACCACTTTTGAAAAAGTACCCTTTTCAATTTCTTGAATTGCTTTGGATACGATATTTTCGAAATTATTTTTGGCAACCTCATTTGAATCAGATTCAACTTTAGAACTAATTTGGAAAAATTCAGGTTGAAAATGAGCAACAATCTCTTCGGAATTATCTTTAGGAATTAAAATCTTTTTATTTGCATCAAATGAAGAAAAAATAAAACCCGATTCTGATAAATCGTCACTAAAAGTTAGTTTTCCGTCATTTTGAAAAAGGCCATTAATTATTTCAGAGTTGGGCTTTTTATAAATAACAAAGGGTAAATTCTTTTGAAAATGCTGTTTTACTTTATTAAAAAAATCAGTCATTATTGGTTATTTATTGTTTCTTACTTTTTTTGGCAAAACCATATTAGTAAGTTTACAAATAGAGATCATTTTTCCAGCCTCATCAGTAATTTTTATTTCCCATAAATGGATGGAACGCCCTTGGTGAATAATCCTTGCAGTGCCGTAAACAAAGCCATCTCTTTTACTTTTTAGATGATTTGCAGAAATTTCAATACCTCGAACTTCACTCAATTCAGGGTTAATAAACATCATGGAAGCTGCAGATCCTACACTTTCGGCTAATGCAACAGTTGCGCCTCCATGTAAAAGCCCCATTGGTTGATGAACTCTAGGATTTACAGGCATTTTCGCTACTAAAAAACCCTCTCCTGCATCTATAAATTCCATTTCCAAAGTTTCCATCAATGTGTTTTTTGAAAAGTCATTACAAATTGAAATTATTCTATCTTTATCGAAAGTCATTTTTTTTTGTAAAAATAACACATTATTGGTAGACAATAAAATAATTATGATTTAGATTAGAAATGTTTAGTTTTAGTTTAAACTAAATTGATTATTTTTTCGTTATTACTATCCTAGTGGAATAAATATTTATAAAATATCCTTATTTTTACAAAAATTCTTAAACAATGCGCAAAATTCTATTTTTACTTTTATCGGGAATATTGTTATCAATGACATCTTGTAGAAAAGATTTTGCATTTGAACCCAGCAATGGTGAATTGGGTTTTTCTAAAGACACTGTTTATTTAGACACCGTTTTTACTAACATAGGATCAAGTACTTACACTTTAAAAGTATACAACAAAAGTAATAAAGACATCTTAATTCCAAAAATCCAATTAGGAAAAGGCGCACAGTCTAAATACCGAATGACCATTGATGGAATGCAAGGCGAAAATGGGAAAATATTTAATAATGTAGAATTATTAGCAAAAGACAGCATGTATGTTTTTATTGAAACAACCGCTGGAATTGCTGATGCCAACCCCACCGATTTTTTATATACCGATCAAATTCAATTTGGTTTAGGAACCGCATTACAGAAGGTAGAATTGGTCACACTGATTCAGGACGCTATATTTTTATACCCACAAAAATACGTTGATGCTACAACTGGCGCGGTTAGTTACGAATCATTAACATTTGGTCAAGATCAAATTTACGGGTTTATTTTGGATCATAATGAGCATAACGATGAATACCATTGGACAAATTCCAAACCCTATGTAATATATGGTTATGCCGGAATTCCGAATGGTGAAACGCTCAATATTGATTCAGGAGCGCGAATTCATTTTCATGCCAATTCTGGAATAATTGTGGGAAATGGCGGGACAATAAAAATCAATGGGCAACAATCAACTACTGCAGCGCTTGAAAAAGAAGTTGTTTTTGAAGGGGATCGATTAGAACCAGGATTTTCGGATGTTCCTGGACAATGGGGATTAATTTGGTTGAGCCAAGGAAGCGTGAATAATCAAATTAACCACCTAACCTTAAAAAATGCAACTGTAGGAATATTTGTTGGCGATGTTTTAAATGCTGCTAATCCAACATTAAAAATTGATAATACACAAATTTATAATTGTTCAAATATTGGTTTGTTTTCAAGAAGTGCAAAAATTGAGGGAACCAATTTGGTAATCAATTCTGCTGGTCAAGCGAGTTTGGCGTGTACAGAAGGAGGTTCCTATTTGTTTAAACATTGTACTTTTAATAACAACTGGCAAAGTTCAAAACAAGTGGCGGTTTTATTGAGTAATTATCAAAATATCAATGATGTTATTACTCCCAAAGCCTTATATCAAGCAGAATTTGACAATTGTATTATCTATGGCTCAAACCAAATCGAACTGTCATTGGACAAAAAAGATGCAGCTGCATTTAACTATAAATTCAATAATTGCCTGATAAAATTCAATAATACAAATAATCAATATACTTCAAATCCGTTGTATTTGTTTGATACAGACGCTACACATTACACGAATATCATTAGAAATCAAGATCCTAAATTTCAGAATGCAAATAAGAATAAGTTGAATATAAATAACACTTCCCCAGCTTTCGCAAATGGTAATGCTGCCTATTTAATTGTGAAAGATATTTTAGGAAATACTAGAAGTTTGCCGCCAGATTTAGGAGCTTATAAAAACGCCCCTTTTCCAATAGTGCCCTAAATTTCTATTTCATTACCAAAATCTTCTAGGTCTCTTCGATCCTTTTTTGTAGGACGCCCATCACCTGTTTTCCTGTAATGCTCTTTAGATAATTTCAATAATTCTAAGTGTTGGAAAGCTTCAATTGGTGTTTCATTTTTTCTGTAGATATCAACTAATTTAGCGGCAACACGATTAGCAGGAATATCCAAAACAACTATAATTTGCGTAATTTGATCTTTTCTGAAAGTAATTTTATCGGTTGGAAACACCTCTTTTGAAGGTTTTGCGATAATTCCATTAACCGTAATATGATTTTTTTTACAAGCTTCTGTAACCATATTTCGGGTTTTATAATACCTCACACACCATAAAAATTTATCTACTCTCATAATTTTTTTCTAAAATAGAAGTTAAATTGAATGCAAAAATAAATCAATATTGTATCTTGCGCTCTTAAAATTAATAAAAATGAATAAATATTTAAAATTAGCTTTAATTTTTGTTTTTGGACTAACATTAATAGGGTTAACTATGGTTTCATGCACTAAGAATGAAACACCTAATTATAGTGTTACACTTAAAGAGTATCCTGTTCAATATGCAGCTGACTTAGATTCAATAGACAAATATTTGAATACCCATTATATTTCTTCAGTTGATGCAGATTTCAATATTACATTCGCTAAAATTCCTGCTGGCGGCACACAACAATCTATTAGAGCGCAACAAACTTACCCTTTACAATACAAAATGGTTCAAAACGACACTCACGGTGTTAACTATAAAGTTTATTATTTAAAATTAAGAGAAGGAACCAACGAAAGTACATCAGCTGTCGATTCAGTTTATGTTTCCTATAAAGGAAGTTTATTAACTGATGCACAATTTGATTATTCTGAAACACCAATTTGGTTTCAATTAGAATCTGTTGTAGCTGGTTGGGGTGAGATTATACCTTTATTCAAAACCGGAACCTTTGATACTGCTCCTGGACCAAATCCGAGTACTTTTACAAATTTTGGGGCTGGAGTTATGTTTTTACCATCTGGATTGGCTTATTATGAACAAATGCCATCTTCACTTATTCCTTCTTATTCTCCACTAATTTTTAGTTTTAAATTGAAAAGTCAGAAAAGCCGAGACCACGATAGGGATGGGATTTTGTCTAAATTCGAAGTAAATCCTTCTATTGCTAATCAAAAACCAAAAGACTATGATAGTGATGGAGATGGAACTCCAAATTTTTACGATATTGATGATGATGGAGATCATTTTATGACTAAGATAGAAACAAAAAGACCTTATTTAACTTCTATTGTAAATGGTCAAACTGTTTTAACACCAAACGGTTATTATCCTTTTGATGGAGCTGCAGTTGACAATCCATTAACGCCAAATATTGATGAACGACAAGGGATACCTAGAAAATATACTGGACCAAATAATCCTACTAGCGGTTTACCAACTCCATTGCCGGCAGATTATACTGACCCAACAAGATTAAGAAGATATCTAGATCCTACTTCTTTCCCACCTTTTGAATAAGATTTTAAATTCTATATATAATGCCCGTTAAAAATTGACGGGCATTTTTTTTTAAATAAATCAAAGAAAAATTTCTTAGCAAATAGCATTAAAATTAATGATTCTGTACAATTTTATCCCTACATTAGTATTATAAATAACATTGAAAAACCTAATTTTGAATTATCAATTAAAAAATGAGGATTCTATAATTCTTTATTTGGTAATTTGATGTTACAAAAATTAATGAATTAAAATAAAATGTATGAAAAAATTATTACTTAACTACAAATCTATTAATTGTGCTTTATTTTTGATGTTAGTGGGAGCTAACACTTTATCAGGTCAAACTGTAGTTCAAGAAACATTTGGAACAACAGCTGTGCCAATTGCAAATAACTATAGTGGTGCTACTTCTACTCCGTCAGTAAGTTATTTAACTAATGTTGCAGGTTATGCTTCAGTAGATTTAAATGGAACAGATGGTTTTTTAAACTTTATGCCAAATACAACTACAGGTGCAAATAGAGTGAGTGTAGTTGGAGCATTACCATCTGGTTCTGGAATGAATGGAGCTCTTCATTCAAATACCAATTTAATCACTTGGAATTTCAATATGAAAGCTTCTAGGTTATCTACTAATATTTTTTCATCTTCAACTGGTTTTCCTGTAAACAAATATTTTAGCGGTGTAGTTTTGTGCTCTACTACTGGAACGGTAATTTCTAATGGTACTGGTCCTGGATCAGGTTACGCTGTTACATTACAAAAAAGTATAAACAACGCTACTTCAGGAAAAGCAAGTATTTATTTGATTAAATTTTCAAATGGAATTGGTGACGTTGTTGGAGAAGCATCAGTAGTTACAAAGCTAATTGAGTCTCCAGAATTGGCTCAAATTCCATCATCGATTACAACATCAAATAATTTAAGTATTAAAGTTACATACAACCCAACTGTTGATGTTTGGGAATTGTATTACAGAGAAGATCCTATTACTCCTACTCCTATAGCCTTTGTAGATCCTACAACAGGAACATTTACACTTGGGGGAACTGCAACTGATGTGCCACCAACTACACCAATGACAAGTTATGGTTTTGTAGCTGGACTTCAAAGTAGCACAAGTACTGCAAACTCCTACCAATTTGATAATTTCAAAATTAGTTTGAGTGCACCTCCTGCTTACACTGCACCACCAACCATTGCAAACAGACAAGTGTTTAATTCAACAAGTAATCCAACTGTTGGTAGTTTAGTCGCTACGGGAAGTAACATCAAGTGGTATTCAACTTTAACAGGAGGAACTGCAATTGCTGCAAGTACACCATTAACTTATTCTACTTACTATGGTTCTCAAACGGTAAATAACGTAGAAAGTACTCGTATTGCAACACAAGCATTTGTAGGTGATACAGGATTAAGAACTTTGCCATTATATGAAAGTTTTGCAAGTTATAATATTGGAGATAAATTAATTCAAATGAATAATGGGGCTTCTGCAGCAACCCTTGAAAACCCTGGAACAGGATTAGGAGCTTGGTCAATTACACCAAGTACTAATATTACAGATGACGTGTTAATTGTGGCGTCACCAACATGGACTAATACTGTTTTACCTGCTGCAGCTGGTAATGCGATTTCTTTTGTTGGTTCTGGAATAGATCCTGAATTAAAATTTACAAATACTACAACTGGAAAATTATTTTCATCATTTGTTTTTAATATAGTTGATGCTCCTGTAGCCATAGTAGCCTCTACAACAAATCCTAACTATTCAACACCAACAGGTTTTTATAGTTTTTCTTCAGATAGTATTGACCCTGTAACTTCTTTAGTTGTTACCAATTATGCTGCTGATGTTATGTTTAGAAAAAATATTACAACTGGAAAATACAATCTTGGTTTGTCTAAGTCAAATAATGGCGATGAATGCGTTTGGAGTCCTACAGAGTTTGATTTCAATACACAACACGTAGTAGTTATTAGTTATGAAAACATTGGAAATGCAGACCCATTACAGCAAGTTGCTAATTTATGGATTGATCCGGCTACTACTACTCAACCAGCGGCAACTTTATCTCAAAATAATCCTACGACTTCAATTACAAGAGATCATTTAGATAGAATTAAACTATTACAAGCTTCTTCTACTTCTACTCCAACATTAATTATTGATGAAATTAGAGTAGCCAATAACTGGTCGCAAGCATTAGGTGGAGTAGCTTTAGGTTTGATAAATAATTCAATTTCTAATTTAACTATTTATCCAAATCCGGTTTCAAACGGTAAATTATTTATTTCTTCTTCTTCTAATTTAGAGAAAGATGTAGTAATCTATACCACTTTAGGACAACAAGTACTTCAAGATAAAACAGTTTCTGAAGCGATTAATGTTTCAAATTTAAGTCAAGGAACTTATTTTGTTAAAATAACTGAAGCTGGTTTAACTACAACAAAAAAACTAATAATTAATTAATTACATTTTTAATTATAAAAAAAATGCGGTATTTTTAAATATCGCATTTTTATTTATTTCAAAATTTCAAAATGAAAATACCATTTGCAATACTGATTCCTTTTTTACCTTTTTATAGCTTTTCTCAAGTAATATTAAAGTCTGATGGACCTGGAAATACTTATGAGCTAATCAATTCCGTTTTAGCACCCGGAAATGAAGCTGTAGAACATCCTGAGTGCATTCACGGCTCCTTTGGAAGACACATTGCAGAAGTATGGGATGATGAATTAAAAGAAAACGTTTTTGAATTTTATTCTCATGTAACTCCGGATAACGACCGATGTGAAAAATTAGATAGACAACGTGTTGAAATAAAAACATACGAACCTTCTCCAGCAAATTTAATTGGAACCAATGGTGAAACAGTAACTTACAAATGGAAATTCAGATTGCCAAAAGGATTTCAACCCTCAAGTAGTTTTACTCATTTACATCAAATAAAAGCCGTTGGTGGATCTCAAGATTTACCAATATTTACAATTACAGCGAGAAAATCTAAAGTAAATCAGTTAATTGTAATTCATAATAATGAAAATACTGTTGCAAGCGCTGATTTATCAGAATTTGAAGGAACTTGGGTAGAAATAACAGAAAAAATCAAAATTGGAGTAAACGGCACCTACTCTATTTCAATAAAAAAAATAAAAAACGGCAAGGAATTACTTTCGTTTAAAAGTGATAACATTATGACTATTAGACCCGATAACGACTTTATAAGACCAAAATGGGGAATTTATAGAAGTTTGAAAAAGGCCGAAGATTTAAGAGATGAAGCAGTTCGTTTTAATGACTTTTCAATTAAAGAAGGTGAATAATTTATATAAAAATAATTTATTATTTGTTGGATTTGCATTTTTATGTCAAATCCAAGCTTCGTTTTCACAAGTGACATTAGACGCAAACGGACCAGGAAACACCTATGAGTTAATTACAAGTGTTTTTGCACCCGGAAATGGAGTAAGCGCTGTGGAAGCTCCGGATTTATACCACCCATGGGCAGCTGGCGGAAACAGACATATTGCAGAGGTTTTTGACGCCGATTTATTTAGAAATGTGTTTGAATTTTATTCACATGCATTGTTAGATAATGAACCTGTAGATCCAACTTTAACCGATCGACAACGAGTTGAAATTAAAACATATGCAGCATCACCTGATAATTTAAAAGGAACCGTTGGAGAAAATATTATTTACAAATGGAGTTTTAAATTACCTGTTGGTTTTCAACCTTCTTCAAATTTTACTCATATCCACCAAATAAAAGCAGTTGATGGTGATGATGGCAATCCGTTATTTACATTAACACCAAGATTTGGAACACCCAATAAATTAGAATTAATTTATGTAGAAAATTCAACTTCAGGAACTAATAAAGTTTGCATTGTAGAATTATTACCTTTTTTAGGAAATTGGGTTGATGCTGAAGAACGAATCAAAGTGGGAAGCAACGGAATTTATTCTATAATTTTAAAAAAGCACAGCGACGGTACTGTTTTAATGTCTTATACCAATACCAATATTGCAACTATTCGTCCAGATAACACTTTCATTAGACCTAAATGGGGCATTTACAGAAGTATTTTAGATATTGGAAATTTGCGAGATGAAGCTGTTCGATTTTCTGGATTTAGCATTCAAGAAGTAGCAACCTTAAATACTAACTCAAATAATATTGGAGAAAATGAAATTAATATTTCAAATCCAATTAATGAAAATTTAGAATTATCAGAGATAATTTTAAAAAATTACAACAAACTCCAACTTTTTGATATATCAGGTAAAAAAATTCTAGAATTAAATGGTTTGAATAACAAAATAGACTTATCCAATTTAAATTCTGGTATTTATTTAATTCAGTTATATAATGATAACATGAAGTCAAAACCAATCAAAATCATAAAAAAATAGCAATATGAAAAAACTTGTATTTGTATTTATAACCTTAATTTTTATTTTGAATATCAATACAGTATTTGCAAAAATAAAATTACCTGGAATAATTGCCTCCAATATGGTTTTACAACGAAATACATCGGTAAAAATCTGGGGATGGGCAAAATCAGGAGAAAAAATAAGTATCAAAACAAGTTGGATAACCAATGAAATCAAAGTTTCAACTCCTGAAAATGGTCGCTGGGAAGTACAATTAAAAACAAATTTAAGCAAAGATCCACAAAACATTCAATTAAGTAGTTTAGAATCAAATATAAAGTTGGAAAACATATTGTTCGGAGAAGTATGGGTTTGTTCGGGTCAATCCAATATGAGAATGCCGTTAAAAGGGTATACTGGCCAACCAACATTTGAAGGAAATTCAGCTATTGCAAATTCAAGAAATAACAATCTTCGGTTGTTTTCGATTTCTGAAAATGGATATCCAACTCCTTTGGACACGGTGGCAAGTTATAAAAAATGGAATATTGCTAGTCCAGATAATACAAAGGATTTTAGTGCTGTTGCGTACTTTTATGGTCAGAGGTTACAAGAAATCTTGGACGTACCTGTGGGAATTGTGATGACTTCTTGGGGAGGAACCAGAATACAACCCTGGATAAGTAAAGACGCAGTTGCACCTTTTCTAGATATAAATAAAGTCAAGAAAGATACTACTGAAAAATACAAAAGAATTCCATCGGCGATTTTTAATGCAATGATCAATCCGATTACATCCTTTACCATTAAAGGGGTGCTTTGGTACCAAGGGGAAACGAATCGTGATGAACCTAAATTGTACCAACAATTACTTCCAGAAATGGTAAAAGATTGGCGTAAACAATGGAATATTGGAGAATTTCCATTTTACTATGTTCAAATTGCTCCTAACAAATATATTGACAAAACGAATTCTCAATATCTAAGAGAAGCGCAATTTAAGGCTTCTGAAGTAATTCCAAACTCAGGAATGGCGGTGCTTTCAGATATTGGCTCAGAGCAAACAATTCATCCTCCACACAAAAAAGAAGTTGCTGAACGATTACTTTTTATTGCATTGAACAAAACCTATGGATTTAAAGATGTGGATTGTACAGGTCCAATTTACAAATCAATGGAAGCAAAAGAAGGAGCTTTATTTTTAAATTTTAATTTTGCAGAAACTGGCATTTATTCCCCTGAAATGGAAGTTAGTAATTTCGAAATTGCTGGAGCTGATAAAGTATTTCACCCTGCAAAAGCAGAGATTATTAATCATAAACAAGTAAAAGTATTTTGTCCTGAAATTACTGAACCTGTAGCCGTTAGATACGGATGGAGCAATTGGTTTGTAGGGACTTTATTTGATAATAACATGTTACCTGTCTCTTCATTTAGGACTGACAATTGGGAATAAAAAAATCCATAAATAAATTTATGGATTTCTAATTATTTGAATAATCAGTTATTTAATCTTAACAATTAAAGGATTATTTATTTTTGTAGCATAATTTGTTAGATAATTTTCCCAAGCTTCTTTGGTAGTAAATTCTCCTTGTTTTTTCCAACCAAATCCGGTGTAATAAGTCACTTTATTGTTTACCACTTTAAGAGCGGCATATAAATTACAAAGCTCTTTATTAGGGTTCATGTATTTTTCTGAGCTAATCATAGTATTTTTAGGAAAAACTATACCTGTTCCAAGTTCTGAATCATCTATTGGTTGCCAATAATCAATCCAGCCCGCTTTTAAATTAGATTCTGTTTTACCATCATTATTGTGCAAAGTAATTCCTGTTGAAAGAATTTTAGTGCCAGAAACTTCAACTTCAAATTTGGAAAGGAAACTTCCATAATCCAAACTGATGTGTTTTACCTCTTTAATTTTATTTCCTTTTGCGTCCCAATCAGTATAAGTTAGCGTAAAACTAGTTCTTAAAGGTCCTGTAGTAATCGTTTTCCATGAAATAAAATTCTTAGAATAATAATATACAGAATCAATTTTCAATGCAACTCCTCCAATTCCTCTACTATCACCAACGTGAAAATTATCTAACCCTTCTCCGGTATCTTTATGATAAGTGCCAGTTCCATTGGTATATTTTTCATACCATTTATTTATCACGGGATATTCAACTCGCTTTAACCAAGCATCAATTCCACTAGTTAAAGTTCCGCCTTTTACTTTGTCTTCGGTCATTTTTTGAGCTACAGGGCCGTAAGTTCTGAATGCCACTTTATTGTTTTCCCAAGCATAATCATCAATTCTTTCGGGAACAAATCGGGAATAACAAAATACTATTGGATCTTTAGTTATATCTTCTACAATTAATTCGATTTCAAATTTATTTGTAGATAAAGCTTTTATTTTAGGTTGGAACAACAAAACATCGTTAACACCATCACCATTTTCATCAACGCATTGAGAAATTAAATAAGTAGAAGTTCCCAATTCTTTAACTCTATATTTTTCTAATTTATCAGATGGTTGAAGTCCTAATGCAGTTTTGGAAATTTCTACAGTTTCAAACTCTCTTTCTGTATTTAAAGGATTGGAAATAGTAATAATTTTATTCTTTTGTGAAAAAGATAAAAACGTTGTCATTAACATTATAGCTAAAATTCCATTCGTAAATTTCATATTAATTTTCGTTTGAAGGTTTTCCAATTGTTGCTAATATTCCGCCATCTACATATAAAATATGACCGTTAACGAAATCACTAGCTTTTGAAGATAAAAATATAGCTGCGCCTGATAAATCGTCTGGATTTCCCCATTTTGCGGCAGGTGTTCTATGAATAATAAACTCGTTAAAAGGATGTCCATCAACACGAATTGGTTCTGTTTGAGAAGTTGCAAAATACCCTGGTCCAATTCCGTTTACTTGAACGTTGTGTTTTGCCCATTCCGTAGCCATGTTTTTAGTCAGCATTTTAAGTCCTCCTTTTGCAGCAGCATAAGCTCCTACTCCATTTCTACCCAATTCACTCATCATGGAACAGATATTGATTATTTTACCTTGTTGTCTAGCAATCATTCCTTTAGCAACATGTTTTGAGACAATAAAAGGACTTACAAGGTCGATATCAACCACTTCTTTAAAATCAGCAACTTCCATTTCAATTAATGGAATACGTTTAATAATACCAGCGTTATTAATTAAAATATCGATTGGTCCCACTTCACTTTCAATTTTGCTAATTGCGGCGATAACTTCACTTTCAATAGCTACATTAAATTTGTAGCCAAAAGCAGTGATTCCTTCATTTTTAAACTCCAATACCGCTTCATCAATTTTAGGCTGAGAAGAATTTCCATTTATAATAATAGTTGCTCCAGCATGTCCTAACCCTTTAGCCATAGCCATGCCTAAACCGTGAGTACTTCCAGTTACTAAAGCTATTTTTCCTTTGATATCAAATAATGAATTTCCCATTTTATCTTAAATCTGTGATTTTACAAACGTCCATATCTCCATAATCTAGGTTTTCACCCGCCATTCCCCAAATAAAAGTATAATTTGAAGTTCCAGCACCCGAGTGAATTGACCAAGGAGGAGAAATTACTGCTTGGTGATTATTCATCCAAATGTGACGTGTTTCATCCGTTTGTCCCATAAAATGACAAACCGCTTGATTTTCTGGAATATCTAAATAAAAATAAACTTCCATTCTTCTGTCGTGAACATGAGCCGGCATGGTGTTCCAAACGCTACCTGTTTTCAATTCGGTCATTCCCATTTGCAATTGACAAGTGGTAACAATTCCTCCAATTATCATTTGGTTAACTGTTCTATGATTGGCAGTTTCTATGGCACCTAATTGCAATTTATTTGCTTCAGCAAGACCCACTTTTTTATTTGGATAATTGGTATGTGCAGGAGCAGAATTCAGGTAAAACTTTGCTGGATTATTAGTATCATCGCTTTTAAAAATAACCTCTTTATTTCCACTTCCAATGTACAAAGCATCTTTAAATCCTAATTCATAAACCACTCCATCAGCAGTAACGGTTCCGTTTCCACCTACGTTTATGATTCCCAATTCTCTTCTTTCAAGAAAAAAACTAGACTTCAAAGGATCGATAGTTTCTAAAGTTAACGGTTGAACTGGAACTGCAGATCCTGCAATATATCGATCGTAATGAGAATAAGTAAGATTTATTTTACCTAATTCCATTAGGTTATCAATTAGGAATTCAGATCGTAATTGTGCAGTATCATACTGTTTAACAGCTTGAGGGCTAGATGCGTATCTTGTTTCGAAAGAAGTTGACATTTAAAAAATATATTTTAATTATTAATGAGATTTATGAAATGCTAATTTAGGATAAATTGAGAATATAAATTTAAAAAAAAACAGTGTATCAAATACACTGTTTTTTTTTGATATTAATAACCAGGGTTTTGAGGAATGGTTATAAATGAATTCGTGTCAATTTCGTATTGTGGAATCGGCAATAAGAAACGATTTAAATTTGCATTTGATTGTAATTGAGGCAATGTAACAGGTAAAACACTGAAAGTACCGTATAGTTTAGAATACATATTGGTAAAGTGTTTTTTCATTACGTATTCAACACCTTGAGCTTTCAAATTAGGAAATGCATCTGTTGAAGCTGATAATGACGTTGTAGTCGTTGTAAATCTAAGTATGTCAAACCAACGTTGGTTTTCAAAAGCAAATTCCCATCTTCTTTCTTGAGCTAATGCTTTTTCAAAAAGTGCAGTTGAAGTAATTGTTGTAGTAGTTAAAGCTGCTAAACCTACTCTAGCTCTTACTTGATTAATTAATGCTAAACTTCCTGCAGTATTTCCATCCGCTTCTGCTTTCATTAATAAAACATCAGAATATCTCAATACTGGCCAATCATTTTCAGCATCATTTGCAAGAGCAGTTGGTGAAATGTATTTTTTAACATAATAGGTACTTGTTCCAAATAAACCAATATTTACATCTTTTCTACTTGCCGCAGGATCTAAATAACTTGCATAAGAAGTAGAAGTTTTAGTTAATTCTAGTGTTGGATTATTTGATGAGTTTCCATCACCATTAATAACTGCATTACCACTATTTGTTGGTGCAAATAAGTTAGACAATGGATTACCCATTCCTAAACCACCCGATTTAAATCGAACAGCAAAAAGAATTTCAGAATTCATTTCATTGTTTATTGAAAAAACACTTGCATAAGTTGATTGCAAACTATAACCACCTGTTGCAATAACACTATCTAGTAAAGCGGAAGCTTCTTGATTTCTACCAAGAGTTAAATAAACTTTAGCTAACATAGCTTTTGCAGCCCATACATTAGCTCGTCCTAAGTCTGGTGAACTTGCTGAATAAGCAGCATTTTTACCATATGCAATAGTATTATTTAAATCGGCTACAATCAATTTATAAATATCAAGAACTGTTGAACGGTTAATTCTTTTTGCTTGTTCTGCAGTTACAGGTTCATCTATTAAAAATACACCGCCATACAAACGCACTAAATTAAAATAGTGGTATGCACGAATGAAAGATGCTTCAGCAGCAACACTTTTACATTGAAAAGCAGTAGCATCGATAGTAACTGGAGCATATTCAATTACACCAGGAGATGCATTAAAATTAGCACCACAAGCGTTTAAAACAGTATTACAGTTTTTAATATTGTTATACGTTTTTAACCAATAATTGTAAATCCCTGTTTGAGTTGTAGAAGGATAAAATTGATCTATGTAAGCCAAATCCATTTTTGGGGTTGAAGTACTTGTTGCACCGTCCATACAAGTGTTATCACTTCGCATTTCGGTTAATGACCATTCTTCAGTTAACGGATTTTGCATTCCTTTATAACAAGCTGTTAAACCAGATTGTAATTCGGTATAATTGCTGTAATAATCTTGTGCTATAATATTTGATTCAGAATTTAAATCGATAATATCAGAACAACTAGATGCTACTACTAAAAATAATAAACTTAAATATTTTATTGAATTTTTCATTGTTAATACTTTTTAAATTAGAAATTAATATCGATACCAAAAACAATAGTTCTAGGAATTGGGAAAGCCCCTCTTTGATATCCAGAAATCAATGCTGATGAATAGGGTCCAGTAGTAGATCTTCCTTCTGGGTTAATTCCTCTGTAACCATTCGCAGAATGAAAATATAAATTTTGTCCAGATGTATAAAGTCGTAATGAACTTAATCCAATTTTATTAGCCAAATTTGCTGGTAAATTATATCCTAAATTTACCTCTCTTAAAGCAAAATAAGAAGCATCTTCAACCACATAATCAGTTAGCATCCAGTTAAAACCTATATCTTCATAAGGAGTTCTTCCATCACCAGGATTTTGCGGGCTGATCCAACGATTTGAATTATAGTTAACATTTGATGATTTAGTTTCGCTATAATTAGGATCTCCATTGATTAATTGACCACCTTGAACCCCTTGCCATGTGAAGCTAAAGTCGAAATTTTTGTAACTGAAATTATTAGTAACTCCCCAAGTAAAATCAGGATAAGGACTTCCAATAATTGTTCTATCATTAGTATCTAAAACACCATCGCCATTTACGTCAACTATTTTTAGTCCACCTTGTTTTAATGCAGAAGGCAAATTTGATGTTAAACCAGAAGCATTAATTTGATCTTGAGAAATCCAAACTCCATCTGTTTTGTATCCAAAGAATTGAACTAATGGACCTCCTACTACACTTTTATAAATTTCATTTCTTTCACCATAATTAAGTAAATAAGCTTCGTTACCTAACTCAATAATCCTGTTTTCAGTGTGAGCAATATTTGCGGAAGTTGACCATTTAAAATCACCTTTTAAATTAGTTGTATTTAATTCAACTTCAAAACCTCTATTTCTCAAACTACCGATGTTATTCCATGATAATGGTACTCCTGAAAACGCCATAGTTGCTTGTTGTAATAATAATTTATCGGTAATAGAATTATAGATATCTAAAGTAACATTAACTCTATTATTTAACATTGACAAGTCCATACCGTAATTCGTTTGATAGGTACTTTCCCAAGTAATGTTTTCATTTGCATTAATTGCAGCATTTCCTACCTGACCACCAGTTTGAGTTCCTGTTCCAGGTCCAAAAGAATAATTAGATGCAGATAATAAATTTTGGAAACCATAATTTAAGATTCTATTATTTCCAGAAACTCCATAACTTGTTCTGAAGTTCAATTTGTTCAACCAATCAACATTGCTTAAGAAAGACTCTTTATTTGCAGCCCAACCGATAGATGCTGCAGGGAAATTACCCCATTTCTTTCCAGAAGCAAAATAAGAACTACCGTCTGTTCTATAACTTACAGAAAGTAGGTATTTGCTTTTGAATGCATAATTAACCCTTCCTAAATAGGACAATAAACCTACTTGACTTTTTGAACCAAAAGTCCCCGCTTTATCAATAAAAAGGGCATTGTTTAAAGTATTAAATTCATCACTTGCGTAATCTAAACCCGTGGTTTGAGTTGAAGTGTATTTTGTGCTTTGTGCAGTATAACCTGCTAATACATCAAACGAATGTTCTCCAACATCTTTTTTATAATTTAAAGTATTTTCAGATAATAAATCTACATAAGAATTGTCATAATATACTCCTTTATTAACTATTCCGTCACCATCTGCATTTCTATCACTCCAATCAAATTTGGTGTCGTATTTCATGTAAACCGTGTTCATAGTTTTGAAATCCAAACCATTTGAAATATTAACATTTAAAGTTGTTCCTCCTTGAAATCCATAAGATTTAGCATTTATATCATGACTCAATAACGAAGCCATTGGGTTGTTTTGCGCTGAATTTGATGGATTACCAGCTGCTGGAATAAATGTAGATCCATCAGGCATAAACAATGTTGACCCATCAGGATAAACTGGATTATAGGTTAACCCTATAAAATGTCTAGGATGTGCATAATCTCCAGGTCGTATATTTGCCCATTGTGCATTTTGATTAACAAAAGCGGCAGTTATAGCATTGTGTTGGTAAGGTAACCAGGTTGGATATCTCCAGAAATTGGTTAGGTTTTCAGATGGAGATTCTTTTGAAGTATAAGAAGGATTAAGGTTTACATTCAACTTTAATCTTTTGCTTAATTCAATATCAAATTTAGTTCTGAAATTTAATTTTTGGAAATTACTTTTTAACATAATCCCTTGGTCACCTTGATAACCAGCGGAAACATAATATTTCAATGATTTAGTTCCTCCATTTGCACCAAATTGAATATTTTTAAATTCAGCATTACGCAATACTTCGCTTTGATAATCATAACCATGACCGCCTAACATAGTATTTTCAACAATGTAACCAGCAATTAAATTATTAGTTTTAGTATTACTTCCTTGATAAAGTATATTTAATGCATTTGGATTGGTAACCCCTTCTGCTTGTATCGCTGGATCCGTAATTCTTAATGCTCTTTCTCTAAATAATAAACTAACATATTCAGTAGTGGTCATCATATTGTATTTTTCATAAGCACTTTTAAATCCAGTACTGTATTTGAAAGAATACTTTGCTTTATCTGCTTTACCACTTTTAGTAGTAATTAAGATTACACCACTAGCTCCTCTTGAACCATAAATTGCAGCAGAAGCGGCATCTTTTAAAACTTCAACTGAAGCAACATCGGCCATATTTAATGTTGCTAATCCGTCAGGAATTGGCTGACCGTCAACCACAACTAGAGGATTTGCTCCAGCATTAACTGAACTAATACCACGAACAGAAATTTGAGCGTCAGCTCCAGCTTCTGATGAAATATTTTGAACTTGAACACCAGCAATTTTTCCTTGAAGGGCTTGATCTAATCTAGAAACAGCAACTTCGTCTAATTTCTCATTTTTATACTTGGAAATCGATCCCGTTACGTTTGATCTTTTTTGAGTACCGTAACCAATTACAACTACTTCATCTAATTCGCTTTTAGATTCTACCAATGTAATGTTGATCTCTTTGTTTTTTCCTACAACAACAATTTGCGGTGCAAATCCAAGGTAAGAAAAACGTAAAATAGATTTAGAATTTTTTACTTCAATGGAATACTTTCCATCTAAATCGGTGGTGGTGTTTTTGTCTTCAAAAGTAACTGTCACACTTGGAATTGGAGCACCTTTACTATCAACAACAGTACCTGTAATCTTTTTAGGATCATTCTGACTAAATGCAATTGATGTAAAAATTAATAAAAACAATAATAATAGTTTTTTCATAATTTGAATGAATTAATTGGTTTTTTTTTGGTTAATGATAAAAATGTATTTAATTAATTATAGAATGTAAAAATATTAATTTGGTAATGTTCTGAAATCCGTAATTGGTATAAAAATTGTCCAAAATTGATTTTACTCCTCTACTTTGTCTTTTTTCTTATTGACGTTTGATGCGTGACGCCCACTTCCGCCAGCGTTATCTATAATTCCTTTTTCGGGGCTTAAAGTATTGAGAGTGGCTTTTAAACGATTATAAGCATCATTAGTTTCTTTATTTTCTGAATAATTAATAACCAATTTTTCTTCAAATGGCGAATTACTCATATCAAAAAGTTCCCCTTCGCGATTTAATTTCCATTTAGAATCACGAACATACCATTTATTTCCTAATTCTATAAAAATCCATTCTCTTGGATTTCCTTTCTTTCCAAATAATTGAGGAAGAAAACTTCGTCCGTCCAGAACGTTTTTAGTTGGTAATTTTGCACCAGCTAAATCGGCAAATGTTGGAAGTAAATCGGTTGAATCAATTAATAAATCACTTGTTTTACCCCCATCAATAACACCAGGCCAGTTGGCAATTGTAGGAACCAAACTTCCGCATTCTAACATAGTTCCTTTTTTTCCAGATAATTTTTTACCTCCTATTGAACTTCTATCAGCATACTGGCTTGCTGTTCCATTATCACCCATAAAAATGATTAATGTGTTTTTACGTAATTTTAAATCATCCAGCGTTTTCAATAATTTTCCAACTAATTTATCCATATAAGCCGTGTTGTCAGCATATAAATCACTTCCTGGTGTGCTGTCTGGAGTTCGTTGAATTACAGCGTGAACATGCACCATTGAATAATATAAAAAGAACGGTTTGTCTTTATTGGTTGTCAAAAAATTCACCAAATGATCGTGCATTAAGTCGGGCATGTACGTTTGTGCATCCAATTTCTTATTCACACCATTTTCAATATAATTTTCAGATTTCTTTTTTTCGGTTGACCAATAATCCCCGCTTCCCGCAAATGTTAGGTAATCATCGAAACCAAAATCTCCCGGAGTTTTAGAGAATTGACTCCATTTTCCAACTAATGAAGTCGTATATCCTGCAGGTTTTAAAACAGAAGGAATTAAAATTTCATTTTCAGGTTTAATTTCTCCAACCATATCTTGATTTACACCTCCAGTTCTAAAAGCATATCTCCCAGTTAATATCATTGCTCTTGAAGGGCCACATAAAGGCGCTGTATATCCGTGTGTAAATCGGATTCCTCCTTTAGCCAGTTGATCAATTATTGGGGTTTTATTTTGATCTGAACCGTAACAACTTACATCTCCAATTCCTAGATCGTCTGCTAGAATGAAGATAATATTTGGTTTTTCACTTACTTTTTTAGCAGTAGCTTTTTGGGCATAAAAGCTGGAAACTGTCGCAAGTGTTAGTGTAATGATTAAGTATTTAATATTTTTCATATAATAATTATTAAAAAGTAAGTTCGTTTATTTCTGATTGATAGGATTTTAAATCTATTTTTTTTGCAATTTCTTCATATTCAGAATTATTGAATTTGCGTGAAGCATACTTTAAAATTTTGATCGTTTCTCCATAACTTATTTTTTGAATTTGCTCGTATTCCCAAACTTTTTCATTTTTCAAATAAGGCATAATAAATTCCAATGCATTTTTCATGTTTTTTCCTTCACTAATTTGATGGTTCCAAAGTGATACATTTACATTTTCAGCCAATTTTGCAATTAGATAGTAGCCATACATATTCATGTTTACATACCCCCAAGATTTTGTTCTAGCCAATTCTAAAGGTTGACTTCCATCGGGTTTTAATTGGCTTTCCATTCTGTTTTTGAAGATTTCAATTTCTTTTAAAGCAATTTCTGGTTGGTCAACAAATAAAGCCATGGCAATAACTTGCTCACTATAAAAAGTCCCGTGATTATTTTTAGCTTTTGCTTCATCCTGACCAATTGGGCTTTCCAGCATCCAAGTTAAATAATCTGAGAACCATTTTTTAAGTGCTAAATGATCTTCTTTGGACCAACTTGGAGAATTTTGAATTAATATCGCAGCATCTAACACTCTGTACAAATCTCGAGTTTCTATCAATCCGGTTCCTCGACCAGTATTCAATCCTGGAATTCCTTGCGCAAAATTTAAATTTGGATTTTGGCGCGTTTCAGGATTCAAAAACCATACTTTTAGCAGTTTAGAAGTAAAATTGGCATACTTCTCCTCTTTTGTAAAATAATAGGCTAAAGCCAATGATAAAGTGGCATCTTCAACTTTATCAATTTCTTGTGAATCTGAAATATCATAATACGTTGGATTTCGAAGTCCGTCTTTTTTTATATAAGGCAATCCGTCAGGTTTTGTTGGATCTGGCCACCAATAAGGCCCCGTACTCATATAATCGTGTTTATCACCGCTTGGAGGAGTTTGATTTTTATCCATAACAGAATATACAATCTCTTCTTTAACCAATTTATCTGCTTTTTTAAGTAACGTTTTTAAAGCCACAACCTTATCTTTATCGTTGGATAAAATTAGTTTGTAATTGTTGTGAAGAGTTTTACCATCTATGGAAAGTGTTTTTGGGATACCTAGATCCAATTTGCCTTGAGCAAAAAAAGAAGTGGATATTACCAAAAAAACTATATAAAAAAGAGACTTTATAGTTATATTCATTATTGTTTATTAATATTATTTTGTAAAGATATTCTTTTCTAATCTCCAGAAGTTTTCCAGTCCAATGTATCACCTTTAAGCCTTCTTAAAGCTTCCGCTTCGGTTTTTATTCCTTTATCGCCTTGGTCTAGCATCCATTTTTTCAATTCTGACATTAATTTTATTTTAACGGCTGCCAATTTAGGATCGTCTGCTAAGTTGTCCAATTCATAAACGTCTTTTTTGATGTTATACAACTCAAATTCTGGTCGATTACGATACAATTTTGCATGCTCGGCTTGTTTTGGAGTTACATTGGTAGCTTTCAACCAACTATTATATAATTTATTTTTAGGTTGCGACCCTGAAGATAAAAATGGTTCGTTGAATTGCAAATTCCAAATTAACTTATAATCGTGATCTTGAATCGAACGAACAGGGTAATTATCAGAACCATTTTTTATACCTCTTGTAGTATGAACTCCGTAAACATAGTCACGAACTTCTTTTGGTTTACCATTAAAAGCAGCGAAAAAACTCTTTCCGTCTAATTTCATAGTTCCTTCTTTATTACCGCGTAAAGTTTCAGGGTTTCCGCCTGCAGCTTCAAATAAAGTTGGAACCACATCAATATATTGAGTTAAAATACCTGTTCTAGTGTTGGGTTGAATCACTTTAGGCCAACGAGCTATAAAAGCAGCTTTTAAACCCATGTTATAACAGGTCCATTTACCAAAAGGCATTGAACTTCCGTGTTCGCTAGCAAACAGAAAAAGGGTATTGTCTTTCGTTTTTTGATTTTCAACCATTCTAGTGCAAGTTCCCACAAGACTGTCCATGTAGGTAATTTCAGCATAGTATTTTACCAATTCTGCACGAGTTTCTTTGGTGTCAACCATGTAAGGCGCAATATTTATTTTGTTGGCATCATATTGTTTAACGTCTCCTCTATTCCAAGGCGAATGTGGCTGATTGGATGCTACAATTAATAGATAAGGTTTTGAAGTGTCTTTGTTGATCCATTTTTCTGCATCTGCCAATTCCACATCTTTTCCAGTTCCATTATCGCTGTTTCTACCTCCTAAATATTCAAAAGGGAAATTGGCCATTGGCGCATAATGTTGCTTTCCAATCAAGGCAACTCGATAACCTAATTTTTTAAAATGCTGAACTACAGAAATTACATTGTCATAAACTTGTGCGTGATTTGGATAACTTCCATTTTTTACGGGAAATAATCCGGTATACAAACTTTGACGTGTTGGTCCGCACATTGCCGTTGCATTGTTCATATTGTCAAATGACAAACCTTCTTTGGCTAATTTTGCTAAATTGGGTGTGCGAACGTCTTTATTTCCATAAGGCTCACAATCAATTGACGTCATGTCATCGGCAATAAAAAACAAAATATTTGGTTTTGCAACCGATTCTTTAACGGAATTATTAATCACTATTTTCTGATTAGAATACGATGCAATTACCGTTTTTTTAATATCGGTATTTTCTGCTAAAGTAGCTGCTAAATCGCCATTTAAAGATTGAGATTTAAAATTAACTTTTTGCTCATTTTTTGCAAAAGAGGCATTTGTTAATTGGATAGCAAACGCAGAAACAACTGCTAATCCCGTTATACCTAGAAGTACTACTATTTTGTTTTTCATTGTATTTAATATTGTGAATTATTTATTTTGTTGTATTTCCCAAACTTTAAAATTTCTATAGGCAAAATGAGTCCATTGCATTTGACGAAAACCAATTTTTCCATCTTCTAATATTTTACCATATTTCACTCCATCATCTGTCCAATTAATTACTTTTCTATCATCAATATAAAGTATAATGTGACCTTCATTTTTGACTAATTTCATTTTGTGAATCGCAGTTGATTGAACCGGAATTCCTATTTCTCCTGTTTGAACTAAATTAAAACCTTTGTTTTTTCTCAAATTGGCCGTTTCCCGATTTGGATTGTCTCGACCATTTGCATAATAGGAAATATGGTAATCGTTCATCGCTCCTTTTGTATAATCTGTAAAAACACCGGTTGTTCTTTTTGGCATAGATGCGTCAAATATACTTTCCCCTTTCAAACCTTTAGCACAGAAAAAAACAATGCACAAACCTGCGTCAATTTCCTGATTTTGAGCTTCCCACTCGGCTATAAAATTGCCAGGGAAATCTTTAGGACACCAAAAAACATGATGGCCTTCTTCATTTGGTGAATACAGATGCAACCAATCGTTCACAAATTCAATTTTGGCAGGACCTTCTAAAACCCAATCTTTAACTGACGCTGCATTTGATAATGAATTGTTATATATCAATTTTCCCTTATTCACTTCTTGTGAAAAGTTATTGAAAGTTACTAAAAATAGTAAAGAATAAAATATTTTATAGATTCTCATCATTGCTTTACCACTTAATTTTATATTCAATAACAATATTAAACAAAGGGATTTTACTCAAGTTTTTAGTTACATGAACCATTGGTTCAGCATATTTTACTGTGTTTGCCACTTGCATCCCCGTTCCTGGTTTTCCATTCGGATGAACTCTTGGATCGGTGAGTTGTACGTCATTTAATCGAACCACAACTCGTTGCGCATGACTGTGCAATTCTCTTGTATCACCTGGGTTTAATCGTTCTTCAAAAACTCGAAATTCAGTATCTTCATACACTATTTTATTTTTTGTAGGTTCAACCCATTCGCTTGGTTTTGCTAATTCTGGATGGTCTTTTTTTAATGCAATTTCAAAATAAGATCCTTTTGGTATTTCGTAAAATTCCTTTTCAGTAAAAACAGCAATTTCCCCTCTTTTAATTTGAATTTTTCCTCGACTACTTTTAAATTTTATGTCCTCTAAAGCAGCAATTATTCTAGTACCAATATTTGGAGTATTCGCTGAAGAAAATAGAGCTCCGTTACGAACTACTTTAAAATAAGGGTTGTCAATAACAATCGAATCTTTATTTGCAATAGCGAAATTATCAATATTTATAGTTGTTATCGAATTACTATTTGCAATAGCTAAATTAGCCGTTAACGCAAACAAAAAAATAGAATAGAGTTTCATTTTCATCTTTATCAATTAATTAGAAACACATCGAAAACCTAAATGTTCCATTGATGAATCGGCAGAACTTTTCATTCTTGCCGACACACGATAACCGCTACAATAGGATTCATTACACAAAAACGAACCGCCTCGCATCACTCTTTTTTCTACTAAAGGTTCGTCAGGATCATAACTTTTTATAGGTCCTTTTGGGTTAATTGCAACTTTGACCTTTTTAAATGAATCGTAATATAAATTATTGTATTTATCGGCACACCATTCCCAAACATTTCCAGCCATATCGTACAATCCGTAACCATTTGGTTCAAATGATTTTACTTTGGCTGAGCCAATAAATCCGTCACTTACTTCATTTTTATAAGGAAAATTTCCTTGGAAATAGTTGCAATGAAATTTACCTTCATCAACTTTTTCATTTCCCCAAGCGTAAACATTTTTAGTTAGTCCTCCTCTAGCTGCAAATTCCCATTCCGCTTCTGTCGGCAATCGTTTTCCAGCCCATTTACAAAACGCATTTGCATCGTCCCAGCTAATATGAACCACAGGATAATTATCTTTTCCTTCAATGTTGCTGTCTTTCCCTTGCGGATGTTTCCAATTGGCTCCGTGAGACCAGCTCCACCATTGACTGTAATCTTGCAAACTAACTTCGCCACTTGTTGGCACAAAAACCAATGACGCTGCTTTTAGGGTTTCATCATCTGGTTTTGGTGTATCTGAAGGCAGTTGTTTTTTTAATTCGTCCCAATTAATATCTTTTTCTGCGGTAGTTACATAACCTGTAGCAGCAACGAATTTAGCAAACTGCGAATTGGTAACTTCGGTCACATCCATGAAAAAACCATTCAATTTCACTTGGTGTTTTGGAAATTCATCTTGACGCGCTTGGTCATTATCGCCACCCATACTGAAGGTGCCGCCAGGAATCCAAACCATTCCTTCATGGTTAGTTAAAGTTAAATTGGATTTGTTTTTTGGTTGTGCTTTTTTAATTCCATAGCGACTTGGTATTTTTGAGGTACAACAAGATTTAACTGTATCTTTAATTTGAAATAAATTAACAGTTTCATTTGCTTGAACCTCAAAACCAAAAAGCAATAATAGAAGTACTATTTTATTCATCTAATTTTCTTATAAATTATTTTTAATCCAACTCACACCAACATCTTTCTTTTTTACTATCCAATTTGGATTAAATTTAGTAATTTCTGAATCATTTAATTTAATATTATGAATTGAAAGCCGTTGATTGATTTCATCCGAAACTGTTAAATCAATTTTTGTATTCACCTCATATAATTTATTATTAAACGGAAGCATTTTTAATTTTATCAAAGAAAATCCAGGTTCTGAAGTTTTTCCATTGGTAAAAATATTATCTTTTATTGTAAATGTAGCATTCAAATCGGTTAATTCATAAGGAGAATCATTATCTCCTATTGAATTTATTATTGTATTTCCTATTATAAAAACATTTTTAGGAGCAACTTTTGGGGTTTTCACATCTTTGTTTACAACACCCAATTTTATTGCAGGACCATAAGAATTTAGGACAGTATTATAGGCTACAATTGCGTTATCAGCAGGATAATAACCGTTTAATGGCGAATCTACCAATCCATCCATAATTGAAATCGGAAATTTTGAGTTTCCTTTTCCTCCTTCAATATTTTCTAAAAAATTATTAAATACAGTATTGTTAGGATTAATAATTCTAATTCCACCGCTTCTGTTTCTGCCTGATTTCCCATCAAAATAATTGCCATAAACAAAGCACTTTTGTCCATGACGAATCACCATCGCACCATCGTTTCCAATAAAAGTATTGAATCTATAGATGTTATCCCAGCTTTTATTGCTTATAATTTCTGCTTCTATTCTCTCGTCTTCGAAATAATTGTATTCAATCGTATTAAATCCATGAGAAAATGAGGTGGTACTAGTTCCAACTCGAATTTGTTCGCCACCATTTGAAGAAAAGGTTCGGTATCCAAAATAATTGTGATGGATATGATGAAATGAAGACGGGGCGACATCGCTACCAGGCACATAACCATTTTCTTGCTTGTATTCTATTACTAATGTTGGCCCAGCATTTAATTTTCCTTCAAAAGAACAATTATCAATTTCATTGTAAGTCCCAATTAGATTAACATAATAATTTTTTTTGTCGCTTTCTTCGGTAAGAGAATAATTGATAATGGCGCAATTTGTTAATCGACAATGGTTTGCTTCGTTATTTAATTTCTTTCCTTTGGATTTAAAATCAATCACATTTTGATTGTTTTCTAAAGTGCAGTTACCTTCAAATAAAAAACCATCAACTACAAGAAAATTACCACCAATGAATAATTGAGAGTTTCCTGAAAATATAACTTTACCAGCCTTTTGTGCTTTTAAAATAATAGGTTGTTCTTTAGTACCATTAAATAAGGGAGTGAAATCAATTTTAATATTAGAATAATTACCTTCCTTCCAAATGATTATATCCCCAGGATTGACTTTTGTTAATGCACTTACAAAGTCGGTTTTAGATTCTACTAAATATTCTGTTGCTTTCACTTGTAAAGTAAAAACCCAAAATAGTAGAAAAGCAAAAATCGATTTTTTCATTAATTTATTTAACTTGAGTCGCTAAAAAAGCAAGCATTTTAGATTTTAAATCTTTAGCAACCGATTTGTATTCTTTTGAATCTGCAACATTCACCGTTTCGTTTGGATCTTTTTCATAATCGTACAATTCGGTGCCAACAACTAAATCAGCGCTAAAAGGCTTATTACTCCTGAAATCATTAGTCAACCAAATAGTATAACGGTATCTTTTATCTCTCAAAGAATAACCCATCACTTTTGCCGAAGCATAACCCTGACGCTCTGTTTCGGTATTATTTCCACTTCTTGGATATTGACTAATAGAAAAATCTTTAACGGATTTAGCTGATTTATTGATTAAAGGTAATAAACTTTTTCCATCTAAATACTCAGGAATAGTAACTCCTGCAGCATCGCATAATGTTGGAAAAATATCAACGAATTCTGATGGAGCACTTGTTACTGAAGGAGCAATTCCAGGAACTGAAATAATCATAGGAGTTCGGGTTGCTTGTTCAAAATTTGTATGTTTACACCAAAGATTGTGATCACCTAAATGCCAACCATGATCACCCCAAAGTACAATAATTGTATTTTTGGTCAATCCTAATTCGTCTAATTTGTCCAATAATTTTCCAACTTGAGCGTCAGTGTAGGATACAGATGCGAAATAGCCATGTATCAATTCTTTTTGCTTGTCTAAAGGCAAGGTTAGACCGAAATCTTTTTGATCTGTGAATGAAACTAATGGTGGAATATCAGAATATCCTCTCATTTCACCCGCATTATGATAGGCAACGTCAACACTATTTTTTGATTTCTCTTGAAATGGAGCTACTATCATCTCTTCTCTTTTATATAAATCCCAATATTTTTTTGGAGATACAAAAGGCAAATGTGGTTTTGAAAACCCTACTGCAAAGAAAAAGGGTTTTGAATCTGATTTTAATTTTTCTAAGATTTCTAAAGCTCGTGAAGCATTTGCGCCATCATTATAAGCATTATCGGGAACGTCCGCACATTCCACAGAAGGCTTAACATATTTGGAAACATAGTCGTCCAATTCTTTATCAACCAGGCCTTTTTCCTTACCTTCATTAGTATATTTTATAGCTAATTCTTTAGTTTCTGGCAATTGGTAGGCACCTAAAACTGGCATTCCAGTTTCTTTTGCGTAATAGCGTTCTTCTGTTTTAAAATAATTGTAATAAGGAACGCTCCAAGATGGTGCATCCATTTTTTTATCAACGCAACGAGAATCATAAATTTTTCCAATTCCTTGAGTTGAATAACCTTGAGAAATTAAATATTGAGGCAAACTTACAATATCGGGATTGATGTCACGCATTTTTGTTTTTAAGTCCCAAACTTTAGTGTAATCTGGTCTTTTACCAGTCATTAAACTCGCTCTTGTTGGTCCGCAAACCGCTTGTTGACAATAATTACTCATAAAAACGGTACCAATTTTTGCCAATCGGTCAATGTTTGGAGTTTTAATTTGAGTATTACCATAACATCCTAAAATAGGTTTTAAATCATCGATACCGATAAATAGAATATTAGGTTTTGTTTTTTGTTGGGAATAAACATTTGAAATGAAGATTGTTGCAAAAACTAATGTAGCTATTTTGAAGATATTTCTGGTATTTTTCATAATTGTATTTTTATATGAGATATCAATTTCAGTAAATTATTACTATAATATCAATTGTTTTTGAATAATTATTGAACGATCAATTTTATAACTTTTGATATTTTAATAGATTCAATTTTAACAAAATAAAGTCCACTATTTAAACCGTTTATTTCAATAATATTGCTTTTTGTTAAATCATTTTGCGAAACGGATTGTTTTTTTACAATCTGACCGTTAGTGTTTACAATAGTAATTTCACTGTTTTCGATATAATTGTTGGGAAATTGAATATTGAAATTATTTTTGGCAGGATTTGGATACAAACTTATTTTAGTTTCTAATTCGAAATCTTCATTGGCTAAAGCCATTAAATAAGAAGGACCTACATCGGCTAATGTCAGTGGGCGGTTTGAAACTGTACCTGTAGTATATTCTTCACAACCAACATCTTTTAGTGTAACGGTTGTTGGTCTTGGTCGGCCAGCGATATCAAATAATAATCCTGGATCATCATCTAAATTGGTAATGTCTAAAATAGCTGGGTAGCTTGCATTTGCATTATTTATTGGACTATTGACTGTTAAATCGTAATAACCATTTGCGTTAAGCGCTAAAAAGGGATTTGCATTTGTCATTCCTGAGGCAATTGTAATTCCAATGTTACCTTGATAAATATTTCCTACCCAAGTGGTTCCGTTATTAGCATTTGTATATAAGTTTCCTGAAGATTTTTTGAAAATATTATTCGCCCATGTGTTATTAACGGGTCCGTTGCCTCCAATATCCATATTTCCACAATTGTAAAAAGTATTATGAATAAAATTGATGTTGCTTAGATTTAAAGTTCTTGGAGATGCTGTGGTAGGCGGAACTAAAGGAGCAACATAAACGTAGGTTATAGCATCAGCTGAACTTCCTACACCAGAATTCTCAAAATAATTATTATAACAATAAATATTATTGGCTTCTTTCACCCTAATTCCTCCTGCATTGATAAAGAAATTACTATAGGCAACATTGTTATCACCATTTCTAAAACAAAGCATTGCATTTTGTTGATTGGTGAACGTGCAATAGCGAATTAAATTTTCTTGGCATTTTACAGAAATACTTTCGCTATCCCCTAGTCCTGTATTATTAAAATAGCAATGTTCAACAATTGTTCTAGATTTATTTAGATACTCGGCTCCTAAACCGATTCTTACAGGCTCATTACCATTATCACCGCCTAATCCATAATAATTTTGAAATGAGCAATAACTTATTTTGTGATAACCAATAACAGATGCAGAAGTTGAAATTTGAATGGTACAACCTATTATCGCATCTGCTGGTTTCTTCTCCAAATTGCAATAAGAAATTTCATTATACTGTGTACCAGCTTTAATTTCGATGTATTTTTTTGCGTAGTAATTACTAAAATTAAGGTGTGTTAATTTATTTCTACTACCAAAAACTTCAATTAAGTAATTACTTCCAATGTCACCTTGGGTAAATTGAAACCCGCTGAAGGTGATATTGTTTCCATTGATATTAATATCACCATAAACATTTAAAAATACACCACCTGGAGTTTGTGCAATAACAGAAATATTATTGTTATTGATATCTAAAGTAACATTATTATAAGTTCCATTTGCTAAGACAATTATATCCCCAGCGGAAGAATTATTACAAGCCGTTTGAAGCGCATTAATTGAATTTACGTTGATTGTTGCAGCATTAGAGGGAACTAAACCTACTATGTTGAATAACAAACAGGCAATTATAAAAGTATAATTTTTAAAAGATATTAGTTGATTCATATATTGAAATATTATATTATTTTTTAATAAATTTTATCGTTCTTATAATTGAATTATTACTAATTTCAGCAAAATAAATTCCCGAACTCAAATTAGATACATCAAAACTTATTTCAAGATTATCCTTTGTAAAATTAATGGTATCTATTTGTTTAATTACGATTTGACCGTTACTATTTACTATTGTAATAGAACAATTTTTATCAAATGGTTGGTTTGCAAGAATAGAAACCTGAGAACTTACAGGATTTGGACTTAACTTCATTGAAAATCCATCATTACTATTTTGAAATTGATTATTATCCAATAATCTTGCTAGACGGTCATTTAATTGTGCTAAATACAAACTAGGAATAGCTATAATGTGAGTTCCTAACGATTGAATAACCCCCAAAGGTTCTGTAGTAGCGTCGCCAACACCTGTAACATCGGGGCAAATACATCCAATTGCCCAATTTATTTCATCTCCTGGAGGGTCTTGAATTACCATTCTATTGGCGTTGCAATTCCAAAACATGATTTGACCACCAGACCATCCGTGACCACTTCCCATATCCAATCTGTTTTGAACATCCATTCTTCCATCTCCTACTAAATTATCGAATAAAATTCCTGTTGCCCATCGATGGTGCGGACCGATATCATTATTTTGAAGTGTTGATGAACTGTTATAAAAGACATTTGGACCACATGTTCTACTTCCATCTACATAATCGTGACGTCCATTTCTAGTACTACAATTTTGAACTAAACAACGTTGGCCATCAACATTAAATGAATAACGACGACCACCATCAATAGTGGATTTTGCATCGTACATTTTACAAGCATCAACAGTTATAAAACTAGCATCAGAATTGATGTGAACTGCAGAATATCCAAAATAATAAACTTCTATATTTTTAGCCCAAGCATTGTATATTTTATCAAATGCAACGGCTTCCCAACCATGATTTTCATCTGTTGCAGAGGCATATATTGAAGATATTCTCATATTTTCGATGCCACATTTACTGATTCTATTATCTGTGAATTTCACCAATTCGCCAGTTGAATAAACAGGATCAATAATATCCATTATAGGTGCATCCAAAGTAATCACATTTCCATTTATATATTCAATTTTCCTTTCAGAGTCCATATCATAGCCGCTTGCAGTCCAATTTACAGCCAGAGGATCAATGTTGGTCAATAGATTCATCCCTAACAAGTTAATCCAAGCATCATTGGGTATTCTATGAACAAAAACTTTATCGCCTACAGCAAATGTATGACCTGAAGCAACTGTAATTTGTTTTTTACCTATGGCAACATATGGATCTGTAATTGCTTTTCTAGTTGAATTAGTAGAATTATAAGACGTACCGGAAGTACCTACAAAATTGAATAAAGTATGTTGCGCAGTTTTAGTAGCTATAAAATTAGTTCCTGTGCCATTAAATCCTTCACCACGAAGTACAATTCCACTTGCTGAAATTGTAATGGTGTTACTTATATTATAAGTTCCCGCAGTAAACAATATTGCTCCTCGATATCCACTAGCATCAATTGGCATTGCTGCAACTTGGTTAATCGCGTTTTGAACATTTGCTAAATTGTCTCCAGCAACCGGATTTACAGTTAACACCACTCCTATTGGAAATATCGGAATTTCACCATTCATAAAACCAACTCCACTAAAATCAGGAATTACATTTCCTCGACTGTCTGGGGTGTATATCAAATTTCCGTTAGTCCCCATGGAAACTAAACTTGAGGTTTGAGCATTAGTTATCCCTTGTAATAAAACAATTAAAATAAGTAGAAAAAAGATTCTTGATTTTTTCATTTTATACAAAGTTAAAACAATTATTTTTTTGCTAATTCACTTTTAAAATAATCAAGCATTTTAGCTTTCATATCTTTAGCAATTGCTGCATACTCTTTATCATTAACAACATTTACTTTTTCCAAAGGATCTTTTACATAGTCGTACATTTCAGAAGCATAAACTTGAGATTCATTGAATGGTTGCTTGCTTGTGAAATTATTCATCCAAATTGTAAATCTGTATTTATCTGTTCTCAAACTATACCCCATAATTTTAGGATCTGAGTAACCTTTTTTAATCATTTCCACTTTTTTTAATTTTCTAGGATACTGACTAATTGAATAATCGTTCACTTTTGCATTATTGTTTACCATCAATGGTTTCAAGCTTTTTCCATCTAATTTACTTGGAATAGCAACTCCAGCTAAATCGCAAATTGTTGGAAACACGTCAACAAATTCGGTTAAAGAATTCGTTTTACCCGATTTTATTCCAGGTCCAGCAATAATCAACGGAGCTCTCGTAGCTTCTTCAAAATTGGTGTGTTTGTGCCATAAATCATGGTCGCCTAAATGCCAACCGTGATCTCCCCAAAGTACAATTATAGTATTGTTTAAAGTCCCCAAAGATTCTAATGTATTTAATAATACTCCAACTTGCGCATCTAAATAAGATACAGCAGCATAATAACCATGAATTAATTCTTTTTGTTTTTCAAGTTTCAAACCTATTCTAAGTGAATCGGCAGGTAAAGTTGCAAATTCAGGTATATCTAAATAATTACGTAATTCACCCGATTGATGATAAGCAATTAGAGGTCCGTTTTTAGAATGTTCTTGAAAAGAGGCGATTGGCATGTCTTCTCTATTGTACAAATCCCAATATTTTTTTGGAGATACAAACGGCAAGTGAGGTCGGTGAAAACCAACAGCCATAAAGAATGGTTTATTTCCTTTTGATAAATCTTCAATTTGTTTTTTTGCTAATAAAGCGATAACTCCATCCTCATATGCATTATCAGGAACATCAACACATTCAGTTGAAGGTCCTTTGATACTTTTTGGATTTTCATCATTTGAAGCCAAATCTTTATTTTGTTTTTTTCTTTCAGCAATAATTTCTGGAGTCATTCTTGCTTTTGTTTCAGGCAACTGGTATTGCCCATTTGCAGGTTCTCCTAAATCCGCTGGAAAATCAGATTCTTTCGATTTTAAATAAGGAATACTCCAAGAAACTGGATCTACTCCACCAATTGCACTCGAAGGATGATAAATTTTACCAATTCCAGAAGTTTCATAACCTTGCGTAATTAAATATTGTGGAAGTGTTACTAAATTCGGATTCACATCACGCATTTGAGTGGTTAAATTCCAAACTTGAGTTACATCAGGACGAGTTCCTGTCATTATACTGGCTCTTGTTGGACCGCAAATAGCTTGTTGGCAATAATTTCTATTAAAAACAGTTGAAATTTTCGCTAATCTATCGATGTTTGGAGTTTTTACCAAGGTGTTTCCATAACAACCTAATAGCGGTTTTAAATCGTCTACAGCAATGAATAAAATATTAGGTTTTGAATTCTTTTTCTGTTGTGCAATTACTCCATTTGAAATAACTAGCAAACATAAAACCGAAAGTAATTTTACAAATTTAGTTTTCATAATCTTTCTATTTATTTAGCAACTTTTGAATTAAAATATTCAATCATTTTTTTGTTCAAATCAGCGGCTACTGAAGCATAATTTTTTTCATAGGCCACATTTACTTTCTCCAATGGATCCTTGTTATAATCGTACAATTCTAATGTGTAAACTTTATCGGCGCTATAAGGTTGGTCGCTGGTAAAATTTTTCATCCAAACAGTATAACGATATTGTGAAGTTCTCATAGAATAACCCATAAGTTTGGCCTTTCCCTCTTCTTTTTTGATGTCCGCTTTAGGCATTTTTCTAGGATATTGACTCATCGCATATTCCTTAACTGAAACTTTATTGTTTTTCATTACTGGAACTAAGCTTTTACCCTCTAAATTTTCTGGTATTTTTCCACCTGATAATTCACAAAGTGTTGGAAATACGTCAACAAATTCAGTCATCGATTTACTTTGACCTGGTTTTAAACCTGGAGCTGCAATAATTAATGGCGCTTTAGTTGCTTGTTCGAAATTAGTATGTTTTCCCCACATATCATGGTCACCTAAGTGCCATCCATGGTCTCCCCAAAGTACAATAATTGTATTATTTAAAGTACCTAACTTTTCTAAAGTGTTTAATAAAATTCCAACTTGAGCATCTGTATAAGAGACAGCAGCATAATAAGCGTGAACCAATTCTTTTTGTTTTTCTATGGTTAAACCAATTTTATTTACACTCTTATCTGTATTTTTTGCAAATTCTTTAACTCCAGAATAACTGCTCAACTCTCCAGAATTTTGATACTCAAAATCTTTTCCATTTGCAGCTTGTTCTTGGAATTCAGCGATTGGCATGTCTTCACGATTGTATAAATCCCAATATTTTTTTGGAGATACAAATGGAAGGTGTGGCTTATGAAATCCTACCGCCATAAAAAACGGTTTGTTTTCTTTTGATAATTTTATTATTTGCTTTTCAGCAATTAAAGCACTTACCCCGTCTTCGTAGGCGTTGTCTGGTAAATTTAAACACTCAAATGCTGGTCCTCTTGAACTTCCTCCATCTTCGTCTAAATCTTCTTTTTTAGACTTCTTTTTGTCTTTATCTTCTTTTGGAGCCGCATCTTCGGTAGCTTGAAGCGCTTTTAATTCGGGAGATTGATAGTGTTTTTGAACTGGTGCTCCATTAGCATAATCAGAATCTTTTGCAAAAAAGAATGGAACCGACCATGATTGTGGATCTACTTTTTTATCTACACAACTTGGGTGGAATATTTTACCCACTCCAGAAGTAGTGTATCCTTGACTCATAAAATACTGAGGTAAGGTAACAATATCAGGATTCATGTCGCGCATTTTTGTTTTTAAGTCTCGAACTTTCGTATAATCAGGACGCATTCCTGTTAATAAACTCGCACGTGTTGGGCCGCAAACCGCTTGTTGGCAATAATTATTTAGAAAAACAGTTCCCATTTTCGCCAATCTATCAATGTTTGGGGTTTTCACTAAGGTATTCCCGTAACAACCTAAAAGGGGTTTTAAATCGTCAACTGCGATAAAAAGTACGTTTGGTTTTGTTTTTTCTTGAGCGATTACAGGTGAAAATGATAGTATTCCTAAAAGTGCTGTAGCGATTAATTTTTTCATTATTATTTATTTTATTTCTATTTATTTTTAGACTTAGTGAATTGTGTTTGGTTTAACGATTAATTATTTTAAAACCCATAAAATAGGATTTCGAACCGGCATATTTCTTACTATTTCAGGCGTAGTGAAATTAGCGTTAAGCGATTTCCATAATTCTATGTATTTTTTATTTTTGAAAGCCAATCCACCAAAAAGCAAGCTAGATTGACGCACAGGCCATTCATCCCAATACATTACATCTTGTTGGTACTTCCAAAGTGATTTATTTTCGATGTAGGGAAACATAAATTTTATTCCTAATTCGATGTTTTTTCCATCACTAGTTGTGTAAGTAAAAAGATTGTCATTTTTGGTAGATAATATCTGACAAATACTCGTCATCGCATCCAAATTAAACAACGAATAACCATAAGGCTTTGTTCTTTTTAATTCCAATGGGAAACTACCCTCTTTATCCATTTGATTGGGTAGCAAAGTGTTTTTATAGAAATTTCTACAAAACTCCATCGTTTTTTCATCACCGATCAAATCTGCAAAAGCGGCTACTTGCATTGTCCAACAAACACTATGATTATTTCCATTATCGCGTTCTGCAATTCCGTATTCATGAGTTGTAATCCAGTTTAAATAATTGGTAAACCATAATTTTACGGTCGCTAAATCTGCCGCCGAAAGAGCTCCTGAATCTTCAATTGCATGGATTGCTTTGGTAACTTCCACCAAATGAACCGTGTCAATAATTCCAATTCCTCTTCCAGTTGCAACACCTTTTATGGCTTGAGCATAAAGCAAATTTGGATTCATTTTAGTATCTTCATTTACAAACCAAGCCTTCAAATGTTCGGCCAATTTTCTAGCATATTTTTTATCATTTGTTAAAACATAAGCTGAAGCCAATGCACCCGATAATTGACTAAAATGAATCAATGCTTCACGGTGATTGGTAAAATTTGCCGGGTTGGTCAAACCATCTTTTCGAATATAGGGGCCGTTTGGGTTTTTATCATCTGGCCACCAATAATCGCCTTCAGAATAGAAATCGTGTTTATTTCCAGTGCTTCTTTCGCAAAATGATGATGTAATTGTTTTGGGAGATTCTAAAAAATAGTTAGTGGCATTTTCAAGTTCTCTTCCTCTTTCAATTTCATTTAAGTTAAAAGCCATTTTCAAATTGGAACAACTCAAAAGAGAAGCCCATGAAAATAAAATTAAAACTTTGATACTTATATTTTTCATTTGAAAGAATTAAAAACCTCGATTATTTTTTAAATTTTAGATATTCCCCTTTGAAATTCTGGTTTAGAATATTCATTTCAATAAATTCTCCATTTGCATTTGGAATTACTTCAATTGCAGCTTTTCCGTTTGCCATTTTTATCGATTCACTTCCGGTTGGAGTTCCTTGATTTTTCATAGTTGTACCGCCAGATAAACATTGAAAATAAACCCGATCTTCATAATCTAGACAACGCATATTGTTTTTATCAATTGCAATTGCGGTTACCAAATAATTACCGTTTTTCATTTTTTCAGCAGATAATTTCAGTCCATCAGCAGCGCCATTTTTAACATATCTGTAATTTACATCGATCGTGTCTTCAACTTTTTTACCCTCTTTTGAAATACCAACGGCAATAAAATTATTTTTACCATCGGCAAAATTCACATCCCATGTCAGTCCACAAGCTGGATAAGCGGTAATATCACGGTTTTTAACTCCGAGTGAAACTCCATTTAAAAACAATTCAACTTTAGGGCAATTGCTGTAAACACAAATTGTTCTTGGTGTATTTTTTGGCCCTTGACGATCAGTCCAAGTGTGCGATTCTATATAAGTAAATGGTTTTTCACTCCAATAACTTTTAAATACATAATAAGCATCTTTAGGTTTTCCATTTCTGTCCACAAGACCTTTCTGATTCATGTAAGGAATATCATCTTCTGGGCGTAATGGTGTTGCAAAATCTTTGAAAGCCCATTGCATATTTCCTACAAATGTTGGGTCGTTTTCAGAAATATGTAAGTGCCAATCAAATAAATCAACTATATAATTTTCACTCCAATCCCCTATTTGAGCAATATTCGCCACTTTAGTTTGGACGATTGCTTCTTCCCAACCTTCAGTTTTAATTATGCCTTCACCATTAATTGGATTTTCAGAATGTCTTCCCACATGGCTATCTCCACCATATTCAGCATGGATAAAATGTTTGTAATCCAATTTATATTTGTCGATTGCTTTTTTGTAACTTTTATAACTTCCTGAATACCATCCAGACCAAATTGAAGGAGAAAAAACGTCAACAATTTTTGAACCTTCTTCGTATTTTCTAATTACCGTTTTACGAGTTGGATCTAATTTATGAGCCATATCATTCAATTCAGTCAAAAACGAGGTCATCTTTTCAGGGTTATCTCCATCAGGAAAATCAGGCAACCAACCCATTTCATTTCCTAAAGACCATAAAATTATTGAAGGGTGATTGTAATTTTGATTGATCATTTCAACCAACATATTTTTAGAATTCGTTTGCCATTCTGCGTTTCCAATTCCACCTCGACACCATGGTAATTCGTCCCAAACTAACAATCCTAACTCATCGCAGGCTTTATAAACTTCTGGATCTTGAGGATAATGTGCCAATCTAACAAAATTAGCTCCCATTTCTTTAATCGATTCAAAATCTTTTCGGTGTTGCTCATTTGACATTGCTGCTCCTACACCAGCCAATTCTTCATGTCGATGCGTTCCACGAATTAAAACTCTTTTTCCATTTAGATAAAAAGGTCCGTTGTCTTTAAATTCATACCAACGGAAACCAACTTTATCTTCTACTTTGTCTTTTTGAATTCCTTTTTCTAATAATGTAACTGAAACCGAGTATAAATTTGGTTTATTTACGTCCCATAATTCCGGATTTTTAATTTCATTGAAATCAATAGACGTTGTTTCACCAATAATTTTTCCTTTTTTAGTAGCAACAACTTTACCTTTTGGGTTGGTCAATTGAGCTGAATATTCAAAATCAGAAACGGTACTTAAATTTTTTGTAGTTGCAATAACTTTTAAATTAGCCGATTTTTCAGAAACTTGAGGTGTGGTAATTTTTATAGAATCAATATTGCTTTTTGACATTGAAAGCAACCAAACATCTCTTGTAATCCCTCCAAAAATGATGAAATCACTTTTTTGAGAAGGAATAACTTCAATGTTGTAACTATTATCAACACGAACCATTACTTCATTATTTCCTTCATGGATAAAATTGGTGATATCAAATGTAAAACCGATATAACCTCCTATATGTTCCCCTACTTGTTTGCCATTTACATAAACGTTGGTAGTAATATTTGCACCTTCAAAGTACAATTTGTACAATTTATTCGAATCGATATTTGCAATAGCGATATTTTTTTTGAACCAACTTGCACTTCTTCTGTAGCCAGGTTGATCATCGGTTGCATCCTGATTGTTCCAAGTATAGGGCAAATTTAGAGCAACCCAATTGGTCGCTACATTTGCATCTGAAATATTTTTAGTGTCATTTTCAAGGTAATTCCACCCCAAATTGATATTTGTTTTAGTTCTTTCTAAATTTTGGGCTTGAATAGCTGAAAAACTAAATAAAAATAATATAGTTAATACGTTAAATCGGGTTTGTAAAAAAATAAATTTCATAAAATTAAAGAGATTGTTTTCTAATAATTGCTTCTAAAAAATAGTAATCAGCATAATTAATTGGCTGATCAATTTCGTCTTTTTTAGGCCAGTTTCCAGTGCTGTGATCTAATAAAAATGGGGCTTTAACAGAGCTGTTCAAAAGATATTTATCAGAACTTAGTGTGTTTATTACCTTATTTGAGTAATCAAGATAAGATTTGTCTTTAGTAAAATTATACAATTCGATCAATGCCGATGCCATAACTGCCGCTGAAGACGCATCGCTTGGTGCGTTTGGAATACTTGGATCTTTAAAATCCCAATACGGAATTCCATCTTCTGGCATGTTTACGTTATTGATATAATATTTTGCTGTAGCTTCAGCTTGTTTCAAATATTCTTTGTTTTTGGTGTAACGGTAGCACATTGTAAAACCATAAACTGCCCAAGAATGGCCTCTTGCCCAAGAAGATTCATCACTATATCCTTGAAAAGTAGCTTTTTTTCTAACCCCATTCGAAATGGTATCATAATCAACTACGTGGTAACAGCTGTTGTCTTTTCTAAAATGATTTTTCAGTGTAGTATTTGCATGTTGGATAGCAATGTTTCTGAATTTTGGATCTCCCGAAATTTTTGATGCCTCAAATAATAATTCGAGATTCAACATATTATCGATTATTACAGGATAATCGAACAATTCTCTACTATGATCCCAAGATCGGATGGCTCCTATTTTTGAGTTAAATCTGGTGATTAGCGTTTCTGCGCTTTTAACGATAATTTTTTTATACTTGTCGTTATTCTCGATCGCTAAACCTTTACCAAAGCTACAATAAACCTTGAAACCCATATCGTGAGTGGTTCCGTTGAATTTTTCTTTTTCAATAAAAGCATTCCAAACAGCTGCTTTTTCCTTGTATTTTACGTCACCCGTTAATTTATAAATTTGCCAAAGTGAACCTGCGAAAAAACCGCTCGTCCAATCTTTCGATTTTACTTTTTTGAAAACCCCCGTCGAAAGATTGACACTTCTTGGAATGCCAACCGAGTCAACCGGAAAATCCAATAGATAGCTGAATCTAGCGCTTATGTTTTTATTTATAGTTTTATCAGAGAATTTATTTTGAGACTGCGAATTAACATTTACAGAAAAAAACAAACTGATAAAAAGTAAAATTATTAATTTCTTCATTTTATAATTTCAAGTTTTAGAAACTACATTATAACTACCACAGATTTTAAAGGGTATATAATTCCTAATTTATTCTACAAATATAAAATGGGATTGGATTTCAATAATACAAAATAGGGTATTCAAAAATCCAAAATGGAATAATAAATGATAAATTACTCTGATAAAGCGTCGTTGGAGAATTTACTTTGATATTGCGAAGGAGTTTCACCAAATTTCTTTTGAAAGCATTTACTAAAATACTTAGGGTTATTGAACCCTACTTTATAGCTAATTTGAGAGATATTAATTTTATTTTGTTCTAATAATTGGGCAGCTCTTTTCATTCTAATTTCATGAATAAATTCGTTCGGAGTAAAATTGGTCCAAGCTTTAATTTTAGTAAATAACATGGTTCTACTTACACCCAATTCAGCGCAAAAAAATGGAATGTCAAATTGTTCATTAGAAATATTTTCTTCTACGACTTTGAATGCTTTCTTCAATAATTGTTCGTCAAGGGAGGAAACAGCAATTTCACTTGGTGTAAAACTATCTTCTGAAGAAAATTTAGCTTTTAGTCTTTGCTTGGATGCCAATAAATTCTTGATTCTCAATTGAAATTCAGTTAAATCAAAAGGTTTACTAATGTAATCGTCAGCGCCACTTTCCAATCCTTCAATTTTATAAATCAAGGACGATCTTGAGGTTAATAATATCACTGGAATATGACTGGTTTTAATGTTTTCTTTAATTTTAGCACACAATTCTGTTCCAACCATTTCAGGCATAATTACATCGCTAACAATTAAATCGGGAATAAATTTCAATGCCTTTTTAAGACCGATTTCTCCATTTTCAGCAACAATTACATTATAGTCTTTTTTAAGGAGATTTTTCATGAAAGAACGAAGCACTTTGTGATCTTCAACAATTAATACAGTTAACTTTTCTTCACTAACTTCAATGTCACTAATGTCTTCTTGATCAATGTTTGGTGAATTTGCCAATTGGGCTTCATATTGGGCAACATCGTCACTAATTTTAAAGTCTTTAATTATCTCTTGATCAGAAAGATGATTTTTACCTGATTTTAATTCCACTTTAAAAATAACACCGTTTGTAGATTTGTTAACTACACTAATATTTCCTTTGTGTAAGTTTACAATGTTTTTTACGATTGATAATCCTATTCCAGTTCCTTTGTTATAATTAGCTTGAACTTCATTATTGGTAGGAATTTCAAAAAATAAATCGAAAATTTTGTCCACATATTCTTTAGCAATTCCAACACCATTATCGTCAACTTCAATAATCACTTCCTTTTTTTCTTTTCTAATTCTAACAATAATTTCTCCCCCTTTTGGAGTGTATCTGAAGGCATTTGAAATTAAATTGTAGAAAACTCGTTCCAATTTTAATCGGTCAAAATAAACTAATATTTCGTCGTCCGAGGATTCAAAAGTATAGTTATATCCGCCATCTTTTGCATATTCGGTGAATGATAAAAAGATTTCTTTAACATATTTTACAATATTCCCTTCGGCAGCTTCAAGTGTAAATTGGTTGGTTTCATATTTTCTAAAATCCATTAATCGATTGATTAATTTCAGAAGATGGTTGGCACTACTTTCAATTACAAGTAGTTTTTTATACATTTCATTCGTTCCGTTATAGTTCAATAATATTTGTTGTAACGGCCCTAAAATCAAAGTTAACGGAGTTCTAAACTCGTGAGAAATATTGGTAAAAAATTGAAGTTTGGCATTATTGTCTTCTTTACTTCTTTCATTTTCTCTATATTCTAAAAGTAATTCTTGACGTAATTTTTCTTTCGATTTTACGATCCAAACAAAACCATATAAAGAAGCCCAAATTAACATTAGATAAATAGCAATTGCCCACCAACTTTTCCAAGGAGCTGGTTTTACAACAATTTCCAAAGTGGTAGGAATTTTATTCCAAACTCCATCATTATTAGCTCCTTTAACTTCAAATGTGTAAGTTCCCGAATTTTGAATTGTAAAAGTGGCAAATGTACTTGACGTTGTGGTCCACTCATTGTCCAAACCAACTAAACGATAAGAATATTGATTGTTTGTTGAATTAATAAAGTTTGGAGTAGCAAAATTAATCGTGAAATTGGCTTTATCGTAACTTAATGTTAGCGATTTTGTATAAGTAATTGATTTTTCAAGGATATCATTTTCATTGGCAACATTAATCGATTTATTTGCAATTTTAAAATCGGTTAATATTACCTGTGGGGAGTATTTATTTACCGACAATTTCTTAGTGTCAAAATAGGTAATTCCTGAAGGACCTCCATAATAGAATTTATTATTTTCCAATTTTAGAAAAGCATTATCATTGAATTCATTACTTACTAAACCTGATTTTTGATCATATATAAAACTGATTTTTGATTTTAAATTGTATTTTATTATTCCAAAATTGGAACTCATCCATAAATTATTATTATCATCTTCAGAAAGTGAATGGATTGAGGTTACCTCAAAATCATCCTTTTTGATATTTATTTTATTAAAATTTGAACCATCATAATTGTAAAGACCTTTCGCTTTGGTTCCTACCCAAATTTTACCATATTTATCTTGATAAAGAGACAATATATCATCTCCTGAAAGTAATTTATTATCAAAGAAATAATGCTTGATATGGTAGGTGTTATTATCAAAATCATTTAGATTAATTACGTTTAATCCGCTTTGAGTACCTATCCATAAATTGTCTTTTTTATCAATTAATAGTGCTCTTACACGATTATTTGTTAAAAAATTATCATAATAATTTTCGTTCCCTATCAATTGATACGTTTTGGAATTACTATCGTATCGGATCAAACCTTTTCCAAAAGTTCCAATCCATAATACTCCTTCTTTACTACCTCTTTTTATTACGTAAACGCCAGATTCTTTAAGGATACTTTTTAGATTTGGGTTAATTAATTCATTTATAAATCTTTTGGATTTTGTATCATATGCAGCAATTCCTTCAGTAAAAGTTCCAATCCATAGAATGCCTGAATTCGATAAATACAATGATTTTACATTATTAACTGCAACCCCATTAATTTTAGAAGTGTTGCCGGTTTTACTATCCAATACTGTAATTCCGCCCCCTTCAGTTCCTATAAATATGGAATTTGAGTCGGATGCTATCGAACTTACTACATCATAACTCAATGAACTTGAACCAGAATTCTGATTGATATTAGTGAAATTATTATTGGATTCATCCCAAAAACTAATGCCATTATAATATGAACCTATCCAAACTGACCCTTTCTTATCTGTAAAAACGGCTTTTATTTTTCCGAAACTTAATTTTTTATCAGGATTATTATAAACTTTAATAACGCTACCACTTTTTTGAATGGTAAATAATCCTTCATAAGTTCCAACCCAAGCAATTCCATTTTTATCAAAATCAATTGTTCTAACATCGGAATCTGTAAGATTTTGAGAATACGGAATTAATTTATTTGATTTTAAATCTAATTTTAAAAGGCCATTTTGCTTCGTTGCGACGCATAAATTTCCGTTAATATCTTCTTTAATGTCTTGAACGTAAAGGCTTTCATTATTTGAACTGTAATATTGTTTGAATACAAATGAATCTCCTTTTCTGCCAATTATCTGACACAAACCTTTTGCGGTTCCAACCCAAATTGCCCCTGTTTTAGTTTTACAAATGGATAAAACAAAATTGTTAGGCAAGCTCGAAAGGTTCTTAGAATTGTGAGAAATTGATGTAAATTTTTGAGTTGATTTATTAAAAATTGACAAGCCACCGGAAGTGGCAATCCAAATTTCATTGTTTATTTCTTTAATATTCCAAACGGTATTATTACTTAAAGAATTTGCTGAATTACCATGAAAATAGTGTTTGAACACATTAGAAACAGGATTATAACAATTTAAACCATTGTAAGTTCCAACCCATAAATTGCCGCTTTTATCTCCTTCAATCGAAAGAATATCGTTGTTACAAATAGATAAAGAATCTTTAGGATTATTTCTAAAAACAGTAATATTCCCTCCGTCATATCTATTCAAACCGTCACGCGTTCCGAACCACATTTGACCTTGTAAATCTTGGTGAATTGCAATAACAGAGCTTTGAGAAAGCCCATTTACTGTAGTGATGTTTTTTAATCTATAAAGGCTAGATTGCGAAAAACATTGTACAGAAAGAAAAAGTATAAGAAAGAAATAAAAGGTTTTTTTCATTTTTTATTACAATCAACACTGAAATTATATAGTGAAATTAACACTTATAAAGTTGATAAACAAAGAAAATTATTTTAATCGTTTTTTTAATTGATAATAATACAATGAAGGAATTTTTGTCATTGGTTTATTTACGAAATCGATAAACGCATCAGGGCCGTATTTTACAGAAAATTGTCGGTTTCCATTCACTCCAATGATTCTTGCAAACGGACCTTCTTCCATTCCGTTAAGTTCAATAGGAGAATTATTACTTCCATTTACATCAATATTGATATTCCAAAAAGTAGAATACGCTCCGTGAGAAGGCTTCCAATAGCTAGCGCCACCACCTTCAAAAAGCGGATATTTATTATCAGCATTGGCATCAAAATGAACTTTTATATTGTCAAATAAATTTTGATGATTGGCTCCCGCGTGTTGGTCTAAATCAGGATCAGTAAAAATTTCACAATTTTCATATACATTTTTAGTAGCGAAAGTATTGAAACTCAAAGGGTGAACCGCTTTATTATAAACCTTTAAATTTTCTACTAAAACATTATGAACACCACCCATTTCAACTGTATAATGAGCGATATTTTTTCCTTCTGTAACAATATCTTTAATAGTTACATTGGCAATTTCTTCAGTTAAAATTCCACTTTCTGCATTGTTAATCTTAACATCTTGAACCCAACTATTAAATAAACGGGTTAAAAAAATACCATTGTATCCTTGTTCTATATGATGTGCAACCCTTGCTGCATCTGGAAAACTAATTCTTAAATGCTCTATTCCAACTTCAGATAAATGTTTCCATTCCACTAAAAGTGCTTGGTAATTTGGTTTGATATCTAGAAGTAACGGAGTTTTAATTGTAATTTTATTTTTGGAAATTGATACAATTTCAACTTGCTGTCTAACCAGCGGTAAATTGGGTTGTTTCCAATGAGAATAACCAATTTTAGTTTTCGAATTTCTATATAATGCTTCGATAATTTCGGCTTTTTCACCTTCTTTATTGAACAAATCCAATTCAACGACATCACCAACTTTTAATCCAACTACATCTGAAACAACAAACTCTTTTTCCCCTCTATTTCCTTTAATAACTTTTGCAAGAATATTAGGAGGAGTTTCATATTTCTCCATGTAGGATTTTACCCTTTGATTTGGGACTTGTGTCCAAATAAATCCAGCAGACCAAGCGAATTGTGAAAAAGGCAAATCAATATTGTTTTCTTTTTCTACCTGTCTTTTCCCTGTTGTTGTTAGATATTCTCTTAATTCAGCTAAAGATTCTTGATCTTTTAAATACATCATTGGTCGAGGACAATAAATTTCTGTTCCTTGTGCTCCTGAACCTGCACCTCTTAATACAAAATTGCTTCTTTCAATATATAGAATATCGCTCAAAATTATTTTACCTGCTGGCAATTGAAGAACCACATTTCCAGTAACTTCATTAGCTGCTTTAAAAGCTTTTAATAAGGCTTTAGAATCGTCTAAATTATCATTGGCTTTTACACCATAATCAGTAGCCAATATTATTTTTTCTTTAATTTCAGGCAAACTAGTATTTCCAAAATGATACCCTGCGTAACTAAAATCAGGTAAGAAATTTAAAGAAGCAACTTCCTTTTTACTTATTATTTCTGGTATTTCTTGCGCAGAAACATTTTGAAAATTAAAAACCAAACCAAAAATTAGTGTCCCAAAAAGTAACGCTTTGTTTTTATATTTTAAATACAATAGTTTCATTTTCAATATTTTAATAGAATAAATAAATTACAAATTAGTAATCGGACTGTATTTTGGAACTAGCATTTTCATTACCGACCAAGCGATTAAATAGGCTACTGCACAAACAACAAACATGATGGTATAACCAGTTTGTATTTGACCTAAACTATCGTAATAATCGAATAAATAACCACCCATTTTAGAGACCAAAACACCTCCTAAACCTCCGGCCATTCCTCCAATTCCAATGATAGAACCAATTGCTTTTTTAGGAAACATATCCGAAACGGTTGTGAAAATATTGGCTGACCAAGCTTGGTGTGCAGAAGCTCCAA
>CANFJB010000011.1 GCA_947447375.1 Bacteroidota bacterium
CGGGTCGGTTCGTCGCCTTTGCTTCGCCCGTTCGGCTAACGCCTCGGGTCTTTGGAAACTCTGTTTCTAACGAAACAGGGTTTTTTTTTGTCCTCTCCCCAGCCCTCTCCGAAGGAGAGGGTGACAGGAAGGGAAAAAAATATCAATGGCAATGTCAATAGCAATATCAATCAAAATAGCAATATCAATTGCAATAATAAAAGGAATAACAATTAATACGTTTTTGGGTTTGCGTGAGCGATGGTAGTGGAAATCCCACGTTATTGCGAGGAGGTACGACGCGGCAATAAGTGGATTGTAGCGGACAGCGCGACCGAGTTTAGCACAGAATGCTTCGTAAACCCGAAACGACTAAACGAGGGCACGCCCAAAGGAAGAAAATTAAATTATAAAATTGAAAGGGTTTTCATACACGACTTCATACTTTGATAGGTTCTTTCAATATCGTCATCGAGACCTATTGAGAAACGGATTAGTCCATCTGTTAATCCCATTTCTATTTGTTCTTCAAGCGGAATTTCACTTGATGTTGATGTTCCAGGTGCGCTAAAAAGAGTTTTGTAGAATCCTAAACTCACAGCTAAATAGCCCAAATTTTCTTTTTGCATTAATTCCATTAGTTCGTTGGCTTTATCTAAACTTCCCACATCTAATGTCATCATTCCTCCAAATCCATATTCAGGATTGATCATATTTTTGTAAATTTCATGACTTGGATGACTTTTTAATCCCGGATATACCGTTTTTACTCCGTCTTTTTCAAATCGTTCTGCTAAATAGTGTGCATTATAACTATGTTGTTTCATACGAATATGTAGAGTTCGCAGGTTTTTCATAACACTCGCTGAACGTAAACTATCCATTGTTGGTCCTAAAAGCATACTTGCTCCGTTATTCACATTTTTCAAACTATCGATGAATTCTCTGGAGGCGCAGGTTACTCCACCAACGGTATCACTACTTCCGTTGATGTATTTTGTTAAACTGTGAATCACAATATCGGCACCTAAAAGTGCTGGAGATACTGAAAGCGGAGAAAAGGTATTGTCAACAACTAATTTCAAGTTGTATTTTTTGGCTAGAATTGATAAACTAGCTATATCAGCGACTTCTAATAATGGATTGCTTACCGTTTCACAATAAATTACTTTAGTTTGAGGAGTAATTGCAGCTTCTACAATGTCAATTTTAGTGATATCTACAAAGGTGGTTTTGATACCAAATTTTGGTGTGAAATTTTTCAAAAATGCATACGTTCCTCCGTAAATAGTTCTACTAGAAACTATGTGATCTCCCTGACTACAAAGTTGTAAAAGGGTAGGGGTTATTGCTCCCATTCCTGATGCCGAAACATTTGCAGCTTCTGTCCCTTCCATAGCCGCCATGGCTTTGTCTAAATATAAATTACTTGGTGAGGAATGTCTAGAATATAAATAACAGCCTTCAGCATTTCCTTCAAAGGTATCAAACATTGTTTTAGCAGATAAAAATGTATAAGTTGAACTATCTGAAATAGAAGGATTTACTCCACCAAATTCACCAAAATATTGTAAATCTTGAATGTTGTTTGCAGGTTTGAAATTTTTCATAGAATTAGTTATTTATTTTATGTCAAATGAATCAAATATTAGTAATTAATACAATAGTTTACTAAATATTTAGATTAATAATTTATATATTTATAATTTAATAGTTTAATTTTCTTTATTTTTATTGAAATATTAAATTTTGTAGATATTTTTTAACCTTCAAATAAAATAATTCGTTTATGGATTCTATAGATAAAAAGTTATTGATTTTGCTTCAAAAAGACAGTAAGAAAACTACAAAGGAACTTTCGGTAAAATTAAATTTATCAGTTACTGCTGTTTATGAGCGTATCAAAAAATTGGAACGCGAGGGAATAATTCAAAATTATGTTGCCCTAATCAATCGCTCAAAAGTGAATAAAGGTTTTGTTGTTTTTTGTCATATCAAATTAATTCAGCATACCCGAGAATTTTTAACAAAGTTTGAAAGTCAAGTAGTTAAACTAAGTGAGATTTTAGAGTGCCATCATGTTAGTGGTGATTATGACTATATTTTGAAAATTGCTGTTAGAGATATGGAAGAATATCGGGAATTTTTAGTAACTAAATTAACAACTTTAGAACATATTGGTAGTACTCACAGTACTTTTATGATTAGTGAAGTAAAAAATACTACCGTTATTGAGATTTAAATTATGGTTAAAAAGTTCTAGATTAGGTTTTAATTTTCTTAATTTTGTACCACTTTTAATTACACACATATAAAACACAAAATTATGAGTTCATTTGACGTAGTCATCATCGGTTCAGGACCTGGAGGATATGTAGCTGCAATACGTTGCGCGCAATTGGGAATGAAAACGGCCATTATAGAAAAATATTCAACTTTGGGAGGAACCTGTTTGAATGTAGGTTGTATTCCTTCGAAAGCTTTGCTTGCATCATCTCATCATTACAGTGAAATTGCTCATTTTGCTGAACACGGAATTGAAGTTTCAGGTGATGTAAAAGTGAATTTAGAAAAAATGATTGCTCGTAAACAAGCTGTTGTTGATCAAACTTCAGGTGGAGTTAAATTTTTAATGGATAAAAATAAAATTACTGTTTTCGAGGGAAAAGGTTCTTTTGTTGATTCTACACACGTTGCTGTTGAAAAAGCGGACGGATCAAAAGAAACTCTTGAAGCAAAAAATATAATAATCGCAACAGGTTCAAAACCTTCTTCTTTACCATTTATAAAAATCGATAAAGAGAGAATTATTACTTCTACAGAAGCTTTAAAATTAAAAGAAGTTCCAAAACACCTTGTGATTATTGGTGGTGGAGTTATTGGAATTGAATTAGGACAAGTATATTTAAGATTAGGAGCGCAAGTTTCTGTTGTTGAATTTATGGATAGAATAATTCCTGGAATGGACGGTTCATTGTCTAAAGAATTAATGAAAGTTTTGAAGAAACAAGGGATGAAATTTTATGTTTCTCACAAAGTAAAATCGGTTGTGCGTAAAGGAAATAACTTAACTGTTCAAGCTGAAAACGCTAAAGGTGAAACGGTAACTTTAGAAGGAGACTATTCGTTAGTATCTGTTGGTCGTCGCCCTTATACCGATGGTTTAAATGCGGATAAGGCTGGCGTTATAATTTCAGAAAGAGGACAAATTGAAGTTAACGATCATTTACAAACTGCAGTTCCAAATATTTATGCAATTGGGGATGTTGTTCGTGGTGCAATGTTAGCTCATAAAGCGGAAGAAGAAGGAACAATGGTTGCTGAGATTTTAGCAGGTCAAAAACCACATATCAATTATAATTTAATTCCTGGGGTTGTTTATACATGGCCTGAAGTTGCTGCTGTTGGTCAAACTGAAGAGCAATTGAAAGCTGCAGGTGTTGATTTTAAATCGGGTAGTTTCCCATTTAAAGCATTGGGTAGAGCAAGAGCTGGTGGTGATTTAGATGGTTTTGTTAAGATTTTAGCTGATTCTAAAACGGATGAAGTATTGGGAGTTCATATGATTGGTGCTCGTTGCGCTGACTTAATTGCAGAAGCTGTTACCGCAATGGAGTTCAAGGCATCTGCCGAGGATATTTCGAGAATGAGTCATGCGCATCCTACATTTGCTGAAGCAATAAAAGAAGCGGCATTAGCTGCGACAGATAATAGAGCTTTGCACGTATAATATTTATATTAAACATAAAAAAACCCACTATTTTAGTGGGTTTTTTTATGTTTAAATTGTTATAATTATGCTTTTAATATTGAGTTGTAACTACTCCAGTTACTGTAAATTACAAATAAATTACCTAATAAAAGAGCACCAGCAATAACTACCCCATCAGGCATTAAATTGACATTGATGAAAAATATATTTACAGTTATTGGTAATAAAACTATCCCAAATAATTTTGTGAATTTGCCAGTTACAAATGACAAACCGCATAATAATTCTAATATTTTAGCCAATGGCATTAGATATCCAGAAGCTGCAATACCATCTGAAAAAACTTTCATTTGGCCTGTAAATGCTGGTTCTTCTGCAAAATGAAAGAAATAATTTAGTGAAGCAAAAAGCATCAATAATCCTACAAGTGTTCGAATAATAATAGTAGTAATTCTCATAATTTAATTGGTTTTAGTGGTTACTAATGGAATCAAATATAGTAAAAATTACATAAAATTTAATTTATGGTAAATTATTTTTCAGATGGATTAATTTCGAAGAAACTGAAAATGGAACCGCCATAACTCTTTTTAAATGAAAAATGAGGTAGGTGATCGAGTTTGGTATATTTAGAATGTTCTATAATCATCATCCCTTCATTGTCGAGTAAATTTTGTTTAAATACCAGTAAAACTAGACTCTCAAATACCTTTTGATCTAACGCATAAGGAGGATCTGCAAAAATAATATCGTAGGAATTGGTATTTTTTTCTAAGAATTTAAAAACATCACTCTTTATTGCTGCAATATTAAAATCGTATTCTTCAGCAACTTGTTTGATGAATTTCACACATCCAAAATCGCCATCCACGGAAGTAATATTTTCACTTCCTCGAGAGGCAAATTCGTAACTTATATTTCCTGTTCCTGAAAATAAATCCAAAACTTTTAAGCTATCAAAACTAAAATGATTGTTCAAGACATTAAATAATGCCTCTTTACTCATATCGGTTGTTGGGCGAACAGGAAGGTTTTTTGGAGGGAATATTCTTCGTCCTTTGAATTTACCAGATATTATTCTCACGATTGTAAAAGTATAAAATGCTTTAAATTGTCAGTTTTTGATAAATAGTTGTTATCAATATTGGAAACATCCAATAAAGAAACATTTCTAACATATTTATAGGCAATTTCGAATAATTCAGAATCTTCTGAAATTAAACCAAGTAGTTGAACTTTAAAGTGTTCCGGATTTAAATTTAGTTGTTCAGTTGTGAATAGAAGGTAGTAAATAAAATCTTCTTTGGTAACAAATTCAAATGAATTGAAGAGTAATAACTTTTGGTTTTGAACCACAATAATTTCAAATTTGTTTTTTGAAAAGTGAACAAAAACTTGTTTTTCATCTATGTTTTTTGACAATTCTAACAATTTGGAGACTAAAATCGTATTTACATGTTTGTAATTAAAAGTCGAAAATTGATCTAATAGGTAATTGTTAATATTCACAAATGGAATAAAAACGTGGTTCATTTCATAATTCTGAAGTGCATCATATGCAAAAAAATCGGTTTCAAAAACCTTGGTGTTGTATTGTAAATAGCTACCCAAAAATTCTTCGTCAAATAGGGCGGTAGGAACAAAAGTATCTAAGTTGCTATCGTGTAATACAATAACTTCATCGTATTTATCTTTCAATTCAGGATAATCGTTAAATGCTTTCCAATAAAGATCTTCTACTTTTGATGAAGTTGGAAAGTCACTAAAATCAATTTCTTTAAGCGCAACTATTTTATTGTTTAACGTGTCAAATACACAAAATGAAAAACCGTTCAAAGTTACTTGAAGGCTTAATTTTTTGTAATTTTTGTCAGTTATATTAGTGCTCATTGAATTGTCAACTTAAGTATTGACGCAAACTTACAATTTTTTTAAATGACTATAATTTTTTAGTACAATTTCTTGAAAATAAACTGATGTTTTAAATTATTATTTGGATCAAATTAGAAAAATCTCACGAAAACTTTACGTAATTTGCGTAGAAATATATTTGTATGAATTCTAGCTTTTTTTATTCCCTTTTGAAAAAACAATTTCCGTTTACTCCAACGATTAAACAGGATCTTTTTTTTCAACAGATTGCCGAATTTTGTACCAATATAGATAACAACGAAATTTTTGTTTTGAAAGGTTATGCTGGTACTGGAAAAACAACTGTAATTTCTACAATTGTAAATAATTTAGCTGAAATAAATAAGAAATATGTTCTTTTAGCTCCAACGGGTCGTGCTGCAAAAGTGATTGCAAATTATTCCCACAAACCAGCTTATACAATTCATAAAAAAATATATTTTCCTAAAAAAGTTGCTGGTGGTGTTAGTTTTACAATGCAACAAAACAAACATAAAAACACTTTATTTATTGTTGATGAAGCGTCGATGATATCCGATTCAAATACTGACAGTAATGCGTTTGATAATGGTTCATTACTTGACGATTTGATATCCTATATTTATTCTGGTACCAATTGCAAAATGATATTGCTTGGAGACACCGCTCAATTACCGCCTGTTAATCTTGATATTTCTCCGGCTTTAAATATTGATACTTTGGGAATTCATTATCAAAAAGAAATCAAACATATTGAGTTTGATGAAGTAATGCGTCAGGAAGAAAAATCGGGAATTTTGTTCAATGCAACTGAACTTCGTGATGTTTTGAAAGAAGAATTATATGAGAGTTTTAAATTCAATTTAAAAGGTTTTAAAGATATTATTCGATTAACTGACGGTTATGATATTCAAGATGCAATCAATTCTGCTTATAGCAATTATAGTATAGAAGATACTGCGTTTATTGTTCGTTCCAATAAAAGAGCCAATCAATATAATGAACAAATCCGAACTAGAATATTGGATAAAGAAAGCGAATTGTCTACAGGTGATTTTTTAATGGTTGTAAAAAACAATTATTTTTGGCTTAAAGACTCTGATGAAGCTGGATTTATTGCCAATGGTGATATTATTGAAGTATTAGAAATATTCTCGATTTTGGAATTGTACGGATTTAAATTTGCGAAAGTAAAAATCAGAATGGTCGATTATCCCAATCAAATTCCGTTGGAAACTGTTTTATTATTGGATACAATAACAAGTGAATCTCCATCACTAACCTATGAAGAATCCAATAGATTGTACCAAGAAGTGCTATTGGATTACGAAGGTGAAACAAAATATAAAAAGTTTCAAAAGGTAAAAGAAAATGAGTTTTTCAATGCGCTTCAGGTTAAGTTTTCCTACGCAATTACTTGTCATAAATCGCAAGGAGGGCAGTGGAATACGGTTTTTATTGAGCAACCTTATTTGCCGAATGGCATTGATAGAGATTATATTCGATGGCTTTATACTGCAATTACTAGGGCAAAAGATAAACTTTATTTAATAGGTTTTAAAGACGAAAATTTCGAAGAATAGTTAGAATTATAAAATCATTTGTAAGTTTGTATTTCAAAAGTAAAACATGAAAGTAATAGCAGTTATTCCCGCAAGATACGCATCAACAAGATTTCCAGCTAAATTAATGCAAGATTTAGGAGGCAAAACTGTAATTACTAGAACTTATGAAGCGGCTATAAATACCAATTTATTTGACGATGTTTTTGTTGTAACCGATTCTGATTTGATTTTCAATGAAATTGTATCTCAAGGTGGAAAAGCCATTATGAGCAGTAAAGAACACGAATCGGGGAGCGATAGAATTGCAGAAGCGGTTTCAAATTTGGATGTTGATATTGTAATAAATATACAAGGAGACGAACCTTTTATTGATAAAAATTCTCTCGAAAAATTAATTCAAGTTTATAAAACGGATAGTAAAGGAGAAGTAGACTTAGCTTCATTAATGCGAGAAATTACTGCTATTCAAGATATTGAAAATCCGAACAATGTAAAAGTGGTTGTGGATCAAAATGGATTTGCATTGTATTTTTCAAGATCAGTAATACCTTATCCACGAGAAAATAATGTGGGCGTTAGGTACATGCAACACGTTGGAATCTATGCTTTTAGAAAACAAGCATTGATGGATTTTTATAGTTTACCAATGAAATCCCTTGAAGCTTCTGAAAAATTAGAGCAATTGAGATATTTAGAATTTGGTAAGCGAATTAAGATGGTTGAAACCAATCATGTTGGAATTGGAATTGATACTCCTGAAGATTTAGAAAAGGCGAGAAGGTTATTTTTATAATTTTTTCAACTATTAATTTTACCTTAATATAACCTTATTGGTAGTTTATGCTTGTTGAAATTAATATAAATTTACATAAATTTATATTATGAAATATTTCAATTTTATTCTAATTGTTTTTCTATTTCAATTTAATTTTATAAGTGCTCAAATAGAATCTACTGGGACGATAATTATTGATCCTACATTAAGTGTAAAACTCGATAAAGATTTAGGCAATTCTCAAATAAAAATTACATTAACTGGTCTTTCAGATCGATGGTTTTCAATTGGTTTAAATGCACAGTTGATGTTAATGAATGCTGATTGTTTAATGGTAACCTCAAACACTCAATTTTCAGATATGTATTTTCCAGGTGGTCATGCAACTCCCCTTTTTGATTCGACAAATGACTGGACTTTAATAAGTAATAATGTAAATAATAATTTACGAACAATTGTAGCTTCAAGACCTTTTATCACTGGTGATAATCACGATTTAATTTTCACTGCTCAAACCAATAATTTAAATTATATTTGGGCTTATTCCTCCATACCAGGTTTTGATTTGATAAGTCATGGACCTGATAATTATGGAGGTGGAGTTTTTGTTTTTTCTAATTTAGGTTTGAATAATTCTGAAAACAATTTATTTTCCATTTATCCAAACCCCAGTCAGAATAACATTAATTTTATAACTAATGCTAACGAAAATTATAAAGTAATAATTGCTGATTATTTAGGAAAAACAATTTATTCAAATGATTTTTTTGGTAAAGAATTCTCAATTGATATTTCAAATTTTAATTCTGGATTTTATTTTGTAACTCTAACATCACAATTTAAAAAATCAACATTAAAATTCGTGAAGAAATAAAAAAAACCTGCAATTAAATTACAGGTTTATTTAATTTTTGTTTTCCAACTATTATTTTAAGCTTCCAACCATTTCTTCAGGTTTTACCCAAGCATCAAAATCTTCGGCAGTTACATATCCTAAACGTACTGATTCTTCTTTTAATGTTGTGCCGTTTTTATGAGCAGTTTGAGCGATTTCAGCTGCTTTATAGTAACCAATTTTAGTATTTAAAGCGGTAACCAACATTAATGAATTGTTTACCAATTCCTCAATTCTTTTATAATTAGGTTCAATTCCTTGAGCGCAATGTTCGTTAAATGAAAGACAAGCATCACCTAATAAACGAGCTGATTGTAAGAAATTAGCTGCCATTAAAGGTTTGAAAACGTTTAATTCATAATGTCCTTGCATACCGCCAACAGAAATTGCAACATCGTTCCCCATTACTTGTGCGCAAACCATTGTTAACGCTTCACATTGTGTAGGATTTACTTTTCCTGGCATAATTGAGGATCCTGGTTCGTTTTCTGGTATTAAAATTTCTCCAATTCCAGATCTTGGACCTGATGCCAACATACGAATATCATTTGCAATTTTATTTAAAGAAACTGCAACTTGCTTCAATGCACCATGAGTTTCAACAATTGCATCGTGAGCGGCAAGTGCTTCAAATTTATTTTCTGCTGTCACAAATGGATGACCAGTGAATTGAGCAATATATTGAGCTACCTTTACATCGTAACCTGCAGGTGTGTTTAAACCAGTTCCAACCGCCGTTCCACCCAAAGCGACTTCAGATAAATGCGATAAAGTATTTTTTATAGCTTTAATACCAAAATTCAACTGAGCGACATAACCTGAAATTTCTTGACCCAATGTCAATGGAGTTGCGTCCATTAAGTGCGTACGACCAATTTTCACTACATTATTAAAAGCTACCGCTTTTTCTTGAAGGGTGTCTCTCAATTTTTCAATTCCTGGAATGGTAACTTCAACTACCGCTTTATAGGCAGCAATATGCATTCCAGTAGGGTAGGTGTCGTTTGAAGATTGTGATTTATTTACATCATCATTGGCTTTGATGAATTGTTCTCCTTCGCCAATTTTAAACCCTTTTAATACTTGAGCACGATTAGCAATAACTTCATTCACGTTCATGTTGCTTTGAGTTCCTGAACCAGTTTGCCAAATTACCAATGGAAATTCATCGGCTAGTTTTCCCGCTAATATTTCATCACAAACGGCTGCAATTGCATCCCTTTTATCTGTTGGAAGTACACCTAAATCGCAATTTGCGTAAGCAGCTGCTTTTTTCAAATAGGCAAAACCTTCAATAACTTCAACTGGCATTGATGCTGAAGGGCCTATTTTAAAATTATTTCTTGAACGTTCTGTTTGAGCTCCCCAATATTTATCTGCAGGAACTTGCACTTCACCCATGGTGTCTTTTTCGATTCTGAATTCCATTTTATTGTGTGTTTGTTTTATATAACGAGTTATCAATTAATTTAGAAAGACTTCTAGTTAAATTGTGATGCAAAATTACGCATAAAAAACTATTTTTTAAAAAATTGATTGAGGATTTATTGGTAGGAAAAAATATTACACTTACATTTGTAATCATTTTCAATAATTCCGAATAATCATGTTTGACTTTTCACAGTATTTAGGTTTTTTACTTTTCTTAACTATCCTTACCATGGGATTTTGGTTGATGTTTTTCTTAATTGGTTTCGTTCAATATTGGGTTGGCGGTGCTTTATGGGAAATGTACAAAGAAAGAAAAGCTAAAAAATCACAAGCAGAGTAATCTGTTTTGAATTTTAAAAAATAATAGCTGTCTGAAATTTAATTTCGGCCAGCTTTTTTTATATAATATATTGAATAAAAAAAAGTGCTCTCAATTTTGAAAGCACTTTTTTATTTGAATTAATACAATTTATTAACCTTGAAAATCATCTCCGTTTTCACCACCTCTTGCAGGTTTCGTTTTCTCTTCTTTTTTCTTATTGAATCTATAAGTGAATGATAAAGTAATTTGACGAACAGAACGTTGCATTTCAACATAAGAGTTCAACACATTTGGAATGTTATTATTATACATTCTTTTTCGTGAATTAAATACATCTTGAATATTAAATGCAATGGTTCCTTTGTCTTTCATGATGTCTTTACTGAAACCTAAATTAGCACCTACAATTCCTAATGCGTTTCCTTGGGCATATTTTTCAGGACCATTATAAGTTACATTAGTTTGCCAATCAATTTTATAAGGCAAAGTAATTTTTGATGTCAATCTTGTAAACCAGGATGATGCTGAATTGTCAAAATTCTGTGTTACGACTACATTTTGAGAATTGGTGTAAACATAATTTCCTCTTAAATCAAATTTGTAAAAGTTGAAATTGGTATTTAATTTCCACCATTTGTATGGAGAATAGTTTAATGTGAATTCAAAACCGTAACGCACTTCGGTTGCTAAATTTATAGGCGTACTCAAAATTACGGGAGTTCCATTTACATAATCACCACTTTCTCTTCTAATAAATTGAAACGAATCTGTAGTTTTATTCACATAAGTTGATGTGCTTAAAGTAAGATTCTCCCATTTTTTCAAAAAACCAAAATCCAACGCATCTGTAAAAGCTGGAGTTAAATTAGGATCTCCTCTAAATATATTGATATTACTAGAATAACTTGAAAATGGGTTAATTTGTCGTCCTCGAGGTCTTGAAATTCTTTTACTATAACTCAAAGAAATACTATTTTCATCTGAAATTTCATAAGTCAAAAAGAGACTAGGGAAGAAATTGTTGTATTTTTGAGTATTAAAATCATTAGTTACTAATTGATTAATTTCTATTTTAGAATCTTCCCAACGTAATCCAAATAGGAATGAAAATTTATCTATTTTAGTACCAAATTGAGCATAAAGCGCATTCACCGTTTCTCTATAATCCAAAGTATTTGTGTATTGAACATTAGGAGTGTAAGCTCCGGTAGCTAGATCAACAGTTCCTACTTTGTATTCGGTTAATAATTTATTAAAATCTCCTTTGTAACCAAATTCAAATTGATTTGCTTTTCCAAATGGTAAAACATAATCAGACTGAATCATGTTTCGATTTTGGGTTTGCATGTTACTTGTTCTTTCGGTAATCGAACTGGTAATTATTGAATAATCATTGTCATTATTACTTGAAAATGAACCGTCAATTGTAAATTTATGCCCGTCTCGTTTAAACTTTTTCGTAAAATTCGTGGTATATTCTTTGTTGATTCCATCACTTATTTGATCACTATTTCTATAAGTAGTACCTGTGTATATGTGATTTAAATCATAATTATAATAAGAAACATTTTCAGGGTTGCTACTATCATTATTTCTTAAATTGATGGCATTAGACCAAGTGGTATTGTCACTTAAATAAATATCAAATCCAATGTTAGAATTGTAACCTTTGCTCAATCTATTATTGTTTCGGTATTCATCAATGTATTTTTTAATACTACCATCAGGATTTAAATATTCAGTATTAAAAATAGCAAATCCAGGATTTTTTCTATAATTATAACCTGTAGTAGTGTAAATGTTATAGAACTTAGATTTATAGTTGATATTACCTGATAAACCGTAATTTAAAGGATCTCCTGTTGAAGCAATTATTGCTCCGTTCAACCCTTTATTTTTTCCTTTTTTCAATATAATATTCAATAATCCTCCACCACCTTCAGAATCATATCTTGCAGAAGGATTGGTAACTACTTCCACTTTATCAATAGCATCTGCTGGTATTTGGCGTAAGGCTTCTGCAATATTAATCGCGTTTGAAGGTTTTCCGTCAACTAATATTCTCACATTAGCATTTCCTCTCAAACTTACAGCTCCATCAGAATCTACCGATACAGATGGAATATTGTCCAATACATCGCTTACTGTTCCTCCTTTTACCATTAAATCAGTCCCAACATTGTAAACTTTTTTATCCAATTTTATTTCAACCGTAGTTTTTTCAGAACGTACCACAACTTCATTCAATTGGTTGGCATCTTCTTCAAGAAAAATAGTTCCAAGATTGGTACTTTCTTTATAAACTTGTTGGCTTATCTCTATTGCTTTAAAGGAGATAAATTCAATTTTAACATTATAGCTACCAGTATTTACTTCAATATTAAATTCTCCTTTTGCATTAGTAATTCCTCCAAAAACGGCTTTAGGGTTTTTAGTATTTGTAAAAGTTAAGGTTGCATATTCAAGCGGTTGCTTGCTAACTTTCTCATTTACAATTCCTGAGATATTTATTTTTTTAATATCTGGTCTGGTTTGTCCAAAATTCAATAATGTAAATAATAGAACTAGTAATGTAAATGAATTTTTAAGGGTCTTCATGTGTTTTTCTAAATTAGACTGCAAAAGTAAAACTTGGTTTAGGGGCGAATTGCCAAAGATATGTTAAATAAATATTATATAATTCCGATTGCATTTTCTATAGGTCTAGCCACAACTGCTTTATTGCCGTTAATTACAATCGGCCTTTCAATTAATATAGGGTTATTTGCCATAATTTCAATCAATTCGTGAGTAGAAAGCGTTTTGTTTTTGAACTCTTCAATCCAAATTTTTTCTTTTTTTCGAACTAATTCAATGGGATCAATTCCTAATTTAGATATTATTTCAGTTAGTTCTGTAATTGTAGGTGGATTTTCAAGGTACTTTATTACTTCAAATTTCTTGCCTGAATTTTCAATCAGAGATAGGCATTGTCTTGATTTTGAACACCTTGAATTATGAAATATTTGAATCATAAGTTGGATATTTATTTTTATTACAAAGAAATTGATTTTACTTAAAATAATAGTTAAATTGGCTAACAATTTTAAAATATCAAGAAATGTTTATCGAACAAGCTTATAAAGGAAATAATAAATGGTGGCGAGTATTATTGACTGCACTATTAACATCGGGAGTTTTTGTTGCAAATTTTGTTATGTATTTCTTTTCCACCAAAGAACAATTGCAAGCTGCCTATGACTTAATGAAAGATATTCCCAATAATTTAAGTTTGATAATTAATCTGATTCCATTTGTTTTCTTGTTGGGTTTACTGTTTTTATTGGTTTATGTTTTAAACAATAGAAGTATTTTATCGTTAACCACCTCAAGGGAAAAAGTTGATTTTAAACGAATCTTTTTTTCTTTTGGACTGATAGTATTTATATCAATTGCAGGATTTTTAGTATCTTATTATGGTGATAATTCAAATATTGTTTGGAATTTCAAACCTGTAAATTTCTTTATTTTACTTATTATTAGCTTATTGTTATTTCCTTTTCAAATAGGTTTAGAAGAATATTTATTTCGTGGATATTTAATGCAACAAATAGGAATTGTTGTTAGAAATAGATGGTTTCCATTGCTGTTTACTTCAATAATTTTCGGATTATTTCATAGCGCTAATCCTGAGGTTGCTGAAATGGGATTTGGAGTTATGATTTTTTATATTGGGACTGGACTATTATTAGGAGTTATGACATTAATGGATGAGGGAATGGAATTGGCATTGGGATTTCATTTGGGAAATAATTTAATGGCATCAATTCTAATAACTTCTGAATTCTCAGCCTTACAAACGGATGCTTTATTTAAATATTCAGGTGTAGAGAATACAGCTGGAACTTTGACTGAAATGATCATTTCAATTGCAATCACTTATCCAATTATACTTTTCATCCTTGCAAAAAAATACAAATGGACCAATTGGATTGAAAAATTAACAGGAAGAGTGAATCCACCAGATTCAATAATAAATGAGTAAACCTGATTATAATAAAGTTCATCCTTATTTCAAATGGAACGGTGTTGCACTCGATAAAAACGGTTTGCTTGGACTTGCCGTAGATTTTATTAAAGAAGGTGAAGAATTTGAAAGAATAACGGGTAAATTTCTTCTAGATTGGTTAGACAATAATTCATTTATTGTCGTTACTACTTCAGGAACAACAGGCGCTCCAAAGAAAATCAAAATTGACAAACAAGCAATGGTTTTTTCTGCATTGGCAACAGCCGAATTCTTTGATTTAAAAACTACAAATCGTGTTTTAAATTGTTTATCTACCAATTATATCGCTGGCAAAATGATGCTTATTCGGAGTATAGTTTTAGGTTTTGATATGGATTTTGTTGAACCAACTTCTAATCCTTTAAAAAACAATAATAAAATTTATGATTTTGTAGCTATGGTTCCGATTCAGGTAGAAAACTCGATTAATGAGCTTATTAATGTCAGAAAATTGATAATTGGAGGTGCTAAAATCAATGAGAATCTCAGAAAGCAACTTTTAGTTTTGCCAACATTAGTATATGAAACTTACGGAATGACCGAAACAATTACTCACGTTGCGGCAAAGAAAATAAGCGATAATTATTTTTCTGTATTGCCAAATGTTACTTTTTCTGCAGACAATAGAAATTGCTTAGTAATAGATGTTCCTAGAATTTCTTCTTCTAAAATTATTACTAATGACGTGGTGAAAATCATTAATAATTCCCAATTTGAACTTCTTGGGAGAATAGACAATGTTATTAATAGTGCTGGAGTTAAGCTATTTCCTGAACAAATAGAAACAAAATTAGCTTCTAAAATTGAAACTCGTTTTTTTGTAATTGGAATTCCAGATGATCAATATGGAGAACAATTAGCACTTATAATTGAAGGAAATCCAAGACCAATTGATAATGATTTTTTCAATGAGTTATTGCCCTTCGAAAAACCAAAATCCATTTTTTTTGTTTCAAATTTCTTAGAAACTGAAAGTGGTAAAATCAAAAGAGCAGCAACTTTAAACTTGGTTTAGTTTACTAGAAAATCGTTTTTTTGAATTTCAACTTCTTTAGTAGATTCAACCACAATTCTTGATTTTATCCATTTGCTTGTAGCGTTAATTCTAATTTTCTCCCCTTTGATTTTTATATCAACTGGCATTTCAAAATTAGGTTCTGAAGCATTCCATCGATAACATAATTTAAAGTTATCGATTTTTAATTCCAATTTAGGAATTGAAGTATGACGCAAATATTGATTAAATACGGAAGTTAAATCCACACCAATTTTTTCATTAAAGTAGGCAAGGACAGTTTCGGTATCAATAATTTTATGTTTGAAAGTGTTAGAGTATTCTAAAATAATTTTCCACCACTTTTCATCATCATTTAAGATGTGTCTAATAGTATTCAACATTAATGCACCTTTATAATACATATCGCCAGAACCTTCTTTGTTAACTCCGTATTTTGAAATAATAGGCTCGTCATTTCTTATATTCCTCTTCAATCCATTAATATATTCTTGCGCTTTTTCAGTTCCTAATTGGCATTCTAAAAACACAGATTCTGAATAACATGTAAATCCTTCATGAATCCACATGTCGGCGATGTCTCTTGAAGTGATGCTGTTTCCAAACCATTCATGGCCACTTTCGTGAATAATTATAAAGTCAAATAACATTCCAATACCTGTATGTGATAAGTCACTTCCAAGATAGCCATTTCCGTATTTATTTCCGTAAGCAACAGCACTTTGATGTTCCATACCTAAATAAGGAGTTTCAACTAATTTATAACCATCTTCTTTGAATGGGTATTCGCCAAACTTACTTTGAAAGCAATCCAACATTGGTTTTACTTGTTCGAATTGCTGTTTTGCCCTTGCTTCATTTTCGCGTAAAACATAAAAATCTAAATCTAAGCCTTTGTAGTTTTCACCGAAATGAGTATAATCTGCAATATTCAGAGTAATATCATAATTGTTAATTGAGTTTTTGACTTCCCAATCCCAACGAGTATAACCATTTTTTAAATCTTCGCTTCCTGTTAATCTTCCATTGGAAACATCCATCAAACCATTTGGAACTGCTATTTTAATTGTAGCTCCTAAATCCGGCTCATCAGATTGTGTGTCTTTACAAGGATACCACAAACTAGCGCCGGTACCTTGGACTGCAACTCCCACCCAATCTTTTCCTGTACTATCTGTATTGTAAACAAAACCCCCGTCCCAAGGTGCTTTTTTAGCAATAATAGGATTCCCAGAATAGTAAAAACGAAGTTTGTTTTCGGAATTGGCAGCAAGTTCTTTAACAAAATTGATAAAAACTGCATCAAATTCTCTTTTGTATTTTAGTTTTTTACTATTGAAAACAATACTATCAATGTGCATATTGTCAAATAAATCCAATTGAATTTTCTTTGTGTTTGTAACAACCTTGAAAGTAATTTCATTGTAACCGATTATATATTTTTCAGATGGAGTTACTTTTACATTTAAATCGTAACGCAAAACATCAAAACAAGTTCTTTCAATTCTCAAACTACCTTTCAAAGAATCTTTTCTTGTAGTTGGTTCTTGAGCGGTAAGATTACTTGAAATTGTTATTATTAAGAAAAAGATTATTGATTTGATTCTCATGATATTAATAATTTGTCTGTTATTTTTTTTTAAACTTGTAAAACTCCCATGTTAAATTTCTTTTCAATAGGAGAGTGGTTGGCGGCTTCAATTCCCATTGAAATCCAGGTTCTAGTGTCCAATGGATCAACAATTGCATCTGTCCAAAGTCGGGAAGCAGCATAATAAGGCGACACTTGTTCGTCGTAACGTGCTTTTATTTTATCGAAAACTTCTTTTTCTTTTACTTCATCTACAGTTTCTCCTTTTGCCTTGAGCGAAGAAGTTTCAATTTGCGCCAATACTTTCGCTGCCTGTGTTCCGCCCATTACTGCTAATTCAGCACTTGGCCATGCAAATATTAATCTTGGGTCGTAGGCTTTTCCACACATGGCATAATTTCCTGCTCCATACGAATTACCAACAATTACGGTAAATTTCGGCACAACCGAATTGGCAACAGCATTGACCATTTTGGCACCATCTTTAATAATTCCGCCATGTTCTGATTTTGATCCAACCATAAATCCGGTAACGTCTTGAATAAAAACTAGTGGAATTTTCTTCTGGTTACAATTGGCTATAAAACGAGTTGCTTTATCAGCAGAATCGGAATAAATAACGCCACCAAATTGCATTTCGCCGGTTTTAGATTTTAAAACAGTTCTCTGATTGGCTACAATTCCAACAGCCCAACCATCAATTCTGGCGTAACCTGTAATTATTGTTTGTCCGTAACCGTCTTTATAAGTATCGAACTCAGAATTATCAACCAATCTCTTGATAATTTCGTTCATATCGTATTGTTCGTTTCTAGCTTTTGGTAAAATCCCGTAGATTTCTTTTTCATCAAATGCTGGTTTTTGAGACTTTTCTCTGTTGAAACCTGCTTTATCAAAATTACCAATTTTAGAAACGATATTTTTAATTCGGTCTAAAGCGTCTTTATCATCTTTAGCTTTATAATCGGTAACTCCTGAAATTTCACAATGGGTTGTTGCGCCTCCAAGTGTTTCATTATCAATAGCTTCGCCAATAGCAGCTTTCACCAAATAGCTTCCTGCTAAAAAGATACTTCCCGTTTTATCCACAATCATGGCTTCGTCACTCATGATTGGAAGATAGGCTCCACCAGCAACGCAACTTCCCATAACGGCAGCAATTTGGGTAATTCCCATGCTACTCATTTGGGCATTATTTCTGAAAATTCGTCCAAAATGTTCTTTATCAGGAAATATTTCATCTTGCAAAGGCAAATAAACTCCTGCCGAATCTACCAAATAGATTATTGGCAAACGATTTTCCATTGCAATTTCTTGCGCTCTTAAATTCTTTTTTGCTGTAATTGGAAACCAAGCACCTGCTTTTACGGTGGCATCATTTGCTACAACAACACATTGTTTTCCTTTGATATATCCAATTTTCACTACTACACCTCCCGACGGGCAACCGCCGTGTTCTTCATACATTCCGTAACCCACAAAACCGCCAATTTCAATATTCTTCGCATTGGCGTCAAGCAAATAATCGATGCGTTCGCGGGCAGTCATTTTGCCTTCGTTGTGTAATTTTTCAATACGCTTTTCACCACCACCTAATTTAATTTTAGCAAATTTTTGCTTTAAATCGGTGATCAATAGTTTGTTATGATCTTCGTTTTTATTGAAATTAATGTCCATATTGAAAATTGAAATTCGATTAAATGATTATGCTAAATTACTAAAATGTACGATATAAAAGGGAATTAAATATTTACAATTTAATAATTTATAGCAAATGTTGTTAATTTATTAAAATAGTATATTTTTGTTTCCTCTCGATAAGAGTGGTTAAACCAATAAAGTGATAAAATTTATTAATAATTTTAGTTTGTTAACGTTAAGCTAACATTGAATAGATATATTTGTCCTTTAAAAAATAATAAATCTTAATTTATGAATGCGAATAGTATTTTTCAGTTTTTAATTCCCAAAGACAAAAAGTTTTTTCCATTATTTGAAGAAGCTTCAAAAAATTTGATTTTAATTGCAACAGAACTTCATGAAGCTGTAAACGCTCCTTTAAAAGAAAGAGATGTTATTTTTCAAAAAATGACTGATTTGGAAATCAAAATCGAAGACATTACTCGACAAACCAACTTAGAATTAAGTAGAAATTTCATAACACCATTTGATAGAGAAGACATTTATTTATTAATTACCGCAATTGATACCGTTGCTGGAAATTTAAATGGTGCTGCAAGCAGAATGAAATTATTTCCAATAGATAAAATCACAAAATCTATGAGAAAATTAACTGAAATTAATTTAGAGGCTTGTCAAAACATCGATATTGCGGTTAGAGAATTAAGAAATTTCAAAAAAGTAAAAAACATTACTGACGCTTGCGCTAGAATCAACAAATTAGAAAATAAATCGGATAATGTTTATGATAAAGCGGTTTCTGAATTGTTTGAAAATGAAACTGACGCAAAAAACATCATTAAATATAAAGAAGTATTATCGGTTTTAGAATCTGCTACTGACAAATGTAAAAATGCAGCGAGTGTATTAGAATCTATCGCGGTTAAACATTCATAAACTCCTCAGAATTTTCTGAATATTAATTATGGAATTCAATATACTTATACTTATTATCGTATTAGCGCTACTATTTGATTATATAAATGGTTTTCACGATGCTGCTAATTCAATTGCTACGATTGTTGCAACTAAGGTTCTTACTCCTTTTCAAGCAGTAGTTTGGGCTGCCTTTTTTAATTTTGTTGCCTATTGGGTTTTTGGTTTTGGAGTAGCTGATACAGTAGCAAAAACGGCTCACACCAGTAGTATCAACTTAACCGTAATTCTTGCAGGAATAATTGCAGCTATTATTTGGAACTTAATTACCTGGTGGAAGGGAATTCCATCTTCGTCATCACACACTTTAATTGGTGGTTTTGCTGGAGCAGCAATTGCTCATGGCTTCAGGGATGTTACTGATCCTGAACATGCTGGTTTTAAAATTGTAAACTGGTTTAAAGCGGCTAAAGAAGGCGAATTATTACCTTCTGGTGTATTGATAGTTGTTTTATTTATCCTTTTTGCTCCTTTAATAGGAATGATAATTTCCTATTTTATTTCTTTATGGATGATTTATTCTTCTAAGAAGAATATAATGCCAAAACTATTTACTGTTGCATTAATGGTATTTGTGGCTTGGTTTTTAAATTCTGTTTTGAAATACGATATCGATCCTAAAGACGCTCGTTTTGAAAGTCACTTTCTTTCATTTATTGCTTTTCCGGCAAATATAAAATGGCTATTGGTTGGTTTTGTATTTTTCAGTTTAGCAATATTTAATTTAGTGTTTAGTAGTTTTTCTTTCTCAAAATCGGAAGCTATTTTAAAGAAAATGCAGTTGTTATCTTCTGCCGCTTTTAGTTTAGGTCATGGGGGTAACGATTCGCAAAAAGTAATGGGTATTATTGCGGCTGCTGTTGCGGTTTACATAAAAACAAATCCTCATGTTGATTTATCAGCTGGATGGTTGGATTTAAACGTGATTCTACCTTCAGAAAAAGATGGAGTTAAAATTGACGGATCTATTCCTTCGTGGATTCCATTAACCTGTTATTCTGTTATTGCATTAGGAACCTTAAGCGGTGGTTGGAAAATTGTAAAAACTATGGGTTCTAAAATAACAAAAGTAACTGCTTTTGAAGGCGTTGTAGCTGAATCTGCAGGGGCATTAACTTTGTTTATGACAGAACATTTTAAAATACCAGTTTCAACAACTCACACCATTACTGGATCTATTATTGGTGTTGGTATCACCAAAAGAGTTTCTGCTGTTCGATGGGGAGTAACAGTAAATTTAATTTGGGCTTGGGTTTTGACCATTCCAATTTCAGCACTATTAGCAGCGATAACTTATAGTTTGTTATCATTAATCATATAATAAAAAAAACATCTTAATTTCTTAAGATGTTTTTTTTATTTAATATTTCGTTTATTTTCCTGAATCACGAACTAATCGTTTCAAAATAGCCCATTGTTTTAAAGCCTCTCTTGCTTCAACTGCAGGATATCCTAACATGGTTTTTCCTGCTTCAATGTCGCCCGTAACTCCAGAGCCAGCACCTACAATTGCACCACTTCCTATAGTTGTATGGTCTTTAATAGATGCGCTTCCGCCAATGATTACACCATCGCCTAAAGTTACCGATCCTGCTAATCCTGAATTTCCAGCCATAATGCAAAAACGACCTAAAACACTATTATGACCAATTTGAACTAAATTGTCAATCTTACAACCGTCACCAACAATTGTGGAGCTAAATTTACCACGATCAACGCAAGAGTTTGCTCCAATTTCAACCCAATTTCCAATAATTACATTGCCAATTTGTGGAATTTTCACCAAGCCTCTTTCAGGACATGGTCGGAAACCAAAACCATCGGCTCCAATTGTAGCATTTGGATGAATGATGCAATCAGTTCCTAAATGACATCGTTCTCTAATTACTGCTCCAGACCAAATAACGGTGTTTTTACCAATCGTACATTCGTCTAAAATAGTTACATTGGAATATAAAGTTACGTTTTCTCCAAGAACTACATTTGGACCAATATAACATCCTGCGCCAATTCGAGTTCCTTTTCCAATAGTTGCAGAGACATCAATTGTTGCTGAAGGGTGAATTTCGGTATTGAAAATAGGAGTAGGAGGTGCAAACAATTCAAGTACTTGCGACATCGCTAAATCGGCATTTTTTACTTTTATAAATGCGCGATTATCACCAGGTTCTATAGAAATATCTTGGTTTACAACGGCCACGCAAGCTTTCGAAGTTTCCCAAAATTTTTCGTATTTTTTATTTCCAATAAATGAAATTTCAGAAGCAGAGGCACGTTCCAATTGCTCAGGGGCAGTGATAACTTGATTTGTATTTCCGATTATTTCACCTTGAAGTATTTCGTTGATTTGTTCGAGTGTGTAAGTCATTTATAATAGATTGGATTTGGTATTAATATCAAAATACGGCATTTTGGCTAACATTTGCAAGTGAAATAATAGAAAGTTAAAATCAACAACTAAAAAGAAACACAGATTACAATAATTTTCACAGATTTAAAACTAACAACCATCAACCATCAACTATCAACCATCATCCAAAAAATCATTTTTCCTCTTTCTGTCCCATCATCATTAAAAAAGATTTCAGGAATTCGTCGATATCACCATTTAATACCCCATCAACATCGCTACTTTCATAACCAGTTCTAACATCTTTAACTAATTTATAAGGTTGCATGACGTAATTTCGAATTTGTGAACCCCATTCAATTTTCATTTTTCCCGCTTCAATATCGGCTCGTTGGGCTTGTTTCTTTTTTAATTCAATTTCATACAATTGAGATCGTAACATTTGCATCGCCCGCTGGCGGTTGTCTTGTTGTGACCTAGTTTCGGAACATTGAATTTGAATCCCTGTTGGCTTATGGACCAATTGTACTTTGGTTTCAACCTTATTTACATTTTGTCCACCAGCACCACTTGATCTTGATGTTGTAATTTCTATATCGGCAGGGTTTATATCAATTTCAATACTATCATCAACTAATGGATAGACATAAACTGATACAAATGAAGTATGGCGTTTGGCATTACTATCAAATGGTGAAATTCTAACCAATCGATGCACTCCATTTTCACCTTTCAAATAACCAAATGAATAATCGCCCTCAAATTCTAAAGTAACCGTTTTTATCCCTGCAACATCGCCTTCTTGGTAGTTTAATTCCTTGATTTTATATCCCGATTTTTCACCCCACATCATGTACATTCGCATCAGCATTGAAGCCCAATCACAACTTTCTGTACCTCCAGCTCCAGCAGTTATTTGAAGTACTGCACTCAACGTATCTCCCTCGTCAGAAAGCATGTTTTTAAACTCAATTGACTCAATATGGGAATTCGTCAAATGGTATTGTTCGTCTAATTCTTCGGTAGTTAATTCTCCTTCTTTGTAAAATTCATAAGCCAATTGTAATTCTTCAGCCATATCATTGGCTTTGTTGTAATCGTCTACCCATTTTTTCTTGGATCGAAGGTTTTTTACAAACAGTTCCGCTTCTTTTGGATTGTTCCAAAATTCAGGTGCTAAGGTCTTTTCTTCCTCGTTTGTAATCTCAATTAATTTGGCATCAACGTCAAAGATACCTCCTCAACGCACCAAGGCGCTCCACAATACCTTTAATTTGTTCGGTAGTTGTCATAAATTATACTAATTTTGTATAGCAAAAATAGGAATTTTTTATCAAGAGTCAAGTATTGATGCTCTTGTATTTAATAGAAACAATATGGATATAAATTTAGTTAGTGATACAGTTACAAAACCTTCTCAGGAAATGTTGCGTTTTATGTTTCAAGCAGATGTAGGCGATGATGTTTACAAACAAGACCTTACCGCAATAGAATTAGAAAATAGAGTGGCTCAATTTTTTGGTTTTGAGGCAGGTTTGTTTTTTCCTTCAGGAACGATGGCCAATCAAACTGCGATTAAATTGCATACCCAACCTGGAGAACAATTAATTGCTGATAAATGGGCTCATGTTTATAATTATGAAGGGGGTGGAGTTTCTTTTAATAGCGGGGTTTCCTGTTGTTTATTAGATGGAAATCGAGGAATGATTACTGCAGAACAAGTTTCAGGAGCAATTAACAATCCCCAGTTTTATCATAGTCCGTTGACGAGTTTGGTTTGCGTTGAAAACACCACTAATAAAGGAGGAGGAGCTTGTTATGATTTTAATGAATTCATAAAAATACGCCAAGTTAGCGATAACAATAATTTGAAATTTCATTTGGATGGTGCTCGTATTTGGAATGCTTTGGTTGCCACCAATGACAATCCGTCCAACTATGGAAAGGTATTTCACACGATGTCTGTTTGCTTTTCAAAAGGTATGGGAGCGCCTGTTGGTTCAGTTTTATTATCAGATAAAGTAACTATTAATAGAGCACTTAGAATCAGAAAAATACTTGGTGGTGGAATGCGACAAATAGGTTATTTGGCCGCCGCTGGTTTATTTGCCTTAGAGCACAATATTGATAGATTAGCTGAAGACCACCGACGAGCAAAGGAATTGGGAATATTACTTAATAATTTGCCTTGGGTTGCCACTGTAGAACCTGTAGAAACGAATATTTTGATTTTTTCGGTTCAGTCTTCTGTAGATGAAAATCAATTGATGGAAAAATTGAAGCAAAAAGGAATTGCAATAAGTTCAATGGGACATGGAAAATTAAGGATTGTTACCCATTTGGATTATCGCGAAGTAATGCACAGTTATGTTCTGGAGACTTTAGAAAGGTTGGAAATTTAAGACTTTACTTTATTTAGAATGTTGCATTATTATTCAATTCAAATTATCTAATTTATTTCGTAAATTTGCACCTCAATAAAAAACAATAAAAATGGAAAACGGTATATACGCAAAATTCAACACTGCAAAAGGTGCAATTTTAGTAAAACTAACTCATGATTTAACACCAGGAACTGTTGGAAACTTCGTAGGCTTGGCTGAAGGTAATCTTGAAAATAAGGTTAAACCTCAAGGAAATAAATATTACGACGGATTAAAATTCCACAGAGTAATTCCTGATTTTATGATTCAAGGAGGATGCCCTCAAGGAACTGGAACAGGCGGACCTGGTTATAGCTTTGACGATGAATTTCATCCAACACTAAAACACAATCGTCCAGGAGTTTTATCAATGGCAAATTCTGGCCCTGCAAGTAATGGTTCTCAGTTTTTTATTACTCATGTTCCAACAGAGTGGTTGGATAATAAACACACCGTTTTTGGGCACGTAGTTGAAGGACAAGATGTTGTAGATGCAGTTGCTCAAGGTGATTCTTTGGATTCTGTTGAAATTGTAAGAGTAGGAGAAGAAGCTCAAAAGTGGAATGCAATTGAAGCTTTCATTACTTTTAAAGGGGAAAGAAATAAACGTGACGCTGCTTTAAAAGCGGAAGCAGAAGCAAAAATGGAACAATTAGCTGCTGGATTTGATAAAACAGAAAGCGGGTTGCGTTATAAAATGATTCAAAAAGGAAATGGTAAAAAAGCAGAAAATGGAAAAACCGTTTCTGTTCATTATACAGGTCAATTAGAAGACGGAAAAGTATTTGACAGTTCATACCCTAGAAAAAAACCAATTGAATTTCCATTAGGAATGGGGAATGTAATAGAAGGTTGGGACGAAGGAATTGCGTTGCTGCAAGTGGGTGATAAAGCTCGTTTTGTAATTCCATCTGACTTGGCTTATGGTACTCGTGGTGCGGGTGGAGTAATTCCTCCTAACGCTACTTTAATATTTGATGTTGAATTAATGGACGTGAAATAATACGTTCTTAATCTAAATATTTGATTAAATTTTAATCCCACTAGCAAATTGTTATTGGGATTTTTTATTACATTTACCTAAAATAGAAATCTTATGAAAACAAAATTAATCCTTGTTGCCTCTCTATCATTATTATTTTCATGTGCTACAAAATCGGTAGTTGCTGATACTTCTAAAACTACTGCCCCGGTAGAAATTAAGGTGGCTCAAGAAGTTGTTCCAGTTGAAAACACAGTTGTTCCTGAAACTAAACCAGTTGTAGCCAAGGTTACGATGTTAACCAGAGAGCTATACGAAAGCAAAAGCCTTTACGAAAATAGCTGTAACAAATGCCATAAATTGTATTCTCCTTCAGAATTCAGTAAAGAAGAATGGCCGAGGATATTAAGAAAAATGCAGAAAAAAGCAAAATTGGATGATCCTCAAATTGCAGGAATCCAAGATTATATCAATTCTCAGATTTAATTATAAAAAAAAATCGGAAGTTAATAGCTTCCGATTTTTTTTTTTTAAATATCATCAAAATCAATATCTGTGAAAGTAGATGAAGAAGGAGTTTCACTTTCTTCGGTTTTATCAGAATTATATTCCTTTTTGAAATCTTTTTGGTGTCTTTCAGAAATTACTTCTTCCCCTTTGTGATTTAAAACATAAGAAGTCATCTCGCCTAAAATTTCTGTAAAATCATTAAAATCTTCTTTATACAAATAAATTTTATGTTTTTTGAAATGAAAAGATCCGTCTTCTTCGGTGAATTTTTTACTCTCAGTAATTGTGATATAATAATCGTCTGCTTTTGTGGCTCTAACGTCAAAGAAATAAGTTCTTCTTCCTGCTCTCAAAACTTTAGAAAAGATTTCCTCTTTTTCTAACATGTCATTTTCTCTCATAATCGTTTTTTAAGTTTAATTACAATTCAAAAATGATAAAAAAAGGAATAATAAACAAGATTTATTTCAAATCTTTTTCAGAAAGTTGTTTTAAATACAACTCTTTATAATAGCCTTCTTCGTTTACTAATTGATTATGAGGTCCTTGTTGGATAATTGATCCATCTTCAATAATTATAATATTATCGGCATTCTTAGCTGATGAAACCCTGTTACTGACAATTATAGTAGTTTTATTTTTACAATATTCTTTTAGATTGCTCAATATAATCTCTTCGGTTTCGGTGTCAACAGCCGATAAACAATCGTCAAGTAACAAAATTTCTGGGTCTTTTATCAAAGCTCTAGCAATAGAAACTCTTTGTTTTTGTCCACCAGATAATGTAATTCCTCGCTCTCCTAAAATAGTGTCGTATTGATTGGTAAAATTCACAATATTATCATGAACAGCAGCTTGTTTTGCAACAGCAATAATCTCCTCGTCAGTTGCGTTTTCCTTTCCGAATTTGATATTGTTTTTAATGGAATCAGAAAATAAAAAGGCATCCTGAGGTACAATCGCAATACTGTTTCTTAAATCAAATAAATTTACAGAATCAATAGGTTTTCCATCAATTAATATTTTTCCACCGGTGACATCGTACAATCGACTTATTAAAGTTAGAATGCTCGATTTTCCCGATCCTGTTTTTCCTAAAATAGCTAGTGTTTCGCCTTTTTTTACCTTAAAAGTAATAGAATCGAGAGCTCTTATATTTGTATCATCGTAAACAAACGAAACCTCTTCAAATGAAATTTCACCATTGATTTCAGTATTCGTTTTCGAATTATTTCTAATCTCAGGGACAATTTTCAAAAATTCATTTATACGTTTTTGTGACGCTTCAGCCTCTTGAATCATAGATGAAATCCATCCTAATGAAGCAACTGGCCAAGTCAACATGTTTACATATAAAATAAACTCGGCGATAACTCCAATACTTTTAATGGTTCCATTGATGTAAAGCATTCCACCAAAGTAAATCACAACTAAGTTGCTAACTCCAATTAACGCCAACATTAACGGACCGAATAGCGATTGAACTTTGGCTAAGCTCATGCTTTTTTCTTTGCTTTCAAGCGATAAATTATACAGATTATCTTCTTGTTGCTGTTCTAGTGAATAGGCTTTTACTACACGAATTCCACTGAAAATTTCTTGAGTAAAACTGGAAATTTTCGACAAATATTGTTGGAAAATGGTACTTCTTTTATTGATTTGTTTGCTCAATTGAAATATTGCATACGACAAAATTGGCAATGGGAGTAAGGTGTACAGAGTTAATTCTGGAGAAACATTATACATGTAAACGATAACAATCGCAAATCGGATAAAAGTATTTATGGTGTACATTACTGCGGGGCCAACATACATTCTAACCTTTCCAACATCCTCACTAATTCGGTTCATTAAATCACCTGTTCGATTTTGCTTATAGAAAACTTGACTCAGATTTTCATATTGCTGGAAAACTTCATTTTTCAAATCAAATTCAATAAGCCTTGACATTACAATTAATGTTTGTCGCATCAAAAAGGTTAGAAATCCGGCAATTATTGTGGTAATGATTATAATGATAACATTATGAAATAATTCATTTCGTATTAAAAGCGTGTCGGTAACATTTGATTTTGAATATCTTTCAATAGATTCAAATGATTTACTGATTAATTTTGGTGTAAACAATGAAAAAATCTGAGCAATTATAGTAATAAAAACACCAAGTAGAAATCGGTATTTGTATTTGATAAAATACTTATTAAGGTATTGTAATTCTTTCATTAGGTGATGAAAATTATAAATTATTCAAGAAATCCGAAACACGATATTTCCGAATGCAAATATATAGCTTTTAAAGGATTATTATTTTAAAGTTATTTCTTAATTTCAAATTAATTGCAGGGCTTTTGCCAATTTTATGATTATTTGTAAAATGACATTTAGAATTTCCTTTTTTATGAAAAATAATACTATTTTTGCACCGTCAAAGATTTTTATAATAATAATCAAACAAGTTCTTACCAAGTGTTAAATAGAAGACATATCCGCGTTAAAGTAATGCAATCGATTTATGCGATGCATCAAAATGGTTCTGATAGTATTGAAAAACAAGAGAAATTCTTGCTTTATAGTGCTGATAATATTCTGGATTTGTATCTAGTTATGTTGTCTTCTCTAATCGAAATTGGTAAAAAAGAAGCTTTGTTTATTGAAAAATCAGCTCAAAAGCATACTGCTACTTCACAAGAGAAAAACCCCAACAAAAAATTCATCAACAATAGTATTCTTCAATTATTATTCAATAATAATTCGTTGAAAAGCGCGCTAATTGATAGAAAAATCAACCATTGGGAATTGCACGATGAGTATTTAAAAATCCTTACCGAAGCAATTAAAGAAAGTGATTTGTATAAAAAATACATGTCAAACGAAACTAATAATTTTGAAGAGGACAAGCAGTTTATCATCAATATTTTCACTGATATTATTGTTCCAAACGATAAATTTTACGAGTTTTTAGAAGACAATAACTTAACTTGGATTGATGATATCCCTGTAGTTAATACACATATTGTGAAGCAGTTAAATTCGATAAAATCAATTAAAGACACCTCTTTTTCACTTCCGAAAATCTATAAAGATCAAGAAGACAAAGAGTTTGTATCCGATTTATTCAAAAAAACAGTATTAAACGAAGTTGAATTTGCAAAAGAATTCGTTGACAAAACACCCAATTGGGATTCTGAACGTATCGCTGAATTAGATACAATTGTACTGAAAATGGCAATTTGTGAATTTTTAAAATTCCCATCCATTCCAGTAAAAGTTACGATTAACGAATATTTAGAGATAGCAAAAGAATATTCTACGCCAAAAAGTAGTATTTTTATCAACGGAATTTTAGACAACCTTGTTAAAGAATTTTCTACGAAAAATAAATTAAACAAAATAGGAAGAGGTTTAATGTAAAATTATTAATTATGATTAAAAAAATAATTATCCTAGCTTCTGTAAGTTCACTATTAATATTAGGTGCTTGCAAAAAAAATGAAGAGGCCAATTCAGAGCAACATTCTGCAATTTCTAATCCTGCAGAAATAGGAATTCCAGACATGGAAAAAAGAGTAATTCCTAAAGATGGCAAATATCCAGTGATGACTTTTGCTGCAAAAGATCATGATTTTGGAACAATCGAAGCTGATTCAAAAGTGAATTATTCCTTCACATTTAAAAATACGGGACAAGCTGATCTGATTATTTCAAGAGCAGTAGGATCTTGTGGATGTACTATTCCTGAATACCCGAAAGATCCAATTAAAGCGGGTGAATCTGGAAAAATTGACGTTTCGTTTAATTCGGCTAACAAACACGGAAACCAACAAAAATCGGTTACGATATACACCAATACAAAAGATGGTGTTGAATCATTATATATAACTGCTTCAATTAAAGAATAATAATTTAAACAAAAAAACTATGGGAACATTACAGTCTTTATTACCTTTTTTATTAATGTTTGTGGTATTTTATTTCTTCATGATTAGACCGCAACAAAGTAAAATTAAAAAAGAAAAAGAATTTGAAAGCGCTTTAAAAGTAGGTGATAAAATTATCACTAAAAGTGGAATTCACGGGAAAATTGCTGAAATCGCTGAAACAACTATTGTTATCGAAACAATGTCAGGAAAATTGAAAATGGAGCGTTCGGCACTATCAATGGAAATGACCGCAGCATTAAACAAAAAATAAAAGTTTGCTAAGTATTAAAAAAAAGCCACGTTATTCGTGGCTTTTTGTTTATTTAATTTCTAAGTTTTTAGCTTCTTCAATATATTCTAAAATCAGTTTTTCATTGATTTCAGATTTCGATGTAAACCGCCATTGACGAAGTGACTTTGTAACTCCTTCTTGAGCATTTACTAATACTTTAGATTCATCCTTCAAGTCAACGCCTTTATAAAACCAAAGTGCAAAATGGTTTTTAAATCCAGTTATACCTACAATATTTTTTCCATTTAAAGTGTAAACTGGCGCACCCCATTTTATGGTTTCAACCAAATTTGTTTTAGAAATAATAGTTTGTAAAATTTCTAATTCTGCAGCCCAATGATTGACTTTGTCCCAAGTGTGTTTTGGTTTTTCTTCGGCTTCCAATGCTGATTATTTCTTTTTATTGAAATCAGTTGTAGCGGTTAATTGAGCAATTTTTACAATTACCTCAATTGCTTTTTGCATGCTCTCAACAGGAACATATTCGTATTTTCCATGAAAATTATGCCCACCAGCAAAAATATTCGGACAAGGAAGTCCCATGTAAGACAATTGTGAGCCATCAGTTCCTCCACGAATAGGTTTAATTAATGGTTTAATTCCCAACTCACGCATTGCTTTTTCAGCAATATCAACGATATATTTCACCGGCATCACCTTTTCTTTCATATTGAAATATTGGTCTTTTACTTCCGCGATGCAAATATCTTCTCCAAACTGTTTTGCGTATTGCTTGTTGATTTTTTTTGCAATTTTATGAATGGTGTCTTTACGTTTTTTGAATTTACTTGCGCTATGGTCTCTAATAATTAACTCTAAAACGGTTTCTTCGATACTTCCATTTAAATGGTGAACGTGGAAAAATCCTTCGTAACCTTTAGTTTCTTGAGGTGTTTCTCCTTTTGGCAACTGGTTGATAAAATCGTTGGCAATCAACATCGAATTGATCATTTTCCCTTTTGCATATCCTGGGTGAACGCTTTTTCCTTTGAAGGTAATTTTAGCTCCAGCGGCATTAAAATTTTCATATTCTAATTCGCCAATCTGACTTCCATCCATCGTGTAAGCCCATTGAGCACCAAATTTCTTTACATCAAATTTATGAGCGCCACGACCAATTTCTTCATCAGGTGTGAAACCAACTCGAATTTCACCATGTTTAATATCAGGATTTTTTACCAAATATTCCATTGCAGTAACAATTTCTGTAATTCCCGCTTTATCATCTGCGCCAAGCAAAGTCAGTCCGTCAGTGGTAATTAACGTTTTTCCTTTATATAATAGTAAGTCTTTGAAGTATTTTGCTGACAATATGATATTTTGTTTTTTATTCAAAACAATATCATTTCCATCGTAATTTTTTACAATTTGTGGATTCACATTTGCTCCTGTAAAATCAGGAGTCGTATCAAAATGAGATACAAATCCAATTGTTGGAACATCATGACTCACATTACTCGGCAAAGTTGCCATAATATAAGCGTTTTTATCAATTGTTACGTCTTCTAAACCAATTGATTTTAACTCTTCAACTAATTTATTAGCCAAATTCCATTGTTTTTCAGTACTTGGAGTAGTTGTTGAGTTTGGATCTGATTCGGTATCAATAATTACATAACTAATAAAACGGTCGATGATATTTTGCATAAAATAAAATTTAATTGGTAGCAAATATAACTATATTTTTAAGTATTATTTATCAGTTGTAAACGAAATTAAATTAAATATTGTTATAAATTGCATCTTTTAATATAACTAAATTATATACCTTGAGTTCCAATAAAATCGAACATTTAAAAGTCCCTAGAATTCTAATTTACATTGGAAAAATGTTACAGTCTTTCTCAGTAAAGTGGACTACATTGTATCTTTCCAAATTGTTTACAACGCCTATAAAACACAAAATTCCTAAGCGGGAATTACAAATGGATCGAAACAGTATTCAAACAAAAATATATGTTCCTGAAATAAAGAAGGATATTGTTGTTTACCAATTAGGAACCGGCGAAAAGAAAATTTTGTTGGCTCATGGTTGGTCGGGTAGAGGAACCCAATTAGTGAAATTTGCTGATGCTTTGGTAGCCAAAGGATATACAACGGTTAGTTTTGATGCCCCAGCACACGGAAAATCACCAGGTAATACTACAATTATGACTGATTTTATAGCTTCAATAGCTGAAGTTGATAGAAAATTCGGTCCTTTTGATGCAGCTGTCGGCCATTCTTTAGGAGGAATGTCATTGTTGAACGCAGTTAAATCGGGATTAAAAATCAATCGATTAGTTACCATAGGAAGTGGAGATAAAGTAAAGGATATATTAATTGATTTTGTTGCAAAACTAGAGTTAAAAAAGGAGTTTAGCACTCATTTGCAGCAGCATTTCGAAAAGAAATACAATACTGAAATGGAATCTTATTCAGCGTATCTTGCAGCACAATCGATAACTATTCCAGTTTTAGTAATTCATGATGAAGAGGACAATGAAGTGCCGGTTTGGGCTTCAAAGAATATATTTGCTAATTTAAAAAATGGTGAATTGCTAATTACCAATAATTTAGGGCATCGAAAAATTTTAGGAAACCAAGAAGTGATCGATAAAACAATTAATTTTATTATTTAATTATTATGAAAAATACATTTATAATCCTACTATTTGCAATTTGTAGTGTGGGTTTTGCACAGAAGAAAACTCAAAAATTTGAGGTTCAAAAATCAGAAGCCCAGTGGAAAAAAGAACTTACGCCAGAGGAATATGAAGTTTTAAGAGAAAAAGGAACAGAGCGACCTTTCTCAGGAAAATATGTAAACAACTTCGATAAAGGCATTTATGTTTGTGCAGCTTGCGACAATTTACTTTTTTATTCTGATGCCAAATTTCACTCCGATTGTGGCTGGCCTTCATTTGATAAAGCTATAAAAGGTTCTGTAATTTATGTCCACGATTCCACTTATGGAATGGATAGAACCGAAGTTGATTGTGCAAAATGTGGAGGTCATTTAGGTCATGTTTTTGATGATGGCCCTACCAAAACTGGTCAACGTTTTTGTACTAATTCTGTTTCTGTAAAATTTATACCAACAAAAAAATGAGCGAAATAATTGAAAAATCAGAGCAGGAGTGGAAAGACCAATTGGGGTTAGAGCGCTATAGAATTCTTCGTCAAAAAGGGACGGAATTTCCTAATTCAGGCGAGTACAATATGCATTTTGAATTGGGAACTTATGTTTGTGGCGGTTGCGCTGAACCTTTATTTGAGAGTGATTCCAAATTTAATTCACATTGTGGTTGGCCTTCATTTGACGATTCAATTCCTGGAAAAGTTGAATATATTAAAGACACCACCCACGGAATGATTCGAACAGAGATAGTTTGTGCTAAATGCAAAGGACATCTCGGACATATTTTTGACGATGGACCTACAAAAACGAGACAACGATATTGTGTGAATTCCCTTTCTGTGGATTTTATTAAAAAGTAATAATTTTATAATTTATTAGTTTTATTATAAAGTTATCAAAATACTAATTCTATGAAAAAACAATTTGTGGCCTATTTAATAATCGTAATTACGATATTATCTTGTGCAAAAAATCCTTTTACTGGAAAGAATACTTTGAATTTTGTTTCCAATAGCGAGTTGTTTCCTACTTCATTTCAGCAATACGGTACTTTTCTAAAAGACAATAAAGTAATTTTAGGAACTACAGATGCTAAGCGAGTTGAGACTGTAGGTCTAAAAATTAAATTGGCAGCCGAAAAATATTTGGAGGCAAATGGGTATAAAGACTATCTCAAAGATTATGCTTGGGAATATAAATTAGTTGAAAGTAAAGAAGTAAATGCATGGTGTTTGCCGGGTGGAAAAATAGTTTTTTATTCTGCAATTTTACCTATTTGTAAAGACGATGCTGGAATGGCAGCAGTTATGGGACACGAAGTTGCACATGCTTTAGCAAATCATGGCGCTCAAAGAATGAGTGCTGGAATTCTTCAACAGGCAGGAGCAGGGCTTGTTGGAGTTGCTGTAGATGCAAAAAGCAGTCAAGAAAAACAGTTGTGGATGACCGCCTATGGCGGAATTACACAATATGGAGCAATGTTACCTTTTAGCAGAAGTCACGAAAGTGAAGCTGATAAAATAGGTTTAATTTTAATGTCGATTGCTGGTTATGATCCAACGACGGCAATTTCTTTTTGGGAAAGAATGTCAGCAAATTCAGGAGGAAAAAGCCAGCCAGAATTTTTAAGTACGCACCCTTCAGATGCTACGAGAATTCAAAATTTAAAAAATTTAATCCCCGAAGCTAAAATACAAGCAGCAAAATTCGGTGTAGTTTTCAAATAAAACCTTATCTTCGAATTTTAGTATTAATAAAATTCCAATTAATCCCTCCTAATTTATGGTAAATCTTGAAAAAGGAAATTCGAAATTATTAAACGCTTGGGCCTTTTATGATTGGGCAAATTCCGTTTATAGCCTGGTAATTGCTTCAGCTATATTTCCAATATTTTACGGTGCGTTATTTAAAATAAAAGGCAGTTTATACATTGATATATTTGGCACAACCTTAAAAAGTACCGCTTTAATTAGTTTTGTAACTGCAGCCGCTTTTTTATTAGTGGCATTAATTTCCCCATTACTTTCGGGAATAGCAGATTTCGTTGGAAATAAAAAGAATTTCATGAAGTTCTTTTGTTATTTAGGAGCTTTATCTTGTATCGCTTTATATTGGTTTTCATTAGAGAATATTTATTGGAGTTTGTTGGCCTATTTTCTTGGTTTGGTAGGATTTTGGGGAAGTTTAGTGTTCTATAATTCCTATTTACCAGATATTGCATTTCCAGAGCAACAAGACGGTATTAGCGCTAAAGGATACTCATTAGGTTATATTGGAAGTGTTTTACTACTAATCGTAAATCTTGCCATGGTAATGAAACCAGAATTATTTGGGATTTCAGGCACTTCTGGAGAAGCTAAAATGAAAGCCATGCGCTACTCTTTTATAACTGTAGGTGTATGGTGGATTCTATTTAGTCAATATACTTATTACTATTTGCCAAAAGGAAATAAAGGTCAAAAAATTACTAAATCGGTTATTTTTAATGGCTTCCACGAACTTAAGAAAGTTTGGGGCATATTGGGCGAAAACCTTCAATTAAAACGATTTTTAGGTAGTTTTTTTGTGTACGGTATGGCAGTGCAAACCGTCATGATTGTTGCGGTTTATTTTGGAGAACAAGAAATTCTATGGGCTTCAGACAGTGAAAAAACAACGGTTTTAATTATTAGTATTTTAGTGATACAATTGGTTGCTATTTTAGGAGCTATTCTAACTTCTAAAGCTTCCGCAAAATTCGGAAACATTGTCACCTTAATTTTTCTAAATTGTGTTTGGGCAGTTTTATGTGTGGTTGCTTTTTTTGTAACAACACCAATAGAATTTTACCTTACAGCAGGATTTGTAGGTTTAGTAATGGGCGGAATTCAAGCACTTTCAAGATCTACATATTCAAAATTATTACCTGAAACTGATGATACCGCTTCCTTTTTTAGCTTTTATGATGTAACTGAAAAAATAGGAATTGTAATCGGAATGTTATTGTACGGTATAATCGACCAAGTAACTGGAAGTCCAAGATATTCAATAATTTTCCTTTGTTTGTTCTTCTTTTCAGGAATAATATTATTATCAAGAGTTAGAAAAATTACCAATGAATAATATTTTTAAATTATATTTGACAAAAATTAATCCCTTAATAATGAAAACAATTAAATTTTCAGCCGCAGTTCTAACTGTAATTACACTTTTTTCAATTTCTTCATGTAATATTGAACCTGTTGATTCTGATTTATTAGGAAACTTAATTAATCCTGCAAGTGTGGCTGGAACCTATAGAATGACTGCTTTTAATACTGGAATTCCAACCGATTTAAATCATGACGGAACTTCTTCAACCAACCAAATGCTAGAAACAACTTGCTTCAATGGAAGTATAATTGTTATCAACCCTGATGGAACTTTTAGAGCAACATCGAAAGGAGTGGATATTAGTTCCTCTTCTTCATTAACTTGTTTTTCAGATCCAGATTACACGGGAACATGGACATTAAATGCAACGGTATTAAAATTAACTTACATCGATACTGGTGTGGTTGTAGAAGAATTATTTTCAGTTTCTGGAAATAAATTATTGTATTCTGTGCCTCAAGGACAAGTCGTTGGAACTACCGCTACTAACGTTCCAGTATTTTTAACCACAAGTTATAATATTGTTTACACTAAATAATTGGCAATAGCATATCGTCAACAAAGCTATCTTTCTTAGGTAGCTTTTTTTTTCGAATGGCACAATGATTGCAATATTGTTATAAAATATTCAATTTAAAGTTCTTACTTTTTTGCTACAGCAAATAAACACTAGACTTTTCAATGACTATTTGATTTACGAAGTATTTAATTTTAATTTCAAAACGACCTAATTATATATATGTCAAATCCAAAAATAATTACCATTGACAATTTGTCACTTCAAGAATTTGATTCAGAAGCTGATTTAATTCCGCTTTTAACTCCCGAAGACGAAGAAGAAATAAACAATGAAGAATTACCCGAATCATTGGCGATTTTACCTTTAAGAAATACCGTACTTTTTCCAGGAGTTGTAATTCCAATTACCGCTGGAAGAGATAAATCGATTAAATTAATTAACGATGCCAATGCGGCTGGAAAAGATATTGGAGTAGTTTCTCAAAAAAATGAAGACGTTGAAGATCCTACTGAAAATGATATTCATTCTATTGGAACAGTAGCGAAAATATTAAGAGTACTCAAAATGCCTGACGGAAATATCACTGTTATTTTACAAGGAAAAAAACGTTTTGAGATAGATAAAGTAATTTCTGAAAATCCATATTTAACAGCTTCTGTAAAGAATATTACAGAATCTCAGCCTTTAAAAAAAGACAAGGAATTTGATGTAATTATCGATTCTATCAAGGACTTATCGATTCAAATAATTAAGGAAAGTCCAAACATTCCAACCGAAGCTACTTTTGCAATTAAAAATATTGAAAGCAAATCTTTCTTGATCAATTTTGTGTCTTCAAACATGAATTTATCAGTTAAAGAAAAACAAGAGTTATTGAATATTACTGATTTGAAATCTAGAGCTTTAGAAACTTTAAGATACATGAATATTGAGCTTCAAAAATTGGAGTTAAAAAACGATATTCAATCCAAAGTTCGATTTGATTTGGACCAACAACAACGGGAGTACTTTTTGCACCAGCAAATGAAAACCATCCAAGAAGAATTGGGTGGTGCTTCTCAAGAGGAAGAAATTGAAGAAATGGCTGCCAAGGCTTCTCAAAAGAAATGGAACGAAGAAACTAAAAAACATTTCGATAAAGAGTTAGCAAAAATGCGCAGAATGAACCCGCAAGCTCCCGATTTTGGAATTCAACGCAATTACTTAGAATTGTTTTTAGACTTGCCTTGGAATGAATATTCTAAAGATAATTTCGATTTAAAAAGAGCTCAAAAAATTCTTGATAAAGAACACTTCGGATTGGAAGAAGTGAAGAAAAGAATGATCGAACATTTGGCAGTTTTAAAATTGCGTAATGACATGAAATCACCAATTATCTGTTTGACAGGTCCTCCGGGTGTGGGTAAAACCTCCATTGGGAAGTCGGTTGCAGAAGCATTGGGAAGAAAATACGTTCGTATTTCTCTTGGTGGACTTCGTGATGAATCTGAAATTCGTGGACACAGGAAAACCTATATTGGCGCGATGTCAGGAAGAATTATCCAGAGTTTGAAAAAAGCTGGAACTTCTAATCCTGTATTTGTATTAGATGAAATAGACAAATTAGCATTAGGAAATCAAGGTGATCCTTCTTCAGCGTTATTGGAAGTTTTAGATCCTGAGCAAAACAGCTCTTTCTACGATAATTTTCTTGAATTGGGTTACGATTTATCAAAAGTGATGTTCATTGCGACTTCAAATAATATGGCGACAATCCAACCTGCTTTGCGTGACAGAATGGAAATCATAAAAATGTCAGGTTATACTATTGAAGAAAAAATCGAAATTGCCCGCCAACATCTATTCCCGCGTCAATTGAAAGAACATGGTTTGTCGACTAAGGATTTGACAATTGGTAAAAAACAATTAGAAAAAATTGTTGAAGGATATACTCGTGAATCGGGAGTTCGTGGTTTAGAAGCTAAAATTGCGCAAGTAATTAGAAATGCTGCCAAATCAATTGCGATGGACGAAGAGTACAATAAAAAAGTAACCGACGAAGACATCGTGAAAGTTTTGGGCGTACCAAGATTAGAACGCGATAAATATGAAAATAACGATGTTGCAGGAGTTGTAACTGGATTGGCTTGGACCAGCGTTGGAGGTGATATTCTTTTCATTGAATCACTGATATCAAAAGGAAAAGGATCCATGACTATTACAGGAAATCTAGGAACGGTGATGAAGGAATCGGCAACAATTGCTTTAGAATACATTAAATCAAATGCAGATATTTTCGGGATTGATCCTGAATTATTGTCAAAATACAATGTTCACTTGCACGTTCCTGAAGGGGCAACACCAAAAGACGGACCAAGTGCTGGTATTGCAATGTTAACGTCTTTAGTGTCTTTGTTTACACAAAAGAGAGTTAAGAAAAGTCTTGCTATGACTGGAGAAATCACTTTGAGAGGTAAAGTATTGCCTGTTGGTGGAATCAAAGAAAAAATCTTGGCTGCCAAAAGAGCCAACATCAAAGAGATTATTCTTTGCCACGAAAATAAAAGCGATATTGACGAAATCAAACCGGAATATCTTGAGGGCTTGACTTTTCATTATGTGAAAGAAATGAGCGAAGTCCTTAAAATTGCGCTTCTAGATCAGAAAGTTAAAAATGCAAAAGTATTATAATTCAAAAACGGCTAAGAAATTAGCCGTTTTTTTTATTAAAAATAATATCTTCGCAATTGCGTTATCTATGCATAAATAATTAAGATGTTCAACAAATACTTATATGCTTTTCTGCTACTTTTTTGCACCATCACTTATGGTCAAATAGGAGGTCAGTCTGTATATCAATTTTTGAATCTGGTTACTTCGCCTAGGCAAGCGGCTTTGGGTGGCAAAACGGTAACTATTTATGACGAAGATGTTAATCAGGCCAATTTTAATCCTGCGACAATTAATGATCAAATGGACAATCATTTGGCAATGAATTACGGAAATTATTTTGGCGAAGTTACCTACGGAACGGCTTCATATGCTTATACTTTTGATCGCCATGTACAAACATTTCAAGCCGGAATTAATTACATCAATTACGGGAAATTTCAAGGAACAGACGAAACAGGAAATTTTACTTCGGAATTTACAGGAAGTGAAATCGCCCTTTCCATGGGATATTCATTTATGATTCCTGATATTCCCATTCATTTTGGTACTTCAGCAAAATTTATCTCCTCCAATTTAGAAAGGTACAATTCTTTCGGTGGTGCCATTGATATTGGCGCTTTGTTTATTGACGAACGAAACGATGTCAATTGGGCTTTGGTAGTGAGAAATATTGGAACACAATTCACTTCCTATTCGGGTGTGAATGAAAAATTACCGATGGAAGTTTTGATTGGAGTTTCTCAACAAGTAGAAAATGTTCCCATTCGTTGGCACCTAACATTAGAAAATTTACAGCAGTGGAATATTGCATTTTCAAATCCCGCGCATGCCGTTGGATCAATTGATGGTGGTTCAACGCCAGAAAAAGTCTCTGGGATTAATAATGCTTTACGACACGTAATTATAGGAGCAGAATTATTTCCTCAAAAGAGTTTCAATCTACGTATAGGTTATAATTTTCGAAGAGGCGAGGAGCTGAGTGTTTTAGAGCAACGTACCTTTGCAGGAATGTCGTTTGGTTTCGGATTAAAATTCAATAATATGAAATTTAATTATTCCTACTCACGCTATACAATGGCAGGAAATACGAGCTTATTTGGTTTAACTATTAACTTTCAAGAATAGATTTTGGATAAAAAAATTACTATCGCAATCGACGGATTCTCCTCTACTGGGAAAAGTACTTTGGCAAAACAATTGGCAAAACATTTAGGTTATGTCTATGTTGATACTGGTGCCATGTATCGTGCCTTGGCCTATTTTGCTATGAAAAACGAATTCATCAATAACGATCATTTTGATAAATTGTCATTGATAAATAGTTTGCCAAATATCAAATTGCACTTCCAATTCAATCCTGAGTTGGGCTTTGCAGAAATGTATTTGAACAATGAAAATATCGAAAAACAAATTCGTACTATAGAAGTTTCCAACTTTGTAAGTAAAGTAGCCGAAGTTTCTGAAGTTCGTGCTAAATTAGTCGAGCAACAACAAGAAATGGGCAAGAACAAAGGAATTGTAATGGACGGAAGGGACATTGCTTCGGTGGTTTTTCCCAATGCCGAACTTAAAATTTTCATGACTGCCAGTGCGCAAACTCGTGCGCAAAGGCGCTTTGAGGAATTGCAACAAAAAGGCGATACGGTTTCATTTGACGAAGTTTTAAAAAACGTTGAAGAACGCGATTATATTGATACACACCGCGCCGATTCTCCTTTAGTTAAAGATAAAAATGCTATTGAAATTGATAATTCCCATTTGTCAAGAGAAGAACAATTTGACCAAGTATTAAATTTAGTGACTACAATTTTAGGATAATTGCTCCATTTGTATCAATAAATTATTAGATTTACAAAACTATTAAATAACCAAAAATACAAACCTATGAATATTAAAAATCGTCTTACAATAATGAGTTTCCTGCAGTTTTTTGTTTGGGGAGCTTGGTTGATTACCGTTGGAAATTATTGGTTCGCTTCTAAACAATGGAGTGGTGCCGAATTTGGAGCTGTATTTTCAACATTGGGACTTTCTTCAATATTGATGCCGGCATTAACGGGAATCATTGCAGATAAATACATGAATGCTGAAAAATTATACGGAATTTTACACATTCTAGGCGGTTTAATCCTTTGTTATATTCCTCAAGTTGATTCTCCAACTTCCTTTTTCTGGGTGATTTTCATGGCGATGCTTTGTTACATGCCAACTATTTCACTTTCCAATTCTATTGCTTACACGATATTAAAAGACAATAAATTTGATGTAGTAAAAGTATTTCCGCCTATTCGCGTTTGGGGAACTATTGGTTTTATTGTAGCGATGTGGATTACCAATTTAACAGGAAATAAAGCTTCCGCAAATATGTTTTACATTTCTGCAATAGCGGCAATTTCATTAGGGATTTACTCGTTTTTCCTACCTAAATGTCCTCCGCAAAATCTTATTTCTAAAGATTCTACGTTGGCACAAAAATTAGGATTGGATGCTTTTAAGCTTTTCGGAACTTACAAAGTAGCGTTGTTCTTAATATTCTCCATGTTTTTAGGCGCTGCTTTGCAATTAACCAACATGTATGGCGATACTTTTCTTTCTGATTTTTCAAAAGTTCCGGCTTACGAAAATTCATTTGTGGTTAAATATTCTACAATTATAATGTCGATTTCTCAAATATCGGAAACATTGTTTATACTTGCTATTCCGTTTTTCCTTAAACGATTTGGTATCAAGCAAGTTATGTTGATTTCGATGGTAGCTTGGGTATTGCGATTTGGATTGTTTGCATATGGAGATCCTTCAGGCGGACTTTGGATGATTATTTTATCGTGTATCGTTTACGGAATGGCCTTCGATTTCTTCAATATTTCTGGTTCGTTATTCATTGAAACCTCTACCGATTCTTCTATTCGTTCCAGTGCGCAAGGATTATTTATGATGATGACCAACGGTTTTGGAGCCGTTCTAGGAAGTTCTATTAGCGGTTATGTAATTGATAAATATTTTACTCATGGTGGTGACAAAGATTGGCCTTCAATTTGGTCATGCTTCGCAATTTATGCGGCCGTAATTACTGTAGCCTTTGCCTTGTTTTTCAAACACGAACACAAACCTGAAGAAATTGCAGAAGTAAGTCATTAATTGAAACTACTCATAAAAAAACCCGATAGCATTTGTTATCGGTTTTTTTTTGCTACTGAAACAAATTCAGCATGACAAAAACAAAAAAAGCCAGGAAAATATCCTGGCTTTTATATAGTATATCTTAAATTAGTTATTGATTTCCAAAACTTTATTTGGGTCATAACCAAAAAGATGGTGTTTCTTAATGATTTCGCTAATTCCTTGTGGTAGCATGGTTTCCCAACCGGTTTGTCCCTCGCTAATCATTTTTAGAACTTCCCTAGAGAAAATTTCTAAATTTTGTGGATCGTAATCTTCAATATCGATTACTTTACCATTGAACTTAAAGAATTTGTACAATTCTTTCATTCTTGGGTGTACTTTCAAATTCTCAGAGTTTATAACTTCCTTGTTTTCCCCAAGCATTGGATACAAGAATACTTTTAAATCGCGGTAGAATAATTTTCCAAACGCTTCTAATATTCCTCCACTTAAATGGCGGTAGTATTTTTCATCAAAAATATCAACTAAATTATTCACTCCCATTGCCAATCCCATTCGAGCTTTGGTATATTTAGAGAAGTATTCAACTACTTTATAATATTCTTGGAAATTAGAAATCATTACCGTTTGTCCAAGTGAACAAAGTAATTCAGCACGATCCATAAAGTCACGTTCGTCAATTTCACCATCAGAACGCAAGTTAGATAGGGTGATTTCAAATATCACTAATGTATTTTCTTGGTTTACCTTATTTTCATTATAGAACATTTTTAAAGAATGCTCATACATGTCCATGTTTACCTTGGTTACTGGTCGGAAACTTCCTCGGAAAGCCAAAATGTTCTTTTTGTATAAAATAGCAGCAGGCAATATGTTATTTCCACTAGGGTCAAACATCACCGCGTCGGTCATGCCGTTTTTAACTAGTTGCAAACTCATTAATCGGTTGTCAACATTTGCAAATCGAGGTCCAGAAAAATTGATGGTATCAATTTCTAATTGGTCTTTATCTAAGTGATCGTATAAATAGCGAAGTAGTTTTTTAGGATCGTTGTATTTGTAGTAGGCACCATAAATCAAGTTAACTCCTAAAATCCCTAAAGTTTCTTGCTGTAAACGAGCATCCGTTTCTTTAAAACGAATGTGGATAATTATCTCATTTATTGCTTCGTCAGGTTCAATTTGGTAGCGAATACCAACCCATCCGTGTCCTTTGAATTGTTTTGCAAAGTCAATAGTAGCAACAGTATTGGCATAACTAAAAAACATTTTATTAGGATGTTTCTCTCTGCTCAATCGGTTTTCAATTAATGCATATTCGTGAGAAAGCATTTTTTTTAAACGACTTTCAGTTACATACCTTCCGTCTTCTTCATCACCATAAATAGCATCACTAAAATCTTTATCGTAGGCCGACATTGCTTTTGCGATCGTTCCTGAAGAACCACCTGCTCTAAAAAAATGTCTTACTGTTTCTTGTCCAGCACCGATTTCCGCAAAAGTTCCGTAGATATTTTCGTTTAAATTAATACGAAGTGCTTTGTCTTTAATAGAAGGGATTTGTTCGATGACTTTGTCACCTTTTAATTTAATTTCAGTCACTTTTTTATGATTTACAATAAACTTGTTTACAAAGTTAGTAAAATAGCACCTCATTAAAAGAATTTTAATATTATTTTTGTAAAAAAAATTAGGTGAAAGTTTATTTTTTGGGTACCGGCACTTCACAAGGAATTCCAGTAATTGGTAGTAATCACCCTGTTTGCTTAAGCGAAAACCCAAAAGACAAAAGACTGAGAGTTTCAGTTTGGGTTTCTTGGGATAACTTTTCTTTAATTATTGATTGCGGTCCCGATTTCAGACAGCAAATGTTAGCCTCAAAATGCCCGCAAGTTGACGCTATTTTATACACCCACGAACATGCCGATCACACCGCTGGATTAGACGATATCCGACCTTTTAATTTTAAACAAGGTGATATTCCAGTTTATGCTCATGAACGAGTTTTAAACAATTTAAAAAGACGCTTCGATTATGTTTTTGAAACAGAAAACAAGTATCCTGGCGCTCCAACAGTTACACCAATTGAAGTGATAAACAACGAATCATTTGTATTGGGAGGAAAAGAAATTATCCCTATAAATGTCATGCACGGAAGTCTTCAAGTTTTTGGTTACCGAATTGAATCTTTTGCTTATTTAACCGATGTTAAAACTATTGATAATCAAGAACTTGATAAATTAAAAAACCTTGATATTTTGGTGATAAATGCTTTGCGAGAAGAGCATCATAATACGCATTTTAATTTGCAAGAAGCATTGGATTTTATTGCATTGGTAAAACCTAAAAAAGCTTATTTAACACACATAAGTTACCATCTTGGTTTTCACGATGAAGTTCAAAAAAAACTTCCAGAATCTGTTTATTTAGCTTACGATAATCTTGAAATAAATTTATAAAAAATGAAACATTCTCTATTACTTTATCTTTTCATTCTAGCACTAGTGTTCAATGTTTTTACTTATGCCTATTATTCAAAACAGGTAGATTTTCAAAATTCACAAATCGAGAAATTAACCAAAAAGTTAAATTCAAAAGAGAAAGATTTTAATTCAAAACTCCAAGAGGCAAATTATTTCACCCTTGAAAATAATGAAAAAGCACAATATTATTTTACCTCAAATCCCGATCAAAAAAGTGATTTAGCAACTCTAATTCCTGCAATCAATCAGGCGTTATTGAAATGGAATGAGAATCCAAATGGAAATCCCTACACTGGCCAAAAGAAATTAAGTGCCAATAAATTTATCATTAATAAAATTAAAGTGATCAATCACCGATGGATTATTGCTGATTTTAGTGACGGGGAAAACTGGGGGGAAGTTTTATTGAAGTATTTTGTAAAAGAAAATAACACCTTCACATTTGAAATCAATCAATCATTGATGTTTCCAAAAAAGTAATATTTTAGGTATTATTTTCCCTGCAACCAATCTTTTAAATCAAAAAAGTTCTGTGGTGAAACTCCATGCCCAATAGGATATTCTTTATAGAAAGAATTTATTCCTAAGCTTTTCAAAACAGGATCTGTTTTACGAGCCCATTCTACAGGGATTACTTGATCTACAGTTCCATGAGAGGCAAATATTTTCAAATTACTGAAATCATTGTTTTGGTAATTTTCACTATTGATATCCAAATTTAAATAGCCGCTCAATGCACCAACACGTTGAACAATATTCGGATAAGAAAGCGCAATTGAATAACTCAAAATCGAACCTTGGCTGAAGCCAATTAAGGTAATATTGGAACTGTCAATTGGGAATTTTATTTTTAATTCTTCGATGAATCTAACCACTAAATCTCTAGATAATATTGCCTGGTCGTGATCTGAAAATTTATTTTGATCGGCATCAAAATTAATCGCATACCAAGCGTAACTACCATATTGTAAGTCATAGGGTGCTCTGGCGGAAATTACATAATATTCGTCGGGTAATTCAGAAGCGAATGAAAACAAGTCGGAATCATTACTTCCGTAACCGTGTAGTAAAAGCAATAATGGGTTTTTATCTACAATTATTTTTGGTTCGCGAACTTGATATTCTAATGATAATTCCATTATTATGAGATGGTTTTAAACCAATTTTGAAAATAGTGACCTAAAATTGGAATTGGTTTTTCAGACCCACTGATTGCGCTAAATATTCCATAAGTCCACAATATAGAAACTGAAATCCACATTGGAACAGAAATAAAAAGGGTGTTGAAATTACTAATAATTAATCCTAAAGAAATGAATGTCAATGAAATACCCAATGCTTGACGAATGTGAAATGAAGCAAATGAATTTTTATTTTCACTATTCATAGACATTGCAATAAGTACACCTACAATTAAAATATAGCTTGTAATTGCTATTGTTTTTCCTTCTTCAACAGAATTTTCCATTTTTTGATTTAAATATTTATGATAAAACTAATTTTCCTTGATTGTAAATTCCATATACTTTTCCTTTCATCTGAGTTCCTAAAAAGGCTGAATTTTTCGATTTTGAAAGGATATTTTCTTTTTCAAATGTCCAATTTCCATTTGGATTAAAAAGAGTAATATTGGCTTTTTGACCTTCTTTTATTGATGAACTTTCAATTCCGAAGTGACTTTTACCTGCGGTTAATTTTTCAATTATTTTTTCTAAAGCAATTTCGTTTGTAAGCGCTCCAAAAGTAGATTCTAATCCGATAGTGCCGTTTTTAGCTCCGTCAAATTCCATTTTTTTGTGCTCAATATCAATCGGATTATGATCGGAAGTGATCATATCGATTGTATTATCATTAATTCCCGCGATCAACGCTTTTCTGTCTTCTTCAGTTCTTAAAGGTGGTGTAACTTTGTATCTTGTGTCAAACCCTTCTAATTTTTCATCGGTTAATACCAAATGATGAACTGCTGCGCTACAAGTGACATTTAACCCTTTTGCTTTAGCATTTCTAATCAATTCGACCGATTTTGCTGTTGAAATAGTTGGAATATGCATTTTCCCACCTGTATATTCTAAAAGGAATAAGTTGCGGGATATTTGAAGTTCTTCGGCCAAATTTGGAATTCCTTTTAATCCCAATCTAGTTGAAACAACCCCTTCATTTACCACGCCATTCCCTTTAATACTGGCTTCTTGTGAGTAGGCGATAATCAATCCATCAAAATCTTGAACGTATTGTAATCCGATTTTTAGTAGGTTGGCATTGTCAATATTTTTATTGTAATCTCCAAATGCAACAGCGCCAGCATTTTTCATATCGAATAATTCCGCCATATCTTTTCCTTCGCTTTCTTTGGTGAAAGCACCAATTGGATATAATTCGGTTGCAGCTCCTTCGGCTTTATTTTTTACAAAATTAATTTGCGATTGATTGTCAATAATAGGGAAGGAGTTGGGTTGTAAAGCCACCGCTGTGAACCCACTTTTTGCAGCTACATTTAATCCGTTTGCAATAGTTTCTCGATCTTCAAATCCTGGCTCACCAAGCGAAACGCTGCTGTCGAACCAACCTTCTGAAAGGTGTAAATTATCTAATTTTATTTCTTCAAAACCATTTTCATTTGGAATTTTACTTCCAATTTTTTCTATGATTCCTGAATTAATTTTCACATCAACTTTCTGATTGTGGAAAGGACTTTTAGAATCAATTATTGTAGCTTCACGGATAATTAGGTTCATTTTACTAATTTTTGAATTAATACTTCTAAAAATAAAAATAATAAGGTCAATATTACAAATATTTTCCAAATTTCGTCATTACTTCGGTCAGAAAGTAAACTATTAAATACAGAATCTATTGATTTAACTACCTTGTAATCAGATAATAATTGGCTTTGCGATTGCTCTAAATTACTTTCTGAACGATTGTAATTAAAACTAATGTTTCTAACCACTTCGTCTTTTTTGTAAATTCCAAAATTCCCTGCAAAGATAGGGTAATCATCGAATTGTAATTTAACTTTATTGTTTAATATTTGTTGGGTTGGAATAAATTTTTCATCATTATTTTTAACCTCCAAAATTTCATCCTTTGACATATTTGTGTCTACTAAAAAAGGTTGATTTTCACCAATTTTTATGGCATTAACTCCAGTTTTCTGAACGCTTTGCGCCATATTATAAAATATTGGAACAATTAAAGGTGAATTTTGAAAATTGGAATTCATCTTATTAATTGGCGCAGCAAAAACATAAACATTAGAAACTTGATTTTGAATGGAAGTCAGAAAACAACTTTGGTCTTCGTAACTTAAAATTGCTGGGTTTGTAGTTTTCAACTCAAAATTTTGCTTCGTATTTGGATATTGAAAATTATCAATTTTTTTCTCAAATACCGATTGGAATAACGGATGCTGAAAAGCAATTTTAGTGATTAATTTGTTTGCATTTTGGTTAGTTCCCAATTGAATTTGACCAAATGTTCCTAAAAATCGATTGGTGTCTGTAATTTTACTTTCAGCTGAAGGAATAAATACTAGATTGCCCCCTTTTTCTACAAATGATTTTAGATTAGTTACCAATGCTTGAGGCAAATTCTCAAGTTCATTCAAAACAATTGCGTCTTGTTTTTCAATAGTGTTGTAATCTAAAGTTTCAATTGTAGAATTGCTATAATTGAATTCTTCAGTAGTATAAATCCGAGTTAAGAATCCGCTTTTTTCTGTTTTTCCAATGCTAATAACATTTGTTTTTTCAGGCTTAGTAATGCTAAAATAATAGGTATTGTCGTATGTCAAACTAGCATCGTTTATAGAAACGTAACCGTTAAAATCTTTCTTTGGAATTGTAAAATTGATAGCGGTTTCTGATTTTTTAAATTTCACTAATGTCTTAGCAACTAGTTTGTTATTGTTGTACAAACCAATTGGAATAGCATTATCTTGTTCGCCATATGATTTTAAGTTGACACCAATTTCATAAAAATCGTTCAGCGTTTGATTCATATAAACACTGTCAATAGCGATATTATTTTTTTGCTCTGCCTCTGGAGTAATAAAGTAGGTATTGAAATTTCCGTCGATGCTTTTTAGTTGTTTTGGTTTTAAACCAATGGCGTCGCTGATGATAATTACATCTTTATTATTGGCACTTTTTCTAGATTTAATTTTTGCCATTGCACTCTCCAATTGAAAAGGTAGTGGGCTGTAAGTAATATTTTGAACTTCTTTTTGAATTGATTTAATGTCGGTATTCCAATAGGTTTCACTATTGGTAATCAAAGAAAAAGTTTGATTTTCTGGAGTGTTTTCTAATAATTCTTGAACCGCTCTTTTCAACAATTCACCTTTATTTCCCTTTGCTTGCATCGAATAGGAATTGTCCAAAACGATAAACATATCGTTGGAAATATTCTTAGAATCTTTGGCTTTGAAAAAAGGTTGAGCAAATGTAATTATTAATGCGGTTAATAGTAATAATCGGGTTGCCAATAACAACCATTTTTTAATTTTTGAACTTTTTCGGGTTTGAATTGAAAGTTCTTTTAGGAATCGAACGTTCGTGAAATATTCTTTTTTAAAACGACGCAATTGAAACAAATGGACCAGAATTGGAATCACCAACACAAAAAGAAAATAAAGTAGTTCTGGATGTTTAAATTGCATTCTTAATTTTGTTTGTCAAAAATACTACTTTTTCTGATTGTTCAAATCATATTTACTTTATAAATTGATATTATTGACCGGAAACCGTTATTTTTGTTTTTATATCTATTAAATATGAACACAAGATTTAACTTTTTGTTGCTTTTAATCACAATTTCAATTGGTTATTCCCAAAATAAACATTTGAATTTAGTTGTTGGAACTTATACTAAATCTTGCGAAAGTGGAGGTATTTACACCTATGATTTTGATTTAAGTAATGGAGTTGCTATTTTAAAATCAAATACAGAGAAAATTAATAATCCTGGTTTTTTAACGATTTCGTCTGATAATAATTTTATTTATAGTGTCAACCAATTTCAAAATGAAAGTAGTATAAGCGCTTTTAAATTCAATTCTAAATCGGGAAAATTAGATTTTATTAATTCCCAAAATTCCCAGGGTGTAAATCCTTGCTATATTACAAATGATGATAAAAATGTAATTGTTGCAAATTATACGAGCGGAAGTCTTGCTGTTTTTTCAAAGAATAGCGATGGTTCATTAGGAGTAGCGAAACAAGTTTTCCAACAATTTGGTAAAAGCGTAAATCCTAAAAGACAAGAAAGTCCGCATGTGCACATGGTTCAATTTTCTCCGGATCATAAATATGTATTTGCTACTGATTTAGGTAAAGATAAAATCTACATTTATCATTATAGCGCTACTTCAAAAAAGAATATATTGTCAATCAAAGACAGTGTTTCTGTTAATCCAGGAAGTGGACCAAGACATCTTACCTTTAATAAAAGTGGTAGTTTTGTGTATCTTTTACAAGAATTAGACGGTACTATTACGGTTTATAAAAACAAGAAGGGAAAGCTAATCAAATTTCAAGAAACTACCGTTATTGCTCCAGATTTTATCGGTGAATCAAGTGCTGCCGATATTCATATTTCCCCGGATGGAAGATTTTTATATGCTTCAAATAGAGGAACTGCAAATGACATTTCCTGTTTTGAAATTCAAAAAGAAGGAAGTTTATTATTTAAATCAAGAACAAGTACACAAGGGAAAGGACCAAGAAATTTTACTATTGATCCTACAGGAAATTATTTATTAGTTGGTCACCAATATACTAATAACATTGTAATTTTTGAAATCAATAAAGAAACGGGAAGCCTAACAGATACTGGAAAAAGAATTGATATTTGTTCGCCAGTTTGTTTAGTTTTTACTGAAGAATAAGTTATTTTTTATCTTTTCGTTTCTTATCTCTAGTTTTAAGCATGTTACGATTAACTGAACCAGAAACTTTCTTTTTAGTTTTTGAAGGTCCTCCAAGATTCACTTTTTTATTCTTTTTAGCTTTCTCATGAAAAGCTCCATTTCCGTCTAATTTTGGTTTTTTAAGAAGGAATTTAATCGGTTGCTTGTCTTTTTCAGGTTCTATTAATTTGGTTGAAATCTCAACTTCTTCCGGAAATTCAATAACGTCAATTTCATGATTCATTAATATTTCAACTTCGGTAATTAAGTCGGCTTCGCGAGGTGTGATAAAGCTAATTGCTGTTCCAGTTGCATCCGCACGACCCGTTCTACCAATTCTGTGCATGTACAGTTCGGGCATTTCAGGAGCCTCAAAATTGATTACGTGAGAAATATTGGAAATATCCAAACCTCTAGCCATGATATCAGTTGTAATAATTCCTCTCAATTCTCCTTCTTGAAATGAAGCCATCGTACTTAAACGATAATTCTGAGATTTATTGGAGTGAATTACGCCAAATTGCCCATCAAAATGTTCTTCAATACGCTCATGAAGCATATCCGAAATCTTTTTATTGTTTACAAACACCAATATTCTTTCCATCGATTCATCGCTTTCCAGCAAATGAATTAACAGGTTAACTTTGGTATTAAAATTAGGTACATTATAAATGAATTGTTGGATATTTTCTAACGGTGTTCCGGATGGAGCAAGGGTAACTTCTTCAGGGAAATCAAAGAAATCATTTAAAATGGCATCGACTTCATCAGTCATTGTTGCTGAAAAAAGGATGTTTTGACGTTTGTTTCTCGTCATCATCGCTAAAATGGAAGTTAGCTGTACTCGGAATCCTAAGTTTAGCATTTCATCAAATTCATCGATAACTAGTTTCTGAGTATCATCAAAACGAATAACACTATCCAAAGCCAAATCCATTACACGACCTGGTGTTCCTACTAATATATCGATTCCTTCATAGACCGCTTTCTTTTGGGTGTTAATGTTTACCCCTCCAAAAATTCCTAATGTTCGAACCGACATGTATTTGGTTAACTTTTCCACTTCTTCAACCACTTGCACCACCAATTCACGTGTTGGAACTAGAATTACAATTTTAGGAGTATCGGTTGGGGTGAATTTATATAACTTCAATAATGGAAGTAAATAGGCAAATGTTTTTCCAGTTCCCGTTTGTGCAATTCCCATCATGTCGCGACCTGACATAATCACAGAAAATGATTTTTCCTGGATTGGAGTAGGCGTTACGAATCCTAAATCATCAATTGCTTTTTGAACTGATTTAGGAAGATTGAATTGCTCGAAAGTAGTCATAAAATGTAAATTTGGTGCAAATATACGTTTTTTAGACCGCTAATAGCACTTTTACTATTCTGAAAATTGGATATATAGCAAAGCAATGGCTGCAATCGACATAATTATTAAGGCCGAAAAACCCAGAAAATTAGACAGCTTGCCATTTACATTAGTGCCCATAATTTTCTTATTATTTGAAATATGCAGGATGATTGCAATTAAGACTGGAGCAGTTAATCCGTAGAGAATTGCAGTGTAAATTAGAGATTGAATTGGGCTTATGCCAATATAATTCATTGACAAACCTAAAATTAAGGAAATGGCAATAATTACATAAAACCCTTTGGCTTCATGGAATTTTTTATCTAGACCTTGTTCCCAGCCAAAAGTTTCAGAGAAAATATAGGAAATAGAACCGCTTAAAACAGGAATTGCAATTAAACCAGTTCCAATTACACCAATCGCAAAAAGTAAGTAGGCTAAATTTCCTGCTATTGGTTTCAAAGCCATTGCTGCTTGTTCGACGGTATCAATTTGATGAATACCACTATTATATAATACAGTTCCGGTTGTTAAAATGATAAAATACATTACAAAACCTGAAACGGTCATTCCAAAATCAACATCCTGATTAATTTCATGAATGATTTTTTTATTGACCATTATGTGCTTTCTATTTTTCATTTCCTCAACTTCCACTGAAGCTTGCCAAAAGAACAAATAAGGAGAAATGGTTGTTCCTAAAATCCCCACAATTATTGCTATGAAGTTTTTATCAAATTTAATTGTAGGAATAAAAGTTGCTTTAGCAATAGCTACAAAATCCTGTTTGTATAAAAAAGGAACAATAAAATAGACAAGCATAACGATGCATAAATATTTTAAAACGGAAGCTATTTTTTGATAAGGCAAATAGATAATTAATCCTAGGAGAATTATGGTGAATACAACACTAAAATAATTGGCTTCAATATTTGGAAAAAGAAGGTTTCCCACAGCGCCCATACCTGCGATATCAGCACCGATATTCATTATTATAGCTGGAAAACTAAACAATAACATTAAATACAAAATGGGTCTGGGATAGTGTTTTTTTAATGTTCCGGTTAAACCTTGAGAAGTTACAAGACCAATTCTAGCACACATTTGTTGGATTGCGGCCATTAACGGAAAAGCGATTATTGCGGTCCATAATGTTGACAGTCCAAAGGCAGCACCAGCTTGAGAATAAGTTGCAATTCCTGAAGGATCATCATCACTTGCTCCAGTTACCAATCCAGGGCCAATTTTTTTCCAATTATTGGTGAGCTTTGATAGCATTGATTTCTTTTGAGTCATATTAAAATAATTTTGAATGTTATCCAACTTTATCAAAGATACGAAACAATTTGAGGATGTTGAAAGTTTTATTCAATCGGTGTTTGTTAAATTTATCCGAAACTTATTCAACATATTAATATTCTATTGCCCAATTTTTTTTCTTAATCCAAAAAGGTAGAATGAGAAAATTGAAAATAAAAACCCAATAAGGATAATAATATAGTTCATTGGTTTTTCAATTGTAAGTGACATTCTGATTAAAATGGTTGTTATAATAAAGCTGGCATTTCTAAAAATGGTAAAAAACGAGAAATGATAGGTAAATGAAATAATCAATAATAATACATCTACAAAAATCATAATAGAGAAAAAATCGGAATAGAAAACAGCGTTTGAATTGGGATAATTTTTACCAATTTGTAAAGCAATTATCATGTCAGAACCCCAATTGTAAAAACTACTAATGCTTAACAATAATAAAATTACGATCATCCCCAAGGAGACCATTTTTTTAATGTTTATAAAATTATTAAGCTGATTAACAACTTCTGCTTTTCCATTATTTTGATATATTTTATAGTATAAAATGGTCAAACTAAGCATTACTAATGCAGCGCAGAGATCGTACATCAAACTTATAAAATCGGGATTATAAATGTTAATCGAGTTTTTTAAATCAAGTTCTGCAATATCGTGAAAGAAACTCCGAAGCGTGATTAACGTAATTACTTCAAATTGTTTTCCTACGAATTCAGAAATCGATTTTGGAATAATTATAACTAATAGAAAAACTTCATAAAGCAAAATGAAACTAAACGGGGTGTAAATAGCTTTAAGGTAACTGTGCTGAAAATTTCGGAAAAATAAAAAATTGTTACCTAAAAATATTAGAGCTAGATGCAGTAAAAAAGAAAAAACAGCTACACGAAGAATAACTAATTCTATTTTACGTATGTTCTTTGAACTGAAATAAGTGTCGAAGTAATTGCCTAAAATAACTATAATATTATTCATAAATTCTAAGAGTTTAATGATTTATAACTTTTTGAATTTGTGGCGCTTAAACTAATTTTTTGGGATTATTTTATTCACAAATGTATATTATTTATTTTGATTCTATTCAATAAAAAATAAATAAAAAAAATCCGTTTTGAGTTCACAAAACGGATTGATATACTTCTTAGTTATTTTTTACAAGTGAATTACTTCACCATAAGCGTCAGCAACAGCTTCCATAACCGCCTCACTCATTGTTGGGTGTGGGTGAATCGCTTTTAGAATTTCATGACCAGTAGTTTCTAATTTTCTAGCTACAACTGCTTCGGCAATCATGTCTGTAACACCAGCTCCAATCATATGGCAACCCAACCATTCTCCATATTTCGCATCGAATATTACTTTTACAAATCCGTCAGGAGTTCCTGAAGCTTTTGCTTTTCCTGAAGCAGTGAAAGGGAATTTTCCGATTTTTAAATCGTAACCTTTTTCTTTAGCTTGTTTTTCAGTCAATCCTACTGATGCAATTTCTGGAGTTGCATACGTACAACCTGGTATATTTCCATAATCGATAGGATCTACGTGCAATCCTGCGATTTTTTCTACACAAGTGATTCCTTCAGCAGAAGCAACGTGTGCCAATGCTGGTCCCGGAACTACATCCCCGATAGCATAATACCCTGGAATGTTAGTTTGGTAGAAATCATTTACAATAATTTTATCTCTATCAGTGGCAATCCCCACTTCTTCTAATCCAATATTTTCAAGGTTGGTTTTAATTCCAACAGCCGAAAGTAAAATATCAGCTTCTAGAATTTCTTCACCTTTTGCTGTTTTTACATAGGCTTTTACACCAGCTCCAGAAGTATCAATCTTTTCTACAGAAGAGTTAGTCATAATAGTAACTCCAGCTTTTTTCATTGATCGTTCCATTTGTTTAGAAATGTCTTCGTCTTCTAAAGGAACAATATTTGGTAGGAATTCAACGATAGTTACATCGGTTCCCATTGCGTTATAAAAGTGTGCAAATTCTACTCCAATAGCGCCAGAACCTACTACAATCATTGATTTTGGTTGTGTTGCTAAAGTCATTGCTAGTCGGTATCCAATTACTTTTACACCATCTTGTGGCAAGTTTGGCAATTCACGTGAACGAGCACCAGTTGCAATAATAATATGATCGGCATCGTAATCAGTAACTTTACCATCAGCAGCGGTAACAGCAACTTTTTTTCCAGGTTTCATTTTACCAAAACCATCAATTACATCAATTTTATTTTTTTTCATTAGGAATTGAACACCTTTGCTCATTCCGTCAGCAATTCCTCGGCTACGACCTACAACTGCTGTAAAATCTTTATCAAATGAAGAAACCGACAAACCGTAATCAGAAGCGTGTTTAAGATAATCAAAAACTTGTGCCGATTTTAGTAATGCTTTTGTTGGAATACATCCCCAATTCAAGCAAACTCCACCTAAGTTTTCTTTTTCGATAACGGCAACTTTAAAACCCAATTGTGAGGCTCTAATTGCTGTTACATATCCTCCAGGTCCACTTCCTAAAACTATTACATCGTATTTCATTTTTCTAATTTATTTAATTATGGTAAAAAAGCTGTCGCAAATTTATGAATTAATTTTTATTTGATAATAGGAAAACTACAATTAGTTGACCAATTTTATAATGTCAATTTAAGAGTTTAAAATGAACTGAGAATCGTATAAATTTTTATAGAAACCGGAGGCTACATTTAATAATTCTTGATGCGTTCCTTGCTCCACAATGAGTCCTTTGTCCATTACTACAATTTTATCTGCATTTATGATTGTTGCCAAACGGTGCGCGATGATTATTGAAGTTCTCCCTTTAGTGATTTTTTCGGTAGCTTTTTGAATTAATTCTTCAGAATACATGTCGATGGATGAGGTAGCTTCGTCTAAAATTAATATACTTGGATTACTAACATAAGCTCGTAAAAATGCAATTAATTGGCGTTGCCCCGACGATAACATTACGCCTCGCTCTTTTACATTGTAGTCGTAACCACCGGGCAAACTATTAATAAATTCGTGGACTCCGATTTTTTTGGCTGCAGCCAATACTTGCTCGCGAGTAATTTCAGGGTTGTTGAGCGTGATATTGTTTAATATCGTGTCGGCAAATAGGAAAACATCTTGCAAAACTACTGCAATTTGTTTTCTAAGGGAATCCAAAGTATAGTCGTGAATATTCTGGTTATCGATGTAAATGGTTCCGCTATTGATTTCGTAAAAACGATTTAGCAAATTGATAATGGTCGTTTTTCCAGCTCCTGTTGCTCCAACAATGGCGATTGTTTGCCCGGGCTGAACACTTAAATTGATTCCTTTTATGACTTCTTCATTGTCAATATAACTGAACTTCACCTCTTTAAATTCGATTGCTCCTTTAAATGTTGGCGCTTCAATAGTTCCAATGTCTTGGATGTGTTCTTTAGTATCTAATATTTCAAAAACACGATTTGCTGAGATCATTCCCATTTGCATTTCGTTGAATTTATCGGCAATTTGTCGCAATGGATTAAATAACATTCCGATGTACATTGTGTAAGAAAAAATATCTCCAAAGGTAGTTGTCGTATCACCGTCTAATATCCTGAAACCACCATAAAGAACGATAAATCCTAAAGTTAAAGAAGAAATAATATCGGCAATTGGGAAAAAAATCGAGTTGTAAAGAATGGTTTTTACCCAAGCATTTTTATGTTTGTTATTAATTTCTTTAAATTTTTCATATTCAATATTTTCTCTATTGAAAAGTTGAACGATTTTCATTCCTGTAACACGCTCTTGCACAAACGTATTAAGGTTGGCTATTTGATTTCTTACTTCTTCAAATGTAACTTGCATTTTGCGTTGGAAAATTCGAGTTACAAATACCAAAATTGGCATTGCAATGAATACAATAATTGTAAGTTTCCAATTTTCTTTTAGCATGAAAAATAGAATCACAATCATTTTTAATAAGTCACTTGCAATCATAAATAGCCCTTGACTGAAAATTTTCGCAATGGATTCCATATCGGAAACCGACCTAGTAATTAATTGACCAACGGGAGCGGTATCGTAATATTTCATTTTGAAACTCAACATGTGTTTGAAGAGTTTTACACGAACGTCCTTTACAATATCTTGTCCAAGCCAATTCGCCCAGTAAACAAAGAAGAAATTGGAAAGTACTTCAAGAATAAGTACGATTCCCATTAATGTTACGTACCATAAAAGACCAACCTGATCGTGTGTTTTTATGTAATCATCGACGGTTAATTTTAATAAATAAGGTCGTAAGGCAGCAAAAACTGACAAGAATATTGCAAATAAAATCACGCTATTAAATCTCCATTTATAGGGTTTAGCGTATTTTAATATCCTTTTAAAAACAATGGTATCGAATGCTTTTGCTTTCATATTATTTTGATAGTGTAACTTCTATTAGTTGATTAAAAAGCATTTATAAATAGTCATAATCTATTTTAGTTAGAAACAATCCCTGTGCAGGAACTGAAAATCCAGCTTCATTTCTATTTTTATTTTCAATAATGGAATTGAAATCGGAAAGGGTGATTTTATGCAAACCAACATTCACGAGAGTTCCCACTATTGCACGGACCATATTTCGTAAAAAACGATCGGCAGAAATGGTAAAAATCAATTGGTTGTTTTCTTTTGTCCAATAAGCTTGAGAAATAGTACAATTGAAAGTATTGACGTCGGTATTTACTTTTGAAAAACATTGAAAATCGGTGTGATTTAATAATATTTTCGCCGCTAGATTCATTAATTCCACATCTAGATTTTGATGGTAATACCAACTTTCTTCTTGAGAGAAAACATCTTTTACAGAAGTTATATAATAATTGTAAGTTCTTTTTTTGGCATCGAAACGAGCGTGTGCATCGTCATGAACAGGAATTATATCGTAAATCACAATGTCTTTTGGAAGATAGGAATTGAGTTTGTGAAGTACAGAATCGATTTCAAGAGTAGGAATGTAGTCAAAATGAGCGAACATTTCTTTGGCATGAACTCCAGTGTCGGTTCTTCCTGCACCCATGATATTTATTTCTTCATTTAGTATTACGGAAAGTGCCTTATTCAAAGTTTCTTGTACAGAAGATGCGTTGGGTTGAACTTGCCAACCGTGGTAATTTGTTCCGTTGTATGCTAATTTTATGAAATATCTCAAGAGACTTATTTTGAAGTGGTAAAGATACTTATTAATTTTTTCGCAACGAAATTGAAGTCGATCAAAGTTGTTTTAATTATGATTTTTTATTTGGACTTGGAATGTTTAAATTTACCTCAAAATCCTAGCCCAGATTGAAGTGAAAATCCTGCGCTTTTTAGCGCAGATTGCAACGGAAAGCTGGAAATAGCTCCAAAAAAAACAATTTTGAAAAAAATATTACTTCTTTCAGATACGCACAGTCATATAGATGATACGATTTTGAAATACGTTAATTTGGCGGATGAGGTTTGGCATGCGGGCGATATTGGGGATTTGGCAGTGACCGATTCTATTAAAAATTTGAAGCCTTTGCGTGCGGTTTTTGGCAATATTGATGATTATAAAGCGCGAATGGAATTTCCGTTGCATAACCGATTTATGTGTGAAGGAGTGGATGTTTGGATTACACATATTGGCGGTTATCCAGGAAAATACAATCCGAATATTAGGACAGAAATGCAAAATAACCCTCCGAAATTATTCATTTGCGGGCATTCTCATATTTTGAAAGTGATGTTTGATAAAAAGCACAATTTGTTGCATATGAATCCTGGAGCTGCTGGAATTAGTGGTTTTCACCAAATGCGAACGATGTTGCGATTTGAAATTGAGGGAGAGAAAATTGCAAATTTGGAAATTGTGGAGTTAGGGAAGAGGTAAGAAAAGATAATAGACGAGGAGATGATAGACTGGAAGAGATAAGAAAAGATAATAGATAATAGACGAGGAGATAATAGACAGGAAGAAGATAGACTTTTGTGTTTTTTGAGGTAAAAAAAAACAGATTTGCCTATTTTGGTTAAAATAATAACGAAAAAAAACCCAAACTTACGTTCGGGTTTTTCTTCGCATTAATAAACAAGTTTATAGGTTTATCGTAAACGGTCAGCAGATTTTACGAGATCTTCATCCTTTTTGATGGCTCTATTGGCCAAAGCCAAGAAAACGATAGCAACAATAGGAAGGAACATCCCAATACCTTTCTCTGAAACTTGAACAGTTTCTCCAGATAAATTTAGCGAACGATATACAAATAATCCTAATAAAATTAAGTTCAATATGATAGTCAATCTGTTTAGAACAAATTGATGCTGTCTTTTTTTGAAATACATTATACTAATTAAAGTTAATGTTGTAGACAATCCAAAAAGTACAGTATAAAAAGAATCGTTCATGAAATGAAATTCTTTTCCATCACTCATTGTAAATAGTGGAAAAACAAAAGGAAGTGCTCCTAAAATCACTAATGCAATTAATAAATAGACTGTTTGTATTCTTTGAATCATTATTGTAAATTGTTAAAACAAAAATATTAATTAAAATTATAAAAAACACTATGATTATTAATAATATTTTGTATTATTGCATAACAAATACGTAAGTACTTCATCCTTTGGAGATTTCATTTAAAAAAAAATCACACAATCTTTATTTATTATTCCACAACAATTAAATTCAAATAACATTTTATGTTTGAGATTTCTGTATTAAAAGAAATGAAGCTTTCTGAGCTTCAAGAAATTGCGAAAGCAGCCAACATTAATAAAATTACCGGCGTTAAAAAAGAAGCATTAATCAATCAGATTTTAGAAGTTCAAGCTTCGTTTTCGGGAGGAAATTCCGAGACTAAGTCAGAGAATACTAATGATGCTAAGCCAAAAAGAGCTAGAATTACTGTAGACAAAAAAGCTGAATCGATGTCTTTATTTTCTGAATCAGCTGATAAAGTTGAAGAAACAAAAGAAGCTGCTTATGATGAAGCTCCAGCAGTAAACCCAAAAGAACGCAAAGTTGTAAAGTTTAAAAAAGCCGATTTTGAGGCTAAAGTTGCAGCAAAAGCAGCTACCGAAACAATTTCTGAAAGCGATAACGCTGAAAACAATAGTGAGGAATCACCAGTTGAAAGACCTAAAAATCCAAATCAGAAGCAAAACCCAAATCAAAAACAAAATCCAAATCAGAACCCAAATCATAATCCCAACCAAAACCCGAATCAAGCTCAAAACGGAAATGTAAATCCTAATTTTAAAGGTAAGAAAAGTAATTTCGGTCATTCAGACTTTGAATTTGACGGAATTATAGAGAGTGAAGGAGTTTTAGAGATGATGTCGGAAGGATATGGTTTTTTACGTTCATCGGATTACAATTATTTAGCTTCACCAGATGATATTTATTTATCGACTTCACAAGTTAGATTGTTTGGTTTAAAAACGGGAGACACTGTAAAAGGAGTTGTTCGTCCACCAAAAGAAGGAGAGAAATTTTTTCCATTGGTTAAAATATTAAAAATAAACGGTCATGATCCACAAGTGGTTCGCGATCGTGTTTCATTCGAACATTTAACGCCAGTTTTCCCTTCTGAGAAATTCAGAATTGCTGAAAAACAAAGTACAATATCAACAAGAATTATCGATTTATTTTCACCAATCGGAAAAGGACAACGTGGAATGATTGTGGCGCAACCAAAAACGGGTAAAACCATGTTATTGAAAGACATTGCTAATGCAATTGCTGCCAATCATCCAGAGGTATATTTAATTGTACTTTTAATTGATGAGCGTCCTGAGGAAGTTACCGATATGCAACGCAGTGTTCGTGGTGAGGTTATTGCGTCAACATTTGATAGAGAACCACAAGAGCACGTAAAAATCGCCAATATTGTTTTGGAAAAAGCAAAACGTTTGGTAGAATGTGGTCACGATGTGGTTGTTTTATTGGATTCTATTACGCGTTTAGCACGTGCCTACAATACTGTTCAACCCGCTTCTGGTAAAGTATTAAGTGGTGGAGTTGATGCCAATGCTTTACAAAAACCAAAGCGTTTCTTTGGTGCAGCTAGAAATGTTGAAAATGGAGGTTCGTTAAGTATTATTGCGACCGCACTTACAGAAACAGGTTCTAAAATGGATGAAGTTATCTTTGAAGAATTCAAAGGAACAGGAAATATGGAATTGCAATTGGATAGAAAAATTGCTAATAAACGTATTTTCCCTGCCATTGATTTAACGTCTTCAAGTACGCGTCGTGACGATTTATTGTTGGATGAAAATACCCTTCAACGCATGTGGATCATGAGAAAGTATCTTTCTGATATGAACCCTGTTGAAGCGATGGATTTTATCAACGACCGATTTAAGAAAACTAAAAACAATGAAGAATTTCTAATTTCTATGAACAATTAGAATTTTGATATTTATAAATAAAAAAAACTTCGATGAAAATCGGAGTTTTTTTTATGTTGTAAATCTAAATTAATTCACGCTAATTTTTTTCGTTATTGAATTATTATTAGAGGTCAACTTTAAAAAATAAAATCCTTTAGGTAAATTATCTAAAGTATAAGTTTCATTTGATTTTGTTGGGTTTTTGAATTCATTTATTATTTGCCCGTCAATAGAAATTAATTGGATGTCATCAATAGAAGTAGTTGTATTGATATAAATTGTCCCATTATTTGATGGATTTGGAAATACAGATAAGCTAGCAAATTCAAATTCATTGGTTGCTAAAGCACAAGCAGAAGACCAAACTCGGCAAACATATTCTGGGTGATCGATATAAGGATTTCTGTTTCCTTGAAAAGTGTAAACAGCATTGTTTTTTGCAATTTCATATGGGCTTACAGGATCTAAATTGTTCCAAGTAACTAAAATACTAATAAAGGTATTGGTAAATACTTGGGTTGATGTTCCGTTGAACATAGAATAGGTCCAAGATGTAATTTGATCTTCATATCTTGTTGCGAAATACAATAAACATCTTGCGATATCGCCTTTAAATTCATCTAATGGTTCGAAAACCGTACCTACATAACCAGCGGCATAACCAGAATTAGTATTGCTACCAAGTTTAGAACCATTGGTAGAAGTCCAAGAAGCAACGTTCACTTTTCCGTAAGGAAAGTCGTTTCTAACTCCATTTACTTTACCATCAGTTGGTAAAACAAAATGGGCGTCAGAATACATCGGATACGCAGATGCCCAAACGGATTGCGGCATAGTATGTTCTCTATTATAACAATCTCCTTCGTTGGTGTAATTTCCACATTGTTGCGTTGTTGCTGAGAAATTATAACTATCTGGACCAGAAGGTTTTTCAGAGTAAACATCTAATAGGGTATTGTCATTTTCATAATAATGGTCTCTGTATGCGCTTTGAGTGAATAAAGTCCACAAACCACCATAATTTGAAGATGACGTAAGAGCATTTGTATTATTTTTTATAATATTAAAAAGCTGCGTTTTCAAGGCATAACCAGTTCCTGTAGCAGAATTATAATATCCTTGAGGTATTTGAGCAAAGCTATTAAGACATAGAAGAACGGCTAGAAAAGTATAAATTTGTTTCATAAAATTGATATTATTGGGGAGCCAAATTTAATCTAAAATTAGATACAAATTAGCTATTTTATATTGAATGACTTAAGGTTTACTTAAAGTTAGATTTATATACTTATGAATTTCTCTCTAGTAAAGCCATATAAAATCCATCAAAGCCTGATTCTGAGGCTAGAATTTTAGTGTCTTTCAGGAATTTAAAGTTCTTACCCATTTCGGTATTTTCTAAAAAGTTTTTCACTTGTTCTTGGTTTTCCGATGGTAATACAGAACAAGTTGCGTAGACTAATTTTCCTCCTGGTTTAACGATTCTTGAATAACTTTCTAGGACTTCGGCTTGTACTTTTCGGATATTGTCGATGAATTCTGGTTGGAGTTTCCATTTTGCATCTGGATTTCTTTTTAAAACACCTAAACCGCTACAAGGAGCATCAATCAAAACACGATCGGCTTTTTCTTGTAGTTTTTTAATCACTTTTGTAGAGTCGATTATTCGGTATTCAATATTAAAAGCACCATTTCTTTTCGCTCTTAATTTTAATTGCTTCAATTTACTTTCGTATAAATCCATTGCAATTAATTGCCCTTTATTTTCCATTAAAGAGGCAAGGTGTAGGGTTTTTCCTCCAGCTCCAGCGCAAGTATCTACAACTCTCATTCCAGGTTGAACATCTAAAAATGCAGCAACCAATTGAGAGTTAGCATCTTGAACTTCAAACATTCCTTCTTTAAAAGCATCGGTCATAAATACATTTGCTCTTTCTTTAAGCACCAATGCATCTGGTTGCTCTTTTAAGAAAGTAGTCTCAATATCCAAATCCATTAATAATGAATGTAGTTTTTCGCGAGTAGTTTTTAAGGTATTTACACGCAAAATTACTTTTGCAGGTTGGTTTTGCGCAGCAATTTCAGTTGACCAAACTTTTTCACCTAATTCTTTAACTCCTAATTCGTCCATCCAATCAGGGATAGATTCTTTTAAAGCTCTAATTTTGGATAATTCGTCAAAACGGCCTTTTATTTTTCGTTCAGGAGTACCTTCTAATTGTCTCCAATCGGGAATAGGATAACCTCTTAAAACTGCCCATACAGAGAACATTCTCCAAAGATTGTCTCTGTCAAATGGTTCTTTTACTTCGGCAATTTCAGCGTATAATCTTTTCCAACGAACAATTTCGTAGATAGTTTCAGCAACAAACTTTCGATCGGAACTTCCCCATCGTTTATCTTTTTTTAAAGCTCTCGCCACTACTTTATCGGCATATTCTCCTTCATTGAAAATCGCATTTAGGGAATCGATTGTAGTGTAAACTAAATTTCTGTGTAATCTCATTATATTTTATTGAAGTGCAAATGTACAGCTTTTTTTCAAAAGGAATTTGCCTGCTCAATTCGCAATTAAATGCTAAAATTAATCTTATGTGAAAATTATGGTTTTGAAATCAAAATTAATTTAAATTTGTACCAATCATCAGAATATGAAACCAACTCTTTTTATCTTATTTATTTTTTTTTCTGTGAGTTATGCCTTTTCGCAGACACTTAAAGACGAATATAAAGATTGTGCAGTTCAAAAATTTAATTCCAAAGAATATCAGGAATCCATTGATTATTTTACCAAAATAATTGAAATAAATCCAAAAGATTCTACAGCTTATAATGATCGAGGTTTGACCAAAGAATTATTAAAAGATTTCAAAGGTGCAATAGAGGATTATACCAAGCAAATTGTAATTGATTCTACAAATGCTGACACTTATTTTTTTTAGGGCTATGGCCAAAGGTAAAATTGGCGATTTTAAAGGAGCAATTATTGATTATAAAAAAGTAATTCAAAGGGAATTTGAAAATGCTGATGCTCATTATTTCATGGGTTTGGCAAAGTTGGAATTGAAGCAATTTAAAGAGGCACTTTTAGATTTTAATGTTGCAATTAATATTAGAAATAATCATATTGATGCAATTTTCAGTCGAGGATGTTTAAAAGAACAATTTAATGATCTTAAGGGTGCTTTGAATGACTATGATTCAGTAATTAAATTAGATTCAAATGTGGCTGATTATTATTTGAAAAGAGGAAATTTAAAATTAAAAATGGGTCAAAAAAAGTCAGGTAATTCGGATTTACTTCGTTATGAAGATTTAAAATTAATAGCCAATAAAAATAAATAAATATGAAGATGAGAATTGTTTTAATGTTTCTATTTATTTATAATATCATTGGGGTATATGCTCAAGAAAAACCACTATTTATTGAGGGAGAAGCACAAGGAACATCGTATCACATTACTTATTTAGATAAAAAAAATAGAGATTTTAAATCTAAAATAGAAAAGATATTAAGAAAATTTGATTTATCAGTCTCTACTTATATTCCAAACTCAATCATATCAAAAATTAATTCTAATGTTGAATATGTTAAGCTGGATAAGTATTTTATAACTTGTTTTAATAAAGCTAAAGAAGTTTGGAAAAATACAGATGGCGCATTTGATCCAACGGTTTATCCTATAGTGAACGCCTGGGGATTTGGTCCTGGAAAAAAGCAACAAATCGAAAAACAAAAAATTGACAGTATGATGCAATTTGTTGGATTTGATTTAATTGAAATTAAAGGAAATAAAATAGTTAAAAAAGATCCTCGAGTTGCCCTAGATTTTAATGCTTTTGCCCAAGGATATTCAGTAGATGTTGTTTCAGATTTTTTAATTTCAAAAGGGATAAATTCATTTGTAGTTGAAATAGGCGGAGAGGTTTATGCCAAAGGGAAAAATGGTGATGGGCTAGATTGGACGGTAGGAATTGAAAAACCAATTGATAATAAACTAGATGCTAATCCAATAAAAGCGATTGCAATACTCGACAATCTTGCTGTTGCAACTTCAGGAAATTATCGACGATTTGTTGTTGAAGATGGAATAAAATATGCTCATCATATAGATCCCAAAACGGGATTTCCAACAAAAAATAATCTATTAAGTGCTTCCGTTTTTTCAATTGATTGTATTTCTGCTGATGCAAATGCAACAGGAATATTAGTGATGGGATTGGAGAAAGCCAAATTATATTTAGCTTCACATACAGAATTACAGGCCTATTTAATTTACTCCGATGAATCCGGAAAATACCAAGTTTTTGTTACACCTGGATTAATGAATATTATTAAAGAAGTAGTGGAGGAGAAGGAATTCTCATTATTCAAAAATAATCAATAAAAAAAGCACCCAATTGGATGCTTTTAAATAATTTGAATAAGAATTTTAATTGTTTAAAACCACTTTATAATTAGAAGTTCCATTGTCATTTGATACTGAAACGATATAAATTCCACCTACTAAATTCGATAAGTCAATTCTCTTATTAGTATTTGTTAAATCTTCAGTAACTCTTTCATTATAAACTACTTTACCAAGAATGTTAATAATTCGAATGTTATTTACATCATTTTTAAAATCCATATTAATAATCCCGTTGGTAGGATTTGGAAAAATAGATACTTCTGGTTTTATAGAATACGAAGGAGAAGAAAGAACTGCTGTTATTCCTGTGTAATTAGCATCATCTGTAAATGTTGGATTTGTAGCTCCAGGTCCTTTTACAAATGGAAAATATCTAATTGCAGTTCCAGTAGTTCCATGGTTCCATGTTGACTGTACAACAAATTGATAATTTCCGTCTGCTACTAGATTTCCTGATGCATCTTTTCCATCCCATGTTACTGTTTTTGTAGACCAAGCAGCTAGGGTAGCTCCTGTAGTTGCGGTTGTTGTATTGCAAGAAGCAGAAGTAGCTGTTGATGTTACTCCACCGCTTGCTTTTGCAGCCCAATTGGGAAGGTGATCACTTGTACCGCTTCCAACATATCTGAATTTTGTTACGATAAATGTACCTGCAGTTCCTGAACCTTGTTCTATCCAAACGGCTAAATCATGTTGTGCATTTCCATTGTAAGTGCTTGCATGAGAAGCTTCTGTAAATGTAAAAGTTCTAGATTGCACGGTTTGTGCATTAATTTTGATTGAAGTCATTAATATAAATGCAATAATGACAGTAAGTAATTTTATTTTCATATAACAATTTGATTGCAATAAGCAAATTTAAAAAATTCTAACTTAAATTAATAAAATTATGTATTAAATTAAGTAAATCTTAAATTATGATGATGAATTTGCAGGTTATTAGTCAACTCTATTTAAATGAATTTTTTCTGGTGGATGAAGTACCATTGGGAATTTTTCAATTTTCACAGAACTACTATCCAAACCAAAGGCTTTCTCTTCAGATAAACTGAATTTCTTAATCAAGAAATAAGCACTCATAACTATTTTTTCATGCCATAATAAATCGCTATCATTTGATAGGAATTTTTCAGATAATACAAATTTGAAATCACCTAAAATATTATTTTTATTCAATGATTCATAACGGCTAGTAACATCTACTTCTCCATTTTTCACCATATCTTTTAAAACTTCTTTGAACATCAAATTGATTTTAGTAGGTTCTCTAAATCCTAAATTAAAATCAATTCTAAATAAATCATCTTTGATGATTTCTGTTACTTTATATTCCGTTTTGTAGGGTTCGCTAAGAATATTAACGTGAACAAACCAATATAAATCGGCTCTTTTTGGGCGTTTTTGTAAAATAGAATACATTACTTTTTCTTCTATTTCATCAGTTCGACTAGCATTGGTCATGTAAACTAAATGCGTTGCATATTTTGGAATGGAAAAATCAGCACTTAATTCAGTTAATACTTTTTTGTAAGAATCAATTTTAACAAACTTGGTATAGTTTTTACTAATTTTCTTTGCAAAATACCAGATAGTCATAATACCTATAAGTACCAAAGCAATAAACAAAGTTACATAACCGCCGTGTGGAAATTTATTAAGATTTGCTATTAAAAAACTAAATTCTATAATTAAGTAAACGGTGATAATTGGAGCGATTATCATCCACGATACTCTCTTTAAAATCATATAAAAATTTAAAAGTACAGTAGTCATAATCATACATAATATAATTGCTAAACCATAGGCAGCTTCCATATTACTGGATTCTTCAAAGTGTAAAACAATCATAATACAACCTGCTAAAAGAAGCCAGTTAATTGATGGAATATACAATTGTCCTTTTAATTCTGTTGGATATTTAATTCTAACTTTTGGCCAGAAATTCAACCTCATTGCCTCGTTTATTAATGTAAATGAACCACTAATTAAGGCTTGAGAAGCAATTACCGCTGCAAGTGTAGCAATTACGATTCCAAAAGGTAAAAACCAACTTTCCATAATTAAGTAGAATGGATTCCCGTTTTTTCCACCTAGTGATTGTAAAGTAGCGCCTTCATGTTGTAACAAATAAGCTGCTTGACCAAAGTAATTTAAAACCAAAGTGGTTTTTACAAACATCCAACTGATTCTGATATTCTTTCTTCCGCAGTGCCCCATATCCGAATATAAAGCTTCTGCTCCGGTAGTACATAGGAAAACAAATCCTAATACGTAAAATCCTTCAGGGTGTATGGTTAATAATTGGATTGCATAATAAGGATTAATTGCTTTTAATACCTCGATGTGATTAAATACTTGAATAGCTCCTAATATTCCCAACATTCCGAACCATAGTAGCATCATTGGTGCGAAAAATTTACCGACTAATTTAGTTCCAAATTGCTGAATTGTAAAGAGTACAAATAGAATTCCAATTACAATTGGAATGGTATTAATATCTGGATAATATGTTCTTATTCCTTCTACGGCAGAAGCCACAGAAATTGGTGGAGTTATTATTCCGTCAGCAAGAAGTGCGCTACCACCAACAATTGCTGGCACTATTAACCATTTTACTTTTGTTCTTTTTACTAATGCATACAGAGCAAAAATTCCTCCTTCTCCATTGTTATCTGCACTAAGTGTAATTAATACGTATTTTATTGTAGTTTGTAAAGTAAGTGTCCAAAAAATACATGAAACACCACCTAAAACTATATCAGAAGTTATAGTGTGAAGACCCAGAATGGCTTTCATTACGTAAAGTGGTGAAGTTCCAATATCTCCGTAAATTATTCCTAAAGTTATTAATAATCCACCTAATGATAATTTACTGTGCAGATCGTGATGATGAGAACTCATAAAAATAGTTTAAAAAAAGTGTACAAATTTATTACTATATAATTTAATATTGATTAATCATTGTGTTTTTTTTTAACAATAAAATTAAAATTTAATGATAAAAAAAAAGCACCGTTTCAAATACGGTGCTTTTTATTGATTTCGAAATCATTTATTTATCTTCTTGAATTGGAATTTCTATTTTCTCTTGGGGAAGAGTTTCTAGGATTTTGTTCCTTATTTTGCCTAACACGTGGAGTTCCCGATTCGGATTGATTTCGTCTTGGAGTTTCAACTTCTGTCCTAGTATTTTGTCTAGGGCTGGAGTTTTGATTGTTGTTTCTTGGAACTTCAACCTCAGTGCTTGTATTTTGTCTAGGAGTTTCAACTTCGGTTCGGGTGTTTCTGGGATTTACTCTATTGTTATCATCTGCTCTATTATTTCCATTTGATGCTCGAGTTTGATCCAATTCATAACGATTTGAAACGTTACTATTTCTTCTTTCAAATGAACGTTCTGGGTTTCTAATTTCATAACTATTAGCACGAACATTTCTATGAAGATTTATTGCAACAGAACTTCTTCTAACATTTACATAGTTATAATGATTGTTGTAATTTATCCAATGACGTACATTTCTATGGTATCTGTATATTGGAAATGGGCGCCAATAATAATAAAATCTTGGATAGAACCCCCAGTTCCATCTTGAATAATATAATCTATAGTTTGGTTTCCAGAAATAAGAAAATAGTAAAGGAGAATGAACATAAACGGGTTCATATATATAATTATTCCCATACATATAAGGATCACCAACTACTTGAACTTGCAGATTGTTGTATCTGTCTTTTTCAACTTCAATGGTAGCCACATCTTGAAAAATATCTCTTTCTAAAATGGCTTGAATCACAATTAAATGGGTATTTCCTTCAACAGATTCAATAACTCTTAAGTAATCAACTTGACGATCGTCATTTAAATCTAAGTTTGAAATTTTCAGTTTTGGATCATTCAAACGTTTTTCAAAATCTTCCAAATTTTCAGAATCTCCAAAAATGGATGCAACCGCTTTCAAATCTAAATTGTCACTAATTTCTGAATTTGAAGCGTTAACAGTAGTTCTTGTTTGTGAATGAATAGAATTTACAAATAATAAGGCAACAAATGATAAAATAAAGATTTTCGTTTTCATGATATTCGATTTTATAATTACTACTATTTCAAATTATCCAATTACTGTGCCAACAAATCTATTTTAACAAAACTTAAACGTTTTATAGAATATTCATGTAAATTAGCTTTTTAAAAGTAACAATATGAAATACCTACTATCATTTTTAATTTTAGTCTTGTTTAGCTTTAATTCGAAACCTCTATTATCTGAATATAATGGAAATAAATCTTCAGTTTCCATTGATACTCTTTTTACCGATAAAATTAGTATTAGAGCAATTGAAATTGATAAAAATAAAGTTTGGTATGCAGCCGATAAAAACAGATTTGGCTATGTTGACCTACTTACTAATAAACGTGTAGAAAGAAAAATTAGTATAGATACTTTGAAACTTGAATTTAGAAGTATCGCTCAAACTAAAAAGGATATTTATATTTTAAGTGTTGGAAATCCAGCTTTGTTATTTAAAATAAATAAACAAGATTTATCCTACAGATTAGTTTATCGAGAAAATCATGAGAAGGTATTTTATGATGCCATTCATTTCATTGATAACAGAAAAGGAATAGCAATTGGCGATCCCACTGAAGATACTTTTTCTATAATTACAACTATAGATGGCGGCTCAACGTGGAATAAAATTTCAAATAGTAGTTTACCAAAACTTGCAATAGGAGAAGCGGCATTTGCGGCAAGCAATACTAATATTTGCGTAAAGAGGAATAGAATTTTTTTAGTTTCTGGGGGAATTAAATCTAGACTATTTGTAAGTGATGATTTTTGCAAAACGTGGCAAGTTTTTGAAACTCCTATTATTCAAGGTCAATCTATGACTGGAATTTTTTCAGCTGATTTCCTAAATGAAAAAACCGGAATTATCGTTGGGGGAAATTATGAATCTCAATTCGATAATAAAGCAAACAAAGCCATAACATTTGACGGAGGTCAAACTTGGAAATTAATTGGCGTTAAGCAAGGTTTTGGATATGCTTCTTGTGTTCAATTTGTTCCTGATTCTAATGGTAAAAGTATTATGAGCGTTGGAACTACAGGAATTTATAGCTCCAATAATCAAGGTGAAAATTGGAATAAATTATCCGATGACAAAGATACTTTTACCATAAGATTTCAAAATTCCAATACCGCTATTTTAGCTGGAAAAAATAAATTAGTGAGAATGAAATTTTAATAAATTATATTATTCTTTTATAAATTTACTAAAATACCTTTTTCCAATTTCATTTTCTAAAACAATAAAGTAAGTTCCTTTTTCTAAAGATTTTACTGAAATACTATCATTTTCAATAGTTGACAACAGCACCATTCTTCCGTTTAAGTCAAATATTGAAGCAGTTGTTTTTAATTGCTCAGTTGAATTAAAATGCACAGTTAATAATTCAGTTGTAGGATTTGGATAAATCACAAAGTCGTTTTGAATGTAATCATTTGTGTTTAAAGTAGATCTTTCAATAACAAATAAGGCTTGATTTATTGCTGGATTTAAAATGGTATCTACAGTTCCCGAAGGCCATTTAATAATCACTTTAGTAATCGAGGTTGCTCTACCAATACCAAAATAAGCATTCAATGAACTCATATGACTGAAACCATGCCCGCTTCGGATTTCGCGAATTTGTTTGCCCCAAATTCCAAAAATTTCAATTCTTGCTCCAATTCCATTTTGATTACTTTGAATTCCTTTAAGGTTAATTTTAATCCAATTATTTCCATTAGGGACATTATAGTAAACAATATTATTAAATTGAACATCTAGAAATCCATCGTTATTTAAGTCCCCAATTCCACCTTCACTGACTGGTAAAGCGTAACCTGTAAATGTTAGATTTCCATTATTGATGTATAGTTGTTTGTTATTTTGCCACAGAAAATCCATAAAACCATCATTATTAAAATCACCAGATTGAAGTTCCCAAGAACCAACTTGCGGATCTATTCCTGTGGTTGCATAGATATCAGTAAAAGTACCATCACCATTATTTTTATAAAACTTATTGGTATCAGAAATATTTGAAAGTAAAATATCCATATCACCATCATTGTCAAAATCTTCAATTGCAGTAGACCATGACTGACTTCCATCGTTTACACCTGCTTGAGCACCAACTTCTGAAAAAGTACCGTTTCCATTATTTTTATACAACAAATTAATTCTTTGTGCATCTCCAACAGGGGCGGCCGCTCTACATTTTGATAAATACATATCCATATCACCATCATTATCATAATCTGACCACATCGATTGATAATTTCCACCAACAGCTAATGTCGGCATTAATGAAATATCAAAAATCAAACTTCCAGTTCCATTGTTTCTGTAGGCGTGGCTTTGAGCAACATCATGACATGCCCATAAATCTAGATTTCCATCGTTATTAATATCTATAAAATTAGTTCTTTGAGTGAAAATATTTTGGGGATATGGAAATTCTGTATAACCCGTTCCTGTTGCGTTGGCTTTGATTATAGTTAACCGACTACTACTTCCAAATACCAAGTCGTTAAAGCCATTTTTGTCAAAATCACCAGCTGCAATACTCCAACCAGGATTTGCTGTTAAGGCGGGAAGTGCATGTATTGTCGTTGTAAAACCACCAGTATTATTCTGAGTATGAATTGTCATTTGATTGGTTTCAACGGTTACAATATCATCAAGATAATCGTTATTCATATCGGCAACACAACATATTTGAGAAGTTGATGGTATTGTAAACTGAGTAAAAGTAACTGCTGGCATTCTTTCAATTAATTGAAATTCAAAAGGAACCTGTGTACCTGTTCGCCATCTATTGTCAAAGGCTATATAATAGGTGGTTCCTGCATTTACATTAAATGATGCAATTGATAAATACCCAGTTCCAATTACTCCGCTATCATCATCACCAGAAACGCAAGTTAGGCTACCACATTGACCAGTGTAAACTTGAAATCGCGTATCATTTCCTGAATTAACATCCAATTCAGTGGTTACGGTTAAATTGTAATTTTGAGTTGGAGTGTATTTGTACCATTCCCCAGCGGTTGCTCCAGTTCCATTTGTAGAACAAATAGGCATTGGAATTTCTGTTCCATCGATAACTGGAATTTGATAAGATCCTGCAGTTATTGTCAAAGCAGTTGAACAGGTATTCTGACCAATCGAGAATTGAATACCTATAAAAAGTAGTATTAAGTAGTAATTATTTTTCATAAATGAGGGAATTTATTTTTTTATCTATCTACATATTACAGTTAATGAATTGATCCAATCTTTTATTAATTGAACTCCTTCAGTATGAACAAGTGATCGTCCAATAATTGGCATCATTTCCGATTCTTGAATACTACTAATTCTATATACAAGTTCTGAATCATTAGCATTTCCCGCATTTATGACATAAGTTCCCGGAACATTATGAAACAATGGGGACATACAAACTCCAAAAGTTGTTAAATCTGTATTGATATAATTGAATCTAATATTTACGTAATCACAATGTCCACCATCACGATGACAATGAGCACAATTAATGTCGATGTAGGAACGAGCTCTGTCTTCTAAAGACTTACTCGTATCTGTCCAATCAACTGTAGATCTTGGGATATTGGTAGATACATCGTTACTTAAATAACCTTCAATTTTCCATTTCTCAATTTGATTCATTGAAGTAATTCCATAATTGAAAGTGTTATTTAAATTTTGTGGTTTTGGACCAATAGGAATAGTAATTTCTCCACCTGCAGTATGATTTGGATTAATTTTATGACAAGTAATACATTCAGTTTGTGATGGAGTTTTATAATTTACCGTTTTAGTCACATTGTTTTCTGTCCATGTAATAGGAATAAATGTTCCATTTTGATCGGTATCTAAATAGGCTTCTGTTTGTTCTTGATTCCAAATATATTCGTAAGCTTTCCAACCATCACTTTTTAGAATTAATAATCGGGTTTCAATTATTTTAGTTGTATTGGAAGGCTGTACATTATTATAATAAAATGTTTTAATTAGTACAGCGCCAACAGGAAAATTTAAAACGTTATCATTACCATTGAAAGTAGCTTGAGTTCCTTCAGGCATCCAAACAAAACGTTTTTTGTGAGCATAGTTTACAAAAAGTTCACTAGCGGGTTTATAGGGAATAACTTTTAATGCTGGAATTTGATTTTTTAATTCACCAACAAAAAAATTATAATCGGATAATTTTGAATAAGGAACCAATGAAACATCAACATTTACTGGTGTAATTGTTTGATAATCATCAAGATCAGTACCGCAAGAAAAGAGTATTAATAAAGAGGGAATAATTATTAGTTTACCAATAATAGAATTTCTAAGATTCATATTTTGTTTGATTATTTTAGAATACTAATCAAATTTATGAAAATATTATTCAAATACTGATATAATTGATAATAAAATTCGAATTATGATATTAATAATATAATAATCATAATTATTATTCCCTATAATTCTAAATCAATTAACTCAATTTATTTGAAATCAAACTGATGAACTCTTTTCTAGTTTTATCCTTTTCAAATGCTCCTGTAAATGAAGAAGTTGTAGTGTAGGAATTTTGTTTTTGGATACCTCTCATTTGCATACACATGTGTTGCGCTTCAATAACAACTGCCACTCCAAGCGGATTTAAGGCTTCCTGAATACAATTTTTAATCTCGTCCGTCAATCGTTCTTGAACTTGCATTCTTCTTGCAAATGCATCTACAATTCTAGGAATTTTACTTAAACCTACAATTTTCCCATTGGGAATATAGGCTACGTGTGCTTTTCCAAAAAAAGGTAACATGTGGTGTTCACACATCGAGTAAACTTCAATGTCTTTTACCACAATCATTTGTTGATGATCTTCAGTAAACAATGCCGATTTTAATATTTCTAGCGGATCTAAGTCGTAACCATGTGTAAGAAACTGCATTGCTTTGGCAACTCTCTCAGGGGTTTTTTGAAGTCCTTCACGGTTAACGTCTTCCCCTAAATTTTCTATAATTGTTTTGTAATTTTCAGATAGTGATTCAATTAATTTCGTATCGTAAATCTCAATTTTTTCGTAACTTTTCATTGATTTTTTTTTGTTATATTTTAAAACTTACAATCCCATAATCCATTTCAAAAACTTGACCTGAAATAGATTTTGCGCTATCTGACATTAAAAAGTTTGCCATTCCTGCAACTTCCTCTGGATTTAAATAACCTTTCATCGGGTGTCTCTCAATCATATTTTCTTTCATTCGATCATTTCTTAGAATTGCTGCCGATAAGGAGGTTTCTGTAATTGTTGGTGCAATAGCATTTACTCTAACTGTTGGTGCTAATTCAGCTCCAAGCGATTTTACCAAACCTTCAACACCAGATTTTGCTGTAGCAATACTTGCGTGAAAAGGCATTCCTAATTTTGCGGCAACGGTACTAAATAGAATTATTGAAGGGTTTGTTCCTTTTTTTAATGTAGATAAATACTTTTGAATCGATTTTACAGCTCCAATTACATTAATTTCAAAATCGTTTCTAAAATCATCAATTCCCAAGCTCATAATTGGTTTCAAATTGATTGAACCAGGGCAGTAGATTAAAACATCAACTTGTTCAATATCTGGAAGTTCTGAAGCTAATACGTCCAATTGGAAGTTAGTCAAATTAGGATGAGAAATTTCAGGAAGGTTTCTGCTGATATTTATTACCTTGTTATTTTCAATTGCTAGTTTCAGAATTGCATTCCCAATTCCTTTGCTTCCGCCAATGATCACTATGTTTTTCATTTATCTTTTAGATATTTTATTATTGTTTATTTGTCTCTGACGCGTGCATTTAAATCGGCCTTCACGAAAATCTCGCAGTTTTTCATGCTTCGTTTTGCGTCCTTGAACCCTTGCGCGCCACATTCTGAAACTTGAGGGTTTCATTTCTCTTCGCATTAAATCAATGACTTCCTGCTCTTTAAGCCCAAATTGCATTAGAATAGAGTCAAAAGTAGTTCGGTCTTCCCAAGCCATTTCGATTATTCTATCAATTTCAATTTCAGAAAACTCCTTTTCCATTAGTATTTATTTGAGAGTGTAAAGATATAAATTGTTTAACTAATTTCAATAATTGTTAAACAAAATATTTATTATTTTAAATGTAAATTTGCAATTCAATCTTTTTCAAATGCACAAACATTTTATTTTAAACAAACCCTATGGTTATTTGAGCCAATTTATTTATCAATTAAAAAGGAATAAAAAATTGCTTGGTGAATTATACGATTTTCCTGAAGGCACCATGGCGATTGGTCGATTAGATGAAGATTCTGAAGGGTTAATTCTTTTAACTACTGATGGAATGATGAGTGAATTAGTGCGAAGTAAAAAAGTAGATAAAGAATATTACGTGCAAGTTGATGGAATTATTACCCAGGAAGCAATTGATAAAATTCAAAATGGTGTTGAAATCGGATTTAAAGGATCAAAATATAAAACTAAACCTTGTAACGCTTTTTTAATTTCAGAAGTTCCAAATTTTGGAGAAAGAGGAAAGAAAATTCGTGATGAACGACATGGTCCAACTTCTTGGGCTTCAATTACTTTAAATGAAGGAAAATTTCGTCAGGTTAGAAAAATGACATCTGCTGTTGGTTTTCCAACGTTGAGGTTGGTAAGAATCAGAATAGGAAACGTATATTTGAACGATTTAAAATCGGGAGAAGTTAATGAAATAGCTGCTTCTCAAATCTTAAACCTTAATTCTAAAATCTAAAATCAATATGTTGAACATCGTTTTAGTAGAGCCAGAAATACCTAATAATACCGGAAATATAGGAAGATTATGTGTAGGAACCGGAAATAGATTGCACTTAATTCATCCTTTTGGATTTCAAATTACGGACAAAAATTTGAAGCGTTCCGGTTTGGATTATTGGGTGCATTTGGATTGGAAAGAATATCAAAATATTGAAGATTGGATTGCTCAAATTCCAGATAAATCTCGAGTATTTTTATTTAGTTCTCACGCTGAAAAATCGTATTTGAAAGAAAGTTATCAAGAGGGCGATTGGTTGGTTTTCGGGAAAGAAAGTGTGGGATTAAGTGATACTATTTTAAATCAATTTCCAAATCACTTAAAAATTCCTATTTCGCCATTGGTACGAAGTTATAATTTAGCCAATTCAGTTGCATTTACTATTGGCGAAGCAAAAAGACAGCTTGAATTGTAGATTTATTGGACTATAAATTTTCCTTTTTCGCTATCAAAAGCAATATGTTCGTCTTTGAATAAAGTATCAAAATTTCCTTTTGAAATAAAATTACATGGTTGGTCTTGAACCACATTTTCTTCAGTCATAATTATCATTTCATCACTAATTTGAATCGCCATATCGATATCATGGGTTGAAAAAAGAATGCATTTATTGGTATCTTTTGCAAGTTTCTTCAATAGTTTAAACAAACTAACTTTGTGCAATAAATCCAAGTGGGTGGTAGGTTCGTCTAGAATAATTAAAGGCGTATCTTGCGCTAATGCTCTAGCTACTAAAACATTTTGAAGCTGTCCGTCACTAATTTCATAATGTTTTTTATCTGCCAATGAAGTGATTTGCGTCAGCTCCATCGCTTCATTGATTTTAGAAATATCATTATCAGATAAATTTCCCAACCAATTGGTATAAGGTTGTCTTCCTAAAGCTATTATTTCAAATACGGTTAAATTACTAGGCGGTAATTTTTCTGTCAATACTATACTCAAATTTTGTGCAAACGAAATAGAATCGTAATCTAAAATATTTTTTCCGTTTAAAATGACAGCACCAGATAGGGGAGGTTGGATACCAATTAATGTTCGTAATAAAGTAGATTTTCCTATGCCATTAGCGCCAATTAAGGCGATCAATTCTCCTTTTTTCAAAGTCAAATTTATATTGGATGCAATCGTTTTTATCTCCTTTTTTGAAGAATAACCAACGCATAAATTGGAAGTAGTTAGAATTGGGTTTTTACTTTCCATTTATTAGAAAATTAATTCTTTTTCAGGATTTTATATTCTTCATAGCATTCGCTAATCGCATCCATAATTTGGAGATCGTTGGCTGTTTTTATGAAGGATTCAGAGTAATTGCAACGTCCTAAAATTTCAGGAATATCGTTTTTATCAATGCCTAGAAGTACCGAAATGGTTTCTCGGTCAAATTTTGATGCCAATAAATTCCTTACAGTATCGTCTTTCTTTAAGCTTTTTAGTCGCTTTAATTCTTTAGGTTTTTTGCCGAAGAAATTATAAAGCATATCGGCAGGATTGAATATGGAACCCATTACTTTTCCAAAGGCACCAGGAGAATATTCACCAGCTTCATAACCTTGTTGTAATCCTGAAATACTGTATCTGTAATTTTCTTTTGTAGGAATTAATTTTGAATCGACTTCTAAATATCCAGTTAGATCATAGGGACGAACGACTACTTCTTCAAGGGCAATAGCACTTTCAGTCAATTGTATTTTGGTAGTTTTAATTTTAAACCAGTCGTTAGTAACTCTGATTTTTATGGATTTAAATCCAATAAGTGAAATGTGTAGGGTATCTGTTGCACTAACTTCTAATTCAAATTTTCCGTTAGAGTCGGAAACGGTGCCTCTAACTTTATTAATATTTATAATATTAACATTTGATAGTGGAAGTTGGGTAGTATAATTTACAATTGTTCCAAAAACTTTTTGTGATGGAGTTGTTTCTTGCGAAAAAAGGGTGTTTTTAGCAAATAGAATAAAAAAGAAAACTACAAAATATCTCATTTTTGGATTTAAAACTCTAAAAGTAATAAAACACGAAAGATATTTTGTAGTTTATTGTTATAATTATAAGAAAATTAACAAATAATGTTAGCTTTTTCTTGGTCTTCTTTCTCTTGGAGCATCTCCAAAACCTTCTGATCTTCTTGGTGCTCTTTCTGATGAACCTTCGCTTCTTGAACCTCTGTCAGAAGAAAAACCTCCTGTTCTTGGTGCAGCGCTTCTTCCTCCAAAACCACCTTCTCTAGGAGCGGCACTTCTTCTTCCGAAACCACCTTCTCTTGGAGCAGAATTACGATCACTTCTAAACCCACCTGAGCTTTCTCTTCTTGGTGCAAAGTTTCCTTCTCTTCTTGGAGCTGAACTTCTTCCGCCGCCAAAACCTCCAGAACTTCTTCCATTATGGTCACGTCTTCCGCCACCATCATTTTTAGAAATCTCAACATTGATTCTTCTACCTTCCAATTGAACATTATTTAAAATATCCATTACTTTGTCAGTATGTTCAGGTTCAGTATTGAAGAATGAGAATCCTTCTTTAACATCTACTTTAAATACGTCATCGCGACCTAAATCTAAAGTTTCCTTTAAATAATCTTTCAATGACATCCAATCGAAATTGTCTCTAGAACCGATATTTACAAAATAACGAACGGCACCATTGTTGTTAAATTCTCTTTGGCCACCTTCACCATCATTACGGTCACGTCTTTCAGAACCCGATGATTGATTAGAAATATCTCTATTCTTTTTATAATAAGCGATGAAACGATTGAATTCAACAGAAACCATTTTCTTGATTAATTCTTCTTTCGTTAAACCTTCAAGAACATTGTTAATTGCTGGTAAGTAATTGTCAATTTCGTGATCAACCTCAGTATCTTTAATTTTGTTTGCTAAGTGCAACAATTGAATTTCGCAAATTTCGATTCCAGAAGGAATTGTTTTTTCTTCAAATTTTTGTTTGATGATTCTTTCGATAGAAGAAATTTTACGCAATTCACTTTTTGTAACAATAACGATAGAAGTTCCTAGTTTCCCAGCTCTTCCTGTACGTCCTGAACGGTGATTGTAAGTCTCAATTTCGTCAGGTAATTGATAATTTACTACGTGAGTAATATTGTCAACGTCAATTCCACGAGCTGCAACATCAGTAGCAACCAACATTTGAATTTGACGACCTCTAAAAGATTTCATTACCCCATCACGTTGCGCTTGAGATAAATCACCGTGCAAAGCTGCTGCGCTATAACCATCTTCAATTAACTTTTCAGCAACTGCTTGAGTATCACGTTTCGTTCTACAAAAAACAACTGAGAAAATATCTGGATTGGCGTCGGCTAATCTTTTTAAAGCTTCGTAACGATCACGCGCATTTACAAGGTAAAATTCGTGTGAAACGGTTGCAGAACCTGAATTTTTAGTTCCTACTGTGATTTCTTCGGGATTGTGCATGAATTGTTTTCCAATTCTTGCTACTTCAGCCGGCATAGTTGCAGAAAACAACCATGTGCTTTTTTCGTCTGGAGTAGTAGATAGAATGTTTACAATGTCTTCGTAGAATCCCATGTTCAACATTTCATCTGCTTCATCAAGTATGCAATAATTAATTTGAGAAATGTTTACCAAACCTCTATTAATCATGTCTTGCATTCTTCCTGGAGTTGCAACAATAATTTGTGCTCCTCTTTTTATTTCTCTCGCTTGTTCTGTAATGCTAGCTCCCCCGTAAACTGCTACCACATTAATACCTTTTTCGTATTTTGAGTAGTTTTTAAGTTCGTTGGTAATCTGCAAACACAATTCGCGTGTTGGAGATAAAATTAATGCTTGTGTATTTCTGTTGTCGGCATCAATTTTCTGAATGACTGGAAACCCAAATGCTGCCGTTTTCCCTGTCCCTGTCTGAGCCAACGCAACTAAATCTGTGTCTTTTTCCAATAATAGGGGAATCGCTTTCTCCTGTACTTCGGTCGGATTTTCAAATCCTAGATCTAAAATCGCCTTCAGTAACGATTCACTTAATCCTAATTGTTCAAATTTATTCATATAGTATTTTAAATATTTTGCAAAAGTACGGCTAATATTTGTTAATAACTAATTGAAATCACAGAATTGATATTTTATTAATAATTGATAATCAGTAATTTATAATTAAGATTTCAGAATTAAGATTTTAGATTGAGAAAAATTGTTAATAAATAGCTCTTCGTTTTAGTAGAAACTTATAAAAATTAGATGTTTTTAAGGAATTCTAAAAGTGCTTTTGTAGCTTTTCCACGATGACTTATTTCATTTTTTACTTCCAGTGAAAGTTCTGCAAATGTATTTTCATAACCGTTAGGTTTAAATATTGGGTCGTATCCAAAACCTCCAGTTCCCATTTTTTCTAAAGTGATTTCTCCCGATGCAATTCCCGTAAATAGATGTTGTTTTCCCTTTAAATTCAACGCAATTACAGTTTTAAATTGGGCATTTCTATTTTGTTTATCCAATAATTGTTCCAATAACTTATTCATATTATCATCGGCATTCTTTAGCTCACCTGCATATCTAGCTGAATAAACTCCTGGTTGTCCATCAAGAGAATCTACTTCTAAACCAGTATCATCAGCAAAACAATCAAAGCCGTAATTTTGAGAGATATAGTTGGCTTTCAAAATGGCATTTCCTTCAATAGTATCAGCAGTTTCTGGGATTTCTTCAAAACATCCTATACTTTCCAAACTTACTATTTGAATAGATTCAGGAAGCATACTTTGAATTTCAAGAATTTTATTTTTATTGTTGGATGCGAAAACTATTTTCATTTATAACATTTATTTTTTCCAACTTACTCTGTTTCCAACTATCAATTTAACATTCCATTGGTCAGAACTTTCTGTTGTTCCATGGCCAACGCCAAATTGAAATTCATATTTTGGGTCCAAATATAAATCCGTTACTAAATAAAATAAATGGGATTGTAAATTATAATTATCCCATTTCAAAGGATTTCCTGTAGAACCATAATATTCTAATCCCAAAGAATATTTTGGATTAACATTGTAGGAATATTTAACATTTGGAGAAAAAGTTGTTTCATGAGTTTTAAAGGAACCATCGATAGTTGGATTTAATGAAAAATAGTTTTTTCCAATTGTTTTATCAAATATTGGTCGGAATTCAAAATCGGTATCGAATTCATTGGTTAAAGGGTCTTTTACAAAACCGCTTTCTAAAGAAATACTTGTACCAAAATACCAATTCCACGATGTTGGAACTGTAAATCTTGGTCGGATATGACTTCCCATATAGTTGTATTTTCCGTCATTTACTCTATCAAATAAATAGAACCCAATTTCAAAATTATCGGTAATTCCAGTTGTAATTTCTAATGTTTCATGCAATGGATGACTGAAATTAGTTTCATTACTAGGACCGTTTGGTGATAGATTACTGTGCAATTCAAATATAGTTGAGTTTTTAGGAGTAGTAGGTGAGGAATATACCTGAACTTCATAGGTTTCTTGAGCTCTAACAGTTAAAACCGAAACTAAAAGTAAGAACGAAATTAGAATTTTTTCCATATAAATTTTAAGTTATTTTAGAGACACTTATTTGCATTAAGCATATTAATTATGCAAATTTACAGTATACAAACAAATAGATTTCTTATTCTTTGATTAATTTATTTATAAAAAAAACCACTTCATTGTGAAGTGGTAATTTGTTTATATTAAATCAATTTTTTTGGATTTAAAAATCAATAAGAATCCAATGATGATAAAAGGAATACTTAGCCATTGTCCCGTAGAAAATAATCCAAGATCGCTCTCAAAACCACCTTGACTTTCTTTCAAAAATTCAACTACAAATCGTACCGACCATAGCATTACTAGAAACATTCCTAATAGAAATCCTTGTTTTTCACGTACATCTGTTTTCCAATACATATAATACAAAGCAGCAAAAACAAAAATATAACTAAAAGCCTCATACAATTGGGTTGGATGTTTTGCAGGAACTTGTTCTAATAAATTGGCAAACTGAGGATTCGTTGCAATAGCATTGTAAGCTTCTTTAGGATTTGGGATTTTGGTAGCATTTACTACTTCTCTTGGGCTGTAAAAATCTTTAATAAATTTAATTCCAAACGATGAAGTAGTCTCGTGACCAACAATTTCTGAATTGAAAAAATTACCAATTCTAACAAATACTGCGCCACTTGCAACAGGAATAACCACACGATCTAAAACCCATAATAAAGGTCTTTTCATTATCTTTTTACTAAAGAAATACATGGCTAGAATAATTCCGATTGCAGCACCATGACTCGCTAATCCTTGAAAACCTGTAAATTCAAAATTTGGTGAAAATCGGAATGGAAGCAATATTTCGGCTAAATGGTTTCTGAAATATTCCCAATCATAAAAGAAAACATGACCTAATCTAGCGCCCAATAATGTAGCAAAAACAGTCCAAATAAATAAAGAATCTAGTTTTTCAATCGATTCGTTTTCACGTTCAAATATTTTTTTCATGATGTACCAGCCTAAACCAAAGGCGATTACAAACATTAAGCTGTAATATCGAATCATAAAAAAACCTAAATCAATACCTTCTGAAGGATTCCAAACCATGATGAAATTTTGTTAATTTGTTATTTATTGGTAAAAATAGATAAAATAGTAGAATTTAAAATCAATTTATTTTAATGATTGTGTGAACATTTCTTTGGAACAGGATCATAACCAGTTTTTCCCCAAGGGTTGCAACCCAATATTCTCTTTATTCCCAAATAACTTCCATAAAATAGACCATGAATTTTCAATGCTTCTAAAAAATAGGAAGAACAAGTGGGTTCAAATCGGCATACTGATGGGGTATAGGGTGAAATTGCTATTTGGTAAAACCGAATTAAAAGCACAAATGGATAAATAAGTATTTTAGATAAAGACATATTTAAATAAAATTAAACGGTAAATGAAGTTCCGTCTTTTCCATCTTTCAATTGAATTCCTATTGCTAGCAATTGGTCTCTAATTTGATCTGACATTGCAAAATCTTTATTGGCACGAGCCTGATTTCTCATTTCAATCAACATATTTACAACACCTTCCAATTTTTCGTTACTGTTTCCAGCTGCTTTTTCATCTTCTAATCCTAAAACGTCGAAAACAAACCCTTTCATTAAAGATTTAAATAAATCTAAATCACTTTGAGTTAACGATTCTTTATTGTCTTTCAATAAATTGATATAACGCACCCCTTCAAACAATTGCGCAATTAAAATCGGACTATTAAAATCGTCGTTCATCGCATCATAACAAGCCGCTTCCCAGTTTGAAATAGATAGGGTAGAAGTAGCACTAGCATTGATTTCTTTCAATCCCTCAATAGCTTCCATCAACCTAAAATAACCTTTTTCGGCAGCCAAAATAGCATCATTTGTAAAATCAAGATTGCTTCGATAGTGCGCTTGTAACATAAAAAAACGAGTCACACTTGGCGAAAAAGCCTTACTTAAAATAGTATTTTCACCGGTAATAATCTCCATTGGTAAAATATTATTCCCAGTCGATTTTGCCATTTTCTTACCATTTAAAGTAAGCATATTGGCATGCATCCAATAATTAACAGGGGTATGACCAGTACAAGCTTCATTTTGAGCAATTTCACATTCGTGGTGAGGGAATTTTAAGTCCATTCCACCTCCGTGAATATCAAAATGATTTCCTAAATATTTGGTACTCATTGCGGTACACTCTAGATGCCAGCCAGGAAAACCATCGCTCCATGGTGACGGCCACCTCATAATATGTTGTGGTTCGGCCTTTTTCCAAAGAGCAAAATCTTGAGGATTTCTTTTGTCAGATTGCCCGTCAAGTTCTCTAGTATTGGCAAGCATATCATCAATATTTCTTCCGCTCAACTGACCATAATTGTTGGTTTCATTGAACTTAACAACATCAAAATACACCGATCCATTGGCAACATAACCAATTCCGTTTTCAATAATTTTTTTGATAATTGCAATTTGCTCTATAATATGTCCTGTAGCGGTTGGTTCAATGCTAGGAGGTAATAAATTATACAATTTCAATACATTATGAAAATCCACCGTATATCGCTGCACAATTTCCATAGGTTCCACCTGATCTAAACGCGCTTTTTTGGCAATTTTATCCTCACCTTCATCCACGTCATCCACAATATGTCCAACATCAGTAATATTTCGAACGTACCTAACTTTGTAACCTAAATGTTTTAAATACCTTAAAATTACGTCAAAAGACATAAAAGTTCGAACATTCCCCAAATGCACATTGCTATAAACAGTTGGTCCACAAACATACATTCCCACATTTCCTTCATTAATAGGTGTGAAAATTTCCTTCTCGCCCGAGAGTGAGTTGTATATTTTTAGAGTTTGTGATTTATATAATGGCATAGTTAAAAGTTAATTTGGTTAATCGTTTAATCGGTTAATTGTTTAATTGTTTGGAGCTATTTCCTGCTATTCGTTTCAATCCTCATTATTGCTTAGTGCCTTGCAATACTTCGGGATTTACACTACTATCAGGGCTAAGGTTTATTTGTTTAATTAAAATTTCGTATCCATTTGAATGTAGTTCAAAAATTCTCTACGGGTTTGTTCCTCTTTAAATTTACCACCAAATTCAGAAGTTACCGTACTACTTTCAATGTCTTTAATCCCTCTAGAATTTACACATAAATGCTTAGCATCAATTACACAAGCAACATCTTCAGTACCTAAAGCAATTTGTAATTCTTGAACAATTTGCATCGTTAAACGCTCTTGAACTTGAGGTCTTTTAGCATAATATTCTACGATTCTATTCATTTTTGAAAGCCCAATTACTCTTCCATTTGAAATATAGGCAACATGAGCTCTTCCTATAATTGGCAATAGATGGTGCTCACAAGTTGAATACAATGTGATGTTTTTTTCAACCAACATTTCACCATATTTATAATTATTTTCAAATGTAGATGCTTTCGGTTTTTTATTTGGATTTAATCCTCCAAATAGCTCATTTACAAACATTTTTGCGACACGATTAGGAGTTCCTTTCAAACTGTCGTCTGTAAGGTCAATACCAAGTGTAGTCAGAATATTTTCAACATCTTTTTTTATCAAGCTAATTTTATCTTCATCAGAAATTGAAAAAGCATCTTTTCTTATAGGGTTTTGAGCGCTTGTTGCGATATGATTTTCTCCAATTTCGTCCTGAAATTCAGCGTTATTTATCATCAATTGTAAGTTATTATTTTTTAAAAATTAAGACTACAAAGTTAATTAATTAATCTTAAAAAGTCATAAAGTGAAACAATTTTGAATAATTTTTTAATTTTAACAGAAATATTTCTTAAAAATATGTAAATTTCGCCTCCTAAATTAATTTTCTAATGAATAAAAGATACCTTTTAATAGTAATATTATTTACATTATTTGCCAAGTCATATAGCCAAACTCTAGCAACTGGTTGTTCAGCAGCGCTTCCATTTTGCGCTGGTACTTCAAGTACTGGAATTTCATTTCCAAACACCACGAATGTTCCATCTCCAGGAAATTATTCTTGTTTAGGTTCTCAACCTAATGCTGCTTGGTATTATTTACAGATTAGCCAATCAGGAAATTTAACATTTACTATTAGTCAGTTTAATACTGCGGGTCAACCAAGAGACGTCGATTTTATTGCTTGGGGTCCATTTGTAACTCCAACGTGTGGTGCTTCGAATTTAAATGCGACTACTCAAGTGGGTTGTAGCTATTCAGCAAGTGCAACTGAAACTTTTACAATAAACAATGCTATTATTGGTCAATATTACATGGTATTAATGACCAATTTTTCTAATCAAGCCGGAACAATTTCATTAGCTCAAAATTCAGGAACTGGAGCAACAAGTTGTGATATTGTTTGTCCATTAACAATTGCTGGAGGTGGAGTTTCTGATTGTAGAGATAATATTTTAACAGCAAACTATATTAATTCAGCACAAGTAGGTACAACTTTTACATGGACTTTTAATGCAGCAAGTATTCCAGCAACTTCAGGTCCAAACTTTGTTGCAACACCGAGGTCAAATAATAGTACCAGAACTACTTTGGCTTATGGTGCAGGTTCTTATTGTGTTACTGCACGAAGTCCTGGATGTAGTTCCACTCAAAGTGCTGTTTGCACTACCATTACTCACGGTACTCCAGTGCCTTTTCATGCTCCAAATGATGTAACTGCTTGTACTAACTCCACTTTTGATTTAACACAAAACACGAACGTTTTACTTCAAGGTTTACCAGGTTTAGCTTCAAATTATAGAGTAAAATACAATGTAAATGCTACTAATGCGCTTACCGCTATTTCACCAATCTCTACAGTTCAGCAAACCGTGTTTCCTGGTACTGAAGGTCAAATAATATATGCTACTGTAATGGATTTATCAGGAACCTATTGTTATGCAGTAGCTCAATTTACATTGCATTTTGTAGTTTGTGCATTTGCTACTACAAATACAGGTCCTATTTGTACTGGAAGTACATTTAATTTGAGTGCTACAGATCCTGGTGTTGGTCCAGTAACTTATACTTGGGCTGGACCAAATGGTTTTACTGCAACTGGAGCTAACGTCAGTAATGTGCCTACTCCTACAGGCACTCCTCCTTTTAGTTATATATGTACCGCCACTCCGTCAACTGTTGGAGTAGCGCCATTAACATCAACCACTATAGTGACTGTTAATCCTATTCCGGTTACTACCGCTACAGTAGTTTCAAATTCAATTTGTACTGGATCCACAACCGACATATCTTTAGGAAGTAATGTTTCTGGAACCACATTTAACTGGACAGCAGTTGAAACAAATGCTACTGGATCTTCAAGTGGTACAGGTACAAATATTGCACACACATTAACTGTTTCTGGCACCGCTGTGGGAACTGTTGATTACACCATTAGTATTACCGCTAATGGATGTACTGGCACGCCAATTCATTCTATTATTTCAGTAAAACCAATTCCAATCGCAATAGCAACTCCAACGCCTCCCACAATTTGTTCTGGTTCAACATCAAATATAATATTAACAAGTACTCCAACAGGAGCAACATTCGCATGGACAGCAATTCAAACTGATGCTTCAGGAGCTTCTGCAGCTAGTGGATCAACAATTGCTCAAGCATTATCATCTCCTGGTAGTTTTGTAGGTTCTGTTGATTATACAATTACTCCAACATTAAACTCATGTATTGGATTACCTGTTCATTCAATAATTACTGTTAATCCAACTCCAGTAGCTGTTGCTACTCCTGCATCAACAACAATTTGCTCAGGAACTGCTACTAATATCCCGCTTACTAGTTTAGTTACTGGAGCTACATTTTCATGGACAGTTGTTCAAAATAATGTTTCAGGGGCAAGTGCCGGGAATGGTGCTACTATTGCACAAACATTAACAGCTACAACTTCTAATCCTGGTTCTGTTGTTTATACAGTAACTCCAACTGCTAATGGATGTCAAGGTGTACCAATTTCATTTACAATAAATGTTACTCCCCTTCCAACAGCTACTATTTCTTATGTAGGAACTCCTTTTTGCTCCTCTTTAACTACAGGACAAGCAGTTACTTTAAATGGTACTGCCGCTTACACAGGTGGTACTTTTAGTTCAACAACAGGATTAACAATAGATGCTAATACAGGTGCAATTATACCAAGTACTAGTACTGCAGGAAATTATGTTGTTACTTATACTATTGCTGCTAATGCCGGATGTTCTGTTGTAACATCTACTACAAATATTGTTATTACAAAAGTTCCTACTGCGAGTATAACTTATCCAAATTCACCATTTTGTTCAACATTTAACATTAGTCAAGCAGTAACTTTAACTGGTACAGATGCCTATACTGGGGGTTCCTATAGTTCAACACCTGGATTAACATTATCATCAACTACTGGTGATATCACACCGAATACTAGCACTGCTGGAAATTATGTTGTTACATACACGGTTCCTGCTAGTTCAGGATGTTCTTCAGTATCTACAACAACTAATGTAATAGTCAATTTGCCTGCTACAGCAACAATTACTTACGTGGGTTCTCCATATTGCTCGGGTTTAACTAATGCAAGTGTAACTCTTACTGGTGCTACAGGTGGAACTTTCACAGCTTCAAATGGATTAATTATTAATTCAACTTCAGGAGCTGTTGATTTATCTAGTCCGGCGGGGCCTTATAATGTTTCCTATACTGCACCAGCAACAGCTGGATGTAGCGCAGTTGTAGCTACTACGAATATCGTAATAACGGCATTACCAACAGCGACTATATCTTTCGCAGGAACACCATTCTGTACTACATTAACAACAGGTCAAGCGGTTACTTTAACAGGAACAGCAGGATACACTGGAGGTGTTTATAGTGGAACAGCAGGATTAACAATTGATGCTACTACAGGAGCTGTAACACCAAGTACAAGCACTCCAGGGAATCACACGATTACTTATACAATAGCTTCTGCTGCCGGATGTGCACAGGTTACAGCTACAGCAAATATTATTATCACTAAAGTACCAACGGCTACTATTACTTATGCAGGAACCC
>CANFJB010000012.1 GCA_947447375.1 Bacteroidota bacterium
ACAGGATTTGGAGAATAACTGAATTGACTCATGTCGAAATCTTGGTTTGCCAATGTAGTAATGGTTACCGCTAAACTTGTTGTACTTGCACACCCACCAACTGTTTGTGTTGCATAGTAAGTAGTGTTTGTCAAAGGAGTGGTACTTGGTAATGGATTGGTTCCTGAAGCAGCATTTGCGCTACTTGCATACCAGACCACATTAGTACCTGTAACCACAATTGAACTTATTGTTAGCAATGATGATAATGATTGTGATGCTGCACCAGTTGGAGCTGCTGTAGTATTTACTGTCACGGCAACTGAAGTTCTTGGACTTTGACAAGAGTTTACTGTTTGAGATACAAAGTAGTTTCCTGTTGCCAATGCAGTTGTTGATGCTAATGCAGTTCCACTAGTAGAAGTAGAATACCATTGTAATCCTGTTCCAGTAGCTGTCAATCCAGCAACTGTTCCTGAGTTACAGAACGATTGTGCTGAAGCTGTTGGAGCTGCTGTAGTGTTTACTGTTACCGCAACTGAAGCTCTTGGTCCTTCACATGAATTTAATGTTTGAGATACAAAGTAGTTTCCTGACGCTAAAGCTGTTGTTGATGCCAATGCAGTTCCTCCTGTAGCAGCTGAATACCATTGTAATCCTGTTCCGGTAGCCGTTAATCCAGCAACTGTTCCTGAGTTACAGAATGATTGTGCTGAGGCTGTTGGGGCAGCAGTAGTGTTTACTGTTATTGCAACCGAAGCTCTTGGTCCTTCACATGAATTTAATGTTTGAGATACAAAATAGTTTCCTGATGCCAATGCTGTTGTTGATGCCAATGCAGTTCCTCCTGTAGCGGCTGAGTACCATTGTAATCCTGATCCGGTAGCCGTTAATCCAGCAACTGTTCCTGAGTTACAGAATGATTGTGCTGAAGCTGTTGGAGCTGCTGTAGTGTTAACTGTTACTGCAACCGAAGCTCTTGGCCCTTCACATGAATTTAATGTTTGAGATACAAAATAGTTTCCTGATGCCAATGCAGTTGTCGATGTTAAAGCAGTTCCTCCTGTAGCGGCTGAATACCATTGTAATCCTGTTCCGGTAGCTGTTAATCCAGCAACTGTTCCTGAGTTACAAAACGATTGTGCTGAAGCTGTTGGAGCTGCTGTAGTGTTTACAGTTAAAGCAACAGCATTTGAGTTGGTACTTCCGTTTATAGAAGTGAAAACCGCTCTATATTGATAATTATTTAATCCTGAAGCTGAACCTGTTAAAGTTAATGTTCCAGAGGTAAAATTACTATAAGTTGTTCCTGCGTCTAAATTAGCTGTAACATCAGCCCATGCAGTTCCGTCAGTACTTCTTTGCCACTTAATTGTTGTTGGTACTGTTGAAGTAGCGGCTGTAGCAGTGAATGTGGTATTACTTCCAACACAAATAGAACTTGCAAGTGGTTGAAGAGAAACTGAAGGTGCAGCTGTAGGGGTTCCAATTGCTAAATCACCGAAATTTAATAAGCCAGTCACAGTTGCGGTTGTATTTGAAGGAGTAGCTGAAGTTAAAGGAGCTGACCATGTTGAAGCACTATATCTACGAACTACATAATTTGCTGGTACTGAAGTAACATCATTATCTGCGGCAGCATAATTTAATGTAGCGCTATAATCAGTGAAACCTGTTACTCCATTATTTGATAATGTCCAAAATCTGTTAACGCTATTAGCATTATCTAGACCTGAAGAAGCCACTTGAGGGTGGTCTCCTGAAGTTGTTGACGCTGTAATTGATCCGGTGGTTGTTGCTATATTATTACCGTTAAAGGTTAAAGCAATTGGCGCATAAGTTGTTGCATCTCCAATTGGATAAGTAAATGTTGGGCTTGCATTAGAAGCGGTTTGTTTGCTTACTGATCCTACAACCCAAGCTGTACTTCCTGCTCCTGTTACTGTGGCAGCTGTTCCAAGCGTTAATGAATTACTTCCTGTTATTAAATTTCCAGCAGTAAATGTAAGACCTCCATTAACAGTTGCAGAAGAAGTTAATGTAACTCCTGTAGTATTACCAATAGTAAGACCGTTAACATTTGATGGCAATCCATTTCCAGTTACTTGACTTGCTGTTCCTTCATAAGAATAATTGGCACCTACATTGAATCCTCTTGTAGTTGTTTGAATTGGTCCTGCAGCTGCAGAAGCAGTAATTCCTGTTGTTGCCCCTATTTTTATTGTTGCTCCAGCCAATAAATTGAATTCTCCTGCTCCAGTTACTGTTTGTGCAACATTTCTGAAGTCAGCAGTTTTATTAACATTTATTTTTCCTCCGGCAGCAACATTTATTGATACAACATTTCCAACTCCAGGAGTGTTTGCTGCATTTGTACCATTTGGATAAAATTCACTAACATTTAATACTCCTCCATTATATACATTTAATGTCGAAGATGCTGTTCCATTAACATTCATAGTGAAATAATTGTTGTGGCCAGCCCAAGCGTTAGCGACAGTTGCAGAAAGTGTTCCTCCAAGGTCACCATCAACAAAAGTCATCGTTCCGTATAAATTAATAGTTTGTGAAAAACTAGAAGTAGTTGAATGCCCACCTGAAGTATATATTAAACAACTCCATGGCGCGAAAGTTAAGGTTTTTCCAGTATTAACAGTTAAAACATTATTATCACCCGATACTATGTAATAACCAGTAGCATGCCCTGCATTACTAGTACCATGGTAATTTAAAGTAACATCTGTATCTATAGTTAAATTGGTGTTAGCAATATTGCTAATAATTCTTGCGATATTTATTGTACCACCACCTGTTATAGTTACATTGTTTGATAACATATTTAAGGAAATTCCATCTGTATTGTTTCCATTTGCAGTATTACCAAGAACAGAACCAGTTCCAACACTAACGGTATTTCCATAAACGTTCAACCATTTAACAGCATTTACTAATCCTGTTGAATTTAAAGTACTATTTGTGTCAACATATAAATTGCTACAGCTTTTAGCAGCTGCAATAGTATTTACAACAGTTGCTGCTATTGCAGGATCGTAGGTTACTGTAAATCCTCCCGTAACATATACATCAGAAGTTGATGAATTTGGAAAATCTGGAGATACACAAGCGCTCCATGCTGAACCATCCCATTTGCTCCAAGTTGTACTAGCACTCCAGTTTCCTGTAGCTACTGATTTATATGAGCCGAAGTTATAATCCGAACCAAACGCTGTTAAGCTAACGCTTAATGTTGCCGATCCCCCTGAAAGTGATATTGAACCAGGATATGCTTGAATAGCGGTTGGTGAAAATTTAACATATATTGTAGTTGAACCTAAAGAACCTCCTGTGTAAGGCACATTAACAGTAGAAGCAAATCCAGTTGAACTAGATGTAGATACTAAAAAACCTGTAGGAGCTGTTACAGTAATATTTCCTGAAGCGGGTGATAATGTTCCTCCGAATAAATTAAAACTCTGAGTATTAGAATTATTAACCTTTACATAACCAAATGCTAATGAAGCTGGTGAAGTTAATAAAGCTGGCGTTGTACTTGATGGTGTTCCACTACAAGTTGCAGCAATTGCAGAATAATTAAAAGCTTTATCTACAGCAAAAATAGAATAATAGTATGTTGCTCCTGGTGTTAATCCAGAATCAACATAAGTATTAGCCCCAGCTACACCAGGTACGATAGCAACAATTGTTCCTCCCCCAGTAGCACTCGTATTATTAACTGCATAAATACCATTAGGATTTAATGTTACTGCATTTGCTGAAGTAGATCTAACTATTACATAACCACCACCATCTCCTGCATTTAGTAAACCTGTCCAGTTAACATTTAATGAAATAAGAGAAGCAGGCGAAGTTGAAGCAGCTGTTGCATCTGCAGGAACTGTAGCATCTAATGCACCTGCATACATAACAACATCATCAATATCTAATGGAACTGCAGGCGCTGCAATTGTTCTAATTATTCCTAATCCAAATTTTGGTGAAGCACCAGCAGTGGCAAGAGTAAATTGCATATTATATTTTGTCCATACCCCACTAGTCCCGGGTAAATCAGCACCAGTAGTTGATGTTGATGAATAGGTAGGAGTTGCGGTACCGTCTGTACTTGCTCCAACTTGCATCTGAGGCCCTGTGGAAGTTGCGCTCGCTGTTCTGTAATAATATTGAACAGTATACTGACCTGCTGCCAATAAAGCAGCATTAAATGTAGGTGATTGAAGCCTTTTAGTACCTCCACCAATAAAATTAACATATTTGGTTCCCGTTCTTGGTGTATCGGTTAAATAAGTTGCTAAAGCCGAACTACTTGTTGTCCAAACTGAACTAGTTGTTAAAGTAGCTATACTTCCACTTGCAACCGCACCTGAACTTGCTTGACCCTCAAAACCTCCATCCATAGGAGAATATTGTCCAATTACTTGTTGGCTCCAAGTTGCTTGGGTACTTAATAATAACATCAAAAACAAGCTAAAAAAAGCAAATCTCGTTTTGCCTTGTAAAAACCTAAATGTAAAATTTTTCATAAAAATTATTTTTAAAATAAAAATTGACGCAATAAATTAATTGTTCACGAAACTGTACGAATTATCGTGTGCGAACACAATTTATTAATTAAAACAAATTAATGAATTAAAATTCACATATTCAAGATTAATACATGATTTTTTTTTTAAATATAAAATTGAAGAATTCTTAATAAAGTAATCGAAGCGAACGTTCTAAAGCCATACCTCTTGAACCCTTTATTAATATTAAGGAGTGATTTATTTTAGTTTCTTTGAAATACTCAGAAAAATCTTCATATGAAATAAAGAATTTGCAGTTTTTATTTTCAATTTTATTCGAATAAAAGTCTTTACCGATAAAGTAAGTGGTAATTGTATTGTTATTTATTACTAAATCAATAATTGCTTTATGTTCCAACAGACTTTCATTACCTAATTCAAACATATCGCCAAGAATTGCAATTTTATTATCATTTTCCAATTGGAAAAAATTCTCTAACGCCACCGCCATACTACTTGGATTGGCATTATAGGCATCTAATATTATTTCATTTGAATTAATAGTCAACATTTGAGACCTATTGTTTTGCGGAACAAATCCTTCAATTGCATTTTTTATAGCTTCTAAAGAAACTCCAAATTTAATTCCAATTGAAATAGCAGCATTTATATTATTTGAATTGTAAAGCCCTATTAAGTGTGAAGTAATTTTAGTGTTGTTGGTTACAACCTCAACAAATGGATTTGCGGTAATTGAATCGATTAAAACGTCTGCATTTTGATTATTTAATCCAAAAGTAAATGAATTGATATTAATAGTTTTATCGACTTGAATTGGATCATTCAAATTTACAAAAGCTGTTTTATGATGAGTGCTTAAATAGGAATACATTTCAGATTTTCCTTTAATCACTCCTTCAACTCCACCAAATCCTTCTAAATGTGCTTTTCCGAAATTGGTAATATAACCATAATCCGGTTTTGCTATTTCACATAAAAACTCAATTTCTTTTTGATGGTTGGCCCCCATTTCTACAATACCCACTTCTGTTTCTTTACTAAAAGAAAGCAATGTTAATGGCACGCCAATATGATTATTTAAATTACCCAATGTAGCTTTAGTATTGTATTTTTGACCCAACACCACCTGAATTAATTCTTTAGTGGTAGTTTTACCATTACTTCCCGTTAAAGCTATTATCGGGATGTTCAAATACTCTCTATGAAACTTTGCCAACTCTTGCAAAGTAATTAAACTGTCTTCTACAACAATTGTTCGTTCATCTATAAAGTAATCAGGATTATCAATAATTACAAAGGAAGCTCCTTTTTCCAACGCATCTTTAGCAAATGTATTGGCATCAAAATTTTCTCCTTTTATTGCAACAAACATAGAGCCAGATTCAATTTTTCTAGTATCTATTGAAACTGAATTGCATTTTAAAAAATAGTCGTGAACACTTTTAATATCCATATTGAAAAACAATTTTATAAAATAAAAGCCCTAAAAAGGGCTTTTAAATATTATTTAGAGTGAAATTAATTTCTTGCTCTTTTCTTTTTGTCTGCCTTAGGGCCAACTTTAGACATCGCACATCTAAATCCGATGTAATCTGTTGCCATGTCTTGTGGAAAATATCTTCTTTGAGCTGGGTCTAACCAATAAGCTCTATCTCTCCAAGACCCTCCTTTGTAAACTCGAACATTATCGTTTACTAAAGTAGTTCTAGTATTTGTTGAATCTTTTTGTTTTAATGTAATACCTAATTCATTCACTGAAACATTATGTTGTGGAGAATTGTACATTCCGTTACTATCATTTGTATTGGTTGCCTTTTCGCTATTAAAGTCATTTGTTGATTGTTTATCACCATCTCTGTAGTTCTTTTCATAGCTTTTGTCAAAGTTTTGACGAAGGTATGTTTCATTATCATCAACTGGTACTTGAACTATTTGACCTGGAAGACTTCTTGCTATAACTTTTCCATTCGATAAAGTTTGGTATTTAATATCTTTAACATCAGTTACAATATCAACTTTTCCTTTTACTAATTTGTTTTTTTCGTATTCGTTACCTCTGAAGTAGTTAAAATCACTTACTTCATCGTCAACCATAGGTCTGTAAACATCTGCAACCCATTCCGCAACGTTTCCTGCCATATCATATAAACCAAAATCGTTTGGAGGATAAGATTTTACAACGTTAGTAATGTCTGCTCCATCATCAGACCATCCAGCAATTCCACCGTAATCTCCTTTAGATTGTTTGAAGTTTGCCAATTGATCTCCTTTAGTTTGTCTTTTACCAGATCTTGTATAACTACCTGACCAAGGATATTTCTTTTGACCTTTAAACGTGTTATAAAATCTTTGTCCAACATCTGCTGCAGCTGCATATTCCCATTCTGCTTCAGTAGGTAGTCTATATTCCGGCAATAAAATTCCTGATTGCCTTTGAGCGTAAACTCCAGTTGGATTTTTTTCTGTTGCTGGTTCTCCTTTAGTACCAGCTACTTTAATTGGTTTTGATTTGGAGTTTTTAGGCCCTTTCAATACAATTTTTTCGTCTCCACCAAAAGCTTTGCTTGGGGCATTTAAATAAGTTTCTGTGTTAAATGTTTTTTCAGCAGTTACTTTTAAAATTTTCGCGTCTTTTTCTAAGTAACCTGCTTTCTCAAGAGCATTTTCATTTACCCTTTCAGTTCTCCATTTACTAAATTCAACTGCTTGAATCCAGTTTACTCCAACTACAGGATAGGATGCATAGGCAGGGTGTCTTAAATAATGATTTGTATAGGTTTCATTATATCCTAATCTATTTCTCCAAACTAAGGTGTCTGGTAAAATTCCTAAGTATATTTTTTCATATTTTTCATCATCTGCAGGGAAAACTCTTTTAGTCCAATCTAAGTATTCTAAATACATTAAATTAGTAACCTCAGTTTCATCCATATAAAATGAAGCAACGTGTTGTTGATTAGCATTATTATTCCAATCACGCATTACGTCATCTTGAACTTTACCCATTGTAAAAGTTCCACCTTCAACCATAACCAAACCTGGCGCGGTTTCTTGTTTTTTATACTTACTATTGTATTGGAACCCTCCTTTTTTATCGTTTACTTTCCATCCAGTAGCAGACGATCCGCTTTTTGAGCTTGATTTTTTGCTACAACTAGAAGCTCCTACAAGAAGAACTAATACTAGAAATACATTGATAATTAGATTTTTGTTTGTTTTCATACTTAATGACGGTAATAATTTCGTGGCGAATATAATAATTAACTATTAAACCGCAACACTTTTGTTTTAATTTATTTCAAAATTTGATCAAAAAAATTTGATTACAAACTCTTAACGCAAAAATATATCAAATATTATATATATTGCGCCAAAATTTAATTTTATTCTACACACTAATTAATGTAATTTAGCGTTATTAAAACTTATGAAAGTTAAATTTTTATTTTTCTTACTTTTTTCAATCACTACTTTTTCTCAGCAAAAAGGAGCTATTTCATTAGTATGGACTACAAATTCAGAGTTTTCTGTTGGCACAAATAAATATAATATCCCGCATATAAAATCTGAAAATTTTACATTCGACAATTCTAAAAAAGTGGTTTTCTACAGCATAAATTTACCTCAATCAGAATTGGTAGATGAAAATTCACTCCAAATTACTAATGTTATTTATGAAGATATCTCCACCTCTGAACTTGGAGATTTAAACAGCAAAAATATTCCAAGTTCAATAAAAGCATCATTAAAATCAACACTTTCAAGAGATAAAATATATGCCTTTATTAGTATTTCACCAATAATAAAAAATGCTGAAGGTTACAAAAAAGTAATCTCATTTTCTTATTATTTTTTAAATAATAGTTCTGCAAGAAATTCTCTAGAATCCAATAACACGCTTCAACTTTCTAATTCCGTTTTAGCCTCTGGGGATTGGTTTCGGTTTTATGTTGAAAAATCGGGTGTTTATAGAATTTCGAAAGATTTTTTAAAAGACTTGGGTTTAAATGTCAACGTAGATCCTAGGAAAATTAAAATTTATGGTAACGGAGGCCGGATGCTGCCTTTATTAAATAGCACCTCTTATCCGAATGATTTAGCTGAAAATGCCATTCAGTTTGTCGGTGAAAGTGATGGAATTTTTAACGACAATGATTATATCCTTTTTTATGCCGAGGGAATTGATAATTGGAATGAAGAAAGCCAAACCAACAGTAATTTATTTGCTTCTAAATCCTTTTACTACGTTACTGTGACTGGCGATTTAGGAAAACGAATTCAAAATTTTACACAACCAACACAGGCAGCAAACTTAACTATTACAACGTTTGATGATTATCAATTTCACGAAGTAGATTTAATAAATATCGTAAGAGCTGGTAGACAATGGTTTGGTGAAGCATTTAATATTAATAATGTTCAAGAATTTACATTTGATGTTCCAAACGCAGTAACAACTTCGCCAGCAAATTTAAACGTAATTGTTGGTTCAAACGCTTATAATGCAACCTCTTTTAAAGTAGAATCCAATGGACAATTAGTTGGAAATATTAATTTATCTGCAATAACTGCCGGCTCTGGAACGGAACTAAATATCGCGTCATTACCTGCCAGTACTACTATTGCTGCTGCAAATACTATTAAAATAAAACTGACTTATGATAACGCTGGAGTTCCTTCTTCAAATGCTTATTTAGACAATATTATTCTAAAATCGAAACGAAATTTAACAGGTTACGGCAAGCAATTCCGATTTCAATACAATGCAACTAATACACTTTCCGGTATAGCTTCTTACCAATTCAATTCGGCATCAGGAATTTCAAATGTTTGGGATATTACAGATATATATAATGTTACCAATATTGACAATCCAAATCAAATTAATTTTAGCTTTAAAGCTGCCCTTGGAGACACTCGAAATTATATTGCTATTGATTACGCCGATTTGTATACTCCGTTAAAAGAAAATTCAACTAGAGTGGCCAATCAAAATCTAAAAGGCACTATTTTTAAAAACATTCAAGGCGTTTTTCAAGATCTTGACTATTTAATTGTTACACCTGAATTTTTAAAACCTCAAGCTGATAAATTAGCGGCTTTTCATTCCAATTATTCCCATTTAAATGTAAAAACGGTTACATTGGAATCTATTTATGAAGAATTTTCATCTGGAAAACAAGATATTGCAGCCATTAGAAATTTTATTAAATATGTATATTTTAATGCTTCCGACTCTTCAAAAAGAATAAAATATGTCAATTTATTTGGCGATGCATCATTTGATTATAAAAATAGAATTCCAAATAATTCAAATATTGTACCTATATATCATGCCTTAAATAGTACAACTGGTGGTGAAGCATCCTATACTTCCGATGACTTTTTTGGCTACATGGACCCTACTGAGGGAAATGTCGCTTATTACTTTGGCGGAATTGATATTGCTGTGGGAAGAATGTTGGTTAGTACCAATGCACAAGCGGAAGAGATGATTAATAAGGTTTTTGAATACAATGATTTGAAATCATATGGCAATTGGAGAAATAACTATGTTGCTATTTCTGATGACTCCGATAGAGCTTCCGACGCAACATTGCAATTTCGACAAAATCAATTGGCAGACAGAATTGTTTTGGAAAAACCTTTTATCAATGTTAAAAAAGTGCTTTTAGATTCTTACATTCAAGAAACTTCTTCAGGGGGGAATCGTTATCCAAAAGCCAGGGAAGATATTTTTAACGCATTTGAAAAAGGAGCTTTAGTGTTCAATTATTTAGGACATGGGGGTGAAGATGGGTTGACGGGAGAACGGATTTGGGAAAAATCCGATGGTCAAACTTTAAGTAATCAATACAAATATCCTTTATTCATTACTATAACTTGTGATTTTTCGCGATTTGATAATCCGTATCGCCCAACGGCTGGAGAATACACCTATTGGAATCCAAAAGGAGGTGCTATTTCAATGGTTACCACCACGCGATCAATTGGACAAGGATCGGCAGAGTTCTTTAATGATAAACTATCGGAATATTTATTTTCTTATGGTTCAAACCAATATACATCAATTGCAGAGGCCCTAAGATTAGCTAAAAATAGTAATCCAAGTTCTTCTTCAAATGTTGTTTTTTATATTGGTGACCCCGCATTAATGTTGGCCATACCAAAACCTAAAATTCGATTGACTAAAGTAAATGACATTCCCGTTACTGGAACAATCCCTGATTTTAAATCGCTAGCCTATGTAAAATTATCGGGTGAAGTTACCGATGAAAACAACAACCTATTACCAACCTATAATGGTGAATTAGCAATAAATATTTTTGATAAAAACATTATAAAAGCAACTTTAAATAATGATGGAAATAGTCCATCGCTTAATTTTACAACTCTTGGAGAAACTATTTTCAGAGGAAATGCATCAGTAACAAATGGACAATTTGAATTTGGTTTTGTAGTTCCGAGAGACATTAAAATCCCTGTTGGAAATGGAAGAATTAGTTTTTATTCGAAAAAAAATTCAGAATTTATAGATAATTCAGGAGTAGATACCGCTATTAAAATTGGAGGCATAAACACATTGGCTGCAGCCGACACCGCTCCTCCAACGGTAAAATTATACATGAACGACCAAACATTTGTTTACGGCGGAATTACGAATGCATCTCCATTTTTTCTTGCTTATCTTGAGGATGAAAATGGAATAAATACTGCAAGCGGAATTGGACATGACATTGTAGCCATTTTAGATGGAAATGAAAGCGCACCTTTTATTATAAACGATTATTATGAAACCGAATTGGATAATTATAAAAAAGGGAAATTGAGATACCCATTTAGAAATTTAACGCCAGGAATTCATACAATTACATTTAAAGCATGGGATGTTTACAATAATCCTATTAGTGCTGAAATTCAATTTGTAGTAGTAAGCGATGATTCCATGACGTTAACCAACGTACTAAATTACCCAAATCCATTTGTAAATTATACTCAATTTTGGTTCACCCATAATCATCCTTATGAAGCCCTTGAAGTTCAAGTTCAAGTGATGACAATTACGGGAAAAATAGTTTGGTCTAAAAATCAAGTCGTTTACACCGATGGATTTCTTTCGCGAGATATCACCTGGGATGGAAAAGACGATTTTGGTGATAAAATTGGAAAAGGGGTTTATGTTTATAAATTGACTGTAAAATCAACTTTAACCAATCAAAAAACGGAAAAGTTTGAAAAATTGGTAATACTTTAATAATGTACTATATTTGTCTAATATAATTTTTAAATAGAATGAAAAGAATAGCCATAATATTGTTTTGCTTTACTGCAATTTCAAACATAAAAGCACAAGAAAGGGTAATAACTACAGGGGTTCCGTTTTTATTAATTGCTGCCGATGCTAGAGCCGCAGGTTTGGCAGACCAAGGAGTTGCTACTTCGGCTGATGCCTTTTCTCAGCAATGGAATCCAGCAAAATATGCCTTTTCGACAGAAAAACAAGGCTTTACAACTAGTTATACTCCCTACCTTACTGCATTAGTGAATGATATTTCGCTAGGTCAGGTAAACTATTTTAACAGATATAATGAAAGAAGTGCTTTTGCATTTAGTTTGAGATATTTTAGTTTAGGAGAAATTGAGTTACGAGACAATGCCTATGACCCTGCAAATGTCGTAAAACCAAATGAATTGTCACTAGACGGTTCCTACGCTTTAAAATTAAGTGATAAATTCTCGATGTCGGTTGCCGGAAGATTTATTAGCTCAAGTTTAAAAATTGATGCTACAAATGATAGAACAGCTGCAAAAACGTTTGCCTTTGATGTGGCAGGTTTTTTCCAATCAGAGCAAACTGCATTTGCCGATTTTGATGGCAGATATAGAATTGGTTTCAACTTTCAAAACTTAGGCCCTAAAATAAATTATGATGCTAATGTTTCTGATATCAATGCGAATTTTTTACCTGCGCAAATGAAATTAGGAGGTAGTTTTGACTTTATATTTGATGATTACAACAAAATTACTACCAGTTTAGAATTTAATAAATTATTAGTTCCAACACCTCAAATGGATAGTTCTAATTTATATGATTATAATAATGATGGGATAGCGAATACACAAGATTTAAGGGATGCAAACGCCGACTATAAAAAAATTGGTTGGGTTTCAGGCATTTTCAAATCCTTTAATGATGCACCTGGTGGATTTAGCGAAGAATTAAAAGAAATTACCTATTCTGCAGCAGCGGAATATTTATACCAAGATTCATTTGCAATGCGTTTAGGCTATTTTCATGAAAGTCCAGTAAAAGGCGCAAGACAATATTTTACTTTAGGAGCTGGATTTAAATACAATGTGGTAAAAATTGATGTTTCCTATTTAATGTCAACTTCTAAAGTTCAAAACCCGTTGGAAAACACCTTACGATTCTCTTTAACATTTAACTTTGGAGATAAATACGAAGAATATTAATAGTCAATTGATAATAAAAATAGAATCCAAATTTCAATGAAATTTGGATTTTTTTTCCTCAAAAATTATGAAAGAAATAAGTATTACTACTACCTTCACCGTATATGATTCTGTGTCAGAATTACCAAATGATGTTTTTTCATTGATGGAACAAGCCATTGAAATAAGAAAGAAGGCCTACGCACCCTATTCCAATTTTCGAGTGGGAGTTGCAATAGTATTGGATAATAATAAAATTGTATTAGGTTCAAACCAAGAAAACGCAGCTTATCCTTCGGGACTTTGTGCAGAAAGAGTAGCAATATTTTCGGCTGGATCACTCTATCCAGATGCAAAAATTACTAAAATGGCAATATCTGCAACTTCTGATCACAATCCAACACTCACTCCTATTCCGCCTTGTGGCGCTTGTCGCCAATCCATTTCTGAATATGAAATAAAACAAGAACAACCCATTGAAATTTATTTTATGGGAGAATCAGGAAACGTTTATAAATCAGATTCATTGAAGAATTTATTGCCACTACTATTTGACAAAAAATTATTGTAAAAATTATAAATAAATAATGAACAATAATTACATAATATTGAAAAATAATGCCATAATTAGAAAATTTCTTAAAAAAAAGAACTAATAAATACTATTAATAGTGATGGTAATAAATTTATAAATAAAAATACTATTATATTTTACTTCTTAGAAGTAATGTATTATTTTTGCATCTTGAAATTTGTGTGAATTTCTATTTTTAAATAGTTATTAAAATGCAGATACAATAAACAATCTACCAAAATGAAAGAAGTTACAAAAGAAGTTTACTTGAAGTGGTACGAAGACATGCTACTTTGGAGAAAATTTGAAGACAAATTAGCAGCGCTTTACATTCAACAAAAAGTAAGAGGTTTCCTACATTTATACAATGGGCAAGAAGCAGTTTTAGCTGGTGCATTACACGCAATGGACTTGTCAAAAGATAAAATGATTACTGCCTACAGAAATCACGTTCAGCCAATTGGAATGGGTGTTGATCCTAGAAAAGTAATGGCTGAATTATTAGGAAAAGTAACTGGTACTTCTAAAGGTATGGGTGGTTCAATGCACATTTTTTCTAAAGAACATGGTTTCTTTGGAGGGCATGGAATTGTTGGAGCTCAAATCCCTGTAGGAGCTGGAATGGCTTTTGCTGATAAATATTTTGAAACTGGAGGTGTAACTATGACCTATTTTGGTGATGGTGCCGCACGTCAAGGATCTCTTCACGAAGCTTTTAACATGGCAATGTTGTGGAAATTACCGGTAGTGTTTATTGTAGAAAACAATGGATATGCAATGGGAACTTCTGTTGAAAGAACTGCAAATCATACTGATATTTGGAAACTTGGTTTGGGTTATGAAATGCCTTGCGGACCTGTTGATGGAATGAACCCTGTGAAAGTTGCAGAAGCAATGCACGAAGCAATTGATAGAGCCCGTCGTGGTGACGGACCTACATTTTTAGAAATGAAAACGTACCGTTATAGAGGTCACTCTATGTCGGATGCGCAATTATATCGTACCAAAGAAGAAGTGGACGAATACAGAAAAATTGATCCAATTACACAAGTTTTAGATGTAATTATGGACCAAAAATATGCTACAGCAGAAGAAATTGAAGCTATCGACGAAAGAGTAAAAGACTTAGTTGAAGAATGCGCAACATTTGCTGAGGAATCTCCATTTCCAGAAGTACAACAATTATACGATGTTGTTTACGAACAAGAAAACTATCCATTTATCCCTCATAAACTGAAATAATTATGGCAAAAGTAATTACCATGCCTCGATTGAGCGATACGATGACCGAAGGAACCGTAGCTTCATGGCTTAAAAAAGTAGGCGATAAAGTTTCTGAAGGTGATATTCTTGCAGAAATCGAAACTGATAAAGCAACAATGGAATTTGAATCTTTTAATTCTGGTACGCTTTTATATATCGGAATTAAAGAAGGAGAATCGGCAGCTTGTGACTCACTATTAGCAATCATAGGAAAAGAAGGAGAGGATATTTCTGATTTAATAAGCCCCCCAACCCCCGAAGGGGAAGTTGCCGGAGAGGTAAAAGAAACTGAAATTTCAGACGCAAATAATACATCCGTTTCAACTCCTTCCCCTTCGGGGAAGGCTGGGATGGGGATTCCTAAAGGAGTTGTAATGGTTACAATGCCTCGTTTAAGTGATACAATGACCGATGGAACTGTGGCAACATGGTTAAAGAAAGTAGGCGATAAAGTGTCTGAAGGCGATATTCTTGCCGAAATTGAAACGGATAAAGCCACTATGGAATTTGAATCTTTCAATGCCGGTACTTTATTATACATAGGAATACCAGAAGGTGGAACTGCACCTTGCGACTCTCTTTTAGCAATAATAGGGCCAGCAGGAACAGATATTTCTGGATTAGCTGAAAACTTTAAAGCAGGAGGAAGTGAAGCAGTTGTTGAATCTGTTTTAGAACCAACAACCAACAACCAACAACCATCAACCATCAACGAACAACCAACTACCTCAAACGAAAGAGTATTTGTATCTCCATTAGCAAGAAAAATAGCTGAAGAAAAAGGAATTAACCTTTCTCAAGTTAATGGTTCTGGTGAGAACGGAAGAATTATAAAAAGCGATGTTGAGAATTTTGTACCTGGAACTTCAGTTGCAATAGCTCAACCATCAGTTTCTGCTCCAGCAGAGGCAGCACCAGTTGCCCCTAGGCCAGTTGTTCCTGCAGGAGAAAAAATGACAGAAGAAATTAAGAATTCACAAATGCGCAAAATTATTGCAAAACGTTTGGCGGAATCTTTATTTACAGCTCCACATTACAACCTTGTTATTGAGGTTTCAATGGATGAAGCAATGAAGTCTAGAGCAATTATTAATAGCGTTCCAGATACGAAAGTGTCATTTAACGATATGGTAATTAAAGCAAGTGCATTGGCATTAAAGAAACATCCAAAAATAAATTCACAGTGGAGAGAAGATTCAATTCTAATCAATTACCACGTGAATATTGGCGTTGCTGTAGCCGTTGAAGATGGATTAGTAGTTCCTGTTTTACCATTTACAGATGCAATGAGTTTATCACAAATAGGAGAAAATGTTCGAGATCTTGCTGGAAGAGCAAAAGGTAAAAAATTATTGCCATCAGAAATGGAAGGTAGTACTTTTACTATTTCTAATTTAGGAATGTTTGGAATAACTGAATTCAATTCAATTATCAACCAACCCAATTCTGCGATTTTATCTGTAGGTGCAATTGTTGAAAAACCAGTAGTGAAAAACGGACAAATTGTTGTTGGAAATACCATGATGCTTTCATTAGCTTGTGATCATCGAACAATTGACGGCGCTACGGGAGCACAATTCCTTCAAACATTAAAACAATACATTGAAAACCCAGTTACGATGTTAGCGTAAATTTTAAATATATATTTATAAAAAAAGTCCCGTTATTAGCGGGACTTTTTTATTTGTTCTTCTCTTCAATCCACTTGGACATGTATTTACTACTTTGAAGCGATTGGTGTTGTAAAACAGAACCCATAAAATTCTTTAAACGATGTTGGTTTAAATTGGCTTCCAAATTACAAATAACCTCTTTAAAATCGTTTACAAAATCCGACTTCAAATAGCGTTTTTCAATAATTGTTATTCCATTAATTTGAGCTGAATTCCAAATGGTTTTGTCATTATATAATGAAATCGCTTTTGCAGCAAATTCGTTTGGGTTATCAGTTATAAAACCATTCCAGGGATGATCGCCATTCATAGATTCTGCACCAATTGAAGTGGTAACACTTGGCGTTCCACATTGCATGGCTTCCAATAATTTTCCCTTAATTCCCGCTCCAAATCGCAAGGGTGCTAAAACAACTCGTGCTTTTGAAACGACTTCTTGTGCATTTTCAGCACGCCCTAGAATATGAAATCCTTTTTTGGGTTGGTGCAATTGCAACACCTTTTGAGATGGATAGGCACCGTAAACTAGTAAATTGGCTTCCGGCATTTCTTTTCTAATTAAGGGCCAAATCGTTTCATTTAAATATTGAACGGCATTCCAATTGGGTTCATGAACAAAATTCCCTATAAAAATAAAATCTTTTCGTTCTTCAAATGGCAACCAATTATCACTTTCTTCTTTAGAAATTGGATCTAAAAATAAAGGTAGATAATACAATAAAACAGAATCTATTTTAAAGGTGTTTTGCAACAAATCCATTTCCACTTCCGAAACCATGATAGAAAGATCACAACGTAAAATACTTGCGATTTCTCTTTTCGAAATTTCTTCGGTTAGTAAATCTTGGAATTCAAATTTGCGATTCTCTTTAAATGCTTTTTGACGAGATAATCGCAAACAATGAAGGTCGATTGTGTCTAATATTCTTAATGCGTTTGGACAAAATTCAGCCACCCTCCAGCCAAATTGTTCTTCCATCAAAAACCGATCGAAAAACACCATCGTGGGATTTAACTCTTGGACAAATTCGTCAAAACTGGAACAATTTAATTTTATGGCTTTTTTTTCAACTCCTATAGCAGCCAAATCAATCATAAAATCACTTTCCATTGCCGGTGTCGCAAACGTTACTTTCCAGCCCCATTGTTTGAATAAAATCAATAATTGCTCCATTCGAGTACCTGCAGCCGAAGAATTTGGCTCTGGCCAAACGAAACCAATTACAAGTATATTTTGAATTTGATTCATTGGATTAATCAAATTAGGAACGGATTTTTTGTTCCCATTTCCAAGCACTAGCAACGGCTTCTTCCAATGTTGATTCGGCTGTCCAACCTAATACTATATTGGCTTTATCAGTATTGGCATAAGCTGAAGTAACGTCGCCTTCTCTCCTATCCACAATTTTGTAAGGTAGCTTTTGACCGCTAACTTTTTCGAATGCTTGAATTACTTCCAAAACAGAACTTCCTGTTCCTGTTCCTAGATTAAAAGTTTCAATATTGCCTTCGTTTTTATTTTCTAAAAGGCGTTTTAACGCAATTACATGGGCTTTTGCCAAATCTACTACGTGGATATAATCGCGAACAGCCGTTCCATCTGGAGTAGGATAATCGTTACCGTAAACCGACAATTCTTTTCTTAATCCGAGGCCCGTTTGGGTGATAAATGGAACTAAATTTTGTGGAACTCCAATTGGTAATTCTCCAATTGCTGCCGATGGATGTGCTCCAATAGGATTGAAATAACGTAACAAAATGGCTTTAATATTAGATACTTTAGCCACATCACGAATAATTTCTTCTCCTATTTGTTTGGTGTTTCCATAAGGAGACATTGCGACTTGAATAGGCGCATTTTCTGTAATTGGCATTTCTTCAGCTTGACCGTAAACGGTACATGAAGAACTAAAAATAAAATTAGAACTTGGTTTATTTTGTAATTCTTGAAGCAGGTAAACTAAAGAGTTGATATTGTTTTCATAGTATAACAAGGGGTTTTCAACACTTTCACCAACAGCTTTTGAAGCGGCAAAATGAATGACTCCATCAATATTATTGTGATTCTTGAAGAAATTTTGAACCGCAGCTTTTTCTCTTACATCAAGGTTTTCAAATACTGGTTTTTTACCTGTTATAGTAACAATTCCGTCTAAAACAGTTTCGGAAGAATTAGAAAGATTATCAATTATAACCACTTCAAACCCTTCGTTTTGTAATTCCACAACTGTGTGTGAACCGATAAATCCTAAACCTCCTGTTACTAAAATCTTCATATTATTATTGTTTGGTTGTTACTTATTTAGCCCTGATAGCAGCGGCATCCTGTTGTGGCGGGGTTCGCCACAACAGATATAGCGAATAGCAGGAAATTGCTCCTAAAAAAAATTATTTCAAATATTCTAAAACAGAGTCGGTGATGAACTTAATTTGTTCGTCATCTAATTCAGTGTGCATTGGCAAAGAAATGACTTGTTTTGCCAATAAATTGGTTACTGGAAAATCGGTTTCCTTGTATCTCGCATCCATGTAGGCCTTTTGAGAATGCAACGGAATTGGGTAATAAATTGCGCATGGAATTCCTTTGTCCAATAAATGTTGCATCAATCCATCGCGGTCAGCATCGATAATTCTGAGTGTATATTGGTGAAAAACGTGGCAGTCGCAAATGTCGCAAATACTTGGCGCAATAATGTTTTTATGGCCTTCAAAAGCGGCAGAATATTTTCTAGCAGCATTTTGACGAGCAGCATTATATTGATCCAATAAAGGTAATTTTGCATTTAAAACTGCGGCTTGAATACTGTCCAAACGAGAATTTACTCCCACAACATCGTGATGGTAGCGAACATACATTCCGTGATTTACAATTCCACGAAGTTGGTGCGCAAGTGCATCATCATTGGTGAAAATCGCACCTCCGTCACCATAACATCCTAAATTTTTTGAAGGAAAAAATGAAGTAGATCCAACATGCCCGATGGTTCCCACTTTCTTTTTAGTACCGTCAGAAAATTTACAATTGGCGCCAATCGCTTGAGCATTATCTTCAATTACATATAAATTATGTTCGTTTGCGATGCGCATTATTGCTTCCATATTGGCAGCACGACCAAACAAATGAACCGGCACGATGGCTTTGGTTTTTGGAGTAATCGCTTTTTTAATGGCTTCGATAGAAATATTCATATTTACTAAATCCACATCTACTAAAACAGGTGTTAACTGCAATAATGCAATTACTTCAACGGTTGCAGCAAAGGTGAAATCGGCAGTAATCACCTCATCACCAGGCTTTAAATTTAAACCCATCATTGCAATTTGTAAAGCATCAGTTCCATTTGCACATGGAATTACGTGTTTTACATCAAGGTAGGTTTCTAGGTTTTTTTGAAATTGCTGAACTTGAGGTCCGTTTATATAAGTATTGGTATCTAAAACTTCTTGAATAGAGTTATTTACCGTTTCTTTGATAGCTTCGTATTGCCCTTTCAGGTCAACCATTTGGATTTTTTTCATCAATAAATAGATTAAATAAGTTTTGAAATTTAAAGAAAATCGGCGAATATCAATTGTAATTTCTTCAAACTGAATACAAAAATAGTTATTTAATGAGTTATATCAATGAAAATTCTATAAAGTGATGTATTTTAGCGCCACAAATTACAATCTATGTTATTTATATATAATTTAATCGTGGTTTTGGCCGATTTTATTTTAAAAATCGTGGCGCTTTTCAGCAAAAAAATTAAACTTTTTGTTGAAGGCAGAAAGTCCGTTTTTAAAATATTATCCAATAAAATTAAATATTACGATAAAACGATTTGGTTTCACGCGGCTTCATTAGGCGAATATGAGCAAGGGTTGCCAGTGATGGAACGAATGAAAAGTAGATTTCCAAATCACTTGATTGTATTGACTTTTTTTTCACCATCGGGTTATGAAGTTCGTAAAAATAACACCATTGCCGACGTTACCGTTTATTTGCCTTTGGATACCCAATCGAATGTGGAACAATTCATGAAAATTGTTCGCCCCGATATGGCTTTCTTTATTAAATATGAATATTGGCCAAATTACTTAAATGCATTACAAATTAGAGAAATTCCTACGTATTTAATTTCTGGTATTTTCAGAGAGAAGCAAGTATTTTTCAAATGGTATGGCGGTTTTTACAGAAAAGCTTTAGATACATTTGAACATTTTTTTGTTCAAAATTTAAGTTCTAAAGAGTTGTTGTTAAAACTTGGAAAAACCAATGTAACGGTTTCGGGAGACACCCGTTTTGATCGTGTTTTCGCCATATTAAATCAAAACAACCAACTAGATTTTATTGATAAATTCAAAAACAACACCCTTACGGTAGTGGCGGGAAGTTCTTGGCCAAAAGACGAAACGTTATTGGTAAACTTCATCAATTCGTCCAATAATGTGAAATTTATTATTGCGCCTCATAACATTAATAAAGATCAGATTTCCGATTTAAAAAAACAAATTTCTAAAAAAACCATCCTATTTTCTTCGATCAATTTCAATGATTTAGACGCTTCAAAATTGGCTGAACACGATGTTTTAATTATTGATACTATTGGTCTTTTGACTAAAATATACAGTTATGCTGATATTGCTTATGTGGGTGGCGGATTTGGAAACCCTGGTGTTCATAATATTTTAGAACCAGCAACATTTGGTGTGCCAATAATTATTGGACCGAATTACAGTCATTTTGCGGAAGCAACCGCATTAGTAAAAATGAATGGTTGCATTTCCATCACAAACCAAGAGGAGTTGAACGAAACATTTGACAAATTAATACAAAATTCGGACGTTCGTCTTGAAAAAGGGCATATTTGTAGCACCTTTGTAGAAATGAATAAAAATGCTACAGAAATCATAATGAATTATATTATCCAGAAAAAAACTAACTAACAAAAAACTAAAATGAAACATTTAAAATTACTACTATTATTTTTTGTAATTCAAGTTCAAGCGCAACAAGGTGGAATGTGGATTCCTTCGTTATTGCAGGGAATGAATGAAAAAGAGATGAAAAATTTAGGCATGAAAATGACTGCCGCCGATATTTATTCGGTAAATAAATCGAGCTTGAAAGATGCCGTTCCACATTTTAATGGTGGGTGTACTTCCGAAGTAATTTCTCCAAAAGGATTATTATTAACCAATCATCACTGCGGATTTGATGCCATTCAAAATCACTCTACCGTAGATCATGATTATTTAACGAATGGTTTTTGGGCTTATAAAATGTCTGAAGAATTACCAAATGAAGATTTGGTGGTGACTTTCATTGTTAAAATTGAAGATGTCACTTCGAAAGTTTTGGAAGGAACTTCGACATTGGCAACTGAATTGGAAAAACAAAAGAAAATTCAAGAAAACATTACTTCCTTAAGCAATTTGTTACCAAAGGAAAGCTGGCAAGAAAACAAAATCAGAACTTTTTACGAAGGAAATCAATACATGCTTTTTGTAACAGAAACCTATAAAGATGTTCGTTTAGTTGGTGCTCCACCATCATCAATAGGGAAATTTGGATCGGATACCGACAACTGGGTTTGGCCAAGACATACCGGGGATTTTTCATTGTTTAGAATTTACGCAGACAAAAACAATCACCCAGCTAGTTATTCAAAAGATAACGTTCCTTATACTCCAAAACACTTTTTACCAGTTTCATTAGATGGGGTAAAAGAAGATGATTTTACATTGGTTTTTGGTTACCCAGGAAAAACAAGCGAATATTTACCAGCGGTTGCAATTGAGCAAATTGTAAAAGAATTAAATCCAGCAAAAATTGAAATTCGCGACAACGCGTTGAAAGTTGCAGATGGTTTTATGAGAAAAGACAACGCGATCAAAATTCAATATGCTTCAAAATATGCAAGTATTGCCAATTATTGGAAAAAATGGATTGGGGAAACACAAGGGTTAACAAAATCGAATGCCGTTGAAATCAAAAGAAAGCAAGAAGTTGTTTTCCAAGAAAAGGTTGGAAAAGCAGGAAAACAAGCAGAATACGGAAATTTACTTAGCGATTTTGAAAAAAACTATACTGAAATTAAATCTTATGCGTTGGCGAGAGATTATTTTTCGGAAGTGGCATTAAGAAATACCGAACTTTTGAGTGTTGGATATAAATTATACCAATTGGAACAAGTATATAATTCTAAGGGTGAACAAGCATTTAACGATAGAAAAAATAACTTGATTACAGGATTAGCTGATTTCTACAAAGATTTTAATGCTAATGTGGATCAAAAAGTATTTGAGAAATTGATTCATTTGTATTCTACAAAATCGCCTAAGGAATTTTTACCAAATAATTTGAGCAACATTAATGCAACTGAACTTGCGAATGATGTTTATGGTAATTCAAAATTGGTAAATTACAACAGCCTAAAAGAGCTGCTTTCTGGGGATTCAAAAACAGTTTTAGCAAATTTAAATGCTGATAAAGGTTTTATTGTCATCAAAAGTATGGCCGACAAATTCTTGAAGGAAGTTGCGCCTAAATATGATGAAATCAATTTGAGAATTACGGCTTTACAAAGAACTTATATGAAAGCACAATTGGAGTTAAATAAAGGTTCTAGAATATTTCCAGACGCCAATAGCACTTTGAGAGTTACTTATGGAAAAGTGAAAGGTTACGAACCAAAAGATGCTACTATTTATACTCCCATAACTTATCTAGATGGGGCGATGGAGAAATACATTCCAGGTGATTATGAATTTGATGTCCCAGCAAAATTAATTGATTTATATAAAAAGAAAGATTATGGTCAATATGGTGAAAACGGTAAAATGCCTGTTTGCTTTATAGGAACTAATCACACCACTGGTGGAAATTCAGGAAGTCCTGCAATTGACGCCAATGGAAATTTAATAGGTTTGAATTTTGACCGAGTTTGGGAAGGAACAATGAGTGATATTTACTATGATCCTAGCATTTGTAGAAACGTTATGGTTGATATTCGATACGTTTTATTCATAATTGATAAGTATGCTGGTGCAAATAATTTAATTGAAGAATTGAAATTAGTACACCCTAAGAAAAATAAAGCGTTGAAAAACAAGTAATTATCCTATAAATCAAAAATTATTAATATTTTTATATGATTTTTAATTTTTGGCACAGTAATTGTTAAATAATTTTACAGTTGCAAAATATTATTTTTTTGAAAAAAAATTAAAAAATAATTTTTACTATTAAAAAATTTATATCTTTGCTCCGAATTAATAATTAACCTTTTATAACTAAGTAAGATGAAAAAAGTACTTTTAAGTTTAGCATTTGTTGCTGTTTTAGCAACTGTTTCTTGTAAAAAAGCTGAAGAAGCTCCAGTAGAAGCTCCTGCTGTTGAAGCTCCTGCTGTTGACACTGCTGCTGTTGATACTGCTGCTGCACCTGCTGCTGAAGCTGCTGCTCCAGCTGCTGAAGCTGCTGCACCAGCTGCTGAAGCTCCAGCTGCAAAATAATTAGAAACATTCTAAGAATTTGAAAAGCCACGCAATGCGTGGCTTTTTTTTATTTCAATAGTTGAAGTTAATCAGGAAACACCACTTCATTTAAAGTGAAATCTAGAATTTCAGCTTTATGAGCATAGTTCTTAATTTCATTGATCCCTTTTTCCAATAATAATTCTGTGTTGTATTTTCTACTAGTTGCAAAATGAGTATCCTCTAAAATAATTTTAAAAAAGTACTTACCCCCAGATGATTTTTCTTTTTCAAAAACAACAGAATCAATTACATTTTTAAAATACTCAATTCCTTCCTCGCATTCAAATTTTAGTTCGTATCGAAAACTGGTAAATATTGCCTTCCCTTTTCTAGAAGTGAAAACAAATTTATAATAATCGTCAAATCTTTTACTGATCACAAAAGCACCCATTTAGATTAAGATTTTAGATTTTAGAGACTATGTTAAATTGATTAAAATAAAAAAGCTCCAAACCTTAAGTTTGAAGCTTTTTAGTACTCAGAGCGGGACTTGAACCCGCACGAACATTGCTGTTCACTGGATTTTAAGTCCAGCGTGTCTACCAATTTCACCATCCGAGCATTAAACTTTATAATGTTATATTCTAATTTTTAAAAAAAATTAATTAAATATAGCACCATCCGAGCATTTTTGAATGTAATGTTATATTCTAATTTTTTAAAAAAATTAATTAAATATAGCACCATCCGAGCATTTTTGAATGTAATATTAAATTCTAATTTTTTATAAAAAATTGATTAAATATAACGCCATCCCAGCATTTTTTGAATGTAATGTTATATTCTAATTTTAAAAAAAAATTAATTAAATATAGCACCATCCGAGCATTTATGATGTTTGAGCGAAAAACGGGGCTCGAACCCGCGACCTCGACCTTGGCAAGGTCGCGCTCTACCAACTGAGCTATTTTCGCATTTCAATTTTTACAAAGAGCTGCTTTACTTGTTCTGTATTACGCACCTAACTTTTAATTACAAAGTCGTTCGTTGAACTTGTTTGCGGAGGCAAATTTAATACAATTATTCAATTACACAAGCCTTTTTTTTAAAAAAATAAAGCCCTTGTTTTAACCTTCTGATAACGTTACCTTTAAACTAAAAATATCTTATTTTTTAGTCAGCATTCTTTTGATTTCATTGAGTTTCATCATCGCCTCAATAGGTGTCAACGTATTTATATCTAAGTTTAAGATCTCTTCTTTAATTTCTTCTAACAAAGGATCGTCTAAATTAAAGAAACTCATTTGCATTTCTTCTTTTTCTGATTTTATTCCAGCTAAAGCATCGCCAGAATGGTCTTTTTCTAGTTTTTTAAGTAATTTTTGCGCTTTTAAAATAACCGTTTGTGGCATTCCAGCCATTTTGGCCACATGTATTCCAAAACTATGAGCACTTCCTCCTTTTACTAATTTTCTGATAAAAAGTACGGTATCTTTTAATTCTTTAACAGAAACATTGAAATTTTGAATTCGAGGTAATAACTCGCTCATCTCATTCAATTCATGATAATGCGTTGCAAAAAGTGTTTTTGGTTTCGATGGATGTTCGTGCAAAAATTCAGCGATAGCCCAAGCTATAGAAATTCCATCGTAGGTACTTGTTCCTCTTCCAATTTCATCTAACAAAATCAAACTTCTATCAGATAAATTGTTTAATATCGAGGCTGTTTCATTCATTTCTACCATAAAAGTAGATTCTCCCATCGAGATATTATCGGAAGCCCCTACTCTTGTAAAAATTTTGTCGATAATTCCCATTCTAACTTGGTCGGCAGGTACAAAACTTCCCATTTGAGCCAGCAATACTATCAATGCTGTTTGGCGTAAAATTGCGGATTTTCCCGACATATTCGGACCAGTAATCATAATTAATTGCTGGGTTTCTCGATCTAAATAAACATCGTTAGCAATGTAAGGAGTACCAACTGGCAATTGTTTTTCAATTACAGGATGGCGACCGTTTTTTATATCCAATTCAAAGGTTTCATCTAATTCCGGGCAGACATATTTGTTTTCAATAGCCAACTGAGCAAAAGAAGTCAAGCAATCCAACTGCGCCACTAAATTGGCGTTAAGCTGAACTTGTTTTATGTAAGTGGTAATCCAAGCAACCAATTGCTCAAATAATTCCGATTCCAACTTATGGATTTTTTCTTCGGCACCTAAAATCTTAGATTCATATTCTTTTAATTCTTCCGTTATATAACGCTCTGCACTTACTAAGGTTTGTTTGCGAATCCAGTCAGCTGGAACTTTATCCTTATGAGTATTTCTAACTTCAATATAATATCCAAAAACGTTATTAAACGAAATTTTTAATGATGAAATCCCGGTATTTTCCGATTCTCGTTTCTCAATTCCCTCTAAAAAATCTTTTCCTGAAGTAGAAATAGCACGTAACTCATCCAATTCAGTATTCACGCCTTTTGCAATAGCATTCCCTTTTGCAATAGCGACAGGCGCATCTTGATTTAAAGTTGTTTTTATCTTCTCACGAAGCAACTCACAATCGTGTAATTTATCCCCAATTACCTTAACCGCTTCTTGTGGACTTTCCAACGCTATTTTTTTTATTGGAATAATTGCGTCTAAAGATTCCTTTAAATAAACTACTTCGCGAGGGGAAACTTTTCCTGTAGCTATTTTTGAAATCAAACGCTCCAAATCAGAAATTTGCTTGATTTGGTGTTGAATTTCTTTTAAAATACCTTGATTATCTTTTAGGTAAGAAACTACTTCGTGGCGACTTTTTATTCTATTGATGTCTTTTAATGGCAATGCCAACCAACGTTTCAACAACCTTCCTCCCATTGGCGAAAGCGTTCTATCGATAACATCTAATAAAGTGACTGCATTTGGATTATAACTGTGATACAATTCTAAATTTCTAATTGTAAAACGATCCATCCAAACATAGGCGTCTTCCGCAATTCGCTGAATTGAAGAAATATGTTGTAATTTATTGTGTTGCGTTTCCGAAAGGTAATATAAAATAGCGCCAGATGCGATGATGCCATCCGGTAATTCTTCAATTCCAAATCCTTTTAAAGATACCGTTTGAAAATGATTGGTTAGGGTTTCAAATGCATAATCTTCCTTGTAAACCCAATCTTCTAAATAAAAATTATGATATTCTTCTCCAAAGATTTCTTTAAAATCATTTTTATTGTTTTTAGGAATTAAGACTTCACTCGGATTGAAATTTTGCAATAATTTATCAATGTAATCTTCAGTTCCCTGAGCTGTTAAAAATTCCCCTGTAGAAACATCTAAAAATGAAATTCCAATGGCTTTTTTACCAAAATAAATGGATGCCAAAAAATTATTAGTTTTAGAATGTAAAACCTCATCATTCATGGAAACTCCAGGAGTAACCAATTCCGTAACGCCTCTTTTGACAATAGTTTTGGTCATTTTTGGGTCTTCCAATTGGTCACAAATAGCAACTCGAAGGCCTGCTTTTACCAATTTTGGCAAATACGTATTTATAGAATGGTGTGGAAAACCCGCCAAGGCAGTTTCTGTTTCTGATCCCGCACCTCTTTTTGTAAGTGTAATTCCAAGTATTTTTGACGCTCGAACGGCATCTTCTCCAAAAGTTTCATAAAAATCACCAACACGAAACAGCAAACAAGCATCAGGATATTTCCTTTTGATCTCGTTATATTGCTTCATTAACGGGGTTTCCTTAACTTCTTTTTCTTTAGCTGCCAACGTAAACTATTTAATAAATGGATATGATTTTTTCTAAAAGCGAATTTAATTATTTTTAAACTGAAATCAGGTGTTTCGAAAATTAATTTAAATTTAAGATAATTTTATAACTAGATTTAATTTTTTTATTTAGATTTGTTCTAATAATTTAATCAAAATTACAATGAAAAAAATATTTTTATTAGCAATGCTAACAGTTTTAGGAGTTACAACTTCTAACGCTCAAGAAACAAAAAAAGCTAAAGCTCCTGCAGATGTAAAAACAGCTGCTCCAAAATTAGAAGGTGCGGGAATGGTTTTCGAAACTGAAACGATAGACTACGGAACAATTGAGCACAATGCTGAAGGTACACGTAAATTTGTTTTCACAAATAATGGTAACAAACCATTAATCATTTCAAACACACAAGGATCTTGTGGATGTACTGTTCCAACAACTCCAAAAGACCCAATCGCTCCGGGAGCAAAAGGTGAAATTGGTGTTCATTATGCAACTGATAGAATTGGTGCATTTACTAAAACGGTTACGGTTACTTCAAATGCTGAAGGTCAACCTACAAAAGTTTTAACAATTAAAGGAAATGTTTTGCCAGATCCAGCTCCTGCTACTCCGGTAGTACCAAAAAGCTAAATATATTTTAAAATATAATAAAAGCTTCCTTTATCAGGGAGCTTTTTTTTTGAACCTTGAATAAATTATGCGCAAACTAGAAAACAGTGAATTAAATAGAATGTCGGTAGACGACTTTAAAGAAGCTTCCAAAACGCCTTTAATAATTGTTCTTGACGACATCCGCAGCTTGAATAACATTGGATCTGTATTTAGAACCTCAGATGCATTTTTGGTTGAAAAAATATTTCTTTGCGGGATTACAGCTACTCCGCCTAATAAAGAAATTCATAAAACTGCACTAGGAGCTACTGAAACTGTAGCTTGGGAGCATTGTGAAAATGTACTTGAAGTAATTGAAAAATTAAAATCAGAAGGAATAAAAGTTTTTGCAATTGAACAGGTTGAAAGTGCAATATTCTTACAAGATTTTAAAATTGAAAAAGATCAAAAATATGCATTAGTTTTTGGAAATGAAGTTTTTGGTGTAGCTCAAAAAGCAGTAGAAATTTGCGATGGAACGATAGAAATTCCTCAATTAGGAACCAAACATTCTTTAAATATTGCTGTTAGTGCAGGAATTGTAATTTGGGATTTTTTCAAAAAAATGAGGTGATTTACTCCTCCATTTTATTTCTAATTTCATCCAAAATGTAAACATAATCACTTTGATTTTTTACAAAATCTCTGTCGGAAACATCAATAACTAAAATATTTAAATTGGTTTGCGAATTGATGTAATCCAAATACCCTTTATTGATTTTATCCAAATAGTCGGCAGGAATTTCTTGCTCATAACTTCTTCCTCTTCGTTTAATATTTTGCAATAATCGATCTGTATTTTGATACAAATAAACATACAAATCGGGTTTCGGCATTTCTTTATAAATAATATCAAACAATGTTTTATAAAGTCTGAATTCATCCTCTTGCAAAGTTACTTTTGCAAATATTAACGATTTAAAGATGTGATAATCGGCAACAATAAAGTCTTTGAATAAGTCAAATTGTGCTAAATCATCCGATAATTGTTGGTATCTATCTGCCAAAAAAGACATTTCTAGAGGAAAAGCATATCGGTTTTGATCTTTATAAAATTTAGGTAAAAACGGGTTATCGGCAAAGCGCTCAAATACCGTTTTTGCATTAAAATCTTGTGCAATTTTTTCCGCAAGGGTCGTTTTTCCAGCGCCAATATTCCCTTCAATCGCGATATAATTGTATTGTTGTAGATTGTATTTTTCTGTTGGCAACTCCAAATCAGAAATTACTTTACAACTGCTTTTGTCTTCACAAATAGCTATCAATTCTTGAGTTGATTTTTGAAGAACCGGATGAATAAATTCTAATTGTAAGTCATTCATTGGTATTAATACAAACAATCGCTTTTGCATTTGCGGATGCGGAACAACTAAATTCGCAGTATTTATTATGTTGTTTTCAAAACTGATAATGTCAATATCTATAGTTCTAGGTTGGTAAACATCTTGTGAATTTCTAATTCTACCCAGTTTTTTTTCAATTTTTAAAAGTCCCAACAATAGCTTTTGAGCAGATTTATGAGTGTGAATTGCAATTGCGCAATTGTAAAATGAGTCACTTTCAAAACCCCAAGAAGGAGATTCATATAACTTTGAAACTGAAAACACCGTTCCCATTTCCAATTGTATCAATTGGATGCATTTTTGAATGTTTTCAAGACGATTGCCTTGATTACTTCCTATAGATAAAATGGCTTGATTTTGGACCTTCATATTAACTGCAAATTAACAAAAGAAAATGAGAATAAAACTATATTTGCAATGAGTGTTAATAAATTTATTTGTGGTTAAAACATAAACTCCATTTAACCTCGTTATATCATCAACTCGATTTTTATTATTATAAATAAACCCCATGAAAAAGAAAATTCTAAAAATTACAGGAATAACTTTGCTATCAATAATCGCTTTACTGTTTGCAATTCCTTATTTTTTCAAAGATCAAATCAATGCAAAAATTTTGGAATCTATAAACAATAGCGTTGATGCAAAAGTAACTTTTGTAGATGCCGATTTGAGTTTGCTGAAGAGTTTTCCCCAAGCAAATGTTACAATTGAAAAATTAAGTATTGTAAATAACGCTCCGTTTAAAGGAGACACACTGGTTTATTTAGGAGAATTAAACTTAAAAATGTCGGTCAAAGAATTATTTAAATCTAAGGAAGAGGCGATCAATATAGAAGCAATTTCTTCAAAAAACGGTTTAATAAATATCATTTTCAATAAAGATGGAATAGGAAACTTTGACATTGCCTTAAAAAATAAAGAGGCAGATAAAAGCAAAAGCAAACCGATGTCATTAAAAATAAAGGAATATTCGATTGAGAATTATACCTTCCAATATTATGACGAAAGTTCAAAAATCAGAATGAAATTAGACAGTTTGTACCATTCCGGAAGTGGTGATTTTGCATCTTCAAAATTGGATTTAGTTACAAAATCAGCGGCGAATGTTAGTTTGGATATGGACAAAATCAATTACATGAAAAAAGTACCAGTTACCTTGGACGCAGTTTTAGGAATTGATTTAGACAAAAGTAAATACACCTTTAAGGAAAATAAAGCGCACATTAATAAGCTGCCTTTAGAATTTGATGGATTTATACAAATGGTGGCAAATGGTCAGAATTATGATTTGAAATTCAAAACACCAACTTCATCATTTGAGAATTTCTTAGGTTTGGTTCCATCAGGATATTCTGGTAGTATTAAAGACGTGAAAACAACTGGTGAATTTACAGTTAATGGATTTGCAAAAGGATTATTTTCAGATACGACAGTTCCAAAATTCAATATCGAAATAGCATCAAATAATGCTTCATTTCAGTATCCAAACTTACCAAAATCGGTGCGAAATATTGTAATTGATACTAAGATAATCAATGAAACCGGTGTATTAAATGATACTTATGTAAATTTAGATAAAATCTCATTCAAGATAGACCAAGATGTATTTGAAGCTAAAGCAACTATTAGAAACATCACAAAAAATGCTTTAGTTAATGCGTCATTAAAAGGAAAAATTAACTTGTCTAATTTATCAAAAGCATATCCGATTAAAATGGACAAACCGCTTTCAGGGATTTTAAAAGCGGATGTGAAAACCAAATTTGACATGGAATCGGTAAATAAAAGTAATTATCAAAATATCGAAAATTCAGGAACAATCAGCTTGACTGGATTTAATTATTCTGATGAAAAAGGAAAGAAAATGGCAATTTCAAGCGCAATTGTTCAATTTAATCCGAGTCGAGTGAATCTTCAAGAATTTAAGGCAACTACTGGAAAAAGTGATATTAATTTGTCAGGTGTTTTAGATAATTTTTATGGGTTTCTGTTCAAAAAACAAGAGTTGAAAGGAAATTTCAATATGAGTTCTAATCAAATTGCAGTTTCGGATTTTCTTACTTCCGATGAAGAGAAAAAAGAAAATACTACGGGTTCAGCAATGAAAATTCCTAGTTTTTTGAATTGTACATTAACAGCTAAAGCCAATAAAGTACTTTATGATAACTTGACTTTAACGGCCGTTTCAGGAAAATTAATTATAAAAGATCAAAGTGTAACATTAGAAAATGGAAAAACTTCCCTATTTGGAGGCGCAATTTCATTTGACGGAAGTGTCTCAACCAAAGAGAAAACTCCTAATTTCAAAATGGATTTAGGGATGAACCAAGTTGATATTCAGCAAACGTTTACACAATTGGAAATGATGAAAAAAATTGCTCCGATTGCTGGGGTAATCAATGGAAAATTAAATTCAAGTATCAATTTATCTGGTAATTTAGATTCTAAAAGCATGACACCAGATTTAAATACACTTTCTGGGAATTTAGCTGGAAAGTTAGCATCTACTTCGTTAAATCCTTCCAATTCAAATGTGTTGAAGAGTTTGGGCTCCAATTTGAAGTTTCTTGATTTACAGCAATTGAATTTAAACGATGTGAAAGCCAATTTAATTTTTAAGAATGGAAAAGTTGAAGTAAGCCCTTTTGATTTAAAATATCAAGATATAAAAGCGACTATTAATGGAACCCACGGCTTTGACCAGGCGATGAATTACAATATCAAAATGGATGTTCCGGCAAAATATTTAGGAAACGAGGCAAATAAATTAATTGCGAAATTATCTACTTCCGATGCCAATAAAATTGAAAATATACCTGTAAATGCAATAATAACTGGAAGTTTCAAAAGTCCGAAAGTGACCACTGATATGAAAAGTGCAGTTACAAATTTGACGAACCAATTGGTGAAACAACAAAAAGAAAAATTATTAAATCAAGGGAAAAATACTTTAAAAGAGCTGCTTAATGGATCTAAAAAAGACACAACAAGCAATCAAAAAGAAGATTTAAAATCGAAAGCAGAAGGTTTGTTGAAAGGTTTATTCAGAAAGTAATTACACTTCAAGTCTAACGATATATCCTTCATTACTTCTAATGTTGAAAACTGTGCCGTCTTCAAAAATCAGATATTGACCTTTAATTCCGATTAATTTACCACTATAATTTGGAGTTTTATCCAAACTCAAACTGTTTATTTTTGAAGGATATTCCAGAACTGGGTAATTCATTTCATACAAATCGTTTTTCTCTAAATGGAAATATTCCTGAACTTCGTCTGGCAATAACGATTGTAGTTTTTCGCGTTCTTTAATTAAATCAGTGAAAACGATATCATTAGTTAACATTTTACGCCAATTGGTTTTATCAGCAAAATGGCTTTTTAGCGCTACCTCGGTAATTCCAGCAAGGTAACGATTGGGAACTTCAACTATTGAAATGGCTTTTTCGGCACCTTGATCAATCCAACGAGTTGGGACTTGAGTTTTACGTGTAACCCCTACTTTCACTTCACTCGACAAAGCCAAATAAACAATATGAGGTTGCAATTGAACTTTTTCTTCATAAGCTAAATCACGGTCTTGAATTCCTAAATGAGCAGTACTTAATTCAGGTTTCATAATCCAATCGCCAACAGCTGGACTTGAGAAAAAACAATCATAACAAAAACCTTGACGAAAAATTTTCTTCTTTTTTCCACAATTCAAGCATTGGAAACCAACAAAATTGATCTCGATATTTTTATTCAATAATTGATTCACATTTAGAAAACTATCTTGAAAAATCAAAAAATATTGAATTGGAGTTTCAAACTGTGTTTGCATTTTATTAAGAACGCCTTCGTATGTCATTATTGAAAAGTTTAAGGTATAAAGTATAAAGTTCCGTAAAATTTGCTATTTTTGGTAAAGTTAGCATTTGTTTGCCGTTTAACAAATCTAAAAGTTGAAAACTAAATCTAAAGTTGAAATGCCAATTTCTATTATCAATTCATTCGCCTCTTGGGTTTTAAAACAGCGCATTCATCAGATTGAGCTTTTTTTAAAATACCCTAATGAAGTACAAGAAGAATTGCTTTTGAATTTAATTCGAACGGCAGAAAAAACTACCCTCGGAATAGAATACGGCTACGAATCGATTAAAACGTATGCCACTTTTACTGAACGGGTTCCTATTTCAACCTATGAAGATTTACAGCCATTAATTGAGCGAACTCGCTTGGGAGAGCAAAATGTATTTTGGAATACTCCTGTAAAATGGTTTGCAAAATCAAGTGGGACAACCAATGCAAAAAGTAAATTTATCCCTGTGAGCAATGAAGCTTTAGAAAATTGTCATTACAAGGGCAGTAAAGATTTATTGTGCATGTATTTGAATAACAATGAAAATTCGGGGCTGTTTTCTGGAAAAAGTTTACGATTGGGTGGAAGTTCACAAATATATGAGGACAACAATACTTTTTTTGGTGATTTATCGGCGATACTAATTGAAAACATGCCTATTTGGGCTGAATTTATTAGCACACCAAGTAATAGAACTTCCTTAATGAGCGAATGGGAAACAAAAATTACTGCAATTATCAATGAAACAAAAAACGAAAACGTAACTAGTTTTGCTGGAGTTCCTTCATGGATGTTGGTTTTACTTAATAAAGTACTTGAAGAAACTGGAAAATCAAATTTATTGGAATTATGGCCAAATCTTGAAGTGTATTTCCATGGAGGAGTAAATTTTGATCCTTATAGAGAACAATATCAAAAAATAGTTCCCAACTCAGATTTTAAATATTACGAAATTTACAATGCTTCCGAAGGTTTTTTTGCGATTCAAGATAGAAATGATTCCAATGAATTATTATTGATGTTGGATTATGGGATTTTTTATGAATTCATTCCAATGGATGTTTTCGGAACTACAAACCAATATGCTATTCGCTTGTGCGATGTAGAATTAAATAAAAATTATGCGATTGTGATCACTACAAACTCTGGTTTGTGGCGCTATATGATAGGAGACACCATCCGATTTACCTCATTAAACCCCTACAGGATTAGAGTTACGGGAAGAACAAAACACCATATCAATGTTTTTGGCGAGGAGTTAATGGTTGAAAATACCGACAGAGCTATTGCTAAAGCGTGTCAAATCACCAATACAGAAGTGGTGGATTATACTGTAGCTCCTATTTTCATGAAAGGCAAAGAAAAAGGCGCTCATGAATGGATGATTGAATTCAAGAACAACCCTTCAGATGCGGCTGCTTTTGCGAAAATTTTGGATGAAACGTTACAAACTTTAAACTCTGATTACGAAGCCAAACGCTATAATAACATGACTTTAAATCAATTGAAAATAAATATTGCTCGTCCGAATTTATTTTATGATTGGCTGAAAGACCAAAACAAATTAGGTGGTCAGCACAAAATTCCAAGGTTGTCCAATCAAAGGGATTATTTAGAAAAATTGAAGGGCATGCAGATTATAAAATAAAAAACCGTCTAACAATAGACGGTTTTTTATTTATTTACGACGCTATTTCCAAGCGTTTCAGTAAGTTTTTGCTCAAAGTGTGTTGTGCATATTCTTTATCGATATCCAAGGTTTTTTCTTCAGAACTTGGCAAATCATACATCGCATCAGTAAGAATCGCTTCGCATAAAGAACGCAATCCACGAGCGCCTAATTTATATTCTAATGCTTTATCAACGATAAAATCCAGCGCTTCATCTGAAATATTGAACTCCACTTCGTCCATTAAAAACAACTTTTTATATTGCTTTATTAGGGCGTTTTTCGGCTCAGTTAAAATAGCTCGCAACGTTTCTCTGTCTAATGGATCCATGTGAGTTAAAACTGGTAAACGACCGATAATTTCGGGAATCAAACCAAAATCTTTGATGTCTTTTGGAATGATATATTGCAACAAATTGTCTTTATTTATGTTGTCAGCATTTTTTGATGAACTGTAACCCATCGCTTGACGGTTCAATCTTTTGGAAATTATTTTTTCAATTCCATCAAAAGCACCTCCGGCAATAAATAAAATATTTTGAGTATTTACCTCAACAAATTTTTGGTCGGGATGTTTCCTACCTCCTTTTGGTGGCACATTCACAACAGTTCCTTCTAACAATTTTAATAATGCTTGTTGAACACCTTCACCAGAAACATCACGAGTAATGGAAGGATTGTCACCTTTACGGGAAATTTTATCAATTTCGTCAATAAAAACAATTCCTCTTTCGGCTTTAGCCACATCATAATCGGCAGCTTGTAGAAGGCGCGTTAAAATGCTTTCAACATCTTCACCTACATATCCTGCTTCTGTTAATACAGTTGCATCAACAATAGCCAAAGGAACATCAAGCATTTTTGCAATGGTTTTTGCAACCAATGTTTTTCCGGTACCTGTTTGACCCACCATAATAATATTGGATTTTTCAATCTCCACTTCATCTTCTAATTCTTGTTGCATCAATCTTTTATAATGATTGTAAACTGCAACCGCCATTACTTTTTTGGTTTGGTCTTGACCAATAACGTATTTATCTAGAAATGCACGAATTTCTTTTGGCTTTCTAAGAACTAAATCGCCAACATTAGATTTCACATTAGATTTTAATTCCTCAACCACAATGCCATTTGCTTGCTCAATACATTTATCACAAATGTGCGCATCTATCCCAGCAATCAATAAATTGGTTTCTGGTTTTTTTCTTCCACAGAAGGAACATTCTAATTTTTCTTTTGCCATTTTATATTGTTTAAAGTTTAAAAAGTTTAAAGTTTAAAGTTACTCAGCAACCTTAAACTTTAAACCTTAAACTTGTAACTTCCAATCTTATCCTCTTCTCAACACTTCATCAATCATCCCGTACTCTTTTGCTTCATCGGCAATCATCCAATAATCGCGTTCAGAATCCATGTGTACTTTTTCAAAAGATTGTCCCGAATGTTTAGAAATTATTTGATATAATTCGTCTTTTAGCTTTAACATTTCACGCAAGTTGATTTCCATATCTGTTGCAACTCCTTGCGCCCCACCAGAAGGTTGGTGAATCATAACTCTTGAATGAGGTAATGCAGAACGTTTCCCTTCAGCACCCGCACACAATAAAACAGCTCCCATTGAAGCAGCCATTCCGGTACAAATTGTAGCTACATCAGGCTTAATGTATTGCATTGTGTCATAAATTCCCAAACCAGCATAAACACTTCCACCTGGAGAATTGATGTAAATTTGAATGTCTTTTGAAGAATCTGCGCTTTCTAAAAACAACAATTGTGCTTGAACGATATTTGCAATTTGATCGTCAATTCCTGTTCCCATGAAGATAATTCTATCCATCATTAATCTAGAAAAAACATCCAATTGAGAAACGTTTAAATGGCGTTCTTCAATAATATATGGAGTCATCCCTTTTGGCGTCATTGCATTTACAAGTTTGTCGTAATACAAATTATTAACTCCTTGATGTTTTGTAGCAAACTTCTTAAATTCGTTAGAGTAATTCATTTTTTTATTATTAATAAGTTTAATATATTGTCTAGATTCTTCACAAAGTTAATGCAAAGCATTAAATAAAAGAGTGCCAAAAAAATAAATTTCTGACACTCAAATATAATTCTTTTTTATTGTTTATCAAATGAAAACTGACTAATCTAGAATTTATTCTCCGTAGAAAGCAGCGATAAATTCAGGATAAGTAACTTTCTTTTCTTTAGCATTTGCTTTTTCTTTGAAAAGAAGTAATAATTTTTCACCAACTACTTGATCTGAAAGTTTTTTAACTTCTTCTTGGTTTGCCAATACTCTAGCTACAATTCCTTGAACTTCTTCATCTGTAGGATTCATTTGTCCGAATTGTGCCATTTGTTGTCTGATTGACTTAGCTGTAAATTCTTTCAAGTCTTCAAAGGTAACTTGGATATTCGACTGGCTTAACGCTCTTCCTTCAATTAATTGGTAACGCAATCCTTTTTCAGATTTTTCGTACTCAATTGCTGCTTCTTCAGCAGATAATTTTTTCTCACCAACAGTTTGCAACCATCTTTTTAAGAAATCAGCTGGTAAGTCAAATTTGGTGTTTTCAACCAAGAAATTAGTTACATCAGACAATAATTTTTGATCTGCTTGTTGAGCAAATTGCAATTCAGCATCTTCTTTTATTTTAGCTTTTAAATCAGCTAATGAAGAAACGGCTCCTGGTCCGAATAGTTTATCAAATAATTCTTGATTCAATTCTGCCAATTCAGTTCCGTTAATATTTTCGATTGTAAAATCAACGTCAATTGCTAAACCATGAACATCATCGTGACCTACTTTCATTACGTCCATCAATTGATGATCGTCGTCAAAAAGGCCTTTTGTATTAACAGTAAGAACATCTCCGGCTTTTTTACCAACAAATTTTGCACCTGTTTTTTTATCTTTAAAAATAGAAATATTAAAAGTATATGGAGAATTAATTCCTTTTTCAACATTGGTAAAAGTTCCAGAAATATCAGAACTTTCTTCAACTACAGTTTGAGGAATTGGAGTACCAAATTGTTTTTGGATACGAACAACTTGCTCGTCAATTAACTTATCGTCAGCCGTCACAACATATTTAATAATATTGTTTTTAGCTTCTAGATCTAGATCAAAATTTGGAACTAATCCAATTTCATATTCGAATTCCATTTCTTCATCATTCCAAGGAAAATCAGGGTTTTCTTTTGCTAATGGAGTACCAAGAAGATTCAAACGCTCTGATTGAATGTATCTTTCCAATGCCAATTCAACCACTTTTTTTACTTCTTCAATTTTAATTGCTCTTCCGTATTGTTTTTCAACTAAATCTCTAGGCACAGCACCTTTTCTAAAACCTTTTACTGTTGCCAATGGCATTTTTTCATTGATTCTTTTTTGTACTTGCCCTTTGTAATCCATGTGAACTACTTTCAAAACAATTACTTCATTTACAGCATTTATTGCTACTCTTTTGATATCCATTTTCTTTCTTATTTTCTTAATAAAATTGGGTTGCAAAAATATAATTTTTTTACGACCTAAACAAGTTTAATAAATACGCTAACAATTAATCCCATTTGCTTTTAAAAAAATCGTTAAAAAAGCACCGATTTGTTTCCTACATTAACTTAATATAGTACTTTAGTGGCTCGAAAAATAATTCAATTGAACACCTCGTTTTCATTCAAAATTTTTAATTCTACCTCAGAATTCCCAAGCAATTGGAATGATTTTTCCGCGAATAATATTTTCTTTTCAAAAGAGTATTTACATATTTTAGAAGTTTCTTCGCCCAATAACATTTCAAGCAATTTCATTGGATTGTTCCAAAATGAGAAATTAGTTGGTGTTGCTTTAACGCAATTCAATAATTTGAGTTTGGTCAATTCTTATGGCGAAAGAGATAATTGCATTAAAAACAAAATTAGAACTGTTGTGTTCAAAAATTTTAGTTCCAACGTACTTGTTGTTGGTAATAATACCTTAACTGGGCAAAATACGTTTTGCTTTTCAAAAGAAGTTCCTGCTAAAGAATTAGTAAGTCTACTTTATAAAGCGGTGGAGGAATTGCAGAGACAAATTGAGAAAAATGGACAAAAAGTTCACTTAGTTATTTACAAAGATTTTCCTGAATTTCAAATTCCTTTATTCGAATTACCTGAATTTAGTTCGTTTTACAAATTCACTACACAGCCCAATATGCTATTTTCAATTAAAGAACATTGGCATACTTTTGATGATTATGTAGCAGATTTAAGTAAGAAATATCGAGACCAATTTAAACGTGCACGTAAAAAATCGGAAGGTATTACTAAAAGAAAATTTTCATTAGAAGACATTGAAAATTATAAAGAAAGAATTGTTGAATTGTATTTAAATGTTGCCAAAAAAGCTCCTTTCAATACTTTTTTTCTCAATGATGATCATTTTGAGATTTTCAAAAAAACCTTGAATGACAAATTTTTATTTTACGGTTATTTTAAAGACGAAACTTTAATAGGCTTCAATACTTTGATAAAAAACGGAAAAGACATTGATACGTATTTTCTTGGTTACGATGAAAAATGCCAACGAGAAAGAATGTTGTATTTGAATATGCTTTACGATATGATTGGTTATTCTATCAATAAAGGTTTCAAAAGAATTGTTTTCGCGAGAACAGCTTTAGAAATAAAAAGTTCGGTGGGCGCTAATCCGGAAGATTTACATGGATTTATGAGACACAACAATCGTTTAATCAATTTATTTATCCCTAAATTATTTCACTTTTTTGAACCTAAAGTGGAATGGATTGAAAGAAATCCTTTTAAGTAAACTATAGGTTATCAATTTCTTCTTGAACTACTTCCCAATCAAAAAGTAATTGTTCTAAATCTGCTTTTTTCTTATTGTAAGCGACAAAAAAATCTGCATTTTCAATATGCTTATCATAATTTGAAGCCACCATTTTATCGTCATTTTGAATGTCAATTTCCAATTGTTTAATTTGACTTTCAATTTTACTTAAACGGTTGTAAAGGGACTTGTTTTTCTTCTGGTCTTCATAGGAAGCTTTGTTGTTTTCCTTAATATTATCTTGTTTTGCGACGTCTTTTTTCTCCACTTCACGCATGTTTTCCAAATTGCGCTGTTCAAGAAAATAGTTTACATCGCCCAAGTATTCTTTGATTTTTTGGTCTTTAAATTCATAAACCAAATTAGACATTCCTTGAAGAAAATCCCTATCGTGAGAAACCAATAATAACGTTCCTTCATATTTTTGCAAAGCTGCTTTAAGAACATTTTTAGATTTAATATCCAAGTGATTTGTTGGCTCATCCATCACTAAAACATTAATCGGCTGCAGCAGCAATTTACATAATGCCAATCGGTTTCGTTCACCTCCAGAAAGTACTTTTACCTTTTTCTCTACGTCATCACCACGAAATAAAAAGGAACCTAACATGTCACGGACTTTAGATCTATTGGTGTCGTTAGCAGCGTCTTCCATAGTTTGAAGCAACGTAATTTCACCATCTAAATATTCGGCTTGATTTTGAGCGAAATAACCCACTTGGACGTTATGTCCTAATTTAATTTCCCCTTGAAACTCAAATTCGTTTACAATTGCTTTTATAAAAGTAGATTTTCCTTGACCATTTTGCCCAACGAAAGCAATTTTACTTCCACGTTCAACTAGAAGGGAAATGTCTTTTAAAATCGTTTTATCGCCGTAACTTTTAGTTACATTTTCAGCTTCAATAACTACTTTTCCTGGGACTTTTGAAACCGGAAAAGAAATATTCATCACCGAATTGTCATCTTCATCTACTTCAATTCGTTCTACTTTATCCAGCTTTTTGATAAGAGATTGCGCCATCGAGGCTTTTGAAGCTTTGGCACGAAACTTTTCAATTAGTTTTTCTGTTTCTTCAATTTTCTTGGCTTGATTTTTTTGGGTAGCCAATTGTTTCTCCCGAATTTCATGACGTAATTCTAAATATTCAGAATACGGCTTGTTGAAATCGTACGCTTTTCCTAATGAAATTTCGATAGTTCTATTGGTAACATTATCCAAAAACATTTTATCGTGGGAAACAATTACCACTACTCCAGGATAATTTCTTAGGAAACTTTCTAACCAAATGATACTTTCAATATCAAGGTGATTCGTAGGCTCATCGAGTAACAAAACATCATTGGATTGTAATAATAATTTTGCCAACTCAATTCTCATTCTCCAACCACCAGAAAAAGTTTCCGTTTGGTTATTGAAATCTTCTCGTTTGAATCCTAATCCAAGTAGAATTTTTTCAGTATCACCTACATAATTATAACCACCTAATAATTCAAATCGATGGGTATAATCGGATAAATCTTCAATAATTTGGCTGTATTCCTCACTTTCATAATCGGTTCTAGTTACCAATAAATGGTTTATTTGCTCCAGCTTTTTCTCTACAATTTTAATTTCTGTAAATGCTTCATAGGCTTCTTCCAAAACAGTTCTTCCGTGTTCAAAATCGATGTCTTGACGAAGAAAGCCCAGTTTCACTTCCTTTTCTTGTGAAATAACACCCGAATCGGGAGCAAAATCTCTAGCTAATATTTTCAACATAGTAGATTTTCCAGCACCATTTTTCCCAACCAAACCCACTCGATCACCAGCACCTAAACGAAAGGTAACTTCTTCAAATAAATAAGTACCTCCAAAAGAAACTGATAAGTTGTGTATATTAAGCATTAATTATGATTTATTAAAAATTGTATGATTAAATTTGCATACCGAAAAACGGTAATTTAAAATTTTTTGCAAATGTTAAAAAAAGGATCCAAATTAAATAGTATTTTAACAGGAAGTTGTCCTAAATGTCAAAATGAAAGCATGTATAAGGAAAAAAACATGCTAAAACTATCAAAAATTCTTTCAATGAATGAATATTGTGGACACTGCGGATTGAAATACCAAATTGAACCTTCCTTTTTTTATGGGGCAATGTATGTGAGTTATGCTTTAAATGTTGCCGTTGGAGTAGCCGCGTTTATAATTTCTTATGTGTTTTGTAGTTCTAGTTTGAAACAAGCTTTTATAGCAATTATACTTTCAATGGTAGTTGCATTTCCCTATGTGTTGAGATTTTCTAGAAATATTTACATCAATATGTTTGTTGATTACGACGAGAATTTCAAACAATAACTAGATTTTCTTCTCGTATCTTTTAATATCAATAGCCTTAACAAGCGGTTTTTGATATTCAATTGAATTAAATAATTCGATTGCCATCGACGGCCCTAACATAACGCCACGAGTTCCAAGCCCGTTTAATATATGCAATTGAGGAAATTTAGGATGAGTTCCAATAAGTGGTTTTCTATCTCTCACAGTTGGTCTAACACCCGCAAAATGATCTATTATCTCAAACTCACAATCTAAAATTTCATGAATTCTATCAAGGAGTTCTTTTTTTCCATCTTCTGTAGGAATGTTGGTTTTATCTTGCCAATTATACGTTGCTCCCACTTTGAATAAATCATTTCCTAAAGGTAAAATAAAGACGCTTGTATTGATAATTACATCAAAATTAAGTTCAGGTGCTTTAATTATAAACAGCTCTCCTTTTGTACCATCTAATGGGAGATAATTGAAATAGGGATTGGCGTGTAATCCAAACCCCTCAGCAAAGATGACTTGTTTTGCTTTTATTTGTTTGTACTCAATAAAATCATCATGCAATTGAATGGATTGATATTCGAAAGTTTCTTGAAGTAAGAGATTATTTTCTAATAAATATTTCTTGTAGGCATCCATTAACAATTTGGTATCAACATAACCGGTTTGTAGTACTTCACCATAATCAAAAGGGGAATTAATTCCAGAGTATTTTGTCTTTACTAAATCCAAAGATAAAAAAGGAGCCAGCATTTTATTATCAGAGGCGGCAAACCAGTTGTTTTGTTCTTCAGCGGAGAAGAATTTACGTAGAATAGGAATTTTAAAATCTACCTTATTATTGAGTTTAGATTCTAATTTTTGGTAAAACTGATTAAGGATTTCTAATTGTTGTTCGGCTTGCCAAACTTCGCTAAACCGTTTTAAAATAACTGGATTATAAAGACCACCAGCAATTAAAGACGAGTTTTGAGATTGATTGTCAATAATTAGAATCGATTTCTGATTTTGCAGCGCTGTTTCAGCAAATGAAATACCTGCTAAACCTGAACCAACAATTAAATAATCTATCATTTATAGGAGTTATATGAAATTTAAACAAATTTAAGTAAAAGGAATTGTTTAAAATAAAAAACTCTTATCAATTGATAAGAGTTTTAAATATAAATATTGAATATTAGTAATTCCACATATCGTGTTCAAAATCACGAATTTTGTCTTTTACTCTTTCGGCTTCTAATAATTGATCCATAGCATTGTTAGGCTTGTATTTTTCAATTAACCTATCTCCTTGAACATTTTCCTCTTTATATACGACAGCATTAAAATGTCTTGAAATTAATAAATCATCAAAATTAATTGGTTTAGAACTATTTCTATCGTTAAAAGTTGGATTAAGTTTCAGAATATTTCGAATTGCTGGATAATAAACCCAAAACAAAACATCTGGAGCACTCATTTCTTCGTATTTTTTTAATCTGTCGATTTTTGCAGCTTCTTGTTGAGGAGAAAGTGGCGCACCCTGAGTATTTACAATTTCAGTATATTCGTCCTCAATATCCTGCTGACCCTTAGTGGAAACAAGAATACTACTAGCAGAAGTTGCTATTGGAGCTATTGCAATTAAACGATATTTTAATTCCGCTAATCTTTTATCAAAATACCAATATCCTTGAATTTTGTAGCCAGTAACATTTTCTGCATTTAATTCAGCAGTTTTGTAATCAGGTCCTTCTTTTAGATTTTTATCAGCAATCAGTTTCGAGCATAATTTTCTGAAACCAGGGCTATCAACTGCAGGATCTATTTTTGAAGGATTGAAATTTCTATTAACATTTTCTTCTCCTTCTTTAGTTAACATAAAATCATTGAATTTACTTTCCGCAGCATAAGCCTCAAGGGGAATACTAAAATAGTCATCTTCAAAACAAAAATCTTTAATATTATAATTGACTTTTTTAGCGGAAGATTGAACATAATCTCTTAGTACATCAAACAATGACTTTCTATCCATTAAAGGTTTTAAAGGATAATACAATGGGAAATTAATTCGTTGATCAATATCGATAAACTCCCATATTCTTTTACCAAACATCACATCACGATCGTCTATATAACCGTAATCCAAAGGTTTTGTATTGTCATACTTTAATTGATTTGCAGTTTTTATACCAATTTCAATTGGTCTTTTCGCATTCAATAAGTTGGACTGACCGATACAATTAAGTGAAGTCAATAAAAATAAAATCAAAGAGTATCTTATCATGTTAATTTATTTTAATTATTAATTTTAAAAGAACAACCAAAAGTTAATTTAGGCTTAACACCAGTATTGGTAACAACTTGTATTTGATCAATTAAAATAACATCATTTTTACCTAAATTCTTTATTGCACTAATTGCTTCAGGGCTAAAAGTACCTCCAAAACAAGAGTAAGGTTTTCTGTTTATCAATGCATTAAATGATTTTACAGTTGCTGTTACTTTATAATCTTTTCCAAAATCACCAAAATCAGCAGTTATAGTAGCCGCAGAAATTTCTCCTTTCGAACCAATTGTAGTTCCTGCTTTTCCGTTAAGAAAAGATGTTGCAGGTGGAATGTCTTTTACTCTAAATTTTTGTTTGTCACTAACTGTTTTTCCATCAGGAAGTTTAGCATTTACAGAAACGAATACTTCTTTACCAGCAAAATCACCAATATTCCAAACGTATTGACTATTCCCAGATTTTTTAATACCTGGAGCGCTAACTGTTACATTATTATCTGAAATTCCAGGAAATGAAATTGTCATAGGGTTATTTACCCCTTTATAAATCACTTTCATGTTATCAGATGAGATTGAAGCTGTATTTGGTTTAGGAACAACTGCGTATTTACCTTCAATATCAATAGGGATTAGTTGCTCGTCTTCTTTAAAAGTAAATTTACCTTTAATGTCATGATCACCAACTGCTCCTGCACTTAATTTGAAAATAGCTTGTCCGTTTTCCATTGAAACACTTGCTCCTCCAACACTTACAGAAGTTGGAACTGTAGTTTCATCATATCTTCCTAAAACTACTCTACCAGTAACTGTTTCTCCTTGGAAAAATAAAGATTTGTCCATGATTACAATTGCTTTGTAGTTTTTCATTGAAGCCGTTTGAGCAGTTGTATTTCCAATTAAAGCATTGTAAATATCTTGCTCTATAGACTTAACATCATTCTGAATACTAGTCAATTTAGCAATTGAGGCAATTGCTGGGAAACCTTCAAAGTGGTAAGATAAGTATTTAATTGATACACCATCTTTATCCTTAACATTTTCAAAATTGAATTTTTTGTTCAATGTTTCAACAATGATTTTGTATTTAACATCAACACCAAAAACCGCAGCGATTTGTTTTTTATAATCTTCCAGTTTGGCCATGATTTCTTTTCCTTTAGGAGAATATCCATCACCTTTAAACCAGTGCTCATCTATGTAACCCCCTTTGTCCATTTGATCATAGGGTAGTTGTCCATCTTTTCCTTTTTCAAATTCTTTAGTTACATCACTTTTAAGCGTACCCAAATAAGTGTACATTTCATTAGAAATTTGTTGTACTCTTTTAGCTTTACTAAATGGTACTCCAAATTGATCTGGTTTTTCAGATGCTTTCGTTTCTAATGAAGTGAATAAACTTTTGTTATACTCTTCAGAGAACTTATTTACAACTTCAAACTTTTCGTTCATTAATCCAAAAGCTTTTAACACCTCTTTGGACATATTTAATGCTAACATCGCAATGAAAACCAGATACATCAGGTTAATCATCTTCTGTCTAGGGCTTAATTTTCCTCCTGCCATTTTTTCTAATTAGTTTTATTGTTAATTAATATAGTTAAAAAACTAATTATTATTTGTTACTCATTGCAGAAAGCATTCCTCCATATACATTGTTCAATGAAGACAAGTTGGAAGTTAATGATTGCATTTGTTGGTTTAATTTAACACTGTTTTCAGCAACCTCTTCGTTTAATTGAGTTGTTTTAGAAGCGCTATCCAATTGAATTTTATACAATGCATTGATTGATTCCATTTGTGTAGCAGCTAATGTTAACTCATCGCTGTATTTTTTAGTAGATGCTAAAGACTCTGCTGTTGGTGCTATAGTTTTAGAAGCTGCTTCAAAGTTTTTGATACTATTTCCTAAGCTAGCCATTAACTCACCATCAATTTTAGCTTCTTTCAACATGGCATCTAATTTTTTGGACAACATACCTTCAGCATCTCCATCATCATTTGATTTCGCTTTGTTTGCTTTTGCAGGAGCTGCACTTTCATCAACTAATTGTGGATAAACATTTTCCCAATGGTAATCAACATCTAAAGGCTCAAAAGCAGATAAAGCAAAAATCGCTGCTTCTGTTAATAATCCGATGATAAGAAATGCGCTTGCACCTGGCCAGTGTTGAATTTTGAATAATGCTCCTACAATTACAACTGCTGCTCCCATTCCGTATAGAACAGCTTGAGCTCTTTTTGGTAATAATGCCATAATAAAAATAATTTAGTTTAGTTAAAGTTTAATTTGTTAATTGTTTATTTGATAATTGTTTATTGTTTCACTTTTTTAGTTAATTTTCCTGTTGTTTGAGTACCCATGTAATCTTGAATTGTTCTGAATCCAATAAAGCTTCTTGCGGAATCGGCATATTCAAAATCTCTTGAGCTTACTTGAATATAATAGGCCGCATCTTTCCATGAACCACCTCTAACTACTTTTCTTTTGTTATTGATGTCTTGAACAGATGGGTTCATAGTTGAAGTAAATTCATAAGAAGCACTTTCATATGAATCTGCAGTCCATTCAGCTACATTCCCAGCCATATTATAAAGGCCATATCCATTTGGATCATAGGATTTTACTTCTACAGTATATAGAGCAGTATCGGCCGCATAATCACCTCTATTAGGTTTAAAATTAGCTAAGAAACAACCTTTGTCATTTTTGGTATAAGGACCGCCCCAAGGATACATTCCTGACTCTAAACCACCTCTAGCGGCATATTCCCATTCTGCTTCAGAAGGTAGTCTAAATGAATTCACTTGATCTCTTCCTTTTTTCTTTTTTATGTAAGCATTTTTATAAGATGTTCTCCATGAGCAAAATGCTCTAGCTTGAGTCCATTTCACGCCAACCACTGGATAATTAGCATAAGCTTGGTGCCAAAAATAATCGTTGTGCATTGGGTCATTGAATGAATAATTAAAATCTCTAACCCATGCAGTGGTATCAGGATAAATTGAATCTTTTTCTTGTTTAATAAAATTCTCTCTTGGAGTGCCTTTTTTAGCTTTTGCAGCAGCATGAATATCCATCCATGTATAGCTAAAAACCAACTTATTCGCATCCATAGTTTTTAAACCATTATAGGAAGCTTCGGGAGATAGATACATATTATCCATTACTTCTGAATAAGCTTCATCAGGATACTTATTAGTCGCTTTTATTAATTTAGGCTTGTGATTTAATTTATTATTTCCAAGTCCTCCTGTTTTTGTAAACATGTATTTATCATAAGGAGTAGCTTTAGGATTGTTAGCCGGGTCAGCATTTAAATAAGCATAATCATTAATAGTCCCTTTGGTTCCGCCTGCAGTAGCTCCACCAGCAGCAGCCCCGCCACCTGATGCACCTCCACCAGCCATATCGGCTAAGTTTACTCTTATTGTTGAATCTTTAACCCATTCCACAAATTGACGGTATTCACTATTACTAATTTCTGTTTCATCCATGTAAAAAGAACGAACAGTTACCGTTTTAGTATTCGCGTCTTGAGAATTTGCAGGATCATCACTAGATCTACCCATAATAAATGCACCGCCAGGAATTAAAGCCATTCCAAAAGGTTTTTCTGGATGCCATTTTTTTCCTTTAACCCCAACTAGTTCTCCCTTGTCGCCTGAACTGCCACAGCTAACTAGTAAGGATAAAATTGCGGTAAATGCAATAAACTTCTTCATATGCGTTTGTATTATGTGTGTTTTTGTATTTGAGGCCGTAAACCTATTTAATATTTTCATAAAAACCAATTATTTTTGGTTAAAAATCGCTAAAAATCGCGAAATTTAAATTAATCATATTTTAACTAATTGTTAAACAACGTTTTTCCTTTGTGCTTTCCACCATCTTTCTGGCATTTCATTGTTGCAAGCCACAATATATTCATCGTGTGAACATGGTAATAACGTGTTTCTTTTTAATTTATTATTTAAATGCGAAATAAATGGAATTTCTATCCACCATCTTTCTGTTTTATCACTCTTATAAAAAATCAATTCTTCCTCTTCTAAAGGCACGATATACTTCAAATAATTGTCTTTGCTGCCAAACGGATATTCATTAGATCGGTAATGAAAACCTTCGATAAAATACCAAATTATTTGCGAAATTAAAATGGATTCTTGTTCTGAATTACTTTGATTAAAGATACCAAAAGAGGTCACTTTATCGCTAATTCCAGCATATCTTGCTAGAGAACAAATTTCTTTTCCATTAAAACCATTAGGAGCAAATTTAACAAAATTTCCTGAATCTGACGATTTTATTGAACCTAAATCTAAACTTACTAAATCAGCATCTCTGAAAACAGGTTCAGCAATTGCTATATTATTGCATACATCTCCTAAACGATAGGCATCAAAAAATAATTTTTCTATTAAATCTATTTCCTCTTGAGAATTATAAAAGGTTTGATAACCAATGTTACAATAATTGAAAAGATTGTTTGGTTCTTCGACTATTATTTTTGTTAAATAGGAGTTGGAAGATAACGGATCACTTTCTTTTCCTAAATCGAATTTACTGTCAACCGAAACCAAGTTCACCATTTGTTCCAATGTATCATAAGCGCGATACATAGAATACGTTAAATCTTGTGAGCCGCCAATAACAATTGGGATAATTTTGTTTTTAATCAAACTTGAAACAACACTTCTTAATGCAAAATAAGTGTCTTCAATTGAATTTCCTGAAGCAATATCTCCTAAATCGCCAATTGAAGCTTCCCAATTTCCGGGATAAAGCGAATAGAATTCTTTTCGTATTGTAGTTAAATCAACATCGGAAATCGCATTTGAATCGCCTCTATTGTCTAAAACTCCAACTATGGCAATTTTAATTTTATTAAGATCCGGAAATTGTTCGTTGGTATGCAATACAATTTTACTACCCAAATGTTGGGAATTTAATCCACTTACAAGTTCTAGAACTTCATCATTAATAGGTTTTAAAAAATCAAATTCCATTTGTATTATTTCTTTTTCCTCTCCCCGACCCTCTCCGAAGGAGAGGGAGACGAGAAGGAATTTTTTATTACTTATTTCTTTTTAGAGACTGCTTTCTTTACAGCTGGTTTTTTCGCAGCTGGTTTTTTCGCTGCCGTTTTCTTTGCTGGTGTTTTCTTAGCAATCATTTCTTGAACTTCGGCTATAGTCAAATTAGCAGCATCAATGTCTTTACTCAATTCGATTTTAAGTTTTCCTTTTAGAATTACCGATCTTCCCCAACGTGCTTTCTCAACAATAATTCCTTCTTCCTTCCAATCGTGAATGACTTTATCGATGTTTTTTTGTAATTTATCCTCAATTAATTCTTCAATATCCGATTGTGATAAATTATCAAAATTGTATTTTCTACTTACATTAATAAATACTCCATTCCATTTTATAAATGGTCCGAAACGACCAACACCTTTTTGCACACCTTCGCCTTTATAAACAGCAATTGGTGCGTCTGCAAGTGTTTTTTCATCAATTAATTCTTGAGCTCTTTCTAAAGTTACATCGGCAGGATTTTCTCCTTTTGGTAAAGAAATAAATGCCGATCCAAATTTGATATAAGGTCCAAAACGACCATTATTAATTTCTATTTCTTCTCCTTTATAAACTCCTAAATTTTTAGGTAATAAGAATAATTTTAAGGCGTCTTCAAGAGTAATATTTCCAATATTTTGATCGGCCATAAGGCTTGCAAACTTCTTATCTTCGTCATCGGAAGCACCAATTTGAGCCATCGGTCCAAATTTCCCTAAACGAACAGAAATTGGTTTACCGCTTTCAGGATGAATCCCTAAAATACGTTCCCCACTTTCTCTTTCTGCGTGTTCTTCTACTTGTTTTACGGAAGGATGGAATTTATCATAAAATTCTTGCATCATTTTAGTCCAATTGACATTTCCTTCGGCAATTTCATCAAAATCTTGTTCCACTTTTGCAGTGAAATTATAATCTAATATGGACTCGAAATTCTTTACCAAGAAATCAGTTACAATAGTTCCAATGTCTGTTGGTACCAATTTTCCTTTGTCAGAACCTGTATTTTCTTTAAGAATTTTCTCTGTTAGTTTGCCCGATTGCAATACCAATTGTGCATATTTACGTTCTTGACCTTCAAGATTTCCTTTTTCAACGTACTTTCTATTGATAATAGTTGAAATTGTAGGTGCATAAGTGGAAGGTCGACCAATTCCTAATTCTTCTAATTTTTTTACCAATGAAGCCTCGGTATATCTCGCTGCGGCTCTGGAATATCTTTCGGTTGCAGTAATATAATTGCAATCTAATTTTTCATTAACTTTCATTAAAGGCAACATCCCTTCTTGTTCTTCATCATCGTCATCGTGCCCTTCAAGATACACTTTTAAGAACCCTTCAAAAAGTAACACTTCTCCTGAAGCAGTAAAAACTTCTCCGTGATTATTGGCTTCTATTTTTACATTGGTTCTTTCTAATTTGGCATCACTCATTTGAGAAGCCAACGTTCTTTTCCAAATTAAATCATATAAACGCGCTTGATCTCTATCAATATTCACAGTGTGTCGTGACATGTCCGTTGGTCGAATCGCCTCGTGAGCTTCTTGTGCTCCTTTACTTTTATTTACGAAATTTCTAGGATGTGAAAATTCAGCACCGTAAGATTTTACAATTTCAGCTTGAGCGGCATCCATTGCTTCTTTAGAAAGATTTACGCTGTCTGTTCTCATATAAGTAATCAATCCCGCTTCGTATAAACGTTGTGCCAATTGCATGGTAATTCCAACAGGGAAATACAATTTTCTAGCCGCTTCTTGTTGTAAAGTAGAAGTAGTAAAAGGTCCTGTTGGTGATTTTTTTGTTGGCTTGGTTTCTAAATCGGCTACTTTATACGTAGAACCTATATTTTTATTTAAGAAATCTTCGGCTTCTTTTTTCGTATTGAAATTTTTAGGCAATTTAGCCTTAAATGCTTTTCCAGCTTCGTTGGTAAATTCGGCAACGATAGAAAAAGTCGCAACGGCATTAAAATTTTGGATTTCTCTTTCTCTTTCTACAATTAATCGTACAGAAACCGATTGAACACGACCGGCTGAAAGTCCGCCTTTGATTTTTCTCCAAAGTACTGGTGAAAGTTCGTAACCAACTAATCGGTCTAAAACTCTTCGAGCTTGTTGTGCGTTTACCAAATTATAATCGATTTCGCGAGGATTATCGATTGCTTTTAGGATAGCTGTTTTAGTAATTTCGTGAAATACAATTCTTTTAGTTTTGTTTTTATCCAATTTTAATTCTTCGGCTAGGTGCCAAGAAATGGCTTCTCCTTCGCGATCCTCATCACTTGCTAACCATACCATATCAGCATTTTTAGCTAGTGTTTTTAGTTTGGAAACCAATGCTTTTTTATCGGCAGAAACTTCGTATTTTGGTTTGAACCCATTGGCAACATCTACCCCAATTTCTTTAGATGGTAAATCGGCAATATGACCATAACTTGATTCTACTTGGAAATCACTTCCTAGGAATTTTTCGATAGTTTTGGCTTTTGCAGGAGATTCTACGATTACTAAATTCTTTGTCATTGGATTGTATTTAACTGCGACAAAAGTATATGATTTTTTTAAATATTGCACTTTTGATTTTTTAAAAGTATGAAAATTCATTAAAAACTCCCATTTATAAAGAGCGTTTGAAATAGAAAAAAAATTATAATTGGATATAAAAATCGTGACAATAGCCCCGATTGTAGTGGAAAGCCCGGAGCAAAAAAAGTGTTTTTAGTTTTATGGTTTTATAATAGCGACTGGAAGAAGCTCATTATAAAATCACAAAACAACACTTTTTTGTGAGGACTTGAAGTGGAAAGCGGGAATTGCTACTATATAATATAATGTTAATTCTTGGGCTGACAACTTGTCATATTTATTGGAATTGCATTATCTTTGCACTTTATAGTTTATGATGGAAAAAACGATTGAAGAAAGTAAGCAAGGAGAAAGTCTTGTTTTAGAACAAAAAGCCGAAAACACGAAGAAACTTTATATTGAAAGTTATGGATGTGCTATGAATTTTTCTGACAGTGAAATTGTAGCCTCAATTTTAATGAATAATGGTTATAATACCACGCAAACATTGGAAGAAGCCGACTTGGTTTTGGTAAATACGTGTTCGATTCGGGACAAAGCGGAGCAAACTATTCGCAAGCGTTTGGAAAAATACAATGCCGTTAAACGTATAAATCCGAAGATGAAAGTGGGAGTTTTGGGTTGTATGGCGGAGCGTTTGAAAGATAAATTTTTGGAAGAAGAGAAAATTGTAGATTTGGTTGTAGGGCCTGATGCTTATAAAGATTTGCCGAATTTATTGAATGAAGTTGAAGATGGTCGCGATGCGATTAATGTAATTTTGTCGAAGGAGGAAACTTACGGTGATATTTCGCCAGTTCGATTAATGAGCAATGGAATTACGGCTTTGGTTTCGATTACTAGAGGTTGCGATAATATGTGTACTTTTTGTGTGGTTCCATTTACGAGAGGTCGTGAGCGAAGTAGAGAACCACAAAGTATTTTGTCGGAAATTCAAGATTTATGGGATAAAGGGTTTAAAGAAATTACGCTTTTAGGTCAGAATGTAGATAGTTATTTATGGTATGGCGGAGGCTTGAAGAAGGATTTTGTAAATGCAAGTGAAATGCAAAAGGCTACGGCGGTTGATTTTGATCAATTGTTAGAAATGGTTGCGGTTGCATTTCCAAAAATGAGAATTCGATTTTCGACCTCAAACCCGCAGGACATGCACGAAAGCATTTTGCATATTATTGCGAAGTATGATAATATTTGTAAGCACATTCATCTTCCGGTTCAATCGGGAAGCAACCGTATTTTAAAGGAAATGAATCGTTTGCACACTCGTGAAGAATACATGGCTTTGATTGACAAGATTAGAACTATAATACCAGATTGTTCAATTTCTCAGGATATGATTGCTGGTTTTCCAACAGAAACGGAGCAAGATCATCAGGATACTTTGAGTTTGATGGAATATGTAAAATACAATTTCGGATATATGTATTCGTATTCTGAACGCCCGGGAACATTGGCTGGACGCAAAATGGAAGACGATGTTTCGGAAGAAATAAAAGCACGAAGATTGCAAGAAATAGTGGATTTACAACAAAAACATGCTTGGTTTCGAAGTGAAGAATTTATAGGAAAAACGGTAGAAGTATTGATCGAAAAGGTTTCAAAAAAATCGGATAGCGAATTTTCGGGAAGAAATTCTCAAAGTATTACAGTGGTTTTCCCAAAAGAGAATTATAAAATTGGTGATTTTGTAAATGTGAAAATTCTAAGTTGTACGAGTGGGACTTTGAAAGGCGAAGCAGTTGGATTAAGTGAAATGAATTAAAAAAAATGGATAATTAATAATGGATAATTGATAATCTCAAAATAAGAAAAATTAATTGTTCATTGTTAATTATTAATTATCAATTAAATAAAATGGAAACAATTCAATCAACAAAACAACGGTTTGGAATTATTGGGAATGACCCAAAGCTAAACCGCGCAATTGAAAAAGCGATTCAAGTTGCACCAACTGATATTTCAGTATTGGTAACGGGAGAAAGTGGTGTTGGAAAAGAAAATATTCCAAAAATTATACACTCTCTTTCTCATAGAAAACACGGGAAATATATTGCCGTAAACTGCGGTGCTATTCCTGAAGGGACTATTGATAGTGAACTTTTTGGTCACGAAAAAGGATCGTTTACGGGAGCAACAGGAACTCGAGAAGGTTATTTTGAAGTAGCCGATGGAGGAACTATTTTTTTAGATGAAGTGGGTGAATTGCCACTGACAACACAAGTAAGATTGTTGCGTGTTTTGGAAAATGGGGAGTTTATTAAAGTTGGTTCTTCGCAGGTTCAAAAAACAAATGTGAGAATTGTGGCTGCCACCAATGTGAATTTGTTTGACGCAATAGATAAAGGAAAATTCAGAGAAGATTTGTACTATAGATTGAGTACGGTTGATATTTCGTTACCCCCATTACGCGAGAGAAAAGAGGATATTCACCTATTATTTAGAAAATTTGCCTCTGATTTTGCTCATAAATATAAAATGCCGGCGATAAAACTAGATGATTTTGCGGTTCAAGCATTATTGCAATTTCGATGGAGCGGAAATATCCGACAATTACGAAATGTAGCGGAACAAATATCAGTTTTAGAAACCAATCGTGAAATTTCTGCAGCAACTTTACAGTCTTATTTGCCTGATGAAAGCACTAATTTGCCTTCGGTTATAAAAGATAAAAAGAGTAAAAGTGATTTTAGGGATGAAAGAGAAATTTTGTACAAAGTACTTTTTGACATGAAAAGTGATTTGCACGATTTGAAAAAACTGACTTTAGAATTACTAAAAAATGGCGCTTCAAAAGTTCAAGAAACCAACCAACATTTGATTCAAAAAATATACGGTACCAAAGAAAGCGATAATGAAATTGAATTTGAAGAACAAGAAGAATTAGCGATAATTCCTGTCAATAAAAAAGTTGAAATTGCCGAATTTAAAGACCATGACGACAACTATCTATTGGCAGAAACTGTTGAAGATGTTGAAGAAGAAGTGTTACGATTAGAACAAAAAGAAATTGAAATGATCAAAAAATCATTAGAAAAAAATAAAGGCAAAAGAAAAGCTGCAGCAGATGAATTGGGGATTTCTGAAAGAACATTGTACCGAAAAATAAAGCAATTTGATCTTTAAAATGGTAATTGTTAAATGTCAATTATTTTTGAATATCTTTGGAATTTAAAATGAAAATGAAAAAAATAAACTTCCTATTCGCAATTTTAATGCTGTTTACCTTCAGCAGTTGTTCGGTATATAATTTTACTGGAACAGGAAAAATTGACGCAAAATCATTTCAGGTAAATTATTTTCAAAATAACGCTCCATTGATTGAGCCAGGAATTGAAAGGATTTTCACGCAAAAATTACAGAATTTAATTCAGAATCAAACTAATTTAAACTTAACGAATTCAAATGGAGATTTAGTTTATGAGGGTGAAATAGTTGAATACAGAATTAGCCCAATGACAGCTACTGCCGATCAAAGAGCAGCGCAAAATAGATTGTCAATCACAATAAATGTGAGGTTTACAAACAAAAATAAAGAAAGTGACAATTTTGAAAAAAGATTTTCTTTTTATAATGATTATGATGGAGCAAACCAGTTGGTAGGTGCAAAACTGAATGAGAATTTAGATATTATTTTTGAGAGAATTACCCAGGACATTTTCAATGAATCGTTAGCTAAATGGTAATCAACTGATTATTACAAATGAATATAACTGAATACTTAACTTTAATAAACAACCCGAACGCTATTAATGACAAGCAAACTTCGTCATTGGAAAAAATAGTTGCGGAGTTCCCCTATTTTCAAAGTGCGAGAGCATTACGATTGAAAGGATTGTATAATGAGGAGAGTTTTCGTTATAATTATGAATTAAAAAACACTGCGGCCCACACTACCGATCGGACTATTTTATTCGATTTTATCATTTCTGATACTTTTACTAGAATCGATAAAAATTTGTACGAACAAAAATTAGCTGAAATAAATGAAATTGATGTAGATGCAACCGAATTGATTTTTAAGGAGGAGAAAATTGGATCAAGAGAAAATTCATTAGAGCAATCTATTTTGACTTCTATAAAAGAGGCATCACCATCTGAAGACACTAATCCAGATTCATCAATTGAAGAAAAATTGAATATTGGAAAACCATTAGTTTTTTCATTAACTGAGAAATATTCATTTGAAGAATGGTTACAATTATCTAAAATTCATCCAATTGTTAGAGAAAATACAGCTCCAAAAGAAGAAAAAACTAGTTCAATTGACCCTGAAAAACAGAAAAAATTAGCCTTAATAGATAAATTTATTGAGGCGAATCCAAAAATTCCACCAATAAAAAAAGATACAGAACCTAGTTTTAAATTAGAGCCAAGTTCAGATAATAGTCCGTATTTAATGACTGAAACCTTAGCGAGAGTATATTTAGAACAAAATAAATATGACAAAGCAATACAAGCTTATGAAATATTAATTTTGAAATATCCAGAAAAAAGTAGTTTCTTTGCAAACCGTATTTCGGACATTAAGATTTTACAACAAAATAATAAATAACAATGAGTACATTTTCAATTTTTTTAGTATTAATAACAATAGTATGTTTTTTACTAATTGTAGTAATTATGGTTCAAAACCCTAAAGGTGGTGGATTATCTTCTTCATTAGGAGGATCGCAAATGATGGGTGGAGTTCAAAAAACTACTGACTTTTTAGATAAAAGCACATGGATTTTAGCGATGATTCTAACTGCATTAGTATTATTCTCTTACCTAAGTTTTACAGATTCATTCGGTGATTCTGATTCTAAAATCATAGATACAACACAAAAAGCAGCACCTGCAGCTGCTACACCTGCAACTCCAGCCGCACCAGCACAATCTGCTCCAGCGCCTGCAGTTCCAGCAACGAAATAATTATTTTTTCAAAATATTAAATGCCAGCCTGTCAATGCTGGCATTTTTTTTAGGTAAAATTGTCATAATTAACACATTGGCACAATTTCTGAAAATACAATTTCATAAAATTTCAATAAACAATTAAAAATATATTATTATGAGTTTAAACATCAAACCTCTTTCAGATCGAGTTCTAATTGAACCTGTAGCGGCAGAAACAAAAACGGCTTCTGGAATATTTATCCCAGACACTGCCAAAGAAAAACCTCAAAAAGGAACTGTAGTTGCTGTTGGTGCTGGAACTAAAGACCACGCTATGACAGTTAAAATTGGTGATACTGTATTGTATGGTAAATATGCTGGTACAGAATTAAAATTAGAAGGTAAAGATTATCTAATTATGCGTGAAGACGATATTCTTGCGATAATTTAATCCCCTCCCAACCTCCCCGAAGGGAAGGAGAAAAAATAAATAAAAGAAAAATATTAATTTAATAAGAGGGTGAGATTGCTTCATTCCTCGCAATGACAAAAATGGCAAAAGATATAAAATTTGATATTGAAGCACGTGACGGATTAAAACGTGGTGTAGATGCATTAGCAAATGCTGTAAAAGTAACTTTAGGACCTAAAGGACGTAACGTTATTATTGGAAAATCTTTTGGTGGCCCAAATGTAACCAAAGACGGTGTAACGGTAGCTAAAGAAATTGAATTACAAGATCCTTTAGAAAATATGGGAGCTCAAATGGTAAAAGAAGTAGCTTCAAAAACCAATGATTTAGCAGGTGACGGAACTACAACCGCTACAGTATTAGCGCAAGCTATTGTTAAAGAAGGTTTGAAGAACGTAGCTGCAGGAGCAAACCCAATGGATTTAAAAAGAGGAATCGACAAAGCAGTTGAAACAATTGTTGCCGATTTAGCTAAACAAGCGAAAGTGGTTGGTAGCGATTCTGAAAAAATCAAACAAATAGCTTCTATTTCTGCAAATAATGATGAAGTGATTGGCGAATTAATTGCTAATGCTTTTGCAAAAGTAGGAAAAGAAGGTGTGATCACGGTTGAAGAAGCAAAAGGAACAGATACTTATGTAGACGTTGTTGAAGGAATGCAATTTGACAGAGGATATTTATCTCCTTATTTCGTTACCAATCCTGAAAAAATGGAAGCGGAATTAGAAAATCCTTACATTTTATTATACGATAAAAAAGTTTCTTCATTAAAAGAATTATTGCCAGTTTTAGAACCGGTAGCACAGTCAGGAAAACCATTGTTAATTATTGCTGAAGATGTAGATGGTGAAGCATTATCAACATTGGTAGTAAATAAATTACGTGGAGCTTTGAAAATTGCAGCGGTAAAAGCTCCAGGATTTGGAGATAGAAGAAAAGCAATGTTGGAAGATATTGCAATCTTAACTGGTGGTACTGTAATTTCAGAAGAAAGAGGATACACTCTTGAAAATACTACTATCGAAATGTTGGGAACTGCAAAAAGAGTGACTATCGATAAAGACAATACAACTCTTGTGAGTGGTGCTGGCGATGCTGATATGATCAAAAATCGTGTGAACCAAATTAAAGGTCAAATGGAAACTACGACCTCTGATTATGATAAAGAAAAATTACAAGAACGTTTAGCAAAACTAGCTGGTGGAGTTGCAGTTCTTTATGTAGGAGCTGCTTCTGAAGTAGAAATGAAAGAGAAAAAAGACAGAGTTGACGACGCTTTACACGCTACAAGAGCTGCTGTGGAAGAAGGAATTGTTGCTGGTGGAGGTGTTGCATTATTGAGAGCTAAAAATTCTTTGAAAAATTTAAAAGCCGACAATGCAGATGAAGCTACAGGAATTCAAATTATTTCTCGTGCGGTAGAATCACCATTAAGAACTATTGTTGAAAATGCCGGTCTTGAAGGATCAGTTGTTGTTGCAAAAGTAGCTGAAGGTAAAGGAGATTTTGGTTATAATGCTAAAACTGACGAATACGTTGACATGCTAAAAGCAGGTATTATTGATCCTAAAAAAGTGACAAGAGTTGCCCTTGAAAATGCAGCTTCAGTTGCTGGAATGATCTTAACAACTGAATGTGCGTTAGTAGAAATTAAAGAAGAAAATGCTGGAGGCAGCCATATGGGCGGCGGAATGCCAGGAATGATGTAATATTTTTCCTATACTATTTAAAATCCGCTTCAATGAAGCGGATTTTTTTTATAAATAATTTAACAGAGTGCCAATAAATAATATATAAATTTACCTATTGTTATTTTGATTTATTAATATTTACCCTCGTTAACTCAAACCAAATGAGAATTTATTTAAGTATTTTTTGTGTCCTTTTATTTTCCACCTCTTACTCCCAAATTATTGAAAATGAAGAAAAAATAAAGAGCAGTTTAGAAAATTATTTTCAAAAAGAAAGAGAAATTATACATGTTCATTTTAATAAAAATACTTATCTAAACAATGAGTCAATTGGTTTTAAAGGTTATATTATTAATAAAAATACGGGGCTACCATTTGTAAATTCGACTAATATTCAAATGGTAATTTACAATGAAAAAAAGGAAATAGTACAAAAACAATTATTCTTTGCAATAGCTGGAACATTTGATGGCGTTTATCAATTATCAGATAAATTTAAACCTGGAAAATACCAATTTCATTTTTTTACAAATTGGATGAATAACTTTAAAGAAGACGATTCCTTTATTCAATCCATTCAAGTGATTGACAAAAATGAACCTTACAATTTAGATTCAAATAAGATTAATTTTGCTACTGCAAAAGTTACATTTTTTCCTGAAAGTGGAGTATTGATTAATGGTGTTAATAATAAAGTTGGTGTTACTATTAAAGATTGTAACCAATACGGCATTGCTATAAATGAAGGTGTTATTCTTGATTCTAAATTGCAAGAAGTAACTAAATTTTCAACAAATAAAATGGGAAATGGCAATTTCAACTTCACTCCTATTCCAAATGAAAAATACACTCTTAAAATAAACTCCAATAATCTAAATATTATCGAACAGTTACCTACTGCCAATGAAAACGGTTTGAAAATAACTTACAACAACAACTTATCAAATAATCATTTGGCTATTTCTGTGAATACTAATCTTCAAAGTATTCCTTTATTTGAAAATAAAAAATTAATTTTATTGATTCACCAAGATGCAAATTCTGTTCAAAAAGCATTTTCGTTTAGTAATAAAGAACCTGAACAAATTCTAGATTTTGATAAAAAATATTTATCGGAAGGGTTAAATACAATTCGAGTTATCGATGAAAATTTGAAGGAAATAGCTCAACGACTAGTTTTTATTGGTAATCCTGATAAATCAGCCATATCAATCGAAGCAAAAGAAATTGAAAATGATAGCATCTCTATTTCTGGCAAAACAGACATTAAAAATACCTATTTAAGTGTTAGTATTTTACCTTCTGAAAATGAATGTATCAATCAACAAAAATCAATTTTAGGGACTTATTATTTGAATTCTCAATTAGAACATCCCGAAAATAACACCTATTCTTATTTTGATATTGACAATAAAAATAGAAAAAACGAACTAGAACTATTGATGTTAAATCAAAAAAAGAGTAAATATAAATGGGAAGATTTGATTTCTGAACCTGAAAAATCAAAATATCGTTTTACAAAAGGAGTTACGATTTATGGAAAGGTGGAGAAAAAATTAAATCCAAAGATCAAATACAAATTGGCGCTACTTTCATTAAAAGACAAGGTTTTTGATGAAACTTCTATTGATGAAAACAACGAATTTAAATTTGAAAATTACTATGCTCAGGATTCAACCGTTTTTATGTTCCAATTGTTAAATGAAAAAAAAGTAGCAGTTTACAGTAAAATGAATGTCAAAATAATTCGAAATGACACCTTGGTTAAACTTCCTATTAACTTTGATGATTCTAATTGTCCCATTTTAAAAGTTGAAAATAACATTACATTTTCAACCTCAAAAAGTAACAATAAAACGATTAATTTAAATGAGGTAAAAATCCAAAATAATTATAAAAAGGAAGTTTTTACCCATAAAGATGAAGTGGGGTCATTTACCGCGACTGCTTATAAAATTGATGAGAATTCATTTGGAAATGTATTAGAATTCATCGGTAGAAATGGCTATCGCACCGGTATAAGTGCTGAGGATAATTCTGCATTTATTAAAAATCCAAGAAATGGTGCTTTAATGGATAATGGCTCATCGCCTGCCGTATACATCGATAATGAATTGGTCTTTGATTTGAACTTATTGTACAGTATGTTTTTAACAGATGTTGATGAAATTTATATTGATAAGAATGGTGCTTCAAGTTTTGCTGGGACTTCCGGAACCATAAATATCTATCTTAAAAAAGGAATTAAGAAAAATTACTATCGCACCAATTATGATTCATTAATTGTAACCAATGGCTATGCTGTAAAAAGCAATTTTGTGAATTCAACTTTTGAATCACAAAAAGAATTTTACGCATTTGGCACTTTAGATTGGCAGACTTTAAAATTAGAAAAAGAGGAAGATAAATTTAAAATATCATTTCCAAAAGGAAATCAATCAGAGATAAAATTGCTAATTGAAGGATTTAATAGCGATGGAAAATTGTTTTCAGAAATAAGGAAAGTTCCTGTTTCAAAAAAATTATAGAGATAAAAAAAGAGGAAAACCGATGATTTTCCTCTTTTTTTTATTTGACAACTGTTTTTTTCAAGAGTTTAAATAGAACTGGCAATGTTGAAATTAGAATAATACCAACAACTATATACTCGATATAATTTTTCAAATTAATTCCATAATTTAAGAAAATTCCAAATAAATAATGCCCTGAAAATATTAGAACTGAAGCCCATAAAAAAGAGCTTAAAATATTGAAAAACATAAACTTTTTCCTGTCCATTTCTACAATTCCTGCGATTATTGGTGCAAAAGTTCTAAAAATTGGAAGAAACCTAGCATAAATAATAGCCTTCCCTCCATATTTTTCAAAGAAATCTTTCGATTGAACCAAGTATTTTTTCTTAAACCAAAAGGAATCTTCTTTCTTAAAAAGATAGTATCCACTTTTTGCTCCAAACCAATATCCTACCATGTTTCCAAGAATTCCTGCGATAGAAATAAAGCAAACTAATATTAGAACATTTAAAAAATCATTATTGATGTGTACAAATTGATCTACTAAACCGGGATGATAAACCCCGTTTAAAACTGAACCCGAAGCATAAATTCCTGACAAAAACAATAGACTATCCCCTGGTAAGAAAAAGCCTGCAAAAAGTCCAGTTTCAGCAAAAACTATAAATAAGACAATGTAAAGTCCAATTTGGATTCCTGCAATTTGAAGGGTTATATAAAACTCAGGATTTACTAATTGAGTCCAATCAAATTTATTCATAGATAATTTGGTTTACTTTGTCGAAACAAAAATTGAATAGGGTGTGAAAGTAACTAAAATTTAATTTAGACACAATTAATTGGTGCGATTTAAAATTAAATTAACGCAATAGTAACTCGTTATTTCCTTTCATATTGGCAACAACCAGGCAATTTATTATAGTTTTCTTTAGTCGCTTTTACCTCATCTGTATCATAACCTGCTTTTGCCACCGCTTTTTTTACATCGAGAATATTGGCTTTTTCTTCATTTAAAATCAAAGCCAATTTATGGGTTTCAACGCTCCATGTTGCAGATTTTACTCCTGAAACTGAAAATGCCGCTTTTTGAATTTTACTTTGACAAGATTCGCAATTGCCATTTACCTCAATTTCATATTTGGCATTTTTGTTTAATTTATCTTGTGCTTGAATTGAAAATGAACCTAAAATAAATACTGTTGCTAAAATTAATTTTCTCATAATTGTTTGTTTTAATTGTTATTTTATTAATTGATTAAAATTCTCTTTTTTTGAATTTGCCATTGTAATTGACATTGCTAATACTATTGATATTGATATTGCTATTGCTATTGCTATTGCTATTGCTAATGTATTTGATATTGCTATTGATATTGCCATTGCTATTGTAATTGTAATTGACATTGTAATTATTTAACTCTATACCGTAATCCTGCATAATACATTTGACCAAATATTGGCGCATATACAATTGAAGTATCAAAAGCGGTTCCGAAAGGATTGCTACTTCCTAAAATTGCCTTTTCTTGTTTGTAATTTCCAATATTTTCTCCTCCAACATATACTTCAAAAATACTAGAAAATACTCTAGAAATTTGCATGTTCATAATTGAAAATGATGGAGAAAAATCTGGCATTGAATCTGTTCCAGAGTTGGAAATAGTTGCTGGCAATCTTTGTTTTCCAAGCCAATTTATTGTAAAATCAAACTTCCATTGTTTTCCATCTTGCAATAAATGAGTTTGGTATTCCAAATTTCCAAAAAATCGATGTTTGGCTTGCAACGGTCGTTCCTGAGTTTCATATTGATAATCGGTTTGAATATCGTAATATTTATAGGCTGATCTCAAATTAAAGTGTTTCGCTAATTCATAATTGAACTCAACTTGTAAACTGTTGGCAAAAGATTTGCCATTCAAATTATAAAAAACCACTTGCCGTGGTCCTTGATACAAATCAACCACAACTTGGTTTTGAAAATCGGTTCTGAAAAAATCGAAACCAAAATCGCCATTTCTATTAAAAAAAAGGAACTTTTGATTAAAACTGATTCCGTAATTCCATGCTATTTCAGGATTTAGTCCATAAATTTTCCCTCCTGTACTTACAATTTCAAAGTTTCTTGAACTTCCAAAAAGTTGCTGGTTTTCAGCAAAAATATTAGCACTTCGAATTCCTCTACCTGCCGAAAAACGAATAACGCCCTTTTCCCAAGGATTGTATCTAACATGCAATCGAGGGGTAAAAAAAGTACCCAATCGATTGTGATTGTCTACTCTTCCGCCTAATATCGCGCTGAAATTAGTAGTATTATCATAAGTATATTCAAAAAAAGCTCCGATAGAATTGTCCGTTCTACTGTAATCTATTTGGTTTACAAACTCATCATATTTATCATAGGCAAAATTAATTCCAGTCGAAAATTTGTTCATTGTATTATCAATAATCGAATTGAAAATCAAATTGGAATAATAACTTTTCTGTTTTATATTGTATTGGTTTAAACCAAAATAAGAATCCTGATTATGGTTGTTAAAAGCGTTTTGAAAACCGATACTTTGAAAAGGCATATCCGGAAAAACATAGCCAACTTTTGTCGAAATATCTACTCTTTCAGTATTGATTTCAGAGCCCCAAAAATTAGTTGTAAGTCGGTCCCGATTTGGTACAAACTCCAATTGACCCGTTTGTTTTTTATCATTCATATATCTGAAATTAATAAAACTTACCCAACCTTTTTGAGCATCTGTATATTGCCAACGGTTTAAAATATTAATTTGTTTGGCCAATGGATTATCTAAGAAACCATCATTATTCATATCGTTTTTTGCAATTCTAGTATTGCCATGAAGGAACAAACTAGAACTCCATTTATCGGATATTTTCTTATTGAAATGGGTATTTAATTCAAAACGAGAATCTGAAGAGCCGTAGGCATTTAGAAAAAATGGAACGTCTTTTATTGGCTTAATTAATTCAGTATTTATTTGACCTGAAATGCTTTCATAACTATTAACAACACTTCCGGCCCCTTTTGTGATTTGAATACTTTCAACCCAGGTTCCTGGGGTAAATGTTAGTCCGTAAGCCTGAGAAGCGCCTCGAACTGATGGAATATTTTCCTCAGTGATCATTAAATACGGACTTGTTAAACCAAGCATTTTTATTTGTTTAGTTCCCGTTAAAGCATCCGAAAAATTGACGTCAATTGAGGGATTGGTTTCGAAACTCTCTGCCAAATTGCAGCAGGCCGCCTTCAACAATTCTTTACTTGAAAGAATCGTGGTATTAGCAGTTAGTCTTAATGATTTTTGCAAACTTTTACTCGAATTTTGAACTTTTATTTCCTTCAAAGTATCTTGTGAAAAGGAAGTATAAGAACAAAAAAACAGCAATATAAGAATTGAAATTTGTTTTTTCATTTATATTATTTTTATGTTTATAATCATTTTTAACCACGTAAAACGTGATCAACTTTCAAAACATAAAAATCAAGCGTAGAATATAAATTGGGAATACAACTTAAAGTAAGGCGGGGCATTTGCATCACAAAAATAAGTTGGGATTGAATTTACTTTGAAATTCGAAATTGTAATTGTAGTATTTGGTTTCCAATCATTAGTAAATAATTGAAAAAAAGAGGTTTGAAAAAATAAATGTGATAATGATGTTTCCGATTTCTTTTGAAAATGCATCACTTTATTATCACAACAATTCGATTTTTTTTCAATTTCACCGCAACAATTTTTCTCAATTTCATCAGATGACAAGGAAGTTTTGAGAGAAATTGAAGAAATTTCATCGCCACAATAATGTACATTAAATGCAAACCCTATGTTTGAAACCAACAATAAGAGCGCAAGTGTTATACAAATGTGTTTTCTAAAATTCATATCACAAAGGTAAACGATATTATAAAATGAAAATTAATATTATGATAAAATTAATTGGTTCGTTTTTGAATTAAATAGCCCGGAATAAATAATAATAAGAATAGTGGTTGGATTAAAAACCTTCGGATATAAAATAATTCCATTTTGTTTTCATTTGCATAAAATGCTAATACAACCCAGAATGTTAGTATTAAAATAATGAATAAAAGTCCATATAAAACCACAGCAAATTTGGTAAAATTAATGTCCTTGAATGCAATTTGAATGAATGCAATTGAAACTATTGTATTTAATGAATATCTGAAAAGCAAACTTAAAAATAAGTGTAATTTATCTACAATTGGAAGAGGCAAATTAATGAAATCGGACTTAAAATAGTCCAAATAAGGGTCGTAGAAAAGAGATTCTTCAACTATTCTAATTAATGCTAAAAAAAGCACCAATATGCCCAAAATAAAAACTTTGGTTTTATTATTTAGTAGGTTTTTTAGCATAGAATGAATATTTGTTAACCCAAATTATCCACAAAATAAATACGGCCCCATAAATTACTAGTGGGAATAAAATATCATGTAAAATAAAATTGGCTTCGGGAAAATTATAAAAGGCAACCATTAAAAGGGCAATTCTTGAAATATTCAAAATATGAATGATGATGCTTCCCGATATTATAAAGTAAATCGTGTTTTTTAATTTCCCTGAAAATGCAATTATAAACGAGATAAATAGAATAATTACACTTAGTGCGTTACAACCTTCAATAATTCTGGAAACAAATCTCCCATTATAAAAGAACTTGTAACAAGGTTGAGTAGGATGAAGTTCAATGTGTGCATCACAATTAAAGAACAAAAGTACTTGTTCAACTTGGGAAGTAACCAACTTGGTAAAACCGTCGACTTCATTATTTTTAATATCAAATTGATTTAAATAATATTGATAGGAAAAAGTCAAAACCAAATAGGAAAAAATAAATTTAACTAAGAAAAGTAAAAACGGTTTGTATTGAACCCAATAATTCTTCACAATTGTAATTTTTAACAAATTTATATAAAAAAAGATGACTGCAATTAAATACTTTTGTAAAAATTAAAATTATGACATTTACCGAATTAAAACCTCTAGTTGTTGAAATTGTAAACTCAGAAAACGGCTCGCGTGAGGAGAAGTTATTACAAATTTGTGCGCTTTTAGAATCAAATGTTGAACATTACAATTGGGTTGGGTTTTACTTTGCAAATCATGAATCTCAAACATTACATTTAGGCCCTTATGTTGGCGCACCTACTGACCATACTGTTATCCCATTTGGAAAAGGAATTTGCGGTCAAGTGGCGGTTTCAAATAATAATTTTGTTGTTCCCGATGTTGCAGCTCAAGACAATTATATCGCTTGTAGTTTTACTGTAAAATCGGAAATCGTAGTTCCACTTTTTGTAAATGGGGTGAATATCGGTCAAATAGATATCGATTCAAACACTTTAGATCCTTTTTCAACAGAAGATGAACGGTTTTTGGAGTTTGTAAATGAGCAAATTGCCGTTTTATTTTAAGTTAAATGTTAAAATAAAAATCGCTAGGATTTTGACTTATTTTCAGATAAAGATAATATATTTGGGAAAAGTTAATTAACAGGTCCGTGATGTCTGAAGTTACCATCAATTCGAAAAGCAAATTATTTGGAACAATGCCAAATGGCGATCCTGTTTACAGCTATGAATTGAAAAATAACAATGGCATTGAAGTTAAAATAATCAATTACGGCGCTACCATTACTTCCTTAAAAATACCATTAAAAACGGGGAAAATTATAGACGTAGTATTAGGATTAGACGCATTAGAAGATTACATAAAATCTTATGAAATCGGTGGTTCTCCCTATTATGGAGCAACTGTAGGAAGATATTCAGGCAGAATTAAACAAGGTTTATTTAGTTTAAATAATAAAGTTTACCAACTTGACAAAAACCTTGATAATCATTCACTCCACGGCGGGAATATTGGCTTCAGCCAAAGAATTTGGGAGGTTAAAAAAATTACTGAAGGCATAAATCCTTCTATCACATTGACCTATTTTAGTCCAAATAATGAAGGTGGTTTTCCAGGTGACTTAGAGGTAGAACTCACTTACACGTTATCTGAAAATAACGAATTAAGTCTTCAGTATAAAGCCACAACTTCAGAGGATACGATTATCAATTTAACCAATCACAGTTATTTTAATCTTGAAGGACCTAGTGAAACTGTTGCAAATCAAGATTTATACATTAACTCCAGTACTGTTTTAGAAACGGATAATGAGAATGTTCCAACGGGCTTGCTTTTGAGAGTAGATTCTACTTCATATGATTTTTCAAATGCAAAAAAATGTCCAGAAAAAATAGACACCTCATTTGTTTTAAACAAAGAAAATAAAATTGCAGCTTCACTTTACAGCGAAATAAATAATTTGAAAATGTTAGTTTTCACCGATCAACCTTCGGTTCATATTTATGTAGGTGGTGAAAATGATGATCAATTAACCAGTAAAGAGAAAATAAAATACCAATCAAACAGTGGGATTTGTTTTGAAACTCAAAATTATCCTGACGCGCCAAATCATAGTTATTTTCCGAATTCAGTATTGAAAAAAGGGGGAACCTATTTGCAAAAAACAGTTTATAAATTTGAAATTTATTAAATATGAATAAATCAAAATCCAAAATAGTATTACTAATTGTTATAACGACTTCACTATTATTATCTTTTTGTAGTAGTTCTCAAACTCCAGAACCGGCTCCAAATCCAACACCAACTTATAATTTTGCTAAGGGTGCAGATGTGGGTTGGTTGTCACAAATGGAAGCAACAGGATATCGATTTTATGATGCAGATGGAACTGAAAAAAACTGTTTGCAATTATTAAAAGATAGAGGAATGAATACCATTCGATTACGCGTTTTTGTAAATCCATCAAACGATCGAATTAACGGACACTGTAGCAAAGATGAAACGGTAGCGATGGCAGTGAGAGCTAAAAACTTGGGAATGCGAGTTATGATTGATTTCCATTATAGCGATTCTTGGGCGGATCCTTCTCAACAAAACAAGCCTGCAGCATGGGCTTCGCATTCGTTTACCACTTTATTAACCGACGTTTACAATCATACTTTTGAAGTATTAACCGCATTAAAAACTGCAGGTGTAACTCCGGAATGGGTTCAAATAGGAAATGAAATTCCTGGCGGAATGCTTTGGCCTGAAGGAAATTCAACCAATTTTGGACAACTTGCTCAACTTTTAAATAAAGGTTATGATGCTACAAAAGCAATCGATCCAACTATAAAAGTGGTTGTTCATATCGATCAAGGGAATAATAATTCTCGATTTAGATGGTTTTTTGACAATGCAAGAACATTCAATGTAAAATACGATGTTATTGGACTTTCTTACTATCCTTATTGGTTGAATAGCGATTATACCGCTACAATTGCCGATCTACAAAACAATTTGAATGACATGGTAACTCGATACAATAAAGAAGTGATGGTGGTAGAAGTTGGTGGAGATTTTACCTTAGTTCAAAATACAAAAGACATGCTTACGGCAACTATTAATGCGGTGAGAAATGTGCCAAATCAGAAAGGACTTGGAGTTATTTATTGGGAACCTGAAGGTGAAAAAACTTGGAGTGGCTATCAATTAAACTGTTGGCAATCAAATGGAAAGCCATCATTAGCGCTAGATGCTTTTAGAAATTAATATCAAAAATGATGAAAAATATATTCCAATCCATTACTAAAATAGGACTTTTTATTTCGATTTTATATATAAGTTGTTTTAATTCCTTTGCTCAAAATAAAATTAGTCTCGATGAAGATTGGAGGTTTCATTTTGGAAATTCTGCAGATCCATATAAAGATTTCAATTATGGAAATGTGCTACTATTTCATAAATCGAATGTTTATGATACTACAATTGTAAATCCAAAATTTATTGATTCTAGTTGGAGAAAAATTAATGTTCCTCACGACTGGGTGGTGTCCTTGCCATTTGAAAAATCAGATACTCATAGTATGGATAGCCACGGTTACAAACCTGTTGGAGCTGTTTATCCTGAAACTAGTATTGGTTGGTATCGAAAACATTTTACGATTGATAAATCAAAAATCAATAAACGCTTCGAGTTACAATTTGATGGAATTTATAGAAATGCTACCATTTGGATTAATGGTTTTTATGTTGGAACTAATTTTAGCGGCTATCTGGGAAATTCCTATGATGTCACTGATTATATGAGTTTTGAAACGGAGAATGTAATTGTCATTCGAGTTGATGCCACTCAAAATGAAGGTTGGTTTTACGAAGGTGCGGGAATTTATAGACATGTTTGGTTAAATATAACTGAAAAAGTATTTATCCCTGAAAATGGTATATACATAAATACTAATCAAAAGGATAAAAGTGCGACAATAAATATTGAAACCACCATTGAAAACAGTAATTTATTTCCATCGAATTGTACGACTTATTCCTACATAACTGACAGAAATGGTAAAATTATAGCAAAAACGAATGAAACAAATGTTCGCTTGGAAGCAAATAAAAATACCATTGTAAAACAAAAATTAACGGTTCTAAATTCTCGACTTTGGTCGATTGAAGATCCCTATTTGTACAAAGCCATTTCTGTAATTAAAGAGGGAAACAAAATTCTCCAACAATCAAAAATAAGATTTGGAATTCGAACATTTAAATTTGATGCTACCGAAGGATTTTTTCTTAATGGAAAACAGGTAAAAATTAAGGGCACTAATAATCACCAAGATCACGCTGGAATTGGAAGTGCACTTCCCGATTACCTTCAATATTATAGAATTAAATTATTGAAAGAAATGGGTTCGAATGCCTACAGAGCCAGTCACAACGCTCCTACTCCAGTACTTTTAGAAGCTTGTGACAGTTTGGGAATGCTCGTTTTAGATGAGCAAAGATTACTCAACAGCAGTTCCGAATACAAAGAACAATTTAAACGGTTACTAATTCGTGATCGAAACCATGCCTCCGTATTTTTATGGTCTATTGGTAATGAAGAACAAAACATACAAGGAAATGAATACGGTAAAAAAATAGCACAGTCGCTATTGGCAATCCAAAAAGAAATTGACCCTTCTCGAACAAGTACCTATGCGGCCGACATGGGCAATGATTATAAAGGTGTAAATGAAATAATTCCAATTCGTGGTTTCAATTATCGTGAATATGCAGTTTCAGATTACCATCGGGATCATCCAAACCAACCGATTTTAGGAACAGAAATGGGAAGCACAGTAACCACAAGAGGGATTTATGTAACCGATTCAATAAGAGCTTACGTTCCTGACCAAGATATTACTGCTCCTTGGTGGGCGAGTAAAGCGGAGACTTGGTGGAAGTTGGCTGCTGAAAATAAGTATTGGTTGGGCGGTTTTGTATGGACTGGATTTGATTATCGAGGAGAGCCAACACCTTTTAAATGGCCAAATATTAATTCTCATTTTGGAATAATGGATGTATGTGGTTTCCCAAAAAACATCTATTATTATTATCAAAGTTGGTGGACAGATAAAGACGTTTTGCATCTTTCGCCACATTGGAATTGGCCCGATAAAATTGGCAAACCAATTGATGTTTGGGTAAATACCAATGCAGATGATGTAGAATTATTTTTAAACGGTAGAAGTTTAGGAAAAAAAGTGATGCCTAGAAATAGTCATTTGCAATGGGAGGTAAATTATGAACCAGGGATTTTAGAAGCGGTTGCTTATAAAAAAGGAAAAAAATTAACCACAAAAATTGAAACCACTGGCCAAGCCTCAAAAGTGATTCTATCACCAGACAAAACCATTTTATTAGCTGATGGAAAAGACGCCACTGTTGTAAATATTTCTTTGGAAGATGAGCTAGGAAGAGTAGTTCCAGATGCAAACAATAGGATTGTTTTTACCCTAAGTGGAAATGCAAAAATAATTGGAGTTGGTAATGGAGATCCTAGTTCTCACGAGCCTGACAAATGTAAAGACGGAGCATGGCAAAGAAGTACTTTCAATGGAAAATGCCAAGTTATTATTCAATCTGAGAGAAAAACAGGGACAGTAATATTGGAGGCAAAATCGACGGGATTGCAATCGGCGACAACAACTTTTAAACTCCAATAATTCGAATTTAAAATGAAAAAAAAATTAATCCGAGATACTACTATTCATTTTGAAAATATTTTTCAAAAAACTTCAGATTTTACATTCCTTTCTCCAGGTAGAATTAATATAATTGGCGAACATATTGACTATAATGATGGTTTCGTTTTGCCAGCAGCCATCAATAAATACATTTGTTTTGCAATTTCAAAAAATGACAATTCAGAATGTACAATTATTGCGAAAGATTTAAATGAAACGTACCAATTTAATTGGAATGAGGAGCTGAAACCAATTGACAAAATGTGGGTCAATTACATTTTAGGTGTATTGCATCAATTGAAAGAAAAAGAATTTGTAATGCAAGGCTTCAATATGGTTTTTAGCAGTACAATCCCTATGGGTGCTGGGCTGTCATCGTCGGCAGCTTTAGAATGTGGCTTTGGTTTTGCAATGAATTCAATGTTTAATCTTGGATTATCAAAAAAGGAACTTGCTCTAATTGGTCAAAAATCGGAGCATACATTTGTGGGGGTAAATTGTGGGATTATGGATCAATTTGCATCTGTTTTTGGCAAGAAAAACAATGTAATAAAATTGGATTGCAACACTTTAGAATACGAATACCACAAAGCCGATTTTAAAAATTATTCCTTACTTTTATTGGATAGTAATGTAAAACATACCCATTTAACTTCGGGTTATAATATTAGAAGACAAGAAGTAGAACAAGGATTATCAATTATAAAACACTATTTTCCTGAAGTAAAAACTTTTAGAAATTGTAATGAAAAAATGATTTTAGAACTTCGAGAAAAATTAGGTGAAACCTTATTCAAAAGATGTCATTTTGTAGTAAAAGAAATTCAACGTGTTCAAGATGCTGTAATCGCTATTGAAAATTCTGATTTTAAACAATTAGGAGAATTAATTTCGAAAACTCATATTGGATTATCCAAAGAATATGAAGTAAGTTGTGATGAAATTGATTTTTTGGTAGACTCTGTTCAAAATGAAAAGTCCGTTTTAGGATCTAGAATGATGGGTGGAGGATTTGGAGGTTGCTCCATAAATTTAGTGGAAAAAGGTTCGGAAAATGAACTTATAGAAAAAATTTCAGCTCAATATAAAGCTGCTTTTGGTATCGATTTAAAATCGTACAAAGTAAAAATTTCAAAAGGAACTTCATTTGTAAAAAACTAATTATGCAAGAATTTAATTCCAATGAACATCCACATCGCCGATTCAATCCATTATTGAATGAATGGGTTTTAGTTTCTCCACACCGAGCAAAAAGACCGTGGCAAGGACAAAATGAAAGTGTATTTTCGGATGAATTACCTGAATACGATCCTAGTTGTTATTTGTGTCCAGAGAATATTCGTGCCAACGGAATAAAAAATCCTAAGTATGATGATTGTTTTGTTTTTGACAATGATTTTGCTGCGATAATTCCAGATGAAGTTAGTTTTGAACACCAAGAAAAAAGTAGTTTTTTAAAAGCTATTCCAGAAAGGGGCCTTGCAAAAGTAGTTTGTTTTTCACCAAAACATAATCTTACCATTCCAGAAATGGAAATTGAAGCCATAGAAAAAATTATTAAAACTTGGCAACAAGAATATTCAGATCTTGGGAAAAAAGAATTTGTAAATTATGTGCAAATTTTTGAGAACAAGGGAAGTATTATGGGATGTAGTAATCCACATCCGCATGGGCAAATATGGGCTCAAGAATCCTTACCTTCGGAAGTTGAAAAAACCCAAGAAAATTTAAAAGCCTATTATGAAAAAAATGGGCGTACCCTTTTACATGATTATTTGAACGAAGAATTAAAATCGAAAGAACGAATTGTTATAGAAAATGAACATTTTGTTGCATTAGTTCCGTTTTGGGCAATTTGGCCATTTGAAACCATGATTATTAGCAAACGAGTTTTTGGAAAAATAACCGATTTCTCCCAATCAGAAACAGTTTCATTTGCTAAAATAATTAAAGAAATAACAGTCAAATACGACAACTTATTTGAAACCTCATTTCCCTATTCATCAGGGATTCATCAAGCTCCAACGGATGGAGAATTGCATCCTGAATGGCATTTTCATATGCATTTTTATCCGCCACTGTTGCGAAGTGCCAGCGTAAAAAAATTCATGGTTGGCTATGAAATGCTCGGCGAAACACAACGCGATATTACTCCAGAAAAGAGTGCAGAGATCATCAGAAATTCGGCCAACGAACATTATAAATTAAAATAACCACCTAAAAACCAATAAATTATGCAGACGTTATCCTCAAAAGATTATTTAGTTTTTTTACTCTACTTCGTTCTAATTGTAGCTTACGGATATTGGATTTACAATCGAAAAAAGAAAGAAAATACAAGCAGTAAAGACTATTTCCTTGCTGAAGGATCATTGACATGGTGGGCAATTGGTGCTTCATTAATTGCAAGTAATATAAGTGCCGAACAATTTATTGGAATGAGCGGTAGCGGTTTCAAAATGGGATTAGCAATTGCAACTTACGAGTGGATGTCGGCAGCAACCTTAATCATTGTTGCTGTATTTTTTATTCCTGTTTACCTAAAAAATAAGATATTTACGATGCCACAATATCTAAATCAACGCTATAATAGTAATGTGGCTATGATTATGGCAGTATTTTGGTTGCTACTTTATGTGTTGGTTAATCTAACTTCAATTCTCTATTTAGGTGCTTTGGCAATTAGTAGTATTTCTGGATTGAATTTAACTTTTTGCATGATTTTTCTAGCTTTTTTTGCCATCATGATCACACTTGGCGGAATGAAAGTAATTGGTTATACCGATGTAATTCAAGTTTTCTTTTTGATTTTGGGTGGATTGGTTACTACCTATTTGGCATTGGATTTAGTGGCGAAAGAGTTTGGATCATCAGGTGCTATTGATGGATTCCAATTAATGACCACGCATGCAAACGATCATTTTCATATGATATTTGACAAAACAAATCCAAACTATATGGATCTTCCGGGAATTTCAGTTTTAATTGGAGGGATGTTAATTATCAATTTAAATTATTGGGGTTGTAACCAATATATTACACAAAGGGCTTTGGGTGCCGACTTAAAAACGGCTAGAAGTGGAATATTGTTTGCAGCTTTTTTAAAATTATTAATGCCTGTTATTGTTGTATTACCGGGAATTGCAGCATTTGTATTGTATCAAAATGGTCATTTTCAAACGGAAATGCTACAAGACGGAAGTTTAAATCCTGATCGCGCCTATCCTACATTGTTGAACTTACTTCCTGTTGGCCTAAAAGGACTTTCATTTGCAGCCTTGACTGCGGCAATTGTTGCGTCATTAGCTGGAAAAGCAAACAGTATTGCAACGATCTTCACATTAGACATTTATAAAACCAAAATTAATGTTGATGCCGATGAAAAGAAATTAGTGAATATTGGTAAAAAAACTATCATAATTGCAATGCTAATAGCAGTTGTAGTTGCCCCATTATTAGGAATAGATAAAAAAGGAGGTTTCCAATACATTCAAGAATATACTGGATTTGTTAGTCCCGGAGTTTTTGCTATGTTCATTCTTGGTTTCTTTTGGAAAAAAACGACTTCAAACGCAGCTTTATTTGCAACAATCGGTGGATTTTTGATGTCAATTATTTTCAAATTTTTGCCGGCATTTGTTGATCTATCTTTTTTAAATCCGATTGGTTTTTCAGTTCAAAATTCAGATGGAATCTTCGAAATTCCATTTATAGACCGCATGGGATTTGTATTTTTATTCTGTGTTATTGGAATGTACATTATAAGTATTTATGAAAATAAAAAGGGAATTCAGCCTGATGGATTGGAGGTAGATAAAACAATGTTCAAAATGTCCCCTTCCTTTATTGTTGGTTCCTTAATTGTGGTTTCGATAATTGCAGCGTTGTATACTATTTTTTGGTAGAAATTTAGCAACTGACTATCAGATAATTATAAATTAGCATTAGAGATTGATTTTTATTTGGTAATTAAAAAATAAGTAGTACTTTTGCCCGGTCTTATAATAGCTGTAAGACATACATAAAAATCATTAAACAAATATTGGAATGTATTTAACTAAAGAGATTAAAGAAGAGATCTTCGCTAAACACGGAGAAAAAACTAACACTGGTAAAGCAGAAGCGCAAATCGCACTTTTCACTTACAGAATTAGTCATTTGACAGAGCATTTGAAAAAAAATCGTCACGATTACAATACTGAGCGTTCGCTAGTATTATTAGTAGGTAAAAGAAGAAGTTTATTAGACTACTTGAAGAAAACCGAAATTAACAGATATCGTGAGATAATCAAAGTATTGAATATTAGAAAATAATCAATAAAAAAGAGGTGCCCACGCGCCTCTTTTTGTTTTTAGCCTTAGGGCAAATAGAAGTTAAAAAAGTTTGGTTTTTCATTGGATTATTAGCAACAACTACAACAACACAACAACTCTGTCGACAGGCAGAATCCCAATGTAAAATTAAAAAAGGAAAATTTATGATTCCACAATTATTTGTAGAAAGTATCGATTTAGGTGATGGAAGAAGCATCACAATCGAGACAGGAAGATTAGCAAAACAAGCTGATGGTTCTGTAGTAGTAAGAATTGGTAAAACTGTTATTTTAGGAACAGTGGTAGCCGCAAGAAAAGCAAGTCCAGGTATTGATTTTTTACCATTAACGGTAGATTATCGTGAAAAATTTGCTGCAGCAGGTCGTTTCCCAGGAGGTTTCTTCAAAAGAGAAGCGCGTCCAAGTGATAGCGAAGTGCTAACAATGAGATTAGTTGACCGTGTTTTACGTCCACTTTTCCCAAGTGATTATCACGCAGAAGTGCAAGTGATGATTCAATTAATGTCACATGATGACGAAGTGATGCCGGATGCATTAGCAGGATTAGCAGCTTCGGCAGCTCTTGCATTGTCTGACATCCCATTTGAAACTTTAATTTCAGAAGCTAGAGTTGGAAGAATTGATGGTAAATTTGTAATCAATCCATCTCGTGCGCAATTAGAATTATCAGATATCGATATGATGATTGGTGCTTCAACTGATTCTATCGCAATGGTAGAAGGTGAAATGAAAGAAATTTCAGAAAAAGAAATGGTAGAAGCAATTAAATTTGCTCACGAACATATTAAAGTACAAATTGCAGCTCAAGAAAGATTAGCAAAAGCATTCGGTAAAAAAGAAGTTCGTACCTACGAGCAAGAAAAATCTGATGAAACTATTTATGCTAAAGTTAAAGCTGCAGCTTACGATAAAATCTATGCTATTGCAAGTAAAGGTTCAGCAAAACACGAACGTTCAGCAGCATTTGACGCAGTGAAAGAAGAAGTAAAAGCGTTGTTCTCTGAAGAAGAATTAGCAGAAAATGGCGATTTAGTTTCTAAATATTTTTACAAAGTAAATAAAGAAGCGGTTCGTAATGTAACTTTAGATTTAGGAACTCGTTTAGACGGTAGAAAAACAACTGAAATCAGACCAATTTGGTGTGAAGTTGATTATTTACCATCGGTTCACGGATCGGCATTGTTTACTCGTGGAGAAACTCAAGCATTAGCAACAGCTACATTGGGAACTTCAAGAGAAGCCAACCAAATTGATTCTCCATCTGAACAAGGAGAAGAAAAATTTTACTTGCACTATAATTTCCCTCCATTCTCAACAGGTGAAGCGCGTCCATTAAGAGGAACTTCAAGAAGAGAAGTTGGTCACGGAAACTTGGCGCAAAGAGCATTAAAAAACATGATTCCTGCAGATTGTCCTTATACAATTCGTGTCGTTTCTGAAGTATTAGAATCGAATGGTTCGTCTTCAATGGCTACCGTTTGTGCGGGTACATTATCATTAATGGATGCTGGAATTCAAATGATTCGTCCTGTGTCTGGAATTGCAATGGGATTAATTACTGACGGAGAACGTTTCGCAGTATTATCTGATATTTTAGGTGATGAAGATCACTTAGGAGATATGGATTTCAAGGTAACTGGAACTTCAGAAGGAATTACAGCTTGTCAAATGGACATCAAAATTGACGGATTGAAATATGAAATCATGGAGCAAGCATTAGCACAAGCTCGTGATGGACGTTTACATATTCTTGATATTTTAACAGCTACTTTACCAGCTCCAAAAGAGGATGTTAAAGAGTATGCTCCAAAAATTATTACAAGAACTATTCCTGGTAACTTTATCGGTGCGTTGATTGGACCTGGTGGAAAAGTAATTCAAGAATTACAAAAAGCTACCGGAACAACCATCGTAATTAATGAGGTTAATGAAGAAGGAGTTATAGAAATTTTAGGAACTGATCCTGCGGGAATTGCTGCAGTTTTAGCTAAAATTGAATCTATCACTTTCAAACCACAAATGAACGAAGCTTACGAAGTGAAAGTAATTAAAATGCTAGATTTTGGTGCAGTTGTAGAATATACAGCAGTTCCTGGAAACGAAGTATTACTTCACGTATCTGAGTTGGCTTGGGAACGAACAGAAAATGTTTCTGATGTAGTAAATATGGGTGATGTATTCCAAGTGAAATACTTAGGAATTGATCCTAAAACTAAGAAAGAAAAAGTTTCTAGAAAAGCTTTATTACCAAGACCTCCTAGAGAATCTTAATAAAATAGCAAATTAATTTGCAAAGCAAACCCCCAATTTATTCAGTTAAATTGGGGGTTTTTAATAATTTTTAAAATAATTTCAATTAATTGTAACTTTTTTAGAGGTTACTACGTATAACTATCTCATCACCTAAAATGAGGGCTAGAAATTATGAGACAACTTAAAATTACCAAGCAGGTTACCAATCGTGAAACCGCATCGTTAGACAAATATTTACAAGAAATTGGAAAAGTTGATTTGATTACCGCTGACGAAGAGGTAGAATTAGCACAACGAATAAAAGCTGGTGATCAAGTAGCCCTTGAAAAATTAACAAAAGCCAATTTACGTTTCGTAGTTTCTGTTGCAAAACAATACCAAAATCAAGGTTTAACACTTCCCGATTTAATTAACGAAGGAAATTTAGGTTTGATAAAAGCAGCGCAACGTTTTGATGAAACTCGTGGATTCAAATTCATTTCGTACGCCGTTTGGTGGATTCGTCAATCGATTTTACAAGCCTTGGCAGAACAATCTCGTATCGTTCGTTTGCCTTTAAATAAAATTGGTTCTATCAATAAAATCAATAAAATGTATGCTTTGTTAGAGCAATCTAACGAAAGACCACCTACAGCTGAAGAAATTGCGAAGGAATTAGACATGACCGTAAACGACGTAAAAGAGTCAATGAAAAATTCTGGTCGTCACTTGTCAATGGACGCACCTTTAGTTGAAGGAGAAGATTCTAACCTTTATGACGTATTGCGTTCAGGAGAATCTCCAAATCCGGATCGTGAATTAATTCAAGAATCATTGCGTACAGAAATTGAGCGCTCTTTGGAAACCTTAACTCCTAGAGAAGCAGACGTAGTGCGTTTGTATTTTGGATTGGGCGATCAACATCCAATGACGTTGGAAGAAATTGGTGAAACTTTCGATTTAACTCGCGAGCGTGTTCGTCAAATTAAAGAAAAAGCAATTCGCAGATTAAAACATACTTCAAGAAGTAAAATATTAAAAACATATTTAGGTTAAACCTTATAAAACTCCGGCTCCATACCGGAGTTTTTTAATTATATAAAAATGAAAAATACACTTATTGCCCCATCCGTTCTTGCTGCCGATTTCGCCAATCTACAACGCGATATTGAAATGGTAAATTCTAGTGCTGCCGATTGGTTTCACATCGATATTATGGACGGTGTATTTGTTCCAAATATTTCTTTTGGAATGCCCGTTTTAGAAGCCATTACCAAACACGCAAAAAAAACAATCGACGTGCATTTAATGATTGTAGAACCTGATCGTTATATCAAAACTTTCAAAGATTTAGGCGCTGATATTTTGACCGTTCACTACGAAGCTTGCACTCATTTGCACAGAACTTTACAAGCTATTAAAGCCGAAGGGATGAAAGCTGGAGTAGCTCTAAACCCGCATACCAACATCGACTTATTAGAAGACGTTATTAACGACATTGATATGGTTTGTTTGATGAGTGTGAATCCTGGTTTTGGTGGACAATCATTTATTGAAAATACCTATTCAAAAATTGAGAAATTAAAAGCACTTATAAATAAAAAAGGCGCTTCAACAATTATCGAAATTGACGGAGGAGTAACCAATAAAAATGCCGTTCAATTAGTTCAAGCGGGTGCTGATGTTTTGGTGGCTGGAAATTATGTTTTCAAAGCAGAAAACCCAACACAAACAATAGCAGACTTAAAAAAAATAACTACTATTTAAATAATAAATATTCGAATTATAACTTAAAAAGTCCGTATTTAAATATACAAAACAAGGCTCTGAAACCATCTTTCCAACCAATTTTTTTACCTTCTTCGTAGGTTCTACCATAGTAGGAAATACCCACTTCATAAATTCTAATTTTACTTATTCTTGAAATTTTAGCTGTGACTTCTGGTTCAAATCCAAACCTATTTTCATTCAGTTTTATTCCTTGAAGTAATTTTGTGTTGAACATTTTATAACACGTTTCCATATCTGTTAAATTGAGATTGGTAAACATATTGGAAAGCAATGTTAGAAATTTATTTCCTATTGTATGCCAGAAAAATAATATTCTATGTGCATTTCCTCCCATAAATCTTGAACCATAAACTACATCGGCATAGCCATCAAGAATAGGTTGTAATATTATATTAAATTGCTGTGGATCATATTCTAAATCTGCATCCTGAATAATTGTATATTCTCCAGTTGCATTTTTTATCCCAGTGTGAAGTGCCGCTCCCTTGCCTTTATTAAATTCGTGTTTGTAATATTGAATATTTAAATTCTCATTATTTTTTATGTAATCTTGAATTGCTTCCTCAGTGTGATCTGTAGAACAATCATTGACAATGATGATTTCTTTTTCAATATCGTCCAATAATTTAACGTTTTTAATTTTATTTAAAATTAAATGAATCGTATTTCCTTCATTATATGCAGGAATTATTATTGATAATTTATTGATCATTTTTGTTTTCATTTAATTCTTAATAAATAATTATATTTTAATTGCTCTTTTCTTTTGCTTTCCAATAAAAAATTTAATTTTAATCGTGTAATTGGATAATCTACAAATGCCCTTTTTTCTAGGATTAATTTGCTTTTTTGTATTTCTGGCAAGTCCTCTTTCTTGGCGTATAACCAAAAGGAGTTTTTAATAGTGTCTAAATCTTTTATTGATATCGATTGGCGTTTAGAATTTTTAGTATAAAAATTGAACAAATGTGATTTCTCATTAATAAAATAAATTTTATCATTAGGTTTATTTTCGTAAAACCATTTGCCAGCCATTGCATCTGCTTGAAAAGTTAATAAATTAGGGTAAAATACAAAGCTCAAAAACACATTCAAAACAATTACATAACCTATTAGTCGAAAAATTCCATTTATGGGGAGTTTCTTTATTTTAAATAATAAATAAAGTTGAAGTAGTAGTAGTAAATAAATCAGATAATTTACTTCAGTAAAGAAAAATATAGGGTATATAATTAACAAAATAGCTACTAAAATTCCAAATGATAAAAATATTCTCTCCCAAATCACAAAATTTTTAGGGTTTAATTTGTCTAAATAAATGGCGCTAATTATGCTTGCAAATGGAAGTGTCACAAAAATATAATGAGGCAATTTATATCTGGACATGGATAGTAATATAAAAAGTAAAATAAATCCACTTATAGAAATTATTTCAGGTGCTTTTTCATTATTTGAATTTAAAAAAATTTTAAACTGATAAAATAGTCCTGCGTAAAGAATCAAAATCCAAGGAAAAAAATCCCAGCTTATAGACCCAATGAAGAAATGCCATGGCAAACCATTATCCCAAACATTTTCACCAGTAATCCTACCAAAGCTCTGTAACCAATAGTAAAAATAGATACCGCTTTGATGTAGTTTTCCATTTATAATCTTTTCAGGATGAAGATCAAATTGGGTATAAAGCCCATATGACATTGGAATTAACAGAACGGCGACTACGAAGACAAAAAACAACCATGAGAAATTAAATATCTTTTTCCATTGTTTTTTGTACAACAAGTGAATTCCAACGGGCATTAAAACGGCAATAATTCCAATGGGCCCTTTTGCCATCATAGCAAAAGCGGTGAAAACAGCTGCAAAAATGAGGTAAACTAATTTATTTTTTAGCCAGTATTCGGTAATTAGCCATATAGAAATGATTACACAAGATGTCAATATTCCATCTGTTCTTACATCATTTGACATTAGAAAAAAAGCTTGAGACGTTGCAAATATCAAAACTGCATTTTTAGCTATATTTTGATTATAATAATTTGCCGCAAACTTGTAAATAGCATATAATGAGAATAGTAAAAATAAAAATGCGCCAATTTTATAAGCAAAATTGCAAATTCCTATTGCGTTCATGCTCAAACTTGATATCCAAAATAACAAAGGAGGTTTGTCTAAATAATCATTTTGCAAATCATAAACTTGAAGGTAAGAATGATTTTGAAGCATTTCTAAAGAAATAGAGGCATATTGAGCAGCATCTATTTTCATGATGTCTAAAAACAAATTATTTACATAAATAAACAGAATGAAAATACAAATGATTTTTTCAAATCCTGATAAATTTAGGAGTGCTTTAGTAATTAATTTCATGAAATACCACCAAAATTAAATTTCAAAATAGAGTTGTAATTATTCAGAACCTATTGATATAAATGCGAAAATAAGAGGTAAAAATAAGTCAAAATTCTTTAATTAACAATAAAAACTATTTCTTAATATTGAGATTGTCACAAAAGGAGAAAGGGTATTGATATAAAATACATCAACACCCTTAGAATTAAACAATCTTTTTTCGAATTCTTTTGTGACTACTTCACAATCACTCTCAAAGATTTTGATATATCTCCTTGACTAACAACAACATTGTATAATCCACTTGGTAAATTAGAACCCAATTTTTGGTTACTTACATCAATTGAATTAACGGTGTGAGATTCTAATAATCGACCCATCATATCATAAATTTTAATAACTACTTTTTCTTCAGTACCATTAATTAAATTCAATTGAAAATTAGAATTTGTAGGATTTGGAAAAGCTACTAATTTCATTTCGCTTGAATACAATGAAGAATCCACTGTATTTAAATTTGGATTTGAAATTAAGTAAACTCCTGGCGAACCAATTTCAGTGGCACTATTTACAGCAATAAAAGCGCCATTTACACCCACAGCACTTAGACTTGAAACAGCTGAAACAGTAGTGTTAAATCCTGCTGTATTATCAAAAGTTGCAAATGTAGTTGTAGGTGATGCATTGAATAAAACGGATGCTTCAGGAGTTGTTCCTGTCGCACTATATATATTAACTTGATCACCCGTTGAACCTAAACCTACTCCACTTCCATTATAATTTCCGATTCTCAAACCAGCAGGTGGATTTGTTCCAAACCAATTGCTTTTAAATGCTGCCGTTTTACCAGGTAAATCAGCCGTTTCGATAAAAATTACTGATTCTCCTGGATTGATACTAGTTATTCCACTTAACAAAACTGCCGCAACAGGAGACTGAGAATTGTCATCCATTTTCCAACCCGTAATATCCAATGCTACCGCTTTTGTATTGGTTAATTCAAACCAATCCGCTGCAACAGGACTACTTCCGCTGGCCCAAGGTGCTACTTCAGAGATGATTAATTTTCCTACGTTTCCTGGCGAACCTATTTGAGGTAAATCATTAATTGCTGCAAACGCTCCGTTAACTCCTATTTGACTTAACAAAGTAATTGTTGCATTATTTAAACCCGCAGCATTATTGAATGTATAATTCGTAGTAGCTGCTCCAAAAACAACATTGGCTTTTAAATTCCCATTGGCATCATATAAATTTACTGCATCACCGGAAGTGCTTAAACCAACACCGGCTCCAGTGTAAGATCCTACTTGTAAATTCGCTGGAGGATTAATCCCGAACCAAGCTGTTTTAAAATTGGCAATAATAGTAGCAGCATTAGTAGCGCTAGTTTCTAAGAAAATAACCGACTGACCTGGAGCAATGCTTGTAACTCCTGTTAAAGGAAGTGCGGCAGTAAACAAATTAGAATTGTCATCTACTTTCCATCCTGTTATGTCTAAAGCAGTGGTGCCATAATTGGTTACTTCAAACCAATCGGCTGCAACACTTGTGGTACTACTTGACCATGAAGCCACTTCTGTAATTGCCACCGTTGCAACAGGTGTTGTTTCTATAAGTATATCAATTACAGATAAAATATAGTTTACTGAAGCATCAGGAGTTGCACCTACTGAGGGATCGTCAACATTAACCGTGATATTGTAACTGGTTTTTGTTTCGTAATCCAATACCGTTCCGGATCTAATGTACAAACTAGAACCTATTATTTGAAAATAAGCCGCATCTGGACCTGAAATAGTTAAGTTGTTTGTTCCTAAACCATCGTCTGTAACCACAATATCAGCCACTCTAACTGCCGATGTAGTATTGCTATTTTCTAAAATTGAATTGGTTACATTAGTTAAGGTAATAGCTGTAGGAGCAATATTTGCAGCAGTAGATAGTTGGTAAACCCATAATTGAGGATGGTCGATATCACCTCCTCCATTTTCACTAACTACATATAATTTATAATCGCGATCCATCGTTAAACCTTCATGTTGTTGGTTTGGGAGGTCCAATGGATTTCCAATGTCTGAAGTAATATTCAACGTGCTAGAAATTACGCCACTTCTATTTACATTAAGGATTTTAGCACTTTCTTGGCTTAATACCAATAAATTAGGATACAATGCATTAGTTGACAAAGCTGGTATATTTGATAATGCAAATACATCAGCAAAATCAGTTACTGGTAATAATGAAGGATCGAATAAATTAATCGAATCGACCGTTGTTGGCGAACCATTTGTTGCGGTACCTGCGGTAAAATCAACACCTGTTTGAAAAATTCCCATCGGAGAGATTTCTTTTAATACAATAAAACCATTAGTTATTGGATCAAATGACACCCCTTCTGTTCCAATATTATTTACGAAAGTTCCTAATTTAACCGTTTGCGTGTTGCTTCTGGTTAAAGTTCCTCCGGCAACATAGGTGAATTTCACCAATTGACGGTCTCTTTCTTCAGTCAATACAAATTGTCCGTTTCCAATGTAAGTCAATCCTTCCGTATCATAAAATTCGGTTCCTTGAGGGCTGGCACCTTGAGCTAAAGTCATTGTATTTATTAAAGCTCCTGTTTTTGAAACTTGAACAATTGCTGTACTTCCATCACCAACAATAAAAAGGGTATCGGTATCCCAATTATAGGTAACGGCAGAGGCTTCTTGACATAATAAATTATTTACTGGGTGCGCCGTTCTGGTTGGTTCTGGCAAATCATAACGACCTACTCTAACATAATTTGCAAGGTTAATCGTTTGAGCATTAGCACTTTCGATACTGCTAAATAAGGCAACTAACACAAAAGTCAGTCGAAAAAGAATGTAATTTTTTTTCATAATAATTTAAATTATTTTAAATATTAAAACTATCTTATTGAAAAAGTTATTGAGTAAAAATAGTGTTACTAAATATTTATATTAATCTATTTTTAAGGTTATACTATTGTAAACTGAGAATAATTAAGTAATTATTAAAGAACTTTTACTAAAATTGAATCAATAGGCTTTAAACCCAATAAATAGTATCAATTTTAATTATAAAAGGCATTTTTGTGAGATAAAATTTATAAAATACTAAACCCATTTATTGCTGTGTAATTAATAATTTATTAACTGATAATTAATATTTACAATCAATTCGAGAGATACTTTTGTCGTGAAAATAAAATTGAAAAAATTAATATTTATTCGTGATAAACTATGAAAAAGAAATTACTATTGATTTACTCTGCGATGGTTGTAAAAAACAACCCTAAAAACACTACTCGTTTTAACGGAATATTGGCACTGTTTTTAATGGTGATGGGAATGGGTGTGAGTTGGGGGCAATTTACATCTGGAAATATAATTGTAGAACAAGTTGGAGATGGAGCCACAACTTTAGGAAGTGCAGCAACCAAAGTAAAAATTTTAGAATTTACTACTACGGGTACTCCAGGAAATAATACTACTTATTTTGGATCAACTTTAACGCCAACAGGCGCTCCCTATAATCTCGTAGACTCGGGTTCTGCGACTTCAAACGGATATATTAGTTTATCAACCGACAAAACTTTTGTTGTAGTTCCTGGTTATAATGCCCCTACAGGTACTACTTCAATTGCAAGTTCTGCAGCAACTACCTATGGAAGAACCATTGGAAAAGTTACTAGTTCTGGTTCGCTTCAAGCTAATGGTACTTTTAACATAATAACGGGGAATAATTACCGTTCGATTGTTTCAAATGGAAGTGGATATTGGTTAATAGGTGCTTTGGGTATATTTTACACGAATTCCGATACTACTAATGGAACTCCTGCAAGCCCTACATCTACAATATTCACAACAAACACAAGAATCGGATTAATTTTTAACAATACCTTATTTGCAGATTCAAGTTCGGCCTCCTTCAATGGAAGTGGATCTAATATTGGAATATATCAAATTGGAACTTATAATACTTTACCTACATCAACCGTTACTGCAGGTACAGCAATTAATATAATTAATACTGGGACAGGAAGTAGCCCATATGGATTTTCTTTTAGTCCAAATGGATTGACATGTTATATAGCTGATGATAGGGCGACGACTTCAGGCGGAATTCAGAAATGGAGCTATAGTGGCACCTTTTCTACAACTACAGGTTGGTCTGGAGGGGCATGGAGTTTAGCTTATACTTTAAGTACAGGGGTGTCAAATATTGGAGCTAGAGGAATTGTTGTTGATTATTCAGGGGCTAATCCAATAATTTATGGTACAAGTGCAGAAACTTTATTAAATCGTATATTTAAAATTACTGACACTGGTTTGAACTCTTCAGCAAGTACAATAGCTACAGCTAATTCAAATTTTATTTTTAGAGGAATTTGTTTTGCTCCATCTGCAAATAATTGGATTGGAGGAAATGGTAATTGGAATTTAGGTTCAAACTGGAGTTTAGGAACTATACCAATTAGTACCGATGATGTTACAATAAAATCAGGTTCACCTATTTTAGATACTGATTTTACAATTGGTGGATCTGGAAGTTTAACCATAAGCGGTACAGGAACTTTAACCATAAACCCTGGTAAAAAATTAACCATTGCTGGTACTGCAGATTTTGGCGGTAAAGCAGTAATTATTAGATCTGATAACTCTGGTACAGGAGCAATAGGTCAAGTAACAGGGACTTTAACAGGAGCTACCAATGTGACCGTAGAACGTTACATTCCAGGTAAACGGGCATGGAGAGCATTAACGGCACCATTAAAAGGTGACGGAGGTAGTATTTTTAGTCAATGGCAAAATAATGGTAGTTCAGGAACTGCAACTGCAACTGGAGTTGAAATTTGGTCAAATGCCCCAACCCACTCAAGCGTGACTTTAAATTCTGGTGGAACTAACTCTCTACTATCTTATGGTTCAACTGGTTGGAATCCAATAACTGACACCAATTCAGAGCTATTATTTACAAGTGAAATCAACAAACCTTTCATGGTTTTTGTAACAGGACCTTATGGAAGTAATACTATTACGAGTAGCTTTTCTGACACAACATTAAAAGCTACTGGTGCTTTAATTACAGGGACTCAATCTTACTCAACTAATCGTTCCCAATATACCTTTATTGGAAACCCTTATGCGAGTCCGTTAGATCTTTCAGTTATGATGAATAACACTCAAAATCCATCAGCTTCTTTCGGAGGAAATGTTTGGGTTTGGGATGCCAATGTTTCAGGCTCAAATCAGGTAGGAACCTACAATTTATACAATTCAGGAACGTACACCAATCTTACTTCAAATACTGCAATTGGAACTGGAACACAAATACAATCAGGTCAAGCCTTTTTTGTAAAATCTACTGATGGAGCTTCTTTTACTATTCAAGAAAGTCACAAAGGTTCCACTTTTAGTAATGCGGTGTTTAGAACTGGAACTCTTCCTGAATTATTTCGTATAGGACTTTACAAACAAGTAAACAATGAGTGGTCGGGTCGTGACGGTGCAATGACAGTTATTTTATCTGATGCAGATGCTAATCAAGCACCAAACAAAATGGCTAATTCAACCGAGAATATCGCTTTCACTAAACACGGAGCTTCATTTGCAAGTAACCACCACTTGCCTTTAAATGCCACTGATGTTTTAAATGTAAAAGTTTGGAATACTACTGCTGGAGCTAACTATAAATTAAAATTAAATACGGAAGAATTTTCTGCTTCAAATTTAGAGGCTATTCTAGAAGATTTGTTTACCAATTCTAGAACGCCACTTGCTCTTGATGGTACCGCTGTTGAATATCCATTTACCGTTACTACGGATGCTTTAAGTACCGGAGATCGTTTTAGAATCGTATTCCAATCTTCGCTATTGGGTACTACTCTTCCAACAGCTAGTGGTTTCAGTATAATTCCTAACCCTGTAACTGGAGATTCGTTCCAAGTGAATTTAGGAACATTGGTAACAGGAGCTTACTCCTACTCTATTTGCAATGCAATAGGTCAAGAAGTAGCAAAAGGAACTATCAATAACGCAGCTCAAAATACCAATTATGAGGTGAAAATG
>CANFJB010000013.1 GCA_947447375.1 Bacteroidota bacterium
AAACGAGTGATAAAATCAACTGGAATTCCAAAATTAGCTAATGAAACCGCTACGTTTGATTCTCCTCCTCCATATACTACATCAAAATTGTCTGCTTGTGAAAATCTTAAAAATCCTTGTGGTGCTAATCTTAACATAATCTCACCAAATGTTACTACTTTTTTTGACATCTTTTTAAATTATTATAGTTTGTTGTTTGTTTTAAAATTAAAAATTAAAGATTTCGTGCACGTACACGTTATTGCAAATCTAAATAAAAAAAATTAATAATAAGTTTATTTTTAGTAAATTTGAATTTTAATATAAATTTGTACAAATTAAGAAATGTTTAATCTAATTATTAAGTCATCATTACAATAAAAAAAATAGCAGAACTGGCTAATATATCAGTTGGTACAGTTGATAGAATTCTTCATAATAGAGGTCAGGTTTCTCAGGAAAACATTGACATAGTTAATGCTATTGTTAAGCAATACGGTTATAAAAGAAATATATACGCTAGTAATTTAGCATTTAATAAAAAGTTTAAAATAGCAGTTTTTCTTCCACAAAATGACGGGATAGAATATTGGGAAGGACCATTACTAGGAATAAAAAAAGCAGCTGAAGAATTTGAAAGATTCGGAGTGTCGATAGAATATATTAATTACAAATACAATTCCGTGGCGTTTAAAAAAGTAGCGCAAAAAGTATTAGAAGGGGAATTTGACGGAATGCTTTTCGCCCCAATTTTTTATGATGAATCACTACTCTTTTTGAAGGAATTTAAAAAGAAAAATATTCCGATTGTAATGATTGATTCTAATATTTCAGAGATTGAAGGATTGGATTATATCGGTCAAGATGCCTATCAAAGTGGCTATTTAGCAGGAAAACTAATCAGTTTTGGAGTGAAATCAGACAATAATGTTCTGGTTATGAAAATTACACGAGAAATAGAATCAACTTCGGTTTATTTGCAAAGAATAAAAGGTTTTCACTCCTTTTTTAAAGAGAATAAGGAATTGTCAAATTACAATTTTTCTGAAATTAGTATTAAAGATTCTGAATACAACAAGCTTTCAAAAGAAATGTTTAAAGGCATCAATAGCGTTTTTGTTCCCAACTCTCGTGTTTATATTGTTGCAAAATTCATTAAAGAGACTGATTTGAAAGACATACGTGTGGTAGGCTACGATTTATTAAAAAATAATTTAGAGTACCTTCATGATGGAAAAATTGATTTTTTAATCAATCAAAAACCAGAAGACCAAGGATATTTAGGAATAAATCATCTTTATAAAAAACTAGTTTTAAAAGAAGAAATCGAAATTACCAACTATATTCCACTAGAGATTATTGTAAAAGAAAATGCTGGGACATTAATAAAATAGCTTAATCTGAATAAAAATACTTATTAATAATTCGATAATTTTTTCTTTTAATTCACCTAGAATTCTATTAAATTCATAAATTATACTATTAAAATTTATTATATGATTACTTTATTTATATTTGTAATTAAATAATAAATCATTAATTATGGAAGAATGTATATCGGTATTTGATATGCTTAAAATCGGTGTTGGGCCTTCAAGTTCACACACTTTAGGTCCATGGAGAGCAGCCGAGAGATTTCTGAATGAATTGAAAGAGAACGATTTATTTCAAAATACAAATCGTGTTCAAGTTGATTTATATGGTTCATTATCACTAACGGGTAAAGGACACGCTACCGATTTTGCTATAATGCTAGGTTTAAGCGGTCAAGATCCAGAGTACATACCTATCGAAAATATCTCTAAAATAATCAAATCTATCACTGAAAATGATTCGATTATGTTGGGAAATGAAACAAATATCCCTTTTAAATTAAACCAAGACATCATATTTAATAAAGAATTTCTTCCTTTTCATGCCAATGGATTGAAATTTACTGCCTTTTTAAATAATAATTCCTATTATTCCTCAACATTTTATTCAATAGGCGGAGGTTTCGTCGTTAAAGAAGAACGCATCAATGCAAAGAAAAAATTGGAAATTAAATGTGCATTCCCATTTCAAGTTTCTAATGCGGCAGAATTGCTAGAATATTGTTTAGTTGAAAATAAGAAAATTTCAGAAATTGTTTTTGAAAATGAAAAATCAATGCGTTCTGAAGAAAAAATTAATAGTGAATTACTTCGAATATGGGAAACCATGTTGGAATGTATGTATATTGGGTGTCATTCTGAAGGGATTTTACCAGGAGGTTTAAATGTTCGAAGAAGAGCTTTTGATATGCATCAAAATTTGATTGGTTTAGCCAATTACGATTCACCACAATCATGGCTTGAAACCATTCGAAAAACGGAAGTAAAATTCCGCCAAATATTAAAATGGGTTAGCTGTTTTGCACTTTCGGTAAATGAAGTTAATGCTTCTTTAGGTCGCGTAGTTACTGCTCCTACTAATGGAAGTGCCGGAGTTGTACCTGCAGTTTTAATGTATTATTTAGTGATCGAAAATCACCAAGCAGGTGAAAAAGAGATCAGGCAATTTTTAATGGTTGCAGGAGAAATCGGTAGTCTTTTCAAAAAAGGTTCAACTATTTCAGCAGCTATGGGTGGATGTCAGGCAGAAATTGGAGTATCTTCAGCAATGGCCGCTGCTGCTTTGTGTGAATTAATGGGTGGAAGTCCGGAACAAGTTTTAATGGCAGCAGAAATTGCAATGGAGCACCATTTAGGAATGACCTGCGATCCTGTGGGAGGTTTAGTTCAAATTCCATGTATTGAGAGAAACACTATGGGAGCTATAAAAGCGATAAATGCTGCCGAATTAGCTTTAGAAACTGATCCGAAAAATGCTAAAGTTCCATTGGATAAAGTTATTGATACCATGTGGCAAACGGCGAAGGATATGAATAATAAATACAAAGAAACCTCAGAAGGCGGATTAGCTATTGCGGTTAATTTTGCTGATTGTTAAACAAGTGTTTATTAAAGGAATCGTGTAATCGTTTAATCGAGGGAATTATAATTTTTTTTTTGATTTAGATCTTTATAACATATAAGTTTGTCAATTCTAAAAACTAAAATCTTAAACAAACCATTTGAAAATAATCAGAAAATCTAACAAATTTGATTATTTTTGCTTCTATTATTACTAAAACCAAAATCATAATGTCAGTAGCCAAAAAAGATTACAAAAGAATTACTACAAAATCACTTATAGAAATGAAATCTAATGGTGAGAAAATTTCTATGCTAACTGCTTATGATTTCACCATGGCAAAAATTGTTGATACTGCAGGAATTGATGTGATTCTTGTGGGTGATTCTGCTTCAAATGTTATGGCGGGACACGAAACTACATTGCCTATTACGCTGGATCAAATGATTTATCATGCTTCAAGTGTTGTTCGAGCTATCGATAGAGCATTGGTAGTGGTTGATTTACCTTTTGGTAGTTATCAATCGGATCCGAAAGAAGCGCTTCGATCTTCAATTAGAATAATGAAAGAAAGCGGTAGCCACGCCGTTAAATTAGAAGGTGGTCACGAAATAAAAGACTCAATTAAAAAAATATTGAATGCTGGAATTCCTGTAATGGGACATTTGGGATTAACTCCTCAATCTATCTATAAATTTGGAAGTTACACCGTTCGAGCTAAAGAAGAACAAGAAGCTGAAAAATTATTGGAAGATGCAAAAATGCTAGAAAAATTAGGATGTTTTGCATTAGTATTAGAAAAAATACCAGCTCATTTAGCTGCAAAAGTTGCTAAAAGCATTTCTATACCGGTTATTGGTATTGGTGCAGGTGGAGATGTTGATGGTCAAGTTCTAGTAATTCATGATATGCTTGGAATGAACAATGAATTTAGTCCTAGATTTTTACGCCGTTATTTGAATTTGTATGAAGAAATGACTTCAGCAATTGGACAATATGTAAAAGATGTAAAATCGTGTGATTTTCCAAATGCTAATGAACAATATTAACCTAAATTTCAACTATTTAGGTATTCCAAATGAAAATAATTTCTGATAAAAACAACCTTCAAGTACTTCATGAAGACAATCATATAATTGTGATTAACAAGCGTGTGGGCGATATTGTTCAAGGTGATAAAACTGGTGACAAACCACTTTCAGAAGTTGTAAAAGAATACATCAAAGTCAAATACAACAAGCCTGGAGAAGTTTTTTTAGGAGTGATTCATCGTTTGGATCGACCTACAACTGGAATTGTAATTTTTGCAAGAACAAGCAAAGCTTTAACCCGAATGAATGAGCTTTTCAGCAATAGGGAGACACAAAAAACCTATTGGGCAATTGTGAAAAACAAACCCCAAAATTCAGAAGATAAATTGATTCATTATTTGAAAAGAAATGAAAAAAACAACACTTCAAAAGCGCATATAAAAGAAGTTCCCGAAAGCAAAATCGCAAGTTTAGATTATAAGATAATTGCTTCATTACAAAATTATTACGCGCTAGAAATAAATCTTCATACCGGGAGACATCATCAAATTAGAGCTCAATTATCAGCTATTGGTTCACCCATAAAAGGAGATTTAAAATATGGATTTGATAGAAGTAATCCCGATGGTGGAATTCATCTTCATGCTAGAAAATTAGTTTTCACACATCCTGTAACCAAAGAAAATATTGAAATTATTGCTCCTACTCCAAATGATGTAATTTGGAACGCTATTTAAAATAAAAATCTTAACTTTATAGGATTTAAATTAAACCCATGGACTATAAATCAAATATTCAATATAGAAAAGAAACTTTAACCAGGTTATTGTATTCTATCGAGGAAAACGAAAGCAGAATTATTGATGCGCTATATAAAGATTTTAAAAAACCAGAATTTGAAGCGGTATTAACCGAAACAAATTATGTAATTGGTGATTTAAAACAAACTATAAAAAATTTAAAATGTTGGGCTAAACCAAAAAGAGTTCTTCCTTCAATATTAAATTTTCCTTCAAGTGATTATATTTATAGTGAACCGTACGGAAAAGTCTTAGTGATTTCTCCATGGAATTATCCGTTCCAACTCGCTTTGTGCCCATTGATTGCAGCTGTTGCGGCTGGAAATTCTGTTGTATTAAAACCTTCTGAATTAACACCAAACACCTCTAGTATTATTGCTGAAATCATTTCGAAAGTTTTTACAAAAAATCATGTTGAAGTGATTGAAGGTGGCGTTGAAGTTTCTCAAAACCTATTAGCTCAAAAATGGGATTATATCTTTTTTACTGGTAGTGTAGCCGTTGGGAAAATTGTTGCAAAAGCTGCCGCAGAATATATGACGCCAGTAACTTTAGAATTAGGTGGGAAAAATCCATGTATTATTGATGAAACTGCCAATATTAAGCTAGCAGCCAAAAGAATCGTTTGGGGAAAATTCATAAATGCAGGTCAAACTTGTATTGCACCTGATTATTTATTAGTTCAAGAAAAAGTAAAATCAGAATTGGTTGAGCATTTAAAACTAGAAATCACAAATGCCTATTCCGATAATCCAGAATTATCTCCTGATTATACTCGAATTGTAAATGCTAGAAATTGGGAAAGATTAATTAATTTAATTGAACCTGAAAAAGTACTTTTTGGCGGTCAAATTATCTCCGAAGATTGTTACCTAGCCCCTACTCTAATTGACGAAACATCATTTGAAAGTCCAGTGATGAAAGAAGAAATATTCGGACCTATTTTACCAATATTATCTTACGAAAACGAATCGGAATTGGATGCAATCATTTCAAAATATGACAAACCACTGTCTCTTTATATTTTCACTACGAAAGATAAATTTGCAGAAAAAATAATTCAAAAATTCTCTTTCGGAGGTGGCTGTATCAACGATACTGTTATACATTTTTCAAATAATAGATTGCCATTTGGCGGTGTAGGACATTCAGGAATTGGTGCCTATCATGGAAAAATGAGTTTCGATACTTTTTCACATAAAAAAGCAATTGTAAAAAAGGCAAATTGGTTGGATTTACCAATGAGATACGCTCCTTACAAAGGGAAACTTAAATTAATTAGGAAAATATTAAAATGGATGTAATTGCTAAAACCAATTGCGCTTCTTAAAATAATAAACCATACCTATTACAATAGTGAACATTGCACCAATTACTATAAAATAACCATTAGGATTTTTTAATTCGGGCATATTTTCGAAATTCATTCCATAAACTCCTACAATAAAAGTTAATGGAATAAATATTGCTGAAACTACTGTTAATATTTTCATAACCTCATTCATTTTATGATTTTGTGATGAAAAGAAAAAATTCGATGCGCTATCTAATGTCACCATATCATCATCAATTTGATCTAAAAGCTCTAAACTTTTTTGATGCAATCGAGAGAAAAAACTAAAATTTTCGTGAGCTATAGCATTAAAAACATCGTCGTCTTTAATGCTTTTTATTGAATATAAAGAATCTCGTAGCGGAATTATAGATCGTTTTAAAAAGTTGAAATTATCTCGGTGTTTTTCAATTTGAACCAAAATAGATGGATCTGTACTCGTTTTTGATAAATTTATAAGTGCTTCAACCTTATTTTCTTCAGTTTCAATGGTGATGAAAAAATTCTCCATTATGGCATCCAACAATAAGAACAATAAATAATCAGCTTTTTTAGTTCGAACAATTCCAGAATGGGTTCTTATTCTCTCCCGGATATGTGTGAAAAAATCACTTCTTTTTTCTTGAAATGAAACTAAAACTCCTTCTTTAATTAAAAAACTAACTTGTTCAACTGATATATTATCGGAGTTTTCCGTAGGAAGTAACGATTTAATATTAAAAAATAACACGTCATGCAATTCGTCTAATTTTGTTCTTCGGGTGGTATTTAAAATATCTCCAAGAATAAAACTATCAACATCTAAATAAGTTCCAATAGATTTAATTAGTTCAATATCATTTAATCCATGAATATTCAACCAATTTATCTTAGTTAAATCAAGAGTTTCAGGGAATTTATTGATTTTAAAATCAGGATATTCTGTCAAATCATTATCGTCATAGACAAACAATTGCATTTGCGTTTCAATATTTTTATGAACGCCTGTATATTCCAAAATCGAAGGTTGAACTTTTCTTCCTTTTTTATATTTAATTTTTCTCACAATGTCTAATTTTGTCTAAATTTAAGAATTATTCCAAAATTCAGACTATTTTTACTAAAAATCATTTTATGAAAATATTAATTATCAATATAAAAGAGCTAATTCAAGTTCGTGAAAACGGCATTTTAAAAGTCTCAGGAGCAGAAATGAATGAACTCCCAACTATTAAAAATGCCTATTTATTGATTGAAAATAATATTATTTCTGATTATGGTGAAATGAAAAATTGCCCAACAATTTCTGTTGATTCAACAATTGATGCAACAGGTAAAATGGTGCTTCCAACTTGGTGTGATAGCCATACCCACATTGTTTATGCAGGAAATCGCGAACAAGAATTTGTAGACCGAATCAATGGGATGACCTATGAGGAAATTGCAAACCGAGGTGGAGGAATATTAAATTCTGCAAAAAAACTAAACGAAACCTCAGAAGAAGAACTCTACAATCAATCCAAAAACCGTTTGGAAGAAGTCATGAAAATGGGAACAGGAGCGGTAGAAATAAAATCAGGTTACGGACTTTCTGTTCAAGGAGAATTAAAAATGTTGAAGGTAATTCAAAAATTAAAAGCAAATTATCCAATTGAAATAAAAGCAACTTTCCTAGGAGCGCATGCCTTTCCAACTGAGTTTAAAGAAAATCATCAAGGCTATATTGATACCTTGATTAATGAAATGCTTCCTGCTATTGAAAATGAAAACCTTGCCGATTTTATTGATGTTTTTTGTGAATCAGGCTATTTTTCAGTTTCAGAAACGGAACAAATTATGGAAGCTGGGAATAAATTCGGACTTGTTTCAAAAATTCATGTCAATCAATTTAATGCAATTGGAGGAGTAAAAGCAGCGGTAAATAATAAGGCGCTATCTGTTGATCATTTGGAAATTATGAATCATGATGATATTGAGGTTTTAAAAAATTCAGATACTATGCCTGTTGCACTTCCAAGTTGTTCTTACTTTTTAGGAATTCCATATACACCTGCGCGAACTATTATTGATGCCGGACTCCCATTGGCATTAGCCTCCGATTTCAACCCTGGCTCAAGTCCTTCAGGAAATATGAATTTTGTCGTTGCTACTGCCTGCATAAAAATGAAAATGACACCTGAAGAAGCAATAAATGCGGCCACAATAAACGGGGCTTACGCAATGGATATTTCTAAAACTCACGGAAGTATTACTATCGGAAAAAAAGCAAATATAATTATTACAAAACCCCTAAATTCGATTTACGAATTGCCTTATGCTTTTGGTAGTAACCTAATAGATTCGGTATTTATTGAAGGAATTATTGTCAAATAAAAAAGGGACTTGCAATAACAAATCCCTTCATATTAAAATAAAAAATAGTTTTATTTCAGAGTAAAAATGGCATTTGAAATCAATTGGCCATTATCAAAAATATTTACATAAAACGTACCTTTTTCTAATTTATCAGCTGGAATATTATTCACCACATCAACTGTTTTATTGTCATACTTTACATTTGCAATGTAACTGTAAGTTAATGTTTTATCTGCAAAACGTTCTGTTTGACGCACACCCATTACATTGTTTTTGCTATCAATAACTTGAACATAGTATTTTCTATCTCCAGATTTAGCAATAGAATTTTCAGCAATAGTAAAACTTACCTTTAAAATATCTGCACGACTCGCTTTGTCTGTTGCAATTTCTTTACCAGAACTTCTAACAATGAAGGCAGCAGATTTTAAATTCACAATTGCTAATTTTGAACCTTTTTCAACAGTTTTAGTAAGATCTTCATTTTGTCCAGCTAGTTCTTTATTGGTTTTTTTAGATTCATCAAGAACAACAATTGTACTGTCTCGTTGAACTTTTAATACCGTATTGTCTTTCTTTAACGTCTCATTTTCAGCAACTAAACCTTTCATTTTTGATTCTAATGCTAAATACTGTTTTTTGTATTTTGCCATAGAAGCAACATCTCCATTTGATTTTTTTAAGTCGGTCATTAAAGCAACCACTTTCTCTCTTTCAGCAATTAATTCATCTGACATGGAAGTGTTTTCGGCAATTGCAGCGTCATAAGTTGTTTTAAGGTCTTTTAAATCTTTCATTACTTGATCTTTTTCAGACAAAGTAGTAGTTAATTTGGTTTCTGTAGAATTAACATCTGTTGTCAATTTGTAAATGTAAACTAAGCTTAAAGCAAAAAGTACAGACAAAACGATAACTAATGATTTAAGTCCTGAATTGTTGTTTTGATTTTCCATAATGAATATAAATTTTTTACGAAAATAATAATTAATATTCTAACAACGTAAGTAATTAAAATATATTATTTTTGGTAAAACTAATATTGTATGGAAAAATTGGTTCCCTTTACAGTTAATGACCTTGCAAAAGTGACCAACTTCAGATCTGGAGAGGTAAAATTTGGCGAGAAAATGTTAACTGTACCAAAGAATACTGATGCAAATGAATACTTAAATTCTTGCGAAGCAAAATATGTTTTATTCGGAATCCCAGAAGACATTGGCGTTAGAGCCAATTATGGTCGTGCCGGAGCAGCATCTGCTTGGGAAAGTGCTATAAAAAGTATTGCAAATATTCAACACAATCGTTTTTGTAAAGGAAGTCAACTATTAGTATTAGGCCAACTAAATGTAAGTGAAGAAATGGCTGAAAGTCAGCACTTAGATTATAATTCTGATTCTGATAGAAAACGATTAAACCAATTGGTACATAAAATAGATAAAGAAGTTTCTCATATCGTTTGTAAAATTGTAAAAGCTGGGAAAATTCCAATAATCATTGGTGGTGGCCACAATAACGCCTATGGGAATATTAAGGGTGCTGCCCTAGCCTTTGGAAAACCAGTAAACGCAATTAATTTTGATGCCCATTCCGATTTTAGAATTTTGGAAGGTCGACACAGTGGAAATGGTTTTTCTTATGCCTATGAAGAAGGTTTTTTAAATCGGTATTTTATTTTTGGATTACACGAAAATTATACCTCAAAAAGTGTTTTGGATTCCTTAAAGAAAATAGACGATCGTGTAAAATTTAATACTTACGATGAAATTCAAATCAGAAAACAAAAAAAGTTTGAACCTGAAATGAATTTAGCTTTAGAATTTATCAAAGACGACCGATTCGGGATTGAAATTGACCTTGATGCCATTCCAAATATTGCTAGTAGCGCAATGACATTAAGTGGGTTTTCAATAGAGAAATTACGCCAATTTATTTACTTTTTTGGAAACAATCAAAATGCTGCTTATCTACACATTTGCGAAGGCGCACCAGAATTAGCCGAAGATAAAAACAATCATTTAATTGGTAAATTAATTGGCTACCTTGTTACCGACTTTGTGAAAGCAAATTTTGAAAATCAACAAAAAAATCAATAAGATTCGCGGATTTATTTCTTAAAAACAGGATTTCATTAATATAACCTATCTTTGCCAAGAATTTAAGTAATTAATACTGAATTCTAAATATCAAAAATATGTTATTCGAAGATTTATCACTTTCAAAAAGTATCCAAAAAGCCGTATTTGAATTAGGCTATATAGAAGCAACTCCCATTCAAGAACAAGCAATTCCAATAGTTTTATCGGGAAAAGATATTATCGGATGCGCACAAACCGGAACAGGAAAAACAGCGGCATTTGCGATTCCAATCATTCATCAATTGCACCGAATTGTAGGTTCTTCTAAAAAAGCAAAACAAATTAGAGCGTTAGTAGTTACACCTACCAGAGAATTGGCGGTTCAAATTGGTCAAAGTTTCGACGCTTACGCAAAATATACTAACATCACTCAATTGACCATTTTTGGTGGTGTTTCACAAAATCCGCAAGTTGATACTTTGAAATCTGGTATTGATATTTTAATCGCAACTCCAGGACGATTATTGGATTTGCACAAGCAAGGTTTTATTGATTTAGATCATTTACACACTTTGGTTCTTGATGAAGCCGATCAAATGTTGGACATGGGATTTGTAAACGATGTAAAGAAAATTGTAAAACTAACTCCAAAAAACAGACAAACTCTTTTGTTTTCGGCTACAATGCCAATAGCGATTCGAGAACTAGCCGAAATGTTTCTTCAAGATCCCGCTAAAGTTTCTGTTTCACCTGTTTCTTCAACCGCTGAAAATGTAGAACAACGTATTTATTTTGTTGAGAAAACGGAGAAAAGAAACTTATTGTATCATTTGATAAAAAATGAAAATTTATCAGATGTATTGGTTTTTTCAAGAACAAAACACGGAGCTGATAATGTGGTAAAAGCACTGCGAAAAAATAATATTGCTGCTGAAGCAATTCACGGCGACAAATCTCAAAATGCTCGCCAACGGGTTTTAGATGCCTTTAAAAATAAGGAAGTTGGCGTACTTGTAGCTACTGATATTGCGGCGAGAGGAATAGATATCGACCAATTACCTTTTGTTATCAATTTCGATTTACCTAATATTCCTGAGACCTACGTTCATAGAATTGGTAGAACAGGAAGAGCCGGAAATGGTGGTATTGCAATTTCATTTTGTGGAAAAGACGAACATCCATATTGGAAAGATATAATGAAATTGATAAAAGTTGATGTAAAAACAATTTCAGATCATCCTTATCCTTGGCACAGCGGAAGTCCAGAAACAGCACCTGCAACCAATCAGAAAAATTCGAATAGAAGTGGAGAAGCTAATAAATCTAGGAAGTCATCGAATTCAAAGCAAAATAAAAAACGCTGGTATTAATTATCTCTGTTTTTAAGGGTATATTCTCTGATTTTTGTTGATAATTCTACGAATTTAAAGGGTTTAACAAAAACCTCGTCTATTCCAGACTTAATTGCTTGAAGTTTTATTTCTTCGTAAGAGTATGCTGTTACTGCAAATACAGGAGTCTGAATGTTGTTTTTTCTAATTTTTTTGGTTATTTCAAAACCTGAAATATCTGCTAGATTAATGTCGGTTATTATTAAATCAAATGCATCATGTGTAATAAGATTTAAAGCTTCTGAACCAGTTTCGACAATTTCAACATTACAGTTCAATTTCTTCAATGACTTAAGGGTCACCAATTGATTGATTTTGTTGTCTTCAATTAACAAAACATTTATTGGTTCAAAATTATTATAATCGGAATTACTATTTTGTATCAAATATTCATTATTACATCTGTTTTTGAATTTAATTGTAAAATAAAAAGCACAACCTTTTCCTAAATCACTTTCAATTTCAATCTTACTTTCAAACATTTCAATTAAATAATTCACAATAGAAAGTCCTATCCCTGTTCCTTGATATGGGGAGTTTTTGTTTTTTAATTGAACAAAATTATCAAATATTAATTTTTGATTTTCAGGTGCAATTCCAATTCCAGTATCTTTAACTTCAAATTTTAAATACGAACAATCATCCTCACTTTTAATTAAATTAATTGTCAATGAAACTTCCCCTTGATTGGTAAATTTTAATGAATTATCTAATAAATTTATCAATATTTGAGCTAATCTACTGTTATCACCAATTAAGTTATTTGGAATATTTGGATCAATATCAAAAGTTATTTTGTTGTTATTTTTATTATAAATCATATTTGAAGATCCGAAAATAGCGCTTACTTCATCGAAAATATTGAATTCGTTATCTTCTAATTTTATCACTCTACTTTCAAATTTGCTTAACTGAAGAACATCATTAACCAATGATAACAAGTAATTTGCTGAAAAAGAAAGTGATTTCATATAATCGCTTTTAGCCAATTTTGGATTTTCATCTTTGATTATATCTATAATTCCCACTACCCCATACAAAGGTGTTCTAAGCTCATGACTTATCGTGGAAATAAATTGCGATTTTAAGATTAGTAACTCCTCAGCATTTTCTTTGGCTTTTTGTATTTCATTATTGTTCTTAATCAAAAATAAATTCGTTTTTTGTTTTAACAGGTAATTTTTATATAATGATAACAAAAGCAAAACTAGTATTATTGAAAGAATAAATAATAAAATGGTAACCTTTTTATTTTGATTGATTAATTCTAATTGTTGTTGTTTTTCATATTCAATATGGCTTATTTGCCTTTTATATTCATTTAATACAGAAGTCATTCCAGATTGTTTTTCTACTTGAGAATGTTCTTCCTCATACAATTTAACTTTTAATAAGTTGTATTTTTCCATATATTCGTATGCGTTTGAAAAATCATTTTTCTTTGCATACATTCTAGCAATGTCATCATAAACTTCGGCGGCATTGCTTACTAGAAATTCATTGGTGTTTTCATTACAAAATTTTAAAGCTGTTTTGTAATATTTTTCTGATTTGTCAAAATCATTTTTGTAAGAATAATAACCACCTAAAAGTGAATTATACATGATTTTGGATTCTAAATCATCCTGTATTTTGATGTATTTTTCAGCCCTCTTTAGATATACAATCCCATTATTGAAATCTTCAACTGCAAAATAGGCAGCGGTAATATTTAAATAAGCAAACATAATTGCGTAATCATCTTTTAATAAATTAACAAAATATATAGCTTGCTTGTAATGGTATATTCCTTTCTTATAGTCTATTTTTTCAAAACAATAACAATTCGCTAAATTGGTATGTATAGCATATTTTACAAAATCATTGGAAGTTTTATCGACATAAATCAAACCTTTTTGGTAGAAAAAAATAGCTTTTTTAAAATCAGAATACTGTTCTAAATTCAAACCTATTAAATTGTATGCTCTTGCCGTTTGTTCTGCGTTATCAATTTTCAATGCTTTTTCAAGAGCTGATTTTGCCAATACCAGTGATTTATCACATTCAAGTTTGCTAAGATATTCGCCGGATTTAGCTATAATATCTTTAGTCTCTTTTACCTGAGGAGTATCAGTTTGAGCAAAAAATAAATGTGAAATAAATAAAAAAAATAGGAGGAATATTTTTTTATACATACAGAAAACAAGTTTTATATACACGAATATATAAAACCTATTTCAAAAATGTTAAATGAAATCGATATATTTAAAAAAAGAGACCATTTAGGTCTCTTTTAGTCTTAATTTCTAATCAATTTTCTATACTTTAATCGTTTTGGTGTTAAATCACCACCTAAACGTTTTTTCTTGTTTTCTTCATATTCAGAGAAACCTCCTTCAAAATAATAAACTTCTGAATTTCCTTCAAATGCTAAAATGTGAGTGCAAATTCTATCCAAGAACCATCTATCGTGAGAAATTACTACGGCACATCCAGCAAAGTTTTCCAAACCTTCTTCCAATGCTCTAAGTGTATTGATATCCAAATCGTTAGTTGGCTCATCCAATAATAAAACGTTACCTTCTTCCTTCAATGTCATTGCTAAATGCAAACGGTTTCTCTCTCCACCAGATAACATTGAAACTTTCTTGTTTTGATCGCTTCCTCCAAAATTAAATCGACTTAAATAAGCACGAGAATTGACTTGGCGTCCGCCCATCATAATTAATTCTTGACCATCAGCAAAATTTTCCCAGATTGATTTATTTGGATCAATATTCGAATGCGATTGATCTACATAGGCAATTTTTACAGTTTCACCAATTTTGAATTCACCGCCATCCGATTTTTCTTCACCCATTATCATTTTGAAAATAGTCGATTTACCAGCACCATTTGGCCCAATAATCCCAACAATTCCTGCTTGAGGAAGTGTAAAGTTTAAGTTATCGTATAATAATTTATCACCAAAAGATTTAGCAACGCTAGTAGCTTCAATAACGTTTGTTCCTAATCGAGGACCATTTGGAATATAAATTTCTAAATTCTCATCCAATTGTTTTTGATCTTCATTTAATAGTTTGTCGTAATTCTGCAAACGCGCTTTTTGTTTGGTTTGACGTCCTTTTGAACCTTGACGAACCCAGTACAACTCACGTTCTAGGGTTTTTCTACGTTTAGAAGCCACTTTTTCTTCTTGTGCCATTCTAATCGATTTTTGATCCAACCAAGAAGAATAATTACCTTTCCATGGAATACCTTCTCCTCTATCCAATTCTAAAATCCAACCCGCAACGTTATCCAAGAAATAACGGTCGTGAGTTACTGCAATTACGGTTCCCGAATATTGTGCTAAATGTTGTTCTAACCAAAGTACGCTTTCCGCATCCAAGTGGTTTGTTGGTTCATCCAATAATAAAATATCAGGTTGTTTTAATAGTAATCTACATAACGCCACACGACGTCTTTCACCACCAGATAAGTTTTTTATAGGAGTATCGCCTTCTGGAGTTCGAAGAGCATCCATTGCAATTTCTAATTTGGTATCGATTTCCCAAGCTCCAAGTGCATCAATTTTATCTTGTAAATCCGCTTGACGATCCATCAATTGCTGCATTTTATCAGCATCCTCATATACTTCTGGCAAACCGAAACTATCATTGATTTTATTGAATTCATCTAAAACTGCCATAGTTTCTGCAACTCCTTCTTTAACAATTTCAATAACTGTTTTAGTATCGTCCAAAATTGGTTCTTGCTCTAAATATCCAACAGTATAACCCGGTTGAAAAACTACATCTCCTTGATAATTTTTATCAACACCAGCAATAATTCTTAATAATGATGATTTTCCCGAACCATTAAGTCCAAGAATACCAATTTTAGCTCCATAAAAGAAACTTAAATAAATGTTTTTTAACACCTGCTTATCACTGCTTGAGTAGGTTTTACTCAATTTTTGCATTGAAAATATTACTTTTTTATCGTCTGACATTCTATATTATTTAGTATTATATTATTATTTTAATTGAAATTGATTTTTGAATTTGATTTTGATTTTTGCCATTGCAATTGATTTTTGAAATTGAATTTGATTTTTGATATTGCAATTGATTTTTGAATTTGATTTTTGAATTTGATTTTTGAATTTGATTTTTGCCATTGCAATTGATTTTTGCCATTGCAATTGATAATTCTAAATCCTCCCTTTTAATGCATTGAAAACCCAAGCGTTTGCTAGAAAACCAACACCAACTGCAACAAATCCCCATCCTGAAATTTCACTGTATTTAAAAACTCCCAATCCTATCAACAATAAACCCATGACAACCATAAGTAAAGTTGCCCAACCTAAAACGGCATTTTTATTCATTCCCATAATTGAAATTTAAAAATTTGAATGGCAAATATCGACAAAATAGTTATTATTTCAAATGTAATTGTGATAGTAAATAATTGTTGGTAATTAATTGAAAATTCCAACTAACATCTCTTTCAACAATTCGTGTTGCGGTAATGCATTGGCGCCTACACCTTTGCTTTTAACATCAATTTCTCGAAGTAAAGTCACAATTTTACTCACTTTTTTCATGGGATAATTTCTCAAAGCGACATCGTAATCTTTTAGGAAAAATGGATTTACCTTTAGTGCCGCAGCCACATTTTTAGGATTTTTATCTTTTAATCCGTGGTATTGGAGTAATTGAACAAAGAAACTAAAGAGCATGCCCGTTGTCATAACTAAAGGATGATCTTTTGGATTTTCAGAAAAATACTGCGCTATTTTATAAGATTTTAGTTGGTTCTTTTCGCCAATTGCCTTTCGTAATTCGAAAATATTAAAATCTTTACTGAATCCTATATTTTCTTCAATGTGATTAGCTGAAATGGTACTTCCTACAGGTAAAATAATTTGAAGTTTTTCTAATTCGTTATTGATTTTTTCCAAATTGGTTCCCAAAAATTCCACCAACATTGCGGATGCTTTTGGTTCAATAGAATATTTTTTAGCTTGTAAAACTCTGGTAATCCATTGGCCAACTTGGTTATCATATAATTTTTTGCTTTCAAATACCAATCCCGATTTTTCAAAAAGTTTAGTTACCTTTTTTCGTTTGTCAAGAGTTTTGTATTTATAACAAAGTACTAAAACAGTTGTAGGCACTGGATCAGAAGCATAACTTTCAAATTTGTCAATTGTTTTGACCAAATCCTGAGCTTCTTTTACAATAATAACTTGTCGTTCAGCCATCATCGGATAACGTTTTGCCGCTGAAACTATATCTTCAACAGTAACATCGCGACCGTAAAGCACCGTTTGATTAAAACCCTTTTCCTCTTCGGTAAGAACATTTTTTTCAATATAATCTGAAAGCCTGTCTATATAATAAGGTTCCTCACCCATTAAAAAATAGATGGGTTTTAACTTTCCCGCTTTAATGTCGTTTACAATTTTTAAAACTTCATCCATTGATTTATGTTTCATTTTTAAAGTTAAAAGTTTTTTAGAATCGTGTGAAACATTAAACCTTAAACTTTAAACTTATTTTATATTTTTGCTATATGAAGCAATTGCAATTTCCAACTTATTCTTTCCGTTTCAAAAATAGTGAAAATAAAGTAGCTATTTTCGATGAAATCAGGAAAAAATTTATAATAATTACACCTGAGGAATGGGTTCGCCAACATGTAGTTCAATTTTTATTACAAGATAAAAAATATCCAAAGTCACACATAAACGTTGAAAAGCTGTTGAAAATCAACAATCTAACTAAAAGATACGACGTTGTAGTTTACAAATCGGATGGAAATATTAATGTGCTTGTAGAATGTAAAGCGCCGGAGGTTAAAATTACTCAAAGTACTTTCGATCAAATCGCGAGATACAATATGACTTTGAATGCAGATTATTTAATGGTAACCAACGGACTTAATCATTACTTTTGCAAAATGGATTATGAGAATGAGAAATATCATTTTCTAACAGAATTACCAGAATATCAAATTTAATTAGAATAAATGAAAATCGCAGTTGTAATTTTGAATTGGAATGGAAAGAAATTGTTAGAACAGTTTCTGCCTTCTGTTGTTCAAAATTCTCCTGAAGCTACTGTTTATATTGCGGATAATGCCTCTGCCGACGATTCGATTTTATTTGTAACTACTCATTTTCCTTCTGTTCAAATAATAAAAAACGAATACAACTTTGGATTTGCTCAAGGTTATAACGAAGCTTTAAAAAAGGTAGATGCTGATATTTTTGCATTAGTAAACTCTGATGTTGAAGTAACCCGAAATTGGTTGCAACCAATAATTGAAACATTCAATAACGAGCCAGAAACAGCGATTATCCAACCTAAAATAATAGACTATAAACGCAAAGATTATTTTGAATACGCAGGCGCTGGCGGAGGTTTTATTGATAAATATGGCTATCCTTTTTGCCGAGGTAGAATATTTGAATCGATAGAAAAAGACCTTGGACAATACAATGATAGCTGCGAAATTTTTTGGGCATCAGGCGCTTGTTTTTTTATAAGAAGTTCTGTTTACAAAGAATTGAATGGTTTTGATACCGATTTTTTTGCGCACCAAGAAGAAATTGATTTGTGCTGGCGTGCAAAAAATAAAAATTACACCATTAAATACAACGGTTTATCAACTATTTACCATGTTGGTGGCGCTACATTAAACGAAGAAAATCCTAAAAAAACATTCCTGAATTTTAGAAATTCTTTGTTTATGTTGACTAAGAATTTACCAAAAGAGAAGCTGTTCTCAACAATCTTTATCAGAATGGTATTGGATGGAATTGCAGGAATTCGATTTTTACTCCAAGGTAAATTTACCCATTTATTTGCCATACTAAAAGCCCATTTTCATTACTATCATTTGATAAATAGAAATTTAAGAAAACGAAACGATTTTCAATTAAAATCCTATTATTATAAAAATAGTATTGTATATGATTATTATATAAAAAAACGGCATAATTTTTGAAAATTATAATGTCATTAATAATTGTTTTTTATTTAATTTTGTAAAAAAATAAACCCTCATGAAAAGAATCGTATTAGCATTATCATTAGTCGCTTTATTGACAACTTCTTGTGTTTCAAAGAAGAAATTTGTAGCCTTAGAAGCTAAAAATAAAGAAATCCAAGATTTATTAAATTCATGCACAGTTAAATTGAACATGTGTCTAACTGAAAAAGATGCTCTTTCAAGTCAAATTGAATTTCTTAAGAAAAACAATGAGAATTTGATTCAAAACATGGATAACATGACTACCTTATCTACAAAAGGAGCTCAAAACATTGAAAAAGCATTAGAAACAATTAAGGAAAAAGACATCAAAATTTCAAGAATGCAAGATGCTTTAACTAAGAAAGACAGTGTTACTTTAGCGTTAGTTACAAGCATTAAGAGTTCTGTAGGTGTAACCGATCCAGATATTGAAGTGAATGTAGAAAAAGGAGTTGTTTTCATCTCAATTGCTGATAAATTACTTTTCAAAAGCGGAAGTTACCTAGTTAGTGATCGTGCTAAAGAAGTACTTGCAAAAGTTGCTAAAATTATCAATGACAAACCAACATTTGAGTGTATGGTTGAGGGACACACTGATAATGTGCCGTTCATTGGAAACAATATATTAATTGACAACTGGGATTTGAGTGCAAAACGTTCTACAGCAATTGTTAGAGTTTTAACTAAAGATTTAAAAGTAAATCCTAAACAATTAATTGCAGCAGGTCGTGGTGAATTCATTCCATTAGTTGAAAATAATTCAGTTACCAATAGAGCAATCAATAGAAGAACTCGTATCGTAATCCTTCCTAAAATAGATGAATTTTACGAAATGATTGAAAAAGAAATGAAAAAACAGTAAATAGCATTTTATTTAAAGTAAAAAAAACGTCTTGATTTCTCAAGACGTTTTTTTTTATAAGAATTTATCAACCTGAAAACTAAGTTAAATCACATCCAAACTTCCTTTTCCTTCACGAATTACAACTGGTTCAAATCCTGATAAATCAATTATGGTTGAACCAATGTTATCTCCGTAACCTCCATCAATCACTAAATCGACAAGGTTTTGCCATTTCTCAAAAATCAATTCTGGATCGGTAGAATATTCTAAAACTTCATCTTCATCATGAATGGATGTTGAAACGATTGGGTTTCCTAATTGGCGCACAATTTCCAAAGCAATAGCATTGTTTGGAACTCGAATTCCGACGGTAGTTTTCTTTTTGAATTCTTTTGGTAAATTATTATTTCCAGGTAAAATAAAAGTATAAGGACCTGGTAAAGCTCTTTTTAGAATTTTAAATGTTGAAGTGTCAATTTGCTTAATATAATCGGAAATATGACTTAAATCGGAGCATATAAATGAAAAATTGGCTTTCTCCAACTTCACTCCTTTGATTTTTGCAATTCGTTCCAATGCTTTGGTATTGGTAATATCACAACCCAAACCATAAACCGTATCTGTGGGATAAATTACCAAACCACCATTCTTCAAAACCTCAACCACTTTTTTAATAGCGACTTCGTTGGGATTGTTTTCGTATATTTTTATGAATTGAGCCATTTAAGTTAGTTTGAAGTTTAAATGTTTAAGGTTTAAAATGTTTCTAATAACAACTTTAAACCTTAAACTTTAAAAAAATTTTATCCGATTACATCCAATTTTGCAAAACGAAGTAATAATTTCTTGATTCCTCCAACTTCAAATTTGATTTCGGCTTTTTTATCAGCGCCAACGCCTTCTAAATTAATAACTTCTCCTTTTCCGAAGCGTTCGTGCATTACGACATTTCCAATCGTTAGTTTGTTGTCAAATAAATTAGCTGCACCCGAAGAAGCATTTGAATTTACTGGTTTTAACTTCCTAACGGATGCCGGTTGTTCATCTCGATATTGTTTCGGAGGCGTTCCCCCTATTGGCTTAGCCAAACGCAATTTTGATTTATCGACATCGCCAAAAATATCGCTATCAATCATTGGTTTGTACCTATAATTGCTTTCTTCTGGAGTTAAATATTCCAAATATTGACCGTCAATTTCTTCAATAAAACGGGAAGGTTCGCTATCGGTTAATTTTCCCCAACGGTAACGCGATTGTGCATACGTTAAATAGGCTTGGTGTTCCGCACGAGTTAAGGCCACATAAAACAAACGACGTTCTTCTTCCAATTCGCTTCGAGTGCTCATGCTCATCGCGCTGGGGAACAAATCTTCCTCCATTCCTACCACAAAAACCGTTGGAAATTCCAACCCTTTTGCCAGGTGAATTGTCATTAAAGCCACACGATCATCGTCACCGGTGTCTTTATCTAAATCGGTTGCTAAAGCCACATCTTCCATGAACTCAGCCAAAGAACCGCGAGCTCCATCAATTTCTTTTTGTCCCTCGGTAAAATCTTTAATACCGTTCAATAACTCTTCAATATTTTCAATTCTGGCAATTCCTTCAGGAGTTCCGTCTTTTTTCAATTCTTGGACCAAACCTGTTTTCTTGGCCACATGATCGGCAATATAAAAGGCATCTTGATTTTCATTTATCACTTGGAAACTCTGAATCATTGTAACAAAATCGGTTAGTTTTTGCTTCGTACCAGAATTCAGTTTTAAATCAATTTTATCAATATTTTGCATTACTTCAAATATTGATCTTTTGTAATGATTGGCTGCTATAGTTAGTTTTTCAACGGTTGTATCACCAATTCCTCGCGCTGGATAATTGATAACACGAATTAATGCTTCTTCGTCTTTTGGATTGATTACCAATCGTAAATAACACAAAACGTCTTTTATTTCTTTTCTTTGATAGAATGACAAACCTCCATAAATACGATACGGAATATCTCTTTTTCGCAAAGCATCTTCCATCGCACGAGATTGCGCATTGGTTCGATATAAAATAGCAAATTGCCCATTTGTCATTTGGTGTTGCATTTTCTGTTCCCAAATGGTGCTCGCAACAAATCGTCCTTCTTCCCCATCGGTCAAACTGCGATGCACTCTAATTTTAGGTCCAAAATCATTTGCAGTCCAAACAATTTTATCCAATTTGGTTTTATTTTTTTCAATAATGGAATTGGCAGCTTCAACAATATTTTTTGTTGAACGATAATTTTGCTCCAATCGATAGGTTTTTACGCCATCATAATCTTTTTGGAAATTCAAGATATTGTTGATATTGGCACCACGAAAAGCGTAAATACTTTGCGCATCATCACCTACCACACATATATTCTGAAATTTATCAGATAATGCACGAACAATTAAGTATTGAGAATGGTTGGTATCTTGGTACTCATCAACCAAAATATATCTAAAACGGTCTTGGTATTTCGCTAATACTTCGGGAAAACGAGTTAATAATTCGTTCGTTTTCAATAGCAAATCATCAAAATCCATGGCACCCGCTTTAAAACAACGATCGACATAATTTTGATAAATTTCACCTAGTCGTGGTTTTTTTGACATCGCATCGGCTTCCATTAATTCAGGATTATTGAAATAGGCCTTAACTGTAATCAAACTATTCTTGTAAGATGAAATTCTACTTAAAACTTGCTTTGGTTTGTAAATATCTTTATCCAACTGCATTTCTTTAATAACCGCAGAGATTAACCTTACTGAATCTTGGGTATCATAAATGGTAAAATTGGAAGGATATCCTAATTTATCCGATTCCGATCTAAGAATTCTTGCAAAAACGGAGTGGAACGTTCCCATCCAAAGATTTTTTGCTTCGTTAGTTCCAACGATTTCAGAAATTCTTTTTTTCATTTCACGAGCTGCTTTGTTCGTGAAGGTTAATGCCAAAATACTAAAAGCGTCTACGCCCAAACTCATTAGATACGCAATTCTAATGGTTAAAACCCTTGTTTTTCCTGAACCCGCACCAGCAATAATAATCATTGGCCCGTCTTTTTGGAGAACTGGCTCTTGCTGTGCTGAGTTTAGTTGGCTAATGTATTTTTGCATTTTAAGTTTTATAGGAATACAAAAATAAGAATTTAGAATGAGGATTTAGTTATGAAAACAAACTATATCTTAACAATTTTAAGATATTTTCAGAACGGTTATTTTCCTTGAAAAACATCGTACGCAAATCGGAATAAAGTACCTAAAACAACAACCAAAAAGAAGATTCTAATGAATTTATTTCCTTTACTAATTGCTAATTTAGCTCCAATATAACCTCCTAAAGCATTACAAACAGCCATTGGAAATGCAATCATCCATATGATTTTACCTTTGATAATAAACAAACAAATTGCTCCAAAATTGGTTGCCAAATTAACCATTTTAGCATTTGCGGAAGCTTGTAAAAAATCAAAGCCCAGAATCACTACAAATGCCAATACTAAGAAACTGCCCGTTCCTGGTCCAATAAATCCATCGTAAAATCCAATAATAATAGAAATTAAAACGGCGTAAATAATTTGTTTAATTGGTGAATGAAATTTATCTGTGTGTATTCCAAAATTTTTCTTTACATAGGTGTAAATCAATAATAAAGAAAGAATTACTAAAAGTAAAGGTTTCATAAAATCGTTACTCATATAAACCAACAATGTAGATCCTAAATACGCAGAAGGAACTGCCAAAACCATCATGATAATTAGCAGCTTCCAATTCATTTCAATCTTCTTCAAATATTGAATTGCAGCAAAAAAGGTTCCGCTAAATGAAGGTATTTTTAGTGTGCCAATAATTGTTGAAACAGGAAGATTAGGCAATAATATTATTCCCATTGGTGTTTGAATCAATCCTCCACCTCCAACAATGGCATCTATAAAACCAGCTAAAAATGCAGCTAAACATAATAATATAATTACCAGAATATCCATAAATAAATTAGATCAATTATTTTTTTATGATCTTTTCAGTTACCAAACATCCATTCTCAAAGGCGACTTTCATCAAATACAATCCATTTGAAAAACTAGACATTGTAATTTGTTTTGAATTTCCTTCATAAATTACTTGTCCTAATACATTCGATAAAGTAATGTTTTTAATAGCATCAGAAGTTTCTATAGTAATGAAATCGGTAGTAGGATTTGGAAAAATAGAATATTCAACCTTGGAAATAGGTTCTAAACCCAATGCGGTGTTGATTGCTTGAAAATATAAAGAAATAGGAAAATAACCTTCTCCGCCAACAAAAACTGCCGTTGGCACACTAATTCTTAAAGTATGATTTCCACCTGTAACATTTCCTAAATTCAACTTTCTTATAGGGATTTTAGCGCCTGGACACCAATTACTAAATGACTGCCATTGTGCGTTAGTTCTTGGAGAAGCACTATAAATTCCATTACCTTGCGTATTATAAACTCGGTAAGGCTCACAAGTGGTTTCACCTGGACGATAGGTTAAAATTGGGTTGGTCATATCGTCAAAATAGACATAATGAAATCGTCTGTTGTATTCTTCACCATTGGTATTTGAACCATGATTGGAAGTAATTAAATAGAAACTTGCTCCGAGAACATCATTTGGTAGGTTAAATGCAATTGTTCGAACTGTTTGACCAATTACGTCAGAAGCACCGGCTTGATAATTATTTAAATTGTTTTTAAAATTTAGCGGAAGTAATACATTCCCATTGGAAACAGGCGGATAAATATTAGAAACTATTTCAACTGTACCATAAAAAACACTATTAATTCCTGCGCAACCGTCAATTTGGGTTTGTGCCGCATAAGGAACACCAAAAACTTCTAATTCCATCCAAAAATCATAGATTGCATTTAGCGCAGGATCCTTAAATATCAAAGTCATATTATCAATGTTGAATGTATAAGGAACCAAGTTTGGCGCAATATTTTTATTCATAAACGGGGTGATAAATCTCCCTAATTCTATTCTTTGAACGGTATTTGGATTGTAGGTTGTGGCGTCCTTTGGCACTAAGGCGATATTTACGTTTCCTATTCGGTCATAATTATCACAATCGGCATTAATAGTAACGTTTAAAGTCATTGCGTCTCCAAAGGAAGTCAATTGACTCGCAGTTAGTTTTTTTGCATATAAATCGTTGCGATGGCGAATTATTCCCGCAGGAACAGGTTGATTTACAAGTGCAGCATAACCATCATAAAATAAAACATGATCAAAAACCGTTAGATTGGTAGATTGAGAAAATCCAACGGAATTAGTAATAATCAAAAAGTAAAAAAGTAGTGATTTCTTCATAATGTATTTATTTATATGGGTTTAAGTTTTCAAATCTAATCAATAAAAACGATATATTATAATTTTTAAATAATATGAATAAACTAAGAAACTATTGTTTTACTTTTGCCTTTCAAAATAAAATAACAAGATGGAAACAACAAAATTGATCGAATTATTAAGTTATACCTTACCTGCAATTATTACTGGTTTTGTAGCCTATTATTTTTTCAACTTACACACTAAAAACGAAGAAGGAAGACGCAGGTATTTATTAAATAAAGACACACAAAAAGATGCTTTACCATTGCGATTACAAGCATTTGAAAGAATGACATTGTTTTTAGAAAGAATTAATCCTGGGAAATTATTAATTCGACTTTCTCCAAATTCTGAAGATAAAAACGATTATGAAAATTTATTGATTTCAAATATTGAGCAAGAATTTGAACACAATTTAACGCAACAAATTTACATGTCAGATGAATGCTGGACGGTGATCGTTACTGCTAAAAATGCCACGATTCAAATGATACGAAGAACTAACATGAGCGATCGTGTAGATACTGCAAATAAACTTCGTGAGGTAATTATGAATGATTTAATGGACAAACAATCGCCTTCAGCTGTAGCGTTATCCTACATTAAAAACGAAGTCAAATACTTATTCTAAATAAAAAAACCTTTCAATTGAAAGGTTTTTTTTGCTTTATAAAATTCAAAATTATTTTCTAGCGATTACTTTTTCTACTGCCTCAACAATCGCTTGATTATTCAATTTGTATTTTTCCATTAATTGTGCTGGAGTTCCGCTTTCGCCAAATGAATCGTGAACTGCAACAAATTCTTGCGGTGCAGGATGATTTGATGATAACACTCTTGCAACGCTTTCGCCTAATCCACCCAAGATATTGTGTTCTTCGGCAGTTACAATACATTTTGTTTTAGCCAATGATTTTAAAATCGCTGCATCATCCAATGGTTTAATAGTATGAATATTGATAACCTCAGCAGAAATTCCTTTTTCTTCAAGAGCTTCGGCAGCCAATAATGCTTCCCAAACTAAGTGACCTGTTGCAACAATAGTTACGTCGGTACCTTCATTTAAAACGATAGCTTTACCAATTACAAATGGTTCGTCCGCAGGCATGAAATTGGGAACTACAGGACGACCAAAACGCAAATAAACAGGACCATGGTGATCTGCAATTGCTATTGTTGCTGCTTTAGTTTGATTGTAATCACAAGTATTAATTACAGTCATTCCCGGTAACATTTTCATTAATCCGATGTCTTCTAAAATTTGATGAGTCGCACCGTCTTCCCCTAAAGTTAATCCTGCGTGGGAAGCACAAATTTTTACATTTTTATCAGAATAAGCAACCGATTGACGAATTTGATCGTAAACTCTACCAGTGGAGAAATTAGCGAATGTTCCAGTAAATGGAATTTTACCACCGATAGTTAAACCAGCAGCAATTCCGATCATATTTGCCTCTGCAATACCGATTTGAAAAAAACGCTCTGGGTGATTTTTCTTAAAATCGTCAAATTTTAGGGAACCGATTAAGTCGGCACAAAGAGCAACAACTTTATCGTTGGTTTGTCCTAATTCTGTCATTCCTGCTCCAAAACCAGAACGGGTATCTTTACTTCCTGTGTTTGTATATTTTTTCATTGTTTTTAAAATTGTAAGATTCAAAGATTTTATAATTTAAAGATTCCTATGAGAATCTAGAATTAAAAATCTACAATCTGATTTAGTAGTCTCCTAAAGTTTCAGGGTTTTGTGCCAATGCTGTTTCTAATTGGGCATCATTTGGCGCTTTTCCGTGCCAAGCGTGACTGAACATCATATAATCTACACCGTTACCCATTTCGGTATGCAATAAAACGCAAACCGGTTTTCCCTTTCCAGTTCTTGATTTGGCTTCGTGCATTCCAGTGATAATAGCATCAATGTTATTTCCCTCTTTAATTTCCAATACGTCCCAATCAAAGGCTTCAAATTTTGCACGAATACTTCCCATTGGTAAAACCTCATCTGTAGAACCATCAATTTGTTTACCGTTAAGGTCGATTGTTGCAATTAAATTGTCCACTTTATAAGCTGAAGCATACATAATTGCTTCCCAGTTTTGACCTTCTTGCAATTCCCCATCTCCGTGAAGTGTATAAACTAAGTTTTTATCACCGTTTAATTTTTTAGCCAATGCGGCACCAATTCCCACAGATAATCCTTGACCTAAAGAACCTGAAGCCATTCGCACACCCGGTAAATTATCATGAGTAGTTGGATGCCCTTGTAATCTAGAATTAATTTTTCTGAAGGTTACTAATTCGGCAACTGGAAAATAACCACTTCTGGCTAAAACGCTGTAAAAAACGGGAGAAATATGTCCGTTGGAAAGGAAGAAAAGGTCTTCGCCAATTCCGTCCATATTGAAAGTATCTTTTCTGTTCATGATACTTTGGTAAAGGGCTACAATAAATTCGGCGCAACCTAAGGAACCTCCTGGATGACCTGAATTTACTGCGTGTACCATTCGAAGAATATCTCTTCTAACTTGGATTGTAAAATCGTTTAATTGTTGTGTGTTGGGCTTCATTGTGTGAGTTATAGTTAAACTGATGCAAAGATAATCAGATAACTTTGTTGGGAAGAATCTATAAAAATTAAATCCTAACAAAATGGTACATTTTATTAACAATTCTGTAATTATTGAAGTTGATTTACAATCGGATTTTGATTAATGCAATATATTGCGTGAGTGATGGAAATGGAAATCCTGTTGCGGAATAAAGTGTAGCAAGAGATTGCAGTGTACAGCACGACCGAGTTTAATGGTTGCATTGTACTTTGCAATGACGTTCTAAACGAGGGCACGCCCAAAAACTATGAAAACTTGAAATTCATGTTAATTTATTTGGTATTTCCCCACTCGTAAATTACAATTCTCTTATATTTGCTGACTGAAAAAAGCCATTATGAAGTTTGATTTATTAAAGACTGATCCGCAATCTCAAGCTCGTGCGGGGACAATTACTACGGATCACGGTGTGATTGAAACGCCTATTTTTATGCCCGTTGGGACTGTTGCTTCGGTAAAAGGGGTGCACCAACGCGAATTGAAAGAGGAAATCAACCCGGATATTATTCTTGGAAATACCTATCATTTATATTTACGTCCTCAGACAGAAATTCTTGAAAAAGCGGGTGGTTTACACAAATTCATGAATTGGGATCGCAATATTTTGACCGATTCTGGTGGTTACCAAGTGTATTCCCTTTCGGCAAATAGAAAAATTAAGGAAGAAGGAGTGAAATTTAAATCGCATATTGACGGTTCGTATCACTTTTTTACGCCAGAAAATGTAATGGAAATTCAACGCACCATCGGAGCTGATATTATTATGGCTTTTGATGAGTGTACGCCTTACCCATGTGACTACAGATATGCGCAACGCTCAATGCACATGACGCATCGTTGGCTGGATCGTTGTATCAATCACTTGGAAAAAGTGCCTGTGAAATATGGTTACGACCAAACGTTTTTCCCTATTGTTCAAGGAAGTACTTACAAAGATTTGCGCATGCAATCGGCGGAATATATTGCCAATGCTGGTGCGCAAGGAAATGCTATTGGCGGACTTTCTGTAGGGGAACCTGCTGAGGAAATGTATGCAATGACGGAAATTGTTACGGCAATTTTACCGCAAGACAAACCGAGATATTTAATGGGTGTGGGAACTCCTATAAATATTTTGGAAAATATAGCGCTTGGAATTGACATGTTTGATTGTGTGATGCCAACTAGAAATGCCAGAAACGGAATGTTATTTACGGCCAACGGAACTATTAATATTAAAAACAAAAAGTGGGAGGATGATTTTTCACCTGTAGACGAAATGGGAATCACCTTTGTTGATAGAGAATATACCAAAGCTTATTTACGTCATTTATTTGCTGCCAACGAATACCTAGGAAAGCAAATTGCTACGATTCACAACCTTGGTTTTTACATGTGGTTGGTTCGTGAAGCTAGAAAGCATATCTTAGCGGGAGATTTCAAAGTTTGGAAGGAAATGATGGTAAAAAACATGAGCCAAAGATTATAAATGCTTAATGAAAATAATAGATAAATACATATTAAAACGCTATCTAAGTAACTTTTTTGTGATGCTTATGATGTTTATTCCTATTGGAATTATCATCGATGTGTCCGAAAAAATTAATAGAATGATTGAATATAAAATTCCGTTTTCGGTAATTGTAATCTACTATTGTAATTTTACTATATATTTTGCCAATCTACTTTTTCCAATTTTCCTTTTTCTTTCAATAATTTGGTTTACCTCAAAATTGGCTAACAATACCGAGATAATTGCAATATTGAGTTCGGGAATCTCTTTTACAAGATTCATGCGTCCGTACTTAATTGGCGCAACCATTGTTTCTGTTTTGGCTTTTTTAGTAGGTATCTTTTTATTGCCAAAAGCCAGTGAGGGATTTAATAATTTTAGATACACTTATTTGAACCCTGGCGGTATTGAAAAAATGCGGGAAAATTCTGATGTGTTTCGCCAAGTTAGTAAAGATGAATTCATCTATGTTGGTAGTTTTAATCAAGCTTCAAAAATGGCCTTTAATTTTTCAATGGAGAAATTTGATAAAGACCAACTAAAATATAAAATTACCGCAAGTAGAATTAAATGGAATGAACGTCAAAAAAACTACACTCTTTATGATTATACTAAGAGAAAGGTTGGTGAATTATCTGACAAAATTGAAATGGCTGAAAAAAAAGACACCGTATTTAATTTTGATTTGGAAGATTTAACTCCAATGGTTTATGTAGCTGAAACGTTGTCAATTTTAGAATTAAATCATTTCATCGACAAAGAAATTAAGAGAGGAAATGCTAATATTAGTGTCTATTTAGTGGTTCTTTATAAAAAATACAGCTTACCGGTTTCGGCATTTATTTTGACCATTATTGCACTTGCAGTTTCCTCGATGAAGCGAAGAGGCGGAATGGGAATCAATTTAGCAATTGGAATTGCAATTGCATTTGCGTTTGTCTTTTTCGATAAAATATTTGGTGCCCTCGCTGAAAAATCGACTATAAATCCGTTTATCGCGGTTTGGTTGCCTAACGTATTATTTGGAATACTCGCAATTTACCTACTAAAAAATGCCAAACGATAATTTAAAAAGCTACTTACATCTCCATTTTATTGTATTTGTTTGGGGATTTACAGCAGTTCTAGGAAAGTTAATTTCCTTGGATGCTATGCCATTAGTTTGGTTTAGAATGCTATTGGCTGTTGGTTTTATTTTAATTTATATTGGCTTCAAAAAAACTTCTTTGAAGGTTCCTAAAAAAACACTTATTGGGTTTCTATTGGCTGGATTAATAATTGCTTTGCACTGGTTTACTTTTTTTAAAGCCATCAAAGTCTCCAATATTTCGGTAACATTGGCATGCTTGTCAACCGGAGCTTTTTTCGCCTCTTTATTGGAACCTATTTTCTATGGTAGAAAAATTATTTGGTACGAAGTATTATTTGGAATTATCGTGTTTCTGGGGCTATATATTATTTTTAATATAGATGGCCATTTTATAAACGGAATCTTATTGGCGTTAAGCTCGGCGTTTTTATCTGCGCTTTTTTCTATGATTAACGGGAAATACGCCAAAGAATATGATCCTTCTATAATCTCGTTTTACGAACTTTTAGGCGGCGTTTTATTTTTTTCTGTGTTCCTATTGTACTCAGGAAGTTTCAACTCAAAATTTTTCATAATTTCTAATTCAGATTGGATTTACCTCATCATTCTAAGTACTTTTTGTACTGCCTACGCCTTTATTGCATCGGTAAAAGTGATGAAGTATTTAAGTCCTTACACGGTGATGCTAACCATTAATTTGGAACCTATTTACGGAATTATTTTGGCCGTAATTGTATTTGAGGAAACTGAAAAAATGAGCGTCAATTTCTACATTGGTGCATTAATAATACTATCAACGGTAATTCTAAATGGCGTTATCAAGTATTTCTATAAAAGTAAAAATAATTGAAAATATGAATTTTTAAATTCCAATATGAAGTCTATGTTAACTTTTTACTTTGACGATTATGGAATTGTTTTATATGTTAATTTTATATCAAAATTAAAGAGGTCACTTAGTGTATTCTAAAGTGAAGCTAAAAAGTTTATTGATTAATAGAATTAATTTATGTATAAAAACAAAAAAGTAGTTGTTGTTCTTCCAGCTTATAATGCAGAAAAAACATTAGAAAAAACGTTTTTAGAGATTCCCATGAATCTCGTTGATGAGGTGATTTTAGTAGATGATAATAGTATTGATGAAACATTTGCATTAGCTAAGAAGTTAGGAATAAATCATGTAATTCGACATGAAGTAAATAAAGGATACGGTGGAAACCAAAAAACATGTTACAATAAATGCAAAGAATTAGGGGCAGATATAGTTGTAATGCTTCATCCTGATTATCAATATACTCCATTATTAATTGATGCTATGGTAAGTATAATTGGTAATGAATTATATCCAGTTGTTTTTGGTTCAAGAATTTTAGGTCAAGGTGCTTTAAGAGGTGGGATGCCATTATACAAGTATTTTTTTAATAGAATGTTGACACTTTTTCAAAATATTTTGATGAATCAAAAGCTATCAGAATATCATACTGGATTTAGATCTTTCGACATGAAAGTTTTAAATGATGTTAATTATGAAAAATGTTCTGACGATTTTGCATTTGATAATCAAATTATTGCTCAAATTTGCAATAAGGATTATGAAATTGCCGAAGTTACTTGCCCTACAAAGTATTTTCCCGAAGCATCCTCAATTAATTTCAAAAGAAGCAGTATTTATGGTCTTCATGTAATTTTGGTTTCCATAAAGTATTTCTTGAATAAAAATAAAATAGTTAAATGGGATCTTTTAACTTAAATAAAATTAAGAATAACTATCTAATAATACTTTTATTATTAACTTGTTTTTTCTTCCCAATAGCTATTGGATCGGTTCATTTATTTGATTGGGACGAGGTGAATTTTGCAGAAATTGCAAGAGAAATGATTGTTAATAAGAACTATTTAAATGTTCAAATTAACTATCAACCCTTTTGGGAAAAGCCTCCTTTATTTTTTTGGCTACAAGCCTTATCAATGAAAATTTTTGGAATCAACGAATTTGCAAGTAGATTTCCGAATGTTCTAGTAGGAATTTCATCTATTCTTTCTATCTTTTATATTGGAAAGAAATTTATTTCTGATAAATTTGGATTTATTTGGGCCCTTTCTTATATCGGTAGTTTTTTACCCCATTTCTATTTTAAAACAGGAATAATTGATCCTTTATTTAACTTATTCATATTCCTTTCGATTTATTTTTTCTATTTATATCAAGATAAATATAAAAAGAAAAATCTACTTATTGCATCAATATTGTCAGGTTTAGCAGTTTTAACAAAAGGTCCCGTAGCAATTTTAATAATTCTATTAGTCGTTCTATTTTTTGATATTTATAAATGGAAAACAATCAAAATAAAAATTTTAGATTTAATAATTGCTGGACTAATAATTTGTGTAATTACTTCATTTTGGTTCATTTCAGAAATTATTAATGGCGGTGGAATTGAACTTTTTAAAGAATTTATTGCATATCAAATTAGGCTATTTACAAGCTCGGAAGCAGGACATGGCGAACCATTTTACTATCATTTTATAGTACTCTTTTTCGGTTGTTTTCCAATTTCATTAATAGCAATTCCATTTATATTAAAAAAGAATTTTTCAGATTCTAAATCTATTTTGGTGAAAGATTTTTACACGTTGAATTTTATTTTATTTTGGGTTGTTTTGATTTTATTTTCAATAACAACAACAAAAATTGTTCATTACTCTTCCTTATGTTATTTCCCATTATCGTTTATGGCGGCCTACATTATTTATAAATATGATAATGAGAAAAAGAATTTACATAAAATATCTTTTGTTTTATTAGCTGTAGTTGGGATTTTAGTTGGAATTATTTTTACAGCAATTCCTTTGATAGTGAAATTTAAAGCCAATATTATTCCTATTATCAAAGATAAATTTGCCGTTCAAAATATTTTATTACCTGTTCAATGGGGAGGTTTTGAATATTTATTAGGAATATTTTATATGGTATTATTAATAATAGTTTTAGTAAATCTAAAAAACAATATCCGATATATAATAAATTTATTTTTGCTAAACGCATTAATATTAAACTTATTAATGATATTTATAGTTCCTAAAATTGAACAACATTCTCAAGGCAGCATAATTGAATTTTTTCAAAAACACAATCAACCAAATGAATATGTAACTACATATGGTTTTAGAAGTTATGCTAAATTTTTCTACACAAACAAACAAAAACCTGAAAATTTAAAATCACTAAATGAGGACTGGCTATTATACGGTACTATAGATAAACCCGTATATATTGTGAGTAAAATGTATGATAAGGAAAAAGTACTTCAGCTTAAAAATATTAATTTTTTATATGAAAAAGGAGGATTTGTTTTCTATGTAAGAAATTAGACTTAAGCATCTTTAAGCAATAGATACTTTTTTATTTTTTGATTTATTTTTGAACAGAGATTTGAGTTTTTTATCAAACCATTTACTTCTTAGAGATATAAAAATAAAATAGGATATAATAAAAGAACCTATCCCAACCACTTCCCCAGCTGCAACATCTGAAAAAAAATGTTGAGATAAATATACTCTTGAATAAGCTGTTAAACAGGCAATTAATGCGAAAATGATTTGATAATGTTTTTTCTTAAATACATAAGCCAAAAACAAAAAAATTGCAAATGCGGTAGTTGAATGTCCTGATGGGAAAGAGTTATAGGAATGTAAAACAACTCCTTTGACATAATGAATTTGTTCTGGGCTAAAATATTTAGAGGGTCTTAATTGATCTGCAAAAATTACTTTTTTCATTAATTGACAAACAATTCCAGATATTAAGAAAGTAGATAATCCCATAAAAAACGTCCTGAAATTGACAACAAATAACAATAATATCAAAATAAACATTGCAAATAATCCATCTCCAATATTTGTAAAATATTTGAAGAAAATATCCTGAAAAGGGGAATTATATTGATTAACAATTAAATGCAATGTTAATTTTCCATAGGTCAATACTCCTAAAAGTGATAAACCTATAAAAAGTAAACAAAAAGAGAAATAATATTTTAAATCAATTAATAATTTTCGCATTTTTTATATAAATCAAAGGGGGAATTTTATACAAATAAGAAGATGTATACAAATAAAAAATTTATATTACAAAATTAAATTAATAGAAATTTCTAAAGTAAACAAAATATTATCTTAGCATTAAATAAATAGAATCTTAGAGTTATGGAAATCCGTTTTTTAAAGTTTAAATAATATGATTTTCAATAATTATTAAAAATTACTTTCATTCAAAATATTAAATTTTATCTTTGCTTTTCAAATAAAATATAAATGCACATACCCTATGGAATATTTAGATTTTGAGCTTCCAATAAAAGAACTAGAAGAACAACTAGACAAATGTGAAATCATCGGTCAAGAATCAGACGTTGATGTTTCTGGAACTTGTAAGCAAATTGCAAAAAAATTAGAAGATACCAAACGCGATATATATAAAAACCTAACAGCTTGGCAACGCGTTCAATTGTCTCGTCACCCAAACCGACCTTACACTATGGATCACGTTAACGCTTTGTGCGGAGACACTTTCCTTGAAATGTTTGGCGATAGAAATTTCAAAGACGATAAAGCCATGATTGGTGGATTAGGAAAAATTGGCGGACAATCTTTCATGATTGTTGGACAACAAAAAGGTTACAATACCAAAACGCGTCAATACCGTAACTTCGGTATGGCAAATCCTGAAGGTTATAGAAAGGCTTTGCGTTTAATGAAAATGGCTGAGAAATTTGGAGTTCCTGTAGTTACTTTAATTGATACTCCGGGTGCTTACCCAGGTTTAGAAGCTGAAGAACGCGGACAAGGAGAAGCAATTGCAAGAAATATTCTTGAAATGATGCGTTTAAAAGTGCCTATTATCACCGTTATTGTTGGTGAAGGTGCTTCTGGAGGTGCATTGGGAATTGGTGTTGGAGATAAAGTTTACATGTTGGAAAACACTTGGTATTCTGTAATTTCACCAGAATCTTGCTCTTCAATTCTATGGAAAAGCTGGGAATATAAAGAACAAGCGGCCGATGCATTGAAATTGACTTCTGCCGATATGAAAAAACAAAATCTAGTTGACGATATTATCCCTGAACCTCTTGGAGGAGCTCATTATGACCGTGAAACTACATTTAAATCAGTTGAAAAATACATCTTGAAAGGTTACAATGAACTAAAAGACTTTTCAACAACTGAATTAGTAGCCAAAAGAATGGACAAATACAGCAAGATGGGCGAATTTAAAGAATAAACTGGTTAAAATCACTAGAAAATCCGAAGCCTTATAGTTTCGGATTTTTTTTTACTTATAAACAAAAAATAGTTAGTTATCAACAAATAATAGTAATAACTCCTTATGGATTTTTTTTATTTTTTTAGTAAATTCGCTCAATGGAAAAATCTCTCAACATCAACCCTGTAAAAGTAGAAAAAACTACTATTATCAATTTAGAAAAAGGCAAACTCCCACCACAAGCTCTAGAATTAGAAGAAGCGGTATTGGGAGCGATGATGATTGATAAAAAAGGGGTAGATGAAGTAATTGATATTTTACAACCAGAGGCGTTCTATAAAGACGCACACAAATATATTTTTGAAGCTATATTTCAGTTGTTCACCGATTCGCAGCCTGTCGATTTATTGACGGTTTCTGCACAACTTAGAAAAAGTGGCAAATTAGAAATTGCTGGTGGCGATTATTATTTGATCCAACTTACACAAAAAATATCTTCTTCGGCACACATTGAATTTCATTCTAGAATTATTTTACAGAAATTCATTCAACGTAGCTTAATCAAAATTTCATCCGAGATTATCGAAGATTCCTATGATGAATCTACCGATGTATTTGATTTATTAGACAAAGCAGAATCAAAATTATACGACATCACTCAAGGAAATATCAAACGAAGTTCAGAAACGGCTCAAAGTTTGGTAATCCAAGCGAAAAAGAGAATTGAAGAAATTGCAGGAAAAGAAGGTTTGAGCGGAGTTGCAACTGGATTTGACAGCTTGGATAAAGTGACCTCTGGTTGGCAACCGAGTGATTTAATTATCATTGCTGCGAGACCAGGTATGGGAAAAACAGCCTTCGTACTTTCTATGGCTAGAAACGTGGCTATCGATTATGGGCATCCGGTTGCGTTATTTTCACTAGAAATGTCATCTGTACAATTAATCACTAGATTGATCTCATCTGAAACGGGACTTTCGTCTGAAAAATTGAGAACAGGAAAATTAGAAAAGCACGAATGGGAACAATTGAGCATCAAGGTGAAAAATTTAGAAAAAGCGCCTTTGTTCATTGACGATACCCCTTCCCTATCTATTTTTGATTTAAGAGCAAAATCCAGACGTTTGGCTTCACAACATGGTATCAAATTAATTATTGTGGATTACCTTCAATTAATGACTGCTGGAGGAAACAACGGAAAAGGATCTGGAAATAGAGAACAAGAAATATCAACTATTTCAAGAAATTTAAAAGCTTTAGCAAAAGAGCTTGGAGTACCTGTAATTGCACTTTCTCAATTGTCACGTGCTGTTGAATCTCGTCCTGGACATAAAAGACCTCTTTTATCCGACCTTAGAGAATCGGGTGCAATTGAGCAAGATGCTGATATTGTATCGTTTATTTATCGTCCGGAATACTATAAATTGGATGAATGGGATGACGAAGGAAATTCGCCAACTCAAGGTCAAGCCGAATTTATTATAGCTAAGCACCGTAATGGTAGTTTGGAAAATGTGAAATTGAAATTTATTGGAAGCTTAGGTAAGTTTGATAATTTGGAAACCTACAGCGGGACTTTTGATGATTTACCTTCAAAAATGAACCATGATGATAATCCATTTCAAACTAAGAATCTGCCAACGCCAAATGAAGCCTTTGGAAGTAATTTAAACGATTACGAAGAGGAAGACGATAGCGAAGTGCCGTTTTAATTAAACTCCTTTTAAACCATCGATTAATAAATCGATGTCGTTTTTAGTATTGTAGTGGCTGAAGGAAACTCTAAGACTTGGCTTTTTCAAATCTTCATCTGATAAAAATTCAGCTAATACATGCGATGGTTTTGCGCTTCCTGATTGGCAAGCACTTCCACGAGAAACCGCAATTCCTTTAATATCCAATCCAAATAATATCATTGCTGATTTATCCTCAGAAAAAGGTAAGATGATATTCAAAACATTATAAAACCCGTCTCTCGATCCGTTGATTTTGAATTCTGGAAATTCATTTTCTAAACGATCAATAAGGTAATTCTTCAATTCTAGAATTCCTTTTCTTTCTTCATTTAAGTTGGCTAAAGCCAATTCAACTGCTTTTGCCATCCCGGCAATTTGGTGAACCGCTTCAGTTCCTGGACGCAATCCTTTTTCTTGTTCTCCTCCATAAATTAAAGGTTGCAATCCTGAATTTTTTCTAATAAATGCGAATCCAATTCCTTTTGGTCCGTGAAATTTATGCGCCGCAGCAACTATAAAATCAACTGGAGTATTTTGTAAATCCAATTCTGTTTTTGCAACAGATTGAACGGTATCTGAATGAAATAAAGCGTTATTTTGTTGGCAAATTCTTGCAACCAAATCAATGTCTAAAACTGCTCCAACCTCATTGTTTACGTGCATCAAACTCACTAATGTTTTTACATTTTGCGAAAGCAAGTCAACCAAATTTGAAATGTCGATGCTTCCGTCTTTTTTAATTGCTACGTAATCAACTTGAATTTCGAATTCCTTTTGTAACGCTTCAATTGTATGCAAAACGGCATGGTGTTCAATTTTAGAAGTAATAATTCTTTTAACTTGTAAGTCTTTAACACAAGAACGAAGTATAATATTGTTAGATTCTGTTCCTCCTGAAGTAAAAATGATTTCCTGAGCGTTGCAGTTCAACTCTTTTGCAATAGCTTTTCGAGAAAGTTCAATTATATTTTTTGCATTTCTTCCAAAACTATGCGTAGAAGACGGATTTCCAAAATCGTTTGACATTACTTGAACCATCTCACGAATTACTTCTTCACGAATTTGTGTGGTAGCAGCATTATCTAAATATACTTTATTCATAGGGTAAATATTAACTTCATAGATAAGTTATTGGGAAAAACTATATCAATTTAGATTACAAAAATAAGAAATCAATTCAATGTGGGGTAGCATTTATAATAAATTAAACTAGACTTCGAAAAATTGATGCATTAAACTGAGGATTACATACAAATAAAATTATATTTTTGTGTCAAATATTTAATCATGAAAAAATTTATTGTTTTACTTGTTTGTGCTTTTATTTTAAATGGTTGTAACGATGGTGAATTGACAATTCAAACGTTTAATTTTGATCCTGCTGCTGCAATTAATAGCTGCGGTGTTAATAACGGATTGTTCTTTAAAGTAAAAAATAACGAGGCGCTAATACTAAAAACACCAATCACAACATTTGCTAATACCGTAACACCTGCAAATTCACCAAGAACTTTAGTAATTAATAGTACCAATCAGGTAATTTACAGATCATTTAATTCAATAATTAGTACTTCTTATTTTTGTGGCTCTTTACCACCTGCAACGCCTGCAGTAACAGAAGAGTGGTATGCTTCTGATGGAATTGCTGGAACAAGCGGACTTATCGAAGTAACTACAACGCAAATTTTAGATCCTACAACAAATGCTGTTACTGGTTACAACCACTATGTAGTCTTTAAAAATATTTCTTTTTCTAATGGAGGAAAGTCTTTTAGCTATCAAAATTATGTATACGGAAATTTCGTAACAGCTCCTTAAAACATAAATTAGTTATTTTACATTTTGCTTAATAAATACCTCGGTTGCTCCTAGACCGTATTTTTGATAATTGGCTTCTTGGAAAAAAACTTGGTCGTATCTTCCCAACAGAAAATCAAGTTCTGCTTTTAAAACACCCTCTCCAACTCCGTGAATGAAAACTATTTTTGGTATGCGATTTCTAATGGCAAATTCGAGGTGTCTTTTTGCAGTATCTGTTTGTAATGTGAGAATGTCATAATTGCTCATTCCTCTGAAATTTGGAACCAATTTTTCTATGTGTAAATCAAATTCTGGGGCAGGAATTTCGTTCTTATTCTTCTTAACTTTTACAAAACTTCGAGGTTTTGGTTCTTCTTTTTCGATTTTAATTTTACTTGAATTAAAACTTCCGATATTTTTACTTAAAATACTGGTATCGTTTATTTTAATTAATTCATTGACAAAAAATGTCATCAAAAAACCATCGTTAGTTTCGATAGAAATTTCCTTATTATTTATTGAAACCACGACCCCGTTAATATCGTCATCTAGAACCGAAACCTTATCCCCTACACTAAACATCATCTTCTACTTTTTCTTGATTTTTACTTGGTACTTTCGCGCTTAATTTCATCATTCCAATCATAAAAATTACAATTGAAATTACCTGAATATAGACGTTTTTTTTCTCCAAACTTTGTTCGTAAAAAGCAATAATAATTGCAATTATCATTATTGGAAGTAAGAATTTTTTCATAGCGTAAAATTTAATAATTCAAAAGTAAGTAACTTTGAAATAATAACAAGCAATTAAGATATTGAATATATTATTATTAAATTGCAGCTCAATTATTATTTGGTTTGGATATAGAAAAGTACCTATTGCCTTGTATGAATAAATCGCTTTTTGGAGTTGATTGCATTGGCTGTGGAACTCAAAGAGCATTGCTATTAATAGGAAATGGTGAGTTCACTAAAGCATTCTATCAATTTCCAGCTATTTACACTACTATCCTACTTTTTATATTTATAGGTTTGCATGTTATTAATAAGAAAAGAGACTATCAAAAAATAATAATAGGATTGGCTATAATTAATGCAATAATTATGATTATTTCCTATATTTACAAAATAACAAACATTTAATAATTACTTCTATGGAAAAAAGAAATTTACCCAACGGAACCGCAGTTCTAGTTTTAGGAATTTTATCAATTGTAACTTGCTGTTGTTACGGATTCATTGGTTTAACCTTAGGAATTATTGCAGTGGTTTTGGCCAACAAAGATTTGAAATTGTATAAAGAAAGTCCTGAATTGTATTTGAATTATAAGAATTTGAATGTTGGTAGAATTTTAGGAATTGTAGGAATTGTTCTAAGCGCATTGACTTTACTAGCGTTTGTGTATATCTATTCTCTAGGTCCAGAAAAATTATTAGAATTCCAAAAGAATCTGGAAGCTAAAGCTAAATACCAACAAGAACAAAATCAATAATTATTTTATAAAAAAAAACCCTCTTATTAGAGGGTTTTTTTTTATCTATCAAATTGCTTCAATGTTTTTATTATAATATCCACACAATCTAATAATTGCTCTTCGTTGATTACCAAAGGAGGCGCAAAACGAATAATATTTCCATGTGTTGGTTTAGCCAATAATCCATTGTCACGCAAAGCCATACAGATATCCCAAGCCGTGTCGCTTTCTTCGGTATCATTGATTACTATTGCGTTTAACAAACCTCGACCACGAACTAATATTGCTACATTTGAAGAAGGAATATACTCATTCAACTTGCTTCTAAACAGTTTTCCTAAAACACGTGCATTTTTAATTAAATGCTCCTCATTAACCACTTTAAGAGCGGCTATAGCAACCGCAGCAGCTATTGGGTTTCCACCAAAAGTAGATCCGTGTTGCCCTGGCTTTATCACATTCATAATGGAATTATTTGCCAAAACAGCCGAAACTGGATAAGCTCCGCCAGACAACGCTTTTCCTAAAATTAGAATATCTGGAGTTGCATAAGTACTTTGTTTCTCACATTTATTTTCGCAATTACAATTACCGCAAACCGCAAGTAACGATCCCGTTCTTGCAATTCCTGTTTGAATTTCATCAGCTATAAATAAAACGTTGTATTTATTACAAAGTTCTTTTGCTTTAAGCATATAATCGTCTGCTGGAGTATAAACACCTGCTTCCCCTTGAATAGGCTCGACTAGAAATCCCGCGATAGAATCTGAAGATTTAAGTGTTTGTTCTAATGCTTCGATGTCATTGTAAGGTATTTTGATAAATCCTTCAGTGTAAGGGCCAAAATTCTTTCTTGCATTTTCATCATTTGAAAATGAAATAATTGTGGTTGTTCTTCCGTGAAAGTTACCATCGCAAACAATAATTTGAGCTTTATGTTCTTGAATTCCTTTTACTTCATAAGCCCATTTTCTACAAAGTTTCAAAGCCGTTTCAACAGCCTCAGCGCCAGTATTCATTGGTAAAACCTTGTCAAAACCAAAGTAATTGGTAATGTATTCTTCAAACAACCCCAATTGGTCATTATAAAATGCTCGTGAAGTTAATGTAAGTTTTTGAGCTTGATTAATTAATGCACCGACAATTTTTGGATGACAATGGCCTTGATTTACAGCGGAATATGCTGATAAAAAATCATAATAACGCTTTCCTTCTACATCCCAAACGTAAACTCCTTCTCCTCTATTTAATACAACTGGAAGCGGATGATAATTGTGGGCTCCAAATTCATTTTCTAATCCGATTATTCCCTCGGCATTTATTTTTTCTAAAACTGACATTTTAAAATATTTAAATTTTTAAATACTCAATTCCTTCTTATGGAGAGAAATCATCCAAGTAATCACAAATTTAGTATTATTTATTAAATATTTTATGATTTTAACAAATGATGTTATTTATTTCTATAATTAGATAACATCATACATAAATCAATTTAAAAATAAAAAAATACGTTTAATAAAGGAAATGATACGTTAACTAATCCATTGATTTTATTTGAAATTTAATATAAATAATACTATAATTTTGTCAAAATATTTGAATAAAAATTATGCTGTTAAATTACTTGCTTTATACTAATTTGATAAAAAAAATGGAAACTAAAGATGGTGTTTTATCAATAAAAATGTACAATGATTTAGTAAAAGAAATTCAAATTTCTGAAATAAGTAAAATCTACATTGAAAATAGAATTAGTAAACTCAATTTTATTTACGTGATTATAATTATACTTATATTATTGTCTTTTGTTTTTACAGAATATTTTGAAATCCTAATATTATCTTCAATAATATTACTATCGACTTTACTTGTAGTAAAAAGATTATTGATATACAAAAGTAAATTTCTAATTATACAATTTAAAAAAAATAAAACATTAAATTCATATAAATTCAAATCAAATAATAAGGAACCTGTTTTAAAAATAATTCGTGAAGTTAAAAAGTTTCAAAAAATAAAAGAAAGAAGAATTTAAACTACTTCCCCTTCCCAATTCATTATTCCACCCAATAAATTATAAGCATTTTCAAACCCCAATTGACTCATAATTGAACACGCTTGGCCGCTTCTCCCTCCAGATCTGCAATATACATAGTAATTTTTCGATTTGTCTAATTCTTCGATAGCATATATAAAACCTTGTCCTTTATATATATCAATATTAATTGCTCCAGGTATCATTCCTTCATTAAACTCATCTTCAGTTCTTACATCTAAAATAACAGCATTTGCATCTTCTTTTAGCTGATCTCTCCAAACTTCTTGCTCTAAATTCATTGGTGTTAATTTATAATTATTTTTTTGGTTGCTATTTTTCCATCCGCATTTACATTCAATAAATAAACTCCTTTTGCAATTGGATTAAAATTGATTTCTCTATTAAAATACGAATTTAAATTACTAAAATTCGATTGAAAAATGTTTCTTCCGCTGATGTCATATAAATTGATTCTCACTTCATTAGCATTATCAATACTCAAGTTCACTGTTCCATTCGATGGATTCGGTGAAATTTCGAAGTTGAATAAATTGTTTTCATTATTAGATAATGCACTTGAAACTACAAAATTATCAATGTAAACTCCGTCGTTATTTACCGCATCATCAGATTGCATTACAAATCGCAACATTAAATTGGGAACTTGTGGCAAACTATGACTGTAGTGTGTTCTAGTTTCTGCTGTTCCTGTCCATTGACCACCCACACAATTTTGACAATCGGTTGTGTTGGGAACACCTGCGTTATTATACCAACCAGAAACTACTCCAGTATCTAAATTAGTCCAGGTAATTCCATTATCAGTTGATGTTTGCACGTAAATGATATCAAAGTTTGGCTCTAAATCAAATCCCATGTCAAATTCCACTTTTGGACTTGGTTGGGTAGATAAATCATAACATTTCGAAACCAAATACGATTTTGTTTTGTCAGGATAATTTCCTGATAACTTAGTAATGTAAGCTTTAGAACCTATTATTGTATTGGTAAAAATGGTTTTTGTACCAACTGTTCCTCTTTCCCACATTGTATTAGTTGCTCCATTTGAATCAATTGAAATTAAATTATCCGTTGTGTTTTCAAAAGTATTTACTTGATTCACTAAACCAGCTGTATTTCCAATAACATAAGAAGATTTTGAATTATTTGAACTATTGCCATCATTTGTAGTTGTTGTAGTAACCGTTAAAATATGGGTTCCAGCAGTTAAATTAGTATAAGTAGGTAAAGAATAACTTTGTGTTGAACAATTTGCCAAAGTACCTGTCCAAGTAGCTGTAGAAATAGGCCCTCCATCCATAGAATAGGAAATTGTTACAGATGTAATAGGGTTAACACCCGAATTCTCAAAGACTATTACAGGAGTAAAATTAGTATTACAAGAAAATTGAATGTTTTTAGTAAGACTTTTTAATGTTACATCGGAGTTATAACTTACAAATTGAGTTCCTACATTTACTGCAGCCCAAGCATTTGCAGTAGCAATATATTCGGGACTAGTTGAACAATAAAGATTGGAAACTACTGATAAAGTGGCGTTTCTAGCATCTAAATAAGTAGCATTTGCTGTTAGATAATCTCTTTCTGCAAAATAAATAATTTGGGTAGATTTTACCATTCCAATTCCTGTAACATTATAACTTGCTGGTGTTGGCGCATTATTTGTACCCGATTTTCCAGCAGTTAGTATATAAAACCAATGATTCAAAACACCACTATTATTGTGTACACCACAATAATCGTTATTCGTTGTTGGTGCACAAGTAGATTCGTCTCCAGTTGCGGTCCAATTCGTTCCTAAGTAAGTATCCGGATTTCCTTTTGTAAGTGGGTTATTCATTGATCGCATTGCATTGGCAGAAGCGCTTAAATCTTCTCCAACTTGCCAAACTGCATTTATTGGAGTACCTGTTAGTGATCCTGTTCTTCCGTAATGCTCTATACAAGCACCCCAAATATCAGACAAACCTTCATTCATAGCACCCGATTGATTTTGATAAGCCAATCCAGCGGTATATTGACAAACAGCATGACCTATTTCATGTCCACAAATATCTAAAGCAGTTAATATTGATGTAGAAGTATTTCCATCACCATAACTCATAACTGTTCCATTCCAAAAGGCATTAACCAAACTTGTATTGGCAACTTTACGATAGTGAACGTAACTTTTTAACATTCCTCCATTATCATCAAAACTATTTCTATTAAAGATATTTTTCCAAAAATCGTAGGTTTTTTCAGCACCCCAATGGGCATCCAAAGCACCATTATCTTTATTTACATTATTGTATTCTGCAGAAGTCCAATTGTTATCGGCATCAGAAAAGTTTACATTTTGATAGTTTACGGTTCTAGCGGAATTATAAGTCACAATTCCTCCACCGCGAGTATTATCAAGCAAAACATATTTACTTGTGGCAGCATCAAAAGTAGTTTCAATAGATCTCGCACCACTATATTTTGTATCAGCGTTTCCTGCTACTAAATTTTCGAAGTTTTCTATTTTTTTTTTCAAATGAACATCCGTTTGGTAACCTGCAGCATGTTTAATAATTTGATTTTTGAATAAAACTAAACCAGTATTTGCATCAACATAAATATCGGCTCTTGAAATAGGTTCGATAGCGTAAACATCAAATTTATAGGCCAATTTTACTTCTCCAGTAGTTACAATTGGAAAAATAACTAATTCCCCTTCTGGTTTTTTATAATCCATTAATTGAGCTTGAGCAGGGTCTTCCCAAAGGTATTTTTGAGCATTTACATTAGCAACTACTTTCTGAAATGCTTCGTTTTTAGTTAAAACAGGAACAATATTCAAACCATTTGAATTATACAATTCTCCATTAACTGTTTGAACATGTTCGTTCGAGCTATGAGTAATTAATACACCAAATTCAACTTTTATTCCTTTATAAAATTCTTGAAATCGCTCATGAGCCATTCCTGTAGGATCGGTTGTGATTTTTATAGAGCTAAATGAATATCCTTTGCCTAATTGGTATTCCATCTTGAAAGCAGCAATAGCATCTTCTTTCAGTAGTCCTCCGTCTTCAAACTTTAAATATTTTTGATAAGGTGATTTATCACTCATTTTAGCATTTGATTGAGCAAAAACAAACGAACTAGCAAGTATTGTGATTGCTAATAAGATACTTTTTATGGATTTCATATTATTTAATGGTAAAGTTTATGCGAATATATTAATAATTCATCAGATATAAAATTAGAAGTTATTAAAATCATTTATCATAAAGTTAATTAACAAAATAATAACAAGAGAATTGTTAGTACATTTAATAATTAGTTATACATTTGTACCTACAAATTTTGTAATAACAAATATGAAAATTGAAGAAGTAGTAAAATCAAATGTGTTAATGGAATTGCCTCAAAAAGCGGTATTGAATATTATTTATACTCAAAATAATATCACTGAGCGTTTGATTGAGATTCTAAAACCCTACGATTTGTCTAACGAACAATACAATGTGTTAAGAATATTAAGAGGTCAAAAAGGAAATCCTGCTAATATGTGTGTGATTCAAGAACGAATGATTGCAAAAACAAGTAACACCACCAGATTAGTTGACAAATTACTTTTAAAAGAATTGGTTACCAGAAAAGTTTGTAAAGAAAATAGAAGAAAAATTGAAGTCTTAATCACAGAAAAAGGATTGGCTATTTTAAAAGAATTAGATCCTAAAGTAAATGATTATGAAAATAATATAGTGGCCAATTTAACTACAAAAGAACTAGAACAATTGAACGAGCTTTTAGAAAAAATTAGAATTAAATAACAAATAACAAACACAAAATTATGAGTACTTTCATTGAAAATCAAAACTGGCGTTACGCAACAAAAAAATTCGACGCTACTAAAAAAATCTCTACTGAAGATTTAAACCAACTTAAAGAAGCCATTCGATTAAGTACTTCATCATTCGGATTACAACTTTACAAAGTCATTATTGTAGAAAATCCTGAATTAAGAGCAAAATTATTGCCTGCAGCTTATGGGCAAACACAAATTGTAGATGCTTCTCAAGTGGTAGTTTTTGCAAGTCAAACTTCGGCATCAGATGCTGATATAGATTCTTACTTAAAAAATATCAGCGAAACTAGAGGAATTCCAGTTGATTCTTTATCAGGTTTTGGCGATTACATGAAAGGGTTTTTAAGTCCGATTCCTGCAGAACACAAAGCAATTTGGATGGCAAAACAAACTTATTTAGCTTTAGGAAATTTACTTAACGCTGCTGCTGAGTTAAAAATTGATGTGACTCCAATGGAAGGTTTTGATCCAAAACAATTTAACGAAATTTTAGGTTTGGATGCCTTAAACTTAAATGCAGCTGTAATCGCTACAATTGGTTACCGTCACGAAGAAGATGCAACTCAGCATTATAAAAAAGTAAGAAAATCAAACGAGGATTTATTTATCACACTATAATTAATAACTAAAAATCAAATTTAAAAAAATGAGAAATTTAAAAACTATCGTAATTGCATTATTAGTAGCTTTTGGAACTGTAAATGCACAAACAAAAAAAGTTGATGCCGCTAAAAGTTCAATCAATTGGCTAGCAAAAAAAGTAACTGGACAACACGAAGGTACAGTTAACCTTAAAGAAGGAAACTTAATTTTTAAAGGTAAAAAAGTGGTTGGTGGAAACTTTACAGTTGACATGACTTCTATGACAACTACCGATTTAAAAGCTGGACAAGGTAAAGAAAAATTAGACGGTCACTTGAAATCAGAAGATTTCTTTGGAACGGAAAAATTCCCAACTTCTACTTTAGTTTTCAAAACTATTGCTGCAAAAAGTGCTGGTGTTTACACTGTTACTGCTGACTTGACAATAAAAGGAATCACTGATTCTGTAACTTTTGATTTAGCTACAACTGCAAATTCTGCTTCTGCAAATGTAAAAATCAACAGAACTAAATTTGGAATTAAATACGGTTCTGGAAGTTTCTTTGATAATTTAGGTGACAAAGCAATCGCTGATGAATTTGATTTAACAGTTGCTTTGAAATTCTAATTTCAAAATAAAACCAAATCAAAAGCCCTAGCAAATGTTAGGGCTTTTTTAGTTCTAATAATTTAAAATATCCTAAATTGCAACTCCAATTAGGAAGCTCTAAATTCGCAAAAAAGCAAATGAAAAAAATAATAATCATCGATAATTACGATAGTTTTACCTATAATTTGGTTCACTATTTGGAAGATCTAAATGCGGATGTTACTGTATTTAGAAACGACGAATTTGATATTGATGAATTACAAAAGTTTGACAAAATAGTGCTTTCCCCAGGTCCAGGCGTTCCAAAAGAAGCCGGATTATTGCTTGAGGTTATCAAAACCTACGCTAAAACAAAAAGTATTTTGGGTATTTGTTTAGGACAACAAGCCATTGCAGAAGTATTTGGCGGAAGCCTTGTTAATTTAGAAAAAGTACATCACGGAGTAGCAAGCACCATTACTATTATTGCTCCTGACAATCCTCTTTTCCATAACTTAGAAAAAACTATTGAAGTGGGTAGATACCATTCTTGGGTGGTCAATCCTATTAATTTTCCTGAAGCTTTAGAAATTACTTCTATTGATTCCAACAATCAGATTATGTCTTTAAGGCATCGAAATTTTGACGTTCGAGGAGTCCAATTTCATCCTGAAAGTCTTTTAACTCCTAACGGAAAACAGATTTTAGAGAATTGGTTGAACCAATAAAAACGATTATCAATTTCCAACAATTGTTAAATTAATGTTATTAATAAATTAAACGATTGTTTAAATTTAAACAATCGTTTAATTTCGCAATTCAAAATTAACAATTGATGTCCAATTTTAACGAGAAACAAATTCATATTCTTCAAGTAGCAGAAAAACTTTTTGCTGAACATGGATTTGACGGAACCTCAATTAGAATGATCTCTAAAGAAGCTGGAATTAATGTTGCAATGGTTTCCTATTACTTTGGATCTAAAGAAAGTTTATTAGAAAAACTAATCATTTATAGAACGAGTGATTTGAAACTAAAATTGGAAAATGTTCTAAAAACAGAAGCTTCTCCGATAACTAAAATTGAGAATTATGTTAATCTGTACATTGAAAAAATGAATTGCAATAAGAATTTATATCAAATATTGCATACAGAGATTTCCTCTCCAAAGAGAGCTATTGACTTAAAAGCCTTTTCAGAGGTTAAGAAAAATAATCTGGAAACGCTAAAGAACATTATTGAGTTAGGTCAAAACCAAAAAATATTTAAGAAAGACATTAATATTGCCTTGATAACCCCAATGATTTTGGGAACTTATTTTCATTTTCACAGTAATAAGCCTTATTTTAAAGATTTATTAAATTTAAAAACAGAAACAGCTTACAATAATTATATAAATAACGAATTTACTACACACATTCAACAAACCATCAAATCACTTTTACTAAATGAAAGTAACTAAATTTTTGCTTATTGGACTCATTTCAATTGGAATTCAGTCGGTTAAAGCACAAGAGAAAAAAGGGTTGACGCTAAATGAAGCCATCAATATTGCGATTTCAAAAAGTAGCGATATTGCATTGGCAACAGCAAAAGCAGCAACCAAAAATTACGAATCTCAAATGATGAAGAACAATCTTTATCCTGACTTGAGAGCATCTGGGCAGTTTTTACAACTTTCCAATGCACACATCAGCTCCAATTTGAATTCAAATTCCTCCAATTCCAATTCGCCAATTGCCGTAAATCAAGTTATGCTTGGGCAAATAAGTGCTGGATTACCCCTATTCTCTGGATTTAGATTAGGAAATAGCGTTAAAGCTTCATCCAACTTATATTCTTCTGAAAAAGCAAGATTGGAGCAAACGAAGGAAAATATAGCTATGGAAATAATTGAAAACTATGCCAATTTGTACCGAGCTCAGAAAGCTGTGATCCTAATTACTGATAATTTAAAAAGTGCAGAACAACGCGTTACCGACTTTTCAGCATTAGAAAAAAATGGGATTATTGCACGTAATGATTTGCTGAAAGCACAATTACAACAATCGAAAGTGCAATTGGCATTGGACGAAGCTTATAAAAATGTATCTGTTTACAATTATGATTTAATTACACTTTTAAAACTACCTACCGATTTTAAAATTGATATAGACGAAAATCAATTTGGTAACAAGCAGCCAATAAACACAATGAACGATGTTCAGGTTGCCCTAAAAAATCGTAAAGATCTTGAAGCGATTCATTTTCTTCAAAAAGCAAGTGAAAACAATATCCAAATTGCAAAAAGTGCTTATTATCCTTCCTTGAATTTAACTGGAGGATTGATTTATTTGGATTTAAAAAATACCTTGACGGTTTCCAACGCAATGAATTTTGGTTTTGGTTTGTCTTACGATATTGCCAATATCTTTAAGAATGGAACTAACGTAAAAACGGCAAAAAGCAAGGCGTTAGAAGTTCAAGAAACGGAAAGCATTTTATCTGAAAAGATTAAAACCCAGGTGCATGAAGCCAACGAAAATTATAACTTAGCTTTAAAACAAAATTTAGTTTACGAACAAGCTATCGATCAAGCTAAAGAAAATTACAGAATTGTGAAAGACAAATACGACAACGGACTTTCAAATACTACGGAACTTTTAGAAGCCGATGTTGAACAATTAAATTCTAGAATAAATTATGCTTACTCAAGGGCGAACGTAATGCTAAAATATTACGAAATGCAATTTGCAGCAGGTCAATTAATCCAATCATTCCAACTAACAAAAAACTAATATTTCTTATCATGGAAAATCAAAAAAGCAACAAAAAAAGTATCATTATTGTAGTATTAATTCTTTCAGGATTGAGCTATGGAATATATAAATACATGCATTCTCTTTCGCATGAAACCACTGACGATGCGCAAATTGAGAAAAATATGAATCCAATTATTCCTAGAGTAATGGGTTATGTGACTAAAGTGTACATCAAAGACAACGATTATGTAAAAAAAGGAGATACCCTTTTTACCATTGATAATAATGATTATATAGTTAAACTAGAAGATGCTAAAGCAGCATTAATTGCGGCACAAGGAAATTTTGAAGTTTCAAAAGCTGATATTGGAAGTGCTTTAGCAAGTGTTTCAGTTTCAGATGCTAACGTACAATCGGCGGGTGGAACTATTGAAACGGCAAAAATTAGATTAGGAAGAGCGACCAACGATTTTGAACGTTATAATAATTTATACAAAAATCATTCGATAACAAAACAACAATACGAACAAGCTTTAGCTGCAAAACAAGAAGCTGAAAGCCAATTGAGAATATTGCAAGACCAACAAAAAGCGAGTTCGTTTCAAAAATCGGTAATTATTGCGAAATCTAAAGTTTCTAACAAACAAAGTGAAGTTGCTTCTGCCAATATAAAACGCGCTGAAGCCATGCTAGAAGCTGCTAAATTGAACTTAAGTTATACAGTTGTTACCGCTGCAATTGATGGGCAAGTTTCAAAAATCGCTATCCAACCTGGACAATTAGTTCAACCTGGGCAAGCCTTATTTTACATTATTAATAATCAAGAAGCTTGGGTAATTGCTAATTTTAAAGAAACGCAATTGAACAAAATGAAAATGGGGCAAAAAGTAACTGTAAAAGTAGATGCTTACCCTGACACTGATTTTGAAGGTGAAATCACTTCTTTTTCACCAGCAACAGGTTCTAAATTTTCATTACTTCCACCAGATAATGCTACTGGAAACTTTGTGAAAACAATTCAACGTTTGCCAGTAAAAATTAGCTTGAACGCAACAAACGATCCTGAGAAAATTAAATTATTACGACCAGGAATGAATGTAGATGTTGACGTACATATTAACTAAATAACAGCATTTGAACCAAATAAAATATGGTACAACAAGATCCAGATAGCTTAGTAGAATATGGTTTCAGAAGGGTAATTATCACCATTACGGCGGTACTTTGCGCCTTACTTGAAATTGTAGATACCACTATTGTTAACGTAGCCTTGAACAACATGCGAGGAAGTTTAGGAGCAACCTTAACCGATGTTGCTTGGGTAATCACCGCTTATGCTATTGCAAATGTGATCATCATTCCAATGACGAGCTGGTTGTCACAACAATTTGGACGACGAAACTATTTTGCCACTTCTATTATCATTTTTACCATTGCATCCTTTATGTGTGGAAACGCAACGAATATATGGGAATTGGTGTTTTTTAGATTCATTCAAGGTTTAGGTGGAGGTGCTTTACTTGTTACTGCTCAAACGATTATTACAGAAAGTTATCCCGTTGCAAAACGTGGGATGGCTCAAGCAATTTATGGAATGGGCGTTATTGTAGGTCCCACATTAGGTCCGCCGTTGGGAGGTTATTTTGTAGATCATTTTTCTTGGCCTTATATATTTTATATTAATATTCCAATTGGTATTATTGCCGCATTTTTAACAATAACTTTTGTTAGAAGTCCTAAATTCGGTGAAAAACTAAAAGCGTCACAAGTCGATTGGTGGGGAATTGTTTTTCTCGCTGGATTTGTAGGTTCGCTTCAATATGTTTTAGAACACGGTCAGCAAGACGACTGGTTTAACGATAGAATAATCAATATTCTAACCTTAGTTTCTTCGGTGAGTTTTATGCTTTTTATTTGGCGAGAGCTCAATTACAAACATCCAATTGTAAATTTAAGAGTGCTAAAAAACACCAATTTGCGCGTGGGAGTTATCATGAGTTTTGTACTTGGCTTTGGACTATATAGCTCAACTTTTATTATCCCAATTTACACACAATCAATACTGGGCTGGAGTGCGTTAAATGCAGGATTAATACTTATTCCTAGTTCTATTACCACTGGTTTTATGATGCCAATGATTGGGAAATTAATTCAGCGTGGTGTTCCTCAAGCCTATATGGTAGCGGTAGGATTTTTCGCTTTTTTTATATTCTCCTTTTGGATGCACAGTGTTTTAACGCCTGACACCGGAACGGAACATATTTTCTGGCCATTGATATTACGTGGAATTGGACTTGGATTGCTTTTTGTACCCATAACTACACTTTCACTTTCTACATTAAAAGGTAAAGAAATTGGTGAAGGTGCTGCTTTTACCGGAATGATGAGACAATTAGGAGGGTCATTCGGTATTGCAATCATAACTACTTTAATAGCGAGATTGAACCAAGAACATAGAATTAATTTAATTTCTCACCTTGATAAGACCAATTTCGCTGTCCAACAAAGAGTAATGCAATTGCAACAAGGTTTAATGAGTCGTGGATTTAGCATCAATGAATCTCTAAATAAGGCTTATCAAATTCTAGAATACAATGTGATGAAGCAAAGTGCGGTATTAACTTATATCGATATTTTTAATTATCTAGGATTGTTGTTTTTATTCTGTATTCCTTTTGTGTTGTTAATAAAGAAAAGAAATTAATTTTTTCACTACAAAAGAATCAATTTTCACCACAAAAGAAACAAAAGTTAAAAGTAAAAGACACAAAAGCATTAAAATTGAATCACCGCAAGTTCGCAAATTTTAACTTTTTAATTTGCGAATTTGCGGTGATTTTTTTCTTTATTTCTTTTATTATTCTTTGCTTCTTTTGTGTGAAAAAAAAAAAATGCGATGAATTTTATCTGGTAAAAACTAATTTTGAATCACTCGATAAATTAGCATCAAAAGCATAACCTTCATAATTAAATCCTTTGATATCGTCAATAGTTTGAGCATTGGTGTCAATAATAAATCGTACCATTAATCCCCTAGCCTTCTTTGCAAAGAAACTAATCATAGTCAATTTACCGTCTTTATAATCTTTGAATTCAGGCGTTATTACATTTGCTTTAAGCGATTTAGTATCAACGGCCGAGAAATATTCATTACTGGCTAAATTCAATAAAAAATCCCCTTTAGAAATCGATTTATTTAACGCTTTAGTAATCTTAGTTTTCCAAAAAGCATATAGATTTTTAGATTCACCAATGGCAATTGAAGTTCCCATTTCCAATCGGTAGGGCTGAATTAAATCTAGCGGTTTCAACAAGCCATACAAACCCGAAAGGATAAACAATCGGCTTTGTAAATCTTCCATTTTATCCATCGAAATTGTGTAGGCATCAACTCCAGTATAAACTTCCCCATCAAAAGCATAAATTGCAGGTCGCGAGTTATCAGGTGTAAATGGGGTTTTCCAACTTTGATTGCGTTCCCAATTCAATTCTGCCAATTTATCTGAAATGTCCATCAAATTAGATAAATCTTTAGGTTTCATTTTTTTCAATACCTTATGAACTTGTCGTGCCTCTTTTAAAAAGGCAGCTTCTGAGAATGTCTGCATTGGCAATTCAGATTCGAAATTTAAGGACTTAGCCGGAGAAATTACAATTTTCATAATAGTCGATTATTGAAACTCAAAAATACAAATAACAATATTAGATTGCTATTTCATTACTATAGTATTTTTCTATAATTATATAATTTTATTACATTTGTAACAACAAATTAATTTATCAAAAATGAAAAAAATAGTAGTTTTAGCCCTTTTAATTAGTAGCTTTAGCTTTGCACAAGACAAATTTAAACAAGCAAGAGGAATTGAACAAAGAAGAACAATCAGCTTGGGTTTTAGCTTCTCTGAACCTAGCGCATTTGAATTGACAGGAGAAAAAAAACACCTTAAAACAGATTTCTTTGGTTACAACCATTCCAGTGTTTTAAAATTAGGATACGGAAGAACGGTAGTAAATTTGAGTGGACAAAACCATATTGGAACAGGGATCTTATTATCTTCTGGTTCTAGAACTTTTTTAAAGAAAGACAGTTGGGAAGAATTTTACTACCAAAACAGTTTGGAATTTGGTTACATCCGATTTAAAGATGAAAATTATTCAGGAACCTATAAATACATTTCCTTTTTCAATCCTGAAGTAGGATACAAATGGCAAGTTTCCAAAGAATTAAGTATCGATCCTTCAATGGGTTGCCTTTGGAAAATAGAATGGCGAGGTACTGACGATGTCGATAATAGATCATTTTCAAGCTTAGTTCCAAGAGTGGGTATCAAAGTAGGATACCGTTTTTAATAATAAAAGGGGTTCAAATTGAACCCCTTTTTTGTTTTTTGTTTATTATTCTTCCTCCAGCACTTCGTGTGACTTCGAGTAGTTTCGCCACTTTTCAATGCAATCCTGCATATCTTGTGGTAACTCAGTATCAAAACGCATCATTTCGCCAGTGGTAGGATGAACAAACCCAAGTGTTTTAGCATGTAACGCTTGTCGTGGCAATATCTTAAAGCAATTATCGATAAACTGCTTGTATTTTGTAAACGTAGTGCCCTTTAAAATTAAATCGCCACCATAACGAGCATCGTTAAAAAGCGGGTGACCAATGTGTTTCATGTGAACACGAATTTGGTGCGTACGTCCTGTTTCCAATATACACGAAACCAAAGTTACATAACCAAAACGTTCTAAAACCTTGTAATGAGTAACTGCTGGTTTTCCAATGGTTGGGTCTTCAAAAACCGCCATTTGCATTCGGTCTTTTACGTGTCGTGCTATATTTCCTTCGATGGTACCTTCATCCTCTTTTACCGTTCCCCAAACTAACGCAATGTATTCTCTTTCAGTAGTTTTCGATTCAAATTGCTTGGCCAAATGCGTCATTGCCGCTTCGGTTTTTGCAATTACTAAAAGTCCAGTGGTGTCTTTATCAATTCTATGAACTAATCCCGGTCGTTCACTAGAATTCATAGGTAAATTCTCAAAATGATACGCCAAAGCATTAACTAATGTCCCCGTGTAATTTCCATGTCCAGGGTGAACAACAAAATCGGCAGGTTTATTAATTAACAATAAAGTATCGTCTTCATAAACAATATTTAGCGGAATATTCTCAGGATCTACGCGGTTTTCAAAAGGAGGGTGCGACAACATAATTCGAACTACATCGAACGGTTTCACACGGTAATTGGATTTTACAGGAATATCATTCACATAAATATCCCCAGCAGAAGCCGCATTTTGAATTTTGTTTCGAGTGGCATTGGGAATCAAATTCATCAAAAATTTGTCAATTCTTAATAGCAATTGCCCTTTAGGAACGTCAAATCTAAAATGTTCAAATAACTCCTCTTCTATTTCCTCAATATCGTTGTTGTTATTGTTCATTTGAAGGTGTTTCAGTACTTAAACTGTCGGCAGGTTCAATAAATCCTTGGTTTCCATCGCCTAGAACCAAATCAATTTTAGAAGATTTAAAGATTTTATCTCCAGGATTTAATTTCTTTCCATTACAATGCATTTCTAAAACCATGTCTTTTGCCAAATCCGGTTTGTAGGTAATTTCTCCCGGTTCAAGACCCAACGATTTTAATGTTGGAACCGCCTGACGATAGGTTTTCTGAATTAAATTCGGAATTCTAACCATAGTAAAACCCGATGAATTTATCTTAATATAAATCTTTCTATTTTTCTTCACTTTCGCGCCAGGCATAGGATCTTGTTCCACCACCGTGTGTTTTGGAAAGGCAGGATTAAAATCAACACTGTCTAAAAGGACATAATCTAAATCCAAATCATCAACCGTCTCTTCCACTTGATCTTCCGTCATTTTAGCCAAATTAGGCACCGTAATTTCATTTCCGTGATCTGTTGTAAACGTCAACCAATGCATGAAAATAAAACCAATAACAAACAAGATTGCCACGGCCGCTAGTAATTGAACCGCAAAAACTTTACTCTTTAAATAATCCTTTAAACTCATACTATTAGATTTACTGCAAAGATATAAAAAATGTAAAGGTAATTCGTTTGAAAAAAAATGATATTTTTGTTAATTATTAGGAGCTATTTCCTGCCATCATTCCAATCCACGCAAAAAAGCGTGGGATTTTCCCTTCTGTCAGGGCTAGGGCATTTGATATAAAATTAAAATTAAAGATTAAAAATGAAAAATATTGCAATCATCATGGGAGGCTATTCCAGCGAATACAAAATTTCGTTGGTGAGTGGAAACGTAGTGTATAACTTTTTAGATCAATCGAAATTCAAAGGTTATCGAATTCACATTTTCAAAGAAAAATGGGTTTATGTTGATGCCAATGATGCTGAATTTCCAATCGATAAAAACGATTTTTCAACCACAGTAAACGGAACAAAAATCACCTTCGATGCCGTATTTAATGCCATTCATGGAACTCCTGGAGAAGATGGATTAATGCAAGCCTATTTCGAATTATTGGGAATACCCCAAACCTCATGCGATTATTACCAAGCAGCACTTACTTTTAACAAACGCGATTTATTATCGGTATTAAAACCCTACGGAATAAAAACCGCTACTTCCTCTTATCTTAATAAAGGAGATCTTATTGACACTACCGAAATTGTGAATAAAGTAGGATTGCCTTGTTTTGTAAAACCAAATAAATCGGGATCTAGCTTTGGTATTTCGAAAGTAAAAACAGCTGCCGAATTACCTATTGCAATTGAAGTAGCTTATAAAGAAGACAACGAAATTATCATTGAGAGTTTCCTTGACGGAACTGAAGTTTCGGTTGGAGTGATCAATTACAAAGGAAAAATTACCGTTTTACCCATAACCGAAATAGTTTCAGAAAATGATTTCTTCGATTATGAAGCCAAATATTTGGGAAAATCTCAAGAAATTACGCCAGCAAGAATTTCTGATGAAATGACACAAAAAGTAGGAGAAATTGCAAAACGAGCTTACGAAGTTTTAAAAATGAAAGGGTTCTCACGAAGTGAATTCATCATTGTAAACGGAGAACCTCACATGCTGGAAATGAACACTATTCCTGGTTTAACTACTGAAAGTTTGATTCCACAACAAGCCAAAGCCGCTGGAATTTCATTGGAAGATTTATTCACCAATGCAATTGAATTGGCGTTAAGCTAAAAACTAATTAATTAGTTAACTTTGTAAAAAAAAATATCATGATAGATTACAAACAATATATTACAATCAATCCAGAAACTCGGTTTAGTAAACCAGTAATTATTGGTACACGAATCACCGTTTTTGATGTATTAAATTGGTTGGCTAATGGTATGACAATCGAGAACATTATCCAAGATTATCCAGAACTCAATGAAATTCATATTAAAGCTTGTCTTTCTTATGCAGCAGATAGAGAACATAAAATTCAAATAGCCTCGTGAAATTGCTATTTGACCAAAATATTTCTTTTAGAATATTATCTAAATTAAAAATTAATTTTCCGGAAGCAAAACAAGTTAGAGAGCTAGGAATTGAAAATTATACTGATATAGAAATTTGGAAATTTGCTAAAGAAAATAATTATACAATTGTAACTTTTGATGGTGATTTTTACGATTTATCAAATTTAAAAGGTTTTCCTCCAAAAGTAATTTGGTTGCGTTTTGGAAATACAAAAACCGATTATATTGCCGATATATTAAATTCTAGATTTATTATTATTTCAGATTTTATATCATCAAATGAATATTCTAAAATTGCTTGTTTAGAAATTAAATAAATTTGTATTTCAATTTTTAAATCTAAAATCTTTGAATCAATTTTAAACTTATGAAAAAAGCTGTTTTTCCGGGATCATTTGACCCTTTAACTTTAGGACATGTAGACATTATCAAAAGAGCGATTCCTTTATTTCATGAAATTGTGATTGCTATTGGGGTGAATTCTGAAAAAAAATACATGTTTTCCTTAGCCGATCGCAAGAGATTTATTGAGGAAACTTTTAAAAACGAACCTAAAGTTTCGGTTATCATATATGAAGGTTTGACGATCGATTTATGTGCAAAAATCAAGGCCAACTATATTCTTCGTGGCTTAAGAAACCCAGCCGACTTTGAGTTTGAAAAAGCTATTGCCCACACCAATAGAAAACTCTCCAAAATAGAAACCGTATTTTTATTAACCGCAGCTAAAACTTCCTATATCAGTTCGAGCATTGTTCGAGACGTTATTAGAAATGGCGGTGAATATGAAAAACTCGTGCCTGAGGCTGTTCGAGTAAAAGAGTAAAATCAACCCGTTGGGTGAAATTAAGTATAAATGATTTTGCCACGAATTTTCGAAATTTTAAATTTAACTTTTTACTTTTATTCGTCCCGAGAATTCGGGATCATCAAAGATGAACTAATTTTTGCGCCAGTTTTTCATAGATATTCGATAATTCGTGGCAATAAGAAAAAAAAAACAATTTTACATATTACACCCTTCGGGTTAAAATTAAAATCGAAATACCATTTGCGGAAGCGTATCTATAATTGTACTTTCGCACCCTAAAATAAAATTATGGAAAGAGCCTTAAACAAGCGCAGCGAATCAAAATGTGAATTTTGTGCAGCGACTGAAAACTTAAAAGTATTCACTGTATTACCTACCAAAAAAGGCGGACTAGACGAAAATATATTGGCTTGCAAAACGTGCATCGACCAAATTGAAAACCCAGGAACCGAAGATTTAAACCATTGGCGTTGTCTAAACGATAGCATGTGGAACGAAAACGTAGCGGTTCAAGTCGTGGCGTGGAGAATGTTAAGCCGTTTACGATCAGCAGGTTGGCCGAAAGAATTGTTGGATATGATGTATCTTGACGACGATACTTTAGCTTGGGCGCAAGCTACCGGAGAAGGTGAAGACGACGAAAATAAGATAGTTCACCGCGATGTAAATGGCGTTATTTTGGCTACTGGAGATTCGGTAGTTTTAATTAAAGATTTGAAAGTTAAAGGTTCTAGCATGGTTGCCAAACAAGGAACTTCAGTGAGAAACATTCGATTGGATCACGAAAATGCAGAATACATTGAAGGCCGTGTAGACGGTCAAACGATTGTGATTATCACGCAATATGTGAAGAAGATATAAGAATTCTAAGATTCAAAGATTGAAGTATTCAAGATTAATACATATCAATTATGTTACACTTATTTTAAACTATATTTATGAAAAAAATCACCTATATAACTGGAGCAATATTTTCAAGTATGACTTTAATTGGTATGTTGTTTAAAATCCAACATTGGCCTGGTGCATCCATTTTATCTGTTTTTGGAATAGCGGGAATCGCATTAGTCTTTATTCCTATATTTACTATTTACAGATACAATAAAAGCAATAAAAAATAGTAAATGAAAAGAAGTAACATTTTAGCATTAGTAGCCTATAAAATTGGGATACTTTATATGTTGGATTGGCTACTATTTGTGGAAAAAAACAACGATCTTGTAGATGATTTTCCTACATTAAAAGAAAAGTATATTGCAAGATTTCCAGATGTTATTAAACCTTTATTAGAAACGAATCCTCAACCAGCGGCTATCCTATTTACCCTATTATTCTGCTGTAGTGGTATTGTATTTATTCGCAATAACAACTTGGTTTTTAAAATTTTAGGAATCACTTCCTTCCTATTTGCATTTTGGAATTTGTTTTCTATAATGTAGATTTATAATTTTAAATACTAAAACTGTAAAACAAATAAATCCCTCTAACAATTATTTATTTAAAAATAATTATCTTGATTAGATCTATATGAAAAGTTTACTTTTGTTATGGATTTGTTTAAATAACTTTATATATTTGAATTAATTAAACTATAATAAACTACCCTCAAAAAATTTTATACTTTAAAAATTGAATATGGAAAAAAATATATCTCAAAAAAACAAACAAGAAGGTGCTCCTGTAAATGTAGAAAATGTTATTGTTGACTTTATTGCAATATTTTTTGTTGTAGGATATTTAGCCATGGATTTTATCCCATACACCAGTGGAATTGATAATGTTGGGGTTCAATATTTATATTTAGCAGTTGTAAATTTAATAATGGGAGTATATTTATTTAAAAACCCACAACTTATATCCAAAGAGTATTTTAGTATTTTTAAAAATAACTATGCAATTAGAGCTTACCTATTGTTCTTACTGTTTTGTGGATTATCAATATTTGTGGCAACTCATTTTTCATTATCAATAATAAGTTTTACACAATTAATAATTACCTTTTGCTTGTTTTTAAATATTTCAATTCTATTGTACAATAGATTGTATTTAATAAATAGAGTGTTTTTTATCTTTATCATATTAATATTTCTTCAATGTTTTTTTGAATTAAAACACTTTGTTGAAGTTTCTAAGGAGCAATCATTGTTCACAGCTTTAAGTAAATTAGCAGGAAATACAGGAAGTATTAATATTTTTGCAGCAAATATGGCAACAAAAATCCCTTTTTTGCTTTTTGGAATATTTGCTTTTTCAAAATATAAAAAATGGTTGAGTGTTATTTCGCTATTTCTAGCTTCACTTTTGATATTATTAACTGCATCTCGAGCTTCTTTTTTGGGATTATGTTTAGAGGTAATCGTATTTATAATCTTATTATTTAAAATTAATTCAAATAAAAAAATCAACTTACAATTAATTGCCACGATAATAATCCCTTTAATTTTATCCTATTTTATTGCCAATATTATATTAGCTAAATCTAATGATATGGGCAGATTTCAGTCCGTTGACAATCGTATTGGACAAATTACCAACTTATCCGATGCATCAGTTGACACTAGACTATCTCTTTGGAGAAATGCAACTAAAATAATTAAAAGCAACCCATTATTTGGGATAGGAATTGGAAATTGGCAAATCGAATCGATTCCTTATGAAAAATATGAAGCAGATGAGTTAGCTTATTCTATTCATACTCATAATGATTTTCTTGAAATTGCATCAGAAACAGGAATATTAAATGGCATAATTTTTATTCTAATTTTTGTTTTTGCAGTTGTTATAAATTTCAAACGAATAATTAAAAATAATGACAATCAAACTAAAATTATAGCTTTGATAACTTTGCTTATTATTATTACCTACGGTATTGACTCCTTTTTTAACTTTCCGTTGCACCGCCCAACAATGCAATATAACTTGGCTATAATACTTGCATTTACATTAATAAATATTCCGAAAATAGACACTATTACAAGTTCAAAATTTACAAAAAAAGGGATTCTAATTTTGATATTAATAACCTCTGGAACTGTTTATTATTCTTACTTATTAAGAAAGGCGCTAATAATTGAAAATGATATAAATGTTGATTATAAATTACCTGAAAAGGACCAAAAATTAAATTCAGCCTACGTAAAATCACAAATGCCAGAATTTGTTGAAGTTAATTTAAATTCAGTCCCGTTTTATGAATTGTTAGGTAAATATTATTATAAAGAAAAGCAGTATGAAAAAGCTAATGCTTGTTTTAATTTATCAGAAAAAATAAATCCATATTCCGGTAAGAGCGATTACTTTAGAAATGAAATTGCTAAAGAAAAAGGAATGATTGATAGTGCCTATTTTTACACTAAAAGGTCATTAGAAATTAGACCAAGATGTGAAAGTTATTTTTATGAAACTATTAGTACGGCGATTTTAAAAAAAGATACAATTAATATATTAAAATTACATAATGATTTTATTAAATATAGAAATGATCCTAAATATTGGATAAATACTTCTAGCGCATTAATATTATCTAAATGTTCCTATAAAAATTCTATAAAATTTGTAGAAGAAGGGTTAAAAATATTTCCAAATGATAGCACACTTATTGAAAGGAGAAATTCATTTGAGTTTGATGTTGATACAAAAAAAGCAACAAAATTAATGAATGAAAAAAAGTATCTAGAAGCCATTACTGTCTATAATAAAATTTTGAAGAAAGATAAAGAGAGTGTAAAAACACTTCAAAATATTGGATTGTGTTATGGTGGTATGAAAGATTATAAAAAAGCAATCATTTATTTAGAAAAAACATTGAATTTATCTAAAAATGACGATGGGAAAACCGCGTATTATCTAGGTGTTTGTTACTACGAACTTAAAAACAAAGTGAAAGGGTGTAACTACATAAACTTAGCAGTAGAAAAAAATTACCAAAATGCAGCCAACATACGAGACAAATATTGTAAATAAGTCAACCTTGTGCCTCTATCCGTCATTAAGAATTACTGCTCTCAATCGTGATTTTCAATTTGCTTATAAGCATCAATGACTTTTTTCACCAAACGGTGGCGAACAATGTCTTTATCGTCTAGGTAAATAATTCCAATTCCATCAACGTCTTTTAGTACCAACAAGGCTTCTTTTAATCCGGAAATGGTACGTCTCGGCAAATCAACTTGACCTGGGTCACCAGTAATCATGAACTTGGCATTTTTACCCATACGCGTCAAAAACATTTTCATTTGTGAATGAGTGGTATTTTGTGCTTCGTCCAAAATTACAAAGGCATTGTCTAAAGTTCTACCACGCATAAAGGCCAAAGGTGCAATTTGAATTATACCTTTTAAAATATAGTCTTCGAGTTTTTCGTTAGGCAACATGTCGCGCAAAGCATCATACAGCGGCTGCATGTAAGGATCTAGTTTTTCCTTCATGTCGCCAGGTAGGAAGCCTAAATTTTCTCCGGCTTCAACCGCAGGACGTGTCAAAATAATTCTCTTTACTTGCTTTTCTTTGAGTGCTTTTACCGCCATTGCCACGCCAGTGTAGGTTTTACCTGTTCCAGCGGGCCCTACGGCAAATACCATGTCGTTTTTATTGATGGTTTGAACCAATAAATGTTGGTTGGCAGTCATCGCTTTAATGATCTTGCCTCCTACTCCATGCACCAAAATATTGTCTCTGGCATCCATGCGATTGTCGTCTTGGGAATCGCTTTGAATCACCCTTTCTATCACATTGTCATCGATATTGTTGTACCTAGTAAAATGAACCATCAGCCTGTTGAATCTTTTTTCAAATTCATCTAGTGCTTCTTTTTCTCCAAAAACTTTTAAGGTGGTACCACGAGCCACAATTTTCAACTTTGGATAATGCTTTTTAATCGTTTCAAGATGAGTGTCTTGAGCGCCCCAGAAGTCTTTTGGAGCGATGTCTATGAGCTCGATAGTTCTTTCGTTCAAATGTATTGGATTTAATTAAAAAATAGTCATTGATAATTATTAGCTTTGCATTTCAAATTTAATATAATTTAGGTTTACATCCTTGAATTAGTTATAAACAATTTTATGTCAATAATTACCCTTACCACCGACTACGGACTCAAAGATCACTTTGTGGGAGCTTTGAAAGGAAAAATATTGACAGAAAATTCGGAGGTTAATATTATAGATATTTCTCATAACATCGAGCCATTTAATACCTTACAAGCGAGTTATATTATTGGAGCTGCGTACAATAGTTTTCCAAAAGGCACCGTTCACTTAATTGGCGTTGACGCTGAAAAAAATAAAGAAAACCAGCACATTGCGATGCAATGGAACGATCATTTTTTTATTTGTGCCGACAATGGAATACTAAGTATTTTGACTCAAAAAGTGGTTCCTCAAAAAATCGTGGCCATCAATATTCACGATCGTTTACCGGAAGATGCGACCGATTTGGATGTATTTATAACTGTTGCGAGTCATCTTTCAAAAGGCGGTTTATTGAACGTTATTGGTAAAGAAATAACTGCAATTAAGGAAGTAACCGAAATTCAACCTAGCGTTGCAGCCGATAAAAATTCCATAAAAGGATATGTGATTTACATTGATCATTTTGGAAATGTGGTGACCAATATTTCTAAAAAACTGTTTATTGAAGTTGGAAAAGGAAGACCTTACGAAATTCCGTTATTGCAAAATCGATTACAGAAAAAATCAAATCCTATAAAAAATATTTTTGCTAAATATTCCGATATTGGCAACACCGGAAAATATCCAATTAAGGATTACGAAGGCGATAAATTAGCTATCTTCAACGAAGCGGGATTTTTAGAAATTGCCATTTTTAGGAGCAACCCTTTGAACGTTGGAAGCGCTTCAAGTTTGTTGGGATTGAATTATAGGGACAGTATTACCATACAATTTAATTCTATTTAGTTATGTTTGTCAGAATTGTAAAAATGAGTTTTCACGAAGATAAGATTTCCAATTTCTTAGAAAATTTTGAAGTTATAAAAGAGAAAATACGAAATGCGCCAGGAAATCGTTTATTAGAATTGTATCAGGATAAAATCGACAAGTGCATTTTCTTTACCTATAGTTATTGGGAAACCGAACAAGACTTGGAAAATTATAGAAATTCCGAACTTTTTTTCGAAATTTGGACAGATACAAAAAAGCTATTTAACAATAAACCAGAAGCTTGGAGCGTGGACAAGTTAGTTTCTTTGGTTTAAAGTTCAAGGTTAACCAATCTGGAACTTTAAACTTTAAACTTTAAACATTTATAAAATTAATGAAAGCAATATTATTCAGAGAGATTAGGTCCTTTTTCGGTTCGCCGATTGGCTACTTAGTAATCGCTATTTTCCTAATCCTCAACGGATTGTTCTTATGGATTTTCAATGGTGAATACAATATTTTAGATTCTGGTTTCGCCGATTTGAGTCCGTTTTTTACTATTTCACCTTGGATTTTGATTTTTCTAATTCCTGCGGTTACGATGAGAAGTTTCGCTGACGAAATGAAACAAGGAACTTTGGAATTGCTTTTAACCAAGCCATTAAGCATTTGGGAAATTGTAGGTGGAAAATTCTTAGGATCGTTATTGTTAATTGTAATAGCTATAATTCCAACATTCATTTACGTATATGTAATTTCTAAACTTGGAATGCCCGAAGGAAATATCGACATGGGAAGCACTATTGGTTCCTATTTCGGTTTGCTGTTCTTAATTTCAGGCTATTGTTCTATTGGAATATTCACTTCGTCGTTAACTAACAATCAGATAATTGCATTTTTGGTATCTGTTTTATTGTGTTTTACTTTCTACTTCGGATTTGATGGAATTGCCAATTATTTACCCAGTTTGGAAAGTAGTATTTCCTATTTAGGAATGAACAATCATTTTAAAAGTATGAGCCGTGGAGTAATTGATACTCGCGATTTATTGTATTTTTCAAGTGTTACTGTCTTTTTCATATCACTTACTGTTTTTAAATTAAAATCTTTAAAATTGTAATGATGAAAAATAAAAATCTAAAATCGGTAGTATTTATTTCGCTGGTATTAATCTTAATTAATATTGCAGGGAACTTCTATTTTCATCGTTTTGACTTAACCGCTGATCACCGTTATACGCTTTCTCAGACTACATTAAATATAATTAAGGACGTCAAAGAACCTTTGATTATTGATGTTTTCTTGAAAGGAGAATTTCCAGGTGAAATGAAGAAATTGCAAACAGAAACGCAACAAATATTAGAAGAATTCAAAGCTTATAATTCGAATATTGTATTTCAATTTGTCAATCCATTAGAAGAAGAAGATAAAAGAGACGCCACTATTCAAGCCTTTCTAGAAAGAGGATTAACTCCAATAAATGTAACCTTAAACGACAAAGGAAAACAAACGCAAGAAGTAGCTTTTCCTTGGGCAATTGCAACTTATCACGGTAGAAGTGTAAAAGTTCCGTTGTTAAAAAACATCATGGGAGCTTCAATTGCTGAAAAAGTAGTGAGTTCTGTACAACATTTGGAGTATGCATTTACGAGTGCATTTAATTCAGTTACGAAACCAAAAAAGAAAAAGGTTGCCGTTATTAAAGGAAATGGTGAATTGAACGATTTATTAATGGGCGATTTCATTAAACAAGTCAAAGAAAACTGCTTTATTGGAACTTTCACTTTGGATTCTGTTTCTAAAAAACCAGTAGAGACCTTAGCTATTTTAAAGAAATACGATCTTGCAGTTATTGTAAAACCAATTGAAAAATTCTCCGACGAAGAAAAGCTTGTTTTAGATCAATTCGTAATGAATGGTGGAAAAACACTATGGCTTATTGATCAGGTAAACATAGAAATGGATAGTTTGTACAACGAATCTGGAACTACATTAGCCTTTCCAAACGATTTGAATTTGAACGATATGTTCTTTAAATACGGCGTGAGATTAAACCCCAACATGGTTAAAGACATTATGGCTGCTCCTATCACACTTGCCACTGGTGAAAACGGAAGCGGAACGCAATACAATCAATTTCCATGGTTTTATTCTCCTTTGGTTTATCCAACGGCAAAGCATCCAATTGTGAGTAATCTTGATGCAGTAAAATTTGAATTTACCAATGGAATCGACACTTTGAAAAACGGAATTAAGAAAACTGTTTTATTACAATCTTCCCCTTATTCCAGATTAGTTGGTGCTCCGGTAGAAGTAAAATTAGAAATGGTTAACGATCGCCCTGAGCAATCGGAATTTTTAAACAAAGGAAATATTCCTGTAGCCGTTTTATTGGAAGGACAATTTCATTCTGCATTTGAAAACCGCGTATTACCATTTCAGGAGAAATCGTTTGTCAATTTGAGTAAAACCAATAAAATGATTGTGATTTCTGATGGTGATGTGATTAAAAATCAATTGGACAAAAATTACCAGCCTTTAGAATTGGGTTACGATAAATGGACCAATAAATTATACGGAAATAAGGAATTTATGATGAATTGCGTCAATTATTTATTGGATGACAACGGACTTATTAACATTCGAAGTAAAGTGGTAAATCTACCAATTTTAGACAAAGAAAAAGTCTATGATAATTACTCAAGTGCTCAAATTATAAGTGTAGGATTACCAATAATTATCATAGGAATATTCGGATTACTTTTCACTTTCTTGAGAAAAAGAAAATACAGCAAATAATTGTTAATAAATTTGTTTTCACTATTTGATTAGATTAAGATATATTTGTAAAACAAAATGAAAATAATTCTGAATAATTCAGATTTTAAGATTGATTAAAAAAAGCCAAAGATGAAGTTTATAGTATCGAGTTCGTATTTATTGAAACAATTGCAAGTATTAGGAAGTGTTATTAACAGTAGCAACACCTTACCTATTTTAGATAATTTCTTATTTGAATTAGACAACAAAACATTAACTGTTTCTTCTTCAGATTTAGAAACTACCATGTCTGCAACTTTAGATATCGATTCTGAAAGTAAAGGAAGTGTTGCGGTACCTGCAAAATTACTATTAGAAATATTAAAAACATTTCCTGAGCAACCGCTAACCTTCACAGTTGAAGAAAATAGCACTATCGAAATTAGTTCCAATTCAGGAAAATACGCATTGGCTTATTCACCAGGAAGTGAGTTTCCAAAATCGGTGAATCTTGATAATCCATCTACAACATTAGTTCCTGCAGAAGTTTTGGCAACCGCTATTAGCAAGACTATTTTTGCTGCTGGAAACGATGATTTACGTCCGGTAATGTCTGGAGTTTTCTTCCAATTTTCACCAGAAGGATTAACATTTGTGGCAACAGATGCTCATAAATTAGTTAAATATGCTAGAACTGACGTAAAATCTTCGCAAGTAGCTGATTTTATTATGCCGAAAAAACCTTTGAATATTTTGAAAAGTATTTTAGGTACTTCTGATGCAGAAATTAAAATTGAATACAACGATAGCAATGCCACTTTCTCATTTGACAATTACATTTTAATGTGTCGATTGATTGATGGTAAATATCCAAATTACGAAGCGGTTATTCCAAAAGAAAATCCGAATAAATTAATGATTGACAGAACACAATTTTTAAATTCTGTTCGTCGTGTGGCGATTTTCTCAAATAAAACTACCCACCAAATTCGTTTGAAAATTGCTGGTGCTGAATTGAATATCTCAGCTGAGGATATCGATTATTCTAACAAAGCAGAAGAAAGATTGACATGTGATTATCAAGGTGACGATATGCAAATTGGTTTCAACTCGAGATTTTTAACAGAAATGTTGACCAATTTACAATCGGATATGATAATGCTAGAAATGTCATTACCAAATCGTGCAGGAATTTTAACACCTGTTGACGGATTGGAAGAAGGCGAAACAGTTACCATGCTTGTAATGCCGGTAATGCTTAACAATTAACCAACCAAACCAATATAAAGTCATTAAATCCGGATTTTCTTAATTGAAATTTCGGATTTTTTTTATTTCAAATGCTAGGTTTATAACCAATTAATTTCTTTGTAACTTTGCCTCTTGATTTTCAAACTATGATTCAAAATGACACCATTGTAGCCTTAGCCTCCCCTTCTGGATCAGGAGCAATAGCTGTTATTCGTGTCTCTGGTAATGATGCAATATCCATTTGTAAGTCGGTTTTTAGTTCCGTTTCTGGTAAAGATATCAGCAAACAGAAGTCGCACACTTTGCATTTAGGGCATATTGTGGATGATGAAAAAGTGATTGACCAAGTTTTACTTTCTATATTTAAAGGAACCAATTCTTATACAGGCGAAAATACAATCGAAATTTCTTGCCACGGCTCAACTTATATTCAGCAACAAATTATTCAATTATTACTTCGAAAAGGTTGCCGTATGGCAAATGCGGGAGAGTTTACCTTACGTTCGTTTTTAAACGGTAAAATGGATTTGTCACAAGCGGAAGCCGTTGCTGATTTAATTTCTTCTGATAATGAAGCTTCGCACCAAATTGCAATGCAACAAATGCGTGGCGGATTTAGTAATGAAATTATGCAATTGCGAAAAGAATTATTAAATTTTGCGTCCTTAATCGAATTGGAATTGGACTTTGCTGAAGAAGATGTTGCTTTCGCAGATAGAACTCAGTTTAGAGATTTGTTGAACAGAATTGAATTCGTATTGAAACGATTAATTGATTCTTTTGCGGTTGGAAATGTAATAAAAAACGGAATTCCTATTGCAATTGTGGGTGAACCCAATGTTGGAAAATCGACTTTGTTGAATGCTTTATTGAATGAAGAGCGCGCCATCGTTTCAGAGATTGCGGGAACTACTCGTGATACTATTGAAGATGAATTAGTTATTGGCGGCATCGGATTCCGATTTATAGATACTGCCGGAATTCGCGATACCGAAGACATTGTAGAAAGCATTGGGATTAAAAAAACTTTCGAAAAAATTGAACAAGCGCAGGTGGTATTGTATTTGGTTGATGGTTCTCGATTGTCAGTTGATGGAAAATTAGACGCCATTCTAGTTGAAGTTGGCAAAACAAGAAATCAGTTTCCTCAAAAACCAATCTTAATTATCATCAATAAAATGGATTTGATTTCACCTGAAATAATTACAAAAATCGATTCTAAACTAACAACCAACAACCAACAACTAACAACTATATACATTTCAGCGAGGGAAAATATTGGCGTTGACGATCTTAAAAATCAGTTATTATCATTTGTAAATACAGGTGCTTTACGAAATAATGAAACTATTGTGACCAATACCCGTCATTACGATTCTTTATTAAAAGCGTTGGAAGAAATTCAGAAAGTAAATTTCGGATTACAATCCAATATTTCTAGCGATTTAATGGCAATTGATATTCGAGAAGCCTTATATCATTTTGGAATGATCACTGGAGAAGTGACTAACGACGAGCTCTTAGGTAATATTTTTGCTAATTTTTGTATCGGAAAGTAATTAACTCTATAAAAAAAAATTAATTTAATATTAAGTTATTAAAGTTTTAAAATTCTGATATTTACAAAAAAAAAGAAAATGAAGAGATTTCTAATTGCATCGATATTGAGTTTGTGTTTTAGCAATAGTTTTAGCCAAAATTATCATTTAGCTAATAAAATTAGTATAGAAGGAGATGGTGGCTGGGATTATTTAGCTGTTGATAATATAAATCAACATTTATTCGTTTCACATGGAAATGAAGTAAATGTGATTGATTTAAAATCAGATAAAACTATAGCAACGATTCCTAACACAAAAGGGGTTCATGGAATTGCTATTGCAAATGATTTAAATAAAGCATTTATTACAGACGGTAAAGATAATGCCATCACAATCATATCTTTAGATACATTTGATTTTATTTCAAAGGTTGACATAAATGGACAAAAACCTGATGCAATTTTATATGATGAATTTTCACATAAAGTGTTTTCGTATAATGCAAAAAGTAATGATGCAACTATTTTAGATGCAGTTACAAATAAAATTATTAAAGTTATTCCTTTAGGAGGAAAACCTGAATTTTCTGTAACAAATTCTAAAGGTTTAATTTACGTAAACATCGAAGATAAAAATGAAATAAAAACTATAGATGCTAAAACCCTTGAAGTAATTGCAACTTGGAGTATTGCTCCAGGCGATGAACCTTCAGGATTAGCAATTGATTTAGAAAACAACTTACTTTTTTCAGTTTGCAGTAATGAATTAATTATTATAGTAAATGCTTCAAATGGCAAAATAGTAAAAACACTTCCTATTGGTGAAGGTTGTGACGGTGTAGTTTTTGATCCTATTAAAAAACTAATCTTTAGTTCAAATGGCATTGGGACAATTACTGAAATAAAAGTGAAAAACGCTTCAGATATTTCAGTTGTTGAAACAATTAAAACTCAAAAAAGTGCCAGAACTATTGCATTAAATAAATTGACACATCAATTGTATTTATCTACTGCAGATTATGGAGAAAAACCTGTCCCAACATTAGAAAATCCAAAACCTCGTGCTGCAATTTTACCAAATACTTTTTCAGTTTTAGTAGTTCAAAATAAATAATATTTATGAGAATAATTTTTAGTTTACTATTTGTTATTATAGGTTACAAGTCTTATTCTCAGGAAAGAGATTTGAACTATTTTATAGCAAAAGCTGAAAAAAATTCCCCGATTTTAATTGATTATTCGAATCAAATTCTAACGGCTACATTAGATAGTTTAATAAATATAGCTTATAGAAAACCACAAGTTAGCGGTACAATGTTTGGAAATTATTCTCCTGTAATTAATGATTTAGGCTATGACACTACTTTAAGTAACGGACAAACATTTTCGGGTTTAGTTGGAGTAAATCAGAAGATTATTGGTAAGTATAGAAGCTCAATACAATCACAAACTTTTAAAATAGTCAAAGACGGTTTAATTTCAAATAAAAGAATAGCCTTAAAAGATATTAAAAAAGAAATTGTAACACACTATATTTCAGCATTTTCAACAGCTGAGCAAATAGAAAATAATTCAAAAACTTACATTCTTCTTAAAGAAGAATCATTAATTCTAAAAAAATTAACTCAAAATTCTGTTTATAAACAAACAGACTTTTTACTATTTTCTGCGGCAGTTAAACAGCAAGAATTAGCATTATTACAATTAAAACAACAATATCAAAATGATTTAGGATTACTTAATTATTTAACTGGAGAAAATGATACTACTTTTGTAAAATTAATAAAGCCTGAAGTCAAATTATTAAACAACATAAAAGCAGAAAAATCAATATTTTTAAGAACATTTGAAATTGATAGTTTGAAACTTCAAAATCAAAAAAGTTTGATTAATTTGAATTATAAACCTAATTTTTCGTTGCTTGGAGATGCAGGATATATGTCAACTTTTACGAATTTACCTCATAAAAATTTTGGTGTAAGCTTGGGTTTTGGTCTTTCAATTCCAATTTATGATGGAAATCAAAGAAGTTTGCAATTTCAAAAAATTGCAGCAGCATTATTGACCAATTCAGCGTATAAAAACAATTTTTCTAAACAATACCAACAACAATTATTAATTTTAAATCAACAATTGAAACAAGTTATTGAAATTGAAGCTCAATTAAATTCTCAGCTTTCAATAGCGGAAACACTTATAGAAGCTCATAAAAAGTTATTAGTGACTGGAGATGCTCAAATCACTGAATTTGTAATTGCAATAAATAACCTGATTACTATTAAAAATAGTATTTCACAAAATAATATTAATAAACTCCAATTAATAAATCAAATAAATTATTGGAATTTGAACAACTAATACAATGAAAAATTCATTTATATTAATTTTGATAATTATTGTTTTTATAATATCATGTAAGAAAAACAATGAAGAGGAAAAAGATATAAAAATAACTATTCCAGTTATGTTGACATCAATTGATACCTCAGGAGTTTCAAGTTATTCAGATTTGAATGCAACAGCGACCTATTTAGTTAAAAGTATTATTAAAGCCAATACAACAGGGTATATAAATACAGTTAATGTAGCTTCTAATGACTTTGTAAGTTCGGGAAAAATTTTATTTACATTAAAAACTAGAGAGGCAAAAGTACTTGGAAATACAGTAAATAAAATTGATCCAACATTAAACTTTGGAACAGCAATTCCTGTTTATTCAACATCAAATGGATATGTGAATTCTGTTAATATTCAACAAGGGAATTATGTTCAAGATGGAGATGCCTTAACTACAATAAATGATATAAATAGCTTCGCGATTGTACTTAGTTTACCCTATGAATTAAAAAAATATGTAACTATAGGTACTAATCTTGATGCAATATTGCCAGATGGAACTGCTATAAAAACGATCGTTCAAAAATTTATACCTTCTGTTGATGTTACTTCACAAACTCAAAATGTAATTTTAAAAGTTAAAGGAAAATATGACATTCCTGAGAATTTGATTTTAAAAGTACGAGTTATGAAAGCTACAGTTTCAAAAACTATTTGTTTACCAAAAGAATCTGTTTTAAGTAATGAAACAGAAACGGAATTTTGGATAATGAAAATGATAAATAAAGATACTGCTGTTAAAATTCCAATCAAAAAAGGAATTGAAACCTCTGAAAAAGTTGAGATATTGTCTCCTAAATTAACTTTAAAAGATCGGATTTTACTAACCGGAAATTATGGGGTTGCGGATACAATTAAAGTAAAAGTAATAAAAAATTAATCCGATGAACAACTTTTTTGTAAGACATAGGAATGGATTAAGTACCCTTATTTTTCTGATTATTTTAGGAGGTTTTTATGCCTATTCTAATCTGCAAACCAGTTTATTTCCTGAAATTACGTTTCCTAAAATAAAAATAATTGCGGATAATGGACAACAGCCCATCGATAAAATGATGATAACTGTTACTAAACCATTAGAAAATGCTATTAAAAAAGTTCAAGATTTAAAAACTGTTAGAAGTATTACTAGTAGAGGAAGTTGTGAGATTTCTGCTTTTATGAATTGGAATTCTGATATCGATTTAGGAAAAGAAAGAATTGAGTCTAAAATAAATCAGATAAAAAACGAATTACCACCTGATACACAAATTACTATTGAAAAAATGAATCCTTCTATACTTCCTGTAATTGGATATGCAATAGAAAGCAAAGGTAAAACTGCAATTGAACTCAAAAAAATTGCCAATTTCACCATCAAACCCTTTTTATCTCAAATAGAAGGAGTTTCTGAAATTAGAATTATTGGGGGAAAGGAAAAAGAGTATTGGATTTCACTAGATTATACTAAAATGGCTGCGCTTGGAATTACTCCAAATTCAATTTCACAGATTTTAAATCAAACAAATTTCATAAAATCAAATGGTTATTTAACTGATTATCGGCATTTGTATTTAACTATTACAGATGCACAAGTGGACAAAAAGGATGAGTTAGAAAACTTAGTAATTAGTAATAACGGCAAAGGAATTGTAACTTTAAAAGACATATCAGAAGTTGAAATTAGAGAAGCAAAAGAATACATAAAAGTTAATTCAAATGGTCGTGAGAGTATTTTAATAGCTGTTTTAAAACAACCAAATTCCAATTTAATTACTATTTCTGAAGCAATGCACGATAAAATAGTAAAATTGAAAAATATATTACCAAGTAATATTAAAATTACCCCTTACTATCAACAAGCAACTTTTGTAAATGATGCAGTAAAGAGTGTTACTGATAGTCTATTAATTGGATTGTTATTAGCAATTATTGTTGCAATATTATTCTTAAAATCTGCGAAAGCAAGTTTAACAATATTAATAACAATACCGGTTACACTTGGATTAACATTAATTGTTTTATATCTAACAGGTAATACTTTTAATATTATGACTTTAGGAGCCATTGCGGCTGCATTAGGATTAATTATAGATGATGCAATTGTGGTAGTGGAGCAAATTCATCGAACGCATGAGGAATTCCCGGATGAACCAACCGTAAGTCTGTTACAAAAAGCAATAAAATATCTATTTCCTGCAATGGTTGGCTCCTCTTTAAGTACAATTGTAATATTTATTCCATTTTTTTTAATGAGTGGCGTTGCGGGCTCATATTTTAAAGTACTTACAGACACCATGATTATTACTTTGGTGTGTTCATTTTTAATCACATGGTTATTACTTCCTGTCATCTATTTACAACTTTCCAAAATAAAATTGACAACTATTCAAAATAAAGAAAAAAAGGAAATTAATGCTGTTAAAAATCAAAATTGGTTGTCTTATTTTATTCAAAGACCTATAATTAGTTTATCATTTTGTTTTCTATTAATAGTATCTGTTATTATTATTATTCCAAATTTAGAAACAGGTTTTTTACCTGAAATGGATGAAGGAAGTATAATTCTAGATTATGAATCTCCTTCTGGTACTTCACTAGAAGAAACAGATAGGATGTTGAAACAAGTGGAAAAGTTAATTGTAAAAATTCCAGAAGTTGAGGCATATAGTCGAAGAACAGGAACTCAAATGGGGTTTTTTATTACAGAGCCCAATCGTGGCGATTATCTAATTCAATTAAAAAAAGACAGAACTCGAACTAGTGAAGAAATTATTGATGTTATACGACAAAAAATTGAGGCTACACAACCCGCATTAAGAATTGATTTTGGTCAAGTAATAGGAGATATGTTAGGTGACTTAATGAGTTCTGTTTCTCCTATAGAAGTCAAAATTTATGGAAATAATCAAGCTGAATTACACAAATTATCTAGTAAAATTACTTCAATAATTGAAAATATTAACGGTACAGCTGATGTTTTTAATGGAATTGTTATTGCAGGACCATCTGTAAATATTATACCAAATTATAAAATGTTGGCACAATATGGAATTACCCCTAGTGATTTACAATTTCAATTACAAACAGCACTTGAGGGAAATGTAATTGGTACAATATTGGAAAATGAAAGAGTTACTCCCATTCGATTGATTTATAAAAATTCTGAAAAAAGAAGTGTCGAAGACATCAAAAAATTAAAATTGTTTTTACCAAATGGACAATCGATTCCTATAACAAGTCTTGTAGCTATTAATACACATAAGGGTATTGCAGAAATAGAGCGCGAAAACCTTCAAATGATGGGAGTTGTAACTGGAAGATTGAACAATCGTGATTTAGGAAGCGTGATGAAAGATATTAAAAACAAAATTTCAAATTCTATACACCTGCCTATTGGATATTATATAGAATATGCAGGCGCATACAAAGACCAACAGCAATCTTTTAAAGAATTATTACTGATTTTGATTACTTCTTCATTACTAATATTTGGTGTGTTATTATTCTTATTTAGAGATTTTAGAGCTGCTATTATTATATTATTTATTTCTGTTCTAGGTATTTCAGGAAGCTTTATACTACTATTTATTACAAATACACCCTTAAATGTTGGAAGTTACACAGGAATTATAATGATTGTTGGAATTATTAGTGAAAATGCAATTTTTACTTTTCTACAATTTAGAGAAACGTTTATATTAACACACAATGTAAATCAATCATTGGTTTATTCTATTTCTACAAGAATTAGACCAAAATTAATGACCGCTTTAGGGGCTATAATTGCACTTTTACCATTGGCAATAGGTATTGGAATTGGTTCTGAATTGCACCAACCATTAGCGATAGCTGTAATTGGAGGTTTTATATTCGCAATGCCTTTGTTATTAATCGTATTGCCAAGTTTATTGTCCTTGGTGTATAAAAAGGAAGGCCATTTTAAACATTTACATTAAGTAATTATTAAATAGTTTAAAATTCATAAAAAAAGCCCCGAAAATTACGAGGCTTTTTTATACTATTGAATCCAATTATTTCCAACCACCACCGAGCTGTTTGTAAATATGAACTCTAGAATTCAAAAGTTCTTTTTTTACATCGACCAATTCTAATTTAGTTTCGAGTGCATCTCTTTGAGTCATCAAAACTTCAAAATAATCGACACGTGCCGATTTAAACAAATCATTTGAAATATCAATAGATTTATTAAGCGATTCCACTTGTTTTGATTTTAAATCATAGCTTTTATCTAAATTAGTAATTCTAGACAATTGAGTTGCAACTTCTAAATAGGCGTTTAAAATAGTGCGTTCGTAATTATATAACGCTTGTAATTGACGCGCGTTGGCACTTTTGAATTCTGCTTTGATAGCATTTCTATTGATCAGCGGACCAGCAATATCACCAACCAAAGAATACAACATTGACTCAGGAAATTGAGTTAAATAGGCAGTTTTAAAAGCTTGTGTTCCAAATCCAGCAGAAATATCTAACGAAGGATAAAATTCAGCTCGCGCTACTTTAACGTCTAATTTGGCTGCAGCCAATTCTAATTCTGCTTGCTTAATATCAGGTCTATTAGCTAATAATTGCGAAGGAATTCCTGAATTTACATTCGCTGGTTGAAGACTTAAAAATTCGGTTTTATCTCTTTTTATTTCTTGAGGAAAACGACCTAAAAGGAAATTAATTCTGTTTTCGGTTTCGTTAATTCTTTGTAAAGTTTCAAATTCTAAATTCTGTGAAGCCAAAACTTCAGCTTGGAATTTTTGAACCGCTAGTTCTGTTGCTCTTGCTGCTTCTTTTTGAATTTTTACAATCTCTAAGGCGCTTGTTTGAAGTTTAATATTTTGCCTAACGATTTCTAACTGACTGTCCAAAGCCAATAATTCATAATAGTTATCAGCAACTTCAGAAACTAAACTAGTTACAACAAAATTCTTACCTTCAATGGTTGATAAATATCTTGTAACTGCTGCTTTTTTTGAATTTCTCAACTTCTTCCACACATCTACTTCCCAATTTGCATAGGCAGCAATTTTAAAATCTGTTAATGGATCTGGAAATTCTTCACCGGGTGTGATTTCTGTAGAAGCATCTCCAGCTCCTTGACTGGTGAATCTTCCTACTTTTTCAACTCCTGTCCCAGCACCAATGTTCACTGTAGGGAGCAACCTTCCTTTTCTGAATTGAATGTCATTTTTAGCAATTTCAATTTCTTGTAAAGTAATCATCAATTCCTGATTGTTATTAATTGCAATATCAATCAAATCCTGTAAGTTTTTATCCTTAAAGAATTTTTTATAAGGAATATTCGACATATTAGTGGTATCCTTATTATTACTATAGGTTTCAGGAACAACTTGATTAGAAGTTGATGAAACTAATGCGGGAGTTTTACAACTAGCAACAAGCATAATAATACTTGTTGCTATAACTATTTTATTGATATTATTTTTCATAATCAATTTTTTCAGTTAATGGATTTTCATCCTCTTTTTTAATAAGTTTATGATTACTTGCAATAGTTCCAAAAATGTAATACAAACCAGGAATCAGTAAAACACCAATAATAGTTCCTAGCAACATTCCTCCTAGTGCGGCAGTTCCAATAGTTCGATTACCAATTTTACCTGGTCCAGTTGCAAAAACTAAAGGAATTAAGCCTGCCGTAAAAGCAAAAGAAGTCATTAGTATAGGTCTAAATCTAATTTTTGCACCTTCCATTGCAGAAGCTAACACTGACAACCCTTCTTCATGTTTTTGAACAGCAAATTCTACGATTAAAACCGCATTTTTTCCTAATAATCCTATAAGCATGATAAAGGCTACTTGAGCATAAATATTGTTCTCTAAACCTGTTAAAGAAAGTAATAAGAATGAACCGAATATACCTGCTGGTAATGAAAGTATTACGGCAAATGGTAATACGAAACTTTCATATTGAGCTGCCAAAACAAGGTAAACAAACAATAGACAAATAATGAAAATATAAATTGCTTCATTTCCACGACCTACTTCGTCTTTAGAAATTCCAGCCCAATCAATATCAAATCCTCTAGGCAATGTTTTTTTTGCAACCTCTTGAATTGCTTTAATCGATTCACCACTACTATATCCTGGTGCAGATTGACCACTTATTTCGGAAGCATTATACATATTATGACGCGTAATTTCAGACAATCCATATACTTTCTCCATGTGCATAAATGCAGAAAAAGGCACCATTTCGTCTCGATTATTTTTTACATATAATTTTAAAACATCTTCAGGTAATGCTCTATACTCTGGGGCAGCTTGGACAATTACTTTATATTGACGGTCGTATTTGATAAAACTAATTTCATAATTACTACCTAGTAATGTTGAAAGTGTGTTGGTTGCATTTTCAATTGTAACTCCTTTTTGTTGAGCCAAATCATTGTCTATTCTCATCATAAATTGAGGGAAACTTGCACTATAGAATGTAAATACAGAAGATAATTCAGGACGTTTATTTAATTCTTTTACAAAATCAACGCTTGTTTTCTCCATTTTTTTATAGTCACCTGACCCTGCTTTATCCAATAATCTACACTCAAATCCACCTGCAGCACCATAACCTGGGACAGCTGGCGGTTGAAAATACTCAATAGTGGCACCTGTAATGTTTTTAGCTTTTTCTTCTAGCTCTTTCATTATTTCATTTGCAGATTGATTTCTATCTTCCCAACTTTTAAGATTAACAAGACATGTACCTGAGTTAGCACCAGTACCTTCAGTCAATATTTCAAAACCCGCCAAAGAAGAAACCGACTTAACACCATCAATACCCTCTGCTATTTTCTGTAGTTTTGTTGCAATTTCATTGGTACGTTCCAATGTAGAACCAGGAGGAGTTTGAATAATAGCATAAAACATACCTTGATCTTCGTTTGGAATAAACCCAGCTGGTAATGTATTATTTACAAAAAATATTCCTGTACAAAAAGCTAGAAATAAACCAAAAGTAAGGGTTCTTTTATTAACAATTTTCCCTAGAATATTTTGATATTTTCCAGTTAAATTATTGAATTTATTATTAAATCCATCAAGAAAATTATTTAGAGGAGTCTTTTTTCTTGCTACGCCATGATTGTTTTTTAACATCATTGCACAAAGCGCTGGTGTTAATGTTAATGCTACGACTCCAGATAAAATAATTGAAGTAGCCATTGTAATGGAGAACTGACGATAAAATATTCCAACAGGACCCGACATAAATGCTAAAGGAATAAAAACAGCCGCCATCAAGAATGTAATTGCAATGATAGCTCCACTAATTTCACCCATTGCTTTTTTGGTTGCTTTTAAAGGGGAAAGATGTTCTTCTTCCATTTTAGCATGAACAGCCTCGATAACCACTATGGCATCATCGACAACCACTCCAATAGCTAATACCAAAGCAAAAAGTGTTACAATATTAATTGTAATTCCAAAAACTTGCATTAAAGCAAAAGTACCAATAAGAGAAACTGGAACTGCAATAGCAGGAATTACTGTTGACCTCCAATCTCCTAAAAATAAAAATACCACTAATCCAACTAAAATAAAGGCCTCAACTAGGGTATGAATAACTTTTTCTATTGAAGCATCAAGAAATTTAGAAGCATCATAACTTATTTCATATTCAATGCCTTTTGGAAAAGAAGCTTTAATTTCAGTTAATTTAGCTTTTACATCTTTTATTACTTGACTTGCATTACTTCCATAAGACTGTTTAATTGCAATAGCTGCCGAAGGTCTTCCGTTCAAGCTAGAATAAATGTCATACATTGAACAACCAAGTTGTACTTTGGCAATATCTTTAAGTCTTAGGATTTCTCCATTTGGATTGGATTTAATAACAATATTCTCATACTGTTCATTAGTTGTAAATCGCCCTGGATATTTCAAAACATACTCAAAAGATTGAGAAGTTTGACCAGAACTTTCTCCGGTTTTACCTGGTGATGCTTCCAAACTTTGTTGGGATAAAGCCTCCATAACTTCATCTGCAGAAACTTTATAAGCTAACATTCTATCTGGTTTTAACCAAATACGCATTGCATATTCTCTATTTCCAATAATATCAGCATCACCCACCCCATTGACACGTTTCAAATCGGAAAGCATATTGATATCTGTAAAGTTATATAAGAACTTCTGATCCATTGAAGGATCTTTACTAAATACATTAATATACATTAAGTTACTTGATTCTTCACGAGTGATTTTCACTCCTTCACGAACAACAAGTGGAGGTAATTTATTGATAACTGAAGCAACTCTATTTTGGATATTAATAGCAGCTTGGTTAGGATCGGTACCTAAGTTAAAAACCACTTGAATCGCTGCTTCTCCATCATTTCCTGCATCAGAAGCAATGTATTTCATTCCTGGAACACCATTTATAGCTCTTTCTAATGGAATTACAACCGCCTTAATCAACAATTCATTATTTGCACCTGGATAATCAGCGGTAACATTAACCTTAGGTGGTGATATTGATGGTAATTGTGTTACTGGTAGCGTTGTCATTGCTAAAATTCCAAGCAAAACAATCATCAATGAAATCACAATTGACAGAACTGGTCTTTGTATAAATTTACTAAACATTTTAAATATTTTTTATTACGATTAAATTAATTTGCTTGTAATTTTAAATGTGACATAACCTCCCCAGGTTTTTGATAATCGTATTTAATTTTATCGTCATCCTTAGCATTTTGAACTCCCTCGATTAAAAATCTGTCTGATTGGGATAAACCGCTTCTTACAATATATAAATCAGGTAATTCTCCAACAATTGTAATTTCTCTTGATTTCAAAATATTGTTTTTATCAACAACAAAAACATATATTTTATCTTGAATTTCATAGGTTGCTTTTTGAGGAATTACTAATGCATTTTTAACTGGAACTTTCATAACTACTTTACCTGTTTCTCCATTTTTTAATAATTTGTCTGGATTTGGAAAACTGGCTCTAAAGGCTACATTTCCGGTTTCGTTATCAAATTCACTTTCTATAACTTCAACCTTTCCGCTGTATTTTAAAATTTGATTATTAGCTAATTTTAAATTTACGGCTGCATTTCCTCTGCCTTTTATATTGGTCTCATATTCTAAATATTCAGGTTCTGAAACATTATAATAGGCGAAAACCTTACTATTATCTGATAAACTAGTTAGTAATTCCCCTTCATCTATTAGGCTTCCTAGTTTTTTTGGAATTCGGTCAATTGTTCCTTCAAATGGAGCTTTTATTTCAGTAAAAGAAAGGTGTAATTTAGCGATAGCAACTTCTGCTTTGGCTTGTTCTAATTTGGCTTGAGCCAATTGCAATTCGCTTTTAGAAACAACATTTTTATCCGATAGAGTTTTAGCATTTAGAAATTCAACTTCGGCAGCTTTTTGTTCAGCTTGAGCTCTAAGTAATTCTGCTTCATACATTTTAGGCATAATTCTAAATAAGATTTGACCAGCATGTACAGTTTGTCCTTCATCTACATAAATGTCTTGTAAAAATCCTTTTTCTTGAGCACGAATTTCAATATTTCTAACTGATTTTATTTGGGATACATATTCTTTAGTAAATGAAGTATCTATTAAAGCAGCATTAGTAACAGTAAATTTTACAACTTCAGCCTTTTCTTCTTTTTTATTTGAACAACTAAATAAGCTCAAAACGGCAATGATTCCGGTTAAAACAACGATTTTTTTCATGGTAATAATGAATGTAATTTTACGAATAAACGTAATTTGAAAATAATAAATGAATATAAAATGGTAAGGAATTAATGATAAAGCATATAAATGACTTCCGAAAAATCCAATATTGGTTGGTCGTTAAATACTTTAAACTAATAAGAAAATCAGATCCTTAATACTTGAAGGGTAATGTATATGGGATTTTGTAGTCCGCAACAAAGCGCGAAATTTTTACTCTTATTTAGAATTTTATCTAAATCAAGATGAGTAATCAATAATGAATAAAATTGGTTTGAAAAAAGGAACTTCTCAAATTCAATTTTTTTTAAGTTGGTATTTTTAAGTCCGTGAGTTTGATCAAATTCTTCTTCTAGATCAAATTCAGAATCTTGAACGAGTATAGAATTATGATTTTTATTAGTAAATTTTATAGGATGATTTTTAGATATAGCCTCTAATGTAGTTCTATAATTATGATTTAATGAATTGTTTGCATAGGTCTTACTACTTCCGCCTGAAAGTAATAGTAAAATAAACAGTATGTAGGTAATAACTCTCATTTGGCGCAAATTTAAATAAAATTATTCTTGAAAAAAGAAAAACTTAGTTAAGAAAATGATAAACTTAATATCACTGAAATAAAATGAAAAATTATCTAGGGAATTACAAATTACTATCTGAATCCGCATTAAATTTCCTAACTATTTTCTTCAACATTTCTTTTCTTGCAACCGATGCACTTTTCACTTTGGCTTTCGCTTTGTGTAATTTATCGTTGTGCTTTTTGATGTTTTTTTCAGTTTTTTTACTCACAATATTCTATTTTTTATTGTAATTCTCGTTTTATTTCTTCAAGTGTTTTTTCGGTAAAAACCAATTCTAGAATAATTTTCTTTCTAAGTTCATTGATATCTTCATAATCGAAATACTTAGCCCAAGAAGTTAAGTTCATTAAGTTTCGAATTTGCTTAAGCTTTTTTGCAGTTTCAAAGCTCGTTCTAAGAATGGCTTTATTATCAAATTCAGGAGTGTTTTTATGTTGGTAATTAACAGTATTATTAATAAAATCAGCTTGAATAAAATACAATTTATCAGTTGAATTGTCTGGATAAAAAGATTCCCAAGGAGCATATCCCCATTTATATTTTGAATCGGTAGTGACATTATTTGAAACTAATCTCCATTTGCTATTTGCCAAACGGCCCCAATGGTTTGAAAGTCGATACATGCCTTGTTTTGTAAAATAGTAACTACTCCCAGATTTACTAACATAATCAAATTTTTTATTGTCAAAATTTGGCGGTAAAATCTCTTCAAACACACAAAACGTATTTTTAAAAAACCCAGCTGGCAATTTAAAGTTCTCTTTCATTTTTCAAATATAACAAAAAAGAGCTCTATAAATTAGAGCTCTTTTTAAAATGTAAATATTATTATCTTTTCAATGAGAAGTGTGAGCGGAAGACTCTTTTCTCACCTGTTTGAGGTTCTGAATAATCCACCGTAAACCAATAGTCGGTTGACATTAATGGTTCACCATTTAATGTTCCGTCCCAACCCTCACCTGTAGGACTTATTTGTATAATTAATTTACCATATCTATCAAAGATGTATACTTTGGCAGTAGATCCTAAACCTACAATGTTCCATGTTTCATGGTAACCATCACCATTTGGAGTAAAATAAGTTGGATATCCAATAATAGTCACCAATTTGGTTAAATAAGTACAACCATTTGTATCTGTCACAGTTACAACGTGTGGTCCAGGCGAAACATCAGAAAATACATTTGATGATTGCGTTGGTCCATTATCCAATGAATACAACAATATTGCATTACCTCCTGTAACATCAACAGTAATTGTAGCATTATCACTAAATGCCAATGTTTCTGTTGTACTAATAGTAGTTCCAGGGAAAGAAGCAGTTACTATTGCTTGTGTCACTACTGATTTACAACCTGTAGCTGTATTTGTTACTACTACTGAATAGGTTCCCGCCCTAGTTGCTTCGTAACTATTATTAACTGCTCCATTTATAACAACACCATTAAAATACCAAGCAAAATCATAAGTTACATTACTCAAGTGAGTGTCTAAAATATAATTTTGATAGGATACACCCGTAGCTTGATTTACGCAAATTACCCCATCATTTATTTGAGATGCTGGCGCTGGGTTTACAGTTACAGTAATATTCAATGGAGTTCCAGAACAACCATTGGCTGTTGGAGTAACAGTATAAATTGCCGTGCCTAAATTTGGTGATGCTGTCAATATATCATTTATTACTACTCCTGTACCCGCTTGTGCTCCTGTAACATTATTTGCATTTACTGTCCATGCAAATGTGGTCGCTGCAATACTTGGGAATAAAGAGATATTTGGTGTTTCACCACTACAAATTGTTGATGTAGAAGATCCAAATACTTCTGGTGTAGGATTAACAATAATATTTACAGTTATTGGCGCTCCAGAACATCCATTAAATGTTGGAGTTATTGTATATCGAACAGACCCAGGAGAAGTTCCAACAGTAGTTAATGTTTGTGCAATAGCATTTCCTGTACCTGAAGATGCTCCAAATATTCCTGATTGGATAACGGTCCATGAGAAAGTTGTTCCAGCAACTGTACTAGTTAAAGCAATATTTGTAGTTGAAGAAGAACAAATTGTAGTTACAGCAGCATTAGCAGTAGCCACAGGAATTGGATTTACTCTTACTGTTACTAATATTGGAAGACCTGGGCAACCTCCAACAGTTGGTATTATTGAATAAACAGCTTCTCCAACGTTATTACTGGTTGTAGTTAAAACTTGTGAAATAGCATTTCCTGTTCCGTTGCTAGCACCAGTAACATTTGTTTGTACTACGTTCCAATTGAAAGCGGTACCAGCAACATTACTAGTTAATTGAATTGGCGAAACACTACCTGAACAAACCGATTGTAATAAAGTGGAAGGCGTCAATACTGGAATCGGGTTAACAGTTATAGTTATTGGTGTTGCTGGACCTTGACAAACTCCTTCATTTGCCATAACAGAATAAGTTACAGTTCCAGGAACTATACCTGTAGTTGTAAGAATTTGTGAAATAATCGATCCGTTACCAGCACTAGCGCCAGTAACCCCTGATTGGGTAATTGTCCAATTATATGTAGCTGTAGTAACATTACTAGAAAGAGCAATACCTGTTGGTTGACCAGAACAAATTGTAGGAGATGAAACAACCGAATTTACTAATGGTACCGGTATTACGGTAACTACAACTGAACCTGATTGACCTTGTGAACAAGCTGGTAATCCTGCTGCAAGTACGCTTACTAATTGATAAGTTGTAGTTGCAGTCAAATTACCTGTTGAAACTGAACCTAACCCTAAATTATTTAAAGTAGTAGTTTGGTTGGCACCTCCGTTTACTGTATAAGTAACTGTAGCGTTAGGAGTCCCTGTAAAACTAATTACACTTGAAGTATTATAACAAATTCTAGCATTACCAGAAATAGTTGCTGTTGGCAATGGATTTACTGTTACTGTTGCAGTTATTGGTAATCCGGTACATCCACTTCCAGTTGGAGTAATTGTATAAACAACAGTTCCAGGATTAGCTCCTGTTACTGTTAATGCATCTGTAATTGTATTACCTGAAGCCGATGAAGCTCCTGTTATATTTGTTGCTGCTGAAGTCCAAACATAAGTGGTACCTATGGCATTACTAGTTAAGGCAATATTAGTTGTATCTAATGAACAAATAGTCACTAAAGAAGGTGTTGCTATTACTAATGGAATTGGATTAACAATAATATTAGTAGTTGCTATAACCTGTGCACATCCTGCAGCAGAAGCTATTGTGTAAGTAATCGTGTGATTTCCTGGAGTGCTTGTACTTGGAGTAATAGCTCCTGTAGTAGCATCAATTGTTAATCCTGCTGTTCCGCTATAAACACCTCCAGTGTATCCTGCTGTTCCTGTTAATGTTACCGCTTGACCTGTTGTTAATGTTGTACAGAATGGGGTTCCTGCATAAGATATAGTCGCTGTTGGTA
>CANFJB010000014.1 GCA_947447375.1 Bacteroidota bacterium
ATTACCAATTACACTTAGTTGACCTATAGTCTGGGACACTTTAAAACCACCTGCAGTTGTAGACGTTCCTTGAGAGGATAACATCTGATGATGCAAACTTTGTGAAAACCCAGATAATGTGATAAATAAAAATAAAATTATTTTCAAAGTGAAAAAGTATAAATAAATGTTAATTAACAAAAGTATATAAAAAAAATATAAATTTAAAATTAATTTCTAATTAATTATTTGAAATTAAAATGATTAAAAGAAAATATTTGATAATTAAGTAACAATTTGAAGAAAAAAAAATATGAACTATAATTAATATAAAAAGGTTTAAATTATTTACCCATATTTGAATTCAAAATATTAAATTATAAAAAATCCGACTTAAAAAGCCGGATTTTAACAATTAATAAAATTAATTACTTATAGAACTTTTTATATTTAGGATAAGAAAGTAATCCAATGATGGAAATTGATAATAAACACTGCCAAATCCAATCTAGGGAAGTCGCTTCACCACTAGCATAAGAGTGCAATCCTACTAAGTGAAAATTCACACCGTAATAGGTAAATAATATAGAAACGAAGGCAAACATACTCATCAAATTGAAAACCCATTTTCCTCGGAATAAGGGCACAAAACGGGAGTGAATAACAAATGCATAAATCATTATACTAATTAAAGCCCAAGTTTCTTTTGGGTCCCAACCCCAATAACGTCCCCAACTTTCATTGGCCCACTGTCCTCCAAGAAAGTTTCCAATGGTTAACATGACCAAACCTATGGTCAAAGCCATTTCATTGATGTAAGTAATCTCTTTTATATTTAAAGCCATTACCTCTTTATTCTTTTCATTGGTAAAGAAAATAAGTAATAAAGAAACAAATCCTAAAATCATTCCTAACGCAAATGGCCCATAACTCGCGACAATAACCGCCACGTGAATCATCAACCAATAGGAATTTAAAACCGGCTGCAAATTGGCAATATCTGGGTCAATCCAATTCATGTAAGCAGCCATTAATATCATTGAAGTCACAAAAGCGGAAGACGCAACAGTTAGTTTAGATTTTCTATCAAAAGCCAATCCGAAGAACATAGTAGCCCAAGCTACATATATTATTGATTCGTAAGCATTACTCCATGGCGCATGCCCAGAAATGTACCAGCGCGCTATCAATCCTAAAGTGTGCAAAATAAATAATACCCCAATAACTACATGCATCACATCAACCGAAATGCGGGTAAACTTATTGTCTTTAAATATTCTTATAATGGTAAATAGTAACATTATTACTCCAGCCATCATATATAAGTAGAATAACTTTTTGAAAATATCATACTTATTATAGATAATTTCAGCTGTAATTTTATCTTCAGAAGGCATTACTTGAGTTCCAAATTTACTTTGGTATTTTTTAATTCCATTTAAATAAAAATCAACATCCTTATAGTTATTGTTTAATGCTGCATTTTGCAAAGAGTTAATATATAAAGGGACTATTTGAGAGGCAAAAATAGAATCCATCCCTTTTAATCCTGCGTGACTTAACTCTAAATGAGAAACCCATTTATTATTTTCATCCTTTGGTATTGGAAAAATTCTAAGAATACTTCCTGAAGTTGCTTGATTTAGTAAATTGACTTTTTTATCTGTTTCTACAAAATCTTTTTCAAAATTATTTGGATTTGCGGTTTTGTAAGCTTCATCTAAATAAGGGGATAATTTATAATTCCCAGATTTATCAAAAAACGCGATGAAAGGTGCATATTGAGCCGATTTTTCTATTCCAATGATCTTTCGAATACTATCATTTCCCGACTTAATATAGATCAACGGAATTTCGTACCAGGCTGTTGGAAATTGAGTCATTGATAAAAATACCTGATCAGAATTCATTCCATTGTAGGTGTCTTTATGACTCACTTTTCGCAATAATTCTGATGAAAATGTATTTACCGGCTTCATTCTCCCACCAGCATCTTGAATAACTAATCTTCCAAATTTGGCTGCATGCGCTTCTGAAACTTTGAACTTTAGTAACAAAGAATCAATTTGCTTTACAGTTAAAGGTTCTTGTTGGTGCTGTGAAAACGAGTTGAAACTTAGTAACAATAATAGTATCGTAACCAACTTCGATTTCTTTGATTTTATCACTTCTAATTTCCTTTTTAAGTCTGCAAAACGAGAATGTTTGGTAAATAAAATTGCCATCATTCCAAAAAACAACATAAAATAACCAATATAAGTAATCAAAGTTCCCCAAAAATCATGATTTACAGATAAAACAGTTCCTTTTTCATCGGGATCAAATGAAGATTGGAAAAATCGATAGCCTTTATGATCTAAAATATGATTCATATAAATTTTAGCATCAAATTTTGATTTAGCTTCTTGAACAGTTACATCGCTTTCAAAAGCAGAATAACTTTTCTCTGTTCCAGGGTATTTAAGCGCTTTAAAATCGTTTAGTTTTATATTAAATGGCAAAATGTAGGCTTTGCTTCCAAAGAAAAAGGTGTATTCTAAATTTCCAATTTTCACAGCTTTTGACTCCCCTACCGAACCTTTAGTACCTAATAATATAACTTCTTTATTTTGACCTTCGGCTTTCAAATTTAACACTAAAGCATCTTCATGAGTTTTTGCTTTATAATCATTTTTTGCAATGTAACTAATTGAACCTTTGGCGGCTGGTTCAGGGAAAACAAACTGTGTTCCACCTACATTATATAAGGAACGCATCATTAACGGCTGAACTGAATCTTTTGCAACGCTACCCTTAAATTGATCCGCCATTCGCATAAATTGACCTTCAAATGGGGTTTGAATTGTTGACGAATTTTCATTTATAGTAATATTGGTAGCTCCTTTCACAAATTTATTTAAAGAAAATAGCATGTTGTGAATGTTCTGAACTTCGCCTTCTTTTAAATAATGTTCGTGGCGAGTTCCATCTCCTGATTCTACCATTTTGAAATACAAATCTCCTTTTGGATCTGGTTTTATAGTTTTGGTTGCACCCAACAAATAGTCTTTATAGGAAATCTCAAACTGAGTATCAGCAAAATTATTTGAAATGCTGAAATTATTATTGGCAACTGGCGATAACAATAAAGGTCTTTCAAAAACGCGTCGTCTCATTTGACCTTGATAATCACCATCAACAAAAACAGTTAAGAACATTTTATCTGAATAAAACTGATTTTCTGATGCTCCTTCACGAATTGGCATTACGCCTTCATAACTTATGTAACGAGTGATAAACGCTCCTGAAATTATAAAAATAAATGAAATATGAAGTAACAAAGTTGCCCATTTTTCTTTTCTTAATAGTTGGTATCTTTTTATATTTCCTGCAAAATTAATTAAGAAAACACCCATAATAAGTTCAAACCACCATGCATTATAAATCAAAATTCTAGCGGTATCGGTATTGTATTTACTTTCAATAAAAGTTCCACAAATCATCGCTATTGCGAATGACAAAAATAAAAACGCCATTAATCGCGTTGAAAACAAAAATGAAAGTATTTTTTTATCCATGTTATAGATGATGTTTTTTCAAAAGTGGTACAAAAGTAATTCAAATTTGTTAAATTCTTAGTTTTGAACTCTTATTTAAGTATTTTTTAAGTGATGTTTTTTAAATACTGAAATAGGATATAGTTTAAAAAAAATCAATAATTTAGCAAAATGGTAAAAATAGGCATAATTGGATCTGGAAATGTAGCACAACATTTGATTGTAGCGCTTCAGAAATCTATTTTCGAAGGTGCTGAAATAGAAATTACAAGCGTTTTTTCAAGACAAAAAAAGGAATTTTCTGGCCTATTGAATTCTGATATAATTTGCACGGATTGGAACAATTTAAAAGAAGCCGATTTGTTTATAATTGCAGTTTCAGACACAGCAATATCTGAAGTTTCTGAAAAAATACCATTTAAAGATAAGTTGGTTGTTCACACTTCGGGAGCAGTTTCAATTGATGCTATTAATTCAAATAATAGAAAGGGCGTTTTTTATCCTTTACAAACATTTTCAAAGAATGTAGCTGTCGATTTTAAATCCATTCCTATTTGCATAGAAAGTGAAAATGCAGCTGATTTTGAACTATTAAAAAAAGTGGCAAATTCAATTTCTGATTCTGTTTATGAAATTAATACTAAACAAAGAAAAGCGTTGCATGTAGCAGCAGTTTTTGTAAATAATTTTACAAATAATCTTTACAAAATTGGAAATGACATTTGTAAAGAAAATAATATTCCATTTGAAATATTACAACCATTAATAAAGGAAACAGCTGAAAAAATTAATCAATTATCACCTGAAGACGCACAAACAGGGCCTGCAAAAAGGAATGATGTAGAAACTATAAAGTCCCATTTGGCGTTCTTATCTGATGAAAATCAAAAAAACATTTATAAAATATTAACCCAATCTATTCAAAATAATGGCAAAAAGTTATAAAGAAATAATGAATGATATTACCACATTCGTATTCGACGTAGATGGCGTACTTACAGACGGATCTGTAAATATTTCTCCTACAGGTGAAATGCTTCGCAAGATGAATATTCGTGACGGATATGCTATGAAAGCTGCCATTGAAAGCGGTTACAACGTGTGTATTATTTCTGGAGGAAGCAATGAAGGGGTTCGGATCCGATTGAGAAATCTTGGGATTACAGATATTTATTTAGGTTCGCCAGACAAAGTAGAAACCTTCAAAGAATATTGTGAATTGTACTCCATTTCTCCTGAAAAAGTGCTTTACATGGGTGACGATATTCCCGATTTTCATGTGATGCAATTAGTGGGATTACCAACCTGCCCTCAAGATTCTACACCAGAAATTAAGTCGATTTCCAATTATATTTCTCACGTAAATGGAGGAAAAGGTGCCGTTCGGGATGTAATTGAACAAGTGATGAAAGTTCAAGGAAAATGGCATCTTTACTACAATGGAAAACACGATTAAACTTATTAAATTTCAATGATAAATTACTTAAAATTAATACGTTACCGACATTTATTACTTCTTGCTTTCATGCAATTAATATTTAGATACGGTTTTTTAAAACTTCAAAATATTCCTTTAGCTCTGATCGATTGGCAATATATTTTATTGGTTATTTCGACAGTTTGTTTAGCAGCAGGAGGAGCAATTATTAATGCTATTTTCCAACAAGATTCTGATGGGGAAAACAAACCTGATTTTCTAGTTATTGGCAAATTTATAACAGAAAATACTGCCTATAATTTATATGCTGCATTTACATTTATTGGGGTATTAATTGGTTTTTATTTATCAAATGTGATTCAGAAACCAAATTTTGCAATTCTATTTATTTTAATTGCTTCAACACTCTATTTTTATGCATCAAGTATGAAAAATAGTGTTTTGGTAGGCAATATTATTATCGCTTTTGTGAGTTCAATTTATGTTTTAATTATTGGACTTTTCGATTTATTGCCTGTCACATTTGATGTAAATCAAACCGTAATGGGAATTAATTTCAGCATATTAATTGACTATGCCATTTTTACTTTTATTATTACATTATTATTAGAAATGGTTTCAGACATTGAAAATATCGAAGGAGATAAAAGTCAAGGATTAAGCACCTTAGCGATTGCATTAGGAATTAACAAAGCAAAGCAAGTAGTTTTTGTTCTAAGTTTAATTCCAGTAAGTTTCGTATTATATTATATGAAAGTTTACCTATTTGACGCAAAACTACTTTACAGTTTAATTTATGGAATAATTTTCACCGTAATTCCTTTAATCTATTTTGCGATAAAAATTGTTAAGGCAAATGAACCGAAAGAATTTCGCCATTTATTTATGATTTTGAAGTGGATATTGTTTTTTACTTATCTATCAATAGTTGTAATAAATTTAAACATTCGATACAATGCTTAAGGAAAAATTGAGAAATTACAAGATAATTTTAGCTTCGGGATCTCCAAGAAGACAACAATTTTTTAAAGATTTAGATTTAGATTTCGAAATTCGCTTAAAGGAAATCGAAGAGATTTATCCAAATCATCTAAAAGCCCATGAAATAACCGATTATTTAGCTGTGCTTAAAGCAAATGCATTCGAAGGAGAATTAATTGAAAATGAAATTTTAATAACAAGTGACACCATTGTTTGGCACAAAAATAAAGCATTGGGAAAACCAAAAGACTACGATGATGCATTTCAAATATTAAAAACACTTTCCAACGAAACGCATGAAGTCATTACTTCTGTATGTTTCAAAACAACTAAAAACAGCACCGTTTTTCATGAAATTACTAAAGTTACTTTTTCAACTTTAAGTGATGAAAGCATTCATTATTATTTAAAAAATTACAAACCATTTGACAAAGCGGGAGCCTATGGGATTCAAGAATGGATTGGTTTTATTGGAGTTTCAAAAATCGAAGGTTCTTATGCAAATGTAATGGGAATGCCAACTGACAAAGTATTTAATTATTTACTGACCTTAAATAAATAATAAACATGTTTTCAATATCCGACTTTACAAAAGAAATTATTAGTACTGGAATATTATTGCTAATTGTAATTTTACTTCGAGTTATTGTTTCAAAATTAATTCGCAGGTACGCCAAACTAAGCGAAATTATTGAACGCAGAACTAATTTAGTAGTAAAATACATTCATTTGTTGATTAATATCATTGCCATTTTTACATTAATTGTGATATGGGGAGTTCAAACAAAAGACATATTTATTACTATTTCTTCAATAACTACAGTACTTGGAGTTGGTTTGTTTGCGCAATGGTCGATATTGAGTAATATTTCATCTGGAATAATATTATTCTTTTCATTTCCATTCAAAATTGGAGATGTAATAAAAATCCACGATCAAGATTTTCCTGTTGAAGCAGAAATCGAAGACATTAAAGCATTCCACGTTTACATGAAAACCAAAGAAGGCGAAATGATCACTTATCCTAACAATTTATTACTACAAAGAGGAATTTCAATTATCAAAAGAAACTCAAGTAGCGAACAAGAATTTCAAGATTAATCAATATTCTCCCGTCTATTTCAAATAACTCCCTAATATTACTTCGCGTTAGTAAATTAAACTTTTTTTAAAGTAATTTATAACTTATTAAAGAGTAGTAATTACTATTTTATTTTTTGGAAATTTTAGTAGATATTAAATTCTCAAAAGGAATTTAACCTTTTATTAAAATAGAAAATGCTACTCTTTATTTATTTGGAAGTTCAATTAGGTATTTTTTTCTAGTTTTATTATCCAATTTAGTATCTCTCAACCAGGGATTATACAATTTTAAAATCTTATAATTTACTCCTTGACGAATCGCAAAATCAGCAAGATTATTAACGGTACTGTCAATTTCAATTTTACGAGTTGGATACAATTCATATAAATCTTGTTTCGGAATTTCAAAACCAAATTTTTGTGGTGCTTTCATAATTTCTTTTAAAGCTAAAATCCTAAATACATATCTTGAAGTCTCATCATTTAATAATAAATCATAATAATTGGATACTTTTTGAATATCAATTTGCTTGTTTACACCAGTAATTCCTCCATTATAGGAAGCAGCTGCTAAGGTCCAAGAACCAAATTTTTCTTTTGCTGCCAATAAAAATTTACATGCAGCTTCTGTTGATTTTTCCAAATGGTATCTTTCATCCACACATTCGTTAACTTCCATACCAATTTCCTTTGCGGTAGCCGGCATAAATTGCCAAACTCCTTTTGCTCCTGATGGTGAAACGGCATTGATTAATGAACTTTCAATAACAGCTAAATATTTAAAATCATTAGGAACTCCGTTTTTTTCTAATATCGGTTCAATGATCTTAAAAGCTCTATTTGCTCTTTTAATTATCAATATTGTTGAGGCATGTAAGTTGGCATTTACCAATAATTCTCTATCAAAACGCTCTCTAACATCCGGAATTTCTAAAGGCATATTTTCACCTGCAAAGTCAACCTCTGTTGGAAAATAAAAAGTTGTTCCTTCATGGGTGATTTTGTTTTTATCTTCATTTGAAATGGCAAATATTAATATCCCACTTAAAGAAATTATCAGTAATAAAGCAGCTCCTTTTTTAATCCAATTCATTTTCATATTCAAGTATTTTTAATAGTTATAAAATTACAATTAATCTTCTATTTTTCAATGATGATTTTAGGTAAATTAACATTAATCCATTTGTATTTAGTCAGAATCATAATGTGTGTTCCACCTTTTACAACGATACAATTTTGAATATATTTTATTGGGAAAACCTCATCTGCATCTCCATGAATATGAACCACATTGGGATCTGCTTTTTTTCTATCCCATAAAATAATCTTCTCAATTGACCAATCAAGGTATTTTTTATCTCGAACAGTGAGAAACATTTGGTATAATTTTAAGCGTTTAATTACTTTTTCACCAAAAGTAAATTTAGCCAAATTATAGGCATTTTCAATTAAACTGGTAGGTATTATTTTGTAGGCTTTGGTTTGTTTGGCCAATTTAAAAGCAGTTGGAAATTCCAAATTACTCTTTACACTCGAAATGATAATAATTTTACTAGGGTTTAAAAATTGAGCCATTTCTTGAACTAAAATTCCACCAAAAGAAACTCCAACTAATACTGGGTTTTCATGGGTAACTTTCTTAGAAATTCTTTTAGCATATTCACTCAATGTTTCATTATCCAATGGAATTTCCCATTCCATAAAATAAGTGTCAAACTGATCCGACGGAAGTAAAATTCTTTCAAATATAGAAGCATTTGCAGCTAAACCTGGCATAAAATAAACCGAGATTTTTTCCATGGTGAATGTTTTATTGATATTATAAGAATTAAAAGAAAATTATCACGAAATTTGCATAAAATTATATCATTTAATTGGAAATAATATTCTTTTCCCAATAATAAATTTTACAAAGTTATGAGCACACAATTATTTAAAGCTTCTGAACGTGGAACTGCTAATTTTGGTTGGTTAAATGCCAATTATTCTTTCTCATTTGCAAATTATTTTAACCCTCAAAGAATTCAATTTGGAATGCTTCGAGTTTTAAACGACGACACAATTGCACCGGCAATGGGTTTTGGAATGCATCCACATGAGAACATGGAAATTATCACAATTCCATTGGAAGGCGCTTTAAAGCACATTGACAGTATGGGGAATGAAGGCACAATTACCTATGGCGAAGTGCAAGTAATGAGCGCTGGGACTGGTGTTCAACATTCTGAAGTGAATGCAAGTACAACCGAATACTTAAAGTTATTACAAATTTGGATTTTCCCAGATACAGAAAATGTTACTCCGAGATACGACCAAAAAGCCTTTGATTTAGAAAAAAATGTGAATTCTTTCGTGAATATCGTTTCTCCAAAAGATTCCAATGATGGAAATGCACTTTGGGTTCACCAAAAAACATTCTTTAATTTGGGAATATTCGAAATCGGTAAAACTTCCTATAAAAATAACTTTACCGATAATAACGTATATTTGTTTCTTATTGAAGGCAAAATACTGATAGACAATCAAATATTATCTTCAAAAGACGCAATGGGAATTTCAAATTTAAACGAATTTGATATTGAAATTTTAGAAAAAGCAAAAATTCTAATCCTCGAAATACCTGCCAAATAAATCAATTAATTAAAGGAGCTTAAACAAAAAATGGAAATTAAAGACAATACCTTTTCAAGACAATTTGAAACTATTTTAGACGGTAAATTGATTTCCTTAGAATATTCTTTCCAAGAGAAAAAGATATTTCTAACTAAAATCCATACTCCTGATCATTTCGATAATGAAGATTTTATTAATGATTTCCTGAAAAATATCATGGAAATTGCCTACGAAAGAAAATTGAAGGTAGTTCCAATATTACCGAAAATAGCTGCCTTTTTTAGAAAAAATACTATTTATAAAGACCTACTTCCTCCGGGAATTAAGTTGTAATTGTAGCGTTCAAAAATTCCATTCTCACGCTACCGTCTTCATCTATTTTGGTTAGATTTATTGGATGTAAAGTATTCACTAATTCAGGATTCCAAGGCGTTTTTACTTTTACATAATTCTCCGTAAACCCGTGAATGTAACCTTCTTTATTTTCACTCTCAAACAATACAATTCGATCAGATCCCAATTGGCTTTCATAAAAAGCACGGCGTTTTTTTACCGATAATCCGCGTAACATTTTACTTCTTTTCGCACGAACAGCAGCAGAAACAACACCTGGCATAGTTGCAGCTTCGGTATTGTCACGCTCAGAATAGGTGAATACATGTAAATAGGAAATGTCTAAATCGTTTAAAAAATGATAGGTTTCAAGAAAATGATCGTCCGTTTCACCAGGAAAACCAACAATAACATCCACACCAATACAAGCGTGAGGCATCACTTCTCGAATTTTATTTACACGCTCTGTATAAACTTCTCTCAAGTAACGACGTTTCATTAATTTCAAAATTTCATTACTCCCTGATTGCAACGGAATATGAAAATGTGGCACAAAAGTCCTGCTTTTAGAAACAAATTCTATCGTTTCATTTTTCAATAAATTCGGCTCAATCGACGAAATTCGCAAGCGTTCAATCCCTTCCACTTTATCCAATTCCTCAACCAATTCTAAAAAAGTATGCTCGTGTTTTTTATTCCCAAACTCCCCTTTTCCATAATCCCCAATATTCACACCCGTCAAAACAATTTCCTTAATATTTTGCTGAGAAATTTCTTTAGCATTTTTCAGTACATTTTCCAATGCATCACTTCTAGAAATCCCCCGTGCCAAAGGAATTGTACAATACGTACATTTATAATCGCAACCATCTTGCACCTTCAAAAAAGCCCGGGTTCTATCACCAATAGAGTAACTTCCAACGTAAAAATCGGCCTCCGAAATCTCACACGAATGCACTTCGCCCATATCATTTTTGGACAAATCATTAATATAATCGGTGATTTTAAACTTTTCTGTAGCGCCTAAAACCAAATCCACACCATCCACATTTGCCAATTCCTCAGGCTTCAATTGCGCATAACAACCTACCGCCGCAACAAATGCTTTATCGTTCAATTTCATTGCTTTTCGCACCACCTGCTTGAATTGTTTGTCCGCATTTTCCGTTACAGAACACGTATTTATCACATAAATATCGGCAACTTCTTCAAAATCGACACGGTCAAAACCCTCCTCCGTGAAATTTCTCGCAATCGTAGAAGTCTCCGAAAAATTCAGCTTGCAACCCAAGGTGTAAAAAGCAACTTTTTTTCTTTCTGTCATATTTGTTTTATTTGGGCGAATCCCTCCGGGTCGGGCTATCCGCTGAATCCACACAAAAAAGCGTGGGATGCCGCTACTATCCCTTTCGCAAACACGGGACAAATTTACACACAATATTCGTTATTATGAAATTCTAATTGGAATCAAAAAAGCCACAACCGAAAAAATCAATTGTGGCTTTGACCTATTTTTAAATATTACTATTCATTTCTCCACTTTTTCGATAGTTCAAAAACGTGCTCTAAAATAGCTTTGTCTTGATCTGAAAATTCAACATGCCTTCTGTCCATTACTATTTTTGCAACTTCAAACGCTTTATTTGTTTGATACGTTACAAATCCTGATGCACCGCCCCAAGAAAAACTAGGAACAAAATTTCTAGGAAAACCACTGCCGAAAATATTGGCGCTTACACCCACAACGGTTCCTGTATTAAACATTGTATTGATTCCACATTTACTGTGATCTCCCATCATCAAACCACAAAATTGCAATCCAGTTTTAGCGAAACTTTCGGTTTCAAAACTCCACAATTTCACCTCTTCGTAATTGTTTTTCAAATTGGAATTATTAGAATCGGCGCCAATATTACACCATTCTCCCAATACCGAATTTCCTAAAAATCCGTCGTGTCCTTTATTGGAATAACCAAATAAAACAGAATTATTGATCTCGCCTCCGATTCTACAATGCGGTCCAACAGTGGTTGCACCATAAACTTTAGTAGCTAATTTAACTTGCGCTTCTTCACACAATGCAAACGAACCACGAATTACAGAACCTTCCATTATCTCGGCATTTTTACCAATATAAATTGGTCCCGTTGAAGCATTTAAAGTCACAAATTCCATTTTCGCACCTTCTTCAACAAAAATGTTTTCTGGAGAAATAACATTTACGGTTTTTGAAATAGGTTGTGAAGTTCGATCTTCGGTTAAAAGAGCGAAATCTTCACGAATTGCAGAATCATTTTTGGCAAAAATATCCCAAGTATGTTCCACAGTCAAACAATCACCATCAAACTCTATAATTTCATATTGATCAAAATCTACTTCTTCCTGAGAGTCATTGGTAAAAAAAGCAATCACCGCATCGCCTTTAAAAACCGCTTGATTGGATTTTAAATTGGATACAATCGCTACTAAATTTTCATTTGGCAAATAGGAAGCGTTGATCATCACATTCTCCTCCAGTTCAACCATTGGATATTTATCCGACAAATATTCTTCGGTTAAAGTAGTGGTAGTTGAACCCAAATACTTTTCCCATTTTTCACGAATTGTCAATATTCCGATTCTGATATCGGCAACTGGACGCATATAAGTAAATGGCAAAAGGGCAGTTCTTGCTGGTCCATCAAAAAGGATATAATTCATTTTGTAAAGGTTCAAAGGTTATAGTTTCAAAGTTACAAAGATAAACAAGAAAAATGAAAAAGTTTTGGGCATAAAAAAACCCCGCAATTGCGAGGCTTTATATAATTTGAACAGCGATAATAATTATTTACCGTGTTTAGCGTATTTAGTTTTAAATTTATCGATACGCCCTGCAGTATCAATAAGTTTTGATTTACCTGTGTAAAAAGGGTGAGAAGTTCTAGAAATCTCCATTTTAACAACTGGATATTCAACACCTTCATGAACGATTGTTTCTCTTGTTTCAGCAGTAGATTTAGTAATAAAAACGTCTTCGTTTGACATGTCTTTAAAAGCAACTAATCTGTAATTTTCTGGGTGTACACCTTTTTTCATCTTAAATCTTTTTTTATTTGTTTCAATTATAAGTTGTTGCGAAGCTTTTCATTTCTAGGAAAAGGTATCAACTCATTATAACTTTTTGTTGTAACTTTATTATTTTGAGTCTGCAAATTTACACTTATTTTTCAATAAACAAACCTATTGCTTCTTTTTTTTTATTTATAAGGAAATTACAAATAGTAACATAGGTAAATTGGGAATTACTATATTTGTAAATTAATTTAAAACAATAGGATTATGATAAACGAGATTATTAAGAAAAATGCCATCACTTTTGGTGTTTTCATGGGAATTGGTTCTGCATTAATTACAACTTTAATTTATGCAATAGACTTAGAATTATTTACAGCATGGTGGACAGGTTTAGTTAGTGCTGCTTTTTATATTACGATTGCAATTATACTTCTTTCAAAAACTAAAAATGAATTGAACGGAATTTTTAGCTTCAAAGATGCCTTTACAACCTATTTTATTTGCGGGCTTGTTGGAATTGCAATATCTGTAGGATTTAATATAATATTATTTAATTTTATTGATCCTTCGGCAAAAGAAACTATTAAAGAGTTGACAATAAAATTCATGAAAAGCACATTAGAAAAATATAACGCACCTGCTGAATCAATTAATGAAGCTGTGAAAAACCTACAAGAAAACGACCAATTTTCAATAGTAGGTTTATTAAAAGGTTCTTTAACATACATCGTAATTAATTCAATTTTCGGATTAATAATGGCGGCATTTTTCAAAACTAAGCAAACAAACCAAGTATAATAAATAATGAATCTATCCATTATTATTCCACTTCTCAACGAAGAAGAATCATTGCAAGAACTCCATAATTGGATTGTTTCTGTAATGAAATCTAATAATTATTCCTACGAAGTTATTTTCATAGACGATGGTAGCACCGATAAATCATGGGATATTATTGAGCAATTATCATCTGAAAATTTGAATATTAAAGGGATTCGTTTTTTAAGAAATTACGGAAAATCGCAAGCACTTCATGCTGGTTTTGCTAAAGCGCAAGGCGATATCGTAATTACAATGGATGCCGATTTACAAGACAGTCCTGAAGAAATTCCTGGCTTAATCGATATGATTACCAATCAACAATTTGATTTGGTTTCTGGGTGGAAAAAGAAAAGATACGATTCGGTTTTTGCTAAAAATTTACCTTCAAAATTATTCAATTGGGCAGCAAGAAGAACTTCTGGTGTAAAACTAAATGATTTCAATTGCGGATTGAAAGCTTATAAAAATGTGGTGGTAAAAAACATCGAAGTTTCAGGTGAAATGCACCGATATATTCCCGTTTTAGCTAAAAATGCTGGTTTTGGGAAAATTGGCGAAAAGGTGGTTTTACACCAAGCCAGAAAATACGGTGAAACTAAATTTGGAATGGAACGGTTTATCAATGGATTTTTAGATTTAATAACTATTTGGTTTCTTTCGCGTTTTGGAAAAAGACCGATGCACTTGTTTGGCGCTTTAGGTTCAATTATGTTTCTAATTGGTTTCTTATCAGCAGGATTTATTGGTTTCCTAAAATTATACAAGCTTTACCACGGAATGCCTTATGAATTGGTAACTAATAATCCATGGTTTTATATTTCATTAACCACAATGATTATCGGAACACAATTATTTTTAGCAGGATTTTTAGGTGAAATCATTTTAAGAACAAAGAACAACGAAGAACGATATAAAATTTCAAAAGAATTGAGTTAATAATTATACGCAGATAAAATCGAATTTATAAAAGCCAAACCATTATGGAATTAGACGTTATTCAAAATAAAATATTCGAGATTCGCGGATTTAAAGTAATGCTTGATTTTGACTTGGCGCTATTGTATAATGTTGAAAATAAAAGACTTAAAGCGTCTGTGAGAAGGAATTTAAATCGTTTTCCTGAAGATTTTATGTTTGAACTTACTGAAATTGAGTTTTCCAACTTGAGGACGAAATTTTCGTCCTCAAGTTATGGTGGATTAAGATACATGCCTTTTGCTTTTACTGAACAAGGGATCGCAATGCTCTCAAGTGTTCTAAATAGTGAAAAAGCAATCGAGGTAAACATATCAATAATTAGAGCCTTTGTAACTTTTAGACAATTTTCTTTAACTTACAGTGAATTAAAAGAAAGAATTTCATTAATAGAAAATCAATTTCCAGATATTTATAAGGCTTTAAATTATTTGGTAGAAAAAGATAATGTTAAAGAAAATAACAATAAAAGAAATAAAATAGGTTACAAAAAATAATATCAAGATTAAATGGAACTACCTACAAAAATACTAACTGCCGTAAACGAATGGTTAACACCTATTTTCGATAAAGAAACTCACGATGAAATCAAGGAAATGATGACCTCATCTCCTAAAAATTTAGAGGAGAGTTTCTATAAAAATTTAGAATTTGGAACTGGAGGAATGCGCGGAATTATGGGCGTTGGAACCAACAGAATCAATAAATATACTTTGGGAAAAAACACGCAAGGACTTTCAAATTACATGCAAAAAGTATTCCCAAACAAAGATTTAAAAGTGGCGATTGCATTCGATTGCCGTCACAACAGCCAAACTTTAGCAAAAGTAGTTGCTGACGTTTTCTCTGCTAATGGAATAAAAGTTTATTTATTCTCCGACTTACGACCAACACCAGAATTGAGTTTTGCCCTAAAATATTTAGGTTGTCAAGCTGGAATTGTATTAACTGCATCGCACAATCCAACGGAATATAACGGTTACAAAGTGTATTGGGAAGATGGTGGACAACTAGTTCCACCGCAAGATGCTGAAATAATAAATGTAATTGAGGCACTGAAATACGACGAAATTAAATTTGAGGCAAATGAAGATTTAATTGAATACATCGATTCAGAAATTGATGCTGCTTTTATAAAATCATCCATTGAAAATGCAAGTTTCAATACTTCCGCTGCTGCAAAAAGTGATTTGAACATAGTTTTTACCTCTTTACACGGGACTTCAATAAAATCGGTTCCTGATACATTAGCTCAAGCTGGATATACCAATGTGAATTTGGTTTCCGAACAATCAGAGCCAAATGGTGATTTTCCAACCGTAAAATCTCCAAACCCTGAAGAGCCCGAAGCATTGAAAATGGCATTGGAATTGGCAGACAAAATTCAAGCCGATATTGTTATTGGAACAGATCCAGACTGCGACAGATTGGGTGTTGCTGTTAGAAACAACGAAGGAGAAATGATGCTTTTAAACGGAAATCAAACAATGGTTTTGATGACTGGATTTTTATTAGAAAAATGGCAAAAAGCAGGCAAAATAACTGGTAATCAATTTATTGGAACTACAATTGTTTCTACACCAATGATGATGGAATTAGCAACAGCTTACGACGTAGAATGCAAAGTGGGATTAACGGGCTTTAAATGGATTGCAAAAATGATCAATGATTTTCCTGAACTAGAATTCATCGGTGGCGGTGAAGAAAGTTTTGGATTTATGGTTGGAGATGCCGTTCGCGATAAAGATGCCGTTGCTTCTACCCTACTGATCTGCGAAATTGCAGCTATCGCTAAAGCAAATGGAAGTTCGGTATATCAAGAATTATTAAATTTATACGTAGATTTCGGATTTTATAAAGAATTTTTGGTTTCAATTACTAAAAAAGGAATTGAAGGATTAGAAGAAATTAAGCAAATGATGGTTGACATGCGAACCAATCCGTTGAAGGAAATTAATGGTGAACGCATAATTATGATGGAAGATTATCAAACATCAATTGCTACTAATTTATTGACGGGAGAAAAAGAAACAATGTCCATTCCAAAGTCGGATGTATTGATTTATTATACTGATGAAGGTTCGAAAATCGCTGCCAGACCAAGTGGAACAGAACCAAAAATAAAATTTTATGTAAGTGTAAATACCACTTTGGATTCAGTTGATGATTTTAAAGAAGTAAATTCACAATTAGATACTAAAATCAAGAGGATTTTAGAGGATTTAAAGATTGATTAATGAGTAATTTTAAAAAAATATTTCCCTTTGTACTTCCCTATAAAAAGTACGCCTATTTAAACATTTTTTTTAATGTTTTATATGCACTTTTTGGAACACTTTCTTTTGTTTCCTTACAGCCAATGATGGATGTATTGTTCGGAAAAGCAAAACAAAATTATATTGAGCCAACATATACTGGAATTTGGGATTTAAAAATTTATCTTTCTAATTTATCAAGTTATTATATTACAAACATAACTGATACTTATGGAATTGGTTGTACTTTAGGAGTATTAGTAGCGGGAATTATTACCATATTTTTATTAAAAAATCTTTCCGATTATTTAGCCTTATTTTTTATCACTTTTCTAAGGAATGGTATTTTGAAAGACATTCGAAATGCTATGTATAAGAAAACCCTTGATTTGCCTTTGGCGTTCTTTTCAGAAAAACGAAAAGGAGATACCATTTCAAGAATTGCAGGTGATGTAAATGAGGTTCAAAACTCCTTTTTATCAATATTAGAATTGGGAGTAAAAGAACCATTGACGATTATTTTTACAATAATTGCCATGTTTACCATCAGTGTGAAACTAACAATTTTTGTATTTATTTTTATTCCAATTTCAGGAACGGTAATTTCACTTATTGGAAAAAAATTAAAGAAACAATCTACAAAAGCCCAAGAAGAACAAGGGATATTTCTATCCATTATAGAGGAAACCCTTGGCGGATTAAAAGTAGTAAAAGGCTATAATTCAGAAAAGTACTTCGGCAAAGTATTTCAAAATTCTACAGATAGATTTTTTGGATTATCCAATACCATTGGGAATAGACAAAATCTAGCCTCGCCCTTAAGTGAGTTTATGGGAATTATGGTCATCGCTGTATTATTGTGGTTTGGCGGACACATGGTTTTAATTGAACATACTTTAAATGGCGCTGCCTTCATTACTTACATGGGATTGGCATACAATATTTTAACCCCAGCAAAATCAATATCAAAAGCTTCCTATAACATTAAAAGAGGAAATGCGGCTGCTGAACGAATTTTAGAAATATTGGAACAAGAAAATCCAATTGTAAACAAAGAAAATGCAATTGAAAAATCGAGTTTTGATGATAAAATCAATATAGAAAAAATCAATTTCAAATATGAGGATGAATATGTTTTAAAAGACTTTTCATTGGAAGTGAAAAAAGGACAAACGGTGGCTTTAGTTGGTCAATCGGGAAGTGGAAAAAGTACTATTGCCAATTTACTAACTCGTTTTTACGATGTAAATGATGGTAAAATAGAAATTGATTCTGTTGCAATCAAAGACATGAATTTGCAATCTTTACGCGGTTTGATGGGATTAGTTACTCAAGATAGTATTTTATTTAATGATACTATAAAAGCAAATATTTCATTAGGTAAATTGGACGCTACCGATGACGAAATTATCGAGGCGTTGAAAATTGCAAATGCCTATGAATTTGTAAAAGAATTACCAAATGGTATTTATACTAATATTGGCGACAGCGGAAACAAACTTTCAGGCGGTCAGAAACAAAGATTATCTATTGCACGAGCAGTTTTGAAGAATCCTCCAATTATGATATTGGATGAAGCAACCTCAGCATTAGATACAGAAAGTGAAAAATTTGTACAAGTTGCATTAGAAAATATGATGCAAAACAGAACGTCGATTGTAATTGCACACCGACTTTCTACCATTCAAAAAGCAGACAAAATTGTGGTTTTACAAAAAGGAAAAATTGTAGAACAAGGAACACACGACGAATTAATTGCCTTAAACGGAACCTACAACAAACTGGTTTCAATGCAGAGTTTTGAGTAAAATTAGGTTCATGTTAAATTCTATAAATGTTTATCAACGACAAAAATATCAAGCTACCTGAAGATCCGGACACTATTGTTTGGAAGTATTTGGACTTGTCAAAATTTGTTGATTTACTGCTTTATAGAAAATTATTTCTCTCTCGTTCAGATAAATTTGAAGACCAATACGAAGGCACCTTTAGCGAACCTACATTTGAAGAAATTCGAAAATTATCCATCAATAATCCAGCGTTTTTAGATTATTACAAATCACATCGTGAAAATGTGGTGATTAGTAGTTGGCATATAAATGAATATGAATCTTTTGCTATGTGGCAAATTTTCACTCAAAAAAGCGAAGGTTTGGCAATTCAATCGACTGTAGGAAGAATTCAAGAGGCTTTACATTTGGATAAAACCTATGAACAACACATTGGTGAAGTAAATTATATCGATTACAAAAAAGAATATATTCCGTTTGACAATACGTTTTTCCCCTTTTTGTTTAAACGAAAAAGTTTCCAATATGAAAGGGAAATTCGAATTATTACCGACGTTACTTCATTTGATTTAAAAATTGACAACGGTTTGAAAATTGATGTTGATATCAACCAATTGATTGAAAAGATTTACATCCATCCAAAATCAGAAAACTGGTACAAAAATCTAGTAATTGAATTGGTTCAACGATTGGGATTTGATTTTAAAATAGAAAAATCCGATCTTGAAAGTGATATTCTAATTTAGAATTTAGCCGATATCTTAAAGTTGAAAACCCTAGTAGTCATATAATTAGGGATTCCATATTGGTTTTTTGTATAAACGTCACGAACCCAAGTATTGGTAATGGCGTTCATATTATTAAACAAATTGAAAATTTCCATTCCCGCGGATAAATCCTTGAATTTTTTTAGCCAATGACCATTCGGTAAATTCTTGTTGTTATCGGTGAAAACTTTAAAAAATCCGACATCCGCACGACGGTAATCTCTCATTTTATTTTGGTACAAATACGGATCAGCATAAGAAGGCGAACCACCTGGAAGACCAGTATTATAAACCAAGTTCATATACAATTTAACACTAGGAAGGTTCGGCATGTAATCTTGAAATAAGATTCCAAATTTCAAAGTTTGATCGGTAGGTCTAGGAATGTAACCTTTATTATCAATATTTTCCTCTGTTTTTAAATACCCAAAACTAAACCACGATTCTGTTCCGGGAACAAATTCACCGTTCAAACGAAGATCCAAACCTTGAGCATAAGCAACCGCATTATTGTCTGCAGCATATCGAATTCGGACATTATCCAAAGTATACGGATTCACGTTGTTTAATATTTTATAATAGGCTTCTGAAACCAGTTTGAAAGGACGATTCCACATTTTAAAGCTATAATCGCTACTCAATACAAAATGTATGGATTTTTGAGCTTTTACGTTTGGAAGTACTGTTCCTGTTGAATCTCTAAGTTCTCTATAAGATGGAGGTTGAACATAAAAACCAGTTGAAAATCGGAAAACCATGTCTTTTTCCCAGTCGGGTTTAATGGCAAACTGAGCTCTTGGACTGAATTCGATTTGGCTTTTACCAACTTGATTCGCGCCATTTACTTTCCATTGGTGCATTCTGGAACCAATAGTAAACCAAATATCGTGATTTCCTAACTTGGTTTTTCTATTTAATTGAACGTAACCCGACAACCTATCAATAGTTGCGTAATTCAATGCTCTAACATTTTGAAAAGGTACTAACGGACCAATATAAGGATGATAAGGTTGTTCATTTATTGGTAAATTCAAGTGGGGTGGATTGATTGAAAACCCAGCAGAATCGATTACTTCCCATTCCACTACTCTATCACGAATATCTTCGCGAGTATATTTGAAGCCCCATTCCACTTGATTTTTTTTCAAATCATGAAATCCTTTAACCTCAGCATTAACAATTAAGGCATCCAAATCATTTCGAGCATGATTTAATTGAGTTCCAATTGCACGACTGAAAGTTACACCTCCAAAAGTTTCGGAGCCAATATTCGTATCAACTTCACCTAGATAATATCCTGCAAAAATGTCAAAATATTCTTGCTCTAAAGTGTGATAAGCAGAAGTTATGAATTTTAGTGTGAAATTATCTGACGGTTTGAATGTTGTTTTAAAAGCACCAAAATAGGTGTCATATCTATCTTTTTCTTGACCTTCATAATATACTTGCAAAGCTATTGGTTCGTTGATAGTTCCAAAATTTGTTTGTCTAGAAATGGGTTGGTAATTGTATTTATTCTGAGATATATTTCCCAAAAAACTCCATTGCCACTTGGTTGAAGCGTTATAAATGATATTCGTTTGAAGATCCGCAAAGGTAGGTTTGAAATTCGTTTCTGTTTGTTGGCTATTCACCAATAAACTATTATCTCTATATCGAACTCCAGTAATTGCTGACCATTTTTGATTTTTTGAAACGGCATCAATAGCCAAACTTCCACCTAATAAACTTGCTTCTGCGGCAATACCAAATTTTGTTGGTCGGCGGTACGTAATGTCTAAAACAGATGATAATTTATCACCATATTTAGATTGGAAACCACCGGCCGAAAAATCGACATTTTGAACCAAATCAGTGTTGGTAAAACTCAACCCTTCTTGCTGACCTGAACGAACTAAAAACGGTCGGTAAACTTCAACTTCATTAACGTAAACTAAATTCTCATCATAATTTCCACCACGAACAGCATATTGAGTACTCAATTCATTGTTAGAATAAACCCCCGGTAGTGTTTTCAAAATATTTTCAACTCCTGCATTTGCACCTGGAATTTTTCGAATCATTTCGGGTTCAATAGTAGTGATTCCTTGAATTCGTTTTCTGTTTTTTGCAGTAACAATCACCTCGCCCATTTGTTCAGCATTGTCATTCATAGTAACATTGAATTCAAAATCTTCGTTGGTTTTCAATTCTAATGTTGCTGTGGTTTTCTTCAGTGAAATATGAGTAAAAATAAGGATGATTTTTTTATTTGAAGGTACAGTCAAAGAATAAAAACCATTTGCATTGGTAATCGTAGATTTCGTTTGGTAAGAAATATTTACGTTTTCTACCGGGTTATTATTTTCATCTAAAATAATTCCTTTTACCCTAGCAAATTGAGCAAAAACAAAATTTCCTATGAATAATAACGCTATGGTAAAAAGAAGGTTTTTGATTTTCAAGAAAATTTATTTTTTTATTTGACTTCTGAAAAATTGTGTTTCAAAGATAGCAGAATTTCCAACATTATCGGTAACAACTACCTTTAAATTGTTTTGCCCTTCAGCAACGATTCCATCGTCGAAATAGTGAACTATTTTTTTTGTTTTATAATCGTATTCGAATAATATCCAATTTCCGTTTATATATCCATCGTATGTTTTTATTCCAGACAACGCATCGGATATTATAAATTCTATTGATTTTTTATCACTAATCCATTTACCTTCAATGCTTTTAGCAATTTTAATTGTTGGCGGAACTACATCTTTTATCAATGAAAATTCGCCCCAGTTTTTGGTATAAGTAGAAAACGTATTGTCTTTTAATTTGGTATAATTGAAATTAATTTTTTTGTCGTCAATGGAACCAATAAACATTTTCTCTTTGTCCTCTTTCGAAGAAATTGAATCAATTACAGAAATTAAAAAATTAGAATGAACAGGAATATTCTCATTATTTAATAATAAGGAATTGCCTTTTTCTTCAAAATTCAAATAAAAGTCATCGTAAAAAGTACCTTTTGGAACATAAAAAGACCAATTTCCTTTTTCAAAATTGTATTCTTTGTCGGATTTTACTAAAAACTTCGTTTTTTTAACTTTTAAAGTATCGGTTGCTTCATCATTTGAAAATTCAATTGGAATTGTTATGGTTGTCTTATTTGAATTAAAATCAGACACTTCAATTCGATAATTGATGTTGGTATTTTGCGAAACATCAATCTTTCCATTTTCATTGTATTTATTAATAATAGATAATGGAAATGGAGTTTTCATGAATAATTTTTGAACTCTTTGACCTGTTTTTTTGTACCTTTCATAGTCAATTAAGGCATTTACATAACGCATTTGATCAAAGGCATAGGAATCAAATTGATATCCATAAATTGTTTTCCCATTTAAAAAAGTTTCCACTTTATAAACGCCATTTCTGTCCCAAGATAAATCAGACAAATCGTAGGTATTAATTCCAAAACCAATTGGTCCTTTTGCCAAAATTCTGTCACAATTATAGTTTCCATCTTTTTGCAAAGAAAGATTAATCATGAAGGGATTTTTGGATTTATTTACAACAGAATTTTCATCTAAAGGGTAAACAAATAAATTCGTAATAGCAGGTTTTTGAGTGTCTTTTATTTCGGTATCAAATCCAAAAAAAATAGGATTGATGATTTTTTCGGTTTGAGAATCTCTAATTTCAAAATGCAAATGTGGCCCATCAGAACCTCCCGTATTTCCAGATAGTGCAACAATTTCATTTTTAGAAATCAGAATATCAGTTGGTTTTAAATACAAATCAACTTCATACGTTTTCTGTTTATAATGTTCCGCTTTCAAATAAGAATCAATTTTAGGACTTAACGAACTTAAATGTCCGTAAACTGTTGTGAAACCATTTGGATGGGTGATGTAAATTGCTTTTCCGTAACCAAAAGTGGAAATTTTTATTCTAGAAACATACCCTTCAGCAGCGGCATGAACAGTTAAACCTTCTTTTTTTTGAGTTTTATAATCAAATCCCGCATGAAAATGATTGGGTCTTAATTCGCCAAAATTTCCTGATAACTGAGTTGGGATTTCTAATGGGCAAGAAAAATAATCTTTAGGGTAGTTAATTTGCGAAAAAACAGAGGCAGATAAAAGTAAAAAAAAGAGGCTGTATTTCATTTTAAAGGTTTCTGCTAAATTAAAAAAAGTTTCACATCTAAAAAAGAAAAAGTAATATAAACTACTAAATTTCAAATTATTAAAAAATAATATGAAAATTGGTAAAAAAAATTGCCAAAAATAGCCGATTAATTAAATAGGAATACTAACTTTGTAGATTAAGTAATGATTTAGTTTCAGAATGAGTGAATTTGCAGAAATAATTAAAACTCTAGAAAGTAATATTGAAAAACTCTTTAGTAAAATAGATACTTTAGAGAAAAATAATACTATCTTAAACAGAGAATTAAACGATTCTGCTCAGACTATTAAAAACCAATCTACAGAGATTGAGATTTTAAAATCGCAATACAATTCAATCAAAATGGCTAATTCGTTGCTTGGCAGTGAAGAAAACAAAAGAGATACGAAGCTAAAAATAAATTCATTAATCCGTGAAATTGATTACTGTATATCGCAGTTATCTGATTAGAAAACTATGGATGAGAAGCTTAAAATTAAATTATCAATTGCAGACAGAGTTTATCCGTTAACGGTAGATATGTCTCAAGAAGAAGGACTTAGAAGTGCTTCTAAGAAAATTGATATTATGATTAAGCAGTTTGAAGAAAATTATGCGGTTCGAGACAAACAAGATGTATTGGCAATGTGCGCCTTACAATTTGCCTCTCAACTAGAACAAAAGCAAATTGATAAGTCAGTCGATAATGTAGAAACTAACGAACGACTTAAGAAAATCAATGAATTATTAGCCAATTATCTCGATAAATAATACGTTCTTAACATAACTAAGATACTGCCTACATTAGTTCCTATTTGGTAAACTCAACACTAAAAATTTAGAATGAGCGAATCTTCATTACTATAGCATGTCACCATTGCGTGAAAGCTTGAACAATGAGTTAGCTCAAAACTTGTATTTCCGAGTTTATTCAAGCAATCTAATGTAGGCTTTTTTTATATATAAATTTTACACAAACATGGACAGTACATTAATAATAATTATTTCGGGAATAGTTGGTATTGCAGGAGGTTTTATTCTTGCAAAAGTGATGGAAAAAAGTAGTGTTTCTAGTTTAGTTCAAAATGCTAAAAAGGAAGCCGCTTCGATCTTAAAAGACGCAAATTTAGAAGGAGAAAACATCAAAAAAGATAAAATTCTTCAAGCTAAAGAAAGATTTATCGAATTAAAATCGGAACACGAAGAAGTAATTCTAGGAAGAGAAAGAAAGGTTGCCGAAGTAGAAAAAAGAATTCGTGATAAAGAATCTCAAGTTTCAAACGAGTTGGCAAAAGCTAAAAAAATCAACGACGATTTTGAGGCAAAAACAGCTGAATACACTTCTAAAATTGAAATTCTAGACAAGAAGCAAATTGAAGTTGATAAAATGCATAAAAGCCAGTTAAACCAATTGGAAGTAATTTCAGGTTTATCGGCCGAAGAAGCAAGCAACCAGTTAATTGAAGGTTTAAAAGCAGAAGCTAAAACCAAGGCGATGGCTCAAATTCAAGACACCATTGAGGAAGCCAAGTTAACTGCTCAACAAGAAGCCAAGAAAATTATTATCAATACTATCCAAAGAGTGGGAACAGAAGAAGCAGTAGAAAATTGCGTTTCTGTTTTCAACATTGAATCTGACGATGTAAAAGGTAGAATCATTGGTCGTGAAGGTCGTAACATTAGAGCTTTAGAAGCTGCAACTGGTGTAGAGATTATTGTTGACGACACTCCAGAAGCAATTATATTGTCTTGTTTCGATCCTGTGAGAAGAGAAATTGCTCGTTTAGCACTTCATAAATTAGTTACCGACGGTAGAATTCACCCGGCGAGAATTGAAGAAGTAGTTGCAAAAACGGCTAAACAAATTGACGACGAGATTATTGAAGTTGGTAAAAGAACCGTAATCGATTTAGGGATTCACGGATTGCACCCAGAACTGATTAAAGTGGTAGGTAGAATGAAGTACCGTTCTTCTTATGGTCAAAACTTATTGCAACACTCAAGAGAAGTTTCGAAGCTTTGTGGAATCATGGCAGCAGAATTAGGATTGAATGTTAAACTAGCAAAAAGAGCCGGTTTATTACACGATATTGGAAAAGTTCCAGATGCAGAAAGCGATTTGCCTCACGCATTATTAGGGATGCAATGGGCTGAGAAATATGGTGAAAAAGAAGAAGTTTGTAATGCAATTGGAGCGCACCACGACGAAATTGAAATGAAGTCATTATTATCTCCGATTATCCAAGTTTGTGATGCTATTTCTGGAGCACGTCCTGGAGCGAGAAGACAAGTTTTAGATTCCTACATTCAGCGTTTGAAAGACCTTGAAGAAGTTGCTTTCGGATTCAATGGAGTTAAAAATGCTTATGCAATTCAAGCGGGTAGAGAGTTACGTGTAATCGTTGAAAGTGAAAAAGTTTCTGATGATAACGCTGCTACTTTATCATTTGAAATATCACAAAAAATACAAACTGAAATGACTTATCCAGGTCAAGTTAAGGTAACTGTAATTAGAGAAACTAGAGCGGTTAATATCGCAAAATAATTCCATCCTAGCCTTCCCAAAGAGAAGGAATTGATGAAGTTGAAAAATATAAGACTTGCTAATTAGCAAGTCTTTTTTTTATGAATTATTTTTAAATTCACCTATTTTTATTGACTTTTTTTGGGCGTGTCCTCGTTTAGAACGTTTTGAGTTACGAGTAAATAATGAATTAAACTCGGTCGGGTTTTTCGCTACAAGTCCTCGCCAAGTTCCGCTTTCGCTTCACTTGCCTGTGGGCTTTTCACTTCACCCCCTCACGCGGCTTCGGATTTTAGATTTTAGATTTTTGCAAAGGATAATTTTGTCTTGCTGAACTCGTTTCAGCATCTAAAAAAACGTAAAAATAGAATCTGAAATAAATTCAGATTGACAAAACACAAATTAAACAAATAACCGAATCAACGATCAACGAATAACCAAATCACTTTCTCGGGTGAAACGTATTCATAATTTCCGACAAATGTTTTCGGTCTAAGTGCACATAAATTTCAGTTGTAGTAATGGATTCATGACCGAGCATTAATTGGATTGAACGTAAATCGGCTCCATTTTCAAGTAAATGGGTTGCAAATGAATGGCGAAATGTATGCGGACTGATGGTTTTATTAAGATCAATTTTTACGGCTAGCTCTTTAATTATTGTAAAAATCATAGCTCGCGTCAATTGACGCCCTCTCCTATTTAAAAACAAAGTGTCTTCGTGCCCTTTTTGGATATTTAAATGAGATCTCACATTGTCTTTATAAATTTCAATGTATTTCTGGGTGTAAGAACCAATCGGAACAAATCGTTGTTTGTTCCCTTTTCCCGTAATCTTAATAAAACCCTCATCAAAGAAAAGATCTGATATTTTTAGAGTTACCAATTCAGAAACGCGCAATCCACATCCATAAAGTGTTTCGAGCATGGCTCTATTTCTTTCGCCTTCATTAGAACTTAAATCAATCGCAGCAATGAGGCGGTCAATATCAACAATCGATAAGGTATCGGGAAGTTTCCGACCAATTCTGGGGGTTTCAATTAATTCTAAAGGATTGTCAGATCTATAATCTTCAAATATCAAATAAGAAAAAAAACTTTTCAAACCCGAAATTATTCTGGCTTGCGACCTTGCATTTAATTGTTTTGCAATATGATAAATAAATTGCTGTATTGTTTCTTCGCTAATAGTAATTGGCGAAACGGAAATTGAATTTTCATCAAGAAAAAGACACAATCGCTCGATATCAAAAGAATAATTGTCAATTGTATTTTTTGACATTCCTCTTTCAATTCTCAAATAGGATTGATAACTTTTTATGTAAGTACTCCAATTCATAATTACAAAGGAAAACTATTTTCATAAAAAAACCACGCCTAAAGCGTGGTTTAATTATAATTTAAATTCTAATTAGAATTTATATCCAAAAGACAATTGAATGTTAGAGTTTTTTGAATTATTTGTTTGTCCAGCAACGTCTTTAGCTACATTTGTTAAACCCATTGTGTAACGTAAACCTAATGACATAGTTTCATTTAAGTCATAACCAGCACCTAAATTAAAACCAAAATCAGTTGAGTTACATTGATCTTTATAATCAATAGATGCAAATTTAGCAGACATTAAAAATCCGATTTGTGGTCCAGCTTCAATACTAAAAGCATCAGCTAATTTATATTTAGCCATCAATGGAATATTGATGTAATTTAAATTTAATGTTCCAAAATCATTTTTTGCCCCTTGAGCAGAGTATAATAATTCAGGTTGAATAGCAAATTTATCATTCATTTTGAATTGAGCAAAACCTCCTAAATGGAAAGAAGTAATACTTTTAGATCCATCAGATGAATTGTTAGCCATATTTAAACCTCCTTTAACACCAAATTTAGTGTCTTGTGCATTTGCAAAGCTAAACGCGAATACTGCAGCAGCAGTTAAAATAATTTTTTTCATTTCATTATTTGTTTATTGTTAATAATAATCAAATTTATAACAAATAAATTTTCAATAAACACGGGGGTTTATATAGTTGTTAACAATTTATCAACAGTTTATTAACAAATTAATATTGAGTAATAAAAAAAAACCACGACTAAAGCGTGGTTTAATTATAATTTAAATTCTAATTAGAATTTATATCCAACATTAATAGAGATATTGTTAGTATTAAAACCTAAAGAGGTAGTTTCCACTTCAGGACCAACTTTAGGGGAAACAATATGATGCGTTAAACCAGCAAGATTTGCTCCTAAAAACATATGATTTGATACAAAATAGTTGATACCATAAACAATATCAAAGTTTTTGGTAGTATAGTCTTCAGTACCATTTTTCATAGTTCCAAAATCTAAATTCAAACCTAATTGAGTAGAGAATTGTTTACCAGCATTAAAATGGTATGCTGTACCAATACCAAAACCTTTATTAGATAATGGTCCTGTTTTTTCATTTGTATATCTTGCAGATACAGAAATATTATCAGAAGTAAAATAAACAAAACTAGGAGAAATTAATGCAGTAGAATTACCACCCCAACTTCTAGAAACAAAGCTTACTTCTCCAGAAACAATTAAATTTCCTTTAGAAAAACCTTGTGTTGCTACTTTATTCTCTTGAGCATTTGCAAAAGCAAACAAGAAAAGTGCTGCCGCAGTTAAAATAATTTTTTTCATTTTTGTTGTAGTTAAATTAATATTTAGTAGATTTTTTTTTAAACACATCATTGTATTTAAATTTTGTACAAAAATAACAAAAAAAAATAAATTCAAACCATTTTATTAACATTTATATAAACAATACTTAATTTTATTGGTGTTTTAGAGTGTAAAAATCAATAAAAAAGTTAATAACTAGCTAATAACTATCTATATTATAATAAAAATTGGTTTTTTTAAATTAAATAAATGATTATGGGAGAAGATTTCCTATTTTTACTAAAAAAAATGAAGATTATTATTATTAATGGCCCGAATTTAAACCTCTTAGGTAAAAGAGAACCTGAAATTTACGGTTATCAAACATTTGAAGATTATTTTTCAGTATTAAAAGAGAAATATCCAAGCATAGAATTGGATTATTTTCAAAGCAATATTGAAGGTGAATTAATATCTAAAATTCAAGAAGTCGGATTTTCATTTGATGGTATACTATTAAACGCTGCAGCCTATACCCACACTTCAATAGGAATTGGCGATGCCGTAAAAGCAATTTCTACTCCAGTAATTGAAGTACATATTTCCAATACTTTCTCTAGAGAAACATTTCGCCATCAATCTTTTATTTCTGCTAATGCAAAAGGGGTAATCATTGGATTCGGTTTAAAAAGTTACGATTTGGCCCTAGAGTCATTTTTATAATACAATCATCCTCGTAACAATTCTAATTTTAAATCGTCGTAAAATAAAATAATCAAAAACCATGAAGAAAATAACCTTCTTATTATTACTAGCCTGTATTTCAAATTTTGCTCAAATTAAAGGAACTGTTTCCGATGAAAAAGGAAATCCGTTGCCATTTGTAACTATTTTTTCTTCAAACACCTATAATGGAACTACTTCAAATGATAATGGTATTTACGAATTAAACATTAAGTCTATTGGTAAACACACCATAGTATTTCAATACTTGGGTTTCAAGACTCAAAAAATAGCTATTGACATAGAAAAATTACCTTACCAATTGAATGTAAAAATGATTGAGGAAAATTACACTTTAAATGAAGTGGTTATCAATCAGAAAGAAAATCCCGCCAATGCAATTATCCGAAGTGCAATTGCTAGCAAAAAGGAAAATTCAGATAAAACATCAAAGTTTAAAGCTGATTTTTACTCGAGAGGAATTTTTAAAATTAAAGACTTGCCTAAAAAAATATTAGGTCAAAAAATTGATCTTGGTGAACAAATGGGTGCAAATATCGATTCAACTGGAAGTGGTATTATTTATTTATCAGAGACGTTTTCAAAAATCTCCTATGAAAAACCAAATAACCTAAAAGAGAAAATTATCGCTTCGAAAATCAGTGGTAATAATAACGGTTTTAGTTACAATACTGCAGAATCGTCATTGTACGACTTTTATAACAATACCATAGATTTCAATATTAGCATGATTTCCCCAATTGCAAACAATGCTTTTAATTATTACAAATACAAATTAGAAGGTACTTTCTTTGATGAAAACAGACAACAAATTTGTAAAATTAAAGTCATTCCAAAAAGAGATAAGGAACCTGTTTTTGAAGGATACCTATATATTGTAGACGATAGTTGGGCAATTTACGCCGTTGATTTAGACATCAAAGGGTACAGAATGAAGAATGAATTTTTGGAATATATGAATTTAAAACAAAACTATAGTTACAATTCTAAAAATAAAATTTGGGCCAAAAATTCTCAAAGTTTATCGTTCAGTGCAGGAATATTTGGAATTAAATTCAATGGAAAATTTAATTATGTGTTTAGCAATTACGAATTTATAAATTCATTTGAGAAGAAAACTTTCGGAAATGAAGTGCTTAGCTTTGAAGAAAACGCCAATAAAAAAGATACTGTCTTTTGGAATAAAAACCGACCAATACCTTTAACCGCTGAAGAATCAACCGATTATCAAAAAAAAGATAGTATTTATTTGATTAGAAGTTCAAAAACCTATTTAGATTCAATTGATAAGAAAAATAATAAATTCAAAATTGGAAGTCTAGTTTTTGGTTATACTTATAAAAACTCATTCAAAAAAATGAGCTTTAACTACTCGGGGTTAATGGATTTAAGTTCGCTTACTTTTAACACTGTTCAGGGTTATAATATGTCAACTGGTTTTAGTTATTATAAACGAAATGAAGAAACCGGCAAGAGAACAGAAATTAGAACCGACATTAACTACGGATTTTCGGATGAGAGATTACGAGTAACCGGTCGATTTTATCATCAATTCAACAATCAAAATTATGCCAATTTATCCATTAATGGTGGAACAAAAGTAGAACAATTTAATAGTAGCGAAGCTATTAGTCCATTTATTAATTCTTCAAGTACTCTTTTCTTTAAAAGTAATTATATGAAATTGTATAATCTTGAATTTGCAAGAATAAATTACGCTCAAGATGTTGCTAATGGAATAAATCTTAATGGTAAAATTGAATACGTACAAAGAAAACCGCTTTTTAATACTACAGATTTTACAATTATTAAAAACGATAAGCCCTATACATCTAACAATCCACTAAATGAAAATGATTTTGTAAGCGCAGGATTTGATGAACATCATTTGATTAAATTGGGTTTAAATGCTCGAATTAATTTTGGAAACAAATACTTTTCACGCCCAGACGGAAAATTCAATTTCAGAGATGAAAAGTACCCAACCCTTTTCTTAGGGTTTGAAAAAGCAGTTGCAGGGAGCGATAAAAAGTATGAATTTGAACATTTAAGCACTCGTATTTTCTATGATATAAATATGGGAAATAAGGGAAACCTTGCGATTAATATAAAAGGTGGAAAATTATTTAACGCTACCGATATTGCCTTTATGGATTACAAACATTTCAATGGAAATCAAACCCACATTGGTGGAACGGATCGTTATTTAAATGTCTTTAATTTCATGCCTTATTACACAAATAGTACAAATGACAGCTATTTCGAAGCCCATATAGAACACAATGATCAAGGCTTTTTTACCAATAAAATTCCACTTATAAACAAATTAAAATCAACTTTAATAATTGGATTTCACGAATTGTCAGTTCCAAACAAAAAGCCTTATACAGAATATACTATTGGTTTAGACAATTTAGGCTTTGGGAAATTTAAACTATTTAGATTGGATTATATAAGATCTTATCAAAATGGATACATCGGAGACGGCGTTATTTTTGGTTTAAAAATCCTAAATGCATTGGATTAATTTATTTTAAAATAAAAAAAGCGGGTAATTTACCCGCTTTTTTTTATTACATAAGTTATATTAATTTGGCTCAATATGAATTAATACATGGCCCAATTCAATTATATTTTCTCGTAAAGTATCTTTTAATAAATGGGCTATATCATGACCCTTTGTAACAGAGATATTTCCGTCAACAACCGCGTGTAAATCGACATGAAACTTCATTCCCGATTTACGAATAAAACATTTTTCGGTGGCTATTACACCTTCAACCGTTAAAGATATTTTTCTGATTTCAGCTTCTAAATCTTCATATAAATGTTCGTCCATAATTTCGCCTAAAGCAGGTCTGAAAATAAGATAACTGTTGTATAAAATAAATCCTGAAGCAAAAAGTGCAGCCCAGTCATCTGCAGATTCATACCCTTTGCCTAAAAACAAAGCAATTGAAATTCCCAAAAATGCCGCTACAGATGTAATTGCATCACTTCTATGGTGCCAAGCATCAGCTTTAAGCGAAGAACTATTGGTTTGAATCCCTCTTTTCATTACCAATCGGAAGGAATATTCTTTCCAAATAATAATTGCAGCTAAAACTATTAACGTCCAAGGTTTAGGTAATTCATGCGGAGTGCCAATATTGGCAATACTTTCATAGGCAATTATAGTTGCAGAAGTAATTAAGAACCCAACTACTAAAAAAGTGATTAAAGGTTCAACACGACCGTGACCATAAGGATGATTTGCATCAGCAGGGCGATTAGAATATTTTATTCCGAATAAAACTAAAAACGACGAAAAAATATCGGTAGTCGATTCAATGGCATCCGCTATTAACGCATACGAATTCCCAAAAATACCGGCTATACCTTTTATGATTGCTAAACAAGTGTTCCCAACAATACTAAAATAAGTTGCTTTTACAGCTGTTTGTTCACTTGTTTTCATTACGTTTTTTTGGTGTTTCCGAAATTATTTAGGCTCTTACGATATTTGCCCCAATGGCTCTCAATCTTTCATCAATTCTTTCGTAACCTCTGTCAATTTGTTCAATATTTTGAATTGTGCTCGTTCCTTTTGCAGAAAGCGCAGCAATTAACAATGAAATTCCAGCACGAATATCTGGTGACGACATGGTTGTTGCTTTCAATTGAGATTGGAAATTGTGTCCCATAACCACCGCTCTGTGTGGATCACAAAGCATAATTTTAGCACCCATGTCAATCAATTTATCAACGAAAAATAATCGGCTTTCAAACATTTTTTGATGAATTAATACATCCCCTTTCGCTTGAGTTGCAACCACTAAAACGATACTCAACAAGTCGGGGGTAAATCCTGGCCATGGTGCATCGGCAATTGTAAGTATTGATCCGTCGATATCTGTTTTTATTTCGTAACCGTCATTATGAGCAGGAATATAGATATCATCACCTCTTTTTTCAAGGGTAATACCCAATTTTCTGAAGGTATTTGGAATAATTCCAAGGTTGTCCCAACTTACATTCTTAATTGTAATTTCACTTCTAGTCATGGCAGCAAGTCCAATCCAAGAACCAATTTCTATCATATCTGGAAGAATTGTATGTTCGCATCCACCAAGGCTTTCAACCCCTTCAATTGTCAATAAATTTGATCCAACACCAGTAATATTGGCTCCCATTGAATTCAACATTTTGCTCAATTGTTGCAAATAAGGTTCGCAAGCAGCATTATAAACAGTAGTTTTTCCTTTAGCTAAAACAGCGGCCATCAAGATATTAGCAGTTCCAGTTACCGATGCTTCGTCTAACAACATGTTGGCGCCTTGCAATCCGTCTGGAGCTTCAACACCATAAAAATGATCTTCTCTATTGTAACGGAACTTCGCACCTAAATTGATAAATCCTTCAAAGTGGGTGTCTAATCTTCTTCTTCCAATTTTATCTCCTCCTGGCTTTGGAATATATCCTTTTCCAAAACGAGCTAATAGTGGACCAACAATCATAATTGAACCTCTTAACGAACCTCCTTCTTTTTTGAAAGCTTCGGTTTCTAGGTAGCCAACATTAACTTCGTCAGCTTGAAAAGTGATTGAACTAGGTGAATTTCTTTGAATTTTAACTCCTAGATTTCCTAATAAAGTAATTAATTTATTGACATCAATAATGTCTGGAATATTGTTGATAGTGACTTTTTCAGGAGTTAAAAGTACAGCACATAATATTTGTAATGCTTCGTTTTTTGCTCCTTGTGGAGTGATATCCCCTTTTAGTCGAATGCCACCTTCAATTTTAAATGTTCCCATATTTTATTTTAATAAATTTTGAAATAGTTTAATCCTTATAAAATGCTGTTATTTTATAATGGTTTTCTGATTTTATTTTTATGATTTTGATTGTTAGATTTACCTGTTTTTGAAATTTTAGGCTTGATAATTGGTCCGGAAGGATTCGTTTTGTTGGAGACTTTCTTATTGGTTCTCATCAAATCCGAAGTGTTTAAAAGCACTTCTGTACTTTGGAGCATATTAATTTTTCCGCCTGAAAGTTCATATAAATGTTCGAAAATAACGTCGTCTTTTACGGTGTCTTTATTCCAACTCAAATAACACTTTTTCATGTGGTTGGCGATCACTTTCACTAAAGCTGATTTCATTTCACCTTCTTCCCACTTATTAGCAACATCAATCATGTACTTGATATTATTACCATAGAAACGATATTTTGGAAAGTTTTGAGGGTAATTTAATACATCTGGTTTTAGTTGCAATACTTCGCGTGTAGGAATAGGATAAGGAGATTCAACATCCAATTTAAAATCGGACATGATAAATAATTGATCCCATAATTTATGTTGGAAATCCAAAACATCACGTAAATGAGGATTCAAACTTCCCATTACTTGGATGATGTATTTTGCGGCTTTATTTCTTTCGATAGGATCCTCGATTACAGTTGCTTGATCAATCAATTTTTGCAAATGACGACCGTATTCAGGGATAATTAGATGGGGTCTTTCTGAATTGTATTCTAAATTAAATACAACATCATTGGCTACCTCTTTTTGATATTTTGGTTCCATATTTATAGGGAAATTATACCTTCTACAGTTGATACTTCAAGGTATTTGTCTATTATATTTTGTGCATCTTGCATTTGAACGTGAATCGAAATACTGGTGTATTTTCCCGTTTTTGACTGCTTAGTGTCAATTACGGCTCCCATGTTATTGAATGCATTTTCAACTTGATCTATTTTAAATTGGTCGTTTGGAACTATGAATTTAAACAAGTATTTAGTGGGCCAGGAAGTGTTATTATTCAATTCCAAACGCAATCTTTCATAAAAATCAGTAGTCTTTTTGTCCATTTAAAAATAAAATATAGCAAATATAAGGTAAATATTATGAAATATAAAGTGGTTAAAAATAATAAATGTTCGTTTGAAAAATATCTTTTCAAATACCAATTTCTTTAAGTAAGTTTGTAACCAATTTTTTAATGGTGCAAAAGAAAATTAAAGTAATTATTGGCGGTCCTGGTACTGGAAAAACATCAATTATCGATGAGCTAAAAGCACGTGGTTATTGTTGTTATCCCGAGATTTCTCGTGAGGTAACTATGGAAGCCCGAAAACAAGGAATTGACCAATTATTCCTAGAACAACCTTTACTTTTCAGCGAACTATTATTAGAAGGTAGAAAAAAACAATATTTAGAGGCACAAAACGAACCCCATGAAGTAGTATTTATAGACCGTGGAATCCCTGATGTGTTGGCTTACATGCATTATATTGGCGACTCCTACCCTTCTTTTTTTGATGCTGCTTGTCGCGAAAATATCTATTCTGAAGTCTATATTCTTCCGCCATGGAAAGAAATTTATGTTAGTGATGAAGCGCGTTATGAAAACTACGAACAGTCGGAATTAATTCACAACCACCTTGTTGAAACCTACACTAAATATGGTTATAATTTAATTGAAGTTCCAAAAGATAGCTTAGATAACAGAATTCTTTTTATCTTAGATAAAATTTAAATCAGGAATAACATTATTTTCTGAAATATTTAAGCAAAATAAATGCCGAAAGCGTTAGAAATTCTAAAAAAATACTGGAAACACGATCAGTTTAGATCACTTCAAAAGGAAATTATTGATTCTGTTTTGAGTGGTCAAGATACGTTTGCTTTATTGCCAACAGGTGGCGGAAAATCGATTTGCTTTCAGGTTCCAGCTTTAATGAAAGACGGAATTTGCTTGGTAATTTCTCCATTGGTAGCCCTAATAAAAGATCAAGTTCAAAATTTACAAAGTCGAGATATTAAAGCAATAGCGCTGACTGGCGGATTAAAATCTGATGAAATTTCGGTGCTTTTAGACAATTGCCAATTTGGAAATTACAAATTCATTTACCTTTCACCGGAACGTTTACAAACGGAATGGATTTTAGATCGAATAAAACAATTGCCTATTTCGATGATTGCAATTGATGAAGCTCATTGTGTTTCGCAGTGGGGACATGATTTTCGACCTTCCTATTTAAAAATATCCAATTTAAAAACTCATTTTTCAAAAATACCTTTCATAGCATTAACTGCTTCTGCAACAAAAAGAGTGCAAGAAGATGTTATTTTACAATTGGGATTAAAAAATACAGCACTATTTCAAAAATCATTCAAAAGAGAGAATATTGCCTATTTTGTTACTGAAGCTGAGGATAAACTTTTCAAGATGGAACAAATTTTGAAAAAAAATCCAGAACCTTCAATTATATATGTTCGCAACAGAAAATCATGCTTGGATATTTCTTCCCAGTTACAATCCATGGGGTTTCGCGCTACTTATTACCACGGAGGTTTATCTGCCAAGGAAAAAGAAAAAAATATGGAACTTTGGATGTTGGAAGAGGCGCAAGTAATTGTTGCCACAAATGCATTCGGGATGGGAATTGACAAAGCAAATGTTAAAACTGTAATCCACATTCAACTTCCTGAAAATATAGAAAATTACTACCAAGAAGCAGGTCGCGCTGGAAGAAATGAAGAAAAAGCCTACGCTATTTTATTGACCAGTTCTTACGATAAATTGAACGCTGAAAATCAGTTCATTTCTGTTTTACCAGATAAAGATTTCTTAAATAACATGTTTGTAAAATTGTGTAATTATTTCCAAATCGCTTATGGTGAAGGAATTGAAGAGCAATTTACATTCAATTTAAATCAGTTTTGTAGCAAATATCAATTCCCGATAATTAAAACCTACAATGCATTACAGTTTTTAGACCGTCAAGGGATAGTCACTTTATCGCAAGAATTTTCAGAAAAAGTTACGGTTCAATTTGTAATTGCATCGAAAGAAGTCATTCGATACATGAGTTTGAATACCAGAGAAGAACCAATAATATTAGCATTACTTCGCACTTACTCAGGAATTCATGATGTTCCTGCAGGAATAAATTTGACATTAATTGCTAAAAAAGCAGAAACTAAAGAAAACAATGTGAGTTCGTTATTATTGCAATTAAAAGAAAAAGGCATCATCGATTATCACGCTAAAAGTAATGACACCAAAATTATTTTTAATGTAATTCGGGAAGATGAGCGCACAATTAATAGCATTTCAAAAAATTTAGAAATTCAAAATAAGCTAAAAAAAGAGCAATTAAATTCTGTTATTGAATATGTAAATGATGAATCCAATTGCAAAAGCAAATTGATATTGAATTATTTTGATGAACAATCAAATGAAAATTGCGGAATTTGTTCCTATTGTATTTCTGAAAACAATAAAGAGATTGGTACTGAAGATTTGAGAAATCAGATTTTAACTTTATTGAAAATAAAAGCACTAAATTCAAGAGAAATTCAAATTCATATTAATAAGTCCTCCGATGCAATTATCTTTGCATTACAAAACTTATTAGAAAACGGAGAAATAGTTATTTCACCCAACAACAGATACACCTTAAAATAGAAATGGAAAAATTGAGAATCGTTTTCATGGGAACCCCAGAATTTGCTGTTGGCATTTTGGATACTATAATAAAGAACAACTATGAGGTTGTAGGAGTTATTACAGCAGCCGATAAACCTGCAGGTCGTGGCCAAAAGATAAAATATTCCGCGGTAAAAGAATATGCATTAGAAAATAACCTCACTCTTTTACAACCTACGAATTTAAAAGATCCAACGTTCTTAGAAGAATTAAAGGGTTTAAATGCCAATTTACAAATAATAGTTGCTTTTAGAATGTTGCCGAAATTAGTTTGGGAAATGCCGAAATACGGAACATTTAATCTACACGCATCGTTGCTACCAAATTATCGTGGTGCAGCACCAATCAATTGGGCTATAATCAATGGAGAATCTAAAACTGGTGTTACTACCTTTTATATAGATGACAAAATTGATACCGGAGCAATGATTTTGAGTGCTGAAACACCTATTCATCCCGATGAAAATGCAGGCCAACTTCATGACCGATTAATGATTTTAGGAAGTGAAACAGTTATTGATACATTAAAATTGATTGAGAAAGAAGAAGTTTCACTTACAATTCAAGAAGACAATTCAGAAATTAAAACGGCGTATAAGCTAGATAAAGACAATTGCAAAATCGATTGGAGTAAATCCGGCGCAGAAATTCACAATCAAATACGTGGACTTTCGCCTTATCCAGTGGCTTGGTGTTATTTTAAAGACAATAACCAAGAGTGGAATGTGAAGATTTATGAATCGAAAATTAGTATTGAAAATCACAATTATCCTATTGGTTCGGTTCTAACCACAAAAAAAGAAATAAAAGTGGCTGTTTCAAATGGATTTATCCAAATTTTGAGTTTACAATTTCCAGGAAAGAAAAAAATGACAGCTTCTGAACTTTTAAATGGAATGACATTTTCAGATAAAGCCTTGGTTTTATAGGGTGTTAAGGAGTTGAATGTATTAAAAAAAAGGCAATATCTAGTCTCTTTATCAACAAAAATAGGAAGTTATCAACAAAAGAGGTAGATTTTTAAAAAAACGCTTGCACAGTAATGTATTCCTACTAATTTTGTTACTGTAATGAAATTTTAACCAACATTTAATATCTATTATTATGAACAAATCAGAATTAATTGACGCAATCGCTGCTGACGCAGGAATTACTAAAGCAGCTGCAAAATCAGCTTTAGAATCATTTTTAGGAAATGTAAGTGGTACATTAAAAAAAGGTGGTAGAGTATCTTTAGTAGGATTCGGATCTTGGTCAGTATCTGCAAGAGCAGCTAGAGACGGAAGAAACCCACAAACTGGAGCAACTATCAAAATTGCTGCTAAAAAAGTTGTTAAATTTAAAGCTGGAGCTGAATTAGAATCAGCTGTAAACTAATAATTTACCAAAATAAATTAAAGCCACGCATTGCGTGGCTTTTTTTTTGAATAAATTTGTATAATAATAATCAAAAGATGTCCTCAACTAAAATCATTAAAGGAAATTTACTCATTGCCGAACCTTCTTCGGTTTATGACCAGCCTTTTAATAGATCGATTGTTCTATTAACATAATACAATGAGGATGGAACTGTAGGATTCATTGTGAACAAACCTCTTGATTATTCAATTAACGATTTAATTCCAACAATAATAGCGGAATTTTCAGTGTTTTATGGTGGACCCGTAAGCCCTGAAAATGTCTATTTTATTCATAATGTCCCAGAAATTATTGGTGATGGAATTGAAATATCTCCTGGTTTATTTTGGGGAGGAAATTTTGAAAATACTATTGCCGAAATTAACAACGGAACTATCAAGAAAGACAATATTCGTTTTTTTCTTGGTTATTCAGGATGGGAAATTGAACAATTAGAAGATGAAATCAGTTCTAAATATTGGGTTGTTGTTGAAAATAAATATCAAAATGATATTCTGAGTAAAGAAGCCAGTGATTTTTGGAAAGAGAAAATTCAAGAATTGGGTGGCGATTATTTACTTTGGGCAAACGCACCTGAAAATCCTTTTTGGAATTAAGACAATCTAATTTGAGCGTTTAACAGAGCAACTAACTTAGTTGACAATGTAGTACCAAATTCTTTTTTTCGGTATTTAGTTATCGGTTGAATCCCTTTAATGACATTTGAAATAAATAATTCATCCGCTTTTTGAAGATCAAATGGAGAAATTTCCCCTTCTTCCACTTCTAACCCCTCCAATTTTGATGCTAAATTAAGGACTTGCTTGCGCAAAACTCCGTTCAAGCAACCTTCCGATAAAGCTGGTGTAATCAATTTTCCATTTAAAACCATAAAAATATTTCCCTGCAATGCTTCTGCAACATTTTTACTTTCATTTAAAAGCAAACAATTATCAAGACCATTCTCATCAGCATAAATACTTGCGGTTACATTTAAAATTTTGTTGGTCGTTTTTAAAGTAGAAAGCAATTGTTTGGTGATATAGAAATCTTTGTACAAATCAACTTCATAGGGTTTTGAATCGATAGAATACATCTTATTTTCTAGCGGGCTGCAATTGATTAAGTACGAAACCGAACGCTGAACAGGTAAATAATTACCACCTTCATTTCTATAAACGGTAACTCTAACTCTTGCTGAATCGCTACATTCATTGGTTTTAGCCAAACTTAGAATTTGCTCTTCAAAAAACTCCATGGTAAAATTCATTGGAATTTCCATTCTCACAATTCTCATCGAAGCCATTAATCTAAAATAGTGATCTTCTAGAAATAGGATTTTTTGATCTACTATTTTCATAGATTCAAAAACGCCATCACCATAAAGAAAGGCGCGATTATTTACCAATAAATTGGTTTCTGAATCAGTAATTGTTCCGTTAAAATTTATCATAAAAAAAGTCACGCTTAGAGCGTGACAAATATAAGTTTAAAATATTGAAAATCTAAACAGAACCAATCACATGTTTTAAATCGGAAATTTGACTTTCCCAAAGTAGTTTTACTTCTTCAAAATCTTCTTCAAAAGCAAAATCGGTCACCATTAAAGAAACGTCTTTAGTGATTTCATCTTCTAGAATTCGTAATTCAAAAAAGTAATCGGTGTCTTTATTGTCTTCGTCAATCCAACGGAATTTTACTCTTTCATCCGATTTTCTGGCGGTTAACCTTGCTTTTTCTTCGGAACCATCCCAAATAAAAGTAAAAAACTCACCACGCGAATTTACATTATCAGCGAACCATTCAGAAAGACCAGAGGGAGTTGATATATATTGATACAATAATTGAGGTGAAGAATTCAATTGAAATTCTAATTCGTATTTTACTTTTGTATTCATGACTTGCTGAAAAATTTTTGTGAAATATATAGATTAAATAACTAATAAAAAAGCAAATTAAAATATATTTTATTTTCTTCAATATATATTTGCATCATCTGATTTATGTTTTATATTTGCACCCGCATTGATAGATGCAAATAACCGAAAAATGGCGAGGTAGCTCAGTCGGTTAGAGCGCAGGATTCATAACCCTGAGGTCGAGAGTTCAAATCTCTCTCTCGCTACAAAAGAAAATTCAATGAAACTGCGGTTTAGTGTTCACTAAACCGCTTTTTTTATGTCGAATATTTTATTACTTTTACAAAGAGTACACCAAAACGTACACCAAAACAGACACTCTTTGGATAAAAAAAATTTTTCTATACCCAAAATTTACACCGGTGGTGTGGATATCACTTTATGGAATGAACTTTCTAAAGAAGAGCAAAAACAAGCACTTTCTAAAGATTGGTATATTTATTATAAATTTATCGATTCCACCACTGGAAATCTAAAACGTATGCCTAATATAAAAGGTGGTTGTAATAGATACAAAACTAAAAAAGAGCGATTGTTGATATTAACTCAATTAAGAGACGCTCTTGAATATCTATTGGAAAAAGGTTTGAACCCTTATTCAGATTCCGATACCAGTTTGCTTGAATTAGAACAAGCACCTCCAAAGAAAAACAAGATGGTAGTTGTTGCTCCAGTTGCAATTGATACTAATGTTGTAGAAATTCCTCTGCCTGTAAAACCAGTAACAATAGAACCCGTTTTGTCTATTAAAGAAGCTTTTGCTTACGCTTTAAAGATTAAGAAAAAATCGCTAAACGATACCTCTTATATGAACTTTGAAGGAAGAATTAATCGATTCAAAAAAGCATTGGATGAAAATGCTCCAATTACCTCACTGAATCGCAAACAAACTAACGAATATCTAAATAGTATTTTAGAAACCACAAGTGCCCGAAATCGAAATAATACGCGAATAGACTTAAGCTCTTTATTTGAAGTATTAGCCAATGACGAAATCATACCCGAGAATTTCATAAAAAGAATAAACACCTTAAAAACTAAACCCCAACGAAACAAAACCTATACTCCGGATATGCAGGAAACCATTTACTCCTATCTTGAGAAAAACGATGCTTTACTCCTGCTTTTTATAAAATTTATCTCCTATAATTTTTTACGTCCGGTAGAGGTTTGTCGATTAAAAGTAGGAGACTTGGATGTTAAGGACAAAAAACTATATGTTAGAGCGAAAAATAAACTTGTTAAAATCAAAATCATACCTGAAATCTTAATTAAAGATTTACCTGATTTAACCCAAATGAACAAAGAGGATTTTTTATTCACTCCAACTAAAATAGGTGGTCAATGGATTGCTACAGAAAATAATCGCAGAGACCATTTTTCCAAACGATTCAAGTCAATTGTAAAAGATCATTTTGGATTGGGTTCCGATTATGGAATGTATAGTTTTAGACATACTTTTATAACCAAACTTTATAGAGAACTTCGCAAATCCTATTCTCCATTTGAAGCCAAAAGTATTTTGATGAATATTACTGGCCACTCAACAATGTCTGCTCTTGAATTGTATTTGAGGGATATTGATGCAGAACTACCAGAAGATTATTCACATTTACTTGAATAAACTTTAATAGAATTGTAGTTCATAAAATACTATAAAACCATTAACTAAATTATCAATAAAAAACATCGTAAAAAAATATAAATAAACCATAGGTTTCTATAAGCTAGACCTAATGTATTTCTTTACTTTTTATTTTTGGTTTACTTGGGAGAAATCTTAGAGAAACTCCAGGAAAATATGAGGTATACCTGAGTAAACCTATTTATTTGTTTCTATAATATAGGATGTTTCAATGATTAACTATTGGATAACTATTTGGCAAAACTTATTTGAATAACTAATAGAAACTAATAAACAAAAACAATAGGAATTTGTATTGTCTTTTAAAAGAAATTTACTCCAAAAATGTACCTAAAAAAACCACACTTAAGCAACTTAATTATTTACAAATTAGTTAATCAGAACTCGGTAGGAAATATTAATTTTTTGGTAGTTTTATCCATTTCCCCCAATCGTTTGCTACATCATCCCAATTGAATATATCAAAATTGGGTTGTCCAGTTGTTGTTAGTGGAAAAAAATTATGTTCTAAACCAATATAGGCTTTATAAGTAAAATTCCTTTTCTTTTGTCGTATCATTTCCACACGTAAATAATCATTGTAAGGAGCACTCCAATCTTTTGTACCATAACTTACCAAAACAGGAATTGTCAATTTTTCTAAATAGTGAATCGGTGGAATAGAAAAGTCATAAGTTGCTTTGAAAGTATCTCCGTTGGTGTCGTCCATATTGCTTTTATCATTTACAACTTGCTCCCAATAATCAAACTCACTTTCTCCATATCTTGTGCTGTCAGTGTCGGATTCTGTGGCTCTGTCTTGGCTTATCATTGCCATTATTCTACCTAATGGACAACCGCTTGAATAAATTAAATGCGTTATCTTTTTACACTTCACTGCAAGTTTTGATGCAATTGTACTTCCTTCTGAATGTCCAGCAACTATTAATTTTGAATTGTCAATATAAGGGAGTTTTTCTAAATAATCAATTACCTTTAAATTTCGCTCTACATAATAGTCAAGTATATTTCTGTTGGAGTACTCTTTCGGTATTTTGCCAGTTTCTGGGTCTTGATAAACAAAATTACGTCCCAATGTTTTTGCTTCTACAACTAAAGGAACAAATGGTTTACTAATTATTACGATATGATAATCGATTTCTAAACTATCGGTTTTAAATGGGAAAACACTATAGGTTTTATCTCCCTCCTTTTTAATTAAAGGTTGAGGCAAACTACCTTGACAAAATAGAAAAATTGGCTTTCGTTTTAGTTCTTCTCCTTTTTTTGATTTTATCAAAATGTCGATATTATCCCCTTTAAAAGTTGTTGTCAAATGTCTGAATCCGAAGTCCTCTGGTTTGTTTTTTTGAGCAAAAACTTGTGTTGCCAAAATTAATATCAAAAGGTAAAGTGAGGTTTTCATAACTAACACAATAGGAGTCTACTTATTTTTAAAAAGCCGAAATTCAAAAAACAAATGAAGTTAAAAATTAGTATTATTATTTTTCGGTTATTTTTTTAATTGCATTTTGGGTTGAATTAACATTATTAAAATAGTCATTAATAATCAATTCTAATTTTTTATCATTCTTTAATGTGTTCTTTAAAGTGGAAACCAAAAAGTCATAATTAGTAAACTCAACTTTTGTTTCTAAAATGTTTTTCAACCATTCCCACATTTTCTTTTTACCAATTTCTTTTTCAATTGCAATAAAAATTATTGGGGCGTAATCATAAAGATAGGTTTGTCTGTCGCTTATATCCGTTATTGATTTTACCATTGAAAATGAATTTGGCTTAAAGTCTTTTAAGTTTTCCATTTTTTTTGCCAATACTTCATCATAATTTTTTTCTGTTTGATTTTCTTCAGTTAATTTAAGTGCCATGTATTCTGTAAAACCTTCCGACATCATACCGCCCAATTCAGAATTAAAAACTTTGATGGTTCCAAAATAATAATGACCTAATTCGTGGGCAATGAGAGGTTTGTAAAACTTTTGTGATGCTTCCTCAAAAACTCCGGCTAATCCATGTTTCCCCCAACCAATTCCCATAATTGTTGGATATGAAACAAAAAGCCAACTATTTTTCTTTGAAGTAGGAGTTGTATTTATAAATGTAGGGGTTTGATTGAACTTTATATTTAATTTTTGTTCGTAGTATTTTTTATAACTAGAGACTAGTATTGAAAATTGTTTGATTTTTTCATCTGGAAATTTAGGATTTAATATTGCAATATTACCATCATCAATAAATTCATAATTCCCAAAATATAATGCTATTTCTTGTGGTTCATTACTAATTAAATGTGCAGAACTAGAACTTACAGGTTTATTACCATTGGCATAAATTGTAGAACAATCTGTGCAATTGAATTCAATGTCATAAACTACTCTGTTATAAGAAATATCTTTTTTCGCGTCATATATAATCGGATACCAAGCACTTTGTCTTCCATCACTTCTCACTGACATACCATTAAATGCAATATTCCCTTTCCAATCTTGTTTAGAGAAGCTATCTATAGTATCGTTTGCTACAGGAAATTTACCAACATAACGAAATTGTAACTCTTCTGGTAAAAATTTAGTATTTTTTGCATTTCCCGGGAAATAATATGCAGATGACTCTCCTGTTGAAGTGGAATCTTTATCTGATTTATCATAACCGAGCACAAAATTATTTGGTTTTTTACTTCTGATATGCAATAGATTCATCCCTGAATTTAAACGAATTAAGTAGTCTTTAATTCTAGGAATATTACTTAGGGTTAAGTCACATTCAAACGTTCCTTCTTTTATTGATATGTTCACTTTGCCTTTTAAATGCGGTGCGTTATCTTGAGAAAACATTTTTGTCGAAAGTGTTACTAGAATAAAACACATTACTATTCGATAATTCATATTTATTGCCATAATTGATTTTTTTTGGTAGCTTTTTAAAATATACAAATCAACTGAACAAGATAAACGGATTCTTGACGTATTTATTTTCTCTAGTTACTTATCTTCTCTTTTTTAATTGGAGAATAATCGGTTTTAGTCTGTCCGTTTACTTGTATTTTTTCAAAATAACATTTTACTCCTGTTGCTAAATTCATATCCTCAACATTTTGGATGTGAAAATGTAGGTGCGGTTCTGATGAATTTCCAGAATTACCACACAGCCCAATTAATTGTCCTTGTCTTATTTTTTGTCCTTCTTTAACCGCAATAGAATGTTGTTTGAAGTGAGCAAAAAATAAATACTCGTTGTTCTCTGTCCTAATAATAACTGTGTTTCCTGGAATGTAAATGGGATTTGAAATCCCAGGAATATTGTCTTTTATCCCATCAACAACCAAAACAACTTCTCCGTCGCAAGGTGCAATAAGTTCTTTTCCAAAAGCATAATAATCTTCATTGGATATTCCGTCTGTTTTAAATGATTTATCGTTATTATCTGTAATTACAATATCAAAAGCATTTTTTTGTGCTTCACTTTCTATGTGGTAATTTAACTCTTTTGTGTCGCCACCCCAAGTGATTGTCCATTCATCATTAAATGGTAAAATAAGTTTGGTTGAATTACGTTCAATTTTTAGCAAATTGCTATCCTTGTAAGGTTTTACAAATAATCCATTAATATTTGAATTGTTGTCAATTGAAATATTGACTGCAAATAATCCTCTCTCAAAATTAGTTTTGTAGGAAGCATAACTCTGTTCGTATTTAACAAATTGTCTTTTTGTAATTTTTCCTACTTCTGTTTTTAATTCTTCTAAAAATTCTTTTGTTTTATCAAGAGGAAGTGCACTTTTCATTTCTTTTGAGAAACTTAAGAATATTGCATCATAATTTTCGGAATTAAAATTCATTTCAAAACGGTCAGCAACTTCTTTATTTGCAACTTTTTCTTTTTGACCGTAGGTGACGTTTATGGATATAATTGTGAGGAATATTATTAAATATTTTTTCATAGCGGAATAATTTTAAATGATATGACTATAAGCAACAATTATTTAATTTTGCATCAAATTCATTGACTTTTTTAAACTGTTTGTTCTTTATGATTATTTTATAATTTTTTTCTAATATCAGTTATATTTTGTATGTCCTTTTAAATTTTATTAATCTACTTCTATAAAATTAATGAAAGTAACAATATAAATTATGGCTAATTTTATTAATCTACCGGTTGTTTATTGATTATTAATTTTAATTTATATTAGCAATTATAAATTTTAATAGCTAAAAAACTTTATTTTTATTTCAATTTATAATTTGGAACTGAAATATTTTTTACAAAAATCAACCCATCATACATTTCTGAAAATAATTTTGTGTAAAAATTATTCTCTTCAGGCATATAACCTGGCCCACCTAATATTATTTGTTTATTTTTCTTTTTAAAGAATTTGGTAGAATCATAATTTACAGCTTTTGAGATATCAATAAAAAAAATATCGTCTTTCGCTTCGTAGAGAGTTGCTGAATAAGTATCAGGAAATGGCTCATTTATTTGATAGGTTTTCCATGTAATTGGTTCATTTTTTTTTATGATATAACCCTTAAGAGTACCCTTACCAAAATCGAATCCTACACTGAAATAGTCCTCTTTATAATATTCTTTTAGATGTCTGCCTAAATTATAGATGTTTCTGCTATTATGACTTCCAAACCCTTTATTATTAATATGTTCGTTATGTGCCCATATGAATGCTTTACCATTATTTGATTTGTTTTCGATTATCCATTTGGCATTTTCAAACATCATTAAATCTCTATCTTGCCTATAATGATTTTCTACATAATAAGTGTATTTTATCAAATAATCTAAAGCTCTAATTGCAGAATTAAATTCACTATTTTTTTCGTATTTTAAGCTTTTTTGAAAATCGAATAAAGCAACCTTAATTTCATTCAACTTTGGAATTTGGATGTCAGCCCAATCATTTGATTTCAAATAGTCAACTTTTTTTTCTACACATTTATCTATTAATATTAGAAGTTCTTCACTTATTGGAATATTATAATTTTGAACTAATTGCCTTATTTCTTGATTTATATTTTCTACGATTTGAATGTCCATTCCATAAAAACGAATTTGCTCATCTTTTGCTTTATTCAAGTTGTAATTTCGCATCCATTCTAACAAATTGACAACTTCCTTGCATTGCCATGGTGCAATACTGAAATTGTAAGCAATAGTTTCTGTATCACCTTTTCCACCACTTATCCATTCGTTAATTCCTATTTCTGAAGGATATGAATCCTCAATAATAAAGACTTTAACATTCTGTTTTTCAACTAAATATTTGAAAAATTTTGCTTTAATATCGAAAAACTCTTTACCGTGATGGGTAGCTTCCCCGAAACCAAATATCTTGGCACTTTGAAATTTTTTCGGCACATAATTATTAAAAATTAAAAGTTTTGTATTTGGGTTAGCATCTTCAATTTTAATCAAATTACTATTAATCCATTTTATAGTCTCCTCCTTTTGAGCATTAATATTTATGGATAAAAAAAAAGTAAAACCTAGAACAAAAATCTTCATAATCAGTTTTTTTTATGATTAAAATGAATATTAGGGCAAATTATTTTTTTAGAAGAAAATCAGTTAATTTTAATTTGTTTAACTTATTAAAAATAATATCTTTCAAATAAATTAAAAGTAAATTAATTACTTCCTTTCATTAGGTTTAGATTAATTGTATTGTAAAACTAAATTTTTTTAATTTATACAATTCAAAAAAAAAGTTAATTAATTTACATTCAGTTGTATGGCTCCATTTTCGTCTTTTAACTTGTTTAAAAGGGTTTCTTCCAACAAATCATAGTCCTTTTGTGAAATTGTTTTTCCTCTTCTTGGTGACTTAATACTTTTTTTATCTTTTGGATTTAGGACTACTTTTGAACAAAGTACAATTAGATTGGCTTCATTTACTTCCATAATTAATCCAGGCAATCCCCAATATTGGCTTGGGCCATGGCTAACTGGAATTTCGGGATTGTACCAAACAGTGATTATTTCATCCTTTGGTTTTTCTAAATTCAAAAAATTGGTTTTGTTTTTCCTTTGTTTTTCCTTTTCAACTTCATATTCTTCCAGCTCCTTATTAGTGACTTTTTTAACAGAAATGGCTTTGAAACAAGTATAACCTCCAATATTCTTACTTTCTTGTTTTAAATCCCAATCGTAGTTTTTTAAACCATCGGAAATAATATAATTCTTGTTATTAAATTCTTCGGCTTTACAATATCGTTTGGTTTGGCTATTTTTATAGAGCTCCCCTTCTAAATCGGTTGCAAAAGCTTCACCGCGAGAACCATTTCCTTTAAGTTTTTGTTCTTCCTCATAAATGGATTCTGTTTTATTGAAATTTAAAATAAACGTTTTTTCAAACATTTTACTCATCTTTTCTTTCAATTCCTTTGCCTTTTCGTCACTCATATCCTTTCCGTCTACATTAAAATTTACATTGATTATTTGTTTTGAAATATAAACCGCCCTCCCCTTAAAATCTTGAGCTTGAGCAACATTAATGAATAAGATTAATAATAAAATCCATTTTTTTATGATATTTTTCATGTCTTTAAAATATGTTATAACTAATAGAGTAATTGAGTTACTTGCTCTATTAAATCTATTATTTTTTTTCTATCCCATCTAGTTTTGCTTGTGCGGCATCTTTTCTTGCTTTTACTGCCTCTTTTCTAGCTTGTGCCGCAGGTATTGACATCAATGGAGGAGTCGGTGGTACTGGAACAATTTGTACTTTTGGCGGTTTTGGTGGTGCTGGTTTTCTGGCTTGTGCCGCTTCTTTTCTAGCTTCTAATTCGACTTTTCTAGCTAGTGCTGCATCTTTTCTAGCCTGTGCCGCCTGTTCTCTTGCTACTGCTGCGTCTTTTCTTGACTGAATCTCGTCTTTTCTTGATTGAACTGCGTCTTTTCTTGACTGAATATCGTCTTTCCTTGCTTGAATCTCGTCTTTTCTTGCTTGTATTTCTAAGTCAAGTTCTTTAACACCAAAATCCCAATTCTTATTTTTAGATTTGTCTACAAAAATTTCAATTGATTTTATAGGAATAGTCCTTTCGATATTAAATTTTTGAACTCTTCCATCAGTTGATTTCATGGCTATGGAAATGGCAATAATTTTATTGTCCTTGTTTCTTTTGATGTTTGAAATCTCAGTAACTATATTTTGCTTTTTAAAATAATTAGTAAGAGCATAGAAATTAGCATCTGGCACACTAGATTCTATTACTATGGAAATGTAGTCAGTATTAATAGGATTTTCTGAAGTATTTGAAAATTTATTTTTGTCTTTTGTATAAATCTCAAGAACGCCATTTTTTCCTTTTTCACCATAATTTTTGATTGCATTTTCGCCTTTAATTACATTCATACTCTCAATATCAGCCGGATCAATCAGGTTGATTATTTTATCGGTGTCACCCTCTACAATTGAACCATTAAATACAATAATTGGTTTACTTCCAGGGTTAGCTTTTTGACCAGTATAATTGGATTGAAGAGTGGCTATTACATCATCATTATGTTCAGATGGAGTTACTAAGGGTTTTTCATTGTTATTTGGAACTGAAATGGCATTTATTGCTGTTTTATCTTTTGCTTCAACAATTTTAACAGCATCTTCGTAACTTAATGATAAAGACATGTTGTTTTTCTCTGAATGATTCATAAAGCCATTTCTTGAAAATCCTATTTTATCTCCATCAGCATTAAAGTAAATTGGTTCAATTGGGTTGTCGGAATCCAATTCAATTTTACCTGATTTTCCTTCTTTGGTTTTGTATTCTATCTTTATAGCAATTATTTCATTTTTGTCGTTTCTCTTAACATTCGAAAATTTATAATCGATACCTAATTGTTCTTTGGCTACTTTAGAATCGTTTTTCATTTCTTCGTCGGTAGCATTTTTGTCTATTGAATAACCAATTGCTATTGCACTTACTGCATTTGATGAATTTTTTTCTGATTTCTCTTGTGCGACAACTTTTATTTGAAATAAGATTACAAAAGTTATTAATGCTGGAATTACAACTGCATACTTCCAAGAACTTCTTTGGTGAGATTGATTTTTGTTTAACATAATAATTCTTTTTTTGATTAATGATTGATAAAAATGATTGGTAATTGGCAGGCAGTTTTGATGAGAAACTACCTTTAATAATACTTTTTGATAGGCTTTTTTATCTTCTAAATATTGGATTGCTTTCCTGTCAGCAATAAATTCTAAATTTTGAATCACTGCTTTTTTATAAAGCCACACTATTGGGTTTATCCAAAAAACTATTGTAAATAAATGCACCACTAAAACATCAATTGAATGTTGTTGTTGGCTATGCACTTTTTCGTGGAGTAAAATACTTTCTAATTCTTTAGGATAATACAAACTCGAATTGAAAACGATGTAATTAAAAAAGGAAAACGGAGCAATATCTTCTTTTAAATCAATTAATGAAAAACTATTTTCTTTTTGAACCACTTTGTTTTTCAATAATCTGCTGATGGAATAAATTTCAAATATTGCTTTTATTAAAAAAAGTAAAACTACAAAGCCATATCCAAGTGCAATTACTTGAAACCAATCTATAGTTTCAATTGAAGGCACGGCAGTGTTAATTGGCACTGCTTTCGAATTTTTATACATCGAAATTAATTCGTCAACCGAAATTTTAGCTCGTTCTACAATAACTATTCTTTTGAAAAATAGTAATGGTAAAATGGCAGAAACAACCAAACCTAATAGTAAAAACCAACGATTGCTTGTAAAAAAAGTTTCTTTGCGTAACAATAAATAATACGCCAGAAAAAATAAAACAAGTAGACCACTAGCTTTTAAAAAATAAATAATTAATTCTTCCATAATTTATAGAATTTAATATTCTTACTTTTCTTATTTTCGTTTTTCAATAATCTCCAAAATTTCCCGCAATTCATCTGCTGAAATTTTATCTTCTTCAGCAAAAAAGGAAACCATATTTTTATAAGAATTATTGAAGTAATTCTCAATAGCAGTATTCATGAAAGTATTTCTATAATCTTCTAATGCTATAATCGGAAAATATTGGTGGGTATTTCCGTAAGCGTTGTGACCAACATATCCTTTCTCCTCCAGATTTCTAACAATTGTAGAAAGTGTATTGTAATGCGGTTGTTCTTCTACGATTTCAGCCATCACATCTTTTACAAAAGCTTTTTTAAGCTTCCATAAAATATGCATTATCTCTTCTTCTTTATTGGTAAGCTTTTGCATAATTTTATATTTTATTAAATTAATTTAAAACAAATCTATAACTATAAATCTAGTTATGCAACTAAATTTATAGTTAAATTAAAAAAAATTATATATTTATGATTTTTATTTGAATAAAAGGAGTGCATAGAACCTTAAAAAAAATATTATTAAGGTATTTTGAGGATAATTTAGGTAGTTTTTCTTCTTTAAATTTAAATAGTTAAATCTTATTTTCCAATAATACTAGAATAAATATTAGTGATACCGAAGTAATTCAAATGTTACTGTATTGAGCATTTTGCCTAATTTATTTTCTGAAGATATTTTAAAAACCATTGTTTTAGCAGCTCTTGGAGCAACCGTAAGTTTTTTGGTTTCACTATTATTGAAATGGATTATGAAATTTAAAAAAAAGTAATAATGAAACAAATTCAGTATAAATTCGTTTGGCTTGGTAACCTTTTACGAATTATTAAGAGAAAGCTTAGTCGAAAGACTAAGCTTTTTTTTTTGTGTATTAACGGTCCAATGCTATAAGCAGGATGGAACAAAATGAAGCCCACTATTCCGATTTACCAAATTTACAAATACGATACCTATTTTTTAATTAAGCATACCGCCTAAATTACTAATAACATGTGTTAGCGGTAGATTCTATTTATAAGTTAAGGTTTTAAAAAAGAATACTTTAATTTTCTTTTTTTTCATATATTTGTCCTATATATTTATATATAAAATCTTATACTTATGGCTAAAGTAACAAAAACACCTCTTGAAAATCAACCGCAAGAGGATACTATTCGAATTAAAGGAGTCGATTTAACTTTGGAAGTTACTGTTGTTAGTGGTAAAGAGGGAGAACATTTTATATCTATTATACCTTCTTTAATGATTAGTGGATACGGCTCTACAGAACAAGAAGCAATTGATTCTTTAGACGAAAATGTTGAAACCTTTTGTGAAGATTTTATGAAACTTAATGCAGAACAAAAGAAGTCTGAACTAGTTAAACTTGGATTTTTACAAGTTCCTTATCATAGAAAGAATTTTTCTAAATTATTTGTTGACGAGAACGGATTATTACAAGGTTTAGAGAATGTGACTATTAGAAAAAACAAGCAATATAAAGTAGCTTGTTAAATTTTTAAATGGGAAACAATAGACCAGTAAAAACGAAATATTGGATTTCGTTTCTAAAAGCACATAATTGTAAGTATCTTAGAACAAAAGCCTCTCACGATCATTATAAATGTCCAGGCTGTAGTCGAACAATAACTTACCGTGAAAAAGATAAAGATATTCCTTCATTACATTTAAGAACTAATCTTTTCAGTATGGGATTAACTATCGACTATTTGTATAAATGGATTGAAGAAAACTGTTAGAATTTACCTCTTTTCTTTGGTTTTAGTGTAATTATCTCAAACGTTTCGCCTTCTCATCAGTTATGAACTTCGCAACTGCTTACTTTACACTAAGATAAAAATTCTTGTTAAAGCAAACCTGAATTTTTCACAAAACTAGCAATTGCTAGAAACGGCTTTTGGCATCTGGCATTATTGAATCGAAATAAGATATTTTGTAACAGTAAATATTTTTTCGATAAAAACATAGGCTAACAATATAAAGCCTATTCCATAAAAGAGAGTAATACAAATTCTTATTTTTGTTTTAGAATAATTTAGAGAATTATGAACAAACCAAAAGATTTCATTGTTTGGATTAATAAAACAAGTTTCTACAGCACTTCCAATTCCGAGATAATTTTTCAAATGAGCAAAAGTATATTTGGACAATTCTTCTTTTAATTCTTCATGATTATCATATTTTTTTGAGACTAGACTAGATAGTTGATTGTAAAGATATGGACCGCCTTTTCCTGATCTTTGAAAATCTTCAAATGTTGTATATTTTGAAACTATTTCAGGACAAAAAATGGCAAATAAAATTGTACCAATTGAAATTGACAAAGTGCTATAATACAGCATCAGCCAAGATATAGGAATTGCATAATCTATATTGTATTTTTCAATAATTTGTGCGACAATTGGCAGTATGAAAAATATAATAAACGATGATCTTAATAATTTTATCCTACCTATTTCATTTATTGTAATCCAATTTAAAAAGTAGGCTCTATAATTTTTTTTCATTCTTTAAATTTTTGTTTTAAGCTAGCTGCTAAATTTCCCTTGCTCCAAATGGTTTTGGATTAAATTAAGCCTCATTTTCGGATTTGCCAAATCTTCCAAATACAAACTAATTTTTCCATTAAGCCAAATCACCAAATTGCTTGTAGGGTTTGTTGGCAGTAGTGATTATTCAGCATCAAGTTCTTTCTTCTTAATCCAAATTGGCTTTTCATTTGGCTTAATAACTAAAATATCAATTGGTCCACCAACTGTTTTTTCCTTTTGTTGAAAACGTAAAGATTCAATTGTGGTTCTAATTGCATATGTGGCAAAATCAATAGCATCTTGTAAAGTCATATAATTCCACGCAATTAAAGTTTGTGGTAATTCGACCCAATTTTGGTCATTATTTAATTTTATACTACTTATTAATCGAGATAAAACTTCAATTTCACCACCCCAATTTGCTCCATTATTTATTAACCCATTAGAAAAGTTTACCCTGTTAAAAGTTTCATTGGCAATATCTACATAATATGCGTGCGGAACTGAAATTCCTCCTTCAATGTTATAACCGATCACATAAAAATTTGTTGCAGGATTACCAAACTGTGTGCCAAAAAATTCCAACAATAATTGTGGCATTTCATCAATTGTTGTATCTGCGGTAATTTTTTGTTCAGTAAATTGGGTAATAAAACCTGAAATTGGAATGCCATTTATATCCGCATTACCAAAAGTCCCAAGACCAAATTTTTCTTTTATTGAAAATATTTTGGTATTGGAGTCTGATCCTGCAATAGAATGAAATGTATTTCCAGTATCAGATGGAGTTGTCCATTTAAGAGTTAGTCTACTATCTCCTGCAATAACTATTCCCTCGGGAACATAAAGTGTTACAATTAATGACATATTATTTGAAGTTTATTTGATTAAGTTCTCCGATTTTTGGATTATTACTGCCAACTTGATTATAAGTCTGAGGGATTCAAATCAATCTTTATGGGGTTACTTTATTTTATAAAAGTTCATTTTGTAATTTATTATTTACGCAATCTACTCCTTAAGAATACCATTGAATTACGGTTTTTTGGGCTTTTTTTTACGGTGTTTTTGTAATTTGGCTTCGAGAGTCTCATTCATTCTATTAAAACAACGCGAAGGGATTCACTCGGGATATGGGGAATTTTGAACATTTTTCACCATTTAATGAAGCGGATGTTAGCGGCTGGCTTATTTTGAATCCTCAATTGAAATACCAAATTCAGAAATAATTATTGTATAATAAACTTCTGGCTCTTTTGTAAGTCCGATTTGGTTCTTTACATTTAAAATTTGTTCTGTTGTTGGATAGTTTGAAAATACTTCGGGATTTGAATCAAAGTACTCTTTAGTTACTAGTTTGCCCTTATGATGAGTTTCTGTTTTTATATACGAATGCTCAGGATATTGAGACATAATATTAAATATTTAAGTTATTTATATTTCATTGAAGGTTTTAGAGTAACATTAAAGCACCAATTATATTCCATTTAAGAAAGGTTAATTCAGGCGCATCTTCTGTTGATGTAATCCAACGCTTATTTCTTCTAACAATATTTAATTCACCATACAAACTATCCAATCCAATATCATTCAATTTTATACGGTAATTTTCGTTGTCTTTAGTTTCGGTTTTGATAACCTCAGCTGATGTTAGAAAATTATTTATTTCTTTCAAAAATGAATTTTCAGGATTGAAGCTTTCCTTCCAGAAAGTTATTTTGATTTTTTCCATAATTTATTATTAGTTTACTTTTATTTTCTCAAGCTTGCAGTAACGTTCCCACGCTTTGCGAGGTTGCGGACTAAATATGCCTTTACTATTAGGTTATTACTGAACTTTATTGATAAGCCAAAACTTTAAATTAAGCACTAACCCCGCAATCTTGCAAAACGTGTGTTATGCCACGTTATAATAAATTGAAAAGTGATTTCAGAGTTAAATCTAAAATCACTTTTCATTTTCTTCAAAGTTTGATTTATCTTTTAACTTCTAAATTCAAATAATTTTTCCTTTTGAAGGAAATATAAATGAAATATATAAAAATACGCCAGCCAATTAAATTAGACTTTGCAAGTAATATTATATTTGCCCCATCTTTTTTTGGATTTACTTTTACAATATTACTGTAACACCAATCAATTTTTAACTGGAAATCAGATTCTTCCGAAATTTCAAAGAATAAATTTTCATCAGCATTAATTGCACCAATTTTTTTTGAATTTACCAATATTGTATATGACCTAAACATATCAATTGGATATTTTTTCCTTCTAATTTCAACTTTAGTTTTCAAAATAAATAATATAATTTTAATGAGAATTAATTAAGAATATTAGAAAGTGCATGAGCAACACCAGAATTTATACAAGCTCCGTTAATTGCCATCAAAACGCCACCTAATGGACCAGCAGCCATACCAAACAATCCCCAAGAACCAGCACCAGAAATATCAGCCAAAATAGTTGTACCTTTTATTCGACCTCTACTAGTTTCCTGTCCGTTATTTGTCCAAAACATATAAGAGTCATAAGCAACTCCAATCATTAATTGAACCACTATCTTGTCATTTTCATTTTCAATTTCATTTTGAGATTTCAAAAATAATGCATCTAGACCATTTTTATATGAAATATGATCATCCATTCTTTCTTCTAGTAAAACAGCAATATCTTTGTAATATTGATTAGTAGTTGGGTTGCTATTGAACAAGTCTTCTGCTTCTTCAGCATTTTTTAGAGATAACATTTTGAAATTATCATCAACAGGAACTAAATAATTCATACCAATTGTAGTTTGATTATATTCAATTGGATGCTGTGACAGAAAAAGTTCACTTTGGGTTTTGAAAAAATTTATTACATAAAGTGTGTCAATAGTTTGTGTTCTATTGAGATTTGATTTTTTTTGAAGATTTAAACTGTTATTAAACGCATCAATACTAAATCTTAAACCATCGCTATGTTTTTTTGCGAAAGCATATACTTCGGCAGAAGTTTTAAAAGTTTCTTCTTTTTTTTCTTCGTTTTTTGTACAAGCGACAAATATTACTGAACTTAAAGCAATTAATGCTATTGTTAAAACTGAAAATTTAATTTTTTTAGACATAATATTAATTTTTGTTAATATTTTAAATTCGATTATTTTTCTTTTTCAAATTATAATAGGTTATTATTTCAATTTGATGATTATAGCGAATAACTTAACTTGAATAACCAATAAGTTACTCGCAAAATTCGGAAATACTTTTTGTCTTTTTGGCATAACGTTTGTCAATAATGTGGCATAACTTGTATATTGGCGAAATAAAGTATCGCCAATACACCAAAAATTAGGCAGATTGGCAAAGGTTTGTTACGCTTTAACATTCAAAAGCTCATTTTATAATTAACTAGTTTGCAAATTAATCTTTGAGGAATTAATTGTATTACGGTTTTTTGGGCTTTTTTTTACGGTGTTTTTAAGGAAAATATTTTATATTAGAATTTTCGATTTTATTAAAAGAACAAGATTTCGGAAGAATTCTGTCTAAATCGGTGGTTTTAGAATTGAGGTTTTGCAATCTTTAGAAGTGTTAGTTAAGGACTTAGGAAAATTTAGGTTAAACAATAAACTGGCTATTCAAAACCCTTGTTTCAAGATACCTTGATAAGAGTTTTTGCTTATAGAGCATGGTTGCACTTTACTATATTCTATTTACAAATTCGAGGTTTTCATTAACAGGTTACAACTTTTTTAATGCTGTCTTGAACATGATTAAGTAGGTTAAATATCATATCTGCGGTTAGTAATTTTATATTGGTAGGTTAGAATATAGTGGAGGCAGTTTGTAATATTTTATGCGTGTATAGTATATACATTTTAAAAAGAATACCAGTTTTGGGCGAAGCTCAAAACTGGTATTCTTTTCTCTTTTTATAGATTAATTGATTTTTTGATATTTAGATTGACATTCCTCAAAGCAAGTTAAGTCGTATACGACTAGTTCGTTAACTCCAACAGAGTTTATTCTAGTTTTTTCTACTATGGAAGCTCCACAAGAATTTACATAATTAATCAATTGATTTGAAATTGAATATGTACCGCTGTTACATGTTGTGTAAGCAGTTGTTGTATAAGTGCCGTCGCTTTTAAATGTCAACTC
>CANFJB010000015.1 GCA_947447375.1 Bacteroidota bacterium
GTTTGTTGTTTTTTAAGTTCTCTTTGAACTTTGGATCTTGAAATGTTTAAAAGTTTTTTTATACTTTCTACATCGTAAAAGTTTTCATTATCTCTTGTGAAGTGAATTATCATATTTAAGTGTTTTATATTTATTAGTTAGTTTGTTGTATTCCTCAATCAATTCATCAAGGTTTAAATCGTCATCCTCTTTTAATTTTATTTTTGGTTCTTCGATGTCATCGATGTCATCAATTAGTTCTTCATCTGGGAGATTTGTTTCTTCATCATTCAATTCGTCTTGAATTTCTTTGTTGTATTTCTCAACAATAAACTTAAAGAAGTTCGTTTGAAGGTGTTTTCTTTTTTTCATTATATAGATTGTTTTTTAAAAAGTTGATTTAGTTCAACTCTTTATTTATATATTCATAGATAAATATCATTTTTGATGAGGTAGGATTTTTTATAGTTGAATTAAAAATGTTTTAAACATTGCAGTAATGTATAGTTAAGTATATACATTACTATAATAATTTCTTTTTTACTTACATTTGCATCGATTAGAATGAGAAATTAAATAAAAAGTTTCCCACTTTTTATCCCACTTTTACAAAAGTGTTTTTTAAAGTTCTAAAAATCAATAAATTAAAACACAACTATACTTTTGCACATGCAACACAACGTACTTATTTTAGATTTCGGATCGCAATACACACAACTTATTGCGAGAAGAGTTCGCGAGTTAAATATCTTTTGCGAAATTTTCCCATACAATAATTTTCCTAGTGATTTATCAAGTTATAAAGCTGTAATTCTTGGCGGAAGCCCGTTTTCAGTTCGTTCTGAAGATGCGCCACACCCAGATTTATCTCAAATTAGAGGGAAATTACCGATGCTTGCAGTTTGTTATGGAGCGCAATATTTAGCTCATTTTAGTGGAGGGGAAGTGGCATCGTCAAATACCAGAGAATACGGAAGAGCGAATTTATCTTACATTAAAGAAAACGAACTTTTCTTTGAAGGCGTTTCTGAAAATTCTCAAGTTTGGATGAGCCATAGCGATAGTATCAAAGTCCTTCCAAAAAACGGAGTAAAGTTGGCTAGTACCAATGATGTTGAATACGCTGCTTACAAAATTGAAGGTGAAACTACCTATGCAATTCAATACCATCCAGAGGTTTTTCATTCTACAGATGGGAAATTGATGTTGGAGAATTTCTTGGTTAAAATCGCCGATGTCCCTCAAACATTTACTCCAAACGCTTTTGTGGGTGAAATGGTTTCTGAATTGAAAACAAAGTTGCAAAATGATAAAGTGGTATTGGGACTTTCAGGCGGAGTAGATTCTACTGTTGCTGCGGTTTTATTGCACCAAGCTATTGGTAAAAACTTATATTGTATTTTCGTTAATAATGGCTTATTAAGAAAAAACGAGTTCGAAAATGTATTGGATCAATACAAAGGAATGGGATTAAACGTGAAAGGTGTTGATGCCTCAAAACGATTTTTAGATGCATTAGCCGGAATTGAAGATCCTGAACTTAAAAGAAAAGCCATAGGAAGAGTTTTTATTGAGGTTTTTGATGATGAATCGAACCAAATTGAAGACGTAAAATGGTTGGCTCAAGGTACTATTTATCCTGATGTAATTGAATCGGTTTCTGTAAAAGGACCTTCTGCGACAATAAAATCACACCATAATGTGGGCGGTTTACCTGATTATATGAAATTAAAAATTGTTGAACCACTAAGAATGCTTTTCAAAGATGAAGTGAGACGAGTAGGGGCAACATTAGGAATTGACCAAGCGTTATTAGGGCGCCATCCTTTCCCTGGACCTGGATTGTCAATTCGTATTTTAGGCGACATCACTCCAGAAAAAGTTCGTATCTTGCAAGAAGTTGACGCTGTGTTTATTGACGGTTTGAAATCTTGGGGATTGTATGATAAAGTTTGGCAAGCGGGTGCAATTTTACTTCCAGTAAATAGTGTGGGAGTAATGGGAGATGAGCGTACTTATGAAAAAGTAGTTGCACTTCGAGCGGTTGAATCTACTGACGGAATGACTGCCGACTGGGTTCATTTACCTTATGATTTCTTGATGAAAGTTTCCAACGATATTATCAATAAGGTTCCTGGTGTAAATCGAGTAGTTTACGATATTAGCTCTAAACCACCAGCAACAATTGAGTGGGAATAATACAATTTATTTAAAATAAAACGATGTTTAAAAAAGCAATTTTAGTTTTCGTAGCCTTATTTTCATTTGCATTAAATGCACAAAATTATAGAAAACACAAAGTTGTTCAAGGAGAAACTATTACTCAAATTGCTCAGAAATACAATTGTACTCCTTCAGAAATTTTCAGTCTGAATCCTGATGCTCAAAACGGAATTCAACCTGATGCGGTGATAATTATTCCAAATGCTAAAACTACTTTGGCAACTGCTGATAATTCTCATTTAGTTGCGCCAAAGGAAACGCTTTATAGTATTTCAAAATTATATTCCGTTTCAATTGAAGAATTACAAAATGCCAATCCAACACTAATAAGCGAAGGATTGAAAGCCGGACAAAATTTGGTTATCCCAAAAAAATCTTTGACTAATTTAAATGTTGCTTCTGCAAATAAACCGCTGTTTGACAAACCACTTTCTACGCTTATTAAGTCAAATGCAAGTAGTAAAAAAGAGCTGGTTTTTTTATTGCCTTTCAACATTTCAAAAATTGAGAATGATACCATAAATACACTCCCATCCAAACTTAAAAAGGATAAATTTCTAAACATGACTTTCGATTTTTATTCTGGAGTTTTGATGGCTATTGATTCTGCAAAAACCATTGGTTTAAACATCGATATTAAGATTTACGATTCCGAAGAAACCAAAAATACATCTTCAATTCCGAGCTTAATTCAACAACGTAAATTTGATAATGCATCAGCAATTATAGGGCCTTTTTACCAGTTTAACATTGATGTTTTAGCTCAATCTTTGGGAACTAATCCAATTCCAATTCTTTCTCCTTTGTCTAAAGAAACTGGAAAATCATCAAATATTTATCAATCGATGCCTACAAATGACGATTGTAAAGCGGCAATGATGAATCATATATTTAAAAATAATGGTAATTTAATTGCGCTTATTGATTCGAAAAAGGCCAGCCTAAAAGATTATTTGAAGTCTAATAATTATAAAAATAAAATTGTTGGTTTAAATCCAAATGGCCTAGTAGTTAAAGACAGTTTAAGGAAATTATTGGTGCGAAACAAAATGAATTATATCATTTTAGATTCACAAAAAACAGGTTTTATTTTGGCTGCAACCAATGCGATGATGAGTTTAATGACTGATTATCAGTTGCAAATGGTTATTTTAGAACCCAATCCAACCCTAGATTTTTATGAAATTGACTTGAACCGATTGGTAAAATTGAAAATGATGTATCCTTCAATCGTGAGAGAAAATTTATCACCTGAAGCGGAAATATTTAGAGACAAATACAAGAAAATCAATAAGATCTTTCCTAATCAGTTTGCTATCCGGGGATTTGATTTGGCGTTTGACACGATGTTGCGATTATCGCAAGTGGAAGATTTCAAAACCGTTTCAGATAACTTTACAACTGAGCAAATTGAAAATAAATTCAATTACAATTTAAATTCTCAAAATACGTTTAGAAATAACGGAATTTACATTCTAAACTTCGAATCCGATTTGACTTTAAAACAAGCTTCAAAATGACTTCAAAAATAACTTATTTAGGCGATTTACGTACTTCATCGATTCATTTGCAATCGGGTTCTGAAATTATTTCCGATGCGCCAATTGATAACAATGGAAAAGGAGAAGCTTTTTCACCAACCGATACTGTTGCCAACGCATTAGGAAGTTGTATGTTCACCGTAATGGGAATAAAAGCGCAAGATTTAAATGTCGATTTATCCAATTCTACCGCAGAAATTACCAAAATTATGGCTGCCGATCCAAGAAGAATATCGGAGATTCACGTAGTTTTTAATTTTAGTATTGATACTGATGTAAAAAACAAAACCATTTTGGAGCGTACCGCCATGACGTGCCCAGTTTATTATAGTTTGCACCCAGATATCAAAAAGGTGATTACTTTTAATTGGAAATAAATTTTGGATAAAAACCAACAAAAGTTGATTGATTTGGCGCACACCAAAATGCCTTTCGGCAAATACGAAGGCTATTATTTAATTGATATTCCCGAGTATTATATCGTTTGGTACCGAAACAAAGGCCTTCCAAATGGCACTTTAGGCGAACAACTGCAATTGGTTTATGAATTAAAATTAAACGGATTGGAAGATATGATTCGAAATATTAGGAAGAAGTATTCTAAACCCTAATTTTATTTATGCTATATTTATACCTAGAAAAGTAAATAACTTATAGTCAAATAAAAAAAGATATGATTCATGAACTATTTAAATTTACAATGTATGCAGGAATTGTTAGTGGATTTTCATTCTTAATTTACACTAGCTTATCTCCTTTACGCAATGACAAATCAATATTTTATCTTAATTTATTTGTTTTGTTTTTTACACTTAACAATCTCCAAATAACACTTACAGAATACAATTATATAAATCTAAATTACTTTGAACACAAACTCTTAATACCCTTTTATGCGTTAATTATTCCGGCTTTTTACACCTTTGTAATCCATTATTTAAAAGCTGAAAAAGAAATTAAATCCTTTGTGATTATTTCTGGAGTTTTATTTTTTAATGAAATTCTGATTAGATTAGTTTTTGCAACTCAGTTTTATAATGATACTAACAATTACATCGTTGCTAAATATGCTCAAATAGAAGAAATTGTCAATCTTTGTTATACCATTTTTCTTTTTTTAAAAGTCGTTTATATCTTCTTAAATCAATCCAAATTGTATAAAGAAATAGCCACTTACGATAATATGAAGTGGTTTAAAAAATTCCTTTTATATGGGTTTGGAATAATATTATTATGGGTAGTAGCTATTGTTTTTAATATTAATGAGGTTATAAGTCCAAATATTCCTATTTATTATCCGTTACGTTTGTCCTCAACATTTTTAATATTTTGGATTGCGTACTATGGTTTTTTTCAATACAGTTTATTGACTGAACGAATTGAATTAAGAAAAGAAATTGCCAACGATAAATCTCCAAATGAAGTAATTTTTAATGCAAATTCAAATTCTACATTCCAACTTATTCAAAACTGTATTTTAGAAAACAAGTTGTATTTTGATCCAGATTTGTGTGTTGAAACGGTTGCTTTAAAAACGGATATATCCAATAAAAAACTATCAGTAATCATTTTGGAAGCTACCAATTATAGTTTTTCAGACTATATTAATTCCTTGCGGGTAGAAAAAGCAAAAAAATATTTAATTCAAAAAAAGTACTCAAATTATACCATTGTTGCTATTGGTTTAGAATGCGGTTTCAACTCGAAGACCACGTTTTACAATGCTTTCAACAAATTTGTTAAAATGTCACCTACTCAATACAAGCAAAAAAATACCTAAATAAAACTGTCCCGTTTTTTCCAAATTTGTCCCGTTTTTTCCTTTTGGGAAAAAACGGGACAGTTTATTTCTGGGCTTGAATACATTTGTTGGATAATAATAAACAAATGTAATTATGAAAAAATCAATTTTAATTTCTCTTTTTTCTTTTATTTTCTTTAATAACATTGAAGCCCAAGAAATTGACACAGGTAAATCAAGTATTTCTTTTGTAGAATGGAATTTTGGTGTTGCCTTTATTGGTGATAATTTCATTTTTCCTGGAACTTCAGTTCTTTGGGGAAAGACATATATCAATGAAAATAATTCAATTTTTGAATATGAAGCGGGGTTAGCTTTTCCATCGCTTATTACTGGTAAATTGGGAATAGGCAAAAAGTTTAACAATACTCAAGTAATTGTTGGAGTTCGACCATTTCCATTTAATTGCTTCTTGCAATCTAGTTTTGCGAAAGAAAAAAAAGGATATTGGATTGCCTCCGTTGAATTTAACCCACTTTATCCAGATAAATCATTTTCATTCGGTTCAAAAGCGATTATTAATTTTGGATACAGATGGAATATTATTAAGAATAAGTAGTTAAACATTTTAAGACTTCTACTCAAGTTTTCGATGTGGAGTTTAGCTTTTAGTTATATGACTGTCTGTAGCTAATACCAATGTGTTTAGTATTGTCATTATGACAAAAAAGCTTAATTTCCATTCATAAGAAATAGTTTGGTACAAGTGACGGACAGTCATATTTAGTTAATTCTATAATTATAGAATTTCATAAGCATTTCTATTATTGATAATAAAAATAGTAATTAAAAAAGCAAATCATGAAAATTAAATTAAAAATCATCTTGGTAGTATTATTTATTGCGAATTCAATGTTTTCTCAGCAGGGTATATCCCTTTTTAATCCAAAAGGTGGTGATTTAGAATTTATAAGAGAACACCACAGAATTAAAATTAAAACTGCCAATGGAAAGAATATTGCAGGACAATTTACAATTTTGGATGCTGAAACAATTAAAATAAAAGATCAAGTAATCCATTTAGACCAAATTGTAAAAATCAGAAAAGCTTCAGGATTTTCAACTATCATGGAAACGGTTTCGATGACTGTTGGTGCTAGCATACTTTTACCTTCATTATATAACATACCTTTTGCTAAAAAAAGTGATGATATTGGTTTTGCAGCAATTATTGGTTTGCCAGCTGGTTCACTTTTATTTATTCTTCCATTAACATCTCAAAACAAACACAAAAAAGAAAAATGGACTTACAAAATCATAATTAATGATAAGCCTGCCAATTAGATAAATGAATCATGAAAAAAATATTCTTTTTATTATTATCATTTATTGCAATTTCTTGCAGTAAAGACAATTCAACAGAAACTCCCGCCGACCAGCTCCCACCAATTACTACAACAGGAGCCAATACCGCTGGGTGTATTATTAACGGAAAGGTATTGATCCCTAAAAATGGTAGCCAAGCTATTGGGGGTTGGCCTTTATATGGATTAAATTTAAATACTCAAGGTACTTTTTATCCAAACAGAAATGGATATTGGCAATTAGAAATTGCAAATAAAAAAGATATAAACGGTGCAGGGATAATACTCTGGATTAAAAATATGTCTGTGGGTAATGGAGATTATTTAGTTGATCAATCAAATGGAGAATTATATTCCTATGGCCCAAATAATAATCAAATAATTGCTGGGATAACCGAAAATGGTACAAATAAGACATATTGGTCTAGTCAAAGTGCTGGTATTATCAAAATTACCCGTTCAGATTTGGGATATGGAATTGCTATGTTTTCAGGAACTTTCAATTGTACATTATACAATAAAGATAATCCAAATGAAATAATTCAAATTACAGACGGAAGATTTGATATTAATGCCTTGACGTTAAATCATTAAATAAAGAGGCGATTGCAGTCGCCTCTCAATTTAAAACAACAACAATTAATTCACTCAATTATTATTTATTTTTAATTTTCAAATTTATGAAAAAAATTTTTATCAGTGTATGCTGCATCATTTGCGCATCACTATTTGCACAAATAAAAGAAACAAACCCAATCGATTGGGAAAAAATGCTACAAAAAGTAGATCAATCCAAAATCCAGTCTGGTATTTTGATTGACAAATTGTTTTTCAACAACAAGTAGAAAGCCATCAAATAGAGGTGATGAACTAATTTTTGCGCCAGTTTTTCTAATATATTCGAGAATTCGTGGCAAAAAGAAAAAAATTAATAACGATTTTAAGAATTACACCCAACGGTTTAATAATAATGATTTCCACCTAAGAAAACCCACAATTATTTTTTTATTTCTAACGATTAAAATTGTCCTATTATCTAATTATTTTCGTACTTTTGCCAAGTTTTTTATACAACAACAACACACAATACAATGGCTCAAACGAAATATATTTTTGTTACTGGCGGAGTTACTTCCTCTTTAGGAAAAGGAATTATCGCCGCTTCATTAGCAAAATTATTGCAAGCAAGAGGATATCGCACCACAATTCAAAAATTTGATCCCTATATCAATGTGGATCCAGGAACCCTTAACCCTTATGAACACGGAGAATGTTTCGTCACTGATGACGGAGCAGAAACCGATTTGGATTTAGGGCATTACGAACGTTTTTTAAATGTTCCTACTTCTCAATCTAATAATGTTACAACAGGTAGAGTGTATCTTTCAGTTATTGAAAAAGAACGTCGTGGTGAATTTTTAGGAAAAACAGTTCAAGTGGTTCCTCACATTACCAATGAAATTAAAGAAAGAATGCAATTGCTTGGTAACTCAGGTGATTTTGATATTGTAATTACTGAAATTGGAGGAACTGTTGGTGATATTGAATCGTTGCCTTATATTGAGTCTGTTCGTCAATTGGTTTGGGAATTGGGTGAAAATAACGGAATTGTTATCCATTTGACTTTGGTGCCTTTCTTAGCTGCTGCGGGTGAATTAAAAACAAAACCGACGCAACATTCTGTAAAAACATTAATGGAAAGCGGTATTAAAGCCGATATTTTAGTTTGTAGAACCGAGCATGAATTGTCGGAAGAATTAAGAAATAAACTGGCTTTGTTTTGCAATGTAAAAAGAGAAGCCGTGATACAATCGATTGATGCGTCTACGATTTATGAAGTACCTATTTTGATGCAACAAGAAGGACTTGATGTGGTGGCATTGAAAAAATTGGATTTACCACAAAAATCAAACCCAGATTTAGTCAATTGGAACACGTTTTTAAGCCGATTGAAAAATCCTAAACATACTGTAAATATTGGTTTAGTAGGAAAATATGTTGAATTACAAGATTCTTACAAATCGATTCTTGAAGCTTTTATTCATGCTGGCGCTGCCAATGAAACTAAAGTAAATGTGATTTCAATTCACTCCGAATATTTAGATTCTGATACTGCTTCAGAGAAATTAAAAGACTTGGATGGAATTTTAGTTGCACCCGGTTTTGGAGGTCGTGGAATTGAAGGAAAAATTGAAACAGTTAAATTTGCTAGAGAAAATAACATTCCATTTTTAGGAATTTGTTTGGGTATGCAAATGGCGGTTATCGAATATTCTAGAACTATTTTAGGACATCAAGATGCCAATTCAACCGAGATGAACGAGAACACCACCAATCCAGTTATCGATTTAATGGAAGAACAAAAAACCATTACCGATAAAGGAGGAACGATGCGTTTGGGAGCTTGGAAGTGTGACATAAAGGAAAATACATTGGCACATAAAATATACGGAAAAACTAGTATTTTTGAACGCCACCGTCATCGTTATGAATTTAATGGTGATTATTTACAAGCGCTAGAAAATGCAGGTTTAAAAGCTTCAGGAGTAAACCCTGATACCGGTTTGGTGGAAATTGTTGAGATTGAAAACCATCCATTTTTTATCGGTGTTCAATACCATCCAGAATATAAAAGTACGGTAGACAATCCTCATCCTCTTTTTGTGAGTTTTGTTGCTGCTGCTGTAAAATCAAAATAATATTGTATTTTCGATTACGAAATCGACTTTAATAAAAGTAAAATGGAAGAAAAAAAATTAGATTTAAATACGATAATTGGGTTTGTACTTATTTTCGGAATTTTGATTTGGATGATGTATCAAAATCAACCTTCAAAAGAACAATTGGCAGCCGAAAAAGCTAAAAAGGAACAAGCGGCTACTGTTTCTCCTAAGAAAGTAGCGCAAGAAACTGTTGCTGTAAACTCAATTGATACTTCTTCAGCGAATGCGGCTCAAATCGAAAAGCTTAAAAAATCTTTAGGAAATTTTGCTTATTCTGCTACTTTAGCTTCTGCAAAAGATACTGTGACTACTATTGAAAATGAATATGTTCGTATCAAAGTTTCTAATAAAGGAGGTTATATCGTTGAAGCGGTATTAAAGAATTTTGAAAAATTTAAAAAAGGATCTGGTCAATTGGTTGAATTAATCAAGGACAATAATTCTCAATTAAATATTCAATTACTAACCAACGACAATCATACTTTAAATACTAAAGACTTATTTTTTGAACCTACTTTGAGTAAAGTTGGAGCAAACCAAATTCTTACCATGCGATTAAAAGCAGGTGCTAATGAGTTTTTGGAATACCAATATGAGTTGAAACCAAATGATTATATGGTTGGTTTTAATTTGCGTTCTCAAGGATTAAATAAAGTGTTAAACAATTCAAAACCACTTGATTTAGAATGGGATTTAAAAACATTTAGAACGGAAAAAAGTATTTCATACGAAAACAGATATACTTTGTTGAATTATGAATATGGCGAAGAAAAATTCAATAATGTTAGTGACGGTCAAAATAAAGAAGAAACGCTTGACAATGTAAAATTCATCGCTTACAAGCAACATTTCTTTGCTTCTATTTTAATTACAGACACGCCATTTGCGAAAGCAGTATTAAAATCAAATAAGTTGGTTGTTGATGAAAATAAAGATACTATTTTTATCAAACAATTCAATTCTAAAGTTCCGTTAGCCTTCTCAAATGGAGAGATAAACTATAAAATGAATTGGTACTTTGGACCATCAGATTATAAAACATTAAAAAATTACGATAAGAATATTGAAAAGATAATTCCATTAGGTTGGGGTATTTTTGGATGGATTAATAAATTTATTTTCATTCCATTATTTGGGTTTTTAAGTTCTTTCATTGCCTATGGAATTGCGATTATCATATTTACAATTATTATTAAAATTGCAATGTCACCGATTACTTATAAATCATTTTTGTCACAAGCAAAAATGAAAGTACTTCGTCCTGAAATTAATGAATTGAATGAGAAATTCAAGAAAGAGCCTGCTAAAAAACAACAAGAAACAATGAAATTATACAGTAAAGCTGGAGTAAATCCGATGGCTGGTTGTATCCCTGCTTTGATTCAGTTGCCGTTTATGTATGCTTCATTTCAGTTTTTCCCATCAGCATTTGAATTAAGACAAAAGAGTTTTCTTTGGGCAGACGATTTATCATCATTTGATGAAATTGTGAAATTACCATTCCATATTCCTTTGTATGGTAGTCATATTAGTTTGTTTCCAATTTTAGCAGCAATTGCCATTTTCTTTTATATGAAAATGACTTCTGGTGATCAACAAATGGCAGCGCCAGCTCAAGAAGGGATGCCAGATATGGCTAAAATGATGAAAATCATGATTTATGTTTCTCCACTAATGATGTTGCTTTTCTTCAATAGCTATGGTGCCGGATTGAGTTTATACAACTTTATTTCCAATTTAATTACAATTGGTATCATGTTAGTTATTAAAAATTATATCGTTGATAATGATAAAATTCATGCACAAATTCAAGAAAACAAACTAAAAGAGCCTAAGAAGTTAGGTAAGTTTCAAAGAAAAATGCAAGAAATTATGGAACAAGCTGAAGCTCAAAAAGCACAGCAAAAAAAGAAATAATTTTAAAGCACTCCTAGAGTGCTTTTTTTAATAAAGGTGCTTTATTTATAATAAATAATAAAAGAAATAGTTTTATAGTAGTAAATTTAAACATATGAAACAGTTATTTAAAATAGTATTTCTCATTTATTCTATATCATTATTTTCTCAAGCAGATTGTAATAAATTAGACGCCAATGGTAAGAAAATTGGTTTATGGAAAGGTGTTTTTGAGGATACCAAACGCCCTAGATATGAAGGTACATTTGATCATGATAAAGAAGTTGGCCTATTTAAATTTTTTGATAACACAAAAGCATCTAATTTAATTGCAACCAGAGAATTCAATTCCAAAGACAATTCTGCCTACACTATTTTTTATGATTTCAATAAAAATAAAATAAGTGAGGGAAAGGTTATTAATAAATTATACGAAGGTTTGTGGATTTACTATCACAAAGGTTCAACTGTAATTATGACTTCTGAAAATTATAAAAATGGGAAGTTAAACGGAACAAAAACCGTAAATTTTAAATCCGGTAAACCAGCCGAGATTTCCAATTATAAAAACGGCATTCTAGATGGTGTTTATATAAAATATGATGAAAGTGGTGTAGCTTTGGAAGAATCATTTTATGTCAATGGCGAATTGAGTGGCGAAACTACCTATAGAGCTCCTGACGGATTAGTCGTTGCTAAAGGGAAATTTATAAATGGAATAAAAGTGGGAATTTGGCAATTTTTTGAAAACGGAAAATTAGAGAGTGAAGACAATTACGATCAGCCAGTTAGAACAAAGTCAAAGCGTAATAAATAATATTTTAACAATTCAATAATAAACTATGAAACGAGTTGTAGTTGGTCTTTCCGGCGGTGTTGATTCTAGTGTTGCGGCCTATTTGTTGCAACAACAGGGTTACGAAGTTATTGGACTTTTTATGAAAAATTGGCACGACGACTCGGTTACTATTTCCAACGAATGTCCTTGGTTAGAAGATAGTAATGACGCTTTATTAGTAGCAGAAAAATTGGGAATTCCATTTCAAACGGTTGATTTAAGTGAACAATACAAAGAAAAAATCGTTGATTATATGTTCAACGAATATGAAAAAGGGAGAACTCCAAATCCTGATGTGCTTTGTAATCGAGAAATAAAATTCGATGTTTTCATGAAAATTGCAATTAGTTTAGGTGCCGATTATGTGGCTACTGGACATTATTGTAGAAAAGGTGAAATTGATGATAATGGTAAAAAAGTGTATCAATTACTTTCAGGTGTTGATACTAATAAAGACCAATCTTATTTTTTATGTCAATTATCACAAGAACAATTGGCAAAATCTTTATTTCCAATTGGCGAATTAACTAAGCCAGAAGTTCGTGAAATTGCTGCACAAATGAATTTGATAACTGCCGAAAAGAAAGATTCTCAAGGTTTGTGTTTTATAGGAAAAGTTAGATTACCAGAATTTTTACAGCAAAAATTAGAAAAGAAAGAAGGCTTAATTGTACAAATTGATGCTAAAGATCCAATTTACAATCAAAAACCAACTGAATTTCAATCGGAAGAAGACAATTTAGCTTTTGAATCTCAAACTTTATCCTATCAACCAAATAGGGGAAAAGTAGTAGGGAAACATCAAGGAGCGCATTTTTTCACCATTGGTCAACGCAAAGGTTTAAATGTCGGAGGAACCAAAGAACCTTTATTTATTATTGCTACCAATGTTGAAACCAACACAATCTATACCGGTTTAGGTAGCGAACATCCAGGTTTGTTTAAGAAAGCTTTATTTATTCAGAATTCTGAAATTCATTGGATTAGAGAAGATTTAGCTATTGCAAATGGAGGAAAAATGGAAGTAATGGCTAGAATTCGATACCGTCAGGCTTTGCAAAAAGCAACTTTACACCAATTTGAAGACGGCATGTATGTGAAATTCGACGAACCTCAATCGGCAATTACTGAAGGTCAATTCGTAGCATGGTATATTAATGATGAATTAGTTGGTTCGGGAGTTATTTCTTAAATTTGTAGTATAGATTTAATCAAATGAAAAAAACGGTATTGATTATTGTCCTATTAATTTCTGCTTTTGGCTATTCGCAAGAAGATGCTTGGGTTTATTTTAAAGACAAACCAAACAGTCAATATTATTTAGCCAATCCACTTCAAATGCTATCTCAAAGAGCTTTAGACAGAAGAGCTGTTCAAAATATTCCTTTGGATATTAAAGACGTTCCCATTCATCAACCTTATATTGATCAAATTACTGCAACCTCAGGAATCAGTGTTAAAGCGAGTTCAAAATGGTTGAATTGTTTGCATATTCGTGGCACTCAAACTGTAATTCAATCTTTAAGTTTATTATCATTTGTAGATCATGTTACTTTTGCAAATGCTACTTTAAATAGGCCTGGAAAAACATCCAATAGTAGTAATTATTCTGCTGTAAATAAGGTTTTAGAAACTCAAGTAACCTACAATTATGGGACTTCAGGAAATCAAATCCAAATGCTAAACGGAAACTATTTGCACCAGCAAAATTTTACTGGTACTGGTAAAATAATTGCAATTTTAGATGCTGGTTTTCCAGGTGTAGATAGTGTTCCCCCTTTTCAAAGGTTGAGAGACAATAATCAAATTTTAGGTGGATATAACTTTGTTGATAGAAGTTCTAATTTTTATGCAATGAATTCACATGGAACTCAAGTGCTTTCTACTATGGGTGGTTACGTTGATGCTCAGTTAGTTGGAACAGCTCCTGATGCTTCTTATTATTTATTTGTTACTGAAGATAGTACTTCCGAAACTCCTCTAGAAGAATCGCTTTGGGTTGAAGCAGCGGAAATGGCCGACAAGTTAGGCGCTGATGTGATTAATTCTTCTTTGGGTTATTTTGACTTTGATAATCCTAATTATAGTTATACTTACAATAATATGAATGGAACAACTGCTTTTTGTTCTCGTGGAGCAAATATCGCTTTTACAAGAGGAATGGTAGTTGTAATTTCCGCTGGAAATTCAGGAAATACTAGTAATCCACATATAAGCGCACCTGCTGATGCTACAAATGCTCTTACAGTAGGAGCAGTGAATTCAGCAAGAAATTATGCAAGTTTTAGTTCGATAGGTCCATCATTTGACGGAAGAATTAAGCCCGATGTGATGGCTCAAGGTCAGTCAGCAGTTGTTGCAATGCCATCGGGAGCAGTAGCTACTAATAGCGGAACTTCTTTTTCAGGGCCAATTATTGCTGGTATGGTAGCAAGTTTTTGGCAAGCTTTCCCCAATTTATCAAATGCTAGAATTGTTCAGTTGATAAAGGAATCATGCGACCGTTATTCTAATCCAAATGCACAATACGGTTATGGAATTCCTAATTTCCAATTGGCATTAAATAATGCTTTAGCTAGTAATCAATTTACTTCTGAAGGTTTTTCTTTATATCCAAATCCCGTCAATGATGAAGTTACTTTTTCATTTTCCTCCAATGCTATTTCAAGAGAAATTATTATTTACAATAGTTTAGGTCAAGAAATTATTAGAAAAAATAGTGATCATCAGTTGGAAGTTATTTCTTTGCAATCAGTTGAAAATGGAGTTTATTTTTATAAAATTGCTGCTGCAAATGAAATTATTACAGGTAAACTAATTAAAAAATAGTAGTTTAATATGAATAAAATCACTCAGCTTTTTAAAATTCAATACCCAATTATTCAAGGAGGAATGATATGGAATAGCGGATATAAATTGGCTAGCGCTGTAAGTAACGCGGGTGGTTTGGGATTAATTGGCGCTGGATCAATGTATCCAGATGTTTTAAGAGAACATATTCAAAAATGCAAATTGGCAACTGATAAACCTTTTGGTGTAAATGTTCCAATGTTATACCCAAATATTGAAGAAATTATTAATATTATCATTGAAGAAGGTGTAAAAATTGTATTTACATCAGCTGGAAATCCGGCTACTTGGACTTCCTTATTAAAGCAAAATGGAATTACTGTTGTTCATGTGGTTAGCAGTTCTAAATTTGCATTAAAGGCACAAGATGCTGGTGTAGATGCTGTTGTAGCCGAAGGTTTCGAAGCAGGCGGGCACAATGGGAGGGAAGAAACCACAACGCTTACGCTTATTCCAATGGTTAAAAAGTACTTATCAATCCCTTTAATTGCTGCGGGGGGAATTGCAACCGGAAGAGGAATGTTGGCGGCAATGGTACTTGGTGCTGATGGAGTACAAGTAGGATCCAGATTTGCTGCATCTGTTGAATCTTCAGCGCATGATAATTTTAAAAACACCATTATTAATTGTAAAGAAGGGGAAACTCAGGTAACTTTGAAAGAACTAGCGCCGGTACGATTAATAAAAAACAAATTTTATAACGATATTCAGGAATTGTATAAAACCAGCCCTTCTGTTGATGAATTAAAGACTTTGTTAGGAAGAGCGAGAGCTAAAAAAGGAATGTTTGAAGGAGATTTAGTAGAAGGTGAATTGGAAATTGGTCAGATTTCAGGTTTATTCGAAGATATAAAAACTGCAAAAGAGATTGTCGATGATATGATTCGTGAATTTGAAATTGCAAAAAGTGAAATTCAAAATTTATAATAAATAATGCGCAAGCATAATTAAGGATGAAGAAACTTAAAATAATAGTTCTGTTTTTATTTCTAGTAACTGGCGTTCAAAAATTGGATGCACAAGTATATAAATACATAGCAACAGGATTTAGTGTTCTAGAAAAAGACGAAAAAGACAATTGGGGTAAATGGTCGGATTATCAAACTACTAATATCATGATTTCATTAGATCTTGATAAAAGAAGAATTGTAGTTTATTCCAAAGAAATTCAGTATTATAACATTGACAGTTTTGAAAAACAAATCGAAAATGACGACGATTTAATCTTTCCTTTTAGTTGCAAAGATATTGACGGAGAACCCTTTACGATTTCATTTATTACAAGAAAAAAACAAGATTACAGAAAACAATTGTACATCAATCAAAAAGAGGTGATTCTAGTTTATAATATCGTTAACTTCCAAAATAAATAAGTATTAGCCATAAATAAATATTCAAATTATGAAAAATATATTTTTTGCTTCAGTTTTATTAATCAGTTCATTTCTAAACGCTCAAGAACGCCCTAAATTAGTTGTAGGTATAGTTGTTGATCAGATGAAAATGGAGTATTTATATCGTTTTTCAGATGATTTCTCTGCAAATGGTTTCAAGAAATTAATTGATAATGGATATACATTTCAGAATATGCATTTTAATTATACTCCAACTTATACTGGACCGGGACATTCTTCAATTTATACAGGAACTACGCCTTCAATTCATGGAATTGTAGGGAATGATTGGTTTAATCGATCTACAGGAAAGGAAATGTATTGTACTGATGACGCATCGGTTCACACTATCGGAGATGGAAAACAAGAGGAGGGTAAAATGTCACCAAAGAATTTACAAACTACTACTATTACGGATGAACTTCGATTAGAAACCAATTTTAAAGGCAAAGTAATTGGAATAAGTTTGAAAGATAGAGGGGCAATTTTACCTGCTGGACATTTTGCAAATTGGGCATTCTGGTACAGTAACACTGGATCGTTTATTTCAAGTTCTTTTTATGGTGAAAAACTGCCTGATTGGGTTACCACATTCAATAATGAAAAACATTACATGCCTTACATCAATAAAGGTTGGGATTTATTTAAACCTATTTCAACTTATAGTAAGAGTCTGGCAGACAACAATCCATATGAAGGAAAACTATATGGGAGTTCAGCGCCTGTATTTCCTTATGACTTAAAAGCGATGTACCAAAAAAATGATGCTAGTATTATTCGTTCAACTCCTTTTGGTAACGATTTATTGGCTGAATTTGCTATACAAGCTATTAATAGTGAAGAATTAGGTAAAGATAATATCACCGATTTTTTAACTGTTAGCTTTTCGTCAACAGATTATGTAGGTCATTTAACCGGGCCTAGATCTATAGAAACACAGGATACTTATCTTAGATTAGATAAAACAATCGCCGATTTTTTAACTTATCTCGATAAAACTGTTGGAAAAGATAATTACCTTATTTTTTTAACTGCTGATCATGCGGGAGCTGAAAATGTAAATTTTTTAAAAGATAATAAATACGAGGTAAATAGTGTTGAACCTAAAGAAATTACAAAGGCTTTAACTAAATTTTCAATAGATACTTTCGGAGAGAATTTGGTGTTAAATTATTCGAATTTTAATTTATACTTTAACAAAGACATTATTAAAAATAAAGGATTGGATTTATCAAAGGTAAAGCTATCATTTAAAGAATATTTAATGACTCAAAACCAAGTAAAAAGGGTTTATTCTGAAGAAGAGATTTTAGCTTCTACCGGTAATGATTTTTATTTGAATTTTATTGCAAAAGGATATGATCCAAATCAAAATGGGGATTTGGTAATTCTAGATAAACCTGGTTATATTGAATATAAAGGTACAGGAACTTCACATGGAACCCCATATTCTTATGATACTCATGTGCCTGCAATTTTTTATGGATGGCATGTAAAACACGGTGAAAGTCATGATAGAAAAGTAATTACGCAAATTATTCCAACAATTGCTCAAATGATAAAAATTCCATTTCCTAATGGAACAGAAGCAAATCTTCTAACAGAAGTTTTCAAGTAATTTCTATAACAAAATCTGATTTTTTAGCAAATCTTCAAAAGTTTCTCGGGCTCTAATTAAGATTCCTTTTCCGTCTTTCCACAATACTTCAGCAGGCTTGTACCTAGAATTATAATTGGACGACATGGAGAAGCAGTAGGCGCCAGCGTTTCTAAAACAAAGTAAGTCTCCTTCTTTAATTTCAGCAATTCGACGATTATTTGCGAAGGTATCTGTTTCGCAAATGTAACCTACAACGGTGTAAAAACGCTCTTTTCCTTTTGGGTTTGAAATGTTTTCAATGAAATGCTGAGAACCATATAACATCGGTCGAATTAAATGATTGAAACCGCTGTCAATTCCTGCAAAAACGGTTGATGTAGTTTGTTTTACCACATTTACTTTTGCTAAAAAATAACCCGCTTCACTCACTAAAAATTTCCCTGGTTCAAATGCCAAAGTCAACTCTCGATCATAAGCAGCTTCAAATGCAAGAAATCTTTTGGTTAGTTTTTTTCCTAATTCTTCAATATTGGTTTCAATATCCCCTTTATAGTAAGGCACTTTGAATCCACTTCCAAAATCTAGAAAATCCAATTCTTTGAAATTATTGGCTGCTTCAAATAAAATCTCGGCAGCATAAAGAAACACTTCAATGTCTAAAATATCAGATCCAGTGTGCATATGAATTCCATTGATATGCATTTTGGTGTTTTCTACAATTCTTAGAATGTGTGGCATTTGATGAATAGAAATACCAAATTTACTATCGATGTGTCCCACCGATATATTAGAATTACCACCAGCCATAACGTGAGGATTTATTCGAATACAAACTGGAACTTTCGGATGTTTTGTTCCAAAATGTTCTAAAACGGAAAGATTATCAATATTGATTTGAACACCCAAACCTGCCGCTTCTTCGATTTCTTCAAATGAAACTCCGTTTGGGGTATAAATTATTTGTTCAGGTTTAAATCCAGCATACAATCCCAATTTGACTTCTTGAATTGAAACAGTGTCTAAATTTGATCCAATTGATTTTAGTAATTGAAGAATAGCAATATTTGACAATGCCTTTACAGCATAATTAATTCTTAATCTTGGTACTTTTGAAAAAGCGCTGCTTAATCGGTCGTATTGAGATTTTATTTTCTCGGCATCATAAATGTATAACGGACTTCCAAATTCTTCGGCTAACTTTACTAAATCTTGTGATTGCATGTCTATTTTTTTGACAAATTTATTGCTCTCAATAACACAATCAAAGGAATTGTATTTAATTAACAAATAATAACAAATTGTTATATTTGTAACAATAGTATTAAATGAACTATAGTTAGATCTGTTTTTATAATTTGATATGTGTGTGTTTTCAATACTTAATTAGAATTTCACAATCTAAATTTCATTTTTATTACTAATTAATTTCTATTTGAATTTATTAAGAAAAAACATTTCGCTTTTAACTTGAATTGTTTTATTTTTGTGCCACTTTAAAAAAGTAATAAAAACAATTATGGACATACACGAATACCAAGGGAAAGAAATATTAGCCAGCTATGGTGTAAAAATTCAACGTGGATATGTTGCTAGTAATCCTCAAGAAGCGGTTGCTGCAGCGAAACAATTAACTGCTGATACCGGAACAGGATGGCATGTAATCAAAGCGCAAGTTCACGCTGGTGGACGTGGAAAAGGTGGTGGAGTAAAACTAGCTAAGAATTTAGAGCAAGTAGAAGAAATTGCAGGTCAAATTATTGGAATGCAGTTAATCACACCTCAAACTTCTGCTGAAGGTAAAACGGTACACCAAGTTTTAATTGCTGAAGATGTTTATTACCCAGGTGAATCTGAAACTTCAGAATTCTATATGTCGGTTTTATTAAATAGAGGCAATGGTCGTAACATGATTATGTATTCTACTGAAGGTGGAATGGATATTGAAGAAGTTGCAGAACACACCCCACATTTAATTTTTACTGAAGAAATCGATCCTACTGTTGGACTTCAAGCTTTTCAAGCAAGAAGAATTGCATTCAACTTAGGTCTTTCTGGAAATGCATTTAAAGAAATGACTCAATTCGTTGCGTCTCTTTATAACGCTTATATCGGTTGCGACGCTTCAATGTTTGAAATCAACCCAGTATTAAAAACATCTGATAACAAAATAATTGCTGTTGATGCTAAAGTAAATTTAGATGACAATGCGTTATACCGTCAACCAGTTTATGCTCAATTCCGTGATGTTCGTGAAGAAAATCCAATTGAAGTTGAAGCTAAAGCTGCAGGTTTAAATTATGTAGATTTAGATGGAACAGTAGGTTGTATGGTGAATGGTGCAGGATTGGCAATGGCTACAATGGACTTAATTAAATATGCAGGTTTTGAACCAGCAAATTTCTTAGACGTTGGAGGAACTGCTGATGCAAAACGTGTGGAATTGGCTTTCAGAATTATCTTGAAAGATCCTAACGTAAAAGCAATTTTAATCAATATTTTTGGTGGAATTGTTCGTTGCGATAGAGTTGCTCAAGGAGTTGTTGATGCCTACAAAAACATGGGTGACGCAATTAAAGTGCCAATTATCGTTCGTTTACAAGGTACCAATGCAGAAATTGCTAAAGAATTAATTGACAATTCAGGAATGCCAATTTTATCAGCTGTAGAATTCCAAGAAGCAGCTGACCAAGTAAAAGCAGCACTTTCTTAATTATATAATGTTCAAATTATAAAAAAAATCCTAATCGTAAGATTAGGATTTTTTGTTTTTACCATTCTTGAAATATACTTTTTCAACTACTTGAACTTTCGGAGTTGATTTATTTGGAGTGTGCTTTTTAAAAGGTTTTTTTGCCGCAGGACTTTTTGCTGGCCTTTGATCGCCTCTAGATTTTTCAAAATCTTGTGTTCCTGTTTTTACCTCTTTTTTATTTTTGTTCAATACATCAGAAGGGTTTTTCGGATTTTCTTTCGTTCCTCGTAAATGTAAAACCAAAGCATTCAAGAAATTACGCAATACTTGGTCGCCACATTCCATATAATTTTCATGGTCTTCTGCACGGAAAAAAGCACCCAATTCTGATTTTGAAATTCTAAAATCTACCAATTCTAAAATTTCTACTATATGATCATCCCGAAGCATTAATGCTACACGAAGTTTTTTCAGGATGTCGTTATTTGTCATTTTCATTGTAACTATTTTTTGCAAATATAATTATAATGCAGCTCTAATAGTAATTAATAAACTAAATAATCAAATTCATTATTTTGATGTCAACAATTTATCCTAAATTAGCACCTCAATAAAGTAATGCTATTAAATTAAAATTAATGATGACTAGAATTCAAGTTTTAAACGCAATCATAAAAAAGAAAAATGTACAAAATTACCTTGAAATAGGGGTGAACCGAGGAAAATGTCTCTTTAATATTGTAGGAACAAAAAAACGTTTTGGCGTAGATCCCTTTTTTAATTTTAGTTTGTGGAAAAAAGTTAGAGCTTGTATTTTAAATCCTCACACGCTGAAAAATGATTATTTTGAAGTAACCAGTGATGCCTTTTTTGCAGAAAACAAAGCGCTTTTAGAAGCCAACATACTTGATTTAGCATTTATTGACGGACTTCATACCTACGAGCAATCGCTTTTGGATACTGTTAATACACTTAATTACCTTGACGATAATGGTGTTATCATATTACACGATTGTAATCCTTTAGATGCATTGGCGGCGCATCCTGCTATTTCTATCGATCACGCTCGAAAAGAGTTGGAAAATCATAAAGATTGGAAAAACATTTGGAATGGTGACGTATGGAAAACAATCGTATACATCAGAAAAAACCACCCAGAACTTTCGGCATTTGTTTTAAACACCGATCATGGTTTGGGATTTGTTTTCAAAAAACCACAAGGGCAATTACCCGAAATCTTCAATACTATCGATTCTATTGACACTTTAGATTATGAGTTCTTAGCAAAACACCGTGAAGATTTATTGGATTTAAAACCAGTTTCCTATTTTGAGTCGTTTCTTAAAACGCTCTAAATAGACAACCATTTAAAGACGGTTACAAAGTTATCACGCCATAATTTTTCATTATGCTGTCCGCCTTTAACTATTTTTTTACGAGTTAAATGCCTGCAACTGCAGCGTATATCCGAAACTAGGATTTCCATTTTGTTTACATCGGGAACCATGTCGGTACTTTCGTTGTCACCACACAAAAAATACATTTTTGAGTTTAAGGTTTTGGTGTTTTTTGTCAATTCAAATACTTCTGGATTGATCCAAAATGCTGGTGAAAATACCCCAGCTTTGCCAAATACCTCAGGATATTTTAATAATGCATAATAGGAAATCAAACCTCCCAAAGAACTCCCCATAATTACGGTATTCACTGTATTGGGTTTGGTTCTATAGCTGGAATCTATTTTAGGTTTCAGTGTTTTCACAATAAATTCAAGGTAATTATCACCATTTCCACCTCCATATTTTTCGTTTTTATAAGGTGTTAATTCGTTAATTCTCTTTTCATTTCCGTGTTCAATTCCCACTACAATCACTTGGGCGTTCAAACTATCCAATTTTTCGTCAATGTTCCATTCCCCAACATACGATGTTTTCGAGTCAAATAAATTCTGACCGTCGTGCATGTAAATTACAGGATATTTCTTTTTTGAAGTAGCATATTCATTCGGTAAATACATCCAAATTTTCTTGGTACAATTCAGCTGCGGCGCATCAATAGTAAAAGAAGTTACATTTTTGGACGCCGTACTTTCTTGCGAAAACAAATTGTTTAGGGAGAAGAATAGTATAAAAAAAAGAATTGCTTTACAAGTCATAAATTGATTTTGTTGCGAACTCAAATATACAAATGAATTTATATCAAATACTAAAACAATAGATTAATTGATACGGTTTTTTTTGGAAGCACAACTTTATTAATAACTCACGATTAGTCCCGCTATTCGCTGTATCCACGCCAAAAGCGTGGGATGCCGCTACTATCGGGGCTAAATTACTTTGTTTAGTTCTAGTAATAAAATATGGATTTTATTGCGGGTACGAGCGAGACGCTCGCACTAGCGGCGTATAGTTCAATTATTTAAACTTTAGTCCAGATTCAATATGCTTTTTAAATCGTACTGTTTTATTTTCTGAAAAGAAAGGCTGCCATCTTCCCATCATATTATGAAAGAGAAAATCCAATTCGTTCTCTTCATTAAAGCTCAAATTATTTTGAAGCCTTGGAAAAGTAATTTTTTCGATTCCTCCAGATTCATTGATGATAAGATCAATGTATATTTTTTTGTTTGATAAATATTTGGAACTACTAAATACTCTGAAAAAAAAATCACACATTGTTTCATTTCCAAACATATAAATTGGGTAGACCTCTTTTTTTATCCAATAACAAGCTTCTTTTTTTAATACTACTGAATTAGAAAGCGAATCATTTTCTATAATGTCAATGGAGTTTTGTCCAATTTTTTTATAATAACCAAGTATATCTATTTGTAATGAATCTTTTTTTATTTTTTCAAATCTTCCAACAACCCACTTTTTATTAGATTTAACCAAAAACATTTCAGAATTATTGACTTTAGGATAACGAATAAAAGTGCTGTCTTGATTTTTATAAAATACAATTGGATCTATAATAGAGTCATTTTTATAATAACAAGAAAGTGCAATGTCACCAAATTCATCAAAGAAAAACCAACTTCCTTGTTTTTTATTTTTCTTGTCAAGTTTGTTTATTTTGATTCCATTTTTCTCTATCGTTTTTTGAGAATAACCAACCGAGTAAATGCCAATTAAAAATAGGATTGAAGTAATAAACCTGATGTAATGGATTTGTTTAATTTTCATTAGCGAGAGTTAGGTATGTAATAGATTAATTGGTTTGTAATTACGGTAAACTTAAATATAATAATCGGAATAGTTAAGTTTTGCGTGATTTATTTGCTTTTAACTTTCAAATATGCTGAAACCAATTCAGCAAGACAAGAACAACAAAAGTGTGTTTAGTTCCTAAATAAATTTGTTGAAATTGGTGTAATTCGTGTCTAAATATATTAATGTTTGTCAATCTGAATTTATTTCAGATTCTTTTAGATGCTGAAACCAATTCAGCATGACAAGTATTTCTATGTTTAATCCGTGGCAAAAATATTACCCCAACTGTCCCTGCAATTTCTTTATCACATCTCTTAATTTTGCGGCTTGCATGAAATCCAAGTCTTTTGCAGCTTTCTCCATCGCTTTGCGGTTTTCACGAATGCGTTTTTCAATTTCCGCTTTTGGTAAGTACTCTGTTTCAGGTTCTGCCGCGGCAGCCACTTCCAATCCCAATTCGTAATCCACTAATGGATTTTTCGTAAAGGCACTTTCAATTTTCTTGTTCAATGCCATTGGAACTTGGTTGTTATCCGTATTGAAATTAATCTGTTTTGTTCGGCGATAATTGGTTTCGTCTATGGTTTTTTGCATACTTGCCGTGATTTTATCGGCATACATAATCGCTTTTCCATTCAAATTCCTTGCTGCACGACCAATGGTTTGCGTAAGCGATCTATGACTTCTCAGGAATCCTTCTTTATCAGCATCCAAAATAGCAACTAGAGAAACCTCCGGTAAATCCAATCCTTCGCGAAGTAAATTCACTCCAATTAAGACATCAAAAATCCCTTTTCGTAAATCTTGCATGATTTCAATTCGCTCCAACGTATCCACATCAGAATGGATGTATCGGCAACGAATACTAACTTTCGTTAAATATTTAGCCAATTCCTCAGCCATTCTTTTGGTTAATGTAGTTACCAAAACGCGTTCGTCCAACTCGCAACGCAACTGAATTTCTTCAATTAAATCGTCAATTTGGTTCAAACTCGGACGCACTTCTATCACCGGATCGAGCAAACCGGTAGGACGAATAATCTGTTCTACATAAACTCCGTCACACTTTTGCAATTCATAATCAGCAGGAGTTGCTGAGACATAAATCACCTGATTTTGCATTGCTTCAAATTCCTCAAATTTCAACGGTCGGTTGTCCATTGCCGCTGGGAGTCGGAAACCATACTCAACCAAATTCTCTTTTCGACTTCTGTCACCTCCATACATTGCATGAACTTGCGATAAGGTAACGTGGCTTTCATCGACAACCATTAGGAAATCTTTAGGGAAATAATCAATCAAACAGAACGGCCTTGTTCCAGGTTGGCGACCATCAAGGTAACGAGAATAATTCTCAATTCCTGAGCAATAACCAAGCTCACGGATCATCTCTAAGTCAAAATTGGTGCGTTCTTCCAAGCGTTTTGCTTCGAGATGTTTGCCAATTTCTTTAAAATAGTCAACTTGTTTCACCAAATCTTGTTGGATTTCCCAAATGGCATTTTGCAACACATCTGGCGAAGTCACAAACATATTTGCTGGGTAAATCGTCAGTTTTTCAAACTTTTCAATTACCTGAGAAGTTTTAATATCGAAACTTTCAATTTCTTCAATTTCATCACCAAAGAAGTGAATTCTATACGCATCATCAGCATAACTAGGATATACTTCTACAGTATCGCCTTTAATTCTGAAATTTCCAGGAGTAAATTCGGCCTCCGTTCTTGAATACAAACTTTGGACTAAAGAATGAAGGAATTTGGTACGAGAAATCACTTGATCTTGCTCAATTGCAATTACATTTTTCTGAAATTCTACAGGATTTCCAATACCATACAAACAAGAAACCGACGCTACAACCAAAATATCTCTTCGTCCAGAAAGGAGGGAAGCGGTCGTACTCAAACGCATTTTCTCCAATTCCTCATTGATAGATAAATCTTTTTCAATAAAAACTCCCGTGACAGGCATAAAAGCTTCAGGCTGGTAATAATCGTAGTAGGATACAAAATATTCCACTGCGTTATTCGGGAAAAACTGCTTGAATTCTGAATACAATTGCGCCGCTAATGTTTTGTTGTGCGCTAAAACTAAGGTGGGTCTTTGAATTTCTTCAATAACGTTGGCTACGGTGAAAGTCTTCCCCGAACCTGTAACTCCCAATAAAGTTTGAAATTTTTCTCCATCAGCAATCCCACTAGCCAATTTCTCAATTGCTTGCGGTTGGTCGCCTTTGGGTTGGTAATCGGATACAACTTGGAATTTCATTGATTATGTTTGAGAGACTTAAGCGTTTTTAATGGATAAGTTAAAATTTTACCGCAAATTCGCTAATTAATTTGCGAATTTGCGGTGTTTATTTATTTGATAATGACGTAAAAATCCGTACTATTTATTTCTATCAAATTTACAAAAAAATACAATCGAAGTATCTTAAAACTTCCAACTTTTTTGTTGTGCTTCACTCAAAAACGTCCATGCTACAAAACGGCTTGTTTTTTGGCCTTGAGCCATTTCAATGGTTTTTATAGTTACTGCATTTACTTTTTGCAACGTTTTGTAAATACTTTTTAAATTTTCTTTTTTTGATACCAATGTAGTGAACCAAAAGCAATTCATCGGAAACTTAGCACTTTCGTAAACCATTTGGGTTAAGAAACGAATTTCACCTCCATCACACCATAATTCGGTATTTTGGCCTCCAAAGTTTAATAAGGTTTGATTTGATTTCGAATTTTCTAGATTGTTAGTTTTTCTAATATTTGCTTTAGCAGCCTCCAACGCCGAAGCATGAAAGGGAGGATTACAAATGGTAAAAGCAAATTTATCTTCGGGAGTAATTATATTCTTAAAAATAAATCGAGGTTCGGTTTGTAATTGCAAACTGATAAAATCAATTAATTTTTCATTCTGTCCGATGATTTTTTTACAGTTTTGAAGTGCTTTTTCATCAATGTCGGAACCTACAAAACTCCATCCATAAGTAGTATTTCCAATAATAGGGTAAATGCAATTAGCTCCAATTCCGATGTCAAGTCCTTGAATAGTATCGCCTTCTGGAAGAATTCCATTATTAGATTCTGTCAATAAATCAGCTATGTAATGAATATAATCGGCTCTTCCTGGTAGAGGCGGACAAAGATAATTTTTTGGAATATCCCAATTCTGAATTTCATATTCTGTAATCAATAAAGCTTTATTGAGCAATTTAACTGCTTCAGCATTACTGAAATCGATAGTTTGAGTGTTGTATTGGTTGGTAAAAACAAATTCTTTTAATTCGGGACAACCTTGAAAAAATTGTTCAAAATCATAACCAAATCGATGTTTGTTTCGAGGATGAAGATTGACTTTCTCTGTCGTGAATTTTACTTTTTTCATGTCGGACAAAGGTATGGAATCTAAAGTTGTAATTGTGCTAATCCAAGCATTCCATAAGCAATAAATCGCCTGTTTTGTGTTCTATAACTACAATGCCGTCTTTGGTAACAAAATTGCTGCTTCCGGTTCTGTATCCCATTTTCAAAGTATCTTCTTTTAATGGGTAATGCAAATTAGTAGAATGAATTCCTGTTACTTCTCCAATGGGTATTAAAGAAATTGGTGTTTTTTCTGTGTACCATTTTTCATATTTTCGTGGCAATAAAAACACTTTTGAATGATCGTCAATAATCACAATTTTTAGTTTGTCACGATAATTGACAATATTCGTAAGATTGGTAATGGTATGATCGGCACGTTTTCCGGTTGCCCAAACCACATTTACAGCAGGGATATTTCTTGCATGCAAATAATCAAATGCTTTATCTAAATCAGTTTTATCTTGATCTGGAGTAGAGACAATCTCAATAGGGTAGTGGGTTTCTTTGTAATAATCGGCATCAAAACCTCGATCAAAATCACCCAATAAAACATCTACTTTTATTCCTAGTTCTACAACGCGTTCCATTGCCGAATCTAAAACAACTACAAGGGGAGACCATTCTAGTAATTGCCCTAATAATTCACTACTGCATGCGGCACCATTAGCAATAATTAAAGCTGGTTCTTGGTCGTCGCGAACAATGTGGTGTGAGGACATTTATTTATTTGATTAAGTAATAATTCAATTAAAACTAATTAATTCACAATGTAATTTCTATAGTCTTGTTCTGACAAACTGAAATATCCCAAGGGATAATTAGCATCAATAGTAGTATTAATGATATTTCCTCTAACTGTTGCAGAAGGAGATTGGAATGGGCTTCCGCTACTATTTCCAGCAATTGAAATTAAGATTCTCATGTAATTGAAGTATTGTTTTGAAATTCCTGACAAGGTAACTTCAAAATTTTGTCCTGGTTTTAATTTGTCACTTCGGAACAAACCAAATATTTGATTTCCTTGATAACTAATATCTTCCTGAGCGAAGAAAAGTGGAATAGCTGTATAACTTGGTTTAAATTTGAAAAGGTAATAATCGTTGGTTCCGCCATTATCCGTATAAAAGGTTTTTATTTCAATGTCTTTTCCTGAAAACCCAGCGTTGTTAATCTGCTCAATTCTATCTATTTGAGGCACTGATTTTAAAGTTTCAGTTGCAGTATAAGTTGCTCCATTGGAATTAACTGTCAACGTGTAATTTCTATTCAATACTGGTGTGAAATTCGAACAAACATAACTTCCAGCAACATTCGATTCTACAAAATTAAATACATTGTTTGCAGCATCTGTTATGAAAACTGTCGCTCCAGAAACTGTTGGAATTTGATTGTTATAATAGGAAGTAGTTGTGGATAATTTTATTGTTTGAACATTACCAACAGTTCCTTTTTGCCATTTAATTGCCGCATCAATTACCAATTTAGGTTCCATGGTATTCAAGTCAATATCGACTACTTTTTCGCAACCAGAAATTAGGATGAATCCAATAAATACTACTATTATTTTAATATTTTTCATTGTCTTAAAATTTAAAATTATAACTCACCGCAGGAACTGCGCCAAATATTGAAAATCTAACGGCTTCATTTGCACCAGTTTCATTGTTTTGTTTGAAACTAATTGAGGCAGCATTTTGTCGATTGTAAACATTGTAAACACTGAAAACCCATTCCGCTTGCCAATTTTTCTTTTTCTGTGGCTTAGGAATATAAGTTGCAGAAATATCTAAATGGTGGTAAGCTGGTAATCTGTTTTCATTACGTAACCCAAAGCTTGGAATAGTAATTCCTTGATATTGGTATTGCCCATTTGGATAAGTCACTGGTTGCCCAGTTTGAAGGATGAAATTTCCACCAAACGACCATTTTTCATTCCAATTGTAATTACCAGTTACGGCAAGATTGTGCAATTTGTCATATGTTGAACTGTACCAATTTCCATTATTTATACCTGTTTCATTTGCTGTTCTACCCGGAGTTTGTTGCTCAGAACGCGACAGCGTATAAGAAACCCAACCATTAAATTTTCCCGTATTTTTTCGTAACATCAACTCCAAACCATAGGATCTTAATTGTCCGTTTAGAATAACTTGTTCCAATGCTTCATTTGCAATCAAATTAGCTCCATCAATATAGTTGATTCTGTTTTTAACTGTTTTATAAAATGTTTCCACTTCAAGTGAATACGTATCGTCTTGGAAATTTTTGAAATACCCCAAAGCTACTTGATCGGCAATTTGAGGTTTTATATAATTGTCGCTTGGTGTCCAAACATCCAATGGAGTAGGTGATGACGTATTGGAAACCAATTGTAAATACTGTGTCATTCGGTTGTAACTCGCTTTAACCGATTGGTTGTTGTCTATTGAATAAGACGCTGAAAATCTTGGTTCTAAATTATCAAAGGTGGTGATCACTTCATTATTGCCATAATATTTTGTCCCAATTGGAATTCCTTTTTCATAAATTTTCAATTGGTTGTTGAATGTTACCGCTTCATCATTTTGATATAAATTCACTTTTGAAGCCCCTAATCTATAAAATTGACTGTATCGAACTCCGTACATCAATTCTAATTTGCTCGTAATTTTGTGTTCTGCTTCAAGATAAACGGAAGGTTCAAATGCATATTTTTTGTCCAATTGACGGTAATTTATTCCTGATTCCAAAGTAGTTGGCGATATTAATCCCGGATTGAAATCGTAATAGATTGCATTCATACCATAATTAAGTTTCACTTTGTCTGAAATATAATTCTTAAAATCGTATTTCAAATTGTAATTCTTAATTCCTGAATCGTATTTAAACCCAACAAAATCAAGTTGTAAACCGTAATAATAATCGCTATAAATGAAAGATAAATTGGAGAATAATTTATCTGAAAACAAGTGATTCCATCTTAAATTGGAGGTTGCATTTCCATAAATATTAGTAAAACTTCCAGCCAAATTAAATACATCACGACCAAAATAACCGGAAACATAAAGGCTATTATCTTTATTTAGTTTGTAATTTAATTTGGTGTTTAAATCATAGAAATAGGCTGAGTTTTTATTGCTTGAAAGTTTCAAAAATAAATGCGCATAAGAACCTCGACCGGCAATAATAAAAGAACCTTTGTCTTTAACAATTGGCCCTTCAAGTAATAATCGGCTAGAAATTAAACCAATTCCACCATTGGCATGGAAACTTTTCGAATTACCATCTTTTTGATAAACATCCAATACTGAACTAGCTCTTCCGCCAAATCGGGAAGGAATTCCACCTTTGTATAATTTTAAATCTTTAATAGCGTCTGGATTGAAAACAGAGAAAAAACCAAAAACGTGTGAGGAATTAAAAATCGTTGCTTCGTCTAAAAGTATTAAATTTTGATCAGCGCCACCGCCACGAACATTGAATCCAGAAGCACCTTCACCAGCATTGGTAACCCCTGGAAGTAAAAGTAAGGATTTAAGCACATCAACTTCACCTAAAACAACTGGCATTTTTTTAATGGTTGCAATAGATAGTTTATTCACACTCATTTCCGCTTTCTGAGTATTGGTAGTTTTCTTTTCGGTAATAATTACTTCTTCAAGTTCTTCACTATTTTCAGAAATAGAAATACTAAGTTTTGTGTTTTTATTTAAATCTAGATTGATTTCTTTGGTTTGAAAACCAATAGAGCTAATTTCGATTTTATAATTTCCTTTAGGAATGGTAATCGAATAGAAACCATATTCATTTGTTGTGGTATAAGCCGGAATTGACTTAATTACAATATTTGCACCAATAACAGTTTCGTTACTATTGGATGCAGAAATTGTACCGCTTAAAGTGACTTTTTCTTGAGAAAAACCGGTTGCTATTATGGTCAATAACAATAATAGAACTGTAACTATTTTATTTATTTTCATAGTAGGAATTAAAGTTGCAAAATTGATAAAAATAATATTGTTACCAAAGAGAACTGCTGTTAATCTACAGTTAAATTACCATTTGCTTTTTATAAAAAAAGCTGCCAATTACTGACAGCTTTTAATTATTGATGAAATTATATAATTATATAGTATCTAATATTGAATTGAAAGTTGCACTTGGGCGCATTGCTTGACTCGTTAATTTAGGGTTTGGTTGGTAATACCCTCCAATATTTTGAGATTTGCCTTGAGCGCCTAATAATTCAGAATTAATTTTACTTTCATTGGCGATAAGCTCATTTGCAATAGGAGCGAACTTATTTTTTAATTCGGCATCTTTAGTTTGATTTGCAAGTGCCTCAGCCCAATACATAGCCAAATAAAAGTGAGACCCTCTATTGTCTATCTGCCCAACTTTTCTAGCAGGAGATTTATCATTTTTTAGGAATTTATCACAAGCAACATCCAATGTTTCCGACAAAACAATCGCTTTTGAATTGTTTAATGTTTGACCTAAATGTTCTAATGAAGCTCCTAATGCCAAGAATTCACCAAGAGAATCCCAACGTAAATAGCCTTCTTCAACAAATTGTTCTACGTGTTTTGGAGCAGATCCACCCGCACCAGTTTCAAACAATCCACCGCCATTCATCAGCGGAACAATAGATAACATTTTCGCTGATGTTCCTAATTCTAAAATTGGGAATAAATCGGTTAAATAATCTCTCAACACGTTACCAGTTACAGAAATAGTATCCAAACCTTTTTTCAATCGGTCTAAAGTATAATGAGTTGCTGCAACTGGGTTTAGAATTTGAATATTCAATCCATTTGTATCAAAATCCTTCAAATAAGTAGTCACTTTTTTAATTAATTCTCTATCATGCGCTCTGTTTTCATCCAACCAAAATACGGCAGGAGTATCAGATAAACGGGCTCTATTTACCGCTAATTTCACCCAGTCTTGAATAGGCGCGTCTTTTGCTTGACACATTCTGAAAATATCATTTTGCTCCACATTTTGTTCCATTAAAACGGTTCCGTTGGTGTCAACTACACGAACTAAACCATTTCCTGTCATTTGGAATGTTTTATCATGTGAACCATATTCCTCTGCTTTTTGCGCCATTAATCCAACGTTTGGAACACTTCCCATTGTAGTAGGGTCGAATGCACCATTCTTTTTACAGAAATCGATTGTTGCAACATATAAACCAGCATAACAACGATCTGGAATTAAAGCAATGGTGTCTTTTTGTTTCCCTTCTTTATCATACATTTGACCAGAAGTTCTAATCATAGCTGGCATTGAAGCATCTACAATTACATCAGAAGGAACTTGAAGGTTGGTAATTCCTTTATCAGAATTTACCATTGCTAAAGCGGCGCTGTTTTCAATTATTTCATCAATTGCTGCTTTCACTTCATTTTCTAATGGATTTCCTGCTATTTTGGAATAAACATCACCCAATCCATTTCTAGTATCAACACCTAATTCACTGAAAAGGGTTTTGTATTTTTCGAATAAATCTTTGAAATAAACTTCTACAACTGCACCAAAGATAATAGGGTCAGAAACTTTCATCATAGTCGCTTTCAAGTGAACAGAAAGTAAAACATTTTGCTCTTTTGCTTCTTGAATTGTTTTAGCAACAACCACTTTAAGAGCGTTTAAGTTCATTACAGAAGTATCAATAATTTCACCTGCTTTTAAAGGAGTACTCGCTTTTAATACCGTTGCATTTCCATTTTGATCTACAAATTCAATTTTCACATCTGTAGCATCAGAAACGGTAACAGATTTTTCACTTCCGTAAAAATCGCCACTTTCCATTGAGGCTACTTTAGTTTTTGAATCAGCTGACCAAGCACCCATAGAATGCGGATTTGCTTTAGCATAATTTTTCACTGATTTCGGAGCTCTTCTGTCAGAATTTCCTTCACGTAATACTGGGTTAACAGCGGAACCTAATACTTTGGAATATTTTGCTTTGATTTCTTTTTCAGCGTCATTTTGAGGATCTTCTGGGTAATTTGGTAATGCATATCCATGAGATTGTAATTCGGCAATGGCTGTTTTCAATTGAGGAACTGAGGCAGAAACGTTAGGTAATTTTATAATATTGGCTTCAGGTGTAGTGGCTAATTTTCCAAGTTCCCCTAAAGCATCTCCCGTTTTTTGATCGTCTTTCAAAAATTCAGGAAAGTTTGAAAGTATTCTACCAGCAAGTGATATATCTCTAGTTTCAATTTCGATATTAGAAGTAGAGGTAAATGCTTGAACAATTGGTAAAAACGAATAAGTAGCTAATAAAGGGGCTTCATCAGTTAGTGTGTAAAAGATTTTAGATTTTGCTGACATTATAATAAAAATTGTTTTAGTAAAAATTTTGGATTACAAATGTAATAAAAACGATTTCGTTATCTAAACATATCAATATAAATATATTGAATTATATTCAAAAAAAAACCCGAATCGAATTGAAACGGGTTTTTAATATGATAAGACAAATGATTATCTTCTTTTATCTTTAATTTTTGCTTTTTTACCAGTAAGTTCTCTGAAGTAAAAGATACGAGCTCTACGAACAGCACCTTTTTTGTTAATTTCAACTTTTTGTAAAGCTGGTAAGTTAACTGGGAAAATACGTTCTACACCAATAGAACCTGACATTTTACGAATTGTAAAAGTTTCAGTATTTCCTGATCCTCTTCTTTGAATAACAACTCCTTTAAAAAACTGAGTTCTTGTTTTTTCACCCTCTTTAATTTCGTAGTAAACTGTGATTGTATCTCCAGCTCCGAATTCAGGGAATTCTTTTTTTGTTCCGAATTCGTCTTTAACGAATTTCAATAAATCTGCCATGATAATTTTTTTAATTATGGTTTTAAATCTGAGCAACATTCACGGATTTCGCCAGAGGTTGGTCAAATGTGGGTGCAAATGTAATTAATAATTGATAATTAACAATGGATAATCTAAAAAAAATCAATAAATTTAATCAAAAACTAATTATCACCAATTCAAAGTCAATTATCCTTTATCAATTATCAATTATTCATTATCAAGTAAATCAGGTCTTCTATTTTTGGTGTGTTCGTAGGCTTTTTCTTCTTGCCATTTTTCAATTTTAGCAAAGTTCCCACTGGTTAAAACTTCAGGAACTTTCCATCCTTTATAATCGGCAGGGCGAGTGTAGATTGGCCCTGACAATAATCCGTCCTGAAAACTATCTGTTAATGCAGAGGTTTCATCACTCAATACCCCAGGAATCAAACGAATCAAAGCATCAGATAATACTAGGGCTCCTAATTCACCACCAGACAATACATAATCTCCAATCGAAATTTCTTTAGTAATAAAATGATCACGAACACGCTGGTCAACTCCTTTATAATGTCCGCATAGAATAATTATATTTTTATACATTGACATGGTGTTGGCCATTTTTTGGTTCAAAGTTTCTCCATCAGGAGACATATATATGATCTCATCATATTCTCTTTGACTTTTCAAATGAGAAATACAATCGTCAATAGGTTGGACTGTCATTACCATTCCTGCACCACCACCAAAGGGATAATCGTCAACAGATTTTTGTTTATTGGTAGTATAATCACGCAAATTATGGAAGTGAACTTCAACAAGACCTTTGTCTATGGCGCGTTTCATTATTGATGCCTCAAATGGGCTTCTTAATAAATCAGGTAGTATGGTGATGATATCTATTCGCATGAGTTGACAAAGGATTAAAGCAACAAAGGTACAATGTTTTTATAGGATTTGTAATTGTCAAATATTTATTTTAACAAAATTATACAAATCCATTTCATAGTCAATATTTTTCTAGTACTTTTATGCCTCTTTAAATTAAATCATTGAATATGAAAATAGTGAATAAAATTATGACTACAGGTACTTTGTTATTATTAGCATTTACCGCACAATCACAATCTGATAGTTTAGAAAAAACGAATAGTATTATGAAAAATCCGTTACTTCAAAAAAGTACTTTACAATATCAAGCACCACACTTTGATAGAATTAAAGACGAGCATTTTAAACCTGCATTTGATTATGGATTAAAATTGCACGATAGAGAAATTAATGAAATAATTAACAATTCTGCAAAACCAACTTTTGAAAATACTGTTTTGGCTTTGGAAATAAGTGGTGTTGATTTATATAGAGCAGTTGGGATTTTCTCCAATTTAACAGGATCAAATACTAATCCTACTTTACAAGCTTTAGATGAGGAATATGCATCAATTTTTTCTGCTCATAATGACAAAATCTATTTGAATAGTAAGTTGTACCAAAGAATTAAAGCTGTTGATCTAAATTCTTTAAAAGGAGAAGACAAAAAGCTGACCGAATATTATTTACAGCAATTCGAATTAGCTGGTGCCAATTTATCTCCTGAAAATAAAGAGAAGATGAAAAAAATCAATAGTGAATTAGCTACACTAGGAACGTCTTTTGGAAATAAATTATTGACAGCTAGGAAAAACGGTGCTGTACTTTTTGACAAAGAATCTGATTTAGATGGTTTAAGCGCTGACGAACTTGCTGCTGCAAAAGTTAGAGCAAAAGAAGCAGGACACGATGGAAAATACTTAATTGGTTTATTAAATACAACCCAACAACCATTATTACCGAGTCTTAAAAATAGAGCAACTAGAGAAAAAATCTATAAATCTTCTTGGACTAGAGCGGAGAAAAATGACGATGGCGATACAAGAGCTATTTTATTGAAAATGGCCAAATTACGTTTGCAAAAAGCAAAATTAATGGGAAAGAAAAGTTATGCAGAATGGCGTTTGCAAGACCAAATGGCAAAAACTCCTGCTAATGCTATGAATTTATTAGCACAAATTGCAAAACCAGCTGTTGCTAAAGCAAAAGTAGAAGCTAAAGAAATCCAGGATTTAATTGATTCTCAAAATGGAGGTTTCAAATTACAGCCTTGGGATTGGAATTTTTATTCAGAGCAAGTACGTAAAGCAAAATACGACTTGGATGAAAGTCAAATTAAACCTTACTTTGAATTGACTACTGTGCTTGAAAAAGGAGTGTTTTTTGCTGCAAAGCAAATGTACGGAATCACTTTCAAGGAGCGTAAAGATTTACCAGTTTACAATCCTGATGTAGTGGCTTATGAAGTATTTAATAGCGATGGAAATTCAATGGCAATTTACTACTTGGATTTCTACACAAGAGACAATAAAAATGGTGGAGCGTGGATGAATAATTTTGTGAATCAATCGCATTATTTAGGTCAGAAGCCTGTAATTGTAAACGTTTACAATTTTGCAAAGCCAGCCGAAGGAAAGCCATCATTAATTAGTTTTGACGATGTAACTACGATGTTTCATGAGTTTGGACACACGCTACACGGATTGTTTGCCAACCAACAATATGTTACACTTTCAGGAACTTCAGTACCTCGTGATTATGTAGAATTTCCTTCTCAAATCAATGAGCATGCAGCTTTAGACCCAACAGTTTTACAAAATTATGCAATTCACTATCAAACGAAAGAACCAATTCCTCAAGATTTAATTGCGAAAATTAAAAAAGCGGATACTTTCAATAAAGGATACGATGTAACGGAATTATTGGCTGCAGCCACTTTAGATATGGCTTGGCATAGTGTAGAAAAAGAATCGGATTTTAAACCTGCATTAGAATTTGAAAAGCAAGCGTTAGCTAAATATGGTTTATTAGTTAATGAAGTGCCTACAAGGTATCATTCTCCCTATTTTGCTCACATTTGGAGTGGAGGATATTCTTCAGGATATTACGCTTATACTTGGTCGAAAACCCTTGATTATAATGCTTACGATTGGATGCAAGCCAATGGAGGTATGACAAGAGAAAACGGCGAACGTTTTAGAAAATTCATTCTATCTGTGGGAAATAGCGTTGATTTAAATCAAGCTTTCAAAGATTTTATCGGTCACGAAATGAAAGTAGAGCCGTATATAAAAAATGCGGGTTTCTAATAGTGTTTGTCTTTATAAAAAAAGACTGCAATATTTGCAGTCTTTTTTTATAATATAGTTATTTGAACATATCCTCCATTCCTGGAATCATGGGCATATCGACTTTTGCAACAGCGTCTAATTCTGCTTGGTTTACTTTAGCAGCTTTTTCAAGTGCTTTGTTCATAACAACAATTAAATAGTCTTCTAATTGGTCTTTGTCTTCCAATAAACTATCTGCAATTTCAACAGATTTTACTTTGCTATTGGCAGTTAAAGTTACTTTTAATTGTCCGTCAGCACTTTGTTCGTCAATTAATACAGTATCCAATCTTTTTTTAGTTTCTTCAATTCTTTGTTGGGTAGCTTTTAATTTACCCATCATTCCCATTAAATCCATGATTTATTATTTTTAAATGTGAGGCAAATTTAAAGAAAATAACCTTATAAATAGTAATAACAAATTTGCTATTATAAATGCTTTCTTAAACTGCTTTGTGCTATTTTTGCACAAAATATTAAATAAGCTAAATACAAATCAATGTCTGAAATAAAACCACCTCAAGCAAAGATAATTCCAACCAAATTAGAGAAATTTGATGATATTCGAATCGATAATTATTTTTGGCTAAATGATAGAGAAAACCCTGAAGTTATTGATTATCTGAATAAGGAGAATGAGTATTACCAAGCGATGACCGTTCATACTCATAGTTTTCAAAAAGAATTATTTGAAGAAATGAAATCCAGAATTAAGGAAGACGATCAATCGGTACCTTATTTATACAACGGTTATTATTACATCACTCGATTTGAAACAGGAAGTGATTATCCTATTTATTCAAGAAAAAAAGGAAGCCTTTCGGCAAATGAGGAAATAATGTTCAATTGTAATGAATTGGCAAAGGGGCATAAATATTTTAAATTAGGTGGCTTAAGCGTAAGTTCTGATAATCAGTTTATTGCATTTTCAGTTGATACCATTGGAAGACGAATTTATACTGTTCAAATAAAAAACCTTGTTACTGGCGAACTTTTTAACGACAAAATTGAAAATACTACTGGTGATAGTACTTGGGCAAACGATAATTTGACTCTTTTTTACACTCGCCAAGACGAGCAAACATTACGATCAGATAAAGTATTTAAGCATAAATTAAATACCGATTCAGCTGAAGATACATTAGTTTATTTTGAAAAAGACGACACCTTTTCGGTAGAAGTAACTAAAGAAAAATCGAAAAAATATCTCGTTATCAGTTCGTCGAGCACAATGACGACAGAGTTTCGAACTTTATTGGCCGATCAACCGGATGGAGAATTTAAGGTATTTCAAAAAAGAGTTCGTGGTTTAGAATATGATATTGCTCATTTTGGTGAACATTTTTATGTGTTGACCAATAAAGACGATGCCACCAACTTCAAGTTAATGAAAACTCCAGAATTGGCTACAGCCAAAGAAAACTGGGTAGATTTAATTCCACATCGTGAGGATGTTTTGATAGAAGATATTGATATTTTCAGAGATTTCTTGGTAGTAACGGAACGATTTAACGGATTGAACACCATTCGAATAATGCCATGGAGTGGAGAAGGAGCCTATTATTTGCCTTTTGAGAGCGAAACTTATACTGCTTATACATCTACAAATGTTGATTTTGATACTGATATTTTAAGATACGGCTATCAATCAATGGCAACTCCAGCTTCTATAATTGATTTCAACATGAAAACTATGGAAAAGCAAATCATGAAGGAGCAAGAAGTTTTAGGAGGTAAATTTGATAAAAATAATTATACTGAAGAACGAGTTTGGGCTACCGCTCAAGATGGAACTAAAGTGCCAATTTCTATGGTTTACCGAAAAGAATTGAAGAAGGATGGAAGCAATCCGTTGTTGCAATATGCTTATGGATCCTACGGTTATTCGATGGATGCAACATTTTCATCTACACGATTGAGTTTACTGGACCGCGGATTTATATTTGCAATAGCGCACATTCGAGGAGGGGAAGATTTAGGTCGCCAATGGTATGAAGATGGAAAATTGCTAAATAAGAAAAATACTTTCTCGGATTTTATCGATTGCTCAAATTATTTAATTGCCGAAAAATACACTTCACCGGCTCATTTATATGCAGAAGGCGGATCGGCAGGAGGTTTGTTAATGGGTGCAATTGCTAATATGGCGCCTCAATTGTACAATGGTATAATTGCTCAGGTTCCTTTTGTAGATGTGGTTACGACAATGCTTGATGATACGATTCCTTTGACAACTGGCGAATATGATGAGTGGGGAAATCCGAATAATAAGAAATATTATACTTACATAAAGTCTTATTCTCCTTACGATAACGTAAAATCGCAAGATTATCCGTCAATGTATGTGTCAACGGGCTTACATGATTCACAGGTTCAGTATTGGGAACCTGCAAAATGGGTGGCGAAATTACGAGTTTTTAAAACGGATAATAATGCTATCTATCTGGATACCAATATGAATGCTGGTCATGGAGGCGCTTCTGGTCGATTTGAAGCATTAAAAGAATTGGCCAAAGAATTTTCTTTTTTATTAGATTTAGAAAAAATTAGAAAGTAATTAGAAATTTATTGTTAAATTTGCATTAAATGAGGTTATCATAGATTGATTTTTTTAATCTTAATTGACTACTTTTTATGAACGAAAAAATAAATGCCTTCGAAAGCGTGCTAGATTTAATTGGGAATACTCCTTTAATTAAATTAAATAAAGTTACTGAGAACCTAGATGGAAATTTCTACGCTAAAGTAGAAGCTTTCAATCCAGGCCATTCCTCAAAAGATAGAATTGCTCTATATATTATTGAGGAAGCTGAAAGAAAAGGCATTATTTCTCCAGGTGATACAATTATAGAAACTACTTCAGGTAATACCGGTTTTAGTTTGGCTATGGTAAGTATCATTAAAGGTTACCACTGTATTTTAGCAGTAAGTTCAAAATCTTCCTTAGATAAAATTGATATGTTAAGAAGCATGGGTGCAAAAGTATATGTTTGCCCTGCTAATGTTTCTGCTGATGATGAAAGATCGTATTATTCTGTTGCAAAACGTTTGCACGAAGAAACTAAAGGATCGGTTTATATCAATCAGTATTTTAACCAATTGAATATTGACGCACATTATAAAACTACTGGACCTGAAATTTGGGAACAAACAAAAGGTAAAATCACCCATTTAGTAGCTTGTAGCGGCACTGGAGGTACCATTTCAGGAATTGCAAAATACTTGAAAGAAAAAAATCCAAATATTAAAATTTTAGGAGTTGACGCTTTTGGATCGGTATTGAAAAAATACCATGAAACAAGAGAGTTTGACAACGAAGAAATATACCCTTACAGAATTGAAGGTTTAGGGAAAAACTTAATCCCATCGGCAACTGATTTTGATTCTATAGATCATTTTATGAAAGTTACTGATGAGGAAAGTGCACACGCCACTCGTGAATTAGCAAAAAGAGAAGGATTGTTTGTTGGATATACTTCAGGCGCTGTTCTTCAAGCAATTAGACAATATGCACAAGAAGGAGAATTTGACAAAAACAGTAATGTAATTGCTATTTTTCCAGACCATGGTTCTCGTTACATGAGTAAAGTATTCAGTGACGATTGGATGAACGAACAAGGTTTCTTTGATAGTGTTAATTTAGAAGAAGCTCAAAAAATCGAGTTCATTAAATAAACTTACTAAATAGAATAAAAAAAACTCCAGAGCAATCTGGAGTTTTTTTTATAATCTTTCGATCTATTATCTTTTAATCTTTTAATCTATTATCTTTTTAAATCTAAAATCATAAATCTATTCCTCCATCGTATGATAAACGTTCATCACGTCATCATCTTCTTCAATTTTTTCGATTAATTTTTCCACATCGGCCATTTCAGCTTCTGTTAGTTTCTTAGTAATTTGAGGAATACGTTCAAAACCAGAAGATAATATTTCTATTCCTCTGTTTTCCAATTCTTTTTGGATGGTTCCAAAACTTCCGAAGGGAGCATAAATTAAGATACCGTCTTCATCTTCAAATACTTCTTCAGCACCAAAATCAATGAACTCCAATTCTAATTCTTCAGGATCCAAACCGTTTGCTGGGATTCTGAAATTACATGTGTGATCAAACATAAATTCAACTGAACCTTGGGTTCCTAATGTACCATTACATTTGTTGAAGTAACTTCTAACATTAGCCACCGTTCTATTGTTATTATCGGTAGCAGTTTCTACAAGAATTGCTATACCGTGAGGTGCATAACCTTCGAATAAAACTTCTTTATAGTTGGCTGTGTCTTTATCAGTTGCTTTTTTGATGGCACGTTCCACATTTTCTTTCGGCATATTTACTGCCTTGGAGTTTTGTATAACTGCTCTCAATCTTGAATTGGCTTCAGGATTTGGACCGCCTTCTTTAACGGCCATTACAATATCTTTACCAATTCTTGTAAATGCTTTAGCCATTGCTGACCAGCGTTTCATTTTTCTACCTTTTCGGAATTCAAAAGCTCTTCCCATTTCTAATTATTTATTTTCAATTTCAATGTCAATGTCAATGTCAATTGCAAAAATCAATATCAAATGCAATGTCAATTGCAAAATTCAATATCAATTTCAATTTACTTTTTTGTTATTGCAATTGATTTTTGTAATTGTTTTTTGTTTTGTTATTTTTTATAAAATGGCAATTTCACCACTTTAGCAGGTACATCGTTTTTTCTAATTCTAATATAAATAGTACTATCTATAGCTGAAAAAGTAGTTGGAACATATCCTAAACCAATTCCAACATTCATAGACGGTGACATTGTACCAGAAGTTACCACTCCAATTACGGTTCCATTACTATCAACAATTTCATAATCGTGACGAGGCACTGAACGCTCTTGCATTTCAAAAGCTATTAATTTTCTAGCAACACCATTTTCTTTTTGCTTTTTCAAATTTTCAGAATTGGTGAACTCCTTAGTGAATTTTGTTATCCATCCTAATCCAGCTTCTAGTGGAGAAGTAGTATCGTTGATGTCGTTTCCATACAAACAGAATCCCATTTCTAAACGCAAAGTATCACGTGCAGCTAATCCAATTGGTTTGATACCAAAAGCTGCACCAGCTTCAAATACTTTGTTCCAAATGGCTTCAACTTGATCGTTTTTACAATAAATTTCAAAACCTCCAGATCCAGTATAACCTGTTGCAGATATAATTACATTATCAAATCCAGCGAAATCTCCCACTTCAAAGTGATAATAAGCAATTTGAGATAAATCAATTGATGATAATGATTGCATTGCTTCAACTGCTTTAGGACCTTGAATTGCCAATAAAGAATACTCATCTGAACGATTTTCCATTGAAACTCCTAAATCATTGTGAGAAGAAATCCAATCCCAATCCTTATCAATATTTGAAGCATTTACAACTAATAAATACTCTTCATCAGCCATTTTATAGACAATTAAATCATCAACAATTCCGCCTTCATTATTTGGTAAACAAGAATATTGAGCTCTTCCAATCGTTAAAGTAGAAGCATCATTAGAGGTTACTTTTTGGATTAAATCCAATGCTTTTGGTCCTTTTAGAAAAAATTCACCCATGTGAGAAACATCAAAAACACCCACACCATTTCTTACTGTTTCATGTTCTGCGTTGACACCTTCATATAAAATAGGCATATTATACCCTGCAAAAGGAAGGATTTTTGCACCTAAATTTTCGTGAACGCTTATTAAGGCTGTATTTTTCATTGTTTTGTTAGCTTTTATTTACAGCCGCTAATTTATTCATTTTTTATGGAGTAACAAAACGACTTTTATTCAATTTATTGGTTATTGATTTTTTAGTCATTATTTATCGATATAAAATTATTATAATCATAAAATATGTCAATAAACCTTGCTTTATAATTAGTAAATAGTGATTTTTGTAGTTCAATAAAATTATCATTATGAGTAATATTCATTATATAAGTACCGATGTTCTTTCTTTGGAAGATGTTCAAGAAATTATTTACCAACATAAAACCCTTGAATTATCCGAAGAGGCGAGAGTAAATATTCATAAATGTAGGGATTATTTAGATGCCAAAATGGAAGCTAATGAAACTCCAATTTACGGAATAAACACTGGTTTCGGCTCACTTTGTAATGTGAAAATTTCAAATGAGAATCTTTCTAAACTTCAAGAAAACCTTGTAAAATCTCACGCTTGTGGAACAGGGGAAGAAGTTCCGTCGGAAATTGTAAAGTTGATGTTGCTTCTAAAAATTCAATCATTAAGTTATGGTTATTCTGGAGTTCAATTAATCACTGTTTTGAGACTTATTGATTTTTATAATAATGATATATTACCAGTTATTTATACACAAGGATCTCTTGGCGCATCAGGTGATTTAGCTCCTTTAGCACATTTATCGTTGCCTTTATTAGGGGAAGGTGAAGTGATTTATAAAGGAAATAAAGTTCCAACTTCTGAAATAATGAAGCAATTTAATTGGAGTCCAATTGTGCTTCAATCAAAAGAGGGATTGGCTTTGCTTAACGGAACGCAATTTATGAGTGCTTATGGAACCCATATTTTATTGAAAGCTATAAAATATTCTTATTTAGCGGATTTAATTGGAACTATTTCATTAGAAGGATTCGATGGTCGTCAAGAACCATTCAACGAATTAATTCATTTTATAAGACCACACAAAGGACAAATCGTAACAGCAAATAGAGTGAATGAATTTTTGGAAGGAAGTGAAATTATTTCCCAGTCTAAAGCGCATGTTCAAGATCCGTATTCTTTCCGTTGTATTCCACAAGTTCACGGTGCGTCAAAAGACGCTATTGATTATGTGAAAAAAGTATTTAAAACAGAAATCAACTCGGTAACCGATAATCCGAATGTATTTATAGAAAGTGATCAGATAATTTCGGGTGGAAATTTCCACGGACAGCCATTGGCCTTAGCCCTAGATTTTCTAGCAATAGCTTTATCAGAATTGGGAAGTATTTCTGAAAGAAGAACCTATCAATTAATTTCAGGATTAAGAAATTTACCTCCATTTTTAATTGATAATCCGGGATTAAATTCAGGATTTATGATTCCGCAATATACTGCAGCAAGTATTGCTAGTCAGAACAAACAATTGGCAACCCCAGCAAGCGTTGATAGTATCGTATCTTCAAACGGACAAGAAGATCATGTAAGTATGGGTGCAAATGCGGCTACAAAAGCGTTGCGAATCATGGATAATTTAGAGCGAATTCTGGCCATTGAATTAATGAATGCTTCACAAGCGATTGAATTTAGAAGACCGTTAAAATCAAGTGACTTTATCGAGATGTTTTTAAAATCGTATCGTGAAGAAGTACCTTTAGTTAAAGAAGATAGAATTCTACATTATGATATTCAAAATTCAGTAGCGTTTTTGAATAGTTTTGTGATTGATATAGAAATGTAAATTTATTTTCTAATTCAAATTCCCTAACGTTTTGTGAATTTTTCTTTTGTGATGGGATTGTCTCAAACTAGTTTCGCCAGAAATAATACTAATATTTCCGTCCACTTCAAGCATGGCTAGTTTAACTTGATCGAAATTTTCTACACCATGTTCTCTCATTGCTTCTTTAAGTTCGTTGGAAGTAATATCCAACTTGCTTAAGATTTTGAAATCCAATTTGCCATCATGAATTAAAATCTCAGGTTTTTCTTGAAGAAATTCACCCAATTTTTGGTATTTATACATCAATTTTCTTAGAATAAAATTGATAATAAACAACACACTTGCAGCAATTACACCACCTAAGAGGCTAGTATTATTTCCCACCATTGCGTTTTGAACGGCATTGCTTATCAATAATATTAGAATAACATCAGTAGTATTGAGTTGAGACAATTGTTTTTTACCAGTCAATCTCAACGCAATCATCATAAAAAAATAGACTGCGGCACTTCTAATGATTATATCTAAAATTGGATTCATAAAGAAAATTACATTTTATGTTTAAAATTCTTCTCTATTGCTTTGATCATTTCTCCAGCAATGTCTTTGTTGGTAGCCCCTTCAATACCTTCTAAACCTGGAGAAGAGTTCACTTCCAACAACAATGGCCCTTTTGAAGAACGGATAATATCTACTCCTGCCACTTTTAAATCCATCGCTTTTGCAGCTTTAATAGCAATTCTTTTTTCCTCAGCGGTAACTTTAATAACCGATGCGGTTCCACCTAAATGAATATTGGCTCTAAATTCTCCTGGCATTGCTTCGCGTTGAATTGCCGCGACCACTTTACCGTCAATTACAAAACAACGAATGTCTTTTCCGTTGGCTTCTTTAATAAATTCTTGAACTAATATATTGGCATTCAAACTTTTGAAAGCATTGATAACACTTTCAGCTGCTTTTTTGGTTTCCGCCATTACTACTCCTTTTCCTTGAGTTCCTTCTAATAATTTCACAATTAATGGAGGTCCGCCAACCATTTTAATCAAATCGTTGGTATCCAAAGGGGAGTTTGCAAAACCGGTTGTAGGAATATCAACTCCGTTATTTAATAATAACTGTAAAGAAAACAATTTATCACGAGATTGTGTGATTGCTGCAGCAGAATTCAAACAATACACCTTCAAGGCTTCAAATTGACGCGTTAAAGCGCAACCATAGAAAGTAATGCTCGGACGAATTCGTGGAATAATTGCATCAAAATTATCTAATATTCTACCGCCACGATAGTGAATTTCAGGAGTGGTAGCGTCCAGTTTCATGTAACATTCCTTAATATTTAAGAAATGCATTTCATGACCTCGCATTTCGCCAGCTTCCATGATTCGCTTATTGCTGTACAATTCTTTATTACTTGCCAAAACCCCAATACGAAGTCCTGTTGTTGCTTTCTCTGAAGATTTATAAAGCTCCGTTAGTTTATCTGATGTTGGTTCGCCCAATAAATATTTTTGTTCAGGATCTACAAGAACCCTTCCACTCATGGCTTCACGACCTAAAAGCATTCGGAAACCCATTGAATCTCGATTGGTTAAAGTAATTTCAATCGGCCAATTTTTTCCACCAATTTCCAATTCAGAACTAATAACATAGCGTTGTTCTCTAAATCCGCTGGAACTTTTAACGATTCTTTTATCAATTAATTTGGATTCACAATGAATAATAGTTTTTACATTGTTTTGAATTGGATTAATATCAAATTTCACCCAATTTTCACTATCCTTAATAAATGGCGCAATATTGATAGCGTGTAATGCTGATGTTTTAGCACCAGAATCTACTCTTGCTTTAATGGTAGGAATTCCTAAATCAAGGAAGGAACACCATTCTTCACTACCAACGATAACTTTTTCTTTAAACATATTATTGATTGTAAATTGATAAAATAATATTTTCCAAAAGTATATATTTTGTTTTAATTTAAATGAAGAATTATATTAAATAATAAACCCATCAATTTTTGACAAAAAGATGGGTTTAAAAACTTGTTAAGTACTGAATTTATTGATTTTTCGGCTCTGGAGCTTTGGTTACTTTCACAACCAATTCTTGAGTAGTTTCGTCTAAATCCATAAATATTTCATCGCCAGCACCAATTTTACTGGTAATAATTTCTTCCGCAAGGGCATCTTCAACATACTTTTGAATCGCTCTTTTTAATGGTCTAGCACCAAATTGTTTGTCGAAACCTTTATCAGCAATAAATGCTTTGGCAGTGTCAGAAAGATTTAATTCGTAGCCAAGATCTTTAATTCTTGCATATAATTTTTTCAATTCAATTTCAATAATCAAATCGATATCGTGTTTTTCTAATGCATTGAAAACAATTACGTCGTCAATTCTGTTTAAGAACTCAGGAGAAAACGCTTTTTTAAGTGCATTTTCAATGATGCTCTTAGAGTTTTCATCGGCTTGAGAAATTTTAGCTGAAGTTCCGAAACCAACTCCTTGACCAAAATCTTTCAATTGACGTGCTCCAATATTGGAAGTCATAATGATAATAGTATTTTTAAAATCGATTTTACGACCTAAACTATCCGTTAAATAACCATCATCCAATACTTGCAACATCATATTAAATATGTCTGGATGTGCTTTTTCAATTTCATCTAACAATACAACGCTGTATGGCTTTCTCCTTACTTTCTCCGTTAATTGTCCGCCTTCTTCATAGCCTACGTATCCTGGAGGCGCTCCAACTAATCTTGAAATTGCAAATTTTTCCATGTATTCGCTCATGTCAATTCTGATTAAAGCATCTTCAGAATCGAATAATTCTTTTGCCAAAACTTTCGCTAATTGGGTTTTACCCACACCAGTTTGACCTAAGAAAATAAAGGAACCAATTGGTCGATTTGGATCTTTCAATCCAGCACGATTTCTTTGAATTGAACGAGCAATTTTTAAGACCGCTTCGTTTTGCCCAACTACCTTATTTTGAATTAGTTCAGGCAGTATAGCTAATTTATTACTTTCAGTTTGTGCGATACGATTTACTGGTATTCCTGTCATCATAGAAACCACATCGGCAACGTTGTCTTCAGTTACTAAAATACGATTGTTTTTAGCATCTTCTTCCCATTGTTCTTGGGCTACTGCCAAATCTTTTTCGATGCGTTTTTCATCGTCACGAAGTTTAGCGGCTTCCTCATATTTCTGTCTTTTTACCACAGAATTTTTAAGTTCGCGTACTTCTTCCAATTGACGTTCGAAATCTAATATTTGTTTCGGCACTTCAATATTGGTAATGTGAACTCTTGAACCCGCCTCATCCAAAGCATCAATCGCTTTGTCTGGTAGAAAACGCTCCGACATGTATCGGTTGGTCAATTTCACACAAGCCTCAATTGCTTCAGGAGTGTAAGTCACATTATGATGGTCTTCGTATTTATTTTTGATATTATTCAAAATAGTAATCGTTTCATCAACAGATGTTGGTTCAACAATTATCTTTTGGAAACGACGTTCTAGAGCGCCATCTTTCTCAATATATTGTCGGTATTCGTCTAATGTAGTTGCACCGATACATTGTATTTCGCCACGAGCTAAAGCGGGTTTGAACATATTGGATGCATCCAATGAACCAGTTGCACCTCCAGCACCAACAATAGTGTGAATTTCATCAATAAAAAGGATTATATCGTCGTTTTTCTCCAATTCATTCATCACGGCTTTCATTCGCTCTTCAAATTGACCACGGTATTTTGTACCGGCAACAAGACTCGCTAAATCTAGTGTAACCACACGTTTGTTGAATAAAATACGAGATACTTTCTTTTGGATAATTCGTAAGGCTAAACCTTCAGCAATAGCTGATTTACCAACTCCTGGCTCACCAATTAAAAGTGGGTTGTTCTTTTTACGACGACTTAATATTTGGGAAACCCTTTCAATTTCTTTTTCACGACCCACCACAGGATCTAATTTACCTTCTTCTGCAAGTTCGGTTAAATCACGTCCAAAATTATCTAAAACAGGAGTTTTTGACTTTTTGTTGGACTTATTAGTAGGATTATTAAAATTGTCACCTTTCAGGCTGTCATCTTGTCCTGAATCGTCATTATAAGATTCAGCTCTTGGCAAATTTTCTAAAAATTCGCTTTCGGTGTTATTTGGTGTCATGTTTAAATATTGTTCTTTGGCGGTATCGTAGTCGATTTTTAACTTGTTGAGTAGTTTTGTTGTAGGATCATTTTCGTTCCTTAAAATGCATAACAGTAGGTGAGCAGTACTAATTGTAGTACTCTGAAATACTTTAGCTTCTAGAAAAGTTGTCTTTAAAGCGCGTTCTGCTTGACGTGTTAGATGTAAATTCTTCTTATCTAAACCAATTTCAGCGTTAGGATTGGCAGGACTTAAGATTTCTACTTTTCTTCTTAAAAAATCTAAATCTACCGATAGGTTATTTAATATATCTATTGCCGTTCCATTTCCATCTCTCAAAATTCCAAGCATAAGATGCTCTGTACCAATGAAGTCGTGCCCTAAACGAAAAGCTTCTTCTTTGCTATAGGTTATTACATCTTTAACTCTTGGTGAAAAATTATCATCCATATATAGTGTTTTACTTTTGTAAATTTATTAATTTATTTTCATAAAATCAAAAACCGTACCTTCTATGAAATAGATAGCTAATTGACAAAAAAATATCTAATTTAAAAAGGATAATGCCTAATAAATTTATTAACCAAAAGACCTGTAAAATTTGTTAATAAATCATCAAAATTATTGCTTTAAAATGTAAATAAAATGGTTTAAAAAGACTATATTAGCAAGATTTTTAATTCAAAAATAATTTTTAATTTAACTATATAATATGTCTGACGGAGAAAAGTTAATCCCTATTAACATTGAAGAAGAAATGAAATCAGCCTACATCGATTATTCGATGTCGGTAATTGTATCGCGAGCACTTCCAGATGTTAGAGACGGTTTGAAACCAGTACATCGAAGAGTACTTTATGGAATGTATGATTTAGGAGTTTTTTCAAATAAAGCTCACAAAAAATCCGCAAGAATTGTTGGAGAAGTTTTAGGAAAGTATCACCCACACGGAGATACTTCTGTATATGATGCGATGGTTCGTATGGCTCAGGAATGGAGCATGCGTTATTTATTAATTGACGGTCAAGGTAACTTTGGTTCTGTTGATGGTGATAGCCCTGCAGCGATGCGTTATACTGAGGCCAGAATGCGTAAGATTTCTGAAGAAATCATGGCAGATATCGAAAAAGAAACGGTTGATTTCCAATTGAATTTTGACGATACTTTGTATGAGCCAAAAGTAATGCCTACAAAAGTTCCTACCTTATTAATTAATGGAGCTACGGGAATTGCAGTAGGTATGGCTACCAATATGCCACCGCACAATTTAACGGAAGTTATTAATGGTACTTTAGCTTATTTAGATAACGAAGATATTGAGGTTGACGAATTGATGAATCATATTAAAGCTCCAGATTTTCCAACGGGAGGTATAATTTATGGTTACGAAGGTGTTCGTGAAGCATTCAAAACAGGTAGAGGTAGAATTGTAATGAGAGCTAAAGTTAACTTTGAAGAAGTTGATGGAAGAGAATCAATCATTATAACTGAAATTCCATACCAAGTAAATAAGGCTGAAATGATTAAGAAAACAGCCGATTTAGTAAACGACAAGAAAATTGATGGTATTGCCAATATCCGTGATGAATCGGATAGAAATGGTATGCGAATCGTATATATATTAAAGAGAGATGCTACGCCAAATGTAGTTTTGAATACTTTATATAAATTCACTCAATTACAAGCTTCTTTCAGTGTAAATAATATCGCCTTGGTAAAAGGTCGTCCTCAAATGTTGAATTTGAAAGACATGATTCATTATTTTATTGAGCACCGTCATGATGTTGTAGTTCGTAGAACACAATTTGAATTAAGAAAAGCAGAAGAAAGAGCCCACATATTAGAAGGTTTAATTATTGCATCTGATAATATTGATGAAGTAATTGCTTTAATCCGTGGATCGAAAAATACTGACGAAGCAAGAGAAAAATTGGTTGAAAGATTTAATTTATCAGATATTCAATCTCGTGCTATTGTTGAAATGCGTTTGCGCCAATTGACCGGTCTAGAACAAGACAAGTTAAGAGCTGAATTTGAAGAATTAATGAAATTAATAGAGCATTTAAAAGCGTTATTAGCAGATGTTAATTTGAGAACTGAAGTGATTAAAGAAGAGTTAATCGAAATTCGCGATAAATACGGTGACGCTCGTCGTTCAACTATTGAATATTCAGGTGGAGACGTTAGTATTGAAGATTTAATTGCTGATGAAAATGTGGTAATAACCATTTCTCACGCTGGTTACATTAAACGTACGAATTTAACAGAATACAAAACTCAGAATAGAGGAGGAGTTGGACAAAAAAGCGCTGGAACAAGAGATCAAGATTTCTTAGAGCACTTATTTGTGGCTTCAAATCACCAATACATGATGTTCTTTACTCAAAAAGGAAAATGTTTCTGGATGAGAGTTTATGAAATCCCTGAGGGAAGCAAAACGGCAAAAGGACGTGCTTTACAAAACTTAATCAACATTGAAAGTGATGATAAAGTAAAAGCATTTATTTGTACACAAGATCTAAAAGATAAGGTTTACACCAATAGTCATAACCTAATCATGGTGACTAAGAAAGGTCAAGTGAAGAAAACGTCATTAGATAAATATTCTAAACCTCGTGTGAACGGAGTTGCGGCAATTACAATCAAAGAAGGTGACGAATTATTAGCAGCTCAATTGACAGATGGAAACAGCCAAATAATGATAGCTGTTAAATCAGGTAAAATGGTACGTTTTGAAGAAACTAAAACACGTCCAATGGGAAGAACAGCTTCTGGAGTTCGTGGAATTACATTGAAAGACGAAACTGATGAAGTAATTGGAATGGTATCTGTAAATGACATGGAAAGTGAAATCCTTGTGGTTGCTGAAAATGGTTATGGAAAACGTTCAAGTATTGAAGAATATAGAATTACCAATCGTGGTGGTAAAGGAGTTAAAACCCTTAATATTACAGAAAAAACGGGTAAATTGATTTCTATAAATTCAGTAACCGATGCGGATGATTTAATGATTATCAACAAATCTGGATTAACAATTAGAATGGCTGTTGAAGATTTAAGAGTAATGGGTCGAGCTACACAAGGAGTTAAACTTATTAATATTAAAGAAAATGATTCAATTGCTGCTGTTACTAAAGTAATGAAAGACGATGCAGAAGAAGTTATAGTAGATGAAGATGGAAATGTGATTGAAGCTGCTGTAATCGAAAGAGTTAAACCAGTTTTAGAAGTTCTTGAAGACGACGGAGTTGCAGACGACGACGATGACGACGACGATGAAGTTGTTGAAGACGAAGACGAAGATTCTGATGATGACTCTGACGACGAAAACGAAGATTAATTAATTAAAATTTATAAATATGAAAAGTAAAGTTCTATTACTTGTATCATCAATACTAATTTCAACAGCTGCATTTGCACAAAAGGAGGAGTTAAAAACGTTAAAAAAAATATACGGAAGAGAGAAAACCTCAGATTCAGATATGGCAGATTACAAAGCTACCTTATCCAAAGCGGAATCTTTAGTTGCTAACTCTACAGAAGATGATAAAGTATATTTTGCATTTTATAAAGCAATGTCGCCAGTATTAGAAATGAATTTGGTTATGTCTAAGCCTGAAAATTTGAACAATCCTGCTTTAATATTGAAATACCTTACTGTAGATAATGTAAGTCAATTGGTGACAAATCTAAATGCTACTTTAGATTATGAAAAAAAATCAGGAAAACAAGTTTACACCAAAGACATCGAAGAAACGATCACTTCTTTCAAACCAATGATTGTAAATTTTGCAATAGCTTTAGCGAATAATTCTAATTATAAAGATGCGGCTGTAGTATTACATGCAATTTATGAATTGGATAAAAAGGATGTTGAAAAATTGTATTATTCAGCAAATTATGCCGTTAATTCAAAAGATTACGATTTATCTTTAAAATATTATCAAGAGTTAAAGGCTTTGAATTATACCGGAGCAGATATGGCTTATTATGCTATAAATAAAGAAACTAAAAAAGAAGATTCTTTTAATACTAAAGCTGAAAGAGATATCTATTTGAAAGCGAATTCACATGAAAAACCACGTGATGAAAAATTACCTTCAAAAAGACCAGAGATTTTTAAAAATATCGCTTTAATTTATGTTGAACTAGGTAAATCCGCAGAAGCAAAAGCAGCAATTAAAGAGGCTCGTATAGAAAATCCAGAAGATGTAGCTTTAATTCTTACAGAAGCTGATTTGTTTTTGAAAGAAAAAGACATGGTTTCATACAAAAAATTAATAGTTGAAGCTTTAGAGAAAAATCCAAATGATGCCATATTAGTTTTTAATCTTGGAGTTGTTAGTTACAACAACAAGGAATTAGTAGATGCTGAAAAATATTATGTTAAAGCAATTGAATTAGATCCAAAATATGTAGATGCATACCTAAACCTTGCTATTTTAAAATTAGACGCAGAAAAATCTCTAATTGAAAAAATGAACAAACTAGGCACTTCAGCTCCGGAAATGAAGAAATATGATGTCTTGAAAAAACAAAGAGAAGATGTTTACAAAAGTGCTATTCCCTACTTAAAAAAGGTAACGGAATTATCTCCAGATAATGTTGAAGCAATAAAAACACTAATAGGGGTTTATAATGCTCTTGAAATGTTTGATGAAGCCAAAGTTCTAAAAGCACAATTGAAGAAATAAAATTCATTTAAATGAAATAAAAATCCCGACTTATTTAGGTCGGGATTTTTTTATATAATTTTTTTAATGACTCTTAGTTTATGGGTATGCCTATTGGTTTCGGCATTGTAAATTCCTAGATGATCAATCCGGTCTATTCTTACTTTTCCACTAGCGTGAATAATATAGTTGTTTTCCATAATTATTCCTACGTGAATGATATTCCCTTCTTCATTGTCAAAAAAGGCTAAATCTCCTGGCTCACTTTCCTCTATAAAACTTAATGGAACTCCTTGTGAAGCTTGTTGTGAGGCATCGCGAAGTAGTTTATAACCATTTAATTTATATACCATCTGAGTAAATCCAGAACAATCAATTCCAAATGGTGTTTTTCCGCCCCATAAATAAGGAGCGTTTAGATACATAAATGCCGTTTTTATCAATTCTGATTTTGGTTTGATTCCACTAACTTTTGCTCCTTCAAAATCATAATTGGATTTATTGATATTGGAAACATCCAAAAAAGATAAAGAAGCACCAAGTGGAATAGGCATCATGAAATTATTTTTGGAGGTTATATAATCAATTAAATCTCCGTTCAATATAATTTCTTGAGCTGATAAACTCTTAAATTCTTCTTTTGATATTGGTTGGAATTGTTTGGTATCAATCCAACCTTCGTAATCATCATATTGTAATTTTATTTTGGACCATTGTTTTAGTTTTTCAATTATTTCAAAATGTTCTCCAAACAATACTTGCGAAACTATTTCACTTCTATCGTTAGGTTCTATTCTTAAAGGAATAATCGCTAAATTACAAATACCAAACATATATTATTATTCTCTTTCGATTACAATTGCTGAAGCACCTCCACCGCCATTACAAATTGCAGCAGCCCCAATTTTTGCATTATTTTGTGCTAAAACATTAATCAAAGTTACAATTATTCTTGCACCTGAACAACCTAGTGGGTGTCCTAAAGATACTGCGCCACCATTTACGTTGACTTTGGATGCATCCAATCCTAAAATTTTAGAATTGGCTAAACCGACAACTGAAAAAGCTTCATTAAATTCGAAAAAGTCAACATCTTTAACTGTTAAACCTACTTTATCTAAAGCTTTTGGTAATGCAACAGATGGAGTAGTGGTAAACCATTTTGGTTCTTGAGCCGCATCGGCGTAACTTTTGATAAAGGCTAATGGTTTTAAACCCAATTCAATTGCTTTCTCTTCACTCATCAAAATTAGGGCCGCAGCACCATCATTAATTGTAGAGGCATTTGCTGCTGTTACGGTTCCTTCTTTTGTAAAAGCTGGAGCTAATGTTGGAATTTTGTCCAATTTCACATTAGTATATTCTTCGTCTTTATCAATAAAAATTGGTTCGCCACGTCTTTGTGGAACAGAAACAGGAACGATTTCTGAATCAAATTTTCCTGCTTCCCATGCTTTAGCTGAACGCTCATAGGATTGTACAGCAAAAGCATCTTGCTCTTCACGAGTTATTTTGTATTCTGTTGCACACAAGTCTGCAGAAACTCCCATAGCTGAGTTGTCGTAAGCATCAGACAATCCGTCTTTTTGCATTCCGTCAATCATGTTGGCAGGTCCAAATTTATATCCATTTCTTAGATGTAGATAATGTGGAATTAAACTCATGTTTTCCATACCTCCAGCTACAATTATTTCAGCATCGCCAGCCATAATCGCTTGAGCACCTTGCATTACAGCTTTCATACCTGAAGCACAAACTTTATTAATTGTAGTTGCTATAGTTTTGTTAGGAAGTCCGGCTAATAAAGCTGCTTGACGAGCAGGAGCTTGACCCACTCCAGCTTGAACTACATTTCCCATTATTACCTCATCAATTAATTCAGGGCTTAAATTTATCTTATTTAATGCACCTTTTATAGCTGCTGCTCCAAGTTGTGGTGCGGTTACTGTTGATAATCCGCCCATGAAACTTCCAATTGGAGTTCTTACAGCGGATACAATTACTACTTTTTTATGTGTCATTAGTGTTAGTTTTAGACTGCGAATTTAATCATTTTGGGTTAATAGTAAATTACAATTACTAGAATATTATAAACACAATACAATTAATTTCATTAGATTATTATATAAACATCTGAAATACGAAATCAATTTATGCAATATATAACAGCTATTAACTTGATTGTTAATGATTTTAAGATTACATATAAAAAACATTTAAAAAATCCGAGTATTTATTTGTAAAATATAGATTAGTACGTTACATTTGCATCCGCTTTAAGAGAAGAGAAATCTTCTAAGGAGAGTTGCCTGAGTGGCCGAAAGGACATGTTTGCTAAACATGCGTATGGGAAACTGTACCAAGGGTTCGAATCCCTTACTCTCCGCAAAAATTATTATTCGGGGTGTAGCGTAGCTCGGTTATCGTGTCACGCAGGGCGTGAAGGCCTACACTTCAGAATTGTTCTTATAATATTGAAATTACTAAAGATAGAAATATCTTTTACGGGGTGTAGCGTAGCTCGGTTATCGTGTCACGCAGGGCGTGAAGGCCTACACTTCAGAATTGTTCTTA
>CANFJB010000016.1 GCA_947447375.1 Bacteroidota bacterium
TTCACCCCAACAACAGGACTTTGTGCTACTACAGCTACAATGGCTATAACGGTGAATCCAAACGTAACGCCAACATTTACACAAGTAGCGGCAATTTGTTCAGGAGCTACATTGGCTGCATTGCCAACGACTTCAAACAATTCAATTACGGGTACTTGGTCACCAGCGATTAACAATACGGCAACGACTACTTACACATTCACCCCAACAACAGGACTTTGTGCTACTACAGCTACAATGGCTATAACGGTGAACAGTACGCCAGCACCTACGGGTCCTGCTACACAATCAATATCTTCCAATTTAACTATTGCAAGTATTAGTGTAACAGGAACAGGAATTGTATGGTATGCATCTGCAGCAAATGCTGCTAGTGGAACAAATCCATTGCCAAGTACTACTGCTTTATCAAACACTACCTATTATGCGACTCAAACAATTGGTGGGTGTACAAGTACGACAAGTTTAGCTGTTACTGTTACTACTTTGGCTAATGTAGAATTTGAAAGTGTTCAATTCAATTATTATCCAAATCCAATCATTGATCAGTTAATTATTACAGCTGATAAAGAAATTAATTCTATTGAGGTTTATAACTTAATTGGTCAAAAACTGATTTCACTTTATCCAAATGTTTCAGAAACTAGTGTAGATTTTATAAATTTACCAAATGCAGTTTATTTAGTTAAATTATATGCTAATGGTGTTTCAAAAGACATCAAAGTGATTAAAAAATAATAGTATACTATTTATTAAATTAAGGCTGTCTATATTGATAGCCTTAATTTTTTATTTTTCGATTATAAAACAACAAAATTACAAATACATGCAAATGAAAAATGCTGTTAATAATGCAAATAAATTGTATTCGATAAAAAATCAATTTGAAGTAAATAAAATTAAGTCTGTTAAAAATAAAATTGGAAATAGGTATTTCCTTTTGTTGTTTTTAATGATTAGTTCATTTAGCTACAGTCAATTAGCAATCGAAAATTTCGAAACGGGTATTCCGCCTTCTTGGGCAGTAAGAAGTAATTTAACAGTTGCGAATAACTGGATTCAATCCCCAACTTCAGGATATTTAAGTTCCGGTGGCGCCTCTGTTAATCCAGCATTAAATACTACTACTGGAACACAAGCAGAATATTATTTAATTACCCCGCAATTTTTAACACCTGATAGTGGAGAAATCCGTTTTTATACTAAGCAAGGGAGTTTTAGTAATAAAGGAACTATTTATCAATTAAGAATTTCAACTGCCAATCAACCAGATATTAGTAGTTTTAATGTTGTTTTACAATCTTGGACAGAGACGCAATTAAACGTTGCAGCAACCACCTATGAAGAAAAAATAGTTTCTATAGGATCAATTCCAGCAGGAATTCCAGTTTATATTGCATTTGTAGCTATTACAAATCAAACAGGGACAACTGCAACAAGTGGTGACACTTGGTTTGTTGATAATGTTAGAGCAATTCCAGGTTGTTCACCAGTTAGCGGAATCACTTCTACACCAGGTTCAAATACTGCTGTAATCAACTGGACACATCCATTTGCTACACAATTTGGAATTGACGTTGTTCCAACAGGAGCAGGACATAGCGCAACAGGTACAAGTGTTACTGGAACATCTTATACTGCAACCGGCTTAACTTCCTCAACAACTTATGATGTTTATATCCAAACCCGTTGCGACGCTACCACAGTAAGTACTTGGGCTGGACCATTTCAATTTCGAACAAGTGTTTTGGGCTTATCATGTAATACACCTTTAGTAATTCCATCCAACGTTTTTACCACGCCTTATATATTAAATACCAATTTGAATACTTTTAATGACAATGCAACTTATGTAAATTATACTACTCAGGGATCAAGTTGCTTGCCACCAGCTACTCCTTCAACTTGGAATTATTTAGCTGGAGATCACGCTTTTTTATCATTTACACCAACCCAATCCGGTTTAGTAAATTTTACTCAAGCGGTAAGTTCAACAACTGGAAATGGATGTTATGGAAATATGTCATCGGCTGTATTAATATATGATAGCTGTTTAGGTGTTGGAACTCCTGCAGGCTGTTTGGGTTCTGTTGTAACAGGAAGTAGTCCGGCAATTCCAACAGCGACTCTTTCCAATTTTTATGTTGAAGCAGGAAGAACTTATATTATTGTAATTTCTTCACCTTACCAACATAGTGCTACCGGTGCTAGTATTTGTTTTACATTTACTATTAGTGCTTCAACGTGTTCAGCACCTTCCGCAACTTCAATTGCTTATACTAATTTATTGCAAACTAGTGCTAAATTTTCTTGGGATAACGTTCGAAATTTAGTTAGCTCATGGCAATATGTGGCAATTCCAACTCCTACTAATGGGCCAAATGGTTCAGAAACATTATTTTCAACGAATACCAATATAAATAATATGTTAACAGGTTTATTGCCTGGTACCAATTATAATTTTTATGTACGTTCCGTATGTGGAGGAACTCCTGGGCCTTGGTCTTTACCATTAAATTTTACCACCCAATGTACTGTTTTTAGCACTCCTTACCATACCGATTTTACTGGTGCTACTACAACAAATCCTGAACCTTGCTGGACTTCAATTGACTTAAATCAAGATTCTGTTAGATTTACTTATGCGAATGATCCTGCCAATCCTCCTACACACGGACAAATGGCTAGATTGTATACTTCCAATTCTGGAAATACCACTAATGATATGTTAGCTACGGTTACAGTTCATTTAGATGGTGTAACTCAAAAAAGGTTACGATATAAATTTCAAGGATATGGAGGTTATTCAAACAGCTCAGGATTTGTATTAGGGGAGTCTTCCTATATGATTAAATTATCAACTACCGGAATCGGTTTTGACGACTTCACAACAGTCCTAGAGCCTTTGAGAACGTATCAAACGGGTTACAATTGGATTGAAAAAATTGTTCCTATTCCACAAAATATAACAGGAGATATTACGATTGCTTGGTATTTGCCGACAGGTGCAACCCAAACAGCTACTAATTTATTTATTGACGATGTTTATATCGAAGATATGCCTGCTTGTTCTGATCCAATATATCCATCAGTTACTGCGAGTTCTATAACAAGTACCTCAGCAGAATTAGCTTGGACAAATGGTTACAATACTTCACAATGGGAAATTATTGCACAGCCGATGGGAACAGGAATGCCATTGTCAACAGCTTCTGGTACTATTGTAAATACCAATCCATATACTTTTACAGGTTTAACACCATCTACTCAATATGAATTTTATGTTAGATCCTATTGTGATGCCACCCATCAAAGTAATTGGGTTGGACCAATAAACTTCTTTACAACATGTATTGCTCAACCAACGCCTTATTATGAAAGTTTTAATGACGACGATATCACTTCAAAGAAATTTTGTTGGACTGTTCAAAATAGAAATGCAGATACAGCAAAATGGACTATGAATTCAATTGATGCTGAAATAACTCCCTATCCCGTTAGTTATTTTGTTCCATTAAGTTCTTTTGATGACTGGCTAGTAAGTGTACCACTTAATATAGTTGGTCAAAAAAGACTGCGTTATAAATATAGAGTAGCAACAGATATTTTTTACCCAACTCCTAGGGCCTACATGGAAGTAGTAATTTCCTCAACTCCTGATTTTGCTAATTATACTGTATTAATTCCGGAACATGAATTCACCAATAATAATTATTTGGAAGACTCAGTATTATTCACAGGAACTGGAGTTTCTTACATTGCTTTTAGAGTGCCGCCAACTATGCCAAATCCAACGAGTATGGCACATTTGTTTATTGATGATTTTTATATAGAAAATGCCCCTGATTGTGAGGTTCCGTCCAATTTAACTGCAACAAGTATTACTACTACAACTGCAACTTTAAATTGGCTTGTAGGATACCACGAAACGCAATGGGAAATAAAAATTCAAGCGCCATTAACAGGTGTACCAACGGGTTCAGGAACAATAGTGAATACAACCCCAACATTTAATGCAACTGGTTTATCTCCTGATACTCCTTATGAATATTACGTTAGAGCGGTTTGTGATGCAACACATAGCAGTTTCTGGGTTGGACCATTTCAATTCAGAACGACTTGTAATCCTTTACCAACACCATTTTTTGAAACATTTAATTCGAATTCAACAACTGAAACTTGTTGGAAAATATTAAATGTAAATGGCGATTCTCACTATTGGCAAACTAATGAATCTGGAAATAGCCCAATTGGTGATCAAATGGCAGCAATGTTTACAGGATCAAATGGAGCAAACACCGATTGGTTGATTTCACCAACATTAATTGCTCGTCCAAATCAGAGATTACGATTTAAGTATAAAACCCTAACAACTGATTTTGAAGATGATTTGAAAGTTATGTTGTCTACAACTGGTGCTGCGCCAGCTCAATTTACAACAGTATTATACCAAAATAGTTTTTCAACAACTACAAATGCTAGTGGAACGGTTACTGGAACCAACACAATTACTGTGGTTTCGAATCAAGACGTTAGATTAGGAGATACTTTTTATATTGCAGGATTTCCATTTCCTTATGGAACTACGGTTACTGCTATTAATGGAAATGTGATTACCATGTCTGCTAGTGCAACACTTACGGTAGCAGGTATTCAAAGTGTTGTTTTTTCTCACGAGATAATTAATAATTCTGAGTTCCGAGAAAGAGTAATCAACTTACCTTCGGGATTAACCGGAAATATCAATATTGGATTTTACGTTCCGTTTTTTCCTCCAAATCCATGGGCATATAGAGGCCAGTTTTTATTTATAGATAACGTTATTGTGGAAGATATTCCAACGTGTCCTCCAGTTGCAAATGTTGTTACACAAAATATAATAGATACTTCGGTTGATATTAATTGGCAAGTTACAGGTACAGAAACGGCTTGGGAAATTTCATTACAACCATTTGGAACCCCAGCACCTGTTGGGAATACATTGCCACAATATTTACGTACCACAACCACTCATCCTACTACAATAACAGGATTAACTCCTGCAACACGATATCAATATTATGTTCGTGCAGTTTGTAGTAGCACATCACAAAGTGTTTGGGTTGGACCATTTGAGTTTACTACAAAATGTGATATGTCTAATGTTTGCCAATATACAATTTCGGTATCTAATGGTAATTCCGGACAAGTTTATCGCGGTTTGGAATTAAGACAAAATGGCGTAATGATTCAGATGTTAACCTTTCCAACAGTAGCTCCAAATCAACCGACAGTAATCGATTATCCTGTTTATTTATGTCGTGGGGTAGAGTTCTCACTTTACTTTAATGCTGGTGGAGGTAGTGGAGTTCAATATTCTCAAGCTCGAGTGGTTGTAAAAGACGATACTAATACTATTGTTTGGACCAGTCCATTAGGGTTAGGAACACCTTATTCTAATATTTTCACAACTGTTTCTAGATGTGGAACAATAACTTGTCCTCAACCAACCAATTTAGCTGTTAATAATTTGGGAGTACTTTCATGGACTCCTGGAGGTGGAGAAACCCAGTGGGAAGTTGCTATTCAGCCATTTCAAAATGGAACCCTTCCTCAAACAGGGATAATTGTAAATTCACCAAATTACACTCCAGTAGCTACTGATTTTCTAAATGCTACAGCAGGCACGAATGAATTTTTTGTTAGAGCAATTTGTAGTTCTACAAGTAAAAGTTTCTGGTCGGGGCCAAAAACATTTATAAGAAATGATGAGGCAGCAACATCAATTCATTTACCTGTAAATACTGGATCTACTTGTGATGTTTCCGGAATCGATGCATCATTTATTGGTGCTACAGCATCAACAAATGCAACCACTTGTGATGGAGTAAATCAAGGTGATATTTGGTATGATTTTGTAGCAACATCTAAAGTTCATATAGTTGAAATTAGTGATTTAGCTCCAGGAACTTATTACACGTCATCTTACCAAGGCGCGTGGCCACAATTAATGTTAGGTTTATATGAAGTTCAGCCGAACGGGTCATTAGTTCAAATTTCATGTAGTAATAATAATTCATTAGTTGCTATGTATTCATCAGAATTAGTTGTTGGGCATACCTATAAAATTAGAGTAACTCTAAATAATACATTGGTAAATCCTAAAACATTCCATATCTGTATTACAACACCTAATGACCTTTGTAATATGGATGCATTCAATTATGATCTTGAGAAATTACCAATGCAATGGATCACTGGAATTACCGCAATCATAGATGCTAGAGTATTACCAGGATGGAGAGTAAACACCACTTGGGGTACTATTTACTTTAATGAAGGGTCAAATTCACCAGGTGTAATTCCTTATTCAGGTGGGCAATGTGTTCAATTAACTCATGATAATGTATCGACTTGGAATCCAACCGACCCAAACATCAAAGGATTGTACAAAGATTTTGATACTTCTGAGATTACAAAAATGGACTATAGTTTTGCGTCAGCAAGTAGAAGTAACTCGACGGTTCAGTTGTTTGCTGGTCCGCCATCAGGTCCTTTTACATTGGTAACAGAAAATTACTCTAATACTTTAGTTTGGCAACTAGTTCAAGGAAGTTATGTTGTACCTGCAGGTCAACAAACCACTAGATTTATTTTTAGAGTCAAAAATTATGACATTGGACATTTATTAGATGCAGCTAATTTTAAACCTAATACAAAAATAATAACTCAAAACACACTATTACCTTGTACGAATAACTCAGTTAGTTTATCGGCTGAAGGAGTAGGACAGTGGGTAGCAGATGCAAGCAATCCAACCAATACAATTATTGCAACTCCGAATTCTACTACTACAAATGTTACAGGATTAACGATTGCAGGAAACTATATTTATCATTGGAAAACAAGGTATTGCGATAAAACAGTTACGATTACGTATCAAGGAGTAACCGAAGTCCCTCAAGTTGTAAGTCCCTTAAATATTTGTCTTAATTCAAATGCAAGTGCTTTGACTGCTAATGTAGCTAGTGGATATTCATTGTTATGGTACACACAAGCAACTGGTGGAGTAGGAACTGCGATAGCTCCTTCGCCAAATACATCTCAAGTTGGCTCTACAATTTACTATGTAAGTGCCGTAACTGCAGCTGGATGTCTTGGGCCTAGAGTGCCTTTGACAGTTGTTGTTAATGCGCTTCCAACAGCTACTATTTCAGGAACAACCTCAATTTGTGCAGGTAATACTACTACAATTACATTTAATGGTACGCCAAATTCTGTAGTGAATTATACAATAAATGGAGGGGTAAACCAAACAATCTCATTAAGTACAACGGGTACAGCAACATTAACTACTCAACCACTTTCAGTTAGCACTACTTTTGCCTTAGTGAGTGTTACAGCTACATCAGCTGGGGCTTGTACTCAAAATTTAACTGGAAATGCAATTGTAACCGTTACGCCATTACTAACACAAAATGCAGTTTTTAGATACAATTCAACTTGTGTAAATGGAATTAATCCGTTGCCAATTGCTTCAACTGGTTTTGTTACTGGTGGAGTATATAGTTCAGGAACATTAAGTGTAAATGCAGCAACAGGTTTAATAAATTTGGCAACAGCCTCAGTGGGTTCACATCAGGTAACTTATACATTGCCACAAGATATTCCAAACTGTAAAGCGGCAACAACATATGTAGCAACAATACTATTATCAGCAGGAATTCAACCGAATACCAATTTTACTTACGCTACTTCATATTGCCCAGATGCTTCTAATAGTTTGCCAATATTACCTTCAGGATTTACATCTGGAGGGGTGTTTTCATCAACAGCTGGATTAATAATTAATGGTTCAACGGGTGAAATAAACGTTACAAGAAGTACGCCCGGAACTTATACAGTTAATTATTCGGTTGCTGCTATACCTGCAAATTGTACTGTGGCAGGTTCAGGTAATTTTACACTGACAATAACTGCTCCATTTGCAGTGACAATGGATGCAATTTGTCAGGATCAGGTTTTAGTATTGGAAGCTTTACCGGTAAATAATTCTTTTAATCCATCGGCAGTAAATTATGTTTGGAGAGATCAATTGAATAATAGTGTTGGTAACAATGTCGCTACATTTAGCGTTGACGATTATTTGTCACAACATCAATCTATGAGTTTGCCATTAATTTTTAATGTGACTGTTCAATCTAATGGATGTAATACAACTGCATCTTTTACTGTTGAAAATGATCCTTGTAAAATGATTCCAAGAGGATTTTCTCCAAATAATGATCAATTTAATGATACTTTTAATTTGACTGGAATGGGAGTAAAAGAGTTGATTATTTTCAATCGTTATGGTACAAAAGTTTACTCTTACTATGGAGATTATAGTAACCAATGGAAAGGAGAAACTAATAATGGAGAAAAATTACCTGATGCTACTTATTTCTACAACATTAAAAAAGCAAACGGAACCGTTGTAACCGGTTGGGTATACATTAACAGATAAAAAAATTAATAATTACACAACTAGTTAAAATTTGTGTTATTAAGAAATTAGAAAGCCAAATATGAGATATTTATATATAACATTTATTATCATTTTTTCAAATTGCGTTTTTGCGCAACAGGACCCACATTATACTCAATACATGTATAATATGAATGTAATTAATCCAGCTTATGCTGGTTCGAAAGATAACATGACGGGTAGTTTTATGTACCGTCAACAATGGGTAGGATTGGAAGGAGCCCCTAAAACAGCCACTTTTTCCATTCATAGTCCTGTTGGAAAAAATGTTGGACTGGGATTGTCTGCAATTTCTGATAAAATTGGACCTGTAGTAGAGAATAATATCTATGCCGATTTTTCTTATACATTAAACCTTGGGAATAGTAATCGCTTGGCTTTTGGAATGAAAGCAGGTGCAACTTTTCACAAAATCGGCTTGTTTTCAGATATTGGGAATGGTTACGTTCAACAACCTGGGGATTTGGCATTTAGTGAAAACACAAGTTCTGCTAATTTAAATATTGGCGCAGGTTTATTTTATTATAATGACAATTTCTATTTGGCAATTTCAATTCCAAACATGTTGAATAGCAGGCATCTTGATGTGACAAGAAATGGTCAATTGTTTCAATATGGAAGTGATGTTCAGCACTATTTCTTTACTGGAGGTTACGTTTTTAATTTATCTGAAAACACAAAATTTAAGCCTTCTTTTATGATGAAATCGGCTGTTAATGTTCCCTCTTCTATAGATGCTTCGGCAAATTTTATGTTTTATGATAAATTTGAAGTTGGAGGTAGTTATCGAATCAATGATTCATTTGGAGCAATGGTAAATTTTGCTATAAATCCAAATCTCAGAATTGGTTATGCGTATGATTATATTATTTCTGATTTAAACGTGACCACATCAGCATCTCATGAAATAATGTTACTATTTGATTTGAATATTCCAAAAAAAGCCTCAATTTCGCCTAGATATTTCTAATTCAATTTATATGAAAAAAATATATATCGCTATTTTAATAATAGTTGTCAATACTCTTTACAGCCAAAACAAAACAACTGAGAAAGCCGACCAACTTTTTGAGAGCTATCAATATGTTGATGCAATCAAGGAATATCAAAAATTAACAGAAAGTAAAAATGAATCTGTATATGTTTACGAACAATTAGGGAATTGCTATTTCATCATTTTTGATAATGAAAAAGCATTGAATTGGTATTCAAAAGCTGTGCAAGGAAAAGCAAGCGCGGAAACCTATTATCGCTATGCGCAAACATTAAAATCATTTGGTAAATATGAAGAAGCAAACAAGCAAATGGACGTTTTTGCTAAATTATTACCTAATGACGAAAGAGCAAAAAAGCACCAATTAAATCCAACGTACATTCCAAGTTTGTTAAATACAACTACTATTTTTACAGTTTCTGAGACCAATATCAATGTAAAAGATGAAAGTGATTTTGGCGCCTTTTTAACCAATGAAAATGAACTCTATTTTGTAAGTACCAGAAATACATCAAATAAAAAAGACCGTTGGAACGACCAACATTATCTTGATATTTTTAAAATTCAAAGAAAAAAAGACGGAACTTTTGAAGAAGCCAGTTTGGTAAAAGAGTTAAATACTCCTTTTCATGATGGCCCAGTTACAATTAGTCAAGATGGAAATACAATTTTCTTTGCAAGAGACGGATTGAGTGAAGGAAAATATGAAGTTTCAAAAAACAAAACTAAAATTGGCCAACAAGGATTGTATAAAGCGGTAAAAGTTGATGGTAAATGGGAACAAATTGAAGCGTTGCCAATTAATAGCATCAATTATTCTGTTACTTGCCCGAGTTTAAGTAAAGATGGCAAAACCTTATACTTTTCGTCAAATATGCCAGGAGGTATGGGAGAATCTGATATTTGGAAAATAGCAATTGAACCTAATGGATATGGAAAACCAGAAAATTTAGGAGATAAAATCAACACTTCAGATCGTGAAAATTTCCCATTTATTTCCGAGGATAATATTTTGTATTTTGCCTCTTCAGGACGTCAAGGATATGGAGCGTATGATATTTTTAAAATAAATTTAAGTACTTCTGATGCAGCTATTAATCTTGGGAAACCGGTTAATAGTGAAAAAGATGATTTCTCATTTTCATTCAATAAATTACAAGATGTGGGTTATTTTTCATCCAATCGTTCTGGTTTGGATGTAATTTATTCTGCATTGCCAATATGTAAAGCAAGTTCAATTGTTACTGTAACAGATAAAAAATCGGGTAAAATTATAGCTAATGCGCTAGTTACAATTTTAGATACTAATGGAAATATTTTATCTTCAGTTGCAACCAAATCAGATGGTAAAGTCACGTTTGACCTTCAATGTAATACCGAGTATTTATTAAAAATAAGCGCTAGTAACTTTGAAGAGAAATCGGTTACAATCTCGAAAATTATTTCTGGAGAAAGTACTATTTCTGTACCATTAGATCCTTTCGAAGTAATTATCACCGAAACGGAAGTTATACTTAAAAACGTATATTTTGATTTTAATAAAAGCAATATTACGAGTCAAGGCGCAGCCGAATTGGACAAGTTAGTTAAAGTAATGAAAGACAATCCAAAGATGGTTATTTTTGTAAAATCCCACACCGATTCGAAAGGAAGCGCGGCTTACAATCTTAAATTATCAGAGCAAAGAGCGCAGTCTACTGTTCAGTACATAATTTCTAAGGGAATTGAAAGCGAACGTATTTCTGGGAAAGGTTTTGGAAATACCGAGCCTAAAATCGCTTGTGGAGCTGATTGTACAGAGGAACAACATTCCCAAAACAGACGTTCGGAATTTGTAATAATCAAGAAATAACGACTATTTAAAATAAACAAATTTAGTTTTCGTTTTTAGTAACGGCTTTTGTTTATTTTTCACATAATAATATAAATGAAGAAATTAATATCGGTATTATTACTTTTTCTTTCGTTCAATACAGTTTTTGCACAAACTCCAAACGATTGCGTAAACTCAATCACCGTTTGTGGAAATGGTAACTTTTCTTCCAATGCAACTGGAAGCGGAAACACTATGGAGGTTTCTTCTTGTGGTAGTTACGAGCATAATGCTATTTGGTTAAAAATTACAATTGCACAAGCTGGTTCACTGGGTTTCGATCTTATTCCAAATGATCCAAGTATAAGTGTAGATTATGATTTTTGGGTTTTTGGACCCAACACAATATGCTCCAATCTAGGAACTCCAATTCGTTGCTCAACTTCAAATCCTATACAATCAGGTTCAACTAGTAATTGGACAGGAATGAATTTAACGACTGCAGCAACTACACAAGCCTATAATAATTGTTGCGGATATGTTCGGTCTCTTTCAGTTTTACCTGGTCAAACCTATTATATTTGTATCGATAGGCCTGTCGGTGATGGAGGTTTTCAATTAAATTGGCTTTGGAACCCAACTGTTGCTGGAACATTGCCTTTTGCTCCACCACCTGTTGCTAATCAAATTCCAAATTATAAAACTTGTAGTACTACTAATACGGGAATTTTTGATTTAAATTCAGTCCGTAGTCAAATCAATTCTGATCTAATTAATAATACAGTTTCTTTCCATTCAACATTTGCAAATTCAATTGATAATGTTTCTCCTTTGCCTAATTTTATGGCAAATTCTACCAATCCTCAAACAATTTATGTGAGGGTCACCAATAATTTGTCCAGGTGTTACACAACTACAAGTTTCAATTTAATAGTAAATCCTGTTCCAACAGCTGCAATTAATGTTGTCAGTTCTTTAGTTTGTCCAAACGATAATGCTACGGTAAACTTTACAGGAACTCCAAATTCAACTATTCAATATTCAATAAATTCAGGCGCTGTTCAATCTGCAATTTTAAATTCTTCAGGTCAATTCACTATTAATCAAATCGTCACGGCCAATACAACATTTACATTAATAGATGTAAAAACCCTTGATTCGAATGGAAACACTATTTGTACCCAACCTATAAATAGTGTTAAAACGGTAACTATTAAACCAATTCCTGTGGTAACGGCTACACCATCTCCAAGCACTATTTGTTCAGGCGCTACTACAAATATTGCATTGACAAGTTCCCCAGCTGGAGCTACATTTGCATGGACAGCAACACAAACAGATATTTCAGGTGCATCTGCCGGAAGTGGAAATACGATTTCTCAAATTTTGACTTCAAATAGTAATTTACTTGGAACCGCTAATTATTTAATTACACCAACTTTAGATTCTTGTGTTGGATTACCTGTTAATTCAATTATCAATGTTAATCCACTACCAATAGCAATAGCAACACCCGCATTTTCAACAATCTGTTCTGGAAATTCGGTAAATATTCCATTGACTAGCTCCCAAACTGGCACCACTTTTACTTGGGTTTCTAGTCAGAATAATGTTTCGGGAGCAAATGCAGGAAATGGTAATTTAATTAATCAAAACTTAACCTTAACGGGTTCGACCGGTAGTGTAGTTTATACGATAACCCCAACTGCAAATAGTTGCATTGGACTCGATATCACAAGTACTATAACTGTCGTTACCAGTCCAACGGCTACAATATCCTACGCCGGATCTCCTTATTGTTCTGGAGCGTCTAGCGCCAATGTAACATTTACAGGAGTTACCGGAGGAACTTTCAGTGCTACTAATGGTTTGATTATCAATCCAACCACTGGAGCTGTAGATTTATTAAGTCCTGCAGGAACTTACACCGTTACGTATACAATTGCAGCCGGCGGAGGATGCAATGCTTTTGTTGTTACCGCTTCAATTACTATAAATTTATCTTCGGCACCAATAACCGGTTTTTCTTACACAACCCCTATTTGTAAAAACGGAACTAATCCAGTTGTAATTCCTGTTGCTGGTTTTACTGCAGGAGGTTCCTTTTCATCTACGACCGGATTATCGATAAATAGTTCAACGGGCGCAATAGATTTAGCTTTAAGTACACCAGGTAATTACACAGTTACTTATATTGTACCAGCTACAACTTGCGGACCAGTTGGATCAAGTACTGCTAATATTGTTATTACTGCTTTACCTACAGCTACTATTACTTATGCAGGAACCCCGTTCTGTACAAGTTTAACTACAGGGCAGGCGGTTACTTTAACAGGAACAGCTGCTTACACAGGTGGAACTTATAGTTCAACAACAGGTTTATCAGTTGATGCTACAACAGGAGCAATAACTCCAAACACAAGTACATCAGGTAACTATGTGGTCACTTATACTGCGCCAGCAAGTGCAGGTTGTGCATCAGTGCCAACAACAACCAATGTGGTTATAACGGCATTACCAACAGCGACTATATCTTATGCAGGAACACCATTCTGTACAACATTAACAACAGGTCAAGCGGTTACTTTAACAGGAACAGCAGGATACACCGGAGGTGTTTATAGTGGAACCGCAGGATTAACAATTGATGCTACTACAGGAGCTATTACTCCAAGTACAAGCACTCCAGGGAATCACACGATTACTTATACAATGGCTTCTGCTGCTGGATGTGCTCAGGTTACAGCTACAGCAAATATTATTGTCAACCCAATTCCAGTAGCTACAGCGACACCTTCTGCAGTTACAATTTGCTCATTGGATACTGCCAATATTGCTTTAACAAGTAATGCAATTGGAACTACTTATGCTTGGTCATCTGCAGCAACAAATGTAACAGGAGCTTCATCCGCTTCGGGAACAATTATTGCTGACGCTTTGACCGTTACAGGTAATATAGCTGGCACAGTAATTTATACTATTACTCCATCAGGAAGCGGATGTACTGGATTGCCAATAACAGCAACTGTAATAGTGAATCCACTTCCGACAGCAACAATATCTGGAGGAGCTACTATTTGTAATGGTTCGTCAACCAATATTTCCTTTTCAGGAACTCCAAACGCTATTGTTACTTATACGGTTAATGGAGGAGCAAATCAAACGACGAATTTGGATAATTTTGGAATAGGTTCTGTTTCTACAGGTAATTTAACAACTAACACCACGTATCAATTGGTAAGCGTTCGTTCAGCAGGAATTCCATCTTGTACTCAAACACAATCAGGTTCGGTAACAGTAAATGTAATTCCCGTTCCATTAGTAAATTCAATTGTTTCGTCATCTACAATTTGTTCGGGTCAACCAACAGGGATTTCTCTTTCAAGTAATGTAACAACAGCTACTTTTAATTGGACAATAACTCAATCCGGAGTAATAGGGGCAAGTGCAGGGAACGGAAATACAATATCCCAAAACGTAACTGCTACAACTTCAACACCTGGATTTGTAACCTATTCAATTACGGCCAACGAAGGTGCGTGTCAAGGACCGGTAACTCCTATAACAATAACGGTAAACCCAATTCCAGTTGTAATTCCTTCCACGATTTTGCAATCAGTGTGTTCAGGAAGTGTGTCGCCAATTCAATTAAATAGTAATGTGCCTGGAACGGTTTTCAATTGGAATGTAATTCAAAATAATGTTACAGGCGCAAGCAATGGAACGGGAAATTCAATCGCTCAAGTTTTAACCGCAACAAGTAATAATATTGGTCAAGCAGTTTATTCGATCACCCCAACTATTGGTGGTTGTCCAGGTATTCCTGCATTAGTGATTGTTAGAGTTAATCAAATTCCAGTGGCTACTGCTAATGCAGCTATTTCAACGATTTGTTCTTCTTCAACAACCAATATTGCTTTAACAAGTTCAATTGCAGGAACTACTTTTTCATGGACAGTTATTCAAACAGGGATCTTCGGAGCCACTCCAGGAAATGGTGCTACAATTGCGCAGACACTTACTACAGTAAATAGTACCCAAGGAACAGTTGTTTATTCAATAACACCAACTTTCAATGGATGTTCTGGTATGCCAATTACAGTTCCAATAATTGTAAATCCAACTCCGGAAGTCTTTGGATCGGCTGCAGCCACAATTTGCAGTGGACAATCACCTAATATAGCCTTGTTTCCAAGTATAGCAGCGACCACATTTGCATGGACAGTAAATGCAATTAATGTTTTAGGGGCACAAGCGGGAACTGGTGTGGTAATTAATGATATATTAACAGCATCACCGAATTTAGGAACGGCAATTTATTCCGTAACTCCAACCGCCAATGGTTGTTCTGGAACACCTTTATTGGTAGCAATTACAGTGAACCCAGCTCCTGCAACTCAAATTAATGACGGGGTAATTTGTTTAGATCAAGCTACCAACATATCCTATCAAAATTATATTTTAGACACCCAATTAAGTAATGCAACCTACGATTTTGTTTGGTATTTTAATGGAGTAGTAATTAACGGAGCAACAAACAATACCTATGAAGCTAGTCAAGCAGGGACGTATTCTGTAAAAGTTACCAATACCGCTACAGGCTGTCAATCAGTGTTGGCAAATGCCGTTGTTGCAGCATCCTTTCCCGGTACTTCTATGATTACAATAGAATCGCTTGCTTTTAGTGACAACGCCACTATTACCGTTGATGTAAATCCGTTAAATACCATTTACCAATACACTTTAGACAATGGTTTGACACAGAGTTCTAATGTATTTACAAATGTTTCTCCGGGGCAGCATATCGTTACAGTTACTGATGAAAATGGTTGTACAAGTTTAACTAAATTGGTTACTATTATTGGATATCCAACTTACTTTACACCAAATGGCGATAGCTATAATGACACATGGAATATTTTAGGATTAGGTACTTCCGCCAAAATATTTATTTATGATAGGTATGGAAAATTAATCAAACAAATAAGTCCAACAGGGCAGGGATGGGATGGCACATTTAATGGTCAACCAATGATGTCAACTGATTATTGGTTTACAGTGGATTACTCAGAACCTCAAACGGGTGAAAGCAAGGTATTTCGATCGCACTTCTCGTTGAAAAGATAAATAAAAAAAAACGGCTAAAATTACTTTTAGCCGTTTTTGGTTTTAGTAGCGGGAACAGGACTCGAACCTGTGACCTTCGGGTTATGAGCCCGACGAGCTGCCTACTGCTCTATCCCGCGCTGTTTCGAATGCAAATATACAACCATATTCGGCAATTGCAACAAAAAATTTAAAAAAATCTTTTATTTCATCTATTGACCTGATATGTTTACCTTTGCAGAAATAAAAAGCAATAAATGTCACACAAAGCCGGTTTTGTAAATATCATAGGAAATCCAAACGTAGGGAAATCAACGCTAATGAACGCGTTTGTAGGCGAGAGATTGTCGATAATCACCTCAAAAGCCCAAACTACGCGCCACAGAATCCTTGGAATTGTAAACGGCGAAGATTTTCAGTTGATATTGTCCGACACACCGGGAATTATCAAGCCTGCCTATGAAATGCAGGAATCCATGATGAACTTTGTGAAATCAGCCTTTGAAGATGCCGACGTTTTGATTTACATGGTCGAAATAGGGGAGCAGGAGCTGAAAGACGAAGCCTTTTTTAATAAAATTATCCATTCTAAAATTCCGGTTTTATTACTTTTAAACAAAATCGATAATTCCAATCAGGAACAGCTAGAAACCCAAGTTGCCTTTTGGACCGAGAAAGTTCCCAACGCCGAAATTTATCCAATATCAGCATTGCAAAACTTCAATGTGCCCGAAGTATTCCAACGCATCATTTCACTTTTGCCTGAATCGCCAGCGTATTACCCTAAAGATCAGCTAACTGATAAGCCAGAACGTTTTTTTGTGAACGAAACAATTCGTGAAAAAATCCTGCTAAACTACAGCAAGGAAATTCCGTATGCCGTTGAAATTGTAACTGAAGAATTCTTGGAAGACGAAAATATCATCCGAATCCGTTCCCTAATCATGGTGGAACGCGACACCCAAAAAGGGATTATTATTGGTCACAAAGGAGCTGCCTTGAAAAAAGTAGGAATAGATTCTCGCGCCGATTTAGAGAAGTTTTTTGGTAAACAAATCCACATCGAATTGTATGTAAAAGTCAATAAAAACTGGAGAAGCAATGCCAATATGCTAAAACGTTTCGGTTACAATCAATAGTTTTTGGGCGTGACCACAAGGGTCAGGCTATACGTTACAATCTTTGTTGCCAAAAGAAGGGCAACAAAGGATTTCCACTGCTATCCTTCAGGCAGCACGTATAGTAACATAACAAAATAATAACGTACCTTTGCAAAAATTAAAATGACATTAATTGTGTTTTTTAGTATTGCAATTTGTATAGCTGAAATCTAAAATCCACAATCTAAAATTATAATATGAACAATATTGTTGCCATTGTAGGAAGACCAAATGTAGGGAAATCGACGCTTTTCAATCGATTAATCCAAAGAAGAGAAGCCATCGTAGATTCTGTTTCGGGAGTTACTCGCGATAGAAACTATGGAAAAAGCGAATGGAATGGAAAGGAATTTTCTGTAATTGATACCGGAGGATACGTTCGCGGTTCCGATGATGTTTTTGAAGGAGAAATCCGTAAACAAGTGGAATTAGCAATTGATGAAGCCGACGTAATTATTTTCGTTGTAGATGTAGAAGAAGGAATCACCCCAATGGATGATGCCGTTGCTAAATTATTACGAAAAGTAACCAAACCGGTACTTTTAGCAGTAAACAAAGTCGATAATGCCATGCGTGAAAAAGACGCTGTTGAGTTTTACAACCTTGGTTTAGGTGATTATTTCACTTTTGCAAGTATCTCAGGCAGCGGAACTGGTGATTTATTAGACGCTTTAATCGAGGCATTCCCTGAAAAGCCAGAACCAACACAAGAAGAATTAGAATTACCTCGTTTTGCGGTTGTAGGTCGTCCAAACGCAGGAAAATCAAGTTTTATTAATGCCTTAATTGGAAAAGACAGATACATCGTTACCGATATTGCAGGAACCACCCGTGATGCCATTGATACCAAATTCGACCGTTTTGGTTTCGAATTTAACTTGGTAGATACTGCAGGAATTCGTCGTAAAGCAAAAGTAAAAGAAGATTTAGAGTTTTACTCTGTAATGCGCTCGGTTCGTGCTATTGAACATGCCGACATTTGTATCCTAATTATTGACGCAACCCGAGGATTTGAGGGCCAAGATCAAAGCATATTTTGGTTGGCTGAAAAAAACAGAAAAGGAGTTGTGATCCTTGTAAACAAATGGGATTTGGTAGAAAAAGACACCATGTCAACACGTGATTACGAAGAAAAAATCAGAAAAGAATTAATGCCATTTGTCGATGTGCCTATTCTTTTTGTATCGGCATTAACAAAACAACGTTTGCTGAAAGCGTTGGAAGCTACCGTTCAAGTTTTTGAAAATAGAAAACAACGAATTCCAACATCAAAATTCAATGACTACATGCTTAAAGTTATTGAAGGTTATCCACCACCGGCATTAAAAGGAAAGTATGTGAAAATTAAATATTGCATGCAATTACCAACACCAACACCACAGTTTGTATTTTTTGCCAACTTACCGCAATATGTAAAAGAAGCGTACAAACGTTTTCTAGAAAATAAAATTCGTGAAAATTGGGATTTCTCAGGAGTTCCAATTGATATTTATATCAGAGAGAAATAAAATAAAAAAGCCCCAAATTTGGGGCTTTTTTTTATGTCTTTTAGTATTGATTTACCAGCCTCCGCTTGAGCCTCCGCCAGAGAATCCTCCTCCGCCAAAGCCTCCACCAAAGCCACCGCCGAAGTCGCCGCCTCCAGATGAACCGCCAAATCCTCCAGATCCTCGGCCACCACCTAAGCTACTCAAAATCAAGATATCCATAAAACTAGGACCTCCGCCAGAGCTGCCAGAGTTACCTCCGTTGTTTTTTCTTCGAGAAATGATCGCTAATATAAACACCACAATAATTATAATTACAATAGGAGGAATTCCATCGCTTTTGTTGGCTTTTCGTTTTCCTTTGTATTTTCCTTTTAATACATCAATAATTGCTGTAGTTCCTTTATCCAAACCGTTGAAAAAACTCCCGGATTTAAATTCAGGAACAATAACATTTCTAATTATTTCACCGCCAATTCCAGCAGTTAATTTGTCTTCAACTCCGTAACCAGGGTTTATTGCAATTTTCTTTTCGGCTTTAGCCAATAGAATTACAACGCCATTATCGTCTTTTTCTGTTCCTCCAATCCCCCATTTTTGTCCCCAATTAGTAGCTAAAAGACTCACGTCTTCTCCTTTAAGGCTTTCGATGGTGATCACCACAATTTGTGTAGTTGTAGAATCAGAATAGCGAACTAGTTTTTCTTCTAATTGCGCTTTTTCATCTGCACTTAAAATATTCGCATAATCATAAACAGAAGTTTGCTCTTTCGGAATTTCAGGAATTTCAAATTGTGCAAAACCTATTTGTGAAAACAACAAACAAGCAAACAAAATTAAAAAGGAATTTTTTACATTTGATTTCATTATCCCTTTGATATTTCGTTAGACAATTCATTAGTATCATTTTCTTGCCATGGAAAGTAGGTTTTCAATTGGCTTCCTGCTTTCTGAATTCCATCAATTAGACCTTCTTTGAAATTTCCATTTTTAAAATGAAATAACATCGCTTCCTTGGTAGAATCCCAAAAATCAGTAGGTACTAAATCGTTAATCCCTTTGTCTCCGCAAATAGCAAATGCTTTATCGGCAACAGCCAAATAAATCAAAACACCATTTTTAAGTTCCGTTTCGTGCATTTTTAATTCTTCAAAAACAATTAATGCACGATCGTAAGCCGCAATTGAACTGGTATTTTCAATGTGTACTCTAATCTCGCCAGAAGTTTCTTTTTCTGCCATAGTAATAGCAGTAACAATTTCTTGTTCTTCTTCAGGGGTTAAAAAAACTTCTTTTGACATAAATATAGTTTTAAGCCCCTCCTTTGGAGGGGTTGGGGAGGATTAGAATTTTACTTCAACTGGTTTGTCAGCACCAACAGCTGCTTCGAAATATGGTTTTTCTTTCAAACCGTACATTCCAGCCAATATATTTCTTGGGAAAGTATTGATGTTATTGTTATAAGGTTTAACCGATTCGTTGAAACGAGTTCTAGCCGTCAAAATTTGATTTTCTGTACTCGCCAATTCATCTTGTAATTTCAAGAAATTCTCATTTGCTTTCAACACAGGATATTGCTCAACAGAAACTAATAATTTTGATAATGATGAACTTACACCACTTTGAGCCGAATTAAAAGCTGCTAATTGTTCCGGTGTAACATTTTTAGGGTCAATTGTTACTCCAGTAGCTTTTGCTCTCGCTTCAATAACTGCTGTTAAAGTGCTTTTTTCAAAATCTGCAGCTCCTTTAACCGTATTTACTAAGTTTCCTATTAAGTCATTTCTTCTTTGATAAGACGTTTGAACGTTACCCCAGCTTTCTTTTATGTCTTGCTCGTAACGAACAGCATTGTTGTAAATTCCAGAAGCCCAGCTGTACATTCCTAATATAATTACAGCAACAATAATCCAAGGTAAAAATTTTTTAAAGTCCATTTTTTTAATTTTAAGTTTAATAGTTAATTTATTATTGATTTCTATCCCCCCTTCGGGGGTTAGGGGGATTATAATTCTGATTTTATTGCGTTCAGCTGCATTTTTATGCCTTCTAATTTGCTGATAATTTCATATTTATCAAGCGTTTTTTTCTGGCCTTCTTTTAAATGTGTTTTGGCTCCTTCCAATGTAAATCCGCGTTCTTTAACCAAATGAAATATCAATTTCAAATTGGTAACATCCTCTGGCGTAAACATTCTGTTGCCTTTTGCATTTTTCTTTGGTTTTAGAATTTCAAATTCCTTGTCCCAAAATCGTATTAATGATGCATTTACATCAAATGCTTTGGCCAATTCGCCAATGCTGTAATACCTTTTTCCTTCTGTTAACTCTATATGCATTAGTCTAAAGATTGATTTTCTTGATTAGCAATTTTTGAAATAGCAACATATTCTGCTGCCGAAATATTTCCATAATAAAAATTCAACGGGTTCACCACATCACCATTTTTATGAACTTCATAATGCAAGTGTGGCGCTTCCGAACGCCCTGTGCTTCCTACATATCCTATAATATCGCCGCGTTTCACATACTGTCCAACACGCGCTTTATATCGACTTAAATGTGCGTATAAAGTTTCATAACCAAAACCATGCCGAATCACAATATGATTTCCAAATCCCGAAGCCGTATTGTCAGCTCTAGATACAATTCCATCGCCTGAAGCAAAAACCGGAGTTCCCATTTTAGCAGTGAAATCCATGCCTTCATGAAACTTTCTCGCCTTTGTAAATGGGTCACTTCGATACCCAAAACCAGATGCCATACGTTTCAAATTCTCGTTACGCACAGGTTGAATTGCCGGAATTGCTGCCAGTAATTTCTCTTTGCTTTTTGCCAATTTCAAAATTTCGTCCAATGATTTTGACTGAACAACTAATTGTTTTGCCAAAACATCAACCCGTTTTGTGGTGTTTATAACCAAGTCAGAATTGTTGTAACCCTCTAATTCCTTGTACCTGTTTTCAATTCCAAAAACTGCCTTTCTGTCTTCTTCAGAAATAGGCGAGGAGTTAAAATAGGCACGATATAAATTGTTGTCACGGTCTTCTAGCGCATTTAAAACTTCGTCAACCTGATCTATTTTTCTGTTTAAAATAGCATATTGTATCTTCAAATTATCAATTTCTCGAGCTTGAAGTTTGTCTTTCGGAGTTTCAAAATAAGGCGTATTCAATAAAACTACAAATGCCAAAAAGCCAAATAACGCCGACGACAACAAAAACAGCATTATATAGGCAAAACTCCTTCTTTTTAAAGGCGTAATTATCCTATATGCTAAGCTTTCTGGATCGTAATAATATTTTACCTTCGCCATGTTTTAAAAATATGCTATTTTTGTACTTTGTAAAAATAGGTTTTATAAATTTACAAAGCGTTGGAAAAACAAATTTAATAAATGTTTCAGTAGTCTGACGTTTTTTTTAACACTATTTTATGTGCCTATTCCAGCTTTACGCTGCAAGTTCTCAGATTGAAAACTTTTTTTATAAAACCCAGCAGGAGCTCCCTTTGGTCGCTCTGCCAGCTTAATAAAAAATACTTTTCAATTCCTCGAAGCTTTCCGCTGCAATCTGGGGCAAAAATGTTGATTTGTTGATTTGGTAATTCGTTTATTCGAAAGCCAAATAACCAAATAACCGAATAACCGAATAAACATTAAAAATGAAATCACAAGACGTAAGAAAGCAATTTCTAAACTTTTTCGAAGGCAAAGGACACTTAATTGTTCCATCCGCACCAATTGTTCTAAAAGATGATCCAACCCTGATGTTCAACAACTCAGGAATGGCGCAATTCAAAGAATATTTTTTGGGAAATGGAACTCCTAAAAGCAATAGAATTGCCGACACTCAAAAATGTCTTCGTGTTTCAGGAAAACATAACGATCTGGAAGAAGTAGGAATTGACACTTACCACCACACCATGTTTGAAATGCTAGGGAACTGGTCTTTTGGTGATTATTTCAAAAAAGAAGCCATCAATTGGGCCTGGGAATTACTAACAGAAGTCTACAAAATCCCAAAAGATATTCTTTACGTATCTGTATTTGAAGGAAATCCTGATGAAAATGTCCCTTTCGACCAAGAAGCTTATGATATTTGGAAAACCCTAATTTCTGAAGACCGAATTATCCTTGGAAATAAAAAAGATAATTTCTGGGAAATGGGAGAGCAAGGTCCGTGTGGTCCATGTTCAGAAATCCATGTCGATATTCGTTCGGCTGAAGAAAAAGCAAAAATTTCAGGTAAAGAATTAGTGAACAACGACCATCCGCATGTTGTGGAAATTTGGAATAATGTTTTCATGGAATTCAACCGAAAAGCGGACGGTTCATTGGAGAAATTACCTGCGCAACACGTCGATACTGGAATGGGATTCGAAAGACTTTGTATGGTTTTGCAAGGGGTTCAGTCCAATTATGATACCGATGTTTTCACTCCAATTATCCAACACATTGAGAAAATTACAGGAGCAAAATATACCATAAAAGCCAAAGACGACGAAGAAGAAAAAGTCAATATTGCCATTCGCGTTATTGCCGATCACGTTCGCGCAGTTGCATTTGCAATAGCTGACGGACAATTGCCATCAAATACCGGTGCAGGTTATGTAATTCGAAGAATATTGCGTCGTGCAATTCGTTACGGATTTACATTTTTGAATACTAAAGAAGCTTTTATTTATCAATTGGTTGATACTTTAAGCGCACAAATGGGAGGTTCATTCCCTGAAATCACCGCACAGAAAAATCTAGTGATGAACGTAATTAAAGAAGAGGAAAACTCCTTTTTAAGAACGTTGGATCAAGGATTACAACTGTTAGAAAATGTAATTTCTAGTACTCAAGGCAAATTAGTTTCTGGACAAAAAGCATTCGAATTATACGATACTTTTGGTTTTCCAATCGATTTAACAGCACTGATTTTAAGAGAAAGAGGATACGATTTAGATGAAGCTGGTTTCGATAAAGCGATGCTAGAACAAAAAACGCGTTCACGTGCTGCATCTGAAGTTTCAACTGAAGATTGGGTAATTTTAGAAGAAGGAAATAACGAAACTTTTGTGGGTTACGACCAAGTTGAAAACGAAGTTAAAATCACCCGTTTCCGTAAAACAGATAGTAAAAAAGACGGAGTTTTATTCCAAATAGTATTAAACAACACGCCATTTTATCCTGAAGGAGGTGGACAAGTGGGCGATAAAGGAGTTTTAGTTTCTGCAAATGAAACTATCCAAATTATCGATACGAAAAAAGAAAATAACTTGATAGTACATTTTTCAAAGCAATTGCCAGAAAATGTAACCGCCAAATTTGAGGCCAAAGTGGATTCTAATTTGAGAAATTTAACCTCAAGAAATCACTCGGCGACACACTTAATGCACCAAGCTTTAAGAACTATTCTAGGAACTCACGTGGAGCAAAAAGGGTCATTGGTAAACCCAAATTATTTGCGTTTTGACTTCTCGCATTTTTCTAAAATGACGGAAGCAGAATTGCAACAAGTTGAAGATTTTGTAAATGCAAGAATTCAAGAGCAATTACCATTAATTGAAAGAAGAAACATACCATTTGCGCAAGCAGTTTCGGAAGGGGCTATGGCACTGTTTGGAGAAAAATATGGTGATGAGGTTCGTGCTATTAAATTTGGCGAAAGCATGGAATTGTGTGGTGGAATTCACGTAAAAAACACCTCTGAAATCTGGCATTTTAAAATTGTTTCTGAAGGTGCTGTCGCAGCTGGAATTCGCCGTATTGAAGCCATTACAAGTGATGCGGTAAAAGCTCATTTTGCATCGTATGAAAGTACTTTAAATGAAGTTAAAGAAGCGCTAAAAAACCCTCAAGATATTTTGAAAGCGGTTCATTCTTTGCAAGATGATAATACCAAACTTTCGAAGCAAATAGAAGCTTTAATGAAAGACAAGGTTAAAAATATTAAAGCGACTTTAGCATCTGAAATAAAAACAGTAAACGGAGTTCAATTCCTAGCAAAAAAAGTCGATTTAGATCCGAATGGCGCTAAAGATTTGGCTTATGAATTAGCAACTTTAGGAACCAATGTTTTTGTAGTTTTGGCAACAGCCGAGGAAGGAAAACCAACAATAAGCTGTTATATTTCTAAAGAATTAGTGACGGAAAAATCACTAAATGCTGGAAATGTAGTTAGAGAATTGGGTAAATACATTCAAGGAGGAGGAGGAGGACAGCCGTTTTTCGCAACTGCCGGTGGTAAAAACACTGCTGGAATTGCAGAAGCTCTTGAAAAAGCGATTGATTTTGTGAAATAATTTAATTTAACCCGTTGGGTGTAATTCTTAAAATAGTTATTAATTTTTTTCTATTTACCACGAATTCTCGAATATCTTATAAAAACTGACTCAAATAGCAGTTCATCTTTGATGATCCCGAATTCTCGGGACGAATAAAATCGAAAAGTTAAATCGGAAAATTCGAAAATTCGTGGCAAAATTATTTTTTTTAATTACTCCCAACACTTTTATTTAATACAATAAAAAAACCCTTTCAATTGAAAGGGTTTTTATTTTTTGGTGCTAGTTAGTTTGCTTTTGCAGCTTCCTTTTGAGCATTTTGAACGTCTTTAAGAGCTTTATATTTTTCAGCACCTAATAATTCTTTTAATCTTGCAGCTTTTGCTTTTCCGTATTCTTTAGATTTTGCAGCTTTTTCTTCATCTGAAAGTGTTGCATCTGCTTTTAACGCTTTTCCAAAAGCAGAACTCTCTTCCGAAATCGCTCTGTATTTTTGTTGTTCGTCATCTGTTAAACCAGCTGTTTTAAATGCTTCCATTAAATCAGCTTCTTTTTTAGCTTTTGCAGCCGCTTTTTCTTCTTTAGAAAGTGTTTTCTCTTGTGGAGCATTGTTTGTTTCTTGTGCTTGAACTCCTGTAAAAGCAAAACCAATAGCCATAATTGTAGTTAATAAATACTTCATTTTTATATTTTTTTGAGTTAATTGTTACACAAATATAGATAAAAATTGATGTGAAAATTATTATTTTTAAAAATTAAGATTAATTTAATAAACGCTTGATTTAGCAAATAAAATCACAAATAAAAGTCACAAAATTCGTAATATTGCAATCTATTTTTAGACTTAATAATATGAATTTTACAACAGTAGTTCCAATTGCTAATTCAAAATTTCCAATCGATTATCAAAGTAAGATTGTCTCTTTTGGATCTTGCTTTGCAGAAAATATGGCGAGTAAATTCGATTATTTTAAGTTTCAAAATTCCTGCAACCCTTTTGGTATATTATTTCACCCTATAGCTATTGAAAATTGTATTTCTAGGTCGGTAAATCTTGAATTATTTGAAGAAAAAGAGTTGTTTTTTAATAATGAAAGATGGCATAATTTTGATGTCCATTCTGATTTAAGCAATACCGATAAAGAGTCACTTTTGATAGAAATTAATGATTTATTAGTTGCCACAAATAAGCAAATTAGTGAGGCTTCGCATATAATTATTACCTATGGAACTTCATGGGTTTATAGAAACAAACCAACGAATAAGTTGGTTGCCAATTGTCATAAAGTACCTCAAAATCAATTTGATAGAGAATTACTTTCAGTTTCAACTATTGAAAAATCGATTCAAAATACAATCAATTTAATTGAAAAGAGCAATCCAAATTGTAAGATTATCTTTACAGTTTCACCCGTTCGCCACATCAAAGATGGGTTTGTGGAAAATCAACGAAGTAAAGCCAATTTGATAGCAGCTTTACATTCGACCTTTGACAATCAACATTCGACTAAAAGTTATTTTCCTTCTTATGAAATAATGATGGATGAACTTCGTGATTATCGCTTTTATTCTGAAGATTTATTGCACCCAAATCAAATGGCTATTGATTATATTTGGGAACGATTTGTTGCAAGTTCCGTTGCTGACAGCGATTTGGCTACGATGAATGAAATTGAATCAATTCAACGAGATTTGTCGCATCGTCCGTTCAATCCTTCTTCTAAAAGTTATCAAAAATTCCAAACTCAATTGGAAAATAAAATAAATAAGATAAAATCGAAATTCCCTTTTATGAATTTCTAGTTATAACTTGTTTTGTAAACTTTGCCAACCACCGCCGTTTATAGCGTCAATACCGTTTTGTTTCAAAATGGAAGTCGCTTGAGAACTTCTCATTCCGCTTGCACAACAAGCTATAACTGGTTTGTTTAGTTTTTTAATGTCGTTAATTTTATTTCCAATTTCGTTTAAAGGGATGTTTTTTGCCCCTTTAATATGTCCGCCAGCAAATTCTCCTTGACTTCTAACATCAATTATAACTGCTCCTTTATCTTTAAATTCTTGTATGCTATTTGATTTGTTTCCAAACCCTAAAAAATCTAATAATCCCATAATTTTATTATTTATGCTACAAAGGTAATCCAACAGGTGAATATTTTTGCGTTAAAGTTTACTTTACTTTGAAATAAATTCTACATTTGATATCACAAATATCATTGTTTTAAAAACAATCAAAATGGCAACACCTTATATTAAAAATGAAATTGAAAACGGAATTGCTACCCTTTCCTTTTTTCATCCTGAACACAATTCGCTTCCTTCTAATTTATTGAGCGAACTCGTTGATACCATTAATAATCTGGGAAATAATGATGCCGTAAAAGTGGTGATTCTTAAAAGTGATGGTGGCACTACCTTTTGTGCTGGAGCAAGTTTTCAAGAATTAATTTCTATTGAAAATGAAGCAACTGGAAAGTTGTTTTTTTCTGGCTTTGCCAATGTTATTAATGCAATGAGAAAATGTCCCAAAATAATAATTGGTTCAATACATGGAAAGGCTGTTGGTGGAGGCGTAGGAATTGCTGCTGCAACGGATTATTGTTTGGCAACCAAATATGCATCCGTAAAATTAAGTGAATTAACCATCGGAATTGGGCCTTTTGTAGTTGCACCAGCTATCGAAAGAAAAATAGGAGTGTCCGCTTTATCTCAGCTAACATTAGATGCAAATAATTTTTATAGCGCCGATTGGGCTCATTCGAAAGGGCTTTATAATGGAATTTATGAAAATAACAGCGAATTAGAATCTGCTGTTAATGTGATGGCTCAAAATTTAGCAAACTATAATCCTAGCGCTTTAATCGAATTGAAAAAAGTACTTTGGAAAGACACTGAAAACTGGGAGGAACTTCTAAAAGAAAGAGCAGCAATAAGCGGAAAACTAGTATTGTCTGACTTTACAAAAGAAGCATTAAAGAAATTTCAAAAATAAATTTATATAAAAAGTTCCAGTCCGTTGTCAATTAAATGACTTACTTCAGGTCTATTTACTTTTAAATTATTTAGGTGACTCAGTACTTCATTAAATGACTTTTCTGATTTTTGTATGTACAAAATCTCAGCAATCTCAAGGCTAAGTAACCAATCATTTGGATATCTATTTGCTACGATTTTAAAAATTTCAAAAGCTTTATCAGAATTAATTTTATTCTCACGAATAGTTCTAATTTCGCTGTAATACGATTCTAATTCTTCTCTTTCTGGAGTTTTTTCAGCTTTAATTGTTTTGCTATTTGGCAAATGAGTAATCATATCAAAACTATTGCAATCGGCAGGGCCAGAAAATGCTGAAACTACTTTTTTACCCACAGCCATATCGAAAATACCCCATTCTGGTTGGAATAATACCGTATTTTGATGCGTTACAGTACAATTTTCAAAACTTATAATAATTATAGCGCCTTGAAGATTTCTTGATCCTGTAATAATATCTCCTGTAACTTTTATATCTCCTTCAAATTCTAAAGTGACCGTTTTGCCTTCATAAATTCCATAGGCCATTAAGTCCTTTGGGCTCATGTCTTCTATCGCAAGGTTGATTCCTTTTAGTTTACCAATGGGACTTCCGAAACCAGCAGCATGGTAATTTGTTCCATGTCCAACTAGTTCTTTTTCTCTATTGGCCAAAGCCGTTTTTCCAGTTGTTTGAACATAAACTGGTTTGCCGTCAAACTCAATTACGTTGCTAAAAACACCCGATATTTGTAATCCAGTACTCAATTCAATGGTTCCTAAAGCCTTAGAATTTATCAGTTTGTTTATCCCTGACAATCCTCCGGTTCTCAATGCCATTTTGTTTGCAAATTCTTCCAAAACAAAGCTAAGATGAGCAAAATCGGGAGTTACATATAGTTGAGGTTGTGGTTTTGTAATGTCAAAAATTTGGTTTGCTGCTGAAATATCATAAGGGATTTTCTTCACTTTGTCGGTCATGCACCATGCGCTTTCGCCAATAGAGGATAGTAATCCAGCACCATAAATTTTAGGATTTTCAACCGTTCCAATCAAACCATATTCAACGGTCCACCAATGTAAATTTCTAATTTGTGCCATTTCTGACATTTCCACCGATTGATTTTGAAGGTCATTAACTGCTTTTTCAGCTGCATCAATCACCGATTGTGGCGTATTTTCGGCCTCTTTAACTATTGAAAGTAAACGAATTGCTTCGTACATTTCGTAGTCGTAAGAAGAAGAAATTGCCTTGCAACCTATTTCACCAAAGCGTCTTAAATATTCAGCATATTCAGGATTTGCAATAATTGGGGCGTGTCCAGCACCTTCGTGAATAATATCTGGAGCAGGAGTATATTCTATGTGTTCTAATTGTCGAATATCAGAAGCAATAACCAAAACATTATAAGCTTGAAATTCCATAAAAGCATTGGGTGGAATAAATCCATCAACGGCAACCGCTGCCCAACCTATTTCTTTCAAAATCCGATTCATCCCATACATATTTGGGATATTTTCAATTTCAAGACCGGTTTTTTCTAATCCATTTAAATACGATTCGTGAGCTACTTTTGATAAATAACTTACATTTTTTCGCATCACATACCTCCAAACTGCTTGATTGATCGGAGTATAATCCGAGTAATCTTGAGGTTTGATAAATTGTTTTAAATGCGCTGGAAGTCGCTCTATTAATGGATTACTTTCAAAAGGTGCTTTCATAATTAAACCAAATAGGTTAGTGTAAAAGTACTAATTTTTCAGGTTAATTTCCAATAAATAATATCGATTTTTTATAATTAACAATGTTATTTTAATAATTCAACGATATTTCAAAAAAAAACCTACCGAGGTGGGTAGGTTAATTTATTTATTGGAATAATTATTTTATTTTTTTTCAGGGGGATATTGCGCTAAAATTTTGGTTACAAATTCATTTATTCGCGCCTCTTTTTCCTCTGTTTTCTTTGTCAAATAGCCATTTCCTTCTCCTTGCCAAATCAATTCTTTTTTATTTGCATCTATAATGTCTATAAAAAGTGTTCCTTCTGTAGTTCGTGTTACAGTTGTTTGACCACCCCACATAAAAGGATCCCAACCCCATCTCCAGCCATAACCCCAGTTTGAATTGTACTGGTTAATGTCAACTTGTTCTCTTTCTTTAGTGAAAATGTTTATTAATAAATCGGGTTTTTCACTTTTTGTAAATCCTTTTTTCGTCATTTCACTATCTATTGCTCTAAGGATTCTCTTTTTGTCTAAATCTGAAATTTCTACTTTATCAATTCCGCTTTTTTGAAAAGCAAAAGTTTTGTAACTACTAAAGTCAGCGTTTTTATCGTAATCTGAATTTACCATTACAGAACTGCATGAGCTCAATAAAAAGAGCATAAATACCGGGATAATTTTAATTGCTTTCATGATTTATTGATTTATTTGTTAATATTAATTGAGTAATGAATCGTCAACACTATTTGGAAGAGTAACTTTTAGTAAAGTTTCTGCTTCCATAGCTCGTTTAATTGCAAAAATGGCTCCTTCATTTCTGGCCCAACTTCTTCTTGAAATTCCGTTATTGACATCCCAAAAAAGCATCGATTGTAATCTTCTTGAAGCCTCTTTAGTTCCGTCAAGAACCATACCAAATCCGCCGTTGATTACTTCGCCCCAACCTACGCCACCTCCATTGTGAATAGAAACCCAAGTGGCGCCTCGGAAACTGTCTCCAATTACATTTTGAATCGCCATATCGGCAGTAAAACGGGATCCATCATATATATTTGAAGTTTCGCGGTAGGGAGAATCGGTGCCAGAAACATCATGGTGATCTCGACCTAAAATTACAGTTCCAATTTCTCCTTTATTGATAGCATTATTAAAAGCTTCAGCAATTTTTACACGTCCTTCAGCATCTGCATATAGGATTCTAGCTTGCGAACCAACTACCAATTTATTTTCTTGAGCTCCTTTTATCCATTGGATATTATCGGCCATTTGTTGTTGGATTTCAGAAGGTGAATTTTTCATCATTTCTTCTAAAACTTGGCACGCAATAGCATCAGTTTTGTCTAAATCTTCCGGTTTCCCCGAAGCGCAAACCCATCTAAACGGACCAAAACCATAATCAAAACACATTGGACCCATAATATCTTGAACGTAACTCGAGTATTTAAAATCAATTCCGTTTTTAGCCATTACATCAGCACCAGCGCGGGATGCTTCCAATAAAAACGCATTTCCATAATCGAAGAAATAAGTGCCTTTAGCATTGTGTTTATTGATTGCGGCAGCATGTCTTCTTAAAGATTCTTGAACTTTTTCTTTAAATAACTCAGGATTGTTTGCCATCATTTCGTTGGCATTTTCAAATGAAATTCCCACCGGATAATAACCACCAGCCCATGGATTATGCAACGAAGTTTGATCGGAACCCAAATCGATATGGATGTTTTCTAAATCAAATCGTTCCCAAATATCAACCACATTTCCTAAATAGGCTATCGAAACAACTTCTTTATTTTCAAGTGCTTTTTTGACTCTTGACACTAATTCATCCATATTTTCTACCACTTCATTTATCCAACCTTGAGAATGACGAATGTGGGTTATTTTTGGATTTACTTCGGCACAAACGGTTACGCAACCCGAAATATTTCCTGCCTTTGGTTGTGCGCCACTCATTCCTCCCAATCCAGAAGTTACAAATAAACCTCCTTTAGGATTTTTCTTAATTTTTCTAAAACCGTTTAAGACCGTAATTGTAGTTCCATGAACAATTCCTTGCGGACCAATATACATATAACTTCCAGCAGTCATTTGTCCGTATTGAGAAACTCCCAATGCATTCATTTTTTCCCAATCGTCTGGTTTTGAATAATTTGGAATAACCATGCCATTGGTGACAACCACTCTAGGAGCTTCTTTATGAGAAGGAAATAAACCCATCGGATGACCAGAATACATGGTTAACGTTTGCTCATCGGTCATTTCCGAAAGGTATTTCATGGTAAGTCGGTATTGCGCCCAATTTTGAAAAACTGCACCATTTCCTCCGTAGGTAATTAGCTCGTGAGGATGTTGCGCAACAGCATAATCAAGATTGTTTTGAATCATCAACATGATTGCTTTTGCTTGTTCGCTTTTTCCAGGATATTCAGAAATCGGACGAGCATACATTTTGTAATCTGGACGCAAGCGGTACATGTAAATTCGTCCGTATTTTTCTAATTCTTCAGAAAATTCTTTAACTAAAACGGCATGGTCTTTTGGTTCGAAATAACGCAAAGCATTTCTAAGCGCTAGTTTTTTTTCATCATCAGATAAAATTTCTTTTCGTTTTGGAGCGTGATTAATCTCTGTTTCAAACTTTTTAGGTTCGGGTAAAACAGTTGGAATTCCTTCTTTTATTTGATCTTGAAAAGTCATTTTCGAATTTATTTTAGCTTATTTCTGATTTCGTTTGTTTTTTTATCAAATCCATACGGACAATGTTTGCAGCCACTTTTACAGCAATAACCACGATTTAAGTGGAATTTCTCAGTAAAGCACCTATAACCTTCAGGAGTGAGGTAATAATCTTCTCCTTCAATTAATTTTTTCTCATTTTCCCTAACGTTCATATTACAAATTTATAAACTTTATGATGAATGTATTCTTTTGTTAAGATATTATTAGAAATTAATTTTACAATAAGAGTTATCTTTGCTTTATTAAAATTCAAAACAGAGTCTCTTTGGTTGTAAACCAGCAAATACCATTTCAATTTCCAAATGAAATCACTTTACACATAAAGCGTGAAGATTTGATTCATCCTTTTATTTCTGGAAATAAATTTAGAAAATTAAAATACAATTTGCTTAAAGCAAATGAAGAGAATAAAACACAGCTATTAACTTTTGGTGGTGCATTTTCAAATCATATTGCTGCGGTTGCTTATGCTGGAAAGAAAAATAATTTTGAAACTATTGGGATTATTCGGGGCGATGAATTGGAATCTCAAATTTATGAAAATCCCACGTTACTATTTGCCCAAGAATGTGGAATGAAATTTCATTTTGTGACTCGCGAAGAATATAAAGATAAAACCACTGCTTTATTTATTGAAAAATTTAGAAATATTTATAGTGATTTTTATTTAATTCCCGAAGGAGGAGCTAATTCATTGGCGGTTAAAGGTTGTGAGGAAATACTTACTGAAGAAGATTCGAAATTTTCTCATGTTTGCTGTTCAATTGGAACTGGCGGAACCATTTCAGGGTTAATAAATTCATCGCATTCCCATCAAAAAATAATTGGATTTCCCTCACTAAAAGGTGATTTTTTATCGGAGGATATTCGTAAATTTGCAGTTAAAACCAATTGGGAATTAATCACCGATTATCATTTTGGTGGTTATGGAAAAATAAACGAAGAATTAATTCGTTTTATTAATGATTTTTATCAGCAAACCAATATTCCATTAGACCCTATATATACTGGGAAAATGCTGTATGGAATAGTTGATTTAATTGAAAAAGATTTTTTTCCAAAAGGTGCTAAAATATTGGCGATTCACACCGGTGGAATTCAGGGAATAAAAGGAATGAACATCTATTTAAAAAAGAAAAATCTACAACAAATTAATACACAATGATCAGAAAAACAACCTTATTATTAATCGTTTTATTTGCGGTAAGCTGTACGTCTAGAAAAGTTGTTATTCAAACTACAAGACCGAAAAACTACAAACCACCAACAAAAGTGGAAGTGGTTAAACCGATAGATAATACCAATCCTGTGGTAGTTTCAACTGATTCTGTAAAAACAATCGAACCTAAAACAGAAATTTTAGAAGCAACCACGAGAGTTAAAGTTACTCCTGAAATGGTATTTGCCTATATAGATTTGTACAAAGTAATTGCAAAAAACAACATGGTTCAATACGGAATTCCAGCTAGTATTTGCCTTGGGCAGGGAATTTTAGAATCGGGTGCTGGAACGGGGCCTTTAAGTGCTATTGCAAATAATCATTTTGGTATTAAATGCCATCAAGATTGGACCGGTCCTTCAGTAAAATATGATGACGATGCTGCCCAAGAGTGTTTTAGAAAATACAATCAAGCGAGTGAATCGTATAATGACCATGCATTATTTTTGAAAAGTAGAAGATGGTACGAACCGTTATTTAAATTAGAAAAAGACGATTATAAAGCATGGGCAAAAGGGCTGAAAGCTGCTGGTTATGCTACAGATCCAAAATATCCTGAAAAATTAATTGGTATCATTGAAAGATACCATTTGGATCAATATGATGCTGAGGTTTTAGGAAAAGAATATGTTGCTCCTGTAGTCCCAGTTACTCCTGTTGCTCAACCAGTGGTAAAGAAAAAAGAGTATGAAGTTATCAAAGGAGATACAATGTATTCTATTTCAAAAAAATTCAATATTTCAATTGATGATTTAAAGGCAAAAAACAATATTCCCGACAATACAATTTCTGTTGGACAAGTATTAATTATAGAATAAAATTCACAATTTTAAGATGTTATATAAAAGAAGCAGCGCACTATTTGCGGAAGCAGAAAAAGTAATTCCGGGAGGAGTAAATTCCCCTGTAAGAGCATTTAAAGCGGTTGGAGGCACTCCTATATTTGCGAAAAGCGCAAAAGGAGCTTATGTTTTTGATGAGGATGGGAATCGATATATAGATTACATTAATTCGTGGGGACCAATGGTTTTAGGTCATGCCTATCCGCCTGTTGTTGATGCGGTGATTGAGAAAGCCAAACTAGGGACTTCTTTTGGAATGCCTACAGAAATGGAAACTCAAATAGCAGCTTTAGCAATTAAAATGGTTCCTGGAATTGATAAAATACGTTTTGTAAATTCTGGAACAGAAGCTTGCATGAGCGCGATTCGTTTGGCTCGTGGATTTACTAAAAAAGATAAAATTATAAAATTTGCTGGTTGTTATCACGGTCATTCGGATTCCTTTTTGATTCAAGCGGGGAGTGGCGCAGTGACTTTCGGCTCTCCAAATAGTCCGGGTGTAACTCAAGGAACCGCAAAAGATACTTTGTTAGCAAAATATAATGATTTAGAAAGTGTAACGGCGCTTGTGAATGCTAATTTGGGCGAAATTGCAGCAATAATTATTGAGCCTGTGGCAGGTAATATGGGTTGTATTCCGCCAAAAGAAGGTTTTTTAGAAGCGTTAAGACAAATAGGTAATGACAATAATATCTTGTTAATTTTTGATGAAGTAATGACAGGTTTTCGCCTTGCAAGGGGAGGAGCGCAGGAATTACTGAATGTAAATGCTGATATTGTTACTTTTGGGAAAGTCATAGGAGGTGGTTTACCAGTTGGTGCATTTGCCGCAAGAGCAGAAATCATGAATTATTTAGCGCCTTTAGGTCCCGTTTATCAAGCGGGAACATTGTCGGGGAATCCACTAGCAATGGCTGCGGGATTGGCAATGTTAAACGCATTAGAACAAGATAATGGCGTTTTTGAAAGATTGGCTGACAAAACACTTTATTTAGAAAAGGGAATTCAAAAAGTGCTTTCTGAAAATGGGATTTCTTTTACCATCAATAGATTGGGATCAATGATATCTGTTCACTTTGATGAAAGCCCGGTTTTTGATTTTCAATCGGCTTCAAAAGGCGATAATGAAACCTTCAAGAAATTCTTCCACGGTTTATTAGCAGAAGGAGTTTATATTGCGCCTTCAGCTTATGAAACTTGGTTCATTTCAGATGCTTTAACCTATGAAGATTTAGATTATACAATAAATGCAATTGATAAAGTTGCAAAAATACTATAACAAAAAAAGGGCTTTCAAATCGAAAGCCCTTTTTTTCATTAAATGAAGATATTATTTTTCAAAAGCATCTGTGCTTAACAATTGATTATAAAGAGCAGTATTTGCTTTCAATTTTTCTAGTCTTTCAGAATCTATTGTAGCTTCAATTTTCAAACCTACAATTCTTGACATTTCTTTTTTGCTATCGTTAGTTTCAGTAGCACTTTGCATCACTTGGTGTTTCATTTCAAATAAACCACAGAAAGCAACAGTTAAATTTTCGTCAAGACCTAAAAACTGAGAAATGGCAACTCCGTCTTTTTTACCCGCTTCTGCAGGAGTAAGTTTCACAACTTCTTTAGTTACAGCAGTAGTTGTTTTTTTCTTGTTTTGAGCATTTGCAGTTACGCTTACAGCTAACATTAAAAAACAGGCAATTATTATTTTTTTCATGAGAATTGATTTAAATTTAGTTCAAATCTAAATTATTTTTCTTAAACAAAAAAATAAATAATTATTTATCTTCAGTTTTTTCTCCTTTTTCTTCTTTTTTATTCTTTCTTTCCTCTCTTTTTTCTTCCATTTTCTCTTTCATTTTCTCTTTTCTTTCTTCTTGAATTTTATCCCAAGCCTCATTTTGTTCAGGAGTAAGGATTTTACTTATTTTTTCCTTCATTGCTAAACGGTCTTCTTTGCTAGGTTTAAAGTTTGCGTCTGCTCTTTTTGCTTCTTGCTCTGCCATTAAAACTTTCATTTGCTTTTGTTGAGCTTCTGTAAGTTTTAATTGTTTTGTCATTCTTTTTAAACCTTTTTCGGCTCTTTCTGCAGGTGACATTTTTTCCATTGGTTCGTTACCTTCTTTTTCCTTTTTTTCAACTTGAGCAAATGTTGACATCCCTACTACTAATAAAGCAGCTACAATTAATTTTTTCATTTTATTTCTTCTTTTAGAGTTATGTTCATAAGACGTAAGTAAATTGAAAAGGTTTAAGCTTTAACAAAAATTTAAATTACATAATAAAAAAAGGGAACTCGATTGAGTTCCCTTTTTTATTATTTTCCGTCAAATCTCGTTTTTAATTCGGCGGCCATTTTTTCCTCTGTATCCGCAAATTGCTTGTCGTCGTAGCTTAATCGTAACGATTTAAAATCGGTTAAATATTTATTTACTTTATCAAATTCATTGGTGATAATACTTGCGAAAATAATATTCTTTAACATTGCAATTCCTACTTTTTCATCAATTCTAGCTTTGCTATCGTCGTAATTTACTTCGGTCATAATTTTTTCCCAAATAGCAATAGCATTGGCAAGATCTTTAACAGCATCTTCTTGATGTTCAGTGTAATTTTTATATCCTGAAATAGCAAAATCTCTCGCTTTCTCAACATCGTCATATTCTCCTTTTCTGTTTTTTACTGAATAAACAACAGCATATCTAGAAACAGTTACATAACCATATTGATCATTCAAATACTGGTTAATTCTCGACATTATCGATTCAATTTCTTGTCTTTCTATATACAGTCGAGTAGGTTTTGAACTTGTCGCTTTTGTTTGAAATTCGCTAGTTCCTTGAAAAATCCCTGACGACAAACTTTTACCATCAATACTTACTTGAAGCATCGTAGGATGTCGGAATTTTGTTACAAATTGGGTTTGTTTTGTATAAAATTTCTCTTTTGTTTGAGGATTGTAATTTTCAACATTTACTAGTGAAGCAACAGGCTCTACATATTCAAATCCTTTAAAATCAATTTTAATTTGAAGTCCATCAGTTCCATCGCCAAATCCATTCAATTTTACGTAGGTCTTCGCTAAAGTTTCTGGATTATAGATAATAACATCGCCCACATTTATCGATTCTAATCTTGGAACAGGAGGATCATAATAAACGGGTTTTGGTGGATATTGTAATACTGGTTTTTTATCTATTAGTGCTAATCTTTCCAAAGTGGTCATTTTATTGAATTGATCTGACTCTAATTTATAACGTTCTTTGGCTTCTTCAAGTTTAACATTGTAATTTACCATATCTACTTCCGTAAACTTTTTCTTCGCGTCAGCAATTACATTTGGATAATTTTTAAGATCAGCCTGGTATTTGTCTTCTGCGATTTTTCTAAAAGTGCTATCGTCTTTTAAATATGGCGTTGTTACCGTAACAGCATAATTTTTTATGTTTGATGGCAACGTTTTTTTAGGAAATAATGTCTGTGTAAAAGACACACCTACAGTTTGAATATTCTGAGCATTTATTGTACTTAAAGCAAATGATAATGCGATTAATAGGATGTTTTTTTTCATAATTTAGAAGGTTAAATAACCAAATTTCTCATTACTTCCTGATTTTGCTCTAACAATGTATTTCCCATCTTTAATTTTCACTAAAAATGTAGTATCTAAATCGAAATTCTCATCAAAACCATAATTGTATCTGTATTTTAATTCCAAACCAGTTTCAGGAATTAACGTATTTGAAATTAAATTTCCACTTGCATCATAAGTATCAAAAGCAGTAAATCTATCGTCCATTACATAACGGTCAATTTTCGTTTTTTGAGTATCATTATAAAGAAGAATAAGTTGGTTGTTGTTCAAAATCGGCAAATAAGAAAGATACGTTCCATTATCATTTGTAGTATTTGGTTCTTCGTATTTCAATTCTTTTTTCCATTCTAATTTCCCAGTTTCGTTATCTAATTTTCCAAAAACAAAAGCGGTATTTGAATAGAAATTGTCTTTTTCAAAATTGTAAGAACCTGCTCCTGGTACTGGCGGTTTGTTTTTTTGCAATAAAAACATTTTATCAGCAAAAAGCCAAGTTTTGATTCCGTCAAAGGTAAAGTCTTTCAAATTCAAACCTGGAATTTCTCCAGTTTCATTTGCTTCAATATATTTTTTTTCGCCTTTTCCGTTAAAACGCGCTGCATAAATTCCCGCTGCTGGAAGTCCGCCTCCATACATTTGAACTCCTTTAGAACCAATTCGAGTGTACAATCCGTGGATGTAAAAATCATCACCGTCAAAGTGTCCTTGGAACTGATAAATTTGATAATCATTATCAAATTTCAAGCTGGTTTCTTGCATTGTATCACTATTTCCATCCCAATAAAAAACAGTTTTGAAGGGTTTCATTTTTTGCAATTCTATTTCTTTAACCACAAAAACAGTTCCTTGGTTAGATACAAATATTTTTGGCTCAGATTGTGTTCTGTTTATATATTGCGATTCAAATGAAATTTCTTTAAATACCTTAAAGTCTTTATCGATAAGAGTTACGTTAACTTTTTCATTTGTTTTTTTGTCAAAATTATATTGTTTAAAAACAGCATAAAACATCTTATTTGGCGATTGAGAAATAAAATAAGATGAGTTTCTTGTTGGCATTGTAGTAATCAAAGCTGGTTTTGACTTTTCACTGGTTTCCAAATTTACTCTTTGCCAATACAATTCACGTTCTTTGGTTTTGGAATTGAATTCGTCTAAAAATATGATGTTATTAATTCCTTTTTCCGTAAACATTTCCAAATGGGTTTGCAAGGCCAATCCCATTACAGGTTGTCCAATACTCAAATCACTTGTTTTTTCTTTATTCAAATTGGTTAAAGAATACGAATTTGCTGTTACATTTCGATTAAAGACTTTATCGTTATAAATTGAATTCGTTTGATAAAATTTAGCATCAACCGTGTTATTAATTTTCGCATCAGTTTCTTTTAAAGATGTCGATGCCGCTCCCCAAGTGAATGTTTGTGCGCTTGTTTTTGAAATTGCAAAGCAAATAAATGCTGACAATAAAATTTTTGTTGTTAGTTTCATGGTTTTATTTTAGTTAGTTAATTCTACTATTTTATTTTCTCCAACTAGAGAAACTTTAATCAATCCGTGTTTTGAAAGACCTTTCATTGCGGCATCCCATTTTTTTCCGCTTAAATCCGATTTTACTTTCAAAACTCCTAAATCCATTTTGTTGTCATTGGATTTTAAAAAGTCAATTATCAATTTTTCTTCCTCTGAAAGTTCAATTTGCACTTGTTTTTTCTCAGGACGCATTTGTGGGAAAAATAAAACTTCTTGAATAGAAGAATTATTAGTCAAAAACATCATCAATCGATCCATTCCAATTCCTAGACCAGAAGTTGGTGGCATTCCGTATTCCAATGCGCGAAGGAAATCTTCATCAATGAATTCGGTCGCCTCATCATCGCCTTTTTCGGCTAATTTCAATTGGTGCTCAAAGCGTTCTCTTTGGTCAATTGGGTCATTTAATTCAGAGTAAGCATTCGCTACTTCTTTACCGCAAACCATTAATTCAAAACGCTCAGTCAATTCAGGATTGTCACGGTGTGCTTTACAAAGCGGCGACATTTCCTTTGGATAATCAGTAATAAATGTTGGTTGGATGTAATTTCCTTCGCATTTAGCGCCAAAAATCTCATCAATCAATTTCCCTTTTCCCATTGTTGAATCTACGTCAATTCCCATTCCTCTTGCAGCGTCAAATAATTCTGCTTCTGATTTCCCAGAAATATCAAAACCTGTAAAATGCTTAATAGAATCGGTCATTGTCACTCTTGCGTAAGGCGCTTTGAAGTTCACTTTATGTTCTCCAAAAGTAACTTCCGAAGTTCCATTTACAGCAACAGCGCAGTGTTCCAATAAATTTTCGGTGAATTTCATCATCCAATTGTAGTCTTTGTAGGCTACATATATTTCCATAGCGGTAAATTCAGGATTGTGTGTTCTATCCATTCCTTCATTTCTGAAGTTTTTCGAAAACTCATAAACTCCTTCAAAACCGCCAACAATTAATCTTTTTAAATACAATTCATTTGCAATTCTCATATACAATGGAATGTCTAACGAATTGTGGTGAGTTATAAACGGACGAGCAGCAGCACCACCAGGAATAGGTTGTAAAACTGGAGTTTCAACTTCCAAATAGCCTTGTTCATTAAAAAACGAACGCATTGCATTGAACAATTTTGTTCTTTTTACAAAAGTTTCTTTCACGTGGTCGTTTACCGTTAAATCTACATAACGGCGACGGTATCTTTGCTCAGGATCGGCAAAAGCATCGTGTGTTTTTCCGTCAGCATCGGTTTTTACAACTGGAAGTGGTTTTAACGCTTTCGATAAAACGGTTAAACCATAAACGTGAATAGAAATTTCACCCACTTGAGTCTTAAAAACAGTTCCTTTAATTCCAATAAAGTCACCAATATCCAATAGTTTTTTGAAAACTACATTGTACATTGTTTTTTCTTCATCATTAGAAATATCGTCTCTCGAAATGTAAATTTGAATTCGCCCTTCAGAATCCTTAAGTTCAGCAAATGAAGCCTTTCCCATGATTCTCTTTCCCATTAATCGACCTGCTAAAACGACTTCTTTACCTTCAAATTTTTCGAAATTCGCTAAAATTTCATTTGATAAAGCTGTGGTAACAAATTCGTCAGCAGGATAAGGGTTTATTCCCAAATTGCGTAATTCTTGAAGCGCTTCTCTACGAAGTATTTCTTGCTCGGATAATGCCATTGTGATCTGTTTTTAAGAATGCAAAGATAGTTAAATTTGAAAATGTGGCAATTTGAAAATTTGAAAATTAATTTGACAATCCATTTAAAGTTTTTAAGTATTTAACTTTGTAACTTTGCATCACAAATAAAACCAATGAACAAAAATATCCAATTTCAAGATCTCGGTTTGAAAGACTACAAAACCACTTGGGAATACCAAGAGGAATTGTTCAAGGGAATTGTGGACTTAAAAATCAAGAATAGGAGAGAGGAAACCAATTTGCAAACGCCAAATTATTTTTTGTTTGTGGAACATCCGCACGTTTATACTTTGGGGAAAAGCGGAGATTTAGAAAATTTGCTTTTATCCGAAAAACAATTGGAAGCAAAAGGAGCGACTTTTTACAAAATCAATCGCGGTGGCGATATAACCTATCACGGACCAGGGCAAATTGTGGGTTATCCAATATTAGATTTGGATAATTTTTTTACGGATATTCATAAGTATTTGCGCTTTTTGGAAGAGGTAATAATTTTGACTTTAGCCGACTATAGTATAATAGGTACAAGAAGCGAAGGCGAAACAGGAGTTTGGTTGGATGTTGGAACTCCATTTGCAAGAAAAATTTGTGCTTTGGGGGTTCGCGCTTCTAGATGGGTTACGATGCATGGATTTGCATTAAATGTCAATGCCGATTTGGGTTATTTTGATAATATTATCCCTTGTGGAATTAAAGGTAAAGCAGTTACTTCTTTAAATGTAGAATTGGGAGTTGAAAAAGTGGACGAGCAGGAAGTGAAAGATAGAATTTTGAAACACTTCTCGGATTTATTTGAAAGCGATTTTTTTTAACCACAAAGAGCGCAAAGTTTTTTTAAACACGAATTACACTAATTAGCACAAATTTTAAAAGTCTATTATCTTTCAGTCTATTATCTTTTGGTCTATTATCTTTTGGTCTATTATCTATTAGTCTATTAGTCTATTATCTCTTCGTCTATTATCTCTTCGTCTATTATCTCTTTGTCTATTAGTCTATTATCTCTTGCTCTATTATCTCTTTATCTCTTCGTCTATTATCTTTTTCTCTTCCAATAACCGAAACGTCATTCGATGGTATTTCGTAACTCCATATTTTAATATCGCTGCTCGGTGTTCTTTTGTAGGGTAGCCTTTATTTTGTTTCCAATTGTACATTGGGAATTCTTCGTGAATTAAATCCATGTAATCATCTCGGTAGGTTTTTGCCAATACTGATGCAGCCGCAATACTTAAAAATTTCGAATCCCCTTTTATGATCGATGTACTAGGAATTGATTTTATTAAATCAAGTTCTTCGGTGGTAAAAACTTTTCCTAAAGTATTAGAATGACTTCCTTTTGAAATTAATGGGCGGTTTCCATCTACTATAATATGTTGGGGAATTTTATTTAAGTTTAATATTGTTTCTTGCATTGCTTTTAAAGAAGCATTTAAAATATTTATTTCATCAATAATTAATGGTTCAATATGGGTAACCGAATAGGATATCGCTTCACTTATTATTATAGGACGCAAAGCAAATCTATTTTTTTCTGAAAGTAATTTAGAATCGGTAAGTAAATTATTTGAAAAATTTTCAGGAAGAATTACAGCCGCAGCAGTAACAGGTTCTGCGATACAGCCTCGGCCCGCTTCGTCAGTTCCTGCTTCTATGCAATTCTCTAAAAAATAACTCCTTAACATTAAATTAATATTGAATATTTCACTGCAAATCTATAAAAATTGATGGTTATATATTAAGTTTTAACCCAAGTTTCATATAATAATTCATGCTATTGTAAATAACTTTAACATTTTAAAGTTTATTTTTTTTTAATAAAGTTTGGTTAATTAAGAAATTATTAAGAAGTTTGCTGAATAACTAACTCAAATAAAAATAATATGAGATCAAAGTTCAAATGGATTTTTACGCTACTAATAGCGTTAACGATGCAGTTCTCTTTTGCACAAGAGAAAACTGTTACAGGTACGGTTTCTGATAATTCAGGTCCGTTACCAGGTGCAAATGTTGTTGTTCAAGGTTCTAAAACCGGAACACAAACTGATGTTGATGGAAAATTTTCTATCAAAGCAAAAGCAGGTGATGTTTTAGTATTCTCTTTCGTGGGAATGACTGAAACTACTGCAAAAGTAGGTGCTTCAAATACTGTTAATGTAAAAATGCAGGATGGAGTGAAATTAGATGAGGTAATTGTAGGTGCGATGGGTATCAAAAGAACCAAAGACGCTACAGTTTCTGCTCAAAAGCAAATTGGTGCCGCTGAGTTAACGCAAGCTAATAACCCTAATGCTGTTGCTGCCTTAACAGGTAAAGTTTCTGGTTTAACTATTTCAAGTGTTTCAAATGGAGTATCTCCAACACTTAAAATTGTTTTAAGAGGTACTAGATCTCTTACAGGAAGTAATGAAGCGTTAGTAGTTATTGATAACGTTGTTTCAACTGCTTCAAATTTACAATTGCTAAATCCTGATGCTATTGAAAGCGTGAACGTAATTAAAGGTGCTTCAGGAGCGGCTTTATATGGTTCATTAGGGGTGAACGGTGTAATTATTGTTAACACTAAAAAAGGTTCTAAAACTGAAAAATTCACTGTAGGTTTAAACTCATCAGTTGATTATGAATCAGTTAACTTTGTTGCTCAAAGACAAGAAGAGTACGGACAAGGTTGGGCAAATGATCCTGGATTTAACTTCCCTAACTTGGCTAATGGTAACCCTGATCCAAGAAACGGTTCTGGTTTCGTAACTTTAGAAAATGGTTCTTGGGGACCTGCTTTCAACGATCCAAGATTCGTTGGACAACAAGTTCCTGTAGGTTTACCTCAAGCTAATGGTCAATTGTTCATGACTGATTGGAAACCAATTAAAGACAATATCAAACAATTCTACCAAACTGGTGTAACTACTCAAAATGGTTTTGATTTTAATGTTGGTGGTTTAACTTCATATGTAAATTTAGGAGTGAACAAAAGAAGCTCTAGTTATGTAGTAGATGGAGATCAATTAGCAAAAACATCTTTCAACTTAAGAGCTGGAAAAACTTTAGGTAAATTCAAAATTGATGGTACTGTAAATTATGCTGTACAAACTACTTCTCAAACAAACAGTGATTTGTTAGATGATTTATTACAAGTAGCGATCAACATTCCTGTATCTAGATTTGCTAATTCAGGTAACGAAGGGCACTGGACTGTTTATGCTCAAAATCCTTACTGGATGACTAAAGCTAACAGAAGCGATAATAGAAGAGACTTCTTTAACGGAAGCATAGCTTTAGCTTATGAATTTAATAAACATATTAATGCAAACTATACTGCTAACGTTCAATTGAATTCATCAA
>CANFJB010000017.1 GCA_947447375.1 Bacteroidota bacterium
CACCTTTAAAAAGTGCTTGAACCGCCCGAGTTGTTCCGCAAGACGGACAAGCATAACCGGTCGCATTTTTAATCATGCAAACAGATATTTGTCCGTTTTCAGAATAATTGTTAGTAAATATTAAATAGAGATATCCTGAAAAACAAGCTATTAATACAATTAGATATAACTTGTTTTTAGTCATTTTTAGTATAATGCGTTTTGGAAAATTTGCATATTTTTCTCACGAGCCGCACTCATAATTGTAAACCAATCTACAATCGCCCAAATTCCAAAACCACCACAAGTTAGTAGTTTTAAAACTCCCATTCCGGTGTCTCCAAGTAAGAATCTGTCAATTCCTAACTGTCCTGCAGTTAAAGAAATAATCATCATTGTATCCGGATTTTTAAATTGCATTTCTAAAACTAATGGCCATTTTTCATCATCTAATGAATTTAATTTTTCTCTAACGGCTGATAAATGATAGCTTTCAAAATACTTGGCATTGCTGATCATAAATAAGTCTACTTTGTGTGATTCCATAGTTTTAATTTTATTTTAGTTATAAGATTGCTAATATATTAATTTATAAGAACACTTTATCAATTGGCTCCCAAAGTTCTATTTTATTTTCTTCTGGGTCTAAAATCCAAGCGAATTTTCCATAACTGTAGGTTTCCATTTCACCAACAATTGTTACGCCTTCTTTTTTTAAATCGGCAATTAACTTTTCAAGATTGTGAACCCTAAAGTTTTGCATGAATTCCTTTTTGCTTGGATCAAAATACTTTGTATCTTCTTGAAATGGAGACCATTGAGTAATACAATCATTTCCATTTCCATCTTTCCAAACAAAACTACAACCATAATCATTAGTATCAAAACCTAAATGATTAGCATACCAATTTATCAATTCTTTCGAATTTTTTGACCTAAAAAAGAAGCCGCCAATTCCAGTTACCCGTTGGTATTTTTCCTCTTGAATTTGAGGTTCTATATATACCGATTTGATTTTGTCAACAATAACTTGCGCTAATTTTTCATGACTTTCAAAGGTCCATCCCGCAATATGTGGCGTTAAAATAACATTTTTTGCTTGAAGCAAATAGTTAAATGCCGCAGGTTTTTCTGAGTCTAAAAACAAGTTTTCGAATGATAATTTTTCATATTCCAAAACGTCCAAAGCTGCTCCTAGAACTTTCCCCGATTGCAATCCGTGCACTAAATCATCTGTTACCACTGAATTTCCCCTAGCCGTATTGATAAACCAAAATGGTTTTGCACAAGAGTTGATAAACGAAGAATTGATCATTTTATCGGTGGAGGAATTCCAAGGCGTGTGCAAACTTATTACATCCGATTTTTCTTGTAATTCTGCTAAAGAAACAGGTTTTGCATTAGCATCGCCCACATTTTCAAGAATGTCATAAAAAAGAACTTCTACATCAAAACCGCGAAGTTTCTTTGCAAAAGATTTCCCCATGTTTCCATAACCAATAATCCCAACTGTTTTTCCATCCAATTCATGACCGCGATTTTCTTCCCGATTCCAACGACCGTTTTTAATTTCTAAATCGGCCTGGTTGAGGTTGTTAAAAAGTGACAATAACATTCCAAGCGCATGCTCACCAACAGCGTTTTTATTTCCTTCAGGAGCAGCAATTAAGGTAATATTTTTTGAAATCGCATAGTCACAATCGATGCTTTCCAAACCAGCACCAACTCTAGCTATGAATTTTAAATTGGTAGCCTTATCAATAAAAGTTTGGTCAATTTTAAATCTGCTTCGAATTACAATTCCATGATAATCCTGAATTTTCTCTTCAATTTCTTCCTTCGATGAAGTAAAATCTTCGTGATTAGTAAACCCTAATTCCTGCAATTGTCCCCACAAAATAGGATGATTGCTATCGATATGCAGTATTTTAATATTTGAAAAAGACATAGCTTTATTTTTGAGTGTTAAAGATACTTTTTTTTACGGAATTTTAATTCCTGAATTTTAATTCGATTAAATAAATCTTTAACATAAATTTTCAAGTGTATCACTCATCTTAGTTTAAATTTGTATAAAAAATTAGACCATGCAAAACTTTGAATTATACAACCCTACCAATTTAGTTTTTGGAAAAGGGCAAATCGAAAAATTAGGATCATTAGTTCCTAAAAATTCCAAAATATTATTGGCTTATGGCGGCGGGAGCATTTATAAAAATGGCGTTTACGACCAAGTTAAATCTGCTTTAAGCGGTTTTGAAATTGTTGAATTTGGAGGAATCGAACCCAATCCCCATTTTGAAACTTTAATTAAAGCAATTGAAGTTGTAAAAGAAAAAAACATCGATTTTATTTTAGCTGTTGGAGGCGGATCGGTAATTGATGGCGTAAAATTCATTTCAGGCGCCACTCATTACGATGGCGATCCTATGGAAATCCTAAAAAAGAGAATCTTGATAAAAGAAGGCTCAAAAGTAATTCCGTTTGGAACCGTTTTAACCTTGCCAGCAACTGGAAGCGAAATGAATTCCGGGTCGGTTGTAACCATCAATGCAACCCAAGAAAAGTTGGCTTTTGGAGGCAGCGCCTTGTTCCCAAAATTCTCAATTTGCGACCCAACTGTAATCACCTCATTGCCAGAAAGACAAATCCAAAACGGAATTATCGATGCGTTTACACACGTTATGGAACAGTATTTAACCTATCCGCATGAGGGTTATTTACAAGACAGAATTGCAGAAGGAATTTTACAAACGCTAATTGAAATTGGCCCTAAAGTGGTTCAAAATCCTTCAGATTATGCCTTGGCTTCCAACTATATGTGGTGTTGCACGATGGCACTAAACGGATTGATTCAAAAAGGAGTTCCTTCCGATTGGGCCACACACATGATTGGCCATGAATTGACCGCTTTATACCATATTGATCACGCGCGAACTTTAGCAATTATTGCTCCAAATTTGTACAAAGTGATGTTCGAAACCAAGAAACAAAAATTAGCACAATACGGAAAAAGAATATTTGGTTTAACCGGTTCAGATGATGAAATTGCAGCAAAAGCCATCGATAAAACAACCGATTTTTTTCATACTATGGGCATGAAAACCAAATTGTCAGAATGCACAGACAACTACAATTCAACTGCCGATTTCATTGCAAATCGTTTTCAAGAACGAGGATGGGTAGGTTTAGGTGAAAAACAAAATATCACCATTGAAAAAGTCCGTAAAATTGTGGAAATGAGTTGTTAATATATATTTATACCAATAAAAAAGGCGTTCTTAATTTACATTTAGAACGCCTTTTTATTTAAAAAAACAACCAATAATTTTAACTAATTTCAACAATATGAATCAACTGCACATTTGATTTATAACTTAATAACGCAAAATACTACTCGCTATTGTATTGAAAATCATAATTATACGTTAAATTATTTTTATAGTGATTGATATAGAAATTGCGTTAAATCATATTTTGACTATATTTAATCAAATTTCAGTACTTTTGGAGCATAATTTTTAGAAGCTATTCCCGCCATTCGCTATATCTGTTTTGTCGAACCCCGCCAAAACAGGATGCCGCTACTGTCGGGGCTAAAAAAAATAAAAAATGACAGATCAACCAAAATTTGCAGTAATAGGAGGAGGAAGCTGGGCAACCGCAATAGCAAAAATGCTGTGCGCAAACTTGCCAGAAATAGCTTGGTACATGAGAAATGAAGATGCAATTGAACATATAAAAACGCATTTTCACAACCCAAACTATTTAAGTTCCGTAGAATTTCACATTGAAAAATTACGATTAACAAGCGATATAAATGAAGCCGTTGCTTATGCCGATTATATTATTTTTGCAATTCCTTCCGCTTTTTTAAATAACGAATTAAAAAATTTAACCGAAAGCTTAGAGAACAAAATAATATTTTCAGCTATTAAAGGGATTGTTCCTGAATCAAGCTTAATTGTAGGCGAACATTTCAATAAAACCTTCGATATTCCATTTGATAATATTGGCGTAATTACAGGGCCTTGTCACGCAGAGGAAGTTGCCCTTGAGCGATTATCCTATTTAACAATTGCTTGTGGCGATTCTAAGAAAGCCAAAGTAGTTGCTAAATATCTAAGTAGCGATTATATCAAAACTAAAATCAGTGATGATATTATTGGAACTGAATATGCAGCGATGCTAAAAAATATTTATGCAATTGCCGCTGGAATGGCACATGGTTTAGGTTATGGCGATAATTTCCAATCGGTTTTAATGAGTAATGGGATTCGCGAAATGAAGAAATTTATTCGTAAAGTCCACAAAATGAAACGAAACATTAATGATTCTGCTTATTTAGGAGATTTATTAGTAACAGGATATTCGGTATTTTCTAGAAACAGAATGTTCGGAAATATGATTGGGAAGGGCTATACCGTAAAATCAGCAATGATGGAAATGAGTATGGTTTCTGAAGGGTACTATGCAACAAAAAGTGCTTGGCAATTGAACCAATCTTACAGAGCTAAAACCCCAATTATTGATGCTGTTTACGACATTTTATACGAAGGGAAAGATGCTAAAAAAGTCTTCAAAAAGCTAACAGAAAAATTAGATTAAATTACGGTAGTAAAATTCGATCCATAATCCAGTTGGCATGAACAGCCGATTCTCCAAGTGATGGATGCGTACTTTCTCCAAATAAATGTTCCTTCATTTTTTGAACATGATACAATTGTACGTTTTCAGGATGTGCGATAAACATTTCTGTTTTCCCTTTTTCGGTTTCTAAAACAATATTATTTTCCTCAAATAATGAAAAAGTAATTTTGCCTTTACTTCCATAAATAGTAACAGTATCCTCTAGAAATTCACATCCGAAATTCCAACTTCCAGAACCTGTTATTCCAGATTCATGAAGCCAATTTGCAGTTATGGCATCTTTTGAAGAATATAATTTTTGTTGGTTCAAACTAATTCCTGAAGCGACTGCTACTTTGCCGAATAAATACACAAAAAAATCCAACCCATGACTAGCCAAATCATCAAAATAACCTCCAGGTGCTATTGCCGAATCGGTTCTCCAGTTGTATTCTTTAGAAAGATCTAGCGAGGAAGGAGGGCGGAAGTAATTCCAATTTATATGACGGATTTCACCAATTTCTTTATTGTCAACCCAGCTTTTAATATTTTCAAATCTTGGAAGTGCACGTCGATAATAAGCTACAAAAAGGGGAATATTTTTAGATAAAAATGCTTCATGAATCGCCAAACTGTCTTCATAATTTGGAGCTAATGGTTTTTCAATGCAACATGGTTTTCCAGCCAAAGCCACTTTTAATCCGTAAAATTTATGGGAATCGGGGGGAGTTGCAATATAAACAGCATCCACTTCTGGATCATTTATCAGATCATCGGCGTTGGAATAATATTTTTTTATACCGTGTCGTTTGGCATAATCTGCTGCTTTTTCTTTGTCTCTGCGCATCACAGCAACGATTTCAAAACCTACTGTTTTTTGATAGGCAGGTCCGCTTTTCAATTCGGTTACATTTCCACAACCTATTATTCCCCAACGTATTTTTTTTGGATTTGGATTCATTTACCTTACAATTACGCCATCTACAAATAAAATAGGCACTTCTTCTACATTATTTTCTGAAATGGAATTGGCGTTGAAGGTAAATTTTTTATCGTAAAGGGTATTTCCAATGAAAAATGTAACCATAAATTCGTTATTGAGGGTGGTTACACTTTTTTCTAGCATTTCGACTTTAACTACTGAAACTGCAGGAATTTCTACAAATGCGTGACGCAATAATGAGGTTTTTTTCATTTCACCATCAATAGTTCCAAAGGCTTTTGAAACCACCATAACACTATCAAGGTTAAAGTCGCTGTCGTTTACTAAATAAATAAACCACACTTTTTCCATAAAATCGTCGCTCCATTCTTGTACGGCTGCAACAAATACATTTTCTACTTCGGGAATTGTAATGTCTTTTTTCATTGGGAGATGAGAGAGGATAGACTAAGAGATAATAGACTTTAATGTCTTTCATCTATCCGTCTATTATCTATTTTCTTTTTATATACTTGATTTAAATTGCTCCAAGAAACGAACGTCATTTTCGTAGAACATTCTGATATCGCCAATTTGGTACAGCAACATTGCGATTCTTTCTACTCCCATTCCAAAAGCAAAACCATTGTATTCATTGGTGTCGATTCCACAATTTTTTAGAACATTTGGATCTACCATTCCGCAACCTCCAATTTCTAACCAACCCGTTCCTTTTGTAATTCGGTAATCGGTTTCAGTTTTCAAGCCCCAATAAATATCAATTTCGGCACTTGGTTCTGTAAATGGAAAATAAGACGGGCGCAAACGGATCTTAGATTTTCCGAACATTTCTTTGGTAAAATACAATAGCGTTTGTTTTAAATCGGCAAACGAAACGTCTTTGTCAATATACAAACCTTCCACTTGGTGAAAAATACAGTGGGAACGCGATGAAACGGCTTCATTTCTAAAAACTCTACCTGGAGAAATCGTTCTAATTGGCGGTTTGTTGTTTTCCATGTAACGAACTTGCACTGATGAGGTGTGTGTTCGCAATAAAATATCGGGATTGGTTTGAATAAAAAAAGTGTCTTGCATGTCACGAGCCGGATGGTATTCTGGCAAGTTTAATGCGGTAAAATTATGCCAATCGTCTTCAATTTCTGGCCCCTCAGAAACGTTGAAACCAATGGTAGAAAAGATATCGATAATTTGGTTTTTCACTATTGAAATAGGGTGACGAGAGCCAATAACTAAAGGTTCAGCAGGACGAGTTAAATCGCCATAAACACCTTTAATTTCAACTTTACTTTCTAATGCTTCTTGAATTGATTTTATCTTTTCTTCGGCGGTAGTTTTAAGCAAATTGATTACTTGACCAAACTCTTTTTTTTGATCGTTTGGCACCAATTTAAATTCGGCAAAAAAGTCGTTTAAAAGCCCTTTTTTACCTAAGAATTTGATGCGAAAAGCTTCTAATTCAGCTGCGTCTTGGGTTTGAAAAGCTTGTGCTTCGCCAATATATTCTTTGATCTTATCTGTCATTTCCGTTCAATAGTTGAAGTGCAAATTTAAGAAATTTGTTTCAAGTTTAAGGTTTAAAGTTTAAAGTTTTCGCTTTGAATTTAGAGATTGCGCCGTGCTTACAATTGCAAATCAATCAATAAATTCTTTTTCTAGAAAATAATTCACAATCGCTTCTTTCATTAAAACAGATTGTTCACCTGCTTTTAGCGGGGGCAATTCTTCTTTTACGGTATAATGTGGCCAACCGTCAGCATCTACATAATCAAATTCATAATAACCGTAAGGCTCTAGTAATCGGCAAATTGCGATGTGCATCAGGTTTAACTTCTCGTCTTTCTTATAGGATTGATGAATTTTTCCCAGCTCTTGAACACCAATTAAATAAATTATGGCATCCAAATCTAAATCTTCCCCTTGTGAAAATTGATCTGAAAGTAGGGACACCAAATTTTCCCAGCGCTCTTTGAGTTGTATATCTCTTGACATTTAAAATTAATTATAAATTGTAAATTATGAATTATTAAACCAAAATCTTTAATCTAAAAATTCCACAAATATACCAACATAATTCTTTTATCTTTGTTCTTTTATCTTTGTTCTTTATTCTTTTTACATGAGTTATTTAGATATTTTTCTCGGCGGATTATTAATTTACGGATTTGTTCGTGGTTTTTGGAATGGTTTTTTCATTGAATTGGCCTCTTTTGTTTCGCTTTTACTTGGAATTTATGTTGCAATTAAATTCTCGTATTTAATGAAGTCGATTGTAGCAAGTCATGTTTCTTGGAATCCTAAAACAGTTCAAATTGTCGCTTTTATTATCACTTTTATTTTGGTAGTCATTGGAATTTCGTTTCTGGCAAAATTTCTTACCAAAATGGCAAATTTAGCTAGCTTGGGAATTGTAAATAAAGTAATGGGAAGTGTTTTTGGACTTTTAAAAATGATATTAATGCTGAGTGTACTTTTGAGCTTATTTCAAAAAATTAATTTTGATTACACTTTTGCTGCTAAATCGACTATTGATAATTCCTATTTTTTCAATCCAATAAAGAAAACAGCCGAAATAATTTACCCTTCAATTGAAGAATGGTATAAGGAAATTAAAGTGAAATCTATAAAATAAACCTTACTTCAATCTCTTTATTGCGCTGTTTTCAATCCAACCTTCGTTACCATCTGTAAGTTGGATTTTGTTCCAATTATCAAGTGTTTCCATGATATAAACTTTGGTTCCTTCGTGCAACATAAAAGCATCCGCAGCGCCAACTTTAGGCTCGCTTTTCACCGATACCACTTCTGAAAATACAATAGCAGGCTGGTCGTTATTGAATTGATTTTTTTCAAAAATAGCGGAAAAAACACTAACTAATAAAAGTAACATTACAACAAACATTCCCAGGAAAAACAATCTTTTTGAAACGGTGATTTGTGAGAAATAATAACCAACAAAAAACAACAAAAATACCATTGATAATCCAACAGTTATTCCACCCCAAGTATTGTAATGAAAGGTGTTAGTGAAATCCTGAATTACTTTATTGAAACCCACTTTTTCAACTGTTTTTATATCGTCAATTTGGAGTTTTTGCGCAAATTTAAGGTTGTTTTGAATTTCAATATCGTCAGGATTTAGCAATAATGCCTTTTCGTAATTGTAAATCGAAGGAGCCACTTTATTCAATTTGTAATAGCAATTCCCAATGTTAAAATACAATTCCGCCGATTGTTTATTTGAAGACAATTCAGTTTCGTAAGCTTTAATTGCTTCTTGGTATTTCCCTTTTTGATACAACGCATTCCCATTTTCAAAGCCTTTTTGGGCAAAGAAAACTTGCGTTGTAAGTAAAAATATATAAATTAAATTCTTCATTTTGTGTTTTTTAACTGCTATTCTAACTTCTTTTTAATTTAAAATTAGTGCCAATTAGTGTAATTCTTGACTAACTTTTTTTAAAAAATCTTTGTGCCTTTTTGTGGTTCAAAGTTTAAACAATTTGCTTTTCTAATTCTGAAATAATTGCCACTGCTTTATCATAATCTTGTTGAATTGCAGTGCTTGTTGAAGGCGCATACCTTGCAAATTCACAGTTTTCCGTCAGATTAATAAATGCCGATATTGACTCAGGATTGGCTTTTCTTTCCAATAAAATTTCACTGATTTTTTCCTTACTCATTTCAGAAGTTTCAATGTTTATTTTGGCTTTTAAGAAATTGTGCATCGCCTTTTCTAAAGCAATGTAAAACGGCTCTTTGTTTCCAATTTCTTTTTGAGCTTCTGATAAATATTTCTTAGCTAGTTTGTTTGATAATTTAATTTTGTTACCAGCAATATCGCCATCAATTGCTTCTTTTTTCTTCTTGAAAATAACAATAATTGGAATACATAAAAATGGTAATAGCGTAAACAAGTAAAACAATGTCGATCCATAAAAATCGCTTTGTTTCATGGAAATCAAATCTGTTTTAAGTTTGATAAATTTGAATTGCGCCGAACTTAATACTGCCGCCTTTTTTGTGTCGGATGTTGCTGCAACTGAATTATCACCTGCGTTTGGACCTTCCAAAACATTGATCATAATTTCAGGAGAAGTAACCGTTTTATAACTTTGAGAACCCAAATCAAAATAGGTAAAAGTCATCGGTTTTATTGGGTATTTCCCTTTGAATTGTGGGATAATTGCGTATTTATCAGAAATTCTACCTGTCATTCCTGAAAGTGGCGTAGAAACTTGTTCGCTATGAACGGGGTCGTACATTTCCAATGCTGTTGGAACAATTGGTTTAGGTAAATTAAACAATTTTAAGTTTCCTGTTCCTGAAACACTAACATCTAAATCCAGACTTTCTCCTGATTTAATATTTGTTTTGGAAGGAGTTACTTTAAAGGCAAGTCGACCAACGGCTCCAGAAAAATCTGCCGGTTTTCCTGCTTCTGGAAGTGCTTTCACGTTGATGGTTTTTGCACCAGCAGAAACTCTTTTGTGATCTTCAACCAAAAGAACTTGACCAAAAATATTACGACGATTCGAAGGCAATTGTACATCAACATCCAATGAAAGCGGCTCAATTACTAATTTACCTGATTTTTGAGGATATAAAACTGTTTTACGAAGAGTTACAAATCGGTATTTTTCACCGTTGTACCTGCCTTCTTCAGCTACTAATTGTTTGATATCAATATTCTGACTCCAAAAATCGTTGTACTTTGGTTTGTCTAATTCTCTCCAATTCGTAATTCCAATATTATAGCTAAAATAGATTTTATAAACCACCGTTATTGGCTCATTTAAATACGGATTTGTTTTTGAAATTTCGGCTACTAAATGCAACGATTCGTCTGCAGAAACCTGAGAATCGTTTGGGTCTCTAGGTTGTTCAACAGCGGCAGTAACAGTAATTTTTATTGGTGAAGTTTTATAAATTTGTCCTCGAATATCAATAGAAGCTTGACGAATTACCAGCGTTCCTTTTTGCATAGGCAATAAGAAATAGGAATACGTTTTATTGAACGAACTTCTACCATTTATCCAGGATTGACTTACTTGTTGGCTTGGACCAGCAACAATTTTAAACCCTTCAAAATTGGGAGGGGTAAAGTTATCACCGTCGTCATTCATCGTGAAATCTATACGAAGTCTTTCGTTTAATCCAAGAGTTTGTTTGCTGACTTTAGCCTCAAATTGTACTTGAGCTATCATCGCTTGAAAACTTAAGAATAATAGAATTAAATATCTTTTCATTACTTGTTTAATCGTTTAATCTTTGAAATGTTTATTTTTTTAATCGGTTAATCGTTGAATTGTTTATTTGCTTAGTCTCTGTTTCAGTTATACAAATAAACGAATCAACACCTAAACCAATTATTACCAATCTTTCTCTGTTTGAATTGGTTTGCCCTTCACTTTTTTGGCATTTACTTTATCTTGAATTTTCTTTTCTTCATTATTTACAGCGTCTAATAAATTTTGAACGCGTTCTTTTTGGATTCCTCCGGGTTTAGGTTTTGGCTGTCCGTCGGGATTGTTTTTTTGATCGTTTTTATTTTTTTGGTCTCCGTCTTTCTTATCGTCTTTTTTCTTGTCGTCCTTCTTCTCGTCTTTTTTGTCTTTTTTATCGTCTTTCTTTTTGTCGTCCTTTTTCTTATCCTTCTTGTCTTTTTTATCGTCTTTTTTCGGAGGGTTGTTCTTCAGCATTTTTTTTGCTAAGGCAAAATTATACCTCGTTTCTTCATCATTTGGATTATTTCTCAAGGCGTTTTTATAGGCTTCAACAGCTGCAGAATAATTTTTTTCTTTCATGTAAACATTCCCTGAATTATGAAATGCCTTGTGCTTTTCTGGTCTTACAGTGGAATTTTTTATAGCATTTTCATAAGAGAATAAGGCTTCTGTGTTATTGTTCTGTTTGTAAATAGCATTTCCTAAATTATATGCCGAAATGGATTTTTTAGGATTATTAGAAAGTGAAATTCGATATTCAGCTTCAGCATCAGCATATTTTTTATCAGCAAATTCATCATTTGCTTTAGGCAAATGAAAATCCTTTTCTTGAGCGAAAATTGCAAAAGAAAACAAGATAAAACTATATAATATTAATTTCTTCATTATGCTTTTTCATTAAATAAATTCAACTTTTTCAACCATTCTGTTTTTTTCTCCAAAAAGAAAACATCTAAAAACAATAGAAAAAATGCCATTCCTACAAACCATTGGAATTGCGAATTATAATCGGTGAATTGCTGTGCTTCAAACTCCGTTTTTTCAATATTATCCAAAGCCTTTTTAATATATTCTAAAACTTCTTTGGTGTTATTTCCATTAATATAACCGCCTTTGGTGTTTTTTGAAATCACTTTCAAGCTTTCTTCATTCAATTTTGTAACTACAACTTCATTGTTTTGGTCCCTTTTAAAACTCAAAACTCTGCCATTTTCTTTTAATGGAATTGGACCGCCTTTTGGAGTTCCAACACCGATAGTAATGATTTTTAATCCTAATTTACTAGCTTCTTCAGCAGCATCAATAGCGCCTTCAGAATGGTCTTCCCCATCAGAAATCAGAATTAATAATTTGCTCGTTTTCTTATCATCATCAAAATAAGTTGAAGATAATTTTATGGCTTCATCCAATGACGTTCCTTGTGAAGAAACCATTGTTGGATTCATACTTTGTAAAAACATTTTTGCCACACCATAATCAGTTGTAATTGGTAAAACCGGAAATGCGCTACCAGCGTAGGCTACAATTCCAATTCTATCGCCCACTAATTGATTGATGATTTGCGATACAATTTGCTTACTTTTTTCCAATCTACTTGGAGCAACATCTTCGCAAAGCATACTTTTTGAAACGTCAACTGCAAATACAATATCAATCCCTTCCCGTTTTACGGTCTCCGATTTTGTTCCGATTTTTGGATTAACCAAACCGATAACCAAACAGGCGAAAGCAAGTGTTAAAACAACAAATTTAAGCCCAGTTTTAAATCCGGAACTTTCAGGGCTTAGTTTTTTTACCATTTCTAAATCACCAAATTCTTGTTGTTTTTTCCTTTTCCAATATAAATTGAATAGAAATACCACAACCAAAATTGGAATGATAATCAATAAAGGCAAATATTTTTTTTCGTCTAATTCGTACATATATTTTTCTTAAATACCAATTTCTTTATGATATCAAATTATATAAAACTTCTAAAAAGCGTGTTTCGTAATCCTAATTCTAACAATAATAATAACCCAGCAAAAATTGCAAAAGGTCTGTATTTTTCATCGTAATCATAGAATTTTAACTCCTGAATTTCAGTTGTTTCTAATTTGTTAATCTCATTATAAATTGACTCTAACTTTTGATTACTATAAGCGCGGAAATATTTCCCACCTGTATTTTTCGCTATTGATCGAAGTAATGCCTCGTCAATTTCCACTTTCATCATTCGGAACAAAAACTGTCCGTTTGGAGCAATTGCATATGGGAAATCGGCCATTCCGTTAGATCCAATTCCAATTGTATACACTTTAATTCCGTATTGTTGTGCAATATCTGAAGCTGTTTGAGGTTCAATAAAACCTGAATTATTTACCCCATCGGTCATTAAAATCACAATTTTACTTTTTGCTTTGCTGTCTTTCAAACGATTAATTGCCGTGGTTAATCCCATTCCAATTCCAGTTCCGTCCTGAAGTACATTGTCGTATTTTATACTTCTAATCGCGTCCATAACCACCGCTTTATCACTTGTTACGGGACATTTTGTATAGGCCTCAGAAGCGTAAACTACCAATCCAATTCGGTCGTTTGGTCTTCCTTTTACAAAGTTCTCAGCAACATCCTTCAAGGCTTCCATTCGGTTGGGCTTGAAATCTTTGGCCAACATACTTCCTGAAACGTCCACCGACATTACAATATCAATTCCTTTAGTCGTTTTCGTTTTGCTACTTACATCAACTGTTCTTGGGCGCGCCATGGCAATAATTAAAGAGCTTAACGCCAATATTCGAAATACAAATAACATCGGTTTTAATTTTGTCAAAACAGATTTTGAATTCTTAAAACCTTTTATAGAACTAATTTTCAAAGTGGCCGTTTGTTCCTTTCTTTTCCATATTTGCCAAGCAATAACAACTGGAATTAAGATAAAAAGCCAGAAAAATTCGGGATTTAGAAAAGTCATCTTATTCATTGTTTTCGCCTTTTTTAAATTCAACTGAATTAATCACTCTTTCTGAAATTTGTTCTGCGTATTTATCACCTTCTTCATGGAATAAAATCACTTGTTGGTAACCGCCATTTTCTTTAAATAAGAGTATTTCAAAATACAACTTAACACTGCTTTTTAATACTGGATCTAGCAATACCATGGTTCCAAAACCTTTCAATCCAGTAATTCCCATTTTAGTTTGGAATTCTTCTTGTTTTAAAACAACATTTTGCCCTCTAAATCCATTTACAGTTCCTTCTAAACCTTTTTGTAGGTCGTAATCTAATTCTTGTTTTGGCGTCGCTGTTGCTAATGCGATGTAGAAGTTACTTTGCAAACTACCGTAAGTAAACACACTAGCTTCTTTAAGAATTTTTGTAACTTCAGCTGGAAATTGTTTAGAAGCATCAATCCTAGTTAGCACTTTTGGAGTTTCAATATACATCTTTGGATTACCATATTCGCTCGAAACCCATTGTCCTTCAACTAAATCTTTTGTTGGACTTCCAATAATAGTATCTTTAACGTAATCGAACCCTTTGGTTACAACCAAGAAAACAAATAAGACTAACAAAGCACCAACTACAAATCCAACAGCGGTTAAAATTCGAGTTCTTTTCTCTTTTTTAAGCTTTTGCAAACGACGCATTTCGTCCCATTCTGAAGTGTCTTCTTGTGGTTCAACTTCTATGGGTATGGATTTATCCAATGTTAGAATTGCCTTTTCAATTTTGTTTTTGTCTTCGGCAATTTCAAAATCTACCGGTCTTGATTTAGCAAATTTTACCAAATCGGCTTGTTTTAAAACGCGCTCAAGATTTTCAAGAGTTTCCGCTGAAACCGTCATTTTCTTTTTGATTGAAGCGGCTCTCAAAGCTACAATCAACTCCGAAGTCGTGCTTTCCATAGCTGGAATTTCGATGGCTTCTTCAATATAATTTCTAGCAATATCGGTCAATTCACTGTAATATTCTTTTACAGCACCCTTTTGCCAAAGCTCCTTCTTTTCAAGGTTTTTTAGTAAAATGGTCGCTCGTTCGATTGGACTTTTCAGTTCTTCAACTTCTTCAACTTGCTTGTTTTGGTATTTTTTTATTAGCCAATAAATTAAAGCTCCAAGCCCGAAAATCAATAGAATAATTAAAAAATATCTCCAAAAATTACTCAATTGGTATTCCAATTCAGCAATTGGTTTGATATCAAATAATTTTTGTTTTAGGGTATCTACTTTAACATCAGAAACTTCTACTAAAATCGAATCTGTAGCAAAAACTTTATTATTGATAAGTACTTTTAAACTCGGAATCACATATTTTCCTGAGTCAAATTGGGTAACCCCATATTTTTTTATAAGATCGTATCTCGCACCATGTTTGATGGTATCAATTACATAAGAACGGATAACTTCCATTTTCCCAAAGTTTTTTAGGGTTGGAAACACCACTTTTGCGGCCGTATCAACATTGGTTTTATAAGTCAAGTTGAATTGCGCCCCAATCTTATTTTTCTTAACGTCAATTTTTGTTTCCACTTGCTTTTGCGCAAATAGAGACATTGAAATTAAAAGGAAAAGTATATAATATTTAATTCTCATTATGATTATCGCGACTTAAAATAACTTAATAATTTGGTTACATAACTTTCATCAACCCTAGTGTTTACAACTCCTGAACCAGATTTTCTAAATGTTTCGATAAAATAATCGACTTTGTTTTGGTATTCTTTTTCGTATTCCATTCGGATGGCTTTTGAGCCGGTATTAACCAATTGGGTTTCGCCGGTTTCAGCATCCAACATTGGAACCATCCCAAGATTTGGCAGTTTTTCTTCTCGAATATCAAAAACTCGAATTCCGGTAATGTCATGTTTTTTAGAAGCAATTTTCAAAGTATGCTCGTATTCCTCCGACATAAAATCAGAAATTAAAAACACAATCGCTTTCTTTTTTTGAGTTCCAGATAAAAATTTCAGCGCTTGTGAAACGTCTGTTTTATTGCTTTTTGGCTCAAATTCAATCAATTCACGAATGATTCTCAATACGTGTGATTTTCCTTTTTTTGGAGGGATATACAATTCAATTTGATCAGAAAATAAGATCAAACCTATTTTATCATTATTCTGAGTTGCCGAAAAAGCCATTGTAGCAGCAATTTCTGTAACGATATCCTTCTTGAATTGGTTTTTAGACCCAAAACTCTCCGAACCAGAAATATCCACCATTAGCATCATGGTTAACTCACGTTCTTCTTCAAAAACTTTAACGTGGGCTTCGTTATATCTTGCGGTTACATTCCAATCTATAGCACGAATATCATCGCCATATTGGTACTGACGAACCTCAGAAAAAGTCATCCCGCGTCCCTTAAAAGACGTGTGGTATTCGCCCGAAAAGATGTGATCGCTCAATCTTCGGGTTTTAATTTCTATTTTACGTACTTTTTTTAATAGTTCTTTGGTATCCATTTTGCTTTGGTTGTTGGTTATTGGTTGATAGTTTATGGGTTTTCCCAACAACTAACAACCAATAACTATCAACTATTTAAGGTACTTCAATCTCGTTTACGATTTTGTTGATGATATCAACTGAGGTAATGTTTTCCGCTTCCGCTTCGTAGGTAACACCAATTCTGTGGCGCAATACATCATGAACTACTGCACGAACATCTTCAGGAATTACGTAACCTCTACGTTTAATAAAAGCGTAACATTTAGCTGCATTTGCTAAATTGATACTTCCACGAGGTGAAGATCCAAAACTGATTAAGGGTTTTAAATCGGCTAATTTATATTGCTCTGGGAAACGAGTTGCAAAAATGATATCTAAGATATATTTTTCGATTTTTTCATCCATGTAAACTTCACGAACCGCTTCTTGCGCACGTAAAATTTGATCTACAGTTACAACTGCGTTTACTTTTTCGTAAGCTCCTTTTAGGTTTTGACGAATTACCAATCTTTCGTCTTCCATTTTAGGATAATCGATAACTGTTTTTAACATAAAACGGTCGACTTGCGCTTCTGGAAGTTGGTACGTTCCTTCTTGCTCAATTGGGTTTTGGGTTGCCAATACTAAAAATGGTTTTTCCAATTTAAATGTGGTGTCGCCAATAGTAACTTGCTTTTCTTGCATCGCTTCTAGTAATGCCGATTGCACTTTTGCAGGAGCACGATTGATCTCATCTGCCAAGACGAAATTTGCAAAAATTGGTCCTTTTTTTATTGAAAATTCATTTTGTTTAATGTTATAAATCATCGTTCCTACAACATCTGCAGGTAATAAATCGGGAGTAAATTGAATTCTGCTAAATGATCCTTGAACGGCTTGTGACAAAGTATTAATTGCCAAAGTTTTTGCCAATCCAGGAACACCTTCTAATAAAATGTGTCCTTGTCCAAGAAGTCCAATTAACAAACGCTCAATCATGTGCTTCTGACCCACAATTACTTTGTTCATTTCCATAGTAAGAAGGTCTATAAAAGCACTTTCTTTTTCAATTTTTTCATTAATCGCTCTGATGTCTAAAGTCGAAGTATTTTCTTCCATTTTGCTAATTTTATTACTGTAAATTTTAACATTTAAATTTGAGAGTGCAAATTGAATTTTTTTTTAGAAGTACGATGTTAAAAAATGGTTAAAACTTCCATAAAACATATGCTTTTAAGGTTGTATTGTGATTTTCTTTTTATAATTTTAAGAACTTTATGAAAATTTCCTAAAAACCATGCAATTCAATTTAACATATAAATACTAAAACCTTGAAAAAAAATAAGTTATCACCAATTATTGCAGGAACGATGAATTGGGGCGTTTGGGATAAAAACTTAAGTACTTCTGAAATGGAAAGTACCATAAATATTTGTCTTGAAAATAAAATCACCACTTTTGACCATGCTGATATTTATGGTTCGTATACTACGGAAGCAGCTTTTGGAAAGGCATTTGCTTCAAGCAAAATCAATAGGGAATCGCTGCAATTTATTTCAAAATGTGGCATTCAATATGTTTGTGAAAACAGAAATAACACCATAAAACATTACGATTACTCAAAAGATTATATCATTTGGTCGGTTGAAAATTCTTTAAAAAATTTGCAAACAGATTATCTAGATGTACTATTATTGCATCGTCCAAGTCCGTTAATGCAGGCCGATGAAATTGCTGAAGCGGTAACCAAATTAAAATCGGACGGGAAAATCATCGATTTTGGTGTGTCTAATTTTACAGCTTCGCAAACAGAATTGATTCGTCAGAAAACGGAAATTAGTTACAACCAAATTCAGTTTTCGGCGACTAATTTTGAACCGATGGTTGACGGAAGTTTGGATTACATGCAAATAAACAACATCCAACCGATGTCATGGAACCCACTAGGCACTGTTTTTCGAGAAGATAATGAGCAAACTAGAAGACTGAAAAAATTGCTAGCTTCATTAGTTTCAAAATACCATTTTGGTGCTGATACCATATTATTGGCATGGATTTTACAGCATCCTTCAAAAGTAATTCCGGTGGCTGGAACGGTAAATGTGGCTAGAATTCAACAATTGATGAAAGCAACCCAATTGGAATTAGAAAAAGAAGATTGGTTTGCCATTTGGACAGAAAGTATGGGAAATAAAGTACCTTAATAATAAATAACACAAATAAATTGAAAACAGCATTAATTACAGGCGCAACAAGCGGAATAGGAAGAGCAACCGCAAGAGTTTTGGCTAAAAATAATTATAAAATTGTTCTTTGCGGACGCCGTGAAGATCGAATTTCTGAACTTCAAAAAGAACTTTCAGAATTTACTGAAGTCCATTCTTTATTGTTTGATGTTCGAGATAAAAAAGCGGTTTTTGATAGCATTGCGTCTCTACCAGAATCGTTTTCAAATATTGATGTATTAATCAATAATGCAGGAAACGCGCATGGTTTAGATCCAATTCAAACTGGCGATTTAGACGATTGGGATGCGATGATTGACATCAATTTGAAAGGACTTTTATATGTTTCTAGAGCCATAATCCCAAATATGGTTGCTCGTGAATCGGGTCATATTATAAATATTGGGTCAACCGCAGCAAAAGAAGTTTACCCAAATGGAAATGTTTATTGCGCTACAAAACATGCTGTAGATTCGTTAAATCAAGCGATGAGAATCGATTTAAATCCATACGGAATTCGCGTAGGCGCTATTCATCCGGGGATGGTTGACACTGAATTTAGTACCGTTCGTTTCAAAGGTGACAAGGAAAGAGCGGACAATGTTTACAAGGGATTCTCCCCTTTACAAGCCGAAGATTTAGCTGATATTATTCATTTTGTAGTGTCAAGACCTTACCATGTGAACATTGCCGATTTGGTTGTGATGCCAACCGCCCAAGCGATGGTGAGTATTGTAAAGCGTAATTTGTAATAAAATGGCTTAAAAGGCAATAAAATGATTAATAAAAGACTTCTTATCAAAAATTTACTTACGCACAACGACGAGTCAAGTTTTTATGATAAAAAGCGGCAGTTGAATTTACATATTCGTGAAGGGAAAGCCAAGTTTTTGAAACATATTTGTGCTTTGTCAAATTCAAATCCAACCAATAATTCCTATATAGTTGTTGGGGTTGAAGATCATGATAACGAAATTGTGGGAGATGACTTTTTTGACGACAGTCGTATTCAAAATCTGGTAAATGCTTATTTAGAAAATCCACCAAAAATTCAATACGACAATGTTCCTTTTCCAAATTTACCTAAAGAAAAAGTGATTGGATTAGTAACGATTAAGCCAAAAAAGAGAACTTCCTATTTCAAAAAAGGGATACATACAATTCCAATAAACACTGTTTTTATTAGGCGTGGAAGCAATACAATTCCTATTGAAGGCGAGGTTGAAAAGAATTTTCAAAATTACGAAACCGTTCATGGGCTCGAAAATAATTCTCGAAATAGCATAGAATACACATTGGACGGTGTGATTTCATTTATGAATTTAAGTCACAAAGACTTTTCTCCAAAATACAAAGTATTCAAGGAATTGTTTGTGATTTGTTGGGCTGGTAAATACAAAAAAATTGGAGATAAAACCTTCCTATCAAGAGTTGATGTTGCTTTGATTAACGAGCAAATTAAGTTGTTTTATTCTGCCCAAGATGTGGTTACAATTAGCTTTGATGACACCACATTTACTATTACTGAATATGTTCCTTTGGGGCTGAATGATAAAATTAATTATTACCCTTTGGAAAAACAAACGTTGCATTTTTTTGACAATGGTTATTATAAAATTGACCGTGAAATGCTATTTGAACCCCCAGAATTTGATAAAAAAACACTTTTCCATGTTTATAATTCTAATCTTTCGTTAATTAATAAATTGGAAAAAGGTATTGAATTAACCAGTAACGAATATAGAGATTTAGAAAATTTACCTTCTACTTTTATGATTTGTTACCTTAACGGATTTGAGGAAGCGAAGCAAAAACTTATTGATTCTAAACTAATTTTGAAGCCTTATTCCGACATTTATTTATCGTTTAAAGAAGCCCTTCGTATTTTAAGAAAGATGAAATATGATGTACAATAAAGATCTTATTTTTCGAAAAACAAATTAGGATAATCTGAAATAATTCCGTCTACTCCCATTTTTGTCAATTTATTTATGCTTGGGAGGTTATTTACGGTCCAAGGAATCAATTTTACATTTCTTGATTTGCATTCTTTTACCAGTTTAGGCGTAACTAGTTTTTCATTTGGACTATAAATTGTTGGTATAAATCCTAAATCTTCAATTTGCTTTAAAAATTCTTTATTATCAAAATCTTCTACAAGTAAAGCTGTTTTTATTTCTGGATGTCTTTGATGCAAATATTGCAAGGTACGGATGTCAAACGACTGAATAATTACTCTATTTTCAATCTTTTTTTCGAAAATGACACTCATCATTAAATCAACAAATTCTTTAGGTTCAGTATGAAAAATACCGTCGGTTTGAGGTGTTGTTTTAGTTTCTATATTATAATAAAGTGCTTGCTTTTTGTTAGCCTTTGAATAAATTTCTACTGAATCAATGACCTCCGAAAATAGTGGTTTATGAACTTTTATTTTCTTTTGTTGTGGAAATCTAGGGTGTATTTTTAATCCAACATCATATTTTATAACTTCTGAATAGGGCATTTTATAAATATTCAACTCTTTTTCATTCGATTCCAACACATATTCGCCATTTGGCAAAGTGGTTATTTCATGGTTAAAAAACGGCTCATGACTAACAATTACTTGATTGTCGTGGGTTATTACAAGATCCATTTCTAGAGTATTCACTCCTAAATCAACTGCTTTTATAAACGCAGGAATAGTGTTTTCGGGCATTAATCCGCGACAGCCTCGATGTCCTTGTTTATCAATTGTAACTCTACCTTTTTTTAATTGAGATAAATTACTACAAGAAGAACAAATTAATAAACCTAAAATTATTAAAAAAAGAGCATCTGTTTTCATTATTAAGAGGATTCAATAGGAATAATTTTATAAAAATAGACTTTTTATAATAACTATATAAAATGTATTTATTTTCTAACAAAACTAAACAATTTTTTCAGTTTATTTCTTTAAAAAATTGGTTTGCGTAAACATCAATTAAATATAAACTTTATCTATCTTTTTTTTATTTTATTAGTTAACAAATAATTAATTTGATTGTATTATGTAAACAATATTAGTCTGTTTTCACGTATTTTTGCATTCGTATAATTTATTGAATACAATATGAGAACATTGGTCATCGGAGACATTCACGGCGGTTTGAGAGCCCTAAATCAAGTATCAGAAAAGGCCAATGTTACCCAAAACGATACTTTAATTTTTCTAGGTGATTATGTTGATGGTTGGAGTGAATCGCCACAGGTTATCGATTTTTTAATTGGCTTAAGCCAAAAGCAAGAATGTATTTTTATTCGTGGAAATCATGATGAATTATTGTTGAATTGGTTGGAATCCAATCGCGATAATCCTATGTGGAAAGAGCATGGGGGAGAAGCTACGGTTTTGGCCTACGCCAATGTTAACGAGGCGACTAAACAAAAGCACATCGATTTTTTAAAGAATTTACACAATTATTACTTGGATTCCAGCAACCGATTATTTGTTCATGCTGGATTTACCAATTTGAACGGAGTAACCCACGAATATTTTCCTAAAATGTTTTATTGGGAAAGAACACTTTGGGAAATGGCAGTTTCTTTGGATAAGTCGATAGGAAAAGAGGATTTATTGTACCCTAAAAGGCTAAAATTATATAATGAAATTTACATTGGGCACACCCCAGTTACAAAAATCAATAAAACAACCCCGGTAAATTGTGCCAATGTATGGAATATTGATACCGGAGCAGCTTTTTTAGGCCCTTTAAGCATTTTAGATGTTGACACCAAAGAATATTGGCAAAGCGACCCTTTACCTTTATTATATCCGGATGAAAAAGGTAGAAATTAAGATTTTTTACAAATCAAATTTTATTCCTTGTGCTAAAGGCAAACTTGTAGTATAATTAATAGTATTTGTTTGTCTTCTCATGTATACTTTCCAAGCGTCAGATCCTGATTCACGGCCCCCTCCAGTTTCTTTTTCACCACCAAATGCACCGCCAATTTCAGCACCAGAAGTACCGATATTTACGTTGGCTATTCCACAATCGGAACCTGCAACAGAAAGGAAAAGTTCGGCTTCACGAAGGTTATTGGTCATAATTGCAGACGACAATCCTTGCGCTACTCCGTTTTGAATTGCAATAGCATTGTGAACGTCACCAGAATATTTTAATAGGTATAAAACGGGTGCAAAAGTTTCGTGTTGTACAATTTCAAACGAGTTGTTAGCCTCTGCAATTGCTGGTTTTACGTAACATCCGCTTTCATAACCTTCACCAGAAAGAACGCCGCCTTCCACAAGGATTTTTCCACCTTCGGCAACTACTTTTGCTAAAGCATTGTTGTACATTTCTACCGCCATAGTGTCAATAAGCGGCCCCACGTGATTGTTCTGATCTAGTGGATTTCCAATTCTTAATTGGTTGTATGCCGACACCATGGCGTCTTTCACTTTATCATAAATACTTTCGTGAATAATCAATCTTCGGGTTGAGGTACAACGTTGTCCGGCAGTACCTACAGCTCCAAAAACAGCGCCTATTACGGTCATTTTTATATCGGCATCTGGGGTAACTATGATGGCATTGTTTCCTCCTAATTCTAATAATGATTTTCCTAATCTTCCGGCAACAGTTTGAGCAACAATTTTACCCATTCTAGTCGATCCAGTAGCTGATATTAAAGGGATTCTTCGGTCATTGGTCATTAATTCACCTACTTTATAATCGCCGTTAATTAAGCAAGAAATACCTTCAGGAAGGTTGTTTTCTTTGATCACTTCGGCAATAATATTTTGGCATGCAATTCCACAAAGTGGCGTTTTTTCTGATGGTTTCCAAACGCATACATCCCCGCAAATCCATGCTAATGCCGTGTTCCAAGCCCACACTGCAACTGGGAAATTAAAAGCAGAAATAATTCCTACGACTCCCATTGGGTGGTATTGTTCGTACATTCTGTGACCCGGTCTTTCAGAGTGCATTGTTAACCCGTGTAATTGTCTAGAAAGTCCCACTGCAAAATCGCAGATATCAATCATTTCTTGAACTTCACCGTAACCTTCTTGAAGAGATTTTCCCATTTCATAGGAAACCAATTTTCCAAGAGCTTCTTTATTTTGTCTTAGTTTATCACCAAATTGTCTAACAATTTCACCTCTTTGCGGCGCTGGCATTACTCTAAATGTTTGAAATGCAGCTGAAGCCGCTTGCATCACTTTTTCGTAATCAGCTTCGGAGGTGCATTTTACAGAACCAATTAATTGCCCGTCTACAGGAGAATAGCTTTCTAAAGTTGAACCGTTTGAAAAATTATTAACCCCTGTAGAAGTTCCTTCATTAATCGCTTTTACGCCTAATTGTTCAAGCGCTTCTTTCATTCCGAATTGATTTGCAATTGTTATCATTGTAACTTTTTAGTTATGAATTGTTATATAATTTACAAAAATACATATTTTAAAATAATAAAAAAGGGTTTTAGCGCGAACTAAAACCCTTTTGAAGAAAATAATAATTTTACTACTTCATTAACCCTAATTGTTTCATAAAATCCATGTTATCCATGAAATCTTGTTCTTCAACAATTTTTCCGTTAACCATTTTTGCAATAGTGCATCCTTCAACAGAAATTGTTTTTCCAGTTGCAGGAATTCCCATGAAGTCACCCGTGTGAGTTCCTTTAAATACCCAGTATTTCGTTAGTTTGTCGCCACTAGCAAAAATATCTTTCACAATAAATTTTCTGTTTGAAAATCCAGTTACGAAAAACGCATAATAGGCTTTTGCCGCTGCAATTCCTTTAATTTCAGGTACCGTGTGCAATACAATTTCTGGAGCATAAGCCGAGTCCAAAACGTCTACTTTTCCTTCATTAATTACTAAATCCCATGTTTTAGAATAGGAATCGATGTTTGCCTGAGCTACTTTTTCTCTTTCGGCGCTTTCGTTTTTACAAGCTACCAATAGCAAGCTTGATAATGCAATAACTACAATTGATTTTTTCATAATGGTTTAATTAAATTGATTTTTTAAGTTAAAACTATTGCAAACATAGATAAATTACTTTTATTTAACAATTAATATTTTAATAAATTGTTAAAGTCAAAAAAACAGCTTTTAAAGTATAATTTAACAGTTTTTAATGGAATTAAAGCAATTATTTTTGTTTTAACTCCAATGGGTTTCAAAATTACATAATTTTATTTATTGTAAAATCCTGAAATATTTTGAATTTCAACGAATTATGTTTAAAAAAGATTTATATTTTTTACTAGATTTAGTCTATGTATTATTCTGTTTATATTATTTTATTATATATATATGAAATATAACAATAATAATATATTTTTTCTTGAAGAGCTGCTACTTGTCAATTTATTGAAATTCATAATAATAATTTCATTTTTCTGAAAATCAGCATTTTAATAATTTTTTCTATAAAAACAATTTTTTTTATTCTATATTTTTTCTATAAAAACAATTTTTTTTATTAAAATTAACACAATATATTTGTAATTGTAAAACATACCTATTATATAGATTAAATATTTAATAACATTATTTTTTTTCCCTCAAATGAAATATAAAATTACTATACTGTTTTTTGGTTTTATTTATTTATTTTCAACCAATAATTTTCTTGTTTTTAGCAACAATTTACCATCTATTAGTTTAAATAGTAAATTGGAGTTCAAAACGAGTAATTCTCAGGATGTTAAATCTAATGATTCTATAGCTTCGTTAAAATTTGATCAAATTCAATCGAAGGTGAATGAATTAAATGAGAAAGTTTCTTTTTTAAATAATGAAAATGCTTTTTATCACAATCAAAATAAAAAACTATTAGCCGTTATTGATAATTACGACGACCAGTATTACGTGTTTTTAACCATTGGATTTATCTTTATTGGAATAATTGCCTTTGTAGGGATACTATATTGGCGTGAAAAATTAAGGTTTCGTCAAAAGTCGGATGAATTGGTAGCTTTAAAATCGGAAAATGAATTTTCAATGTCTTTAGATCGAAATTTAGCCGAAGAAAATGCGCAACTAAATGAAGGATTAATATCTAAAGAGAGAGAGTTAACTGCTTTAACAATGCAGCTGGCCAATATTCAAGATTCTGTTATTTCTATTTTGGAAAAAGCGACCCTTGAATTCAATGACAATAAAGAGTCTAAATTTTTTGTTTTTGCAAAAGACATCCGTTCTGTATTTTCTCAAAAAGAGTATTGGTCAGAATTTATGATTAAATTTACTCAGATCCATCCTAATTTTAATTCAAATATAAAAGACAAATATCCTGTTTTGTCATCTAAAGACATTAGCTTTTGCAGTTTGATTAAACTGAACCTATCCAATAAAGAAATTGCGAACCTATTGCAAGTTTCACATGAAAGTGTAATTACCAAAAAATATTTATTGAAGAAAAAATTAGCGTTAACTGCAGATCAAGATCTTTTTCAAGTGGTGAATAGCATTGATTAATTATTTTCAGACAACAGTTTTATCCCTTCCTTTTTATTTAGCTTTAAGAGCTTGAAATTTCTGTTTCCAAGTTCATTAGTAATTTTTCCTCTTTTTCCTCAAAATCAAATTTTTTTACCCCCTTTAATTGTTAATTTTTGGTCGAATTTGTGATCCAAAAAAGCAACTTTTAAGGGTTATTTTGCCTATTTTTTTTCCTTTTATTGGCAATTACTTTTGTTAAAATTTACTATTTTTTAACATAAAATATCTAAAACAAACTTTTTCTAATTGTTAATAACCCTAAGCGTTTTCCCGCTCTTTTTTGACGTATTTTTTTAATAAAATTTTTTTTAACCTCTCGGAACCCCCCATTTTACGTTATTTTTTATTTTTTCATCTATGTTTTTGCTATACTGTTTATTTTATTAACACTTAGGTTGTTTTTATATTTGCTTTGTTAAATAACATTGTTTTATCAAATTAATTTAAATGGCAACAGCTTTACTTAAATTTTCAGGGAAAAGAATTTCAACTGCGAAATCAGCTATCGAAAAATCAAATTCCAAAAATAGAATTCCCTCTGATCAAATAAATCAAAATCCCAACAAAAATAAATTCAATTTTTTTGGTTCAACAAATTCTAATGAAATTATTGTTGAAAGCAAAATGAACAATTGTTTATCTAACAATTTTACAAAACAAGATCAAAATCATTTACAAAATACCCCTGATATGAACAAAATCTCTACTCAGAAAAATTTAGGATTCACTACTTCAGCTGCTAATTTTATCAAAAAACATTTTTTAGGTTTGATGATGACGGCTGCAATGCTACTTTCTTTTTCAAATGTTCAGGCGCAAACTGGCTCTTGTGATATTACATTCCCATCAAATACTAGTGATATTGGTGTTCCAACTATTGGAACCACATTGTATTTTACAGACTGCGATAAAAGCGGAACAGAAAGAGTTACTTGGACAGTTCCTCAAGCGACCTCTTCTGGTACTTGTGGGGCAATATCAGTAACACAAACAGGGGGACCAGCATTAAATTCTGATCAACGACCTGGGAATTATATTGTAACTTATACCGCTCAGGCAATTGATATTTCAAATAACACCATTGTTACCAAAGTTTATCAATTTAACATCACTGTTCAATCTGCTAGTCCACTTGCTGGATTAATTGGGAATGCTCAAACTATTTGTAAAAATGCGGATCCTTCAGAAATAACAAATGAATCCGATGGTGGAGAAGGGTCCTCAGTGGGAACTATTGGATCTATAACTTACCAATGGGAATTCAGTACTAATTTTTTGGCAACTAACCCTACTTGGACCAATATTTCTGGCGCTACTGCTGCCACCTATGATCCAAGTAATTTATCAGTATCAACTTGGTATAGAAGAAAAACGATTGTAAATTTTGTAAACGCACCTTGTATTCCTGGAATTTCAAGTCTTTACACTAATGTTGTCAAAATTAATGTTTTGACAGAACCAACTGCTGGTACAATTGGAAGGGATCAAAATTTTTGTTCAGCTCCAATGGACGCTGCAAATTTAACCAATGTAACAAGTGGAACTGGATCAGGAGCGCCAATGGCCTATGCTTGGTACCAAAGTAATGATCTAGGGACAACTTGGAATGACATTTCAAACTATACCGCTACCTACAATCCGCCAGCTGAAAATCAAACTTCTTTCTATTACAGAAAAACTACTTTAACTCTTTTTGATGGATCAGTGTGTTATAGTGTTCCATCTAATACAGTTAAAATAGGGGATTGGACTGCGCCATCAATAACAAATTGTCCTTCTAATGTAGTTGTTTCAGTCAATAATTCAACTTGTGGATATGTGGTTTCAGGAACAACTACGCATGTTCCTACAGCAACAGATGCTTGTACATTAACATATACCTATGTATTAACAGGAGCTACAACTGGAACAGGAACTACTTCTTTAAATGGAGTAGTTTTTAATTTAGGGGTAACAACGGTAACTTGGACAATTGAGGATACATTAGGAAACAAATCAACTTGTTCTTATACTATTACAGTAGAAAAACCAGTTGCTAGTAATCAAGCTACAACAGTATGTAGTGATTCAGCTGTTACTATTAATTTGTCTGGTTCTAATAATGCAGGTATAATAGGTAGTTATGAAATCACTAGTATTACCTATGATAATACTAAATTATCTGCATCAGCAGGAACACCTGCAACAGGAACTGGATTTACAAGAACTGTTATTTCTGATGATGCCTGGACCAATATTACAAACGCATCTCAAAATGTTGTTTATACTATTGAGCCAGTAACTCCACAAGGGTGTCATGGAAATGCATTTACTGTAACGGTAACTGTAAATCCAGAGCCAGTGGTGGCTTCTCAAACGGCGACTGCTTGTAGCGATATTGCTTCAGGAGTTACCTTTGGAGACGACTCTGATGGCCCGAGTGCTGCCACCTATACTATTACTAATATAGATACAGGAGGGTTAACTGCCTCTGCAGGGAATCCTATAACAGGTAGTGGCTTTTCGTCAACAGTAATTTCTGATGATGCTTGGACCAATCCAACGTCTCTTCCAGTTAACGTACTATATACTGTAGTACCAGTAGATGCTGCGGGATGTTCAGGAGATGCCTTCACAGTAACATTAACAGTTAACCCAGAACCAGTTGTTGCCGACCAAGCGGTTACTATATGTAGTGACTCAACTGTAAGAGCAGACTTTAATTCAAGTTCATCAGTTGCTGCGGCTACCTATAATGTAACGGCATTAAACTTAAACGGTTTAACAGTATCAGGCGGAGGAGCAGCTGTTGCTGATGGTTTATCGTCAACAGCTTTATTTGATGATTCGTTCACCAATATTACTAATGCTCCAGTAAACGTTATTTATACTGTTGTACCAGTAGATGCTGTAGGATGTAAAGGAGATGCTTTCACGGTAACAATAACCGTTGACCCAGAACCAGTAGTAGCATCTCAAACAGCTACTGCATGTAGTGATGAAGCGATACATGTTACATTAGGAGATGATGCAAATGGACCAACAGCTACGACTTATAATATTACTAATATAGTTTTAGGGGATACTCACCTATGTACTTCAGCAGGAATACCAACTACAGGAACAGGATTTACATCAACAGAAATTTATGATGATGCTTGGACAAACACGACTTCTTCACCAGTAAATGTAACTTATACTGTAGTACCAGTAAGTGCTGCCGGATGTTTAGGAGATCCTTTTACGGTTACAGTAACAATTAACCCAGAGCCAGTGGTGGCTTCTCAATCGGCGACTACTTGTAGCGATGTTGCTTCAGGAGTTACCTTTGGAGACGACTCTGATGGACCGAGTGTTGCCACCTATACTATTACTAATATAGATAATGGAGGGTTAACTGCATCAGCAGGGAATCCTATAACAGGAAGTGGCTTTACGTCAACAGAAATTTCTGATGATGCTTGGACAAACCCAACGGCTTTTCCAGTTGACGTATTATATACTGTAGTACCTGTAGATGCTGCGGGATGTTCAGGAAATGCCTTCACAGTAACATTAACAGTTAACCCAGAACCAGTTGTTGCTAATCAAACGGCGACTATATGTAGTGACTCAACTGTAGGAGCAGACTTTAATTCAAGTTCATCAGTTGCCGCGGCTACCTATAATGTAACGGCATTAAACTTAAACGGTTTAACAGTATCAGGCGGAGGAGCAGCTGTTGCTGATGGTTTATCGTCAACGGCTTTATTTGATGATTCGTTCACCAATACTACTACTGCATCAGTAAATGTTATTTATACTGTTGTACCAGTAGATACATTAGGATGTAAAGGAAATGCTTTCACGGTAACAATAACCGTTGACCCAGAACCAGTAGTAGCTTCTCAAACAGCTACTGTATGTAGTGATCAAGCAACAAATCTTACTTTAGGAAATGATGCAAATGGACCATCCGCTACAACTTATAATATTACCAATATAACTCATGTTGGATTAACAGCTTCTGCAGGATCACCAGGAAATGGAACAGGATTATCATCAACAGAAATTTCTGATGATGCTTGGACTAACGTAACTACAGCTCCGAAGTATGCTATTTATACTGTTGTTCCAGTAAGTGCTGCACTTTGTTTAGGAGATCCTTTCACTGTTACCGTAACAGTAAATCCAGAGCCGGTTATAGCTAGCGTTAATGCTGGTACAATATGTTCTGCTGAACCAATATCTGTTACTATTACAAATGTTGATGATAATGGAAATACAATTTCTAAATTTGACATAACATTAGTAAACCCAAATAATTTAACGCCAGGTTCAGGAAATACTTCATCAGCTGCTTTATCTAGTTCTTTTGATTTAATTAAAGAAGATACCTTTAAAAACACAAATACTACAGCTCTTGATGTATACTATACCGTTACTCCTTACATTGCAGATTGTCCAGGAAGTAGTTATACTATTACTGTAACAATAAACCCTGAGCCAGTGGTAGTAAGTCAAACTGCTACTGTATGTAGTGGTGCTAAAACAGAAGTTACTTTTGGAGTTGATTCAGATGGTCCAAATGTTGTAAGTTATAATATTACCAACATCGATTTTGGGACTGGATATCCTTCACCAGTTGAACCAACCGATGGTATTAATACAAATGCTACTACAGGAACAGGCTTTACCTCAACTGTAATTTATGATGATAAATGGACTAATAAAACTCTTGTTCCACATAATGTTGTTTATACCGTAGTTCCAGTAGATGCTAATGGTTGTAAAGGAGACTCGTTCTCCGTTACGGTAACTGTTAATCCAGAGCCAGTAATCCAAAATCAAACCGCTATTATATGTAGCGAAGTAGCAGTTGGAGTTAATTTTAATTCTAGTTCATCTGTAGCTGCTGACCATTATATTGTAAACGCAATAAATGTAGATCAATATTTAGTTGCAGGCGTTAATAATATTACACCTACAAGTACAGTAAACGCTTCAGCTCTTTCTACTGAAGTTTATTCAAATACATCCTCTGGAATATTAAACGCAGTATATTCATTAGTTCCTGTAAGTGCAGCTGGATGTGAGGGTAGCCCTTTTACAGTAACTGTTATGGTTACTCCAGAGCCAGTTGGACTTAGTTCTAGTCCTTCGGCAGTTTGTTCAGACACCGCCTTTGATTTTAATCCACAGAATAATATTTTAAATACTGTTAAGAGTACATTTAAATGGAGCGTAACTGGAATTACAGCAGCCAACGTTGCAAATGTAACAGGAGTAAGTCTTACAACACAAGGAACTGGAAAAGTTAGAGGAACGGTAACTAACACCGATACAGCTCCAGCGGTTATAGAATATACGGTAACACCAAACCCTGCGCCATTAGCATATACCATATATCAAACACACAGACAGGGAATTACACAAGATCCAGATAGCCCAAATACAAAAGAGGAATTTGATGATTTATTATATTCTTCTACAAACACGCAAATAACAAGTACTGGTTTAACTTCTCCTGAAGTCCTTTTCGATTTTTATAACGCAAATACTTTAATAGACGACGGAATAGTACTTCCAGGGTCAGGGTCAGGGTCAGAAAAATTTGCTATTGAAGCTACAGGAACTTTCGTTCCATTAACCACTGGACCATATGAATTCAAAATTGATGGTGATGACGCTGTCGATTTGTCTATTGATGGGCAAGTAATTGCATCTCATTATGGCACACATATAGTAAATGACCCTTATCATACAAACACTCTGTTAACAGGGTCAATTCTATTAAATGCAGGACAGCCTTATACTTTCAAAACAAGAATGCAACAATTCCAGGGAGATACTGGAATGACAGTAACTTGGAAAAGACCTCTAGAGACAGTTTTTACAAAACATACAGAAGAGTTTGTTAACGCCTATTGCGCTGGAGCATCATTCAAAATTAATGTAACTGTAAACCCAGAACCTGTTGTAGCTGCTCAAACAGCTACAATATGTAGTGATGTTCCAGTGCATTTAACTTTAGCAAATGATATTGACCTTTCGCCACTAGCTACTTCTTATGATATTATAAGTATAACCCCTGATGCGTTATTAAATCCTTCAGGTACTAATTTAACAGACGGAGATAGTATTTCATCAACAGATACTATTGAAGATTCTTGGACCAATACTTCAGGCCAATCACTTGATGTAGTCTATATGGTTGCTCCTATTAGCGCTGATGGTTGTTATGGTAATCCTTTCACAGTAACCGTAACCGTTGATCCAGAGCCAGTAGTTGTTGCTAAAACAGCCACTACTTGTAGTGACGTTGCAATAGGATTTACATTACCAATCACAGAGGATAATACTAGTTTAGCGATAACTAAATATAATATTACTGCTTCTCCAGGTGCTGGCTTGACTGGTACTCCAAACTCAGGAACTGCAATAACAGATGAGCATTTTATTGAAAATGATATATTTACCAACTTAACAAGCGCTCCAATAGATGTTATTTATAACATAGTACCATTTGGCGCCAACGGTTGTGAAGGAGATGCATTTACTTTAACGGTAACGGTTAACCCAGAGCCGGTGGTTTCTGATCATACTGCTACTATATGTAGTGATATTGCCTTTGATGTAACCCCTACTATAGACAACAGTTTGACGGGTGTGAAATATACATGGACAGTTGCTAGTAATAATAATGTAACGGGTCAATCGGCTACTACTACTGCAGTAAGTTCTATTAGTCAAACAATCACAAACACAAGCGGTTCAGATCAGACGCTTGTTTATACCGTAACTCCTTTTAGTTCTGATGATTGCGAAGGTTCTCCATTCACGTTAACAGTAACGGTTAAACCAGAGCCAGTAGTTTCTGCTCAAACGGCGACTGTGTGTAGTGATTTTCCAATATTATTTCAATTACCAATATTTTCTAATGTTAATGTACCAATTACTTCATATGATATTACTGCAGTAGTAGATCAAGATTTGGCTGGTACTGCATCAACAGGAACTGCAATAACAGACGTTAATCATATTAAGAAAGATACATTTACTAACGTAAGTGGTGCTCCTCAAGACGTTGTTTATTCTGTAGTTCCATATTTTGGATCATGTGCTGGAGATGCTTTCACGGTTACTGTAACTATTGATCCAGAGCCGTTAGTAAATAGTTACACTGCAACTGCAGTATGTTCAGATTCTGCAATATCAGTTA
>CANFJB010000018.1 GCA_947447375.1 Bacteroidota bacterium
AAATGCCCATCTGAAAATTTGATTGAATTATTCCAAAGTACGTATACTGATTTCTTACTTGTATATTTTTCCGGCCATGGTCATCAAGATTTAAAAGAAACGAATATTGCAATAAACGACTCCGAATCACTTTCTGTTTCTCAACTAATTTCGATTATAAAAGCACCTAAAGCACTAATAATTATTGATACTTGCCGAAAATCCTTAGTTGAAGAATACTCAAGTTTCTCAGGCCCTGAATATTTATCCTTTAAATCAACTTTAAATCAACCAAATTCTAGTGAAAAATACATGCAAATAATTTCTGAAAGTACAGATGGTATTTCTATAGCTTATGCTTGCTCTGTTGGAGAAATAAGTAATGATACAGAATTAGGAGGCGATTATACTTATTCATTGCTAAAAACATCTCTGGAATGGTATGATAACCAAAATAACGAAAGCGTATTATCTATAAATGGGGCGAATGATTTAGCTCATCAGTATTTGAAATTCAAATCAAATTTTGATCAGAATCCAAAAATTGTAACTTTGAATAATAGAGAAGTAAACATGAATTTCCCATTTGCAATAAAATTAAACAGCCTTTAACAGCGTGCAAGCGCCATAGCCCTCCCGCAGGCGCAACACAGGGCTACGATCGCCTGCACTCAAAACGTTAAAGATAATAATTAAAGTACGTGTTAAATTTAATAAATTTATACGTATATTAAATATTTTGTTACCTTTGTATTCAAATAAGCTCCATTATGAATACTAAATTAACTTTAACAATCGAACAATCTGTAATTGAAAAGGCAAAAAGTTATGCTCGAAAAAAAGAAAGAAGCCTTTCTGATTTAATAGAAAACTATCTTAAAGCGATAACAAATGAAGAACCTGTTCAGAAAATCGAAATATCTCCAACCGTTAAAAGTCTCAGAGGGTCATTCAAAATACCAAATGATTTTGATTACAAAAAAGAATTAACGGATCGCTTATCTAAAAAATACTTATAATGGAAAAAGTATTAATAGATACTGATGTAATTCTTGACTTCTTTTTTGATAGAATGCCTTTTTCTGAAGAATCATCTCAAATACTGAGCTTGTGCGAAAAAAAAGAAATTCAAGGTTATGTAACCTCAATTATGGTAAGTAACTTCTATTATTTACTTAAAAAAACTGCAAAACACGAGAAAGTAATTGACAACCTAAAACTGTTATTGAATATAGTTGATGTAACTACAACTAATAAGAAAGTGGTTTTGGAAGCTTTAAATTCAGAATTCAAAGACTTTGAGGATGCGCTTCAAAATTTTTCTGCTCAAAACGATGAGAAAATAACCATCATTTTAACAAGGAATGTAAAAGATTATAAAACAAGTAATTTGTCAATCATGACGCCAGAAAATTACCTGAAAATAATACGATAAAAATCATATTACCTCAAAGAATCTTTTCTTTTAATATAATTATGTAAGAAATCGCCTTTTGGTTTTCCTAAATCGAAAGAACTCCATTTGGTTAAAAAGCGAGTGCTGGTTCTGGCTTCGTCTTTGTCCCAATTTTCATATTCTATTCGGTAAACCGCAGAATACAATTCGGCACGCCCTACTCCATGGTAACAGTGAATTAATACCGGATAATTAGCTGGATTGTCCATTATTTTATAAAACAAAACTAAATTTTCTTTCGTTGGAACTTGATCGGAACCGTCATTAAAATAATTTACGCCATTAATTTTTGCAACAGCAATTTTCTCAGCTTCTAATTCAGCAACATTTTCAGGATTATTTACATCGTCACCGGTTCCTGGAAATCGCAAATCGACAATCGACTTAATTTTATATTTTTTTACGTAAGTTTCTAATTCGTCAGGAGGAATAACCCCCGATTTATATACTTTCCCTTCAGTAATTGTTTCAAAATTATGATTGATGTTCATATCGTAAACATATTTGCCTCCGAATACGAGCAACAATACAAAAAGTAAAATCCCAATTATTTTTAGCTGTTTTTTCATGTTGTAAAATTAAAAACTAAATTTCTAATATGTGTTAATTATATAAAATTAATTAATATGTTCTGAATTTGTTTATTTTTCATTAATTTGCATCTATAAAAATATTAAGTCGAAAATGACAAACGTAACTCGGTTATTCGAATTTCCATATTATCAACTAGAAAAATACCATTCCATTTCGGATGCATTAGTAACGAAACAAAATGGGGTTTGGATTAAAACTTCCACGCAAGAATACATTGATAAAGCCAATGCTATTTCGCGTGCTTTATTGAAAATTGGAGTTCAGAAAGACGATAAAATTGCGGTAATTTCTACCAATAATAGAACTGAATGGAATATTATTGATATTGGAGTATTGCAAACAGGAGCTCAAAATGTACCCATTTATCCTACTATTTCAGAAACAGATTACGAATACATATTAAACCATTCGGAATCGGTTTATTGTTTTGTTTCCGATGCAGAAATTTTACGAAAAGTCAATCTTATAAAAACAAATGTTCCAAAACTGAAAGAAGTTTACTCATTTGATACTATCGAAGGTTGTAAAAATTGGACCGAACTTCTTGCCATTGGCGAAGACCAAGACAATCAAAATGAAGTCGAAGCTAGAAAAAATTTGGTGCAACCTAATGATTTAGCAACCATAATTTACACTTCAGGAACTACAGGAAAACCAAAAGGAGTTATGCTATCTCATGACAATATTGTTTCGAATGTATTTGCTGGAGCTGCTAGAATTCCGCTTTCACCAGGAAATAGTCGTACGATGAGCTATTTACCGGTTTGCCATATTTTGGAACGATTTTACCTTTATTTATGTCAGTATTATGGGGTTTCTATTTATTTTGGGGAATCGATTGATAAAATTGGTGACAACCTAAAAGAGGTAAAACCCAATTTAATGACAGGAGTTCCAAGGGTTTTAGAAAAAGTATATGATAAAATATATGCCAAAGGTTTGGAATTAAAAGGAATTAAAAAAATGATTTTCTTTTGGTCATTAAATCTAGGTTTTAACTTCAAACCCTATAATGAAAATGGCTGGTGGTATGAATTGCAATTGAAAATAGCCCGAAAATTAGTTTTCAGCAAATGGAAAGAAGGCGTTGGAGGAAATTTGGAGTTTATTGCATGCGGTAGTGCGGCATTACAACCAAGATTGGCGAGAATTTTTGCTGCAGCAAATATCACAATCATGGAAGGCTACGGATTAACAGAAACTTCGCCGTTGATTTCTATAAACGACATGAGAAATCGTGGATATAAAATAGGAACTGTTGGAAAAGTAGTTGATAAAGTAGAAGTTAAAATAGCTGAAGATGGAGAAATACTTTGCAAAGGACCAAATATAATGTTGGGTTATTACAAAGATGAAGAGCAAACGAATGAAGTTTTAAAAGACGGTTATTTTCACACTGGCGACATCGGAGAAATAGATTCTGAGGGATTTTTAAAAATCACCGATCGAAAAAAAGAAATGTTTAAAACCTCAGGGGGCAAATATATTTCGCCACAATTACTTGAAAATGCGTTCAAGCAATCTCGATTCATAGAACAAATAATGGTGATTGGTGACGGTCAAAAAATGCCAGCTGCGTTTATTCAGCCCCATTTTGAATACATTAAGGAATGGCAAAAATTACATGATATAACCCCGGATACTTCAAATGAAGCGATAGCAAATAATCCAAAAGTAATTGAGCGAATTCAAGAAGAAGTAAATACTATCAATGAAAAATTTGGTAATTGGGAAAGAGTCAAGCGTTTTGAACTCACTCCCGACCTTTGGACAATAGACGGAGGACACCTTACTCCTACTCTAAAATTGAAGCGAAAAGTGGTTCTCGAAAAATACAAAGACCTATTTACTAAAATCTACGGCTAAGAAAAAACTCCTCAAGTAATTGAGGAGTTTTTTTTTAACATAAAATAAATAAAAAATACTATGCGCGCATACTATTTTTTATTACATTTGAAAATAAATCAAAATGATGAAAGAGAAAACGATAGATTATATACTTCGAGCAACGTGGCAAGCAGTCTCAAGAATGTATAATGACGAGGCACAAAACTTTGGCGCTTCAATGGCGACAGGTTTTGCATTGTTAAGTATGGATAAAGACAAAGGCACACCTTCAACTTCGTTAGGACCAAAAATGGGAATGGAAGCAACAAGCTTAACCAGAACATTAAAATCGATGGAAGACAAAGGATTAATAATAAGGAAGAAAAATCCAGATGATGGTCGTGGTGTATTAATTTACTTAACCGATTTTGGAAGAGAAAAACGAGAATTGTCTAGAAATACTGTTTTAAAATTTAATGAAACCGTTAAAAAACATGTTTCAGAAGAAAAATTAAAACACTTTACAGAAGTCACAGACATTATCAATGAATTAATTCTAGAAAAAAAGATATTTAATAATTCAGAAAATACAACTGACCAAAAAAAATAAATAGATGAAACGTACCATAAAAAAAGTTGCAGTAATCGGTTCCGGAATAATGGGATCGGGAATTGCATGTCATTTTGCCAATATCGGAGTTGAAGTTTTACTATTAGATATTATCCCGAACCAATTGACAAGCGATGAAGAAAAAAAGGGATTGACATTAGAAAGTAAGATCGTTAGAAATAGGTTGGTTAATGAGCATTTAGCCAATTCGCTGAAATCGAAACCTTCACCTATATACAATCAAAAATTTGCTAGTCGGATTACTACAGGAAACACCACCGATGATTTGGCTAAAATTGCCAATGTAGATTGGATTATTGAAGTGGTTGTTGAGCGTTTGGACATCAAAAAATTAGTATTCGAACAAATAGAAAAATACCGTAAACCAGGAACTTTAGTAACATCAAATACTTCAGGAATTCCAATTCATTTTATGAGTGAAGGAAGAAGTGAAGATTTTCAGAAGCACTTCTGTGGAACCCACTTTTTTAATCCAGCACGATATTTAAAGTTATTTGAGATTATTCCAGGCCCACAAACATCAACTGAAATAATTGATTTCCTTACAATTTACGGAGAGAAATTTTTAGGAAAAACTTCGGTTGTTGCCAAAGATACTCCAGCATTTATTGGTAATCGAATTGGTATTTTTGGAATTCAGAGTTTGTTTCACTTGGTTAAAGAACTAGGATTAACAATTGAAGAAGTTGATAAATTAACAGGTCCAGTTATTGGAAGACCAAAATCGGCGACTTTCAGAACGGTTGATGTGGTTGGATTGGACACTTTAGTTCATGTGGCCAACGGAATTTATGAAAACTGTCCAAATGACGAAAAACACGATTTGTTTCAATTACCAGATTTCATTAAAAAAATGATGGAAAACAATTGGCTTGGAAGCAAAACTGGTCAAGGTTTTTATAAAAAAATCCCCTCCCCAGCCCTCCCCAAAGGTGAGGGAGTAAAATTTGAAATTCTGTCTTTAGATTTAAATACATTAGAATATAGAGCCGCGAAAAAAGCATCATTTGCAACGTTAGAATTAACAAAAACGATAGCAAAACCTATTGATCGTTTCAAAATATTGGTAACCGGAAAAGACAAAGCTGGAGAATTTTACAGAAAGAGTTTTGCTTCTATGTTTGCTTATGTTTCCAATAGAATTCCAGAAATAGCTGATGAATTGTACAAAATTGACGATGCGATGAAAGCTGGTTTTGGTTGGGAAAATGGTCCGTTCGAAATTTGGGATGCCATTGGAGTTGAAAAAGGAATCGAAATCATGAAAGCAGAAGGCTTAGAGCCTAATTCTTGGGTGAATGATATGTTGGCTTCTGGGAATTCGAGTTTTTATACCGTAAAAGAAGGTGCTACCTATTATTATTCGATTCCAAATAAATCGCAAACGAAAGTTCCGGGTCAGGATGCCTTTATTATCCTAAACAACATTCGCGAAAGCAAAAAAGTGTGGAGTAATAGCGGGGCGATTATACAAGATTTAGGAGATGGAATTTTGAATTTAGAATTCCAATCGAAAATGAACACCATTGGTGGTGACGTTTTACAAGCAATCAACAAAGCGATTGATTTAGCAGAAAAAGAATATCAAGGATTGGTTATTGGAAATCAAGCAGCCAATTTCACTGTGGGAGCGAATATTGGAATGATATTTATGATTGCTGTAGAGCAAGAATATGACGAATTGAATATGGCGATTAAAATGTTCCAAGACACAATGATGCGCGTTCGATATTCTGGAATTCCAGTAATAGTAGCGCCTCACGGAATGACTTTGGGAGGAGGTTGCGAAATGAGCATGCACGCTGATAAAGTAGTTGCTGCCGCAGAATCGTATATTGGATTAGTAGAATTTGGAGTTGGTGTAATTCCTGGTGGTGGAGGTTCGAAGGAAATGACCTTACGAGCTTCTGATTTATTCCGAAAAAATGACGTTGAATTGAATGTATTACAAGAATATTTCTTGACTGTTGCAATGGCAAAAGTATCCACTTCTGCTTATGAAGCCTACGATTTGGGTATTTTACAACATGGAAAAGACATTGTTGTAGTCAATAAAGACCGACAAATTGCTGAAGCAAAAAAACACGCATTATTAATGGCAGAGGCTGGATACACCCAACCTATTCGCCGAAACGATGTAAAAGTTTTAGGAAAACAAGCGTTGGGAATGTTCTTAGTTGGAACCGATCAAATGGAAGCTGGAAAATACATTTCAGAACATGACAAGAAAATCGCAAATAAATTGGCTTATGTTATGGCGGGAGGAGATTTATCAGAGCCTACATTGGTATCAGAACAATATTTATTAGACATAGAAAGAGAAGCTTTTTTGAGTTTGTGTACTGAAAGAAAAACTTTGGAGAGAATTCAGTTTATGTTAACTAAGGGGAAACCTTTGAGGAATTAATTATAAATTATAAATTATGAATTATAAATTATGAATGAGCTTCATTTAAAATTTAAAAATTCAAAATTCAAAATAACAGTTATGAAAACAGCCTATATTGTAAAAGCATACAGAACTGCCGTTGGTAAAGCACCAAAAGGCCTATTTAGATTCAAGCGTCCTGATGAATTGGCAGCGGAAACAATTCAGTTTATGATGAATGAATTGCCCGATTTCGACAAAAAACGCATCGACGACGTAATGGTTGGAAATGCCATGCCAGAAGCAGAACAAGGTTTGAATATGGGACGATTAATTTCCTTAATGGGATTAAAAATCGAGGATGTTCCTGGAGTAACAGTCAATAGATATTGCGCTTCAGGATTAGAAACTATTGGAATGGCAACTGCTAAAATCCAATCAGGCATGGCCGATTGTATAATTGCTGGAGGTGCGGAAAGTATGAGTTTTATTCCAATGGGAGGTTATAAACCGACACCAGATTATGCTGCTGCAAAAGCAGGAAATGAAGATTACTATTGGGGAATGGGATTAACTGCAGAAGCGGTTGCCCAACAATATAATATTTCAAGAATAGACCAAGATGAATTTGCTTTTAATTCACATATTAAAGCTTTGAAAGCGCAATCGGAGGGTAAATTTGACAAACAAATTGTTCCAATTACGATTGAGCAAACCTTCATTAATGAAAATGGTAAAAAAGAAACCAAATCCTATGTTGTTAATAAAGATGAAGGCCCACGAGCAGGAACTTCAGTAGAAGCATTGGCAGGATTACGAGCAGTTTTTGCAGCAGACGGAAGTGTTACTGCTGGAAATTCTTCCCAAATGAGTGACGGAGCGGCATTTGTATTAATTATGAGTGAAGAAATGGTTAAAGAACTCAACCTCACTCCTATTGCAAGATTAGTCAATTTTGCTTCCGCTGGTGTAGAGCCAAGAATTATGGGAATTGGACCAGTAAAAGCCATTCCAAAAGCATTAAAACAAGCAGGATTGCAATTAAAAGATATTGATTTAATCGAATTGAATGAAGCTTTTGCCTCACAATCGTTGGCTGTAATTCGTGAATTGGATTTAAATCCAGAGATCGTGAATGTTAATGGAGGTGCAATTGCATTGGGACATCCACTTGGTTGTACGGGAGCAAAATTATCGGTTCAATTGTTTGACGAAATGAAATTACGAGGAAGTAAATACGGGATAGTGAGTATGTGTGTGGGAACTGGTCAGGGAAGTGCGGGGGTTTTTGAGTTGTTATAAATTATTTTAAATAAGGAATTTTAAATTTTAAATGAAGGAAAACATCATTGCTACGAAAACATTTGATTTTGCATTATCAATAGTAGCTCTTTTCATTGAACTAAAAAAAGAAAATGAATTCATTATCTCTAAACAAATATTAAGATCAGCAACAAGTATTGGAGCAAATGTAGAAGAAGCAATTGCCGCACAATCCAGAAAAGATTTCATTCATAAAATGTCTATTGCATCAAAAGAAGCAAGAGAAACTAAATATTGGTTGCGTTTATTAGACAAATCAAACCTAACTTCAATTTTGATGTTGAATTATTTAATTGAAATTGAACATATTCTGAACATCATTACCAAAATAATAAAAACTTCTCAGGAAGCCAGTCTAAAATAATTTAAAATTTATAATTTAAAATTCAAAATAATGGATATTAAAACAAGAGGAGGTCAATTCCTAGTAAAAGAGACAAAATGTGAAGATATCTTCACGCCCGAAGACTTCAATGAGGAGCAACTAATGATGCGTGATTCAGTAAAAGAATTTGTAGACAAAGAGATTTGGCCTTACAAAAATAGGTTCGAAAACAAAGATTTCGCCTTGACTGAGGAAACGATGAAAAAAGCGGGTGATCTTGGATTTCTTAGCGTAGCGGTGCCTGAGACTTATGGTGGAATGGGAATGGGATTTGTAAATACCGTTCTGGTTTGTGATTATATTTCGGGAGCTACAGGTTCGTTTTCTACTGCTTTTGGTGCTCATACCGGAATTGGAACCATGCCAATTACGCTTTATGGAACTGAGGAGCAAAAGCAAAAATATGTTCCAAAACTCGCTTCTGGCGAATGGTTTGGAGCTTATTGTTTAACAGAACCTGGCGCTGGATCTGATGCTAATTCTGGAAAAACAAAAGCAGTTTTATCTGAAGATGGAACACATTATAAAATTACAGGACAAAAAATGTGGATTTCTAACGCTGGATTTTGTTCTTTATTTATAGTTTTTGCTCGTATTGAAGATGACAAAAACATAACTGGTTTTATCGTTGAAAACGATCCTAGTAATGGGATTTCAATGGGAGAAGAAGAACATAAGTTAGGAATTCGTGCTTCTTCTACTCGACAAGTTTTCTTTAATGAAACCAAAGTCCCAGTTGGAAATATGCTGTCAGAAAGAGGAAATGGTTTTAAAATTGCCATGAATGCTTTGAATGTTGGTAGAATAAAATTAGCCGCAGCTTGCTTAGACGCTCAACGAAGAGTAACAACAGGTGCTATAAAATATGCAGTTGAAAGAGTGCAATTCAATACATCCATTTCTCATTTTGGGGCAGTAAGACAAAAAATTGCTGAAATGGCTACTTCTTGTTATGCTGGTGAAAGTGCTACTTACAGAGCAGCAAAAGATATTGAAGATAGAATAATTGCAAGAGAAAATGATGGAGCATCACATCAAGAAGCAGAATTAAAAGGCGTTGAAGAATATGCTATTGAATGTTCTATTTTGAAAGTTGCTGTTTCAGAAGACGTTCAAAATTGTGCTGATGAAGGAATCCAAATTTTTGGAGGAATGGGGTTTTCAGAAGATACTCCGATGGAAAGTGCTTGGCGTGATGCTAGGATTGCTCGTATTTATGAAGGTACAAACGAAATTAACCGCATGCTTTCAGTTGGAATGCTAATTAAAAAAGCAATGAAAGGACACGTTGATTTATTAGGACCAGCTTCTCAAGTTCAGGAAGAATTAATGGGTATCCCTTCATTTGACGTGCCAGATTATTCAGAACTTTTTGCCGAGGAAAAAGAAATGATCGGAAAAATAAAAAAGGCCTTTTTAATGGTTGCTGGTGGTGCCGTACAAAAATTTGGTCCAGATTTAGAAGGACATCAACAATTATTAATGGCTGCTGCCGACATGCTTATTGAAATCTATATGGCGGAAAGTACGCTTCTTAGAACAGAGAAAATTGCTAAAAATAATGGAGAAGATAAAGTTCAAGAACAAATTGCAATGGCAAAACTTTACCTGTATAAAGCAGTTGATATCATTAATTTAAGAGGTAAAGAAAGTATAATTTCATTTGCTGAAGGTGACGAACAACGAATGATGTTAATGGGATTGAGAAGATTTACAAAATATACTAATATGCCAAATATAGTAGCTTTAAGAGAAGTAATCACTTCAAAATTAGTCGACAAAAACGAATATTGTTTTTAAATATAATACACTAAAAATGTTGGTTTTGGTGGAAAGGTCACTTTGTAATTATTTACAAAGTGATTTTTTTTTAGTTTAAATTTTTAATATAAAATTAAGAAATAGGAGTCTTTTTCTAATTAATAATGATTAATTTTATAAAAAATAAATCGCATCTCATGAAAAAAATAATAGTTTCTATCGTAATCATAATTGCAGTAATTATAAGCTGTAAAACAAACACTTCAAATGGAGTTAGCTCAAAATTAAACGTAACATTTGAACCTAAAAGTAGCAGTAATGTTCAAGGAACAGGTGTTTTTACAGAAAAAAACGATCAGGTAACTTTCACAGCTAATTTTACAGGTTTAAAACCAGGAATTCACGCAATACATATTCATGAAAAATCCGATTGTAGTGCTGCAGACGGAAGTTCAGCAGGCGGACATTGGAATCCTACATTCAAAAAACATGGAAAATTAGGTGAAGGAGAAGCACACAAAGGCGATATTGGTAATTTTACAACCGATGAATTTGGTAACGGAAGCATTACTTTTACCACATCAGAATGGTGTATAGGATGCGGAGACGTTACGAAAGACATTGTTGGAAAAGGTCTAATTGTTCATCAAGGTCCCGACGATTACATCTCACAACCATCAGGAAATTCGGGTGCTAGAGTCGCATGTTCTGCAATTATCAAATAAAAATTAATTTACTGTAAAAATCATTTTTGATATCATAAAATATATAAATTTGTTGATATAAATTATAAAATGATAAACGCATCTGCTCCAGGCTGGATTGATAAATTTTTCTCCGATCAAAAGTCGGTAACGCACCCTGTTATTGAAAGTGCTGATCATTTTTATTCAAATACTAGAAAGACTGGTTTTATTTACGGTTATATCGTTTCACTAGATACCCAAAATCCTATTGAAACCACTGGTTGGACGGAGGACGAAATTTCAAAAGTTGCATTATTAAATTCGTTATTTGGAGTTTATAAAATTAATACTAAAGATTCAAATTCTGATAAGTTCATTTCTAAAACGGTATCATTTTACAATGAAATGCATCCACAAGGATTTAATTTATTGAAAAAAATCCTACCTAGTAACTCCTCATCTATTGATTTAGAAAAAATTGTTGACGGCCGAATTCAAACCAATATTGATATTATCAATAAACAGTTTTCACATGTTTTAACAAATGCACTTCTATTCATAGATGTTCTGGGATTTAATTATTATTTAACTCATGGGACTATTCCCGAAAAATATATCAAGAAAATCGAGGAAACAATAATTAGCATCGTTTCTTTGGCACTTAAAATAAAATCAAACAAAACGAATTACGATGATTTATTAATTAAATTATTTGAAGCATCTGTTCGCTATAGTAAGTTTTCTAAAATTAGTATTCAAAATTTAGAAGAATTAAAATTAGTTTATTTCACCTTAGATTTAGAGAAATACTATCTAATTGATTTGGCAGGTATGGCTTTATGGAGTGATGAAAAAATTGAGAAAAATGAAGCTTTTTTTCTTCATCATTTAGCAGAAATTATGACGGTTAATGACCAATTTGTTGAGGATAGCATTCACGATACTAACGAATTTATTACAAAATACAAATCGGAAATCCCTTATTTTCAATATTCCAATCCCGTTAAACATTTTTTTGATCACACTACACAAAACGTGGAAGTATTGATTAGCAGAAATAAAAATCGTTTATTCAAGGAAATATCTGAGAGTAAAGAATTGATGGTATTACTTGCTAAATCAACACGAAAAGATTTAGATGAGAAAGAAAAGAAAAAGGTTAAGAAACAATTATTAGACATTTGTAAAACAATACCATCACTAACTATTTTCCTATTACCAGGTGGTTCACTATTATTACCAATATTAATTAAATTTATTCCTAAATTGTTACCTTCTGCATTCAATGAAAATTTGGAAGAGGAATAAAAAAACCACTCGAAAGTGGTTTTTTATTTAAAATTTTAATTGGTACACATCATCTAAATCTTTATCCGAACTAAAGTTTACTTTTAAATCGGTTACAAAACCAGAATTCAAACCGTATGTCCAACCATGTAGCGTTAAATCCTGACCATTTTTCCAAGCCGATTGCACGATAGAAGTTTTTGCTAAATCAAAAACTTGCTCCTTTACGTTTAATTCTACAAAAGTATTGAAGCGTTCATTTTCATCTTCAATTGAATCTAAATAATCTTGATGCAAACGGTAAACATCTTTAATGTGACGGATCCAGTTATCAATAATCCCAATAGAATCGTTACCCATAGCCGCTTTTACACCTCCACAACCATAATGCCCACAAACAATTACATGTTTGACTTTCAATACATTGACGGCGTAATCCAATACGCTTAACATATTCATATCAGAATGAACCACCATATTTGCAATGTTTCGGTGAACAAAAACTTCACCAGGCTTAGCGCCAATTATTTCATTTGCAGGTACACGACTATCAGAACAACCAATCCACAATAGCGGCGGAGTTTGACCTTTTGCCAAGTCTTTAAAATAATTTGGATCTTTTTCTAATGCGTTTTCAACCCAAACCTTATTATTATCTAATATTTTTTTATAGAAGTCTGACATAAACAGTAATTTTTATAGATAACGAAATTACATTATTTTTTTATAAATATAGTAATTAAAAATCCAATAAAACACGTTCTAATTTTAATAAAATAATCAAACAATTTTAATAAAAAAACAATAAATCTATTTGTAAGTTTAAATATTACTAACCCTATTTTATGTACATTGAACAATTAAAAAATATATTGGCATTCCGATTGTAATATTAACCGGAAATGTTATGGCAAGAGCCATAGGTAAAAAAAGCCCAGGATTGGCTTTAGGGACAGAGATTTTCATTGCAGCAGGAACTGCTATGTAGGAAGCGCTTGCTGCTAAAATCGAAAACATGAATCGGTTAGTAATATCATCTGTTATCAAAGAACTCATTACTGCAATTATGCTTCCATTAATTAATGGAATTAAAATTGCAAATATTACAGGAAACCAACCAAATGAAAAAAATGATTTTAATTTCTTACCACTTGTTACGCCCATATCTAAAAGAAATATAGCTAAAAAGCCCTTGAACAAATCATTAGTAAACGGCTTAATTCCTTCGGCTTGTTTGGCGTTTGCAATGTAACCAATTATTAAACTACCTAAAATAAGTAATACACTTCCATTTGTAAAGGAATGCTTAATAACCGAACTTTTATTAATTGAAGTTGTCTTTTCTTTATTAAAAATTGAGATCAATAATAATCCAATAATAATTGCAGGAGACTCCATTAATGCCATAATTGCAACCATGTGGCCATGAAGGGATAATTGATGGGATTCAAGATAAGATACTGCCGTTACAAATGTTACAGCACTTACGGACCCATAAGCTGCGGCAATTGCACCAGCATCAAAAACATTTAATTTTGATTTAAGTATAAAAAAAGTATATAGCGGTATTAACAATGAAATAAAAACTCCAAACAGCATAGACCATCCAATTTCAGTTGTAAAAGTTTCGTGTGAAAGTTCCTGTCCGCCTTTAAAACCAATTGCAAATAAAAGATAAAGCGAAATGAATTTAGAAGAATTCGAAGGTATTTCCAAATCACTTTTTAAGTATACGGCAATTATACCAAGTACAAAGAATAATAATGCAGGATTAGTAAGATTTTCTAATAATAGGTTAAAGTTCATAATTTATTATTTAGATGATTTTATAATTATTTTATTAATTGATAAATTCTAATTTACCAGTAAGTAATGAGTAATAAACCCCTACTATTTTAATACTTCCATTAATTTCCATTTCATTTAAAATTTCACTTTTTGATTTTATTTCGTTTATTGTATTTCTTATATTATTTTCATTAACAAATTTCACATAAGCCTCATTACTTGATGATTTTTGTCCATCAAAATTCTTGCTCATTGAAATTGCAGGTTTAATATTTGATAGCATTGAAGTAATATTTCCTAATTTAACATCGTCGATAGCCCCTTTAATTGCGCCACAATGTTGGTGTCCCATTACTATTATTAATTTTGCGCCTGAAACTTTACAAGCAAATTCCATACTTCCTAGAAGATCCCTATTAACGAAGTTTCCGGCTACACGACCAACAAAAACATCGCCAAGCCCTTGGTCAAAAACGTCTTCTACAGGTACTCTACTATCAAGGCAACTCAAAACCATAGCTTTTGGAAATTGACCTCCAGTAACAGCACTTCTTATTTGCTCAGAATGATTTCTTATAGTAGCATTTCCTGAATTAAATCTATTGTTCCCATCTTTAAATTCTTGTAATACCTCATCAGGCGTAATTGATTCTTGTTCTGCTTTAGTCATAACATGATTACTGATATTTGCTAAATAATCTAAATTACTATCCTGCTTATTATTATGTATTTTTATGCTACAAGAAGCAATTAGAAATAAATTCATGAATAAAGAGCCAATTTTAATTAATCTAATTATCATTTTTATTTTGTTTATGATTTATACTTTGAAAATTCAATTTTATTATTCATATATTTTGATTTATATTTATGATGTATATCATAAATAATATTTATGATTATAAAATTCATTTTATCTGAATTTAGCAAATTTTAGTCTCCGAAGTAGATTATTATATAGTTCTATTATCTTATATCATATTTCGGTTAATAAATTTTTCTATTTTTTATTTGAATATTTAAATTCCTTTCATTTTTTTTTCGCTCTTTCTAATCTATCATTAATACTTTTGCCTAGTCCAAGGTCAGGTAATCTTTCAGCTATTATTAAATCTAAATTACTTCTATCTAATCGATGTAAAGCGGCATATAAATTACGAGCTGCTTCTTTCAAGTTGCCCTCTTTTGATAATACTTCGACTTTATAATTATTCATTTCATTAAATTCATTTTTAAAAAGTAATAACCCAATTTTTTTATTTGGAAATAAATGAATTAGTGTATTTATATCACTTGTTAGATACGTATCGGTATTAGGTGCATAATGTCGAGAGAGCATTCCAGGCGCTTTTGGATTGCTATCATTATTATTTAAAATAGTAATTTTACCTGTAATTTTAATAATTTCATCAACAGAAATTGATCCATTACGGTAAAGAACGGGTTCGTTATTTTCAAAACCAATAATTGTTGATTCAATTCCTTCGCTACACATTCCCCCGTCTAATATTATTTTCAAATCATTTCCAAAATAATCATTTACATGAGATGCATTTGTTGGGCTTATAGATCCAAATGGATTAGCGCTAGGAGCTGCTATAGGAAAATCGAGTTTATTAAGTAATTCTAAGGCGACTGAATGATTTGGAACTCTTACGGCCACAGTATGTTTAGAGGCTGTAACTAAATCTGAAATATGATTTTGTTTTTCCAATACCAAAGTCAAAGGTCCAGGCCAAAACTCTTTTGCTAATTTAATTGCTGTTTCTGGGATATTTTTGGCTACTTTATTTAGATAGTGTACCGATTTAATATGCAAAATTAAAGGATTGTAAAACGGCCTGTTTTTTAATGTAAATATTTTTTTTAATGCAATTTCACTGTATGCATTACCTGCTAAGCCATAAACAGTTTCTGTTGGAAGACCAATTAATTCTTCATTTTTTAAAACTTCACAGGCTTCATCTATGTTAATTGTTGTCAAATTACTTAATATTAGGGATTACAAATATCACAATACATTGGATCTTCCTTCTTTCGACCATTAGGAAAAAAAACTTCTTTGATATAATTACATTTTTGACATGAATAAATATGACTCAAAGTGGATTGTGTTGGAAAATTACATAAATCACATGGTAATCCACTTTTTGAATCAATTATACCAAAACCTGGAATAGAACATTTAGGACATAATGAATTTATTTTTTTGGCTAATTTGTATGTTGCATTTTCTATAACTTTCATTCTTGTTGGGTTATACATCGCTCTCATATCAGTTTCTATAAAAGCGGATCCATACATTGAAATTAAATATTTAAAAGTTTTATATAGTTGATCCAAATTAGTTATACCTTTTTCGATAAGTGTTGAATCATTTTTTGCCTTTCTAAGAATTATTCCATGTGTTGGAAATTTTGAATTTTTGACAAATTCTTCAAGCTCTTTTATAGTTTTTATTTCGGAACCATTAAAATTGGTTTCAAAAGTTAATTCTCTAACAATAATTTCTATATCCTTTTTTTTATCAATAAATAGTAAGATTTCTTCGTCAGCATTTGCAAAAAAAAGACTGGGATGAGCGCCAAAAGAACCCTCACTTGCTAAAACCAAATCACAATTCTCTAATTCCATTGCCAAAAGACATTTGTTTCTTGCAGTTGAAATTGCGTCTTCTTTACGTTCAATTTCACCCGTGAAAGTTCCAAACTTATCGGTATCAATATCTGTTACAAAACAATTTACTCCTAATTCTTTTTCTAATATTGGAGCTATAACTCTTTCTTTTTTGTGTTTTGTAGCTATTAGTAATTTTCTACCTTTAAAAAAATTATTACTCATCTAATATTGATATATTAATATGGGAGGTAATTTCAAATCTTTTATTTTTCACTTTTTTATCAGAAACGATTTCAAGAACTCTTTCCATTTCTTTCTTTAATGCGGGAATTCTACTCTGTGCAATTTCATCATCTTTCCCATAACGTTCATTAGAACTCCAATTTTTTAAATTATGGAAATTAATTTTAGAAGAAAAAATACTAGTTATAATTTCTTTAGTTTCCTCACCAGTGAATTTGCCCTCAATCAATGTTAATTTTTCTCTTTTATTCATTTTAAATAATTAAACTTTGCAAAATTGAGAATTTAAATTCATAAATTTTTATATATCTTTGTAATGAAATACATAAAAATAATTTATGAATTATACTTTGAATCAATTACAGATTTTTTTAAAAATTGTACAAACAAAAAGTGTTACAAAAGCCTCTGAAGAATTGCATCTTACTCAGCCCGCAGTTTCTATCCAACTTAAGAATTTTCAAGACCAATTTGAAATTCCACTTACAGAAGTAATAGGAAGAAAAATTTACATTACTGATTTTGGATTAGAAATAGCTGAAGCTGCAGAAAACATAATTAATCAAGTACATGCTATAAACTACAAAACTTTAGCTTATAAAGGTCAATTAACGGGTCGTTTAAAACTTTCAGTGGTATCAACTGCTAAATATGTTATGCCCTACTTTTTAGCTGACTTTATGAATCAAAATAATGGAATTGAACTACTTATGGATGTTACCAATAAAAATAAAGTAATTGAGAGTTTAGAAAATAATGAAGTTGATTTTGCATTAGTTTCAATTTTACCATCCAACTTGAATTTTGAAAAACTCGACTTGCTTCAAAATAAATTGTACTTGGTCGGAAATTCCCAGACTAATTCTAAAAACAATATTAATCTAAAAGAATTATTTAAAGATTTGCCACTTATTTTCAGAGAAAAAGGTTCGGGAACTAGACAAACAATGGAGAGTTTTATTGAAAATAATAATTTATCTGTTTTAAAGAAAATGGAATTAACATCAAATGAAGCAGTAAAACAAGCTTTATTAGCTGATTTAGGTTATTCTATTATGCCATTAATAGGAATAAAAAATGAACTGCAAAATAATGAATTACAAATCATTCCAGTAAAAGGATTACCAATTACCACAACATGGAGTTTAATTTGGGCCAAAGGAAAAAAACATTCGCCTGTTTCTTTATCGTTTTTGGATTACCTAAAAAATGAAAAAGATCAAATAATTAATGAAAAATTTAAGTGGTATGAAATGTATTAGAAACAAACTTTAAATTGATTTAGTCAAATTTTAATAATTTACTATAAATTAAATTGATTGTTTTTATATTTGCATCACAAATTACTATTATGACTATTACACAACTTCAATATGTTTTAGCGGTTGCTGAACATAAAAATTTTACTCTTGCTGCCGATAAATGCTTCGTTACTCAGCCTACATTAAGTATGCAGATTCAAAAAGTAGAAGAAGAACTGAATATTCAGATTTTTGACAGAACAAAAAAACCTATTCAATTAACAGAAATTGGTCTGAAAATAGTAAACCAAGCCAAGAATATTGTCAACGAAGCCGATCGGATGAAAGATATCGTTGAGCAACAAAAAGGCTTTATTGGTGGCGAATTTAAATTAGGTATTATTCCAACTGTAATGCCAACATTATTGCCCATGTTTCTAAATACATTTGTAAAAAAATATCCAAAAGTGAAACTCATCATTGAGGAATTGAACACTGATGATATCATCCTTAGGCTGAAAAATGGAAATTTAGATGCTGCAATTGCTGCCACACCTTTAAATGAAGATAAATTAAAAGAAATAGTAATATATTACGAACCATTTGTAGCTTATATTCCTGAAAAACACAGAATTGCAGATAAAAAAGAAATCGAAGTATCCGATTTAAATTTAGATGAAATTCTACTTTTACAAGACGGCCATTGCTTTAGAGATGGTATTCTTAATTTATGTAAAAATCAGGATGTAGCGCCAGCAAATAATTTTCAAATTCAAAGTGGAAGTTTCGAAACATTGATAAAATTAGCAGACGAAGGATTAGGATTAACGCTACTTCCCTATTTACATACATTGGATTTGAAAGAAAATGACAAACTAAAATTGAAACATTTTAAAGATCCAAAACCAGCTCGTGAAATAAGTCTGATTTTTCCAAAAACAGAATTAAAAATTCAAATAATCGATGCTTTAAGGCAATCCATTTCAGGAGTAATTCGTGGTGCAATTGCATTTCAAAATGTTGAAATCATTAATCCACTTCCTAAGAAATAATAAAAAAAGGAGCAATAATAGCTCCTTTTTTTTATTTTATATATATTAAACATTGTCTTAATTCTGGTTTTTGATTGGTGTAATTTAAAAGCCAATCTGTCAATTGTTCGATTTCGTAAGGTAATAACATTTTTAAAGCTTTTTCTAATTCTTTGCAAAAAAGCTTAGGATCAAAACTTACGCTTTCTAAAATATTTTTTGTGTAGGCAAACATTGATACTTTCATAATATAATATTTTAGTTATTATAGAATCAAATTTAATAATTAAAATAATTGCTATTGCAAATAATAAGTTAAAAATTACAATTCAAATTTTGTGGCCCTAAACATTTCCCTTTTTCCTGGTGGTCCTGGAAGTTTTTCAACTTTAAAACCAACTTCTATCAAACTTCTTTTTACTACTCCACGAGCAGCATATGTTACAAGAGTACCTTTAGATTTGAGTGATTTGTACATTTTTTTAAATATTTCTGTACTCCATAATTCTGGCTGTACTCTATATCCAAATGCATCAAAATAAATTAAATCATACTTATCTTCATCTTCAATTTGCTCAAAAAATTGTTTTCTTTTTGTTAATGTAAAAAGTGGAGAAATTATATTTTTTGTTTCCCACTCACACTCATGTAAACGATCAAAAATAGTATTTTCAGAAATTGCATTCAACTCTGAGACATAATTCATTTGGGAAATTTCATCGGTAGAAATAGGATATGCTTCTACACCATAATAATCAATTTTTTGATTTGATTTCTTAGATTCTAAAAACGTTATAAAGGCATTTAGACCTGTTCCAAAACCTATTTCTAAAATTGAAAGTGGCTGACTATTAAAAGTGTTTAATCCATTTTGAATAAAAACATGATACGCCTCTTGAATAGCACCATGTTTAGAATGATAGGATTCATTCCAATCAGGCAAATGTATCGTTGTAGAGCCATCTAATGTTTGAAGGATTTCTCTTTTCAAATTATTTAATGTATAACTTTTTTATTTTAGGAATTGGTCCGCCACATTTAACTTGATGACAGCTAACACATGCATTTATTCCTTCATTAAAATGTTGTTTTGCATTTTTTGGATCTTTATAAATCAACTCCTGTGACTTTATAAAAAGAGCAGCTTGACTCTTAAAAAATTCATCATTATCTGATTCATCTGTCATAACTGCTTTATGAATATTTAGAAAATGACTTGGAAATTCTCCAATAGTATCCCCTTTTTTAATTCTCTCTTTTAGCTTTTCATTTTCAATATACATGCTCTCCATCAAAGCTGCCATTTCTGACATTTGATACATTTCAAACTTTTTATCTGATTTTTTATTAGAAGTACATTCTTGCTTTTCAGCCTTTTTATTGCACGACAGAAAAAAGAAAATAGTGAATATTAAGAATGTTTTTTTCATTTTTACTTTTTAATTAAAACACCATCAGCCATAAAAGAATAATTAGTTTTTGGGGCAACAATACTGTCAATTGCAGCTTGAGATTTTCCTTCATCTTTAGCGTAATGCTTTAATTCTTCAACAGATTCTATACTTACAAAAGCCTTTCCATTAACAATTACATCTTCATTTTGAGCATTTTTAGGAACAAAAAAAGCATAGTCTTTAAACTTTACAAAAGCCTCCTTTCCAGAAGGTAATTCTAAAGTCATCCAACATCCTTTTTTCTGGCAAACATTTTTAATTTTAGATTTAAACTTAATGTTAAGAGTATCTCCAGGTTTTAATTTATAATATTGAACCAACATATCTTCATTCGAAATAGCTTTATCAGAAGAGATACTGTCCCCAAAAAGTGCATATTCATTAGTAGAATTGGTTGAACTTGTTTCTTTTTTGCAACTTGTTAATGCGAAAAAGCAAATTATAAAGTATACGATTTTTTTCATAATTAGTTAGCGTTTTTTGATTAGAATAACATTGGCAAAAATATAAGAAAATCTGATATAAATTCGAGGAATTGTCATAAAATAAGTAAAACTAAATACTGTTTTTATGATATTAATATTATTTTTAATAAAAATAGATTTTATCAACATAAAAGAATGTAATTTTTATTAATTTAGCGAAAATTTAATAAACTGATAATTTCAGTTGTTAAAATTAGCAAATTCTTCATTTTCAAGGAATTAGCAAATTAATTTAAATTATGTTTCATTATCATGAATTCAAAAATCGAAAACAAAATTCAAATTTCTAAAATTTCAACCTCAAAAATTGAATCCATTGATTTTGATCATCTTCCATTTGGTGAAGTTTTTACAGATTACATGTTAACCTGTGACTTTATTAATGGAGAATGGGGAACTCCAAAAATTGTTCCTTATGCTCCTTTTTTAATGGATCCATCAGCTAAGGTTTTTCATTACGGACAAGCTATTTTTGAAGGAATGAAAGCTTATAAAGATGAAGGAAATTCTGTTTGGTTATTCCGTCCTGAAGAAAATTTTATTCGTTTTAATAAATCAGCAGTGAGAATGGCAATGCCAGAAGTGCCTGAATTTATTTTTATGGATGGTCTAAAGCAATTGGTTGATTTAGAAAGGGATTGGGTAAGAAAGGGAGTTGGTAACACATTGTATATTAGACCATTTATGATTGCAACCGGGACTGGTGTAATCGCTTCTCCTTCAAACGATTACCGATTTATGATATTGTTATCTCCTGCAAAATCATATTATTCAGGCGAAGTTAAAGTTTTAATTGCAGAACATTATAGCCGTGCGGCAAATGGAGGAATTGGCGCGGCAAAAGCTGCCGGAAATTACTCGGCACAATTTTATCCAACAAAATTAGCTCACGAAAAAGGATTCCAACAAGTAATTTGGACCGATGATGCTACCCATACAAAAATGGAAGAATCAGGGACAATGAATGTGTTTTTTAGAATCAATGATACATTATACACCGCACCAACAAGTGAAAGAATTCTTGATGGAGTAACCCGAAAAAGCCTAATCGCAATTGCAGAAAGAGACGGAATTCAATTATCGGTAAGATCAGTTTTAGTTGCAGAGCTTGTAGAAGCAGCTAAAAATGGTTCGTTAAGAGAAATATTTGGAGCTGGGACTGCTGCTGTTGTTACCATAATTAAAGGATTCTCCTATCAAGATGAGTATTATGAATTACCTCCTGTTGAAAATTCTTTTGCACTAGATTTAAAAAATAAACTTACAGCAATTCAACACAAACTTGCTGAAGATACTTTTGGATGGACAGTAAAAATTTAATCATAAAAAAACCCTTACAAATAAGGGTTTTTTTTATATCTATAAATTAAATAATTTTTGAAAAATCGGGTTTGAAATAATTAGGCCCTTTCATTACTTTTCCGTCTTCACGATAAATTGGCTTTCCATCGCTACCCAATTTACTCATATTACTTCGTTGAATTTCATCAAAAACAGTTTCGATTTTATCTTGCAAACCGTGTTCAATTATTGTACCACACAATATATATAGCATATCGCCAAGAGCATCTGCAATTTCTATAAGATCATTATTTTGTACCGCTTCTAAATACTCTTCGTTTTCTTCTTTCATTAAATTATATCGTAAAACATTTTTGGCTTCACCCAAATTTGCTTTTGGACTTTCACTATAACCTATTTCAAAGGCAGTATGAAATTCTTTAACGGCATTAAGTTGTTTAATCATGGTTTAGTTGTTTAGTTGTTTAATTGATATTGGAAATAGTTACTTTTGATTACAAATTTAGTATTTTTGTATAAAATAATTATATGTTTAGTAGAGGTCAGTTAATTTTTGCAGTAATTTTCTTTATTTCATTTGTAATAGCAATTTCCTATTCCTATAGAAAAGACATCATAGTTCATCGAAGAATCTATAAAGGAAGCTATAAGATTTTAATTGGTTTCATCGTTTTTATACTACTATTATTTGTAATTAAAATTTTCTTTAAGCATTAAAAATAAATTTCAAGCCATAAAAAATAAATACAAAACTTATGAAAATATTAAAATATTTATTCCTACTACTACTATTACTTTCTGTTGGAGGTAGTGTTTTTATTGCTACTCAAAAAAGCAATTTCACAACTGTAAAATCTATAGTTATTAAAACTCCCAAAACTTCAGTTTATAATTATTTGAATGATAATAAAAACTTTAAAGATTGGTTTGTTTTTGATAAAAATAATTCATCCGTAAACATAGAATATTCTAAAAATTCATCTGGTGCTGGCAGCTTTTATACATGGTCCGGAAGTGAAGGTGAAGGAAAAACAACAATATTTCTTACAAAAGAAAATGATAGTATTGTTCAAAAAACAGAATTAGACGGCGCGATATCTGAAACTGTTTGGAAATTAAAAGATACTATTGGTGGCACAAAAGTTACCTGTATTTCAAAAGGAGAAATGTCATTTTCTAATAAACTTAATTCTTTTTTAACAGGGGGAGTCAATAAAGCTATAGGAAGAAAATTAGAACTTAGCTTAAACAATTTAGATAAAAGTTTAGTTTATGAATTGAATACCTTTTCCGTTAATTCAAATGGTGTAGTTTATAAAAAAAGATGTTACTATTTAAAACACACAATAAATACTAAACTATCAAGACTTAATTATAATGTAAAAATATTAATTCCGTATTTGATTGATTTTTCAAATAAAAATAATATTTCAATCTCTGGCAAGCCATTTATATTGTATAATTCAATAGATGAAAGTAAAGAAATTTCAAATATTTCGGTATGTTTACCAATAAAAAGAAGAATTTTTACAAGTTCTGGAAGTGATATAGTTTGCAATGAACTTGAAGGATACACCGCATTTAAAACAACTTTAAACGGAGATTATTCGCACAGAAAAACGGCTTGGAAAAAGGCTAAAGATTTTATTAATAAAAACAATGAAACTTTAGAAAAATCCATTCCGCTATTAGAAGTTTATAATAGAAGTTATATAGACGGTTTAAGTCCTTCAAAATGGAAAACTACAATTTATATCGCGATAAAATCTAAAAATAATCCTGTTCCAGCAGCTGTAACAAATAGTGAGGGTTTGGAAGCAACAGAATTAGAACAGCAATAATTTATTTAATTAATAGATTAAACCTTTGTTCCTTTTATTAATCTTACAATAAATAGTATTTATTTGGAAGAAAAAGAGTTCATATTACAACTATTAAATCCAAAAACTCAAAACAACGCGTTTCAAAAACTCTTGTCTGATTATAAGCGCCCGCTTTACAATCATATAAGGAATATTGTTTTGGACCACGATGATGCCAATGATGTATTACAAAATACATTTATTAAGGTTTTCCAAAATTTGAATAATTTTAAAGGAGAAAGCAAATTGTATTCTTGGATTTATAGAATTGCAACCAATGAAGCGATAACTTTCATTAATAAAAAAGCAAAGCTAAGTGGAGCCACCAGCGGGGAACTAAAATCAAAAATAGTTGAAAACCTTGAAGCTGACACCCATTTTGATGGTAATGAAATTCAAATTAAATTACAAAAAGCAATTCTTACATTACCAGAAAAACAACAATTAGTTTTTAAAATGCGCTATTTTGAAGAAATAAAATATGAAGAAATGTCAACAATTTTAGGTACGTCTGTAGGTGCTTTAAAAGCCTCTTATCACCTCGCTGTAAAAAAAATTGAAAAATTTATGAATGAAGATTAAACCATAATTAAATATAATTGTCTAATAAGCATGAAAGAGTTTAAAATAAATGATAAAAATAAAATTACTTCAGGATTTACAACACCTGAAGGCTATTTTGACGAATTTTCAATAGATATAAATAACAATTTAAGCCAGCCAAAAAATGATAGAAAAGTAATTTCTATAAATACAAAAAGGTGGATAACTTCGGTTGCAGCAGTTTTAATTGTAGCCTTTTCAGTAACAGTTTACACAAAATTAATAATTGAAAATCCTGAAGATTCTATTGAAATGGAAAATTATATTACGAATCATTCTGAAATCAGTCAATATGATTTAATTACATTATTAGATAAAAAAGATATTGAAAATCTGAGTATTGAAATGAATACTAGCAACACGAAAACTGATGAAGAATTTGCTAATACAAATGAAATAGAAAATTATTTAAATGATATAAATTAAAAACGATGAAAATTAAAAACAACTTACTTGCTATTTTACTATTTATTTCTTGTGGCCTTTTTGCTCAAGGAAAAAAAATGTTAGAGAAAAAAGAAGAAATATTTGCATTAAAAGTGGCGTTTATTACTAATAAACTTCCTTTAACTAGCAGTGAAGCAGAAAAATTTTGGCCAATATACAATGCTTTTGAAGACAAACAATTTGAATTAAAACATGAAAAATCATTGGTTTTCTTGAAGAAAATGGATGATGAAGCTTTAAGCAAAATGTCAGAAAAAGAAGCAGCAACTTTATTAGCAAAAATGGAAAGTACCGAAGATGAAATTTTTCAAATGCGTAAAAAATTACTAATTAGTTTGAAACCAATATTAAGTCAAGTAAAACTGATCAAACTAAAAAAAGCAGAAGAAGAATTTAATAGAAAATTATTACTTCAATATATGAAAAAAGGGCCTAGAAATAACTAGGCCTTTTTTTATTATTCAAATTCAAAAAGAAAGGGTTCAACCAACATTTTATCGGCAATTAAATCTATTCTTTCCGAAAGATAATCAGAAAATATCAAGCGTTGCGTTTTGATTATACTGTTGGAAATTCTAATTATTTTGGTATCATGACGCAGTTTTAAAATGGTATCAGCATCATCAATAATAAACATTTTTAGGCGATTTACATTATAACCTGCCGTTGAAAACATATTACTTAATCGGTTTGGAGTTCCAATTAATACATCAATTCCGGTTGAAATATAGTTTTTATCGTATTCTAAATCTCCTTTATCGTGAACTCCGTAAACTCTTAAATCAGTTTTGCTTCCCAATTTTTCGAATAGTTCTTCCATTTCAAGAACCTTTTCTTTGTCTTCAACAATAATCAAAGCTCTTGGTGATTCCTCGCCTTCGCAAACTAATTGTTGAATCACATTTAATACTATTGTAGTTGATTTTCCGGAGCCTTTAGGAGAAATAATTATACAATCAGCACCACTTTTTATAGTTGAAAAAGTATCCCTTTGTAATTCGTTTGCATCCGTTAATCCAATTTCTACAAGTGCTTCTTGTAACTTTTCGTTTATTTTTTTAAGTTTCATAAATTATTTTGGCGCCATTAATTAATGACTATTTACTTGCAAATAAATGAATATCCGATACAGAAATTTCGTTTCCGCTCAATATTATCAATCTTTCTACAATATTTCTTAATTCTCGAATATTTCCTGTCCAATCGTATTCTTGTAACAATTTAATTGCATCATCAGAAAAAGACTTTGGAGCAATTCCTTGTTCAGCTGCAATTTTCTCTGTAAAATGCTCAATTAATAAAGGAATATCGTCGCGTCTTTCGTTTAATCCTGGGACTTTTATTAAAATTACTGCCAAACGGTGGTATAAATCTTCTCGAAAACGCCCTTTTTCAATTTCCTTTTTTAAATCTTTATTTGTGGCAGCAATTACACGTACATCTACTTTAATATCTTTATCCGCACCTACTCTAGTAACCACATTTTCCTGTAAAGCTCTTAATACTTTGGCTTGAGCTGATAAACTCATATCCCCTATTTCATCTAAAAATAAAGTTCCTTTATCTGCCGCTTCAAATTTTCCAGCTCTATCTTTTATCGCTGATGTAAATGCTCCTTTTACGTGACCAAATAGCTCGCTTTCAATTAATTCCGATGGTATTGCAGCGCAATTAACTTCAATCAATGGGAAATTAGAACGCTCACTTTTTTCATGTAGTTGATGGGCAACCAACTCCTTACCTGTCCCATTTGGACCAGTTATTAAAACACGAGCTTCAGTTTTAGCGACTTTTTCAACCATAACTTTTATATGATTTATAGCATCGCTTTCACCAATCATATCGTAGTTTTTACTAACAATCTTCTTTAGAATTTTATTTTCTACTACTAACTGCTTTTTATCCAAAGCATTACGAACTGTATTCAATAATCGATTAAGATCTGGTGGTTTTGAGATATAATCAAATGCACCCAAACGCATCGTTTGAATTGCGGTTTCCATATCACCGTGACCTGAAATCATTGCTATAGGAATTTCGGGTTTAAATTTCTTTACCGCTTGAAGTAATTCCACACCGTCCATTTTAGGCATTTTAATATCACACAAAACCAAATCATAATCGTTTTGAGCTATCTTTTCATAACCTATACTCCCATCCTCTGCCTCTTCAACCTGATAAGTGTCGTTTTCTTCGGTTAGAATTTTTGTTAAAACCCTTCTAATGGAGGCTTCGTCTTCAATAATTAATATTTTACTCATATAATATTGGTTAACCAATTAGTATTTTAACCATTTGTACAATTCTTTCCATGTTGGTTTTTTTCCATACATTAAAATACCAACTCGATATATTTTTGATGCAAACCAAACCACAAAAAAGAAAGTTCCAAAGAGAATTGTAATCGAAATTACTATTTGCCACCAAGGTACACCAAAAGGAATTCTCATAAGCATAACAATAGGTGAAGTTAGTGGAATCATAGAAAAAACCGTTGCTACAGTTCCGTGAGGATCATTCATAACCGTAAAAAATCCTATATAAACTCCCAAAATTAATGGTAATATTATTGGTAATAAAAATTGTTGAGAATCGGTTTCATTATCAACGGCAGCGCCTATTGCAGCGTAGAAAGAACTGTATAAAAAGTAACCTCCTATAAAGTAAATTACAAAACAAACCAGCAATGTTGCTATTGGTAAATTCAATAATTCATTGAAATACAATTGTGCCACAGATCCGAATTCTTGCTGGGCACTATGAAGCATTTCAGGCGGAATATTTGAAGTTGGAGTTGCATTAATGCCAAAAAACACAGAAACAGAAAACATCAAAGTCAATCCTAAAATGGTCCATATTAAAAATTGTAAAATTCCAGCTAAAGAAGTTCCTATAATTTTACCCATCATCAATTGAAATGGTTTAACTGAAGAAATGATAATTTCAATAATTCTATTTGTTTTTTCTTCGATCACACTTCGCATTACCATATTGCCATAAATGACGATAAACATCATAATTAAATATCCAAATGCACCTCCAATAGCAATTTTAATTTCCTTAATTCCCTTCAAACTATCTTCACCGGTAGCTTTTTTCAATTCTAAATTAACTTCAGCTTGAGCATTTTTAATTGCTAAAGTATCTAGTTTAGCCAATTTAAAATTCTCATTAGTAATTTTATTTGAAATAACATCTTGCACGTGATCTACGAAATTTATACTTGGACTTTCATTGGAAACATATTGAATTTTGTTTTGTAGTGATTTGAAATCACTTGTTTTTGGAATATAAATTAGCCCTTCATATCTTTCACTTTTGATACTGTCTTTAATGCTTTTTACATCGTTATTAGAAAGATTGATGTACTTATATTCATCGGAGTTTTTAAATTCAGATACAAAAATTCCCGTTTCATCATGAACAGCTATTTGTTTAACATCGGCTTTTAACGAACTCAAATAACTCACAAAAACGCCAATTCCGACAAACAATAACGGACTCAAAAAAGTCATTACAATGAATGATTTATTTCGAACTTTGGCGACAAATTCTCGCTTTATAATTAATGCTAATATGCTCATATTAATTTCTAATTTTAGATTTTAGATTGACTCTTAAATCTGTTTTATTGACTTACCGTTTGAATAAAAATATCGTTCACACTTGGAATTTTTTCAACAAAATGGGTCACTTGACCTCTACTAGTTAAAATATTTAATAGTTCATTTGGCAAAGAATTCCCTAGATTTATTTCAAGTTTTAATTCGTTGTTTAGTGATTTAAAATTAGTAGGTTGAATGGTATAATTTTGAGTAATCGCAAGCATTAGACCTTCAACATTATCGGTTAGAATTCCAACTTCAAAACTATTTGTTCTAAATTGTTTTTTAACATCATCCAAACGACCTTCAATGAGTTTGTTGGATTGATGAATTAATGCAATGTGATCGCAAAGTTCCTCCACGCTTTCCATTCTATGGGTGGAAAATATAATGGTTGATCCTTGTTCTTGTAACGCTAAAATTTCATCTTTAATGATGTTTGCATTTACAGGGTCAAAACCTGAAAATGGTTCGTCAAAAATCAATAATTTTGGTTTATGTAAAACGCAAACTACAAATTGAATTTTTTGCGCCATTCCTTTAGAAAGTTCCTGGATTTTTTTGTTCCACCAACCTTGAATTCCCAGTCTGTCAAACCAGTAATCCAATTGTATTTTGGCTTCTGCTTTAGACAATCCTTTCATTTGTGCTAAATACAAACATTGTTCGCCAACTTTCATCGACTTATATAACCCGCGTTCTTCTGGTAGATAACCAATATGCTGAATGTGCTTTGGATTTAGCTTTTCGCCATCAAGAATTATTTCGCCACTATCGGGCATGGTAATCTGGTTGATAATACGAATTAAAGAAGTTTTTCCAGCGCCATTTGGTCCTAAAAGCCCATAAATACTTCCTTTAGGAACAGTCAATGAAACTTCATTTAGTGCTGTATAATCACCATATTTTTTTACAACTTTATTGACTTCGAGAATTGTACTCATTTGAATAATTATTTATGTAAAAGTATTGAATTTGAAATAATAAATGAATTAATATTTATAAAAAACCCACCCTTATTTACACAAGGATGGGAAAAATGCTGTAATAAATTACAACAAAAAAATTACGAGAACATGTCTTTTACTTTTTCAAAAAACGACTTATCCCCTTTTTCAGGATTTGGAATAAAGTTGTCATCTGTTAAGGCCTTTTCAAAAAACTGTTTTTGCTCTTTATTTAGAGTTCTTGGAGTCCAAACATTGATGTGAATTAGTAAATCTCCATTACCATATCCGTTAATATTTGGAATTCCTTTCCCTTTTAATCTTAATATTTTACCTGATTGAATTCCTTCTTCAAGCTTAATTCTAACTTTACCTTTAACAGCTTCAATATCTTTAGAAACACCTAAAACTGCTTCAGCAAAGCTAATATACAAGTCTAAATGTAGATTTTCACCTTCTCGTTTTAAAGTGTCGTGCTCAATCTCTTCAATTACCACAATTAAATCTCCAGGAACACTGTTTCCAGGAGCATCGTTTCCTTTGTTAGAAACTTTAAGTTGCATTCCATCAACAACACCAGCAGGAATTTTAATTGATACCGTTTCGTCATCAACAATCATTCCTTGAGAATCGGCATTTGAAGGTTTATGATCTAATAATTGTCCTGAACCACCGCAAGTTGAACATGTCGTTGCCGATTGCATTCTACCTAAAATGGTGTTTGTAACTCGCATTACTTGCCCTTGACCATTACAAGACGAACACGTTTTGTAGGTAACTCCAGGAGCTTGAACTTTGCGTTTTACTTTAACTTTTTTCTCTACTCCAAAAGCAATTTCTTCCAAAGTGAGTTTAACTTTTATACGAAGGTTACTTCCTTTAACTCTTCTTGGGCCTCCGCCTCCACCAAATCCAGATCTACCACCAAAGGCACCACCAAAAATATCACCAAATTGGCTAAAGATGTCGTCCATGTTCATATGGCCGCCTCCAAAACCACCACTGCCTTGACCGCCATTTTCAAATGCTTGATGACCATATTGATCGTATTTTGCTTTCTTTTGAGGGTCGCTCAAAATTTCATAAGCTTCGGCTGCTTTCTTAAAGTTATCTTCAGCTACGGCATCACCTGGATTTTTGTCAGGGTGAAATTCGATTGCTTTTTTTCGATAAGCTTTTTTTATTTCGGCAGCATCTGCATTTCTTGAAATACCTAAAATTTCGTAAAAATCTTTTTTCATTTTATGATGTCTTAATCAACCTATGCCGGTTAGGCAATTATTAAGTTTATTAGAATTTAGTTTCCAATTACTACTTTAGGAAAACGAATAATTTTGTCTCCTAATTTGTATCCTTTTTCAAGAACGTCAACAATTTTACCTTTCAAATTTGGAGAAGGAGCTGGGATTTGAGTGATCGCTTCTGCAAAATCGGCATCAAATAAATCACCCGCTTTTAAAGTCACTTCCTCCAAACCTTTTGAAAATAAAGTGCTTTTTAATTTGTCGTGAATCAATTCAACCCCTTTCAATAAAACTTCATCATCAGCTTTTTTAATTTCAATGATTGCTCTGTCAAAATCGTCTAGAACTGGCAAAATTGCTAATAAAACCTCTTGATTTGCTGTTTTAAATAAATCAATTCTTTCTTTTGAAGTTCTTCTTTTATAATTTTCAAATTCAGCAAAAAGTCTTAAATGCTTGTCTTTTTCGTTTGCTAAATCTTGGGTTAATTGCTCTTCAACACTTAGTTCCTCAACTTTTACTTGCTCCTCATTTTCATTATTTTCCAATGTTGTTGCGTTAAGGTCTTGATCCATTTCAGTATTTTCAGTGGTCATCTTATCTTTATTTTTAAAAATATTTTTAAACATTATATTTAGTTCTTCTCATTGATTAACAAAATTACTGCCAATTACTTAAAAATGTCAAATTGTCACTATTTATTTTTGGTTTGTGTTTAATTAAATAAAGCTTCAGATCTTGAAATTAATTCGATTTTGTATTTTAATTCCCATTTAATTCCAGATTTAGTTGACTTACTCAAACCAGAATTATGCCTTCTAATTCGGTCCTCAAGATTGTGGGTTTGACCTGTGTAATATTTTGAGGTAGTTTGACTATAGATAATATAAACGATATACATAGATTTTTTTTGACTAATAATAAATAAAAAAGCTGAACATAATTGTTCAGCTTTTTGGTCGGGGTGGCAGGATTCGAACCTGCGGCCTTCACGCCCTGCGTGACGCGATGATCAATATGAATTCAAATCTTCTAAATATCTTTTAGCTCCTCTTTTTTTGATAAATATTTCTAGCAACATAGCTTCAGATCTTGAAATTAATTCGATTTTGTATTTTAATT
>CANFJB010000019.1 GCA_947447375.1 Bacteroidota bacterium
TGATAGTGCCACTCCTTTTACAACTGCAATATTCTCAAACTGTACTATGGTTGGACCAACTTACAGAGCAACTTTACCAAACGGTGGAACATTGAATGTAGGATACAAAAGAGGTGCTCGTTTGAGAAAAAACACTAAATTGAGTATTTTCAACACTATTTTTATAGATTATCTTGAAGGTCTTCACATTGACAGTTCAGGAAGTGCTTTAAATGGTGCTGCTGAATTGAATGCTTTGAACGGTGAATTACAATTCAAAAACAATATTTTAGCAGGTATCACAACTCCAGCAAAAATTGTTCAAATAAGCACAACTAATAACAATCCAAGTTTCAACATTACCAACTGGTTTAATGCTTCAAACAATACAGGTTTAGCAACTCCAATTACAAACGCTGGAATATTAGTATTACCTTACAACACTGCTGATGGAAGTATTTATACAGGATTGGATTACAGACCAGGAACTGCTTCAATAGCTGCAACAGGTTCTAGTTTTACATTTTTAGGAACTGAAACTTTTACAAATGTAGCTAGCGCTTCATTGAAATCTTATCCAAACCCATTTACTACTAGCTTCAGATTAAGTTTTGAATCTAATAGTACTGAAGAAGTAAGTTTGAATGCTTATGATTTAACAGGTAGAGTAGTAGAATTTCATAAATTGAATTATAACGATGTAAACAATCAAGAGTTTGGTGCTAACTACCAATCTGGAATGTACATCTTAGTTTTAAAACAAGGAGAAATTACTAAATCTTTCAGAGTAATCAAAAGATAATTAACAATAAAATAAATTAAAAGCCCTGTATTGCAGGGCTTTTTTTTTGGAATGGAATCCAATTTCTAATATTAATGAATCGTTTTTTTAGTGTTACCAAATCATCACTAAAATAAATTAGTATTAATTGTATTTTTGAATTGTTTTATATTTACATTTATATTAATAATTGAATTAATTTTGCATTATGAAGAAGAAAGATATTCGAATTCTATTAGTTGACGATGATGCAGATATCCTAGAAATTGTAGGATATAATTTATCTCAAGAAGGCTACCAAATTTCTACCGCAGCAAATGGTAGAGATGCTATTGCAAAAGCTAAAAAAGTACTTCCCCATTTAATCATCATGGACGTTATGATGCCTGAAATGGACGGAATGGAAGCGTGTGAGAACATTCGTAAAATCCCAGAATTAAGCAATGTAATTATCACTTTCCTAACTGCCAGAAGCGAAGATTATTCTCAAGTTGCAGGTTTTGATGCCGGTGCCGATGATTATATCACCAAACCAATCAAACAAAAATTATTAGTTAGTAAAGTAAAAGCTCTTTTAAGACGTTTAAAAGAAACCGAAAAAGATTCTGAAACATTAAATGTAGGCGGAATAGAAATAAATCGTGAAGAATATAAAATAGTAAAAGACAATATTGAAATTGTTTTACCTCGTAAAGAGTTTGAATTGTTCTATTTACTAGCCACTAAACCTGGAAAAGTATTTAAACGCGAAGAAATTTTAGATAAAGTTTGGGGCAATGACGTCATTGTAGGCGGAAGAACTATTGATGTTCACATTAGAAAATTAAGAGAAAAAATTGGCGACGATTTTTTCAAAACCATTAAAGGGGTGGGTTACAAGTTTGAAGTATAAATGAATTTAAATAATAAAGAAACTTTTCGATTTGCTTTTATTACGGCATTGCAAATAACCTTTTTTGCAACTGTGCTTGTAGGTATTTTAACCTATTTTTTTCATCAGTTTTCGTTTCTTTTTTGTTTGATTTTTGCAATTTTGGTTGCCCTTAGTTCCTTTATTTTACTTACAATTAAAGTTCAATTTTTTATCTTCCAAAAGGTAAAAAAGATATATGATGATTTTTCTTTTTTAGAATCATCAACTATTATTAATAAATCTTCGGCAACCGATTTAAATATAATTTCTAGGGAGGTTTCCAAATTTGCTTCTGATAAGAAATTAGAAATTGAAGCTTTAAAAGTGCGTGAAGAATACCGAAGAGAATTTTTGGGAAACATTTCTCACGAATTAAAAACCCCACTTTTTACCGTTCAAGGTTATGTTTCAACCCTTCTTGATGGTGGCTATAAAGATAAAACTATCAGAAAAAAATACTTGGCTCGAGCATTAAATGGAGTAGATAGATTAATTTATATTGTTGAAGATTTAGATACTATTTCAAAACTCGAAATCTCTGATGAACCGATAACAAAAACTACTTTTGATATTGTTGAACTTATTCAAAATGTCATGGATTTATTGGAAATGAAAGCCAATAAAAAGGATATCCTAATGACATTTGACGATAAGTATACTAAACCAATTTATGTATTAGGAAATTATGAAAAAATCCAACAAGTCGTTACTAATCTAATTGAAAATTCAATTAAATATGGTAAAACTGGAGGTTCAACCGAAATTGGCTTTGAAGAAGTTAACAATCGAATACAAATAGACATTAGAGATAATGGAGAAGGTATTGATGCGAAACACATTCCTAGATTGTTTGAACGATTTTTTAGAGTCGATAAAAGTGGTTCTAGAAATGAAGGAGGTTCCGGACTTGGATTGGCAATCGTGAAACATATTATCGAAGCCCACAACGAAAAAATCATTATTCAAAGTGAACTTGGAAAAGGTTCTCAATTTTCATTTACCCTTCAAAAGAGTGAAGAATTAGATGCTTAAAATCTAATTTTATCCTATTATATTACTTATTTTTGCAAAAAATACAGCAAACTGTGGGAAGCAAGAATAAATTAAAAAGGTTTAAAGAAAACGATACATTTGGTAATGTATTCCAACCTACAAGAGAAGAAGTAGTGACCGACCAATTTTCACTAAAAGGAAAGTGGAACCAAGACTATTTCAAAAACAACAATCCTATTGTTTTAGAACTTGGATGTGGAAAAGGAGAATATTCTGTTGGTTTGGCAGAAAAATACCCTGATAAAAATTTCATTGGAATAGACCTAAAAGGAGCTCGTTTTTGGCGTGGTGCTAAAACTGCTGTTGAAACTGGCTTGAAAAATGTTGCGTTTATTCGAACTCAAATCGAATTAATAAATCATATTTTCAATGAAAATGAAGTAGACGAAATTTGGATTACCTTCCCTGATCCTCAAATAAAATACAAGCGAACCAAACACAGAATGACCAATTCTCAATTTTTAAAATTGTATAAAAAAGTACTAAAACCTGAAGGAGTTGTTAATCTAAAAACAGATAGTGAATTCATGCACGGTTATACTTTAGGACTGCTTCACGGTGAAGGACACGAGGTGATTTATTCCAATCATAATGTATATGTAAACGAAGGAAGCCCCGAGGAAGTAACTGGTTTACAGACGTTTTATGAAAAACAATATTTAGAAATTAATAAAGCAATTACGTATATTCGTTTTAAAATTAAATAACATTTGGACTTTTTATTGCCCCTTTTTTTAGGTTTTGCAATAGCTGTAATAGGAATTTTGCCTCCGGGTTTAATCAATATGACCGCTGCAAAAGTGAGCGTAGTTGACGGAAGAAATGAAGCTATTTCTTTTGCAATTGGGGCAACAGTTATTGTTTTTTTTCAAACGTATATTGCAATTCAATTTGCCAAGTTCATAAATAGTCGGCAAGACATAATTACCTTACTTCAAGAAATAGGATTGTTTCTATTCATATCAATTACAATTTTTCTTTTTTGGACTGCCAGACAACCAAAAAAAGAAAAACAAGAAATCAAACTTCATAGTAAATCAAATCGTTTTTTCCTTGGAATGTTACTTTCTGTTTTGAATTTATTTCCAATTCCATTTTACGTATTTGTAAGTGTTACCTTGTCAACATATGGCCTTTTCTTCTTCAATTCATTGTATGTTTATTCTTTTGTTTCTGGAGTTGTAATAGGATCTTTTACCGGTTTTTATTTGTACATTCTGTATTTTAAAAATCATCAAAACAAAAGCGATTACTTAATTAAGAATGGAAATTATATCATAGGAAGTATAACCGGATTGATTTCATTGGTAACTTTTTTCAAACTTATAAATACTTATTGGACTTAAAATGCCTGCAACAAACGATAATTTTTTCGAAAGAGTTTATGAAGTAGCTCGCCAAATTCCTTATGGAAAAGTTACCTCCTATGTTGCAATTGCAAAAGTTCTTGGCGCTGCCCGTTCCGCTAGAATGGTCGGTTGGGCAATGAACGCTTCGCATAATTTAGAGGATGTTCCTGCGCATCGAGTAGTAAACCGAAACGGACTTTTAACAGGAAAACACCATTTTGATGGTACCAATTTGATGCAACAGCTTTTAGAAAGTGAAGGAATTGTGGTAAAAGAAAATCAAATCATAGATTTTGAAAAGCATTTTTGGACTCCTGAAATGAAAGCTATTTAAGCCGCATTGGTTTTTATTGGCTTGATATTTTTAAATTCATTTTCTTTTGAATTTTTTTCTTCTTCTAAATCGTAATCGTCTTGAAGTCCAAGCCAAAATTTTGCACTAGTTCCAAAAAATATTGAAAGGCGCAATGCCGTGTCTGCGGTAATTCTGCGTTTTCCCTTTATAATTTCACTAACTCTAGTTTGTGGTATAAATGTCTCTTTTGATAATCTATAAGCTGAAATTTCTAGAGGCCCTAAAAATTCTTCTTTTAAAATTTCACCGGGATGTATGTTTTTCAAATTTTCCATAATTTTTTATTTAATGATAATCTATTATTTGAACTTCGTAGGCGTTGTCATTTTCCCAATTAAAAATAATCCGCCATTGATCATTAATTCTAATACTGAACAAACCTGAATAATTTCCACTTAATTTTTCTAAATGATTTGATGGTGGAATTCGTAAATCAGAAATATTCTGAGCATTATTAATCATTCTTAATTTTCTTCTAGCAACATTTTGAATTTCAAAAGGCAACTTTCTCGAAGCAATCCCATTCCAAATTTTCTCCGATTCTCTATCTCCAAAACTTTTTATCATTACTCCTGTGTTGCATTACTAACGTCAAAGGTAAGTATTATTTTCATTAAATCAAATAGTAGAAAATTATATTTTCATTTCTTTTACTTTGAACTATCTTTGTATTTCAATTTTTTCAAAATCATCTCCTTAATAAGTATGCTTCAAGTCGAAAATATTACTTTTAGTTATGACAATAATAAGGTCATAAAAAACATCGATTTTTCTGTTAGTAAAGGTCAGAATATTGCAATTATTGGCGAAAGCGGTTGTGGAAAAAGTACCCTTTTAAAATTGATTTACGGTTTATATGATTTAGACGAAGGACAGATATTTTGGAATGAAAATGAAGTTTTGGGCCCAAAATTTCACCTTGTTCCCGGAATGCCTTTCATGAAATATTTAGCTCAAGATTTTGATTTGATGCCCTTTATCACTGTAGCTGAAAATGTTGGAAAATATCTTTCAAACATCTATCCCGAAAAAAAGCAAAGTCGCATAAACGAATTATTAGAAATTGTTGAAATGACAGAATATTCTAATGTGAAAGCTAAATTCCTTAGTGGTGGACAGCAGCAAAGAGTGGCTTTAGCAAAAGTATTGGCCCTAGAGCCAGAAGTATTATTATTAGATGAACCGTTTAGTCAGATTGACAATTTTAGAAAAAATTCTCTTCGAAGAAAACTATTTTCCTATTTAAAATCCAAAGAAATTACTTGCTTGGTTGCTACACACGATAGTTCCGATTCGCTTTCATTTGCCGATGAAACTATAGTTTTGAATGCCGGAGAAATTGTAATTAAAGAAAAATCAGATCATTTGTATAAACATCCCACAAATAAATATGCAGCTGCACTTTTTGGAGATGTAAATGAACTTAAATTATCAGAATTAGTTGAAATTGAGGATGCAGATGAAACTTTATTATTATTTCCACACCAATTAAAAATAGCGGAATCGGGTAAGTTAAAAGTAAAAATTAAACAATTTTATTTTAAAGGGAATCATTTTTTAATTGAAGCTGAAGCCAACGGTAACTCGATTTTTTTCGAACATGATTCGGAATTAAAAATAAATTCAGAAGTTTTCTTAAGTCATATAAAATAAAGCTAACTTTGAATGTTTTCAATTTAAAAATATAAAGCCATGTATCATTCAAAAATTTCAGGATTGGGGTTTTATGTCCCTGCAAATACCGTAACCAACGATGATTTATCAAAAATAATTGATACAAATGACGAGTGGATTCAAGAAAGAACAGGAATTCAAGAACGCCGTCACATTATAAAAGGCGAAGATACTACCACTTCAATGGGTGTAAAAGCTGCTAAAATTGCTATTGAGCGTGCAGGGATTTCAAATGATGAGATTGACTTTGTTATTTTTGCAACATTAAGTCCCGATTATTATTTTCCTGGACCAGGAGTTTTAGTACAACGTGATTTAGGTTTGAAAACAGTGGGTGCATTAGATGTTAGAAACCAATGTTCCGGGTTTGTGTATGCGTTATCGGTTGCCGATCAATACATTAAAACCGGTATGTACAAAAATATTCTAGTAATTGGTTCCGAAGTTCAATCCACAGGTTTAGACATGACAACAAGAGGCCGTGGCGTTTCAGTAATTTTTGGTGATGGTGCAGGAGCAGCAATTGTTAGTCGAGAAGAAGATTTAACAAAAGGAATTTTATCCACACATTTGCATTCAGAAGGTATTCATGCCGAAGAATTAATTGTGAAAGCACCAGGAATGGGAGGTAGATGGATTACTGATATTATAGCAGATAACGATCCTGATGACGAAAGTTATTTCCCTTATATGAATGGCCAATTTGTATTTAAGAATGCTGTTGTCCGTTTTAGCGAAGTAATTAATGAAGGCTTGGAAGCCAATAATTTGAAAGTTTCCGATATTGATATGTTGATTCCGCATCAAGCAAATTTGAGAATTGCTCAGTTTATTCAAAAGAAATTCGGTTTAACCGACGACCAAGTTTTTAATAACATTCAAAAATACGGAAACACAACGGCGGCTTCTATTCCAATTGCTTTGACTGAAGCTTGGGAACAAGGAAAAATAAAATCGGGCGATACGGTTGTTTTAGCTGCTTTTGGAAGTGGTTTTACTTGGGCGAGTGCTATTATTAAATGGTAATTATACTATTTTTTCAATAAAAGATTTAGCATAATTTTTATCTTTTTGGATTTGAGCTTTTAATAAATCTATTGAACTAAATTTTTCTTCGTCACGAATTCTTGCAATTACTGAAACTGATATTTGAGTGTTGTATAAATCGGCATTAAAGTCTAGAAAATGCACTTCAATTGATAAATTTTCACCATTTACAGTTGGATTCAATCCAATATTCATTATTCCAAAAACGGTTTTTCCTTGCAAATGACTTTTTACAATATAAACGCCATTCTTCGGAATTAACTTATAATTTTCTTCAATTTTTATGTTGGCGGTTGGAAATCCAATGGTTCGTCCCAATTGTTTTCCCTGAATTATTTTTCCAGATAATAAATAATCGTAGCCCAAATATTCATTGGCAACAGCCATAGTTCCATATGCAATAGCGTCTCTAATTTTTGTTGAACTCACAGAAACTGAATCTATTTCTTGCGCAGAAATTTGTTCAACTTCAAAACCATATTTTTCCCCAAATAGAATTAAATCATCAATATTTGCAGCTCTATTTTTTCCAAATCGATGGTCGTAACCAATGATGATTTTTTGAATATTGAAGGCATCAACCAAAATTGTTTTCACAAATTCTTCCGCAGATAAATTGGAGAATTCCTTGTCAAATGGATGAATTACTAAATTGTCCAATCCCATTTTTTCAAGCAAACAACTTTTTTCACCGATGGTATTTAATAGTTTTATGGAAGAAGTTTCGTGTAAAACCATCCTTGGATGTGGAAAAAAAGTAAGAATTAAACTCTCACAATCGGCGTTTTTTGTTTCTTGAATTAGTTTTTCAATTATTTTTTGATGACCAATATGAACCCCATCAAAAGTTCCAATTGTTCCAATCGTTTTTTTGGTAGAATTAAAGTCGCTAATTGAAGAAAATACTTGCAAAATTCTGATTTATTTTTTTGCAAATTTAGAAGATTAAATCCTATTTATCCTATTAATTTTTCAATCAATTTTGTCATTATTTAAAAATTCAATAAGTTAATTATTTAGATTGTGATTTATTTTATTTCAAATTTTAATATATTTGAGGGCTAATTTTTTGCAAAAACTAAAACCCTCAACTAATGAATAAAAAATTACTATTCTCATGTACTTTTCTGTTTGTATCCTTTTTAGGTTTCTCGCAGTCAGGTAAATTATGGAACTCTGTAACTAAAGCAAGTGTTACTTCCGTATCAAAATCAACAAAAAGAGTTTCTTTTCCTCAAGAATTTTTACTTTTTCAAATAAATGAAACTTCATTTAGAAATAATTTGATATCTGCGCCTTCTGTAACTTCAGATGCAAAAGCTGCAGGTGCAATTATTATGTTGCCAAATATTAAAGGGGAATTAGAACGTTTTGAAATGTTCGAATCTTCAAATTTTGCACCAGAACTTCAAGCACAATTTCCAGAAATTAGAGCCTATGCAGGAGTTGGAATTGATGATAAATTCGCGCAAGTTCGATTGAGCGTTGATCCAAATGGAATTCAGGCAATGATTTTCAGAACAGACAAAGACAACGAATTTATTGAGCCTTATTCTCAAGATGGTAAGGTATATGCTGTTTTTAATTCGGCAGGAAATAAAAGTAAATTCGGGTTTACTTGTCATACAGATGACCAACCACTTATGTTGACTGCTCAACAAAAAATTGATGCTGCAGCCAACATGAAATCGAGTGCTGCTCAATACAAAACAATGCGTTTGGCCTTGTCTTGTAATGGAGAATATGCAACTTTTTTCGGTGGAACGGTTGCGGGTGCTTTGGCTGGTATGAATGCTACAATGACCAGAGTAAACGGAGTTAACGAAAAAGAATTGGCAGTTCACATGAATTTAATTGCTAACGAGGCGGCTATTATTTTCACCAATTCTGCAACAGATCCTTATTCTGATATGGCTAGTATGGCCAATTGGAATGCTGAACTTCAAGGTACTTTAAATACAACTATTACAGATGCAAATTACGATATCGGGCATATGTTTGGTGCCGATGGTGGTGGTGGAAATGCAGGATGTATTGGTTGCGTTTGTGTGGCAGGTCAAAAAGGTAGTGGAATTACATCTCCAATTGACGCTATCCCACGTGGAGATTCATTTGATATTGATTTTGTTGCTCACGAAATGGGTCACCAAATGGGAGGGAATCATACTTTTTCTTATTCTACCGAAAACAATGCAGTTAATGTAGAGCCAGGGTCAGGATCTACAATAATGGCTTATGCTGGTATTACTGGAACAACCGATGTTCAGGCGCACTCAGATGATTATTTTTCTTTTTCTAGCATCAACCAAATTCAAACGAATTTAGCAACAAAAACTTGTCCAGTTACTACTGCTATTACCCACGGGACTCCAGTTATGAATGCAGGTTTAGATTATACAATTCCTTTCGGAACTCCATTTAAATTAGTAGGTACTGGTACCGATTCAGGAAACCCTACGATTTCTTATTGTTGGGAAGAAAGTGATGATGCAACAACGGTTTCTGCCGCTACAAGTTTTCCTTCAGGTACAAAAACTAACGGACCAAATTACAGATCTTTTAAGCCAGTTTCTGTAGCTTACAGATACTTTCCAGCTTTACAAACAGTTTTAGGAAATTCAATTTCTTCAACTTGGGAAGCTACTTCTACAGTGGCTAGAACTTTGAATTTTACTTTAACAGGAAGAGACAATGTTGTTGGTGGAGGTCAAACAGGTCAAGATGCTACAGTAATTACTGTTAGTGGAACTGTAGGCCCTTTTGATGTTACTTCGCAAGCAGTTGCCGGAATATCTTGGACACAAGGTTCAACTCAAACAGTAACTTGGACTGTAAATAATACCAATACATTAGCTGGTTCATCAACTGTAGATATATTATTATCAACAGATGGTGGTTTAACTTTCGGAACAACTCTAGCTTCTGGTGTGCCAAATAATGGATCTGCAACAGTAACAGTGCCAAATGTCGCTGCTCCTTTTTGTAGAGTTATGGTTAAACCAACAGGAAATGTATACTATGATATTAATCCAATCGTTTTTTCAATAGGTTACACAATTAGTCAAACTTGTACAACGTACGCAAACAACGTTAGTCAAAATATTGAAGATGGTCCAGATCCAAACAATCCTGTTGCTGGTCCAACGATGACGTCTGTTATAAATGTGCCAATCACACAAAATATTACTGATGTAAATGTAAATGTAAATGTAACCCACACTTGGATTAGAGATCTAATTTCTAAAGTGAAACATCCTGATGGAACAGAGGTGGTTTTAGGAAGCAGAATTTGTAACGGACAACAAGGTTATAATATTACTTTTAATGATGGTGCGCCTGCAATTGTTTGTGGAACAGCCGCTTCAATTCCTACTGGAAATTATGCACCTTCAGGATCTTTAGCTACTTTGAATGGTAAAGTTGCCAATGGAAGTTGGAGTTTATTAATTAATGATTATTTTGGAGTTGATATAGGAAGAATGAACTCTTGGTCAGTTGAAGTTTGCTACATGCAAGCCGTTTTAGCAGCAGGATCATTCGGTTTAGATAATTTCTCTATTTTTCCAAATCCAAATAATGGTTCTTTCAATGTTCAATTTGACAGCACTTCTTCTAATAATGTTTCAATCGAAGTTCACGACATGAGAGGCAGAACGATCTATTCAAAATCATTCCAACACAACGGATTATTTAATGAAAATTTACAATTATCAGGGGTACAATCTGGGGTTTATTTAGTTAATGTTCAGGATGGAAATAAAAAAGAAGTTAGAAAGATTGTTATAGAATAATCTTAAGAATATTTTAATTTTTAAAAGGTCTCTTCGGAGGCCTTTTTTATTAATTTTAATAAATTATTTAAAATAAATAGTATATTTGAAACCTATTTTAAGACTAAAACCCTCAATAATGATTAAAAAACTACTTTTTTCGCTTACACTTACATTGTCTTTTATAAATGTAAATTCCCAAAATGTTTCTGTTTGGACAAAACACAATTCCAATTCAAGTAAAATTACTTTAGACAAATCGGCTCAAAGAGACAATTTTCCAAAAGTCTTTCAATTATTCGATTTAAATATTAATCCTTTAAGACAACAATTGTTTTCAGTATTAAACGATAAAGTGGGCCAACATACCACTATCATTTCTTTACCAAATGCTGACGGTCAATTGGAACAATTTGAAGTAAATGACGCCTCAAATTTTGATGCTGAATTACAAGCCAAATTTCCTGAAATTAGAGCCTATTCTGGAAAAGGAATTACAGATCGTTATGCTACTTTGAAACTTAGTATTTCTCCGCAAGGTATTCAAACTATGGTTTTTAGAACGGATAGAGAAAACGAATTTATTGAGGCTTATTCTCAGGATCATACTGTTTATGCAGTATTTAAATCTCAAAGAAATAACAAAAATGTAGGATGGACTTGTTCTACTGCAGATGAAAAATCCGTTTTGGAAACTACATCTAAATCAGTAGGAAATGCAAATACCAATAAATCAAGTGCAGGACAATTAAAAGTAATGCGTTTGGCACTTTCTTGTAATGCAGAATACGCTAATTACTTTGGAGCGACTAGCGCAACACAAGTAGCTTTGGTTTTAGCCGCATTCAACAATACATTAACTCGTTGTAATGGAGTTTATGAAAAAGATTTGGGAGTTCACATGAATTTAGTAGCCAGCACAACCAATGTAATTTACTATGCTCCTTCAACTGATCCTTATACTACTTTAGCCAATTGGAACACGCAATTACAAAAAGCATTAAATACTACTTTAACTGGAAATGCGACTACATTAGCTGCCAATAATGCTGCTTACGATATAGGCCATATGTTTGGAAGTACAGGTGGAGGTGGTAACGCTGGTTGTATTGGTTGTATCTGTGTTGATGGTGTTACAGCAGGAACAGGAAGTACAAAAGGTAGAGGAATAACTTCGCCAGCAAATGGTGTTCCTTCAGGAGATTCATTTGATATTGATTATGTAGTTCACGAAATGGGACATCAAATGGGTGCCAATCATACTTTTTCAAATTCTAATGAAGGTACTGGTGTAAACAAAGAGGTAGGTTCAGGATTAACTATCATGGGTTATGCTGGAATTACAAGTTACGACGTAGCGCCACACTCTATTGATATTTATCACGAAGCTTCAATCGAACAAATTCAAAATAATTTAGCTGGAAGAACTTGTATTGTTTCAACCCCTTTAGTTGCAAATGCCACTCCAGTTGTTCAACCAGTTATTGATTACACTATTCCTTTCAGCACTCCATTTGTATTAACTGGAGCTGCCACAGATGCAAATTCTGGAGATGCCTTAACTTATTGCTGGGAACAAAATGACGATGGTGGAACAAATACGAACGCAAATAGTAATGCAAGCGCAACTAAAACTATTGGTCCAAACTTTATTTCATGGACTCCAACAGCTTCTCCATCAAGATATTTCCCTAAACTAGAATCTGTTGTTGCGAATTCAAACACTACAAGTCAAGTAGGTGGTGATGCAGGAATGCTTTCTGAAGCTTTAAGCTCAGTGGCACGATTATTAAATTTTAGATTAACAGTAAGAGATAATGCTCCTTATAGTCCTGCAGTTCCAATAAAAGTTGGTCAAACTGCTTATACTGATATGAAAGTTAATGTTACTGCTGCTGCAGGTCCATTTTTAGTGAGCGCTCCAAACACTGCCGTTTCATGGGTTGTGGGTTCAAACCAAACAGTTACTTGGGCAGTTGCAGGAACAGATGGAAACGGAGTAAATGCGGCTTATGTAGATATCTTTTTATCAACAGATGGCGGATTTACTTATCCAATTCAATTGGCTAGTAAAGTACCAAATAACGGTAGCGCAATGATCACTGTTCCTAATAATGCTGGTTCTACCAATAGAATAATGGTTAAAGGGTACAAACATATTTTCTTTGATATTTCAAATGCGAACTTTACCATTACAGCACCAACTTCTAGTTTTGCAATCGGGTACAACGGAGTAGCTGAACAACAAAACAAACCAACTTGCCAAGGAGGAACTGTTTCTTATTCTATACCTTACGTTGCTTATGCAGGTTTTACAGGAACAACTACAATGTCAGCCGGAACTTTGCCAACAGGCGTAACGGTTGCTTTTGTCCAGCCTTCTGTTTCAGCAAGTGGAACAGTTACAATGAACGTAACAGCATCAGCATCGGCTGCAGCAGGAGTTTATCCAATTGTTGTTTCTGCAACTTCTGGAGCAACTGTTGTGTCAGCCACGTTCTATTTAGAAATATTCAATTCTAATTTTGGAACTCAATCATTAACAACTCCGGCAAATGCAGCTGTAGCTGTTAATCCATATTCTGCTGTGTTTAATTGGCCTGCAAATTCTGCAGCTACCAGTTATGATATCCAAATATCAACCAACTCAAATTTTACAGCTATTGTAAATAGCGCAACCGTTACAACCAATACTTATACAGCAACCAATTTAGTTGTCGCTACTGATTATTACTGGAGAGTTTTACCTAAAAACCCAACATGTTCAGGAACGTACAGCTCAGGATTTAAATTCACAACAGGTCAATTAACATGTAATGTTGTAAATGCTGCCGATCCAAATTTACCAGTCAACATTCCTACAACTGCTAATACTGCAGCGATTACATCTACATATAATGTAACCACTTCTGCTACAATTGCCGATTTAAATGTGACTGTGAATTTAACTCATACATGGGTTGCCGATTTAACGCTTAAATTAACAAGTCCAGCAGGAACTGTAGTTACCTTATTAACAAATAAATGTGATTCAGCAACAGCTACAAGTGTAAATAATATTGCTGCAACATTTGATGATTCAGGAACTGCAATTACATGTGGGGATTTTCCTGCAATTACAGGAACAATTGCCTCAGAGCAATTATTATCTCAATTCAATGGTCAAAACACAAGCGGAACATGGACTTTAACAGTTTTAGATCCTTATAATGCAGATGGTGGAACCATTGATAGTTGGAGTTTAAATATTTGTACTATGGCTTCTCCATTAGGATTAGTTGATAATTCATTGGCTAACTTCACTTTGTTTCCAAATCCAAATAAAGGAAACTTTACAGTTCAGTTTGATTCAACATCCAATAATGATATCGCTATTTCTGTTCACGATATGAGAGGAAGATTGATTTTGAATAACACCTATAATAACACTAGATTAATATCTCAAAACGTTCAATTGAATAATATTCAAGCGGGGGTTTATATGGTAACTGTTCAAGATGGTGACAGAAAAGTAGTTAAGAGAATTGTTATAGAATAACATTCCGAAATAATATATAAAAAAAAGAGACTGTTAATGCAGTCTCTTTTTTTTGTACAAATCATTTAATTAATCTAGTTATAAAGTTCTATTAATTGCTTTAAATGCGAATTTATTTCGAAAACAATTGTCATTTATAAGATTAATTAACATTCCATTTCAATCGATTTCATAATTATAATTGTTAAATATTTAATGATACTAATAAATTTACTCAAATATGCGTTATAGCATAAGAATCAAATGATAAAATTCTTAAAAAAGTGGTTTATTTTTAATATTTAATAATTTTAAAAATTATTGATAATTTAATGTAAAAAACATTTTTTTATTTGAACTAAAAAATTAAATTTGCTCTTCACCAAGTTTAAATTAACTTTAGAAATTAAAAAATTATTTAAAATTATCAAAAATTAAAAAAAATGGCAAACGTTAAAAAAGAAAGTGGTTCAAAAGTAGGAGGTATGATCTCAGGAATCATAATTGTAGCATGTGTATTTGTTGGTTATCTTGTTTGGTCTCAATTAATGGGAGCGGCTTCTAACTTTGAAGGCGGAGATAGCGAAAAAGGTCACCCTTTAAATACTTTAGGTATGGTTTATAAAGGAGGATTTATCGTTCCTGTATTATTAGGAATGTTATTAATGGTAATTGTTTTTTCTTTTGAGCGTTTTGCTGTAATTTCAAAAGCAGCTGGAAAAGGAAACTTAGATACATTTATGAAAAATGTACAAAATAGTGTAAAAGAAGGTAAAATTGAAGATGCAATTTCTGCTTGTGACAAACAACAAGGTTCAGTTGCAAACACAATTAAATCGGCATTGGTAAAATACCAAGACGTTAAAAAAGAAGGATTCAATAGCGAAGATGCTGCTGAAACTATCCACAAAGAAATCGAAGAAGCTACTTCACTTGAAATGCCAATGTTAGAGAAAAATATGACTATTATTTCTTCTTTAGTATCATTAGGAACATTAGGAGGATTGTTAGGAACAGTATCAGGTATGATTAAAGCGTTTGGTGCTTTGGCTTCAGCTGGAACTCCAGACCAAGCAGCTCTTGCAACAGGTATTTCTGAGGCGTTAATCAACACTGCTACAGGTATCTCTACTTCTGTATTGGCAATTATCGCTTACAACTTCTTTACTTCTAAAATTGATGATTTGACTTACTCTATCGATGAGGCAGGTACAACAATTGTAAATACTTACAGAAAATTCAGAGGTAGCTTGAAACAATAATTTTTGATTTTTAGAATCAAATAATAAATAAAATAATGGCTAAAATAAAAATGAAAAAAAAGTCAACATCGACGGATATGACCGCGATGTGTGATGTAGCTTTCTTATTGCTTACTTTCTTTATTTTGACAGCTACAGCAAAAGTGCCTGAGGCATTGCCTGTAGATACGCCTGCTTCTACTGTACAAACTAAATTGCCAGAATCAGATTTGGCAACTATAACTATAGGAAAAGGAAAAGTATTTTTTGACCTTAAAGGAAGAGAAGTTCGTAAAAGAGCACTTCAATTAATGGGAGATAAATACGGAGTGACATTCACGCAAGAGGAAATCGATAAATTTGCTTTAATGGAAGGATTTGGAGTGCCAATTCAAAGTTTAAGTCAAATTATCGCCATGAAAAGCGCGGATAGAAATAAAGCAGGTCAACCTGGAATTCCTAAAGATTCTTTGGACAATCAATTGAAAGAATGGATTTACAATTCTAGAATTGCGAATATTGAAACCAACGATAAAGAATTGCAAATTGCTATTAAAGGAGATGCAAAAGAGGAATATCCAGCGATTCATAAAGTAATGGATATTTTACAAGACCAAAAAATCAATAGCTTTAGCTTGGTTACTGGTTTGAGAGGAAAAGATTTTTAATTAAAAAAGAGACACTAAAATGGCTGAATTAAATACCGACGGTGGTGGCGACAAAGGTGGTAAAGTAAGAAGTAAAAAGCAGAATTCCAAAGTAGATTTAACTGCAATGGTGGATTTGGCTTTCTTATTAATCACATTCTTTATGCTTACCACAACGTTGTCAAAACCACAATCCATGAGTTTGGGGTTGCCAGATAAAGATGATGATCCTACAAAAAATAAAGACGTCAAAGTGGATGAAAATCGTACTATGACTATTTTATTAGGAGATAATGACAAGTTAGTTCGTTATGTAGGTTTGTTAGCAACACCAGTATCTGGAGGAGCGCCGAAAGACTTTGTGTATGGAAAAGACGGTATCAGAAAAGAGCTTCTTGACAGAAAAAAGAAAGTACTTGAATATACTGGAAACAAAGACAAAGGAATAATTGTAATCATTAAGCCAAGTAAGAAATCAAACTACCGAAACTTAATTGATATATTAGATGAAATGGCAATTGTAGACGTACCAACTTATGCAATTGTTAACGATTTTTCGCCTGAAGAAACAAAATTGTTAGAAGGAAAATAAGAGCTATCTTAGTGCCCAATAACCTAATAATTAAGAAATATGAAACGCCCAGAAAATGAATGAATTAAAATGTAAAGGATTAGGCGTTCCATCTTCCTTTAAAATTAAATAAAATATACAGATGAAATTAGATTTAATAAAAGACCAATGGCTTGAAATTGTTTTCGAAGGACGAAATAAAGTGTATGGTGCCTATGAATTAAGAAAAACAAATTCGAAAACTACTGTAAGAGCTCTTATAATAGGATCAGTTTTGTTCGGTTTTGCTATTGCATTACCATTGCTTATCAATATGATACCAGATTCTCAAGACGATGCAAGCTTAGACACAAAAATCACTACGGTAAAATTACCTCCTAAAGAAAAACCGAAAGAAAATATTCCACCGCCTCCACCGCCTCCACCAAAAGTGGATCAGGTGAAGTTTGTGAAACCGGTTGTTGCTAAGGCGGAAGAAGTAGTAGAAGAACCACCAAAAATTGTTGAAATTAAAGACAAAAAATTAGGTGATGAAACTATTAAAGGTGATCCAGATGCTGAATTAACTGTGGAGCCTGTAGGAAACGGTCCTGCTGATGTTGTTGAAGATAATAATATTTATAACACTGCCGGTATTGAAGTAAAACCAGATTTCCCTGGAGGTATGGCTAAATTCTACAAGTTTGTAGGAAATAACTACCACACACCAGAAGAAGAAGGATTGTCAGGAAAAGTATATGTTACGTTTGTTGTTGAAAAAGACGGATCGTTAACAGATATCAAAGTAGTTAGAGACATAGGATTTGGAACTGGTAAAGAAGCAATTCGAGTTTTAAAATCTTGTCCAAAATGGAATCCTGGTGAACAAAATGGTAAGAAGGTGAGAGTACTATATTCTCTTCCTATTACTATTCAATCTGCCGAATAATGTTGAATAACTCAACCGAGAATAAAGAGAAGAAATCGCTTAAAGAGCGGTTTTTTCTCGTTATAGGAATGGTCTTTTTCTTAGCTTATTTGGCTATGGGACTGACAATCATCTTTTGGAAAAATTTTCCATATGACATGAAGCCTGGTTACAGAATTGCTTTCGGGGTAGTTCTAATAATATATTCCTTTTTTCGGTTTTACCGAATCATAAATGACAATAAAGACTAGGTTATGAAAAAGTTTCCCTTCATTCCATTTGTATTTTTCTTAGGTTTAATAATAGTGTTTTTCGCTTGTAATCAAAATAACAAACCAAAAAACGAGGAAGAAACCATATTAAAAGGCTCAACTTCTGTTTTAGTTGACGAAACCTTACTGCCTATAGTTGAAGACCAAGTAGAAGTTTTTGAAAGTTTGTATGAGGCAAAAATCAAAGTTAACGCCAAGTCTGAGGCTGAAACCATTTTGGCGCTATCAAAAGATACTTCCAAAATTGCAATTCTTTCTAGAAAATTAAATCCTGAGGAAGTAAAAGTATTTGAAAGTAAAAAAATAAAACCAAGAACTACGGTATTTGCAACCGATGCAATTGCTTTTATTTCAAACCAAAGAAATAAAGACACTTTAATTGCGTTACAAGAAGTAGTGAACTTTTTGAAGGGAATGCCAAATTCTTCAATTAAAGGATTAGTATTTGACAACCCCAACTCAAGCACTGTTCGCTACATGAATGAGTTGGCTGGCATCAAGGAATTGCCTTCAAAAGGAATATTTTCGTTTAAAACAAATGAGGAAGTAATTCAATTTGTTTCTGAAAACGAAGGAATGATTGGAGTGGTAGGTGTGAATTGGTTGATGGAACCCTCCTTAAAAATGAGACCTATTGTTGATAAAATTAATATTCTAAGTGTAAAAGGAATCGGGAAAACTGATTACTTTGCACCCACGCAAAATAACCTTGCGGAAAAGAAGTATCCTTTGGCACGTGATTTGTATATTATCAATTGTCAGGGTTACTCGGGTTTAGGAATGGGATTTGCCTCTTTTATAGCGGGTGAAGTTGGACAGAGAATTACACTAAAATCGGGATTATTGCCCGTAAATATGCCTGGTAGAAATATCAAAATTAGAAAACAAATAGAAAAAGAGAATAAATAATAAACAACAACACGATGAATACATTTAAAATTTTTAGTATTGCTTTATTGACTTCAGTAACACTAAGCTATGCTCAAGATTTAGATCAGGCAAAGAAAACAATTGATGCAGAACAATTTGAAAAAGCCAAAGGAATTCTTAAATCAATTCTTAAAACGACTCCAGATAACGGAAAAGCAGCATTCCTATTAGGAAATATTTATCTTAATCAGAATATTGGCGACTCAGCAAAAATATATTTCAACAAAGGTCTAGTTGCCAAATTGGATTCTAAATTCAACTATATTGGTTTAGGCCAAATGGATTTAGACGATAAAAATGTGGCTGCAGCCGAAGCTAATTTTGCCTTAGCAACTAAAGATATCAGAAAAAAAGACTCAGAGCAATACGTTTATATTGCTAAAGCTTATATGAACACAAGCACACCTGATTACAATAAAGCTATCGAAGTTTTAAACAAAGCTAAAATTGCTAATCCTAATGATACAAACGTTTTATTGGCTTTTGGGGATGCTTATTACGGACTTAAAAATCAAAATGATTCCTATAAATCCTATCGTGACGCTTTTGATGTTGACCCAACTTTCATCAGAGCGAAAATGCAATTGGGAGTTTTATTAAAAGGAGCAAGAGCATTTTCTGAAGCCATTAAAGCATTTTATGAAGTAGTTGATATCAATAGTAATTATGGTCCTGTTTACAGAGAATTGGCTGAAACTTATTATTTATGGGCAATAAACACCAAAGTTTCTGATAGTAATGGTAAAATAGTAGTATATGAGAGTAGGGGTCAAATTAAAACTGATTGGGTTCCTAATTATAAAAATTGTATTTCTGAAGCAATGTCATTATACGAAAAATACATGAGTCTAACCGATTATTCGTTAACGTCTCGTATGCGTCACGCCGACTTTTTAATTCTTGCAAAAGATTATAAAGCGTTAGAAATTGAAGCCAACAAAATGAAAGAATTGGATAAAGTAAATCCAAGAATCTTCCGTTATTTAGGTTATTCTGCCTACGAAAATGGAAATGTAGATGCTGCAATTTCAGCGTTAGAAAATTTTATTGCAACACCTACAAATAAAATAATCGCTAGAGATTACCTATATTTAGGATTAGCAAAAATGAAAAAAGCCAATAATCTAGAAACGAAAGTCGTTGACGCTGTTGTTTTTGATGCTGGAGTTGCGCAATTGAAAAAAGCCGTTGAAATGGAAATTACTATGACCAACGATTTAAGTGAAATTGGAAAAAAATTCTACGAGCAAAAATTGTTCAAAGAAGCAGCAGTAATCTATGAAATCGCAGTAACCAATGTGAATTCTAAAAACTATTTATTGGATAATTTCTACCTTGGAAATTCTTTGTACTTTAAAAATACTCGTAAAGATGTCGTAAAAGCAGACCCAATCGAATTGCAAAAAGCCGATGTTGCTTTTGGAAATGTAATCACAGCGGCGCCTTCAACTCAAGACGCTTATATTTTCAGAGCTAGAACCAACAACTTGCTTGAAAACGACGAAATGATTATTAAATATTACCAACAATATATCGACGTGGTAACAGCAAAAGGCGAGGAAGAAATGGCTAAACCAGCGGTGAAAACTAAATTTATCGAGTCGTACAACGCAATCGGTGCTGCCTATGCAAACACCGACAAAGTGAAAGCAAAAGAATATTTCGGTAAAACTTTAGCCTTAGATCCATTAAATGATTACGCAACGCAATCATTAAAATTACTGAAATAAAAGAAATATAAGTTTCAATATTAAAACCGATAGTTAAAAGCTGTCGGTTTTTTTTGGAGCAATAATTTCGGCATTTGGAAAATTCATATTCCTGCTGTCCGTTCTATCCCCGAGATTGCTTCGTGCCTCGCAATGACGGGGGATGCCACTTCCATCAGTGCTAATGAACAATTCTTGGCTTCTCTAATAATTTTGTCATTATAATTCTTAGTTTTTATTTTAATTCACAATTCACAATTCACAATTCACAATTCTGCAATCCTATTTTTCACTACCTTTGCAATCTATTTATAATAAACAATGTTAAATCAAGAAACTCAAATAGCCGTCGATAAAGGATTAATGCTTCCCCTAATGGAAGAATTCTACACCATTCAAGGCGAAGGTTACCACACTGGAACTGCCGCTTATTTTATTAGAATTGGTGGTTGCGATGTAGGTTGCCACTGGTGCGATGTAAAAGAAAGTTGGAATGCCGAATTACATCCTCCAACCAATACCGATTTGATTGTTGAAAATGCAGCAAAATATTCTGAGACTGTTGTAGTTACAGGTGGAGAACCGTTAATGTGGGACATGTCTGTTTTAACTCAAAAATTAAAAGATAAAAACCTTAAAATTCATATTGAAACTTCAGGTGCTTATCCTTTATCAGGAACTTGGGATTGGATTTGTCTTTCTCCAAAGAAAAATAAATTACCTACGCAAACTGTTTACGATAATGCCAACGAGTTAAAAGTGATTATTCACAACAAACACGACTTTATATTTGCCGAAGAGCAAGCCGAAAAAGTAAATTCCAATGCTATTCTATTTCTTCAGCCAGAATGGAGCAAAAAAGAAGATATGACGCCGCTAATTGTTGATTATGTGATGAATAATCCAAAATGGCGAGTTTCATTGCAGACGCATAAATACTTGAATATTCCGTAATTTATTAGTAAGTCAGTCTCGCCAAATAATCAAAATGGTCGCCTTCCAAAACCAATTCGCATTTTAATCCATTGGCAACAGCCGCATTTTGCAAAGTATTGTAATCCATGTACAACCACGGAAATGGCGCTTCTTTTTCTCCCTTATAGGAAATAGTAAACTCTAATTCCCCATAATAAGCATCGCCAGAAATCCATTTTCCGCCTTCCGAGTCTTCGGAATCATCTTCGTCAAACATGTAGATGATATCTGACGAATCAATCAGGATTTGTCCGTTTTTCGCCAATAACGATTTTAGTTTTTGTAGGTATTTTGAAACGCTTTCTAATTTTCCAAATATTCCCGTTCCATTCATTAATAAAAGGATGGTTTCAAATTTTTCAATTGAATTAAATTCTAAAATATCAATTTCAAAAACAGCTGATATCCCTCTCAGTCGACAAGCCTGAACTGCACTTTTCGAAATATCGATGGCGGTAACTTCTAAATTCTTTTCTTTTTGTAAAAACAAACTATGGCTTCCTGCGCCACAACCCACATCCAAAACCTTCCCTTTTGAAATTAGAAGCGCTTGTTGTTCTAATTTTGGCATTCCAGAAAAATCCCGAAATAAATAAGCAACCGACATTTCATCTTCTTCAGAAATCGTGGTTTCCGTAATTAAATCCTCAGGAGAATTATTGGTCTGAAAATCGAGAATGGCTTTTCCAAAAAGGTCTTTCATAGCAGTTGATTCGGTAATTTGGTTATTTGTTGATTTGTTTTCAGTAATTTTGCGTATCAACTTCAAACATTAAACTTGAAACACATTTTAAGCAATCTTCCTAAAGAAGCCAAAGATAAGCATATCGAAAACAAAAAGTATTTCGATAAGCTAAAAAAGAAGGCGCCCAAGAATATCGACTACATTATGCAAGATTTGCACGATGCTGAATTCAAAAAAACAGATTGTTTGAAATGTGCCAATTGTTGTAAAACCACAGGGCCACTTTTTACTTCAGCCGATATGGAAAGGATTTCCAAGTTCATGCGTCAAAAACCACAACAATTTATTGATCAATACCTCAGAATTGATGAAGACAACGATTATGTTTTGCAAAGTGTTCCTTGTACTTTTTTAGACCATGAAAATGCGTGTATGATTTATGAAGTTCGACCAAAAGCATGTCGTGAATTTCCCCACACCGATCGAAAAAAATTCCAACAAATTTCTGATCTAACTTTGAAAAATGTTGCCATTTGTCCCGCAGCATTCAATATTGTTGAAGAAATGAAAAAGAAGATGCCGTTATAAGTCTTTTCAATAAAAATTCTTTTATAATAATTTCCCAACTTTAATTTGCAATTCAATTCTCTTTCCTATATTTGCAGTCTAAAATTAGAGGAAAAATTTGAACTGATTGCGACCTCGTTAAAAAAATGCTAAAGCAGAAATCTTCTCCTTTAACATTCCTGCAATCTTATTTTTCTTCGCTTAATTAAAAACAAATTATTTTATATGGCTTATTTATTTACGTCAGAATCTGTGAGTGAAGGACATCCTGATAAAGTTGCAGATCAAATTTCAGATGCATTAATTGATAACTTTTTGGCATTTGACCCTGAGTCAAAAGTGGCTTGTGAAACTTTAGTAACTACAGGACAAGTAATTCTTGCTGGTGAGGTAAAATCAGAAACGTATCTTGACGTTCAGCAAATTGCACGTGAAGTAATCAGAAAAATTGGTTATACCAAAAGCGAATACATGTTTGAGGCCAATTCTTGTGGTGTACTTTCGGCAATTCACGAACAATCAGGAGATATCAATCAAGGAGTTGACCGTGCTACAAAAGAGGAGCAAGGTGCCGGAGATCAAGGAATGATGTTTGGTTATGCAACCAATGAAACCGAAAATTACATGCCATTGGCACTTGATTTATCTCATAAACTATTACAAGAATTAGCTGTTTTACGTCGTGAAAATAATGAAATTAAATATTTACGCCCTGATGCTAAATCACAAGTTACATTAGAATATAATGATGACAATAAACCGGTTCGTATAGATGCTATTGTAATTTCTACGCAACACGATGATTTTGATGAAGAAGGAAAAATGTTGGAGAAAATCAAATCGGATTTGGTAGGAATATTAATCCCTAGAATCATTAAAAACAATCCAAAATACGCTCACTTATTTAACGATAAAATTACTTACCATATCAATCCAACCGGGAAATTCGTAATTGGAGGCCCTCACGGAGATACGGGGTTAACAGGTAGAAAAATTATTGTTGACACCTATGGTGGAAAAGGAGCGCACGGTGGAGGTGCATTTTCTGGAAAAGACCCAAGTAAAGTGGATAGAAGTGCGGCTTATGCAACACGTCACATTGCCAAAAATTTAGTTGCTGCAGGTGTCGCTGAAGAAATTTTAGTTCAAGTTTCTTATGCAATTGGAGTGGCTAAACCAATGGGAATTTTCGTCGAAACCTATGGAACTTCAAAAGTGAATTTAACCAACGGAGAAATAGCAAAAAAAGTAGAAGAAATTTTTGACATGCGTCCTTATTTTATCGAGCAACGTCTAAAATTGAGAAACCCTATTTATAGTGAAACTGCTGCCTATGGTCACATGGGAAGAACTCCAGAAACAGTTACCAAAACGTTTAAAGCTCCAGGAGGAATTGAAAAAACGGTTACCGTTGATTTATTTACTTGGGAAAAATTAGATTACGTAGATAAAGTTAAAGCAGCTTTTGGTCTGTAAATCCTAAATTCAATACTATTTCAACCCCCGTTTTTTGACAATCAAATAACGGGGGTTTTTATTTGCATTCTATTTCACTTTTGCGTTACTTAGTAAAAAATTTAATAGCTATGGCAAAATTTCCTTCTTTACAAAGTGTATTTAAAGCAACCGCAGATACAATTAACCGTTTTCCTCTTGAAACCCTTGCCGCCTTTGTAGGGACAATTTATTCTCTTATAATTATTGATAATATTGACAATAAAACGGACCAATTTAATGTCAAAGTTGTAATTTGTAGTTCCCTTTGTTTGGTATTTTTTCTATCTTCAAGTCTCTACTTTGAGTCAAAAAAATCAAAAACCTGGATTCGATTTGCAACAAGTTTATTTTTTGGTGGCTTAATAGCGGCGTTCGTTTTCAATTTATCTGAGAAAATTACTTTCATCGAAGGATTGCAATTATTCGTTCTAAGTATTGCATTACACTTGCTCGTTTCCTTTGCTGGGTTTATTCCTAAAGTGTACGATCAAGAAGAATTTTGGGAATTTAATAAGCAACTTTTTATCCGAATTATAACCGCTGGAATATACAGTTCGGTGCTTTATTTAGGATTGTCATTGGCAATATTAGCAATTACAAAATTGTTTAATGTTGAATTTTACGATGAAATTTATGCTGATTTATTCGTAATCATTTCTGGAGTATTCAATACTATTTTCTTTCTTGCTGGTGTTCCGGAAACCAATAATGCCGATGCATCATTGAAATTAAGTTATCCAAAAGGACTTAAAAACTTCACGCAATTCGTACTAATGCCGTTGATAAGTTTGTATTTGATAATTCTACTTTGTTATGAAACTAAAATCCTAATTACACTTTCATTGCCAGTAGGATGGGTTTCCTATTTAGTATTAATTTTTGCCATCTTCGGAATCTTATCTTTTCTACTAATTCATCCCATTGCAAAAGAAACAGGCAATTTATGGATGCGAACTTTTAGCAAATGGTTTTATTTCCTTTTAGTGCCACTATTAGGACTTTTATTCTGGGCCATTTTATATCGTGTAAATTTATATGGGTTCACTCACGAAAGATATTATGTGCTTTTATTATCTATTTGGTTAACCGTTGTTGTAGCTTATTTTATTATCAATAAACAACCAAAAATTAAATTCATACCAATAAGTATGTGTTTGTTCGGGTTGCTTTCAATTGCAGGCCCTCAAAGCGCTGATTCCATTTCAAAAAACAGTCAGCTATCAAGATTTGAAGAATATATGAAAGGAATGGGAGCCAAAAAACTAACTTTTGATCAAGAAAAAGACCTAAGTAGTATTGTTGATTTCTTAGAAGAAAATTATGGGGTAAAATCTCTTACGCCATATACAGATAACAAATTGACTGCGCTTTTGAAAAAAGATAAAACACCTAATTCTTCTCAAATAATGGAAGCCTTCGGACTCGAATACCATTCAAATTATGAAACAAAGGAAGACAATAATACCAATTTTAATTATAATAAAAATTATAATTCAAACAATATTACGATTGTAAATGGATTTGACTTTTCATTTGAAAAATCTAATTATAATTCTATTGATGATAAAGAATCAGTTAAAATTGATGATAAAACGTATGCTTTAAAATCTGTAGATAAAGAGTATGGTTTTGATTTATCGATTAATAATGAGGTTATTCCTGTTAAGATTTTTGATTTCATTAAATCAAATTCTGCATTCTTAAATAATGAAGTTTCAGATGAAGCCATATTTCAAAACATTCAATCAAAAAATTACGATTTGAAAATTATTTATTCCAATGTTTACGGATCCAAAAAGGGGAAAGAAAAAACAATCGATAGTTATGAAATTATGGTGCTTGTGAAAATAAAAAACTAATCAATTTCAAATAGTTCAAAAAAAAACCTGACTTCAACAAGTCAGGTTTTTTTGTTAGTATATCAAATAAGGTTTTCGCATTTTCTTAAAATCATGTAATCCACTTTTCCATGTTGCTCGAATTTCATCTTCAGTTAAACCTTCCTCAATTTGAGATTGCAATTTTTTACTTCCAGCCAATTTCGTGAAAAACGTATTGAAAAATTTGGTTTTATCTTCCGTTTCATTGTAAGCTTTCAGCAACCATTTCAATTCTAATTTGTCAACTTTCGGAATACTAGTTAAATCTTCGCCATAACACTCAACGCCATTGTAAACGGGATCTTTCGCACCAAAATTCGGAATAGGAGTAAAGCTAAAATCGCCTTTCGGCAAATAAGGAGAACCGTAAATTTGAAATTGTTTTTCAGTTCCTCGGCCTACGCTCACATTCGTACCTTCAAAAAGACACAAACTCGGATACAAATTTATTGCCTGATCGTTTGGTAAATTCGGTGAGGGCTTTTCCAATAAACTGTATTTCATCTCCCGATTGTATCCTGCGCAAGTGATGATTTTTAAATCGCAACGAAGTCCGTCCTTCAACCAATTTTCACCATTTATCATTTGAGCATATTCTCCAATTGTCATCCCATGCAACAATGGAATAGTGTGCATTCCCACAAAACTCGAATATTCTTTTTCTAATATTGGCCCGTCAACAATCGAAATATTTGGATTTGGACGATCCAAAACAAGCAACGGAATGTTATTCTCCGCACAAGACTCCATTATATAATGCAGCGTAGAAATGTAAGTGTAAAATCGAGCGCCCACATCCTGTAAATCAAAAACCAACACATCAATTCCTTCCAGTTGTTCTGGTTTTGGTTTTCTATTTTCTCCGTAAAGTGAAATAATCGGAATCCCTGTTTTTACATCTTTTCCATCAACAACGTGTTCTCCAGCATCTGCAGTTCCTCGAAAACCGTGTTCTGGAGCGTATATTTTTTGAATATTGATTTTATTTTTCAACAGAAAATCAACCAAATGAATTCTCTTTGTTACAAATCCTTCAGCGTGGCTGATGCTGCCCGAATCCGGATACATAAATATAGAATCGTATAAAACAACGCCAGTTTGATTCGTGATTACGCCAACTCTTTTATTGTCTAATAATGAAAAATAAGATTTGTAATTATCGGCACCACTACTAAAACGAGTCGATTTTTCACTATTTATTACTATCGTTTTATTTGTAGAAGAAGAATTTCTAATGCCTTTTTGTGTGGGTTTACAAGAATAAATCAATAGCGATAAAGCAGCAAAAATGAAATAATGTAGTTTTTTCGCGCTCGAAATTCCGTTGTGTTGTTGTTGTGTAGTTATAATTTGAATCATGCTTGGTACCTCGAAAAATAATTAATTAACCTTTAATACTTGAAAATAAATTCTAAAAACGTAATTTTGACTCGAGCGAAGTAGTTCAACTTTGCAATTTTAAACCAAAATCACTATTGAATTTAGAATATTTCATAGCAAAAAGACTCATCACTGCTCGAGACCATAAAAGTAGTATTTCTGCGCCAATTATAAAAATTGCAATAGCAGCAATTGCAATTGGAATGATAATGATGATTATTTCTGTTGCAACGGGAATTGGTTTACAACAAAAAATTCGTCAAAAAGTAGCTGCATTCAACGGACATATTATCATCACAAATTACGATGAAAACCAATCTCAGCTTAGCTTAACGCCCATTTCTACTCATCAAGATTTCTATCCAAAATTTAAAAATGTAGAAGGAATAAATCACGTTCAAGCAGTAGCAACTAAGTCTGGAATTATAAGAACCGAAACCGCTTTCGAAGGAATTATTTTCAAAGGTGTTGGAAAAGAATACCGATGGAACAACCTACAAGAATACCTTGTAAGTGGAAAATTACCCAATTTAAACAACCAATTAAACGATGAGGTTCTGATTTCTCAATTTTTAGCCAACCGATTAAATCTAAAAGTCGGCGATAAATTCAACACCTTCTTTATGAAAGAAGACACCAATCAAAAGCCAAATCTTCGCGTTTTTCGAATAACCGGAATCTTCAATTCAGGATTTCAAGAATTCGATTCTACCTATATTATCGGAGATATCCGCCACATTCAACGCATCAATAAATGGGAATCCGATCAAGTGGGCGCCTTCGAAGTTTTCGTCGACGATTTCAATTCCATTCAAGAAAAAGGGCAAGAAGTTTACGAAAAAACAGGTTCCACACTCGACACCCAAACTATCGTCGAAAAATATTATTACATCTTTGAGTGGCTAAAATTATTCGATTTCAACATCATCGTAATCCTAGTAATCATGATCGCAGTCGCCACAATCAACATGGTGGTGGCGCTTTTAGTGCTCATTTTAGAACGCACCCAAATGATAGGAATCCTGAAATCTATGGGTGCAAATAATTGGACAGTCCGAAAAATTTTCCTTTATAACGCCTTTTATCTCATCTCAAAAGGACTTTTTTGGGGCAACCTAATTGGCGTTGGAATGCTATTAATCCAGCAAAATTTCGGAGTAATAAAACTAAATCCCGAGAACTATTATGTAAATGAAGCCCCAGTTTTCATCGATTTCGGAACTATTTTCCTACTAAACATCGGCACCGTCCTAATATGTTTACTCATATTATTAATCCCGTCGTACATCATCACCAAAATCTCCCCAATCAAAGCGATCCGTTTCGACTAAATTATTCTCGTAATTGCGAGTAACAAAGTAATCAGGAGCCACTTCCGGCTTTCCACTCCAAGCCCTTGCTTAAAAAAACAAGTTTTGCTAGATTAAAAAGGAGCTTCCTTTGGTCGCTCTTTTTCCCCTGCAAAACTAAGTTTTTAAACCTTCGGGACTTTCGTTCCACTCCGGGCTAGGGCATTCCGTATTCTAAACACCCTCCATTTTGCTTTGTGTCTTTTTTTTTGTTCCTTTTGTGGTTAAAAAACCCTTCAACTAACATTTTTTCATTACTAGATCACATTTTTTTTGCTAGAGAGTAAAAAGTTTTTATCTTTGCCGACCCTATTGGGGACAATAATATCAATATCAAGGATTTAAATAAAGGCTAAGAATTAAAAGCAAAAATCTTTTAAAAAAAAGCGTTGAAGTCCTTGCGAGATTAAAAAGATATTGTACTTTTGCACCCGCTTTGAGAGACAAGCGTTTTAATCTGAACTTGATTCAGATATTAAAAAGTAAAGACACGTTCATAGACATATTGAATTGACAGCCGTTCCGATGCAAATCGGAACAAAAATGAGAGTAAAAAAGTTAGAAAAATTTCCTTGAGTTAGTAGTCAAATAATTTATTAAAATATACGATGAAGAGTTTGATCCTGGCTCAGGATGAACGCTAGCGGCAGGCTTAACACATGCAA
>CANFJB010000020.1 GCA_947447375.1 Bacteroidota bacterium
ACAAACACTACTTACTATGCAACACAAACAGTTGGTGGGTGTGCAAGTACAACAAGTTTAGCGGTAACCATTACTACATTGGCAAACCAAGATTTCGACATGAGTCAATTCAGTTATTCTCCAAATCCTGTGAATGATGTATTGAATTTGTCTTATTCCCAAGACATGAATTCGGTAAAAGTTTATAACATGGTTGGTCAAGAACTAATGACTAAACAAGTAAATGCTAACACGGCACAAATTGATTTATCAAATTTTGCAAACGGCGCTTACTTCATTCAAGTTACTACTACTGGTTCTGTAATGAAAACAGTAAGAATTATTAAAAGATAATTTGTAATTTCTATAATAAAAAGCCTCACATTGTGAGGCTTTTTATTGTTATTTTAAATATTTTCTTTTACAATAATATCCACTTTTACATAATTGAGATGAACATCTAATTCTTGTTTAAGAGCTAACGTTTTATAAAGTTTTTTAATACCTAAATAGCCTTGTTTTGCTGGTTTTTGATTTATTAAAAAGTCAATATAACCTTCATTTAGTAAATCTACATTTGGTTGTAATAAATCGTAACCTATAACTCTGATATTTTCTAATTTATTTTCTTTGATAAATTGCGCCACTAAATGCACCCTCGAATTTAAAACAAAAACGGCATGAATTTCTTTGAACATTTCTATTTTAAGGTCGTTTTTGGTCGTATCTTTAATGCTTATTTCTGTAAAATTGTATTTAGGTAATTTGGATTTGTAATCTTTAAAATAAGAATAAAAACCTTCAATTTTTTTTAGATTAAAGATTGTTTTAGAAGTATTTTCAATATTACTGGTAATTTTTAATAGCATTACATTAGTTTCTGAGTTTACTCCGTAACTTATTAGTTTGCCTGCCAAATAACCACTTTTAAATGAATCTTGTCCAACGAACGAAATATCTTTTATTTCTTCAATATTGGAATCAAATAGAACAATTGGTTTATCCTTTTTTTTGTATTCATTAATAAAATTCACTGATTCTTCATAAAATACCGGTGCAAAAACTAATCCGTCATGATCTAATTCAAGAATTTTTGCAGCTGTTTCATTGAAGGAATTATTGTCGTATTTAAAGAAAAAATAGTCAATTTTAAAACCATAACTAGCAAATTCGGTTGCGGCTTTTGAAATTCCTTTTAAAGGTTCGTCCCAATAAGTAAATCCTTTATCTTTTAATATTAAAACTGCAATTTTAAATTTTTTGTTTAAAACTAAACTACTTGCAAATACATTTTTAACATAACCGTATTCTTTTATAAGCGCGTTCACTTTATCTACATTTTCTTGGCTTACTCTGCCGCGATTGTGGATAATTCTGTCAACTGTCCCCGTAGAAACATTTGCCATTTGTGCTATTTTTTTTATTGTTATTATGGCGGTGTCTTTAATATTTAACGAGCAAATATAGGAATATTTTTTTCTCTTATAATTCAATTTTAGTAGTAAAATCGTATTAATTATTTACATTCTCTTTTTTATTTTATTTGTAAATATTAATATTTATGTCAATAATTTACTTTTTTATATTTTAATTAGGAAATTAAGACAATTTGTATTTAATTTGCTTTTTATGTGTACGAACACGCAATTAAATTTTTATTAGAATAATTCCAAATTAATCAAACCAAAAAGTAACCAAATTAAAAATTAAAATGAAAAAAAAGTTAGTACTATTATTGTTGCTATTTGCTTCATTGAGTAACGCACAAACGGGGAAAATTGTTATTTCTGGAACCGTAAGTGATTCAAAAGGAAGTGGATTAGCGGGTGTTACTATTACCGCAAGTAATAAAGCCAGCACCACATCAGATCTTCAAGGAAATTATGCTTTAACCGTTTTAAATGATCAAGCAACACTTAAATTTTCATATGTTGGATATTTAAGCCAAACTAAAACAGTGGGTTCTAATCGAACTATTGACATTACTCTTCAAGAAGACAAAAAAGAACTGGAAGAAGTGGTAGTTGTTGGTTATGGTTTACAACGCAAAAAAGATGTTACTGGTGCTATTTCTTCAGTTAAAGTGAAAGACATGTTGAACATTCCTACAACTAGTGTTGCAGAAATGCTTCGTGGTAGAGTTTCAGGAGTACAAGTAACCATTGGTTCTTCAAGACCAGGAAGTGGTTCTGATATTTTAATTAGAGGAAAACGTTCTCTTTCAGGAAGTAATTCTCCTCTATTTATAGTTGATGGAGTTCCAGTTTCAGATATTGACGACTTAAATGCGAATGACATCAAGAGTGTTGAAGTTTTAAAAGACGCTTCTTCTCAAGCAATATATGGTGCGCGAGCCTCTGCCGGTGTAATTTTGGTTACTACCAATCGTGGTTTGAATGGAAAAACTCAAATTGAATTTAGTACTGCAACTACTTATGAAACGCTAAAAAAGAATTTCAGTTTAATGACCGGTCCTGAATGGATTTCAATGATATTAGCTGGGCAAAATGATTTTAGACCTTTAGATCAAGTAGAACCGTATGTAATCGAAGCAGCTATTGGTGATCCAATGTTGTACAATAATTATTTAGCTGGAAGACTTACTAATTGGGAAAAAGAATTGATTAAACCGGCTCAAATGAATTCCTATAATTTAAGTATTAAAGGGGGGAGTGAAAAAACTAAATACAGTTCTAGTTTAAATTATACCAAACAAGATGGTATGATTATGAATTCTAGTTATGAGAGAGCAACAGGTAGATTAAATGTGGATCACTCTATTTCAAATTCATTAAAAATAGGAACTAATATTTCATATACACTTTCAACACAAAATGGAGAGGACGGAATTACTAACGGTAGTTCTGCAAGTTCAAATATGTACAGAAAAGCTTTTACTTTTTCACCGTATGCTAGTCCTTATGATGAAAATGGTAATATAGCTCAGTATGTTACTACCGATTTAAAATACAACCCACTTTGGAATAGCCAACAAGCTTCAGATCAAAGATTTACCAATAGATTATTATTGAATTTATTTGCAGAATGGGAAATTATCAAAGGTTTAAAATATCGATTAAATACTAGTTATAATGCTCGAAATGAAAATAGAGAAAGTTATGAATCTAGTTTACATGAAAATGGAAGACCAGTTAATGGTTGGGGACAATTAAAATTTGGAACCGATAAAGAATGGTTAGTTGAAAACATTTTAACTTACAATAAAGACTTAAACGAAACCAATAGATTTGATGTTACTTTAGTTCAAAGTGCGAACAAATTTAGAAATGAAGGGTTTACTCAAACGGCTAAAAATTTCCTAACTGATTATTTTGGAGCTAATGGTTTTAATAACGCATCTGTTTTTGGAGTGCCTAGCCGTTCAGTTACAAATCGTCAAATTCAATCATATTTGGGAAGAGCGAGAGTGACATTATTAGATAAATTGGTTCTTTCAGCGTCATTAAGATATGATGGATCTTCTGTGTTTGGAACAGAAAATAAATGGGGTTTATTTCCATCTTATTCTGCAGCATTAAAACTTAATAATGATAATTCTGAACGTATTAATAATCTTAAATTAAGATATAGTTATGGTGAAGTTGGTAACCAAGGAATTGGTGCTTATCAAACGACTTCAACAACTAGTCAATCAGAATTTATATTTGGCCCTGGACCAAATTACTCAGTAGGTTTACTGCCAGGAAATGTAATGCCAAATCCTTTCTTGAAATGGGAAAATTCTGCTTCACATAATGTTGGGTTGGATTTTGGGTTCTTCAACAATCTTATTTCTGGTAGTTTAGAATTTTATTCTACTAAAACTTCTGATTTATTAGTTTATAAAACCTTACAAGCTTCTTCAGGTTATTCTTCTCAGCTTGCTAATTTAGGAGAAGTTCAAAACCGTGGAGTTGAATTACAATTGAGCTCAACACCTATAAAGGCTAAAGATTTTACTATGGGAGTTAATCTAACTTTCAGTAAAAATAGAAATAAAATTATTAGTATTGATGGAAGATTAGATGCCAATGGAAACCCATTAAGTCAGCCAAATAATAACTGGTTTATTGGTCACCCAATGGATTGTTACTATGAATATAGATTTGATGGAATTTTTAATAACATCGAAGAAGTTCGTGCATCTGCACAAGGTAGAGATGTTTCTGGAAATCCATTACCAGACGCTCAATTACAAGCAAAAGTAGGTTCTATTAGAGTGCAAGACGTAAATGGTGACGGAATAATTACTGAGGCTGGAGATAGAGATATTATTGATGCAACGCCAGATTGGATAGGATCATTTTCTACTAATTTTAATTACAAAGGATTTAATTTATTACTTGATTTTTATACTGTACAAGGGGTGGTTAGAAACAACACCTATTTATATGATTATAATGATGGTGGTACTAATAGTGGAAGATTAAATGGAATAAAAAGAGATTATTGGACTCCAACTGGTTTAGGTCAGGAAGCGCCAATGCCTAGAACAAATTACTCTGATCCTTATGTTCGATCAATGGGTATTCAAGATGCTTCTTATTTCCGTTTAAGAACACTTTCATTAGGATATACTCTTCCAAAAATGAAATGGTATGGTAAAGACAATCGTACTAAAATCAATATTTATGGAACGGCTACAAATTATTTTACTTGGACTAAATACCAATCATTTAGCCCTGAAAGTAGTCCGTCCAGTTATCCAGAACCTAAATTATTAACTTTTGGTATTAACGTATCATTATAAAAAATATAAAAAATGAAAAATAAGATTTTAATTTTAGCTTTTTTGTCGTTTTTGTTCAACGGTTGTTCGGACTTCTTAGTTGAAAAAAATGAAACGGATCTGTCAACAGATTTTATCTATAATACGCCCGATGGATTAGGATTTGCAGTTACCGCATTATATTCTATACAAAGAGATATGGGTAAAAAATTCGGAGAAAATGGAGGTAATAGCTCATTACCTACCAGTGGATTAATGACCGGAGATGACATTACTTTTACTCGTGCAGGTGATGGAGATTGGTCTGGAACCGCTTGGTACGACCCAACAAAATTAACCCCAAACAATAAAGATGTTGAAGGATTTTGGTTGTATAATTATCGAATGATAGGTAAAGCCAATGAAATCATATATTACGGTCTTCAAATGAATCAAAATGACCCAAAAGTGAAACAAGCTTTAGCAGAAACCTATTGTTTTAGAGCACATGCTTATTTTAATTTATTAAGAAGATTCGATAATATTTATTTTACAACAATTCCAGTAACTCCTTACAATGTTAATGACCCAATTGATTATCAACCTGCTGATCAAGCTGTGGTAATGAATCAAATGAAACTGGATTTAAATTATGCAATCAATAATTTAGCATGGTCTACAACTCAACCTGGAAGATTTACGCAAGGGGCTGCAAGACACATTAAAGCACTAGTTGATATGTGGCCAATAAATCAAAATTTAAGCACAATGGACTTAGACGATGCTATTGTTCAAGTGGAAGCTATAAAAAACCAATCAATGTATGCTTTAATGCCTGAGCCTAAAGATGTATTCACCCCAGCTTCAACTTCTTCACTTGGTGCAAAAATTAGCAACAGCGAATGTATATTGGTTGAACAATGGAGCAATCAAGTAGGTGGTGCGCCATCAAACTTGTCTGGAACTCAGTCAGGACATCGTTTTGCTTCGGCTACACTAACAAGATATGACAATAAAACTATTGTTTCAAGTCCATCAGCATTATTGACAGATATGGAGCAAGGTGGCGTTTCTTGGGGTAGAATTTATCCAAATGACTACCTTTTAGGGTTATATGACAGAGTAAACGACAAACGTTACAATCAATATTTCCGTCAGAATTTTACATTTAATAATATTCCAACACCTTTAACACGTAGATTAATTGTTCAATCTTGGGATATGAATTATTTATTGATAAATGGACAACCAAATCCTAATTTAGGAATTACAGTTCCTGCTAATGTAGCTGTGGGACAAACGCTAACATTTACTTTATCAAATGGTAGTATTGCCCCTAAATTTATGGTTAGTAATTATGCACTAGACATGCATCCATCTACCACTAAATATTTTGATAAATGGACACGTACTACAGTTGACAATCCTTCTTATAAAGATGTGGTAACGTATCGTTTAGCAGAAACATTCTTAATTGGGGCTGAGGCCTATTTACGTAAAGGAAACCAAGCTAAAGCGTTAGAATTTTATAACAAAACTTGGGTAAGAGCTGGAAATGCTCCTAGAACTGCGGCATTGACACTTCAAGATATTCTTGATGAAGACGCTAGAGAATTGTCTCAAGAAAATTTAGGCCACAGATGGTATTTATTAAAAAGATTCGGACCTACAACAATGAGCACACAAATTAGAACCTATGCTGGATCTGACAATTATTTAAATAAAGTGGTTTACAGTAGCACAACTGGTAAAACTACTCTTGCTGCTGCAAATGCTACTAATGCTGCAAATTACATCTTAATTAGGTCTAATTTTGATGTTACTAGAAATATAAGATGGCCTATACCACAAAGCCAAATTAATGCTATGGGAGGAAATTATCCTCAAAATCCTGGCTACTAATAAATAATTAAATGAGGTAGTTTAATTTTAAACTACCTCATTAATAATAAATACAATACCATTTTTATACTCAAATGAAATATTATTCAATTCTTGCAATTTTCTGTTTTCAGTTTGTTTTTTCTCAAGGTTGTGACCCAAAAAAATACAATAATTGGGGAGCAATTAGCTATCAATCTATAAAAGTTGAAGCGAAACCATGGGTAAAAGGCAAAGAAACTTCGTGGGATTTTTTTGAAACCTGTATCGTAAAAAATATTGAGGGATTTAAGCCGGTTAAATCAACTACTCCTACTGTTTTCGGAAGTGATGTTTCCAAAAAATTCAAGGCAACTGGTTTTTTTAGAACAGAGAAAGTCGGAAATAGATGGTGGGTAATTGACCCATTTGGCTTCAAGAATATTAATGTTGGTATTACTTCATTGCGTCCAGGAAATTCAGAATTAAATCAAAAAGAATTTGCTAATAAATTTGGAAATAATGAGAAATGGATTGCTAATACCGCAGAAAATTTAAGATCATATGGTTTTTATGGAAGTGGTTCTTGGGGTGATGATGAAGTTATCCAAGAATATAATAAAACAGCAAAAATGCCACTTTCTTACACTCCAAATCTCAACTTTATGAGTGGGTATGGTAAGAAAAGAGGAGGGACGTATCAATTACCTGGAAATACTGGATATCCAAATCAATGTATTTTTGTTTTTGATGCTGAATTTGAAACTTATTGTGATGAGAGAGCACAAGAATTAACGAAATATGCCAATGATAAAAACCTATTTGGCTATTTTTCAGATAATGAAATGCCTCTTGGATTAGATAATTTAGAAGGGTACTTAACTTTAGAAGATAAATCGGATCAAGGGTATTTATTTGCTTCAAAATGGTTGGAACAAAAAGGGATAGCAATTGATAAAATTAGCGATAAAGACCGAGCTGAATTTGCTGGAATTGTAGCTGATAAATATTATTCTATTGTTTCCAAAGCGATAAAAAAATACGACCCTAATCACCTTTATTTAGGAAGTAGAATTCATGGTGGAGCAAAAAAAATCGATTCAATTATTGCAGCTGCAGGAAAATATTGCGACATTTTATCTGTCAATTATTATGGCTACTGGACTCCCGATGCAGTGCTATTTGACATGTGGGATAGAGCCGCAAAAAAGCCTTTTATGATTACTGAATTTTATACTAAAGGAATGGATTCAGGGCTCCCAAATACTACCGGCGCCGGCTTTACAGTTAAAACTCAAACTGATCGAGGTTTTGCCTATCAAAACTTTTGCTTGTCATTATTAGCCAATAAATCTTGTGTGGGATGGCATTATTTTCGATACCAAGACAATGATCCTTCCTCAAAAAAAGCAGATCCTTCGAATGCCGATTCTAACAAAGGATTAGTAGATAATAGTTTTCAATACTACAAACCCCTCGTAAAACTTATGAAAGAACTAAACGATAATAAATACAATTTGATACAATTTTTAGAAACCGAGTCAGATAAAATAAAAGCGTTGGAACCCTTAGACATTATTTTTGCAATTGGTCAATCCAACATGTCTGGACGCGCGCCAATTGATGATTATAGCGTGATTCCAAATGTATATTTATTCAATGAAGATGGAAATTTTGAACCGGCATCTCAACCATTAAATAAATATTCTAGTATTCGTAAAGAATTAAAAATTCAAGGGGTTACATTAGCAAGAAATTGTATGGTTAACCTTCAAAAAGCACTTAATAAACCATTAGGGTTAGTAATGAATCCACAAGGTGGTTCTTCAATTAAATTATGGTACAAACCAGGAAAAGTGAATTATGATGCTTCAATAATCCGAGCTAAAGAAGCGCAAAAACATGGTAAAATTAAAGCCATAATATGGAATCAAGGTTCGAGCGACAATAAAGAAGGCAAGGACGATAATTTTGCAACGTATAAAGCCAATTTAAAAGAGATGGTGGAACACATCAGACAAGATCTAAACGAACCTGAATTGCCTTTTATTTGTGGAGAATTATCAGAACGACCAGATTTTGTAGAATTCAATAAAGAAGTAATTCAAAAAGTAAAAGAGTACATTCCATTTAGCGATTTTGTAACTTCTGAAGGAACAAAGCTATTAGAAGATAACATCCATTTTGATGCGGAAAGCGCTAATAAATTGGGAGATCGATATGCTGAAAAAGTACTTCCATTTCTATTAAAGAAATAATTCAAAACTTCGTTTATTTAAAATTTCTGATGATGAAAAATGCCTTGCTTTTATTTTTTATTTTATTAAGTAATGCATTCTTTGCAAATGTAACTTTGCCTGCTATTTTTTGTGATCACATGGTGCTTCAACAAAAAAGTAAGGTTAACTTTTGGGGAACCGCTGATCCTAATGAAACGATTATAATTTCAAATTCGTGGGCTAAAAAAACAGCTACAATTACAGCCGATAAAAATGGTAAATGGAAAATAGAAGTTGCGACTTTTAAAGCTAATTTTAAAGAGCAAACCGTTACTATAAAAGGGAATAACACCATTCAAATAAATCATGTACTCATTGGTGAAGTTTGGTTTACTTCCGGACAATCCAATATGGAATGGCCAATGAGAAAAGTGAAAGACGCCAAAAAGGAACTTTCTGAAGCCAGTTACCCAAATATTAAACTATTTAATATTACCAAAAAAATCGCTAATTCACCACAAGAAGATTTTCCAAAAAATTGCAAATGGATGCCTTGTGATTCTATTAGTGTAAAGGAATTTTCAGCAATGAGTTATTATTTTGCTAGAGATTTACAAAAAAAATTAAATGTTCCAATTGGTATAATTACAGCCAATTGGGGTGGTACAGGAGCGGAATGTTGGACTCCTGAAGAAGAAAATAGAAGTTATCCACTATTGAAAAACTTATTTGCACGTTGGGAAAATTGGGACGCTAATAAAGTCAAAGACAGTATTTCATTTGCAGAAGCAAAAGCAAATAAGTTAAAAATTGAAGAGCCAAAATCTCTCTATATGACAAGCAGACCGCACAGACGTCCGTCTGTTTTGTATAACGGAATGGTAGCACCTTTAATTCCCTTCACTATAAAAGGAATAGCATGGTATCAAGGAACTTCAAATAGAGATTGGGCCAACGAATATTTTGAGCAAATGAGCGCTTTAATTACCGGGTGGAGAAAAAAATGGAACAATCCTGAATTGCCTTTCTACTTTTTACAATTAACGACCTATAAATACAGCGATAGCAATTTAGCATCTATCATTCGTGAAAACCAACAAAAAACACTCCAACTTCCCAATACCGCAATGTGTTCCACGATGGATATTGGCGACTTGAATGACCTTCATTATCCATACAAATTGCCTTTTGGAAGACGTTTAGCCAATATTGCTTTAGCCAATTCCTATTCTAAAAAAGTAGCTTTTTGCGGACCATTATTTTCTAATTCTGCAATTGATAATGATAAAGTAGTTATTGATTTTACCTACAATTCTATGCTTAATATTAAAGGAACAATTTTGAATGATATTTTTATTGCCGGTAATGATAGAAAATTTATTAAAGCGGAGGCATATATTGAAAATAATAAATTAATTGTATTTTCACCATCAATTAAAGAACCAGTTGCTGTGAGATATGCATGGAATTCGACAGATAAAGCGAACCTTTTTAATGGTGACAATTTGCCTGCATCTCCCTTTCGAACAGATAATTGGGAAAACATAATTATCGAATGAAAACAATATTTTCAAAACACAAATGGAGTGTTAATAACCCAATTTTATTCTATTTTATAATAGTTGGAACTTTATGTTTTTCTCCAATTTTTGCACAAATAAAAAAGTCCAATCAAGAGGTCAATTATTCCATTAACGAAGCCTGGAAATTTTCAAAAGAAAATAATTCGAGTAGTTACAAAGTAGATTTTCCTGATACAAATTGGTCTACTGTTACAATTCCTCACACCTGGAATAACGAGGATGCGATGGATGAAACCCCAGGGTTTTATAGAGGCATCTGTTGGTATAGACGATCGGTTTTTATTGGAAATGAAGCCGAAGGTAAAATTGCAATTTTGAATTTTGACGGTGCAAATCAAGTAGTTGAATTGTATGTAAATGAAGTTTTGGTTGGAAAACACATCGGTGGTTACACTGCTTTTAATTTTGATATTACCAACAATATTCAACCCGGTAAATCCAATTTGATTGCGATTAAAGTAGATAATTCCTACAATGAAAATATTCCGCCATTAACTGCCGATTTCACTTTTTTTGGAGGAATTAACCGACCAATTTCTTTAAGTTTTGTTGCTCCAATTCATATTTCAACGGCTGATTTTGCTTCTTCTGGAATTTATGTAAAAACGTTTCAAGTTTCAGACAAAGAAGCAACGGTTTCAGTTAAAACTATTGTAAAAAATGAACTTTCTGAAAATAGTAAAATTCTAATTATTCAAAAATACATCAATCCAAAAGGGGAAGTTGTAAATACTAGCAAGAGTAAATTAACTTTAAAAGCAGGGGAATCAAACACTTTTGAAAGCAACCCGATTCAAATTGCTAACCCCGATTTATGGTCTCCAGAATCTCCAAAATTGTATAAAGTTGTCACTTCAATTCTAAACAATAAAAATCAATTACTTCAAGAAAAAGAAACGGTTTTTGGGTTACGATGGTTCGAATTTACAGCCGATAATGGTTTTTATTTGAATGGAAAACCTTTAAAATTAATAGGCGTAAATCGTCATGAAGTTTTTTCCGGAATTGGAAATGCTTTGCGCGATGAGTTCCATATTCAAGACATAAAATTGATTAAAGAAATGGGAGGAAATTTCCTTAGAATTGCTCATTATCCTCAAGATCAAAATATTTTGGATTGGTGCGATAAATTAGGAATTGTAACCATGGTAGAAATCCCAATTGTAAATGCAATTACCGAAAACAAAGTGTTTTTAGAAAATTCGTTGCAAATGGCCGAAGAAATGGTAAAGCAAAATTACAATCATCCTTCACTGGTTGTTTGGGCATATATGAACGAAGTAATGTTGCGTCCGCCATTTAAAAAAGATGCTGAAAGACACTCAATTTATTGTAAAGAATTGAACCGACAAGCGAAAGAATTAGAGAAATTAATAAGAAGTTTGGATCCTTCCAGATCTACCTTAATTCCTTGTCACGGTTCAATGTCTGCCTATCAAGAAGCCGGATTATTTGAAATTCCTAAAATTGTGGGACTGAATTTATACCAAGGTTGGTACAGTGGAATCTTTTCAGGTTTTGATACCTACTTGGATGATTTTCACAAGCAATACCCTAAAACACCAATTATTGTTACTGAATATGGTGCTGATGTTGATACCCGATTGCATTCTTTTTTACCCGAGAGATTTGATTACACACAAGAATATGGTAATTTATATCACGAGCACTATCTGAAAGCGATAATGGATAGAAAGTTCATTTCGGGAGCGGCAATTTGGAATTTAAATGACTTCTTTTCTGAATCTCGGGCAGCTGCCGTTCCCCATGTAAATAACAAAGGAATTACCGGATTGAATAGAGAAAAAAAAGATACTTATTTGTTATATCAAGCAAATTTTCTTAAAAAACCGTTCTTAGCTTTTGGGTCTAATTCTTGGTACAACCGGGCAGGTGTCGAAACACAGGCGGGAATTTGCAATCAGAATGTTACGATTTATAGCAATTTACCTAAAATTTCAGTTAATGTGAACTCTAAATATTTAGGAGAATATAAAACAGAAAATGGGGTAGCTGTCGTTTCCATTCCTTTTACAAATAAAATTAATGTTATTACCGCTGCTGCAAAAAATGGAATTGATGAGGTTTCCGATTTTTATAAAGTCAATTTCCAATTAATTCCAAGTCAAATTCAGGATGCTAGTTTTGAAAGTTTGAATGTAATGTTTGGTTCTAATCGTTATTTTGAAGACAAATCAGCCGCAATATGTTGGATTCCCGAACAAGCTTACGCCAAAGGAAGTTGGGGATATGTAGGAGGAAAATCATTTAAAACGAATACACGTTACGGACAATTGCCAGCTTCAGAGTTGGATATATTAAATACCACTCAAGACCCTATTTTTCAAACCCAACGAAATGGAATAGAAGAATTTAAAGCCGATGTTGCTGATGGAATTTATGAAGTTTATTTTTATTGGGCGCATTTAATTCCTAAAGTGCAAAAAGAAGCGTTAGCTTATAATTTAGGAAATACTTCAAGCTATGAAAATGCCGAAAATTATGTTTTTGATGTGGTAGTAAATGGAAATACAATGCTACAAAATTTTGATATTCCAAACCAAATTGGAACGGAACGAGCGGTTATAAAAAACACTTCTATAAGTGTAAAAGAGGGTAAAGGAATTTCAATAAAATTCAATCCAAGCAAAGGAGGAGCAACCTATTTAAATGCTATTAGAATTGTAAAAACAAATTAAAGTAAAGCCTAAACCAACTTTACTAAATAGAGTACCAAAAACAAATTAACCAAAAATTATAATGATGAACGATAATAAATTAAATAACAAACAGCAAAAAATAGCGTTATTTTGCGCTTGCTTAGCAGGATTTGCATTCTCAGCAAATTATACCAATCACGCTCCATTGAAAGAGTGGTTAATGGGTAGTTTTGACTCCCCTGAATTTCCATTTACAAAGGCAATGTTCGGATTTTTAACTACGGCTATTTTTTTAACACACGCATTAATGCAAATTCCTGGAGGCCATTTTGCAGATAAATATGGTCCCAAAAAAATGTTGTGCATAGCACTAGCAGTCGTTTGTATTGGAAATTTTGGAATTTCTTTTTCTGAAAGTTACAATCAATTATTGTTTTGGAAATTTTTTGTAGGCTTTGGAACGGGTGTAAGTTTTGTTTCTGGAGCAAGATATATTTATCAATCGATGCCTTCTGAAAAATTATTTATATACCAAGGTTATTATGGAGCGAGTGTATTATTAGGATCCGGATTTGTTATTTTTGCTGTACCGCAAATAGCTAGAAACTATGATAATTGGGCTCCGGCATTTATTTCAACTTCTGCAGTTGCATTATTGACATTGATTATAGTATTGTTTTTCGCGCCAAAACCAATTGCTAAAGAACATCCCCACAGCTCATTATCGGTAATGTTGTCTAACGGTCAATTGTATTTATTGGGCTTAGTTCAAATGGCTTCTTTTGGGTTGGTTATCGTTATAGGTTCTTGGATTACCGAAATGTTGAAAGAGAATTTCACCTTCGAAAATAAATTATTAATTCCTTTTATTGCTTCTTTAGTATTATTGTTAGGTATTTTCACTAGACCTTGGGGAGGAAAATTAGTTACCCAAATTGGTGTTCGAAAACTATTAGTAATTAGCTTATTATTAAACACTTTAGGTTGTTTTATTTTGGCTTTTATAAACGATAATTTAATCATCAATATTTTTGCAATTATCTTATTGGGAATAGGTTGCGGGTTGCCTTATGCAGGATTATTTAATCGTGCAGCTTTACTTTTCCCTGGTCGTGCAGGAGCTGCAATGGGATTAGTGAACATGCTTGGAATTGTATTTATTTTAGTGGCAGCTCCTTTAGTAGGAAAAATAACCGACTTCACAGGTAGTTTTTCTTCCGCATTTTTATCACTTGGAATATTTGCTCTAGCAATCTGTTTTGTATCTCTTAAAATTAATAATGAACATAAATAATAGTAAATGAATTTAATTAATCTATTTGATTTATCTCTTGTAGGTCGGAAAAATAAAACCGCTCTTGAGTTTGGATCCAATAAATATACTTTTGGAGATATTGATTCCCGAAGTAATAAAATGGCTAATTTTTTATTGTCAAAAGGAATTGTTTCTGGTGATAGAATTTGTATTTATCTTGAAAATTGCGTTGAAATGATCGACCTTTATTTGGCTTGTGTCAAAACAGGAATCATTTTTGTCCCAGTAAATATTTTATATAAAGAAAGAGAAATAACACATATTTTAACGGATGCCGATCCTAAATTATTAATTGCCGATGTAGAAGTGCCAGGTGGTTTTCCAGCTTTGCAATTGAGTGATTTAATATTAGAATTAAAAAACCATAGTGACAATAAAATTAGTAGTCATACAACCGGAGATAGTCCTGCAGCATTGGTTTATACAAGCGGAACAACCGGAGCTTCAAAAGGCGCAATTCTAACCCACAATAATTTCATTTCAAATGGGATTAATCTTGTTTCTTGTTGGCAAATTACGCAGGATGATAAATTTTTACTAGCCTTACCATTATTTCACGTTCATTCCCTTGCCAACGGAATTCACTGTTGGCTTATCAGTGGTTGCACGATGAGGTTATTAGTACGTTTTGAACACCAAAAAGCTGCAAATGAATTCCTAGATTTTAATCCCACATTATTTTTTGGAGTACCTACAATTTACATCCGATTACTAGAGCAATCCAACGACGTGGCAAAGCAAATTGGAGAACATATGCGATTATTTGCTTGTGGTTCAGCCCCTTTACCACCCCAAGTTATGGAAGATTTTGAATCTAAATACGGACATGTTATATTGGAAAGATACGGAATGACAGAAACCCTAATGAACATAAGTAATCCATATGTTGGTGAAAGAAGACCTGGAACTGTTGGTTTTCCATTACCTGGGCTTTCTGTTAAAATAATTTTACCTAACGGAGAAACAGCTGCGGTTGATGAAGAAGGGGAAGTATGTGTAAAAGGGCCAAATGTTTTTGCAGGATATTGGAAAAGAGAACAAGCAACAATAGATTCCTTTATCGATGGTTATTTCAAAACTGGAGATATGGGAGTGCTTTCTGAAGATGGCTATTTTACCTTAAGAGGACGCAAAAGTGACTTGATAATTAGCGGTGGATTCAATATTTATCCCCGCGAAATCGAAGAATTTTTATTAGAGCAAGAAGGAGTTGATGAAGCTGTTGTAGTTGGAATTCCTCATGAAACAAGAGGGGAGATGCCAGTAGCTTATATTGTTCCAAACGAAAAATATGATGCTAGTTTAATTGAAGCAATTTGTAAAAAGACTTTTGCATCATTTAAAGTGCCAAGAAGTTTCATCACTGTTGATAGTTTACCTAGAACAGCACTTGGAAAAGTTCAAAAACACTTGTTACCAAAACCGTAATAGAATTATTAAATTATTAAATAAAAAAAACGGCTAAAATTACTTTTAGCCGTTTTTGGTTTTAGTAGCCTGTTCAGATGAAATCTCGAACAATTTGCTGAAAGATTATGAGAAGTTTTTGGACTTTTTTGATTAAAAAATGCGGCTAAAATTATTATATTATTTTTATTTCAACTCACATTATATTATCTTTAATTTATCTTGATTCGAATTATAATATTTTGAAGTTTTTTTGGTTTAATTTCAAGGCATTAATTTTTATTGAAATTAATTAATGGAAATACTTTAGGTTTTTATTTAATATTAAACTAATTACTAATTATCAAGTCTAATCAATATTGTAAAATGGTTTATGGATAAATATACACTTTGGTCATTAAGACTTGGATACTCAGCAAAGCAGGCAAAAATAATTAAGGCAGTAGGAATAAATAGTTTCTTAGAGAACTCATTTGTCCAAGAGTTTTCTTTAGAAATTCCCGAATTTATTCAAAATAGTCCCAAATCATTTAAAGAATTACAAGCAATCCGAAAAAAATTAAAATCATCTCCCGAAGAAGCGAAAGCAGTTTTAAAAAAAGAACAGCAAACTCATTCTGATTTAAAAGCATGGTGGATTGGAAAAATGTTGGAAGACGAATTTCCACTTCGTGAAAAAATGACGTGCTTTTGGCACAACCATTATGTTGCTACTTATCAAAAAGTAAAAGTAAATAATTGGATTTTTCAACACAATCAAATAATTAGGGAAAATGCTTTTGGAAACTTTAAAGTATTGACAAAGAAAATAATCCAAACCAATGCGATGGTTACTTATCTTGACAATACAGACAATAGAAGGGGCAATCTAAACGAAAATTTGAGCAGGGAATTACTTGAATTATTTACTCTTGGAATTGGGAATTACTCGGAAGAAGATATTAAAAACGGAGCAAAAGGCTTAGCAGGATTGGGAATTGGTGAAAACGGACCGACATACCGCAAATTTTTTGAAGATGGAGATAGCTTTTCTTACCTTGGTAAATCAGGTAATTTTAAAGTTGACCAACTCATTGATATTATTTTTCAACAACCTAAAGTTCCGTATCTGATTACAAGAAAAATTTTGAAATGGTTTATTTATGATAATCCAACTGAAGAATTAGTTCAATATTATGGGAGCTATTTCAAGGAAGTTGATTTCGAAATTAAACCCCTATTAACTAAGATTTTTACAGAAGAATTTTCCAAACCTACTGCTGGTTCAAAAATAAAAAATCCATTGGAATATATTTTACAGTTAATTCAGGAACTCAACCTGCCTGTAAAAAATGAAAAAGCAATTGTTTTTTTTATTAAAGATCAAGGAATGGATTTATTCAACCAGCCTAATGTTAAAGGTTGGGATGGAGGAAATTCCTGGTTGACATCTCAAATTTTTTTACAACGAAACACAATAGTAGATGCATTATGTAGTGGAAGACCTTTTGGACAAAGAAGGTTAGTAAAAGACGATGAAATGATGGAGAGTACAGCTCAAAACAATTCAATTACTGTTAAATTAAATTGGAACAAGAATCAGAATAACAAACAAATTATAGCTGAACTCGGAAACCGTTTGTTATTTCAAATCTGTGAAAATGACCAGCTTGATTTTGAAAAAATATTAAAATACGATTTTGATGGTACTACCGAAGGGTCAGAAAATGCGGTACTTAGGCTATTTAATTTTATGGCAAAATTGCCCGAATTCCAACTTATATAAATTGAAAGCCGATTTTTAAAGTAAAATACTTTTAATATGAACAGAAGACAATTTTTAACACTTACAGGAACTTTTACAGGTGGCACACTTTTATTACCTGATTTTTTACATGCCTTCGGTTCCCAAAAGAATTTGGTAATTGGAGAGCAATGTTTAGTTTTTGTTCAATTAAATGGTGGAAATGACGGTTTGAATACATTTGTTCCATTTGAAGATGCGCTTTATTATGACTTGCGTCCAAAAATAGCACTTTCAAAAGAGGATGTTATTTCGGCTACAAATGGAATGGCATTTCATCCCGCGTTAAAAGGATTTGCTACCATGCAGCAAAATGGAGATTTATCAATTATACAAAATGTTGGATATCCAGAACCTGTTCGCTCTCATTTTCGAAGTCAAGAAATCTGGCAAACTGCTCCTACAAATCAGGAGTATTTAAATGATGGTTGGTTAGGTCGTTATCTTGATTTACAATGCAAGGAACACCAGTCGACTGCAGGAATAAATCTTGATAAAATAGATAACCTTGCACTAAAAGGAATGGAACCTCATACGATTACCGTGAAAGACCCTTCTCGATTTAATGCAAAATCAAAACAAGAAAGTGACAATAAATTATCTGATAATCCACAATTGGATTTCGTTCGAAAAATTGCCAATTCGGTAATTGAAAGTTCTGTTGATATTCAAAATGCTTTAGCAAAATCTACTGCTTCAGATGTGATTTATCCCAAAACGGAGTTGGCCAAAAACCTTGAATGGATTTCTAAATTGATTAAGGGGAATTTAAATTCAAAAGTATATTACACCTCACTTGGTGGCTTTGATACACATGATAATCAACTCGCTATTCACAAAAATAAATTATCTGATTTGAATGATGCCGTTTACAGCTTTTATCAAGATTTGAAAAAAAATCAACAATTGCAAAATGTTACAATTGTAGTTTTTTCAGAATTTGGACGTCGTGTAAAAGACAATGGAAGAGGAACAGATCACGGTACTGCTGCACCAATGTTCATTATCGGGGGGAATAATCGGGGCAAAGTAATAGGTAAAAACCCAAACTTATCCGATTTAAACAATGGCGATTTAAAATATGAGGTAGATTTTAGAAGCGTTTATGCTTCACTTTTGCAAAGTAAATTAAATTTTGATGCCTCTAAAATAGGAATAAAAAATAAAGCGATTACTGGCTTATTTTAAGAGAAATAGTCCCTTTTCAATTAATTATACTTAATTGATATAAAATACCTGACTAGACGAGCGATCATTCCATTTGATTAACGAATACGAGAAGATTTGGATTTTAAATAAAAAAAACGGCTAAAAGTAGTTTTAGCCGTTTTTGATTTTAGTAGCCTGTTCAGATGAAATCTCGAACAATTTGCTGAAAGATTTTAATAAATTTTTGGACTCTATTAATAATAACTTAAACTATATTATTTATTATTAAATCATATAAATTCAATTTAATACTCCATAATTTCATTTATTTTTTAACTTTAATAAATTATAGATATATTTGTTTTTCAATTACTATTAACTAGTGTTAAATGAGAAATATAGTTTTTAAATTATATCTACTTTTTTTTCTGATAATTACTTTTGGTTTAGCTCCAGAAACGATTATTGGACAAACACTTAATACACAACAAAACTCGATAATAAGTGCTTCAGAAAAATTAATTTTTTCAAATCCTAACGAAGCTATAAAAATTGCTATTCAACTATCAAAAAACGAAAATAATTCCAATTTTGAGAGGGCTGAAATAAATTATATTTTATCAAAAGCTTATTTAATTAAAGGAGATAACAACAATTCTTTAAAAACATTATTTGCCTCTAAAAGTTGCGAATCTCAGTTATCAAATTTTGAAAAAAACGACATTCTCATCAGTAAAATTAAAATATTAAGAGAATTATCATTAGATAAAGAAGCAAAAAAATTAATTAAAACTGCAGAACGACATTCAGAATTTATAGTTGATTCAAATGAAAAACAACTCGTAAAAAAAGCAATTCTAGTTGAAAAAGCTAGATTTTTATATAAAGAACATCAATTTTCAAAAGGGTTGCAATTATTATTAAATCAAGAGCAGGCCAATGCAACAATTGATTCTTCAGATTTAGAACTTTCAATAAAAGTCTTGCTAGGGGATTTTTATGTAAAGCAAAAAGATTTTGTTTCTGCCGAAAAATATTATAAAGCTGTTTATTCGATTACTACCAATCAAAAGAACCAAAATTTATATCAAAAAGTGTTTGCGCTTTCAGGATTGGCCGATGTTTGTTTTTTCAGAAAAGAACATAATAAAGGTTTAATGATATTGAAAGAAGCCCTTTTATATTCTCAAAATCTGCAAAATATTTATTTGCAAGAAATGATAATTAGACAGTTAAATGTTAATTATTTAGCTATTAATGACACACTTAATTATAAGATTTCCAATGCTAATTTCATACAATTGCAATCTAAAATTGAAATAGTTGAACAAGAAGCAGTTAATTCTGCTTACAATTTGATTTCGAAACAATATGTGGATCATTACCAACTAAAAATATCAAAATATGACAAGTTTCTAACCAATATATTTTTATTTATAATACTTATAATTATAGTCTTTTCTACAATATTTGTTAAGTATTCTCAACGTTTGAAAAACCTAAATGAGCTTGTAAAATATTTACAAATAACAAAAACCAATTTGACTAAAATCCATTTAGAAAAAAAACAAGAACATAAAAAAGCGATAATATTAAAGGAAACGGAAGAGCAAATTTTGAATAAATTAAAGAAGTTTGAACATTCTAAACGTTTTTTAAATAAAGATTTTTCATTGGCAATTTTAGCAGGTCAATTAGATACTAACACTAAATATTTATCTGAGATAATAAATTCACATTATCACATGAATTTCAATACCTATATCAATAGATTAAGAATAAATTATATTGTTGAAAAATTAAAAACAGATCCAAATTTTATCAAATATAGAATTAGTTATTTGGCTGAAAACTGTGGATTTGCATCTCATAGTAGTTTTGCAACGGTGTTCAAAGCCATTACAGGTCTTACTCCTGTTAAATTCATTGAGTTTTTGAACAGCGAAGAAAAAATTTCAGAAGAATGAAATTCAATAAATTAAATAGCATATCAGTAATCTTCTTTACAGTTATTATTTTATTAATAATGACTTTGCCTACCTGTGCTCAAAATAAAAAGAGATTGGATAGCATTGTAAAATCAGCATCCAATCAAATGTATAGCAATCCGGATAATGTAATTAAGTCAGGAGCCATAATTTTGAAAGAAGCGGGTAAGAATTACGATTATAAGATTATGGGTTTTAAATTAATTTCTGATGGCTATTCCGCCAAGCGAGATTACGAAAAATCGTTAGAATATGTAATGAAAGCAAATCAATTATTGAGTTATTCAAATGATCAATTACTGAAAATAAGTACTTTGAATAAAATTGGAATCCAGTACCACCAACTAAAAATTTATGATAAAGCAATTGAGTATTTAGATCAATCGGAACATTTAATGATGGAATATCCAATTCCGGATTCAATTCGAACCTATTTGGGAAGAAATTATATCGTTAGAGGATTTATTTATAAAGAAAAATTTAATTGTGAAATCGCACTAGATTTTTTTGATAGGGGTATAATTGAATTGCAAAAAACCCGAACAAAAATTGTAAATTCAGCAATTAGTATTGCAAAATACAACAAAGGAAATTGTTATATTTTGATGTTAAATAATAAAATGGCAAAACAAAATTTTGAGGAAGCCATTCAGTATGCAAAAGACATTAATGCATTAAGTTTACAAGCATTTGCTTTAAAAGGATTGGCACAAGTTTATACATTAGAAGGAAATTATCAGTTGGCAATTCAAACATTAAATAACGCTATATTATTATCATCATCTGTTGATGATTTAATTTTGAATCAAGAAATATACAAAGGTTTTTCTGAAAATTATTTGGCACTAAATAAATGGGAAGAATTTAAAAAGTATCAAAATAATTTTTTAAATACTCAAAAATTAATAAAAGACAGAGAAAGAAAATCGGTTAGTGAATCTTTAGATTTGAAAGATGAATCTTTAAATATTGAATTAAAGAACGAAATCTCAAAATACTATTATAAATTTATAGGAGCCGTTTTTATTATTATTCTTCTAGTTATTTGTTTTGTTCTATTTATTAGAAATAAAGTCAAAAAAATCCGACTTTTAAGAGCAGAAATTCAATCTTTACAAAATGAATAGAAATTACCATTTAAGATTTTGACAATCAATATATTAACTAATTTTTTTTAACACTTTTTTCTTTCAAAATTCAGTAATATTGAAACCTCTTTGTTTTCATATCATTTTATTAATATCTATTTTTAAAATCTGAATTAAATTATTAATAATTTACAATTTATATTATGACTAAACATTACACTCGAAATTTAGTTTGTTTACTTTTTGTTTTAACAGCATTAGTTTCTTTCAATTCAAATGCACAAACTACTCTAATCAATCCTTTAGGAGATGGAGGTTTCAATAATGGAAACACGTTTGCCGCTAATGGCTGGACTGTTGCTAACCAAGGGGTAAACCCTTCTAAGTGGGTTGTGGGTACTGCTCTTTCTACTACAACAACTGCTTCGGCTGCATCAGTAACTTTAGGAGCTACATCAATCACTTTAACTGCAGGTAATCCAAATATCTATCCAGGTATGAAAGTTACAGATACGGCAGGTATTTTAGCAGCTAATACCTATGTGTCAGCAATTAGTGGAGCTACATTAACTTTGTCAAATGGAACAATATTAGCATCTGCCACTCCAGTAACTTTTACCTTTAGTTTTGGTGCAAATGGTGGAGCAGTAGGAACTTCGTCTACAGTTACACTTGCTTCTGCAACTATTGTATTAACAGTTGCAAATCCAGGAATTGTAGTTGGTCAGTTAGTAACAGTTACCTCTGGGTCAGCAGTTCTAGCACCTAATACTTATGTAACTAACGTAAGTAGTACTACAATTACATTGTCACAACCAACAATATTAGCATCAACGACTCCAGTAGTATATAGTTTTGGCGCAACAACTTCAAATATAGTTGGAAATGCAGCTTATGTTTCTAATGATGGAGGTGCAAATAATGCTTATTTTGGTTATAGTGGAAATAGAACTTTATACTTTTATAGAGATGTAACAGTTTCAAGCGCTGAAAAGGCGATGACTTTAACCTTTGATGTAAAGTCACCTAATGCTTCTTCTAATGGTTGGCAAGTATGGGTTGCTCCAACTTCTCAGTCAGTAGTTGGTACAGATACTCAAGTAACATCACCATTTATAAATAGTGCAGTTTGGTCAGGAGCTACATTAATAGCATTTAATCATACTTCTCAAGTTGCTACTACAAAGCAAACAGCGTTTATTCCGCCTAGTTTTGCAGGTACTACATTTCGTTTAATTTTTGTTTGGACCAATGGATCAGGAACAGCTACGTTACCACCTGCTGCAATTGATAACATTTCATTGGTTTCAAGAGTAGCCACTGATATTAGTAGTATTGCAACTGGACTTTGGTCAAATCCTACTATTTGGGACATTGCAGTTCCTACTCCAGCAGATAATGTAGTAGTTACTGCAAATACATTGGTTTCAATTGATTCTAAATTTTCAGGTGCAACTGATTTAAATATTGCAGGAACAAATGCCACACTTCAATGGGCTAACACAGGATCTATACTTGATGAATTTCGAATTTCGAATGATTTAGGAATCAGTGGTAGTGGTGCAAGATTTAATGTTTTTGAAGCTGGTCTCCCAGCAAATGGTAAAAAATTATTTGTAGCGCATGACATTAATGTCACTGCTGGTGGTAGATTTGATACTTCAGCGCCAGCTTTTACTTCAAACTATGGATATTTGAATTTGAATGGTTCTACTGTTCAAACGGTAAATGTGGATAGTTCAAGTTTCATAGGAGGGACAAATATTACTACTGCTTCAACTAATCAACAAAATGTAATAGGCCAATTGGCAATTAGTAATACTAGTGCCACAACTCCTAATATTGTATGGAATGCTAATAATGCTAGAATTGGAGGAAAATTTTTAAATACTACAGGAAGAATTGCATTAGGAACTAATAAATTTATTATTGGTAATTACGGTTCTATAACTGAAACACCTTCAGCTGGTACTGGATTTATCGGAGGAACACTTTCTAAATGGATAAGTGCTTCCTACACAAATACCGTTCCTGCAGGTGTTGATTATCCATTTGGATTAACCAATAACTATGGTTCAATTTATCAATTACTTGATAATAGAGCCAACAACCGTTGGATGTTATTATATCCGGACGCACTACCTGCAGTTGCTGGAGAAGTAGCTGTAACTTATACTGATGCCAATACTGTAACCACAGGATTATCAGTTGTTGATGGAAGTTATACCATAAATAACAGATACAATGGTAACTGGACAGTTTCAACTCCAAACAGTAATACTTCTGGAACAGGAAGCGCATTTAATTTTACAAATGGTGGTTTATTTTTTCAAGATACCTCTGCAACAGGTATGACTGCTGCTAGCGCTACTGTTACTTTAGCTGCTGCAAATGCAAGCATTAAAGTTGGTCAAATGGTAATTTCGACTAACGTGCCTGCTAATACTTTTGTAACCGCAATTTCTGGAACTACTTTAACTTTATCTAATGGTGCTATAGCCTCTATAACTACTACTGCAAGATTGACTTTTGGAGCAGCTTCATTAACTAGTGCTACAGGGATGACATCAGGTTCTAATACTGTAACATTGGATGCAGCAAATTCAGATATAACAGTAGGTTTAGCAGTTATAGGAACAAATGTACCTAGTGGAACTGTTGTAACCGCTATATCAGGGACTACTTTAACGTTGTCACAACCTGTAACTGCATCAATTACGTCTGCAGTTCAGTTAACTTTCGCACCAAATTTTAGAATTGGATTATATGCAACTTCAGGATATATTGCAAAAGATGGATCTTCACATATTATGAATGCTACATCGGCATTAGGTGGTACTCATCAAGATGGAACATCATCTCCATTTGCATTTAGAACCGGAATTCCATTTGCATCATTAACTGCTGCACCAATATATGTTGGTACAGCTGCAGCTTCAATGGTAACTACTGCTGGAGCAATTACATCTTCTCGCACTGGTTCATGGTCTAGCGCTGCAACATGGGTTGGAGGAGTTGTTCCAACAGCTTGTCAAACAGTAATTATTGCAGCGGGTCATACAGTAACTGTAAACTCTGCTGCTGTTGCAGGTAACATAATGATTAATAATGGTGGTACTTTAGTAAATGCTTCTGGGTCATTAACAGTAGGTTGTACAGGAAACAATTCAGCATTTGAAAACTATGGTACTTATACTTGTAGCGGAGGAACCTTAACCGTTAATGGTTATGTAGCTCATAGAGCAAATAGTTACTTTAATCATACAGGTGGTTTTGTAGTAGTTGATGGGAATGATAATGGAAACGTAGCTACGAGTGTTGGTTTTGGAGGTACTATCTTTAAAATTGAAACATCTAATTTAAATTTAACAGGTGGTAAAATAACTATTGTTGACCCTCCAGTGAATTATAGCGCTCCAATTACAGCAACCTCAATGGGTCAATTTAATTTAAATACTCAAGGAGCTACTGGAACTTTTTCAGGAACAGTTGGAGCTACTGCTGTAACTAGTGGTGCAACTTCAATTTTAATGGCAAATAGTGCATCGGGTTCTAATATGTATTCTGTAGGAATGTATGTAACAGGTACAGGTATTGCTGCTGGAACTACAATTTCAAGTGTTTCCGTAAATATGATTTCTGGTGCAGTTACAATTAATTTATCTGCAGGTGCAACAGCAGCAATTGCAGCAGGAACGTTATTGCAATTTTCATCAATGGCAAATGGTTGTAGTACAATTACAATGGAAGCAAATGCTGCAAATACTGGTTTAGCAATAGGTGAGGGTGTTTCAGGGACTGGTATTCCAGCAGGAACAGTTATTACAGCAATTGTTTCAGATAACTTTAGTGGACTTGGATCAGGATTAGTAATGGTAACTTTATCAAATGCAGTGACTGGTTTGACAACAAATCCAATTGGTGCTTCACAAGCTATAACTTTTAATCCGGTTTCTCCAGGTTCTTATGCGTCTGTTTTAACCGCGTCTAATTCCAATATAGTTCCTGGAATGGTAGTTGCTGGCCCTGGACTTTTAGAAGGTACATTTATTACTGATATTACAGGAACTTCAATTAAGTTTTCTCAACCTATTCAATCGGGAGCTCCTTCCCCTTTATCATTAACTTTCTATCCTAAGAACTTTGAAGGTTCTGGTGCTTTTGTTTATGATTCTTCAAATAATTACGCTGCAGGTTTAAACCATACATTGCAAATAGGTGATGGGGTTTCTACTCAAAAAGGATCTGTAACCACTTATGGTTTCAATTGTGTTTTTCAAAAATATATTGTTGCTGGGATGTTGTCACTAGGAAATTTAATTGTTGATGCCCCTGATGGAAATAGCAGATTTATGAATTCAATGACTGGACTAGGAAATAATGGATCTTGTAATATGAATGTTCAAGGTGACTTTACTATTACCCCTGGTAGTGTTTTCAGAAAAAATGGAGCAAACTCAACTATTTATTTAGGTGGAAACTTAATAAATAATGGAACAATGCTTACTGCTTCAGCAGGTGTTGGGCTTTACATGGGTAATTTTATTAATGGAACTGCAGTTGCTGCAACTACAGCTCAGAGTATTTCTGGAACTGGAACCTATTCTTCTAATTTATGGGCTTTAACCGCTGGAAAAGTAAATGCTAACTTAAGTTCAATTACAATAAATAATACTAGTGTTTCGGGAGTAACTTTAAACCGACCTATGTGGATTCCAAGCGTTACATTAACAACGGGTATCCTTCGTACTACTTCAGCTAATTTATTAACTACGGGAACAGATGTTTTAACGGATGTTTCTTCTAGTGTTCCTAGTTTTGGTTCAACATTTCCAAGTGCCACTTTGGCTCAATCTACTTATATCGATGGGCCAGTACAAATTTCTATAATTACTAGTACAACTATTGGTCAAATTAAATCTTTACCATTGGGTAATGGCGGTGTATTTATGCCTGCATTATTAGGTTGTGCAGGTGGAGGTAAATTCATAGTTCAAGCAATCAATTCAAATACAGGAACTACCTCTGCAAATGCTTCAAATTTAGCTCCTAGAAGATGGAATATTACTAGAGTAAGTGGCGATGGTGCAACTCCATCTGCTTTCAACCTTTATTTAGGTGCCCCTGGTATGACTTCTTCAAATATAATTGTACAATCACCTACAGATCAAGGAACCTATGATGTTGTTGCTGGTACTACACCAAACTTTAGCGCAACGGCAACAATCAACCCTGTTGGACCGTTTGTAACAACTATAAACAGTGTGAGTACTCCATTGTCTCCACAGCTAACGTTTACAACTGCTCCAGCATATACTAGTTTTACAGGAGGTTATTTTTCATATGCTCAAGGACCTGCTTGTTCTGGGACTCCAGCTCCAGGTAATACTGTTGCTTCTTCATCAAGTGTTTGTGGTGGAGCACCAGCTACTTTGAGTTTGCAAAATGCTACGGTAGGCGCAAATGTTACCTACCAATGGCAAATTTCAACCGACGCAGGAACTACTTTTAGTAATATTTCAGGAGCAAATTCAGCAAATTATGTTGCTTATCCAACAGTAAATTCTAGTTATCAATGTTTGGTATCTTGTTCATCAGGTACCCCAGTTGCTTCTACTCCAGCAGCAATTACAATTTCAAATACTGGTTTGCCTACTGTAACCGGAGCTTCAGTTTGTACAAGCGGTGTTGCCAATTTATCAGCTACAGGTGCTGGAACACTAAATTGGTATAGTGCTGCAACAGGTGGTTCTCTTTTAACTACAGGAACAACCTATGCTCCTACAGTTAGCGCAACTACGACTTACTATGTTTCTTCAAAAGTTACATCAACCGCAACTGCTGGTCAAGCAACTGCTACAGGTACATCAACAGCTACAGCAAACTTTAAAGGTTTGTCATTTGATGCTACTAGAGCATTTAAATTAAACTCAGTTACAGTTTACCCTAAAAATACTGCCGCAGGTCTTACTCCAATTACAATAAGATTGTATGATAATACTGGAAACCAAGTGGCAGGAACTTCAGATGTAATATTTTCTCCAACATTGGTAACAGGAACTGCAAATTCAGTAACTCAAACAGTAACACTTAACTATAATGTTCCAGTTGGAACGGGTTATAGATTAGTTGCTGCTTACGGAATGGCTTCTGCAAATGCTTTAGGGACAAGTACATTAGCTACTCAAACTTTCCCTACTGCCTATAGTTCTTTCACTATCACAGGAAACGTTTCAGATTTAAGTACTGCTCCAGTTACAACTGCTGCTGCTTACAACTGCTTTTTTAATATTAACATTGATGAGTATTGTGAAACTCCTAGAGTTCCAGTAGTAGCAACAGTAAATCAATTAGTAACGCCAACATTTACACAAGTAGCGGCAATTTGTTCGGGAGCTACATTGGCTGCATTGCCAACAACTTCAAACAATTCAATTACGGGTACTTGGTCACCAGCGATTAACAATACGGCAACGACTACTTACACATTCACCCCAACAACAGGACTTTGTGCTACTACAGCTACAATGGCTATTACGGTGAATCCAAACGTAACGCCAACATTTACACAAGTAGCGGCAATTTGTTCAGGAGCTACATTGGCTGCATTGCCAACGACTTCAAACAATTCAATTACAGGTACTTGGTCGCCAGCGATTAACAATACAGCAACGACTACT
>CANFJB010000021.1 GCA_947447375.1 Bacteroidota bacterium
AACTTCAATTGCAATGACAAGAGCAAAACAATAACAATATCAATTTCAATCAAAAAAGCAATTGCAATATCAATAGCAAAATCAATTGCAATGGCAAGAGCAAAACAATAACAATATCAATTTCAATCAAAAAAGCAATATCAACTTCAATTGCAATGGCAAGAGCAAAACAATAACAATATCAATTTCAATCAAAATAGCAATATCAATAAAAAAGGAATGCCAATAAATAACGTTTTTGGGTTTGCGTGAGCGATGGTAGTGGAAATCCTCTGTGGAGTGAAACGCAACAGAGATTGCAGCGGACAGCGCGACCGAGTTTAGCACAGATTACTTCGTAAACGCGCAACGACTAAACGAGGGCACGCCCAAATGCTATTTATAAAATAGTTTTAATGGTAGCTATTACCGCTACAATAGGTGGAAGGCATAAAAGGATTTTTTTAGTACCTTTTAAAAGGAAATATTATGATTGGGGTAAATAAGGTTGATTAACCGGATTTCTTTTAAGTGAGGGCGTCTTTTTTTCATTTTGAGCAACATCGCATGGAAATTTCGAATCTCAGTTTGTTCCATTTCTGAATATTTTTTTATTATTTTTCTTTTTTTAAAAAACTTCATATGGAAAAAAGGGGTTGGTTTTTATATTTAAATAAAAACAAATGGTTAGTTTACAATTGCTACAATAGGTCCCTCAACTTACATACAATTGCTGCTTTATTGAGTAAAAGCGGAAACTAACCAAGTGTTCTTAAATAATAATTTTGAATGGCATCGATTTTAACTTAACTAACTTTCATTGATCAGTATGGACTTAAAATTTAAAGACGTTAATTTTCCTCTTACTATTTTAACTTTCTCCAATACGTCATACTTAATTTCATTTGAAAAAAAATAATTTTTAGATTGTACTTTGTTTAATTTTACATACATATAATATGATCTAGACGATAATAGATGACTGGTCCAAAAAACCCAAGTTACGACTAGGAAAACAAACAAATAATTTGAAACATAATTTAATGCGATAATACTTGAAAATAATAATAAAAAACTAATACTATCAAAAAAGTAAAAACTTTTAATTTTCTTCCGTTTTATATAAATATTATTAATGGAAGTCAGTTCAAAAATTTCTGTTTTTCCGCCATATTTTTTCTCAATAATTAATTTTGAATCATTTAGTGAAATTGATTTTAAACTATTTTTCAAATGTTCCATTTGTTATTCTAATAATTCTTATTTATATATGCACAAAATTAAAGCTATACTTATTGTCACACGTTTTAAAAAACGATTGAAACTATTAAAAAGCGATATTATTTTCAGGCTAAAAATTTGTCATTGATTTTAAGAACTATTTTCTGAGGTAACTTTTCGCAGAATTTAGTTTTCTATAGGCATCAGGGTTGGTTCCTGTAAATCGTTTAAATACGTTACAAAAATTGGAATAGCTGCTGAAGGAAAGGTCGAAGGCAATGTGAGTGAGAAGCTGATTGGTTTCGGTCATTAGAAATTTAGATCTTTCAATTTTCCTTTGCAGTATATATTGATAGGGTGTTGTTCCGTTCATATATAAAGAGAACATTCTGATAAAGTGCATGTAATTGTAATCGGTAAGTTCAGCAAGGAGTCGAATATCTATTCTATGGTCAATGTGTTCTTCGATGTATCTAATGGTTGGTTTGAGAATAAAAGGCACATCATTCACTAATTTACTATCAAGGCGAAGCACATCAATATTTCTATGTACATAATTGTTGAGCACAACGGCAACGGTACAGGTTACATCTATGGGTTTAAATGGTTTTATGATAATGCCGTGCGGGCGTGTTGTTTTTATTCGTTCCATCATTTCGTTATCAGAATTTCCCGTAATAAAGATGAAGGGCACGAGGTCTTTTACGAGGAGGTGTTGCGCTATGGTAATTCCGTCAAATAATTTTTGATTTAAATTAATATCAAGAATTACTAAACTGGGATTGTATTTATGAATATCATTTATGGTCTCTATGAAATTATAATTTTTAAAATTGATGATCACGTTGTATCCTTCTTGCGTTAGAATCCTCTTGAGGTCCATGGCAATTATTAATTCGTCTTCTACAATAACAATCGTTTTATCTTTCATGTGTTTTTAAATTTTGGCTTATGTAATTTTACTCCGATGGGTTTCATTAGAAATTTTATACGGGTTAATAAATGAATTGGTTGGACTTTAAAAGCGGATGTTGTAAACTGTCCCTTGTTGGTTGATCCTATTAAGTTTTCCGTTGAGTTGTAAAACCATCATGTGAACGAGTTCTAATCCGATGGCTAATTTTGAAATTGGTTTTTCCGGAAAACCTATGCCGTTGTCTTTTAGGATGAGTTCCAATTTGTTCTCGGTATTTTTTATAATATCAATTTTAATATGGTCTGATTTAGCATGTTTGAAAGCGTTGCAAACTAATTCGGTAATGATAAGTCCAAGAAGAATTGCGGCATCTAAGTCTAAAGTGGTTTCATTGGTATTAATTTCAATCTTGCTATTTGTATTATAAATTTGAGATAAATTTTGAGTGATGTTTTCAATATAATTTTGAAGATTAATGACATTGCAGGACTCTGTTTCATATAAATTTTGATGAATCAAAGAAATAGAATGAATTCGTGACTGTCCTTTTAAAAGAAAATCATCTATAGAGGCTTCGCCGTTATTTCCGGCTTCAATATTGAGCAGACTCACTATTAATTGCAGGTTGTTTTTAATGCGATGGTGAATTTCCTTGAGTTGAAGGTCTTTACTGGCTATCGAAATTTGAAAGGTTTTGTTTAACGAAATTAATCGAATGTTGTTTTTATTAAGCAGGTTGTTATGTCGAATTAACAAACCAATTCCAATCATAGAAAACACAATAATTGTTGGAACAATTAAAGTACTTATATCATTTATATTAATGTAATTGTTATTTTCTAGCATAAAATAATTTTTTAACTTGAAATCGAAATATTTAAAGTAGCTAGCCCAATTATTTTAATATTAATCAATTACAATAAATGATATTTATAAAAATAAATGTTGTTTAATTAAAAAAAATAAAGAAATTTATATACAAACAGTGCTATTTATAATTTGCAAAATTATCAATCAATTCATAAAATTAGATATTAAAAAAATACTCATACTATTAAAAATTGACTTATTTTTTGTTAAGGTAAGGAGCAATAAGTAATAAACAATTGTTAAAACAATTATTTAACTTTTGTTGATGTATATTGGACATTGGCTTAACAAAAGTTATAAATTGATTTCTTGATTTATCGTTAGCATTTTACATTTTAAAGTATGTATTTAATAGTAAAAGTATTTTTTATATAAGAATTTAGCATCGCTTTCAATATTAATACAACTCAGGTTTAATAATGTCAGACTGGGATTATCTTTAATATCTGATAAAATTGGGCTTGTAGTAGAGAATAATATCTATTCCGATTTTTCTTATACATTAAACTTTGGAATTTCATTTCAGGAGGTTATGTTTTTAATTTATCTGGAAAAAACAAAATTTAAGCCTTCTTTTATGATGAAATCGGCTGTTAATGTTCCCTCTTCTATAGATACTTCGGCAAATTTTATGCTATATGATAAATTTGAAGTTGGAGGTAGTTACCGAATTAATGATTCATTTGGAGCAATGGTTATTTTTGTAAAATCTCACACCGATTCAAAAGGAAGTGCGCCGTATAACCTTAAATTATCAGAGCAAAGAGCGCAATCTACTGTTCAGTACATAATTTCTAAGGGGATTGAAAGCGAACGTATTTCTGGGAAAGGTTTTGGAAATACCGAGCCTAAAATCGCTTGTGGAGCTGATTGTACAGAAGAACAAAACTCACAAAACAGACGTTCGGAATTCACAATAGTCAAGAAATAGAAATATTTATAAAAAATGGTTAAAAATTCTTTTAGCCGTTTTTGGAAATACTTCGGAAATTATTATTTCATAAAATCAAAAATGAATTAAATTTAATTAAATCTCAATGGATTTAGTTTAGGTATTGAATACACTAAAGTAAAAATCCCCAGGATTTTAATTATGGCTAAAATTTAAAACGCTTCACCTATTCCTGCTTTTTTACCCCTAAAATGTTTTTATAAGCGATACTAAAAGTAGTGTAAGACGAAAACCCCACTTTGGAAGCAAGTGATTCTAATTTGTTACTGTTAATTTATCCAATTTTGCAAATGGCGCCTACTTTATCCAAGTAACTTCTGGAACAGCAAAGAAAACAATACGATTTCTCTAGAAATAATTTAATGGTAAGATAACTCTTCTGTTAAAAAAAAATTTGTATTTTTGAAAATTAACAATAAAACCCTCAAATCATCACTAAAAATGAATCAGACTATTGCATCAAGAATTACAAAAACAATTTTAATTTTTTGTTTTGGAACAAATATGATTTTCGCACAACAGAATTCTACTAAAACAAAAAACACCTTGGATGCTTCAAATTCCGGGGTAAATGCAGATTTTAACAAATGGTCATTTGAATTTGAAATTGGATCAAATACCGCAGTTCGCCCTTTTGGAGATGGATATAATTCTAACCAACGTGAATTTTTTAGTTTACCAGGTTTTTATCATTTTGATTTTGGTGTTCGTCGCATGTTGAACTCTAAATTTGGAATTAAATCAGATATAGCCTTTGATGTAATTACTAATAAAAATGAAAATGGATCTTTGCCTTTTCGATCCACACAAAGCAGAATAGGAGTTCAAGGAGTTTTTGATTTAGGAAAGGTTTTTGAATTTAATACCTTTTCAAAATCTATAGGACTTTTAGCTCATGGTGGAGTTCAAGTTTCTCAATTTAAATCCAACTCTAAAACAGCCAATCAACAAGATGGTTTGACAGAGTATGATGGAGGTTATTTACTAGGAATAACTCCTTTAATAAAACTAACAGATAGAACATCTTTAACATTTGATTTCACAGTAATCTCAAACGTAAGACAACACCTTAATTGGGATGGAACTACCTCTGCCAAAGAAAACAATTTGACAGGTTTGTTATACAACACCTCAATAGGTTTAAGTTTCTATTTAGGCAAAGAAGCAAAACATTCAGATTGGTATGTGCCAAAAACTGTTGCAGCCCTTGGTTCAGAATTAAAATAGGCCTGTTATATAAATAGTTATTACAGACCATATATTAAATTATTAAGACCTTACCGTTGGGTGTAATTCGTAAAATCGGTATTAATTTTTTTTGCCACGAATTCACGAATAGCTAAGAAAAAGGGACGCAAAAATTAGTTCCACACTTTAAAAAACTACAGCAAGTATTAATAAACGATTTTATTTTTTTAATCAAACTCTAAAAAAAAAGGCGTTTCAATTGAAACACCCCTTTTTTAAATCACACTCTTATTTTATTAATAATTTATCAATATCTGATATTAACTCTGGATCTGACGGCAACTTCGCTTTATAATCTATAATATTTCCTTGGGGATCTATCAACAGCATGCGAGGCACCCCGGCTAGATTGATTTTGGACATAAATGCATCTTCCTCATTCGGACAATACAAAGAATATCCCTCTATTTTATGCTTTACAACATAATTTTCCCATTCAGTTACTTTTTTATCTAATGATATGGAAACAAACTCAATGTTCTTTCCTTTGTAGCGTTCTTTTAATTTCTCCAAATAAGGAAACTGTAATAAACAAGGAGCGCAATGCGTTGTCCAAAGGTCAATGTAAACGTATTTTCCTCTAAAACTGGCTAATGCTATTTTCTCTTTTTTAAGATTGGTATATTCAAAGGCAACTTTAATGTTGTTTTTTTGATCTATTTTTAATTTTAATTGGGCCGCATAATCCACTATAAAGCCTTCAATATCCCAATCTACACTTTTTTGAAAAATGGATTTAAAAGTAGCACTACAAGTTGCATATTCCGCTGATTTTAGGATTACATCGTATTTGGAATTAAAATACAATCGCGCTTCCTCCCCAGTCTGATTCAAATCAAGTGAATTTTTTATTTCAGATTCATTTAAACTTTTAAATAAAGCGACCTTTTTAATAAGTATTTGGTTTTCCACTTCCCCTTTTCCGGTTATAACATACGGAGTTTTGCTATTGTTTTCATCTATAAAAACTTTTATATCAAAGCCCGGTTCTAAATAAATAGTATTGTCGTACTCGGTTACACCACCGCCTTTTTTTCCGTTTCTAAACATATAAATGTCTGGCGTTGCAACTTTAATTTCCGTTTCAAAAACTTCTTCATTTATTTTAGTGAGCGTTTTTGTTTCATTTTCATCGTGCATTGTAGAAAACAATATGAAAATGTCGCCTCTTTTGGTTTTTGATTCTATATGCACTTTGGCAACGTTATCCGATTGCGCACTACAAAAAGTAGCCATTAAACTCAACAGTAATAGTGTGTAATTTTTCATGTAAAATTTGATTTAATTATTAAGTTAGTTTGCAGATTGAAATGTGAAACTGATACGTATTTCTAGAAGATAGGCGTTTAAGTGAAACCATGTTGACCCCCAAGGAATAGTACCTGTTGAGGAAATTATTACACGAAATTTATTAGAATCGTAAGGTATAATACCAGAAGTGTATTGAGAGTAAAAACCTGAAGGCGTATAAAATAATACAGATGAACTAGGCAACATTTTAGACAAAAAGGCTCCTGTATTAGCTTGCACATTACCTGTATATGGTTCTTGCGTTAGAATAGTAGTATCAAATTGCAATCCGGCGGGTAGAGATATTAGATAATCACCAGTTCCAGAAGTTGTTCCTGAATTATAATCTTGCCTGTATATCATTTCTACTTGCCATGTTTTAGGCCCTATTTGTTTGTAATAGACTTTGTCGGCGTATCTTGTAGGAGGTCTTGTAGGTGCGGTTGTGGTTGCCCCAATAGTTAAAAAACCACCATCAGTCCAGTTGGGAACTGCGTTGTCAGCAATTTGCTTCCAAGTGAGCCCTGATGTTCCAATTGCAAAAGCCGTGTTTGCGAGAATAATTGCATTACTTTGGTACAATTTATCGTTATTGGTAACAATTACTTCAGCAGGATAATTAAGCGTAGTGATGTATGGATAAACCCCTTTGTCTAAAGCCCAACTTGAGCCATCATAGGTTTCTATTCGATATATTGTTCCTCCCGCTGCACCCGTGGATGTGGTATAAACGATTTCTCCTTTACTTGGTGTAGTTGGGTAGGTGCCAGTAACTGTTTTATAATTCACTAAGACATTAGAATTAGAGATATTGTACCACTTAGGGTCAACTGTAACGGTTCTTCCTGATGCAGATCCTGAACCGGATTTTGCAAATCCCCAAAACAAACAAGGATTTTGATTGTCGCGTGTGTTGCTCCACTGTGGAGAAAGAAACGGTCGGTACCAGATTTGATCTCCCTGAAGAAATGTACCCGAAATCCCAACTATTGATTTTCCTAATGATAATGTTTGAACATAAAATTCCTGTTGCGGAGCAATTTCTGTAGCACTATCTACAAAACCAATTATTGGACCTAAATTGGCATCAGGGTTTAATGAACCAGAGGATAAACTTATCGCATAATTTTTACCTAGAGTAGCAGATGTTGCAGGTGCAATGTAAACTATTTCATAGGGTTGTAATGGAGTCATCATAAAATTAATTGCCCGTTTTCTAGAGGTAGAATTGGCATCTATTACTTCAACCCAAGCGGACCCGTTCCAAAACCAATTGGTATTGGTATCGGTATCAAATACCTGCATGCCTTTGTTGTTACTATCGGCCGCAGTAGTTAGGCTTGTTCCTAATGTAGTTCTTTGAGTTGTTGTTAATCGGGGCATTAGCACCCCTTTGTCTGTAGCTCTTATATCAAGCGCAGCTTGACTAGTGGGTTCGGTTGTGCCAATTCCTACTTGGCTGAAACCACCAAAACTTATACCTAAAAGAAGGCATAAAATTACTTTTTTTACTAATTTAATTTTAATTGTTTTCATTTTTCTAATGTTTAGTAGCGTTTTTAATAATTTATATAAAGGGTTTACGAATTTTTACAATGGTATTGTTTTTATCAATTTCAAAAAGAGTAGGGACATAACTGAGTTTGTACTTTTTTATGGTTTCCTCAGCAGCTTTTAAAACTTGGGTTTGCACCTTCCATGTTGGAAATTGGTTTTTAAAATTTTGAATGCTTTCTGAATTATCTGAGAATAGTATTACCGTAACTTGAACAGCTTCATTATTTTGGGTTTCGATTTTCAATTGCTGTACAATAGCATTCGAAAAAGGGGAGTTCTCTCCCAAAAAAACCAAATAGTTTTTTTCTTTTATATTTATAGCTAGGGGTTCATTTGTAGTAGCATCTATAATTGAGGGCGCTTTTTGATTGATTAATGCCTTTTGAGCCATACGGTATTCATATCCTGCAACATCTTCGGGACTCAAAAGCTTATTTTTATCTAAAAATGGATCGATGATTTGAATTATTTGAGGGTATTTAATGTTTGAAAAGTAACGAACCATTAAGTTGTATAACTGATTTCTTTGAGGGTGTTGTGCTAGTTTTTCTATAATTAGAATAACCTTGTTTTGTATTTTTAAATTTTTTTCCTGCTCGGACATTATTCTATCTTCAGTAGTACTGACAAAAAATTGATCGAGTTGGTCTCCAAAAAATGGTTTTTTATAATAGTTGCTGTCTTCTAGGGGTATATTGTCCCAAAAAAAAGCATCTGCCTTTTTTTCTATGGTTTCACTGTCCCAGGTAGGGTCATAGAAATAAATGTTATTTTGATTCAAAACTTCTTTTACCAACAAAGGCGCCTCCAAGAGCGCGTTATTTTTAAAAAGTTCGAATTCCTTTATTTTCTTGTCAACCAGCGATTTTGCCTCTATTATAAATTTTGATTTTTTTTCTGGATAATTGCCAATGGTGTAGTACAACACTCCAATAGCTTCCATGAGGCTATCTTCTTTTACAATAGTTTTATTGAGGTAGTTGTATTCTTTGTTGTTTTTACCTTCTAAATACCACTTGTTTTTTTTGTTTTTGAATACCAGCTCATAGGAAGTAGTACCGGTATGCATCCAATAAAAATATACTTTTTCTTGCATGCCCAGTGCCAGCTTGTAAACCCCTTGTGGGGTGTCCTGAGGCAAACTAATATTGAATTTACCCTCGGTAACTTTGCTTTCGCCCAACACGTTTTTTTGCCCCATATTACCTAATACGGCAATAGTAGCCGCAGCCAAATCTTTGGGTTCAAAGCACCCTGTAATGGTTATTTCTTGTGCCGAAACAGGTAGAAAAAAAATAAAGCCCAGTAGTATAATAATTTTTCTCATTTAATTATATAAAATAACCCCATACATTGCTGTATGAGGTTATTATATTATTATTTATTGTTTGATTACCATGATTTTGTTGGGGTTGCTAGTACTTGATAAGCCAATACAGCAGATATAGCTGTACCAGTACCAAGATTATTACCTACAGCATATATAGACGCACCAGTTATTACAGCGGAATAAGTTCCTGAATAACCAGCTACTGGTGCTACAAATGCAACTGTAGTTGATGCAACTGTTGTTTTTCCTGTAGGTCTTTTAAGCACAAAAGAATAAAATGTATTGTTTGTAATCGTACCACTTTGGTTTGGTAAGCGACCAGCTACACCTCCACTAGTTCCTAAAGAAGTGAAAGTTCCTGTAGCAATTGCATTATACCTTACTATTCCATTTCCAGCAGCAGCCACACTAGATGATGATTTAAAACGAAAAGCATAGATATAATTATTAATAGGAACAGAAATAAGGCCACCTGCAGGTGATGTTACAGAGGTAGGTGCCCATGTATAACCTGGAGAATAATCGGCATCAGGCGTTAATGCCATTACAGTATTAGATAACACATAGGTTCCAGCACCAGGTATATTTGCACTGTTCTGCAAAAGGGTATATTCAGCATTAGTAATAGCAACCCATTCATCAACAGCAGCAGTATCATAAGCGGTTCCGCTGGTAGAAAGTCGTCCTCTAATAGAATCCCCACCTTCGGTTAGACCTATGGTTTTGGATGTAAATGCAATGCCATTAACTACTAAATATTGAAATACAAAATTTGAATTTATTGTAGCTAAATTGGTAACCTGGAATGCAGGCCATGCAGTTAATACTCCATTCTTTTTGGTAATTAAAGTAGCTGTGATAGAACCAGCGGAAGCAAAAGTACCTGCTGGGTAACTGTAGCCAAAGGTCCAATCATTAGCACCATCGTTACAAAACGCCGAAGGAATTACTTCTTCACTACCAACTGGAGTGATATATGCTGCATAAGAACCAAGACCAGCGGTATAGGGTATTGAAATTGTGGTTCCTGTTGCTAATGTGCCCGCAACATTTACACCAGAAGCATTGGCAGAGAATACAAAAGCATTGTTAGTTGCATTGGTAAAAGTAGCACTACCGCCTGTTACAGTTTGAATAACTGCTCCTGTAAGTGCAAACTTTGACCATGTAGCAGTAATATCACCCATAGTACCCACAGCACCCGTAATAGGGAAGGAGACGGTACCCGTAGCACCTGCCGCAATTGTAGAAGTAACACCAGAACTGGTTCCACCACCAGCAGTAGGTGTACCCACAGTTAAACCAGAATTGCCTGTAAGTACAAGATCTGCAATAGCATTTGTCCAAGTAATAGGACTAAATGATTGATTTGAAATGGAAATAACAACTGTTCTACCAGTGTGTGTGGCTCCCCAAATGTAGGTGCCATTGATAGCTATAGTTGCAGAAACTCCACCTGAGCTACTTGTAGCTCCAGAAGTAGCACCTGCAGCACTCCAAGCAGAACCGTCACTGGTATACAAACCAGCTGGGGTACAATCGGTGCAATAAACCATTAATCCAACCGCTGGAGCAGCAATTGCATTCATTTGAGTGGAGGTCATTCTAGGGGGCAAAAAGCCTTTTGTTGTTGATGTAACATCTAACATTGCGGAGGCAGCGGGAGTTGTAGTCCCTATACCAACTTGAGAAAAAGTCGCACTTCCCGATAATATCGCTAATACGAATAGAAATTTAAATAGATTTTTCATTTTTTAAAATTTAAGATTAATGGAATTGATTATTATGAGCATTGAAATTGAATTAATTATTTAAGGGCCTAAAGTGGCGTTGCAAAGGAGTAAGCCAGTTGAATTTTGACCTGAATCTCCAAATCTAAAAATAGTGATACTATTATAGGCCGTCTCGGAACTAATTGTAAAAACAACCGCATTTTGTCCTGTTACGCCTGAGTTTATTTGTAACGAGCCCGGTCCAAATGTGTTGTAGGAGAAACTAGAATTACAAGAACCGCCTGCTACAGGCACCAATTGCATCGTTACTCCTTCTCCGTTTAGTGAGGCCATTACAAACAAACCATCCATTGAGGCTCTGTCGTTATTGGCACTGAAAACTTGAACATTTTTTAATGGGGAACTGAATGTATAAGTTATGTATTCCGCTCCTCCTGAAAGTCCAATAACAGTTCCCGAAGGACTCAGGCCACATTGTGATGGTGCTGTAGAAGTTCCAACAGTTGTAGAAAAATCAATTGTTGTAGTCACACTTGTTCCGCCAATAGTTTGCGTAGCGGGAAAAGTATCTACAATAGTTGGGCAAATTGCGCTTGCACTTGTAACCGTTCTTGTAAAACTACAATTGGGTGTGGTGTTTAGAGTAAAGGTATTTGTTCCTGAAGTAGTAGGCGTTCCCGTTGCGGTTACTACCACGTTTTGGTTGCCTGTTCCTGCAAAAGTTCCTGTTCCTGCAAAAGTCACTCCGTTTATTGTGGACGAAATGGAATAAGTTCCTGCAGCCGTCACATTGGCCGTAAGGGTTTGAGTTACTCCGCTAACTGCTGTTCCCACTGCTAAAGTACCCGCTGAATCGGTTGAACAGGAATAAGATGAAACTACCGCTGTACCATTTGTAGAAACATGATAGATGTCTTTTGTAAAGGTACAGGAAGGGGAGGAGTTGACCGTGAAAGAACTTGCGCCTGCTGTAATAGGGGTTCCACTAGCCATTAAGGTAACACTTTGTGTTCCGGTTCCAGTAAAATTTCCCGATGCAGAATAGGTAATTCCATTTGAGTTACAACTAAAAGCATAGTTCCCTAAAGTAACCACATTTACAGATAACATTTGAGAAATTCCTGTTACAGGTACTCCTACAACGAATGCAGCGCCAGATCCACTGCCACACTCTACAGAAGAAATTACGGATGTCCCATTACTGGAGGCATTGGCACCAAAGCAAAAGCTCCAAGCCCCATTTTGATACACTTTGATGCAATTGGATGAATTGTCATAGATTATCATTCCATTTACTGGAGTAGCAATTGCAGCAGTATTGGCTACTCTTGTAATTAACAAGGCTTTGTTGTTGCTTTCAAGTTCCAACAAGGAGCTTTCGCCAATAGTTGCGGCATTCGTTCCCATCTTTATTTGAGCCGAAACGAAAATCCCACACAGTAATAAGAATGATAGTATAATTTTCTTCATATTTTTAACTTGATCTCTTTAATTGATTTATTTAACTCGTTGGGTGTAATTCATAAAATCGTTATTAATTTTTTTCTTTTTTGCCATGAATTCTCAAATAGCTAAGAAAAACTGCCGCAATAATTAGTTCCTCTTTGATGATCCCGAATTCTCGGGACGAAAAAATCGAATAGTTAAATCGAACAATTCGAAAATTCGTGGCTAATTCATTTTAATTTAATTACACCCATCGGGTTTTCTTAATCTAAGTGTACCGAAACTCTTCTTGCTAGTTCGAAACCTGTTTTTGAAGCCGGTGAATTTTTATCCACGCCTTGAGGACTGCTATTGATTCTACTGGCATCAATACCAGAATCAATCACTAGTTGTCTCACATTTTCAGCTCTGCGTTTTGATAAATCTTGATTTGATTTTTCATCACCACGAACGTCAGCAAATCCCGAAAGGGTAATTTTACTTTGAGGATAGGCTTTTAAGTATTCAATAATTTGAAATACTGAATTGGTAGAACCTGCGTTTGGAACATCTTGATTCACATCAAAATAGACATTTACATAGCCATTTTCAATTAACCCTTTTAAAACATTTTTACCGGAATTACTTCCAATAGTAGTGTTGGTTCCATTGTTGTTTTCGTTGTTGTTCCCAAAGTCGTTTGTTTGTGCCACTCCTTTATTCGGTTCTATTTCATCGGGTGTACCGTTATTGTTAGCATCTATGAAACGCCCTTTACTATCTACAGCCACTCCGGTTGGGGTGTTGTTTTGCGTATCTAGGTGATCCACGATTCCATCGCGGTCGGTGTCGTTCATTAATTGTTCAACAGCTTCCATTCGTTTTAAAACATCGTCAATTTTGTCGTCATTTTTATCAGCAACGTTCCAATCGGCGTGATTTTCGTGTTTACCAAAAGAATAGGTCAACCCTAAACTGGTATTGTACATTTGCCCGTTCAAGTTATTGGATTTAGCCGACGTACTTCCGTCCCATGCGAAATTTTGGCGCATGTTAGAAAGAATGGTAAAATCTACAGTTAAAGCCAAATGATTGGACAGTTTTACTTGAGGTGTAATTCCGAATAGTATTCCACCATTTTTCTCGGTTACGTCTTTATTTACTCCTGTTTTTGGGGTTAATAGCGACGCTTGAACTCCTGCATGAATTAAAAGGCCGATAGTTTTAGTAAACTCATCGAAGCCCATTAATTTCCCTGCATTGATTACTCCTTGCAAACCCAAACGGTATTGTTGGGTTTCAAATGGGAGTGAAGAACTTCCGCTGGCATTGGATATTTTATCGTTGGCCACGTCCAGTTTAATTCCGAATTTAGAGGTAAGCATGTAACGAACTCCTACATCAAAATGGTTAACGGAAAGACTCCAGAATTTAGTTTCGTTTGAGGCAGAATAATTGTCACCAAAGGGGGCGATAGCGTTATTCATACCTGCATTTATTTCTAATGACCAAGCATTGAAATCTTTCGCTATTTTGGGTTCTTTTTCTTGTGCTATAAGGGCTATTGGAAATAACAATCCTGAAAAAATAGCCAGTTTTATGATATTCATAATTATTGTATTTAAGTGGATTATGGTTGTATTTATTTATTGATTAATTTTTGTGTGGTGGTTTCTCCGTTGTTCATTTTTATTTTAACAATGTAAACTCCTAAGGCATAATTGAACGGTTGGTTCACTTGCAATTGGTTGTCCACAACTAATCTAGAAACCAATCTTCCTGTAAGGTCGAAAACCAACACATTGGTAATAGGTAAACTTGCATTGATTTTCAGCGCTTGATTGTTTATAGTTGCAAAAACGCTATTGGTATCAAAATCAGAATTTCCTAGTGCCGCATCTTGGTAAACTACTTCAAAACGGTTTACTAATTGAGTAGAATTTGAGGTAAAGTTGTACTCACCGTTGGCTAGATTATGATAAATTTGTAGAATTTTATCGTGCAATAACACGTTAATTTCAGTTCCTTGAAACACTCCTTCTTTTTCAGCAATAGCGATAGAAAAGTTTTCAAAACTGGTATTGGATTTGTCTATTCCTAAATTCACCACATCATTAGTTGTAAAAGTAGGTCTAGCGTTAATTCCCAACTGCGTAGTAGAATTGTCTAATATTGAATACATTTGAGCTGGACTCACAGAGTTCAATTCAGCGTCATACATACGGTCGTAGCCAAGTGTAGTTTGAGGCATGTAGGCCACTAGAATTTGGTTTCCTATATTGTTATCGCCTTTAAAGTTCAATTTGTAACGATCGACAGTAGTTAATGTTTTCATGAACTGATCGTTACTACCAGAAACTCTCATACAGTTATTGAAGGTTGCTGTTCCTGTTCCAGAAGTAGTAGCAGCTTTGACTCTAAAACCTTGTCCGGTTGCGATTTTACCATTAAATACGGTAGTGCTAATTCCTGTATCGGCAGTAGATCCTGCACGAGTATAAGCAATGTAATCGGCTATGGTATAGCCTGAACCTACAATAGCAGATCTAGGAGTAGTCGCTTTCCAAATGTAAACCGCACCGTCTAGATTGGTGTTGTATTCTAGGAATTTAAAAGCATCAATAGCTGAAGGATAGGGATTTCCGAAGAAATTAAAATTTCTATCACTTGTAGGCGAAGCGATGCTATTGGCAATAGGCACAGAAATAGAACCATTGTTAGTAGCTCCTGTAAACGTTAAATTGATATGATCGGTAATGTTTGGAGTTCCCAAAATAAAAGGAGATTGATTAATTATATTGGTGATGAAACCAGTTCCTGAAACAGGATTTGCGGTAAGCGATTTCCAACCACCTGCGGTCGAAGTATCTCCAGCTACATATTTAAAATAATTATCAAATGCTCCTACAGCTCCAGAAGTGGAAGCATTACTGTTGGTATAGGCTCTTGCAGTTCCTAACAAAGCAAAAGTATTCACTGTTGATTTTAAAGGTGTCCCCCAATAAACATAATCTTGTGCACACATTCCGGTTCTAGTACTTTTTGTTAAAGCAATAGTTGGATCAATTCCACTCGCATCATTTCTTTGATAAATACTCGCTTGACTGGACATGGTAATCACTCCTGTACCTGTAATTGCGTTTACCACTTCAATGGTATCCCCGTCGAGAAGTGATATATTAGCATTTACGGCTAGTGTATTACACACAAATGAACCTGGGGAACCTGCGCTTGCTATAATGGCATTGTCAATTTCTGTAGGTGCACCTGAGGGCCAAGATCCGTTCCAGGTTTTAGTTGTTCCAGTTGCCACAAATACTGGGGCGCAATAAATTCCTTTTTTGGCTATGGTATAACTACTATAGGTAGCTAGGTTCACTGCACTTGTAGTTGAAACAGTCCCTGAAGAAATAGAGCCTGTTGCAATTACCGGTGAAAATACTTCCCATTTAGAAGTTGAAATGTTATACCCAGCCACTGTTAAATCAGAAATTGAATTGGTTAACGCGCTTATGGAGTTAATCCATATTAAGGTAAGTTTAGCATTATCGCCATAGGCACTCCAAGAACCTACTGAGTACAGTGCGGCAACGGAAGCATCTAGGTTGGCTGAATTTGCTGGCGTTCCGTTAACATAAGCGGCGCTTACTCCGTTCGTTACAGTGGCGTTTGTAATTCCTATAGGAGCATAAACCGGGATTGTACTTGATTGACCTGTTGGTAAATTAAAGTAGGAGCTACTCTTAGTGCTAGCATATCCATCTACAAAAACGTTAATTCCGTTAATAACGTCACTAATTGTTCCGCTTACAGCTCCAGTGTGAGTAGCCGATGCATCAAAAACTAGTTTTCCGGAGGTTGAGGAAGATCTTGAAGTTCTAGTTTGAGAACCAGCTCCAAAATTAAAGTTTCCAGATTTCACAAAAAAGGTTCCATTATCAGCAATGTACAAGACACCATTATTTTGAACTTGCGCTTGAATGAAACTTAATCCGAAGAAGAAAAAAATAAGCAACAGCGAAAGGCCGTTTTTATTTTTTTGGGTGAGTGTAATTTTTTTTAATGGGTTCATTTTTTAAAGTTATTGTGCAACAGAATTACTGCTGCGGTTGATATGAAAGTGATTTTCATTGGGATTACTCTTATTTTAGAAGGCTTTTGGTCCTTCTATTAAAATAATAGCCTACCATAAATACTGCAATAAACAGTGCCAACGGCAAAAAACTATCTATTGGAGCTACAGGATCAGGTGGGGCATCTATTCCATGATCTACAGGGATATCTGCACTAGCCCATGACTGAACGCTCAGTAGGGCAAAAAAACAGGTTGTTAGAATATTTTTCTTCATCATAATTTAATTTACGTATCTATTATGGTGCAAAATTAGAATCAAAGAAGTTTTTGGTGGTATTGAAAAAAGATTGCGACTGCTAAAAATTGATATTATTTTAAAAAACTATTTTCTGAGGTTAGTTTTTACTGAATTTTGTTTAAAATGAACCTCCGTCCTTAAAGACATGAAAACACCTAAACCGTTTTTGAAACCTTACAGGTTAAGAATGTGGATTTTGGTAGCACTTGGAAAAGTAACTAGATGAAATCTCAAACAAATTATAGAAAGAGGAAATAAAGGGAGTAGGTTTTTTTTGAGAATAAAAAAACGGCTAAAATTACTTTTAGCCGTTTTTGGTTTTAGTAGCCTGTTCAGATGAAATCTCGAACAATTTGCTGGAAGATTTTGAGCGGTTTTTTAAAGTTTTTATTAAATGGTTTCTTAATTAATTTTGTTCCCAATTATTTCATTTTTTTTCATAACTCTAATTTTTTCAACATTAATATAAGAATTTTATTAAATTATTTTCAAATCATATTTTAATTTATATATTTGCGTATCTGTGTTCGAACACGCAAAATAAATTAATATTACGAAAACTAAATACTAATCAAATAAATAACCAATTATGAATATAAAATTACACTTTACTTTTTATTCAAGAATTAAAAATGCAATGGTACTTTTCGTATTAATGGCATTTAGTACATCTGTAAATTATGCTCAAACAACAATTGTATCTGATGATTTCAATAGAGCAACACTTTCACCAGGTGGAACTCCATCGTTAACATACTCTACTTTGTTAACCGGGATTGCCACTTCGGCAACTGTAGTTACAACAGCACCTGATTACCGATTGCAAATAATAAATGGTGTAGCGGCAGGAACCGCAGGTCGTTCTTCGGCAATGTCTGTCATGCCAACGGTATCTAATTTTAATACTACGTTGCGAAATAATACACAATTGGTTACTTGGTCATTTAACATGCGTCACAATAGAAGTTCTGGAACTACCATGTCGGGTTTTGGTGCAGGTCAATGGGGTGTTGCTACTGTTATTGCTTGTGATAACGCCGACCCTACTGCTGCTACTGCAAAAGGGTATGCTGTAGTTATGGGTGGTACAAATACTTTAGCTACTTACGATTTGGTTAGTTTCTCAAATGGTTTAAATGTGAACACTAATCTGGTTTCAATGATTACAGGTATTACATTAGCTAGTTTTAAAAACGTAGTTAGTGTAAAAGTTACCTATGACCCTGCGACCAATAAATGGAACATGTATCAAAAAGACGAGAGTTCGGCAATAGCGACTACTGCTTATCCTGATCCGTATGCTATTTCTGTTGCCGGAATTGGTGAGGTATCTGATACTGCTGGCCATGTAAGTGGGCCCTTGGCCAATTTTGGTTTTATGTTTATGCACGGAACTACCTTAAACAATTCTGCTTTTTTTGATAATTATAAAGTTACTGTTGGAGTTCCTACTATTAACTCATATTATTTAGCCGCAAACTCCTCTTGTACTAATTTAAATAATTGGTGGTCGGGAACCGATGCAGCAACCGGAACCCATCCAACAGATTTCACCGCTCCAAACCAAATTTTCAATATTTTCAATACTGGAGCTACAATCGGCGCAGATTGGAATGTAAATGGTACTGGTAGTAAAGTGGTTTTAGGAAATGGAACAACAGCCAATAGTTTATTAATACCTGCTACTGCATTTTTAAATGGTAAAATAGATTTAGCAGCCTCAAGTTCGTTAACAATTAGCCATGTAACTACTTTACCTACATTAAACCTAATTTCTCCAACATCTTCAGTGAATTATAATGGCGCTGCTGATCAAGTAATACAAACAGGTACTTATGGAAATTTAGCTATAAATACTGTTGGAATAGGAAATGCTTCAGGAGCTATTACAGCTGTTGGAAATTTAACCATTTCAAGTGCTTCAACATTAAATATGGGTGCTAATAAATTATTAGGAGTTGGGACAGTTAGTGGAACAGGAGCAATTAAAACGCAATATTCTTCTTCTTCAGCAGCATCTGCATTTCCTGCAGATATTAACTGGCCATTTTCAGTTTATTATAATAGTTTAACATCAGTACAATCTATTGTGCAAGGAACCTACACTAATTTAGACATTACGGGTGGTGGACCAAGAAATTTATTAGCGGCTGTGATTTCTGTTTCAGGAAATTTAAATGCTGAAGCTGCCGTATGTACTCCTGCTACAAGTGTTATAAATTATACAGGAGCTACTGCTCAAACTATAGGAACCGTATTCCCTGGTTTCTCAATGAAAATCGCTAATTCTAGTACTTCAGGAGTTTCACTAACTGCGTCTAATATTGCTTCAATAACTAGTGCTACCAATTTAGAATTGGCTGGTAATATGAGTTCTGGTGGTTTCAACCAAACATTTGGCGCAATTACTCTTTCTGGAAATTCAATTATTACATTAGGTTCAGGCGCACATGCTTTGAATTTCCCTGACTGTAGTACTTCTTTTTGGGATCCAACTAAAACTTTAGTGATTAAAGGATGGACAGGAACACCTGGCGCTTCTGGAACTGCAGGTAAAATATTCTTTGGAACAACTGCCGCTGGATTATCAACAGCTCAGTTAGGAGCAATCTCTTTCCAAGGTTATACTGGAAAAGTGCTATTGCCAACAGGTGAGTTAGTACCGGCTGCTTTAGGAATTCAAAATCAAAATTTGGAAAACCTAAATTTGTATCCTAATCCCGTTTCTGATTTCTTGAATTTATCAAATGACACTGAAATTTCTGAAATAAATGTCTTTAATTTGCTTGGGCAAAAAGTAATTAGTTTCAATCCTAATGCTTTAACTGCTGCTGTTGACATGAGTAATTTATCTCCGTCAGCTTTTATTGTAGAAGTGGTTTCAGCAGGAAACAAAGGCATTTACAAAGTAATAAAAAAATAAAATTAAGTATAGGTTAACTATAAAAACCTCGATTTCATTCGGGGTTTTTATTTATAGTTAAGAAACAAATTGAAAATAATTACCATTTTATGAAAAATATTAAATTTAAGATCAATGCCTATAAGTGGGTATTTATACTTTTTCTTTTGTCATCCAATATTTCAAATGGAGCTATTTATTATATAGATTCTGTAGCAGGTTCAGATGCAAATAATGGAACCTCAGAAGCTACTGCTTGGCAAAATATTTCTAAGGTAAACCTGTTAACATTAGCATTAGGATCTAAAATTTATTTGAAATGTGGTAGCGTTTGGAACGGCCAGCAGTTAAAATTTGGTGGTTCAGGTACGGCGGCATATCCAATTATTGTGGATCAATATGGAACAGGAGCAAAGCCAAGATTGAATGGCGACGGAATTTCTACAGCCAATCAAGGAGTGGTTTATTTATACAATCAAGATTATATTGAAATTAATAATCTGGAAATTACCAATTATCCGGTTTTACCAGCAACCACAAATCCGAATAGTATTTTCTTTGTAGGATTGTATGCCACCTCAGGAACCAACCCAAATCCTTATGGAGGTGATCGACGCGGAGTAATGGTAGCCCTTGTAGACAAAGGAGTTTGTAATCATATTTATTTAAAAAACTTAAATATTCATCATATAAAAGGACAATTAGGTAATGGATCTACTGCTTTAAATGGAGCGATACCAAAAAGAACGGGTGGAATTTATTTTGCGGTTCTAAATGAAGCATCTACAAGTAATTCAAGATTTAACGATGTTTTAATTGATGGCTGTACTATTAGTTATTGTGAAAACACCGGATTGGCCTTTGACAATGAAGACAATGTTTACTATCCTGGCGGAACGGAATTGGCGTTGTGGACTGCGAGAAAATTCACTAATATTAAAGTAAGTAACAACGTTATTCACCACATAGGTAAAAACGCCATGATTATTCGTTGTACTGACGAAACCGGATTAATAGAATACAATACTTGCTACGAAACAGCAGTTGGAACTACTGGGAATACCATGTTCTCTGCTAGAGCAAAAGGGACTGTTTTTCAATACAATGAAGGGTATTATAACCGTGCTACAACCCAAAATGTTGATCCCGGAAACATAGATGGTAGCATGTACGATCCCGATTTTGGAAGTGTTGGCGTTATTTTTCAATACAGTTACAGTCATGACAATTCACAAGGAATTTATTGGGGTTGCAATACCCGTGGTTCCAATAACAACACTACAGGTATTCCTGATCCGGAAGACGTGGGTTGTACACTAAGATATTGTATTAGTCAAAATGATTTGGGTGATTTGGTCTTTTTAAATTATTCTTCTGCAGGAAATGAGATTTATAATAATGTTTTTTATATTAAATCAGGAACGAGTCCAAGTATAATTCATGAAAACAGTGGAAACAATCACACCTATAATTATTTTAATAATATAGTTTACAATTTAGGAAATGGAAGTTATTCATTTGGAACCACTGGGCAAACAAGAAACATTCAAAACAATATTTTCTATGGCACCCACCCTTCAAACGAACCTGCAGACCCTAATAAGTTAACCACCAATCCTTTATTTGTAAATCCTGGACAAGGAACCGCGGGAATAAATGCATTGTTAGACGGTTATAAGTTACAAGTTAATTCACCGGCATTGGCAAGTGGGAGAGTTATTACTACGAATGGAGGTAGAGACTTTTGGATGAATAATGTCAATTCTATTACGGCACCAAATCGAGGCGCTTATCAAGGCGCTGGATTATTATCCAATGAAAGTTGGGAATTGAATTTTGTTAAGGTATATCCTAACCCAGTAAAAGGAATTTTAAATTTATCATATTCAGAAGCTATTAATAGTGTAAAAGTGATCAATATGCTTGGGCAAGAATTGTTGAGTAAAGAGGTAAATGCTGCAACTGCTCAAATAGATTTATCTAATTTTACCAATGGTACTTATATCATTCAAATTACAATTGGAAGCACAGCCAAAACAGTTAAGGTTATAAAAATATAGTTTAGTTTATAGTTTGATTAATTGAGCCACGCTTCTAGGGTGGTTTTTTTATAGTTATTTATAAATTATTAATTTATTGAAAATACGATAATTATTTATTTCATAATTAATCAATTTCTTTTTTACAAATACTAATTATTATCATCAATAATATTTGATTAATTCAATTTTTATTTGTTATTTTGTTTTATGTGTGTACGAACACGCTTTTTATTTTCAATAATGCGTGTTCGATAACATTATTAATAATTTAATAATTTATTTATGAAGAGAATTTTACCTATTAATAGATTACAATTTACTTTAAATGTAGTATTATTTTCATTCTTTTTTTGTTTTAGTTCATTAAAAACTAACGCACAAACTTTTTCTGCTACGTGGCCATTTACTAGCGGCCTTGCATCTTCAGTTACTGGAACTGATGCCACGAGAGTAACCGCAGATGCTGCTACCTATACCTCTGGAACTGGAGGTGTTTTTACTGGTGCCGTTACCACTTCAACTGGTGTCTTAAATGGAACAGCAATTTCGGGTAAAGCTATAGCAACTTGTAATTCATTGTATAACTCCGTTGGATCCACTACACCAATAACTCCTTATATTGAGTTTAAGTTAGCTCCAAATCCAGGATATAACATGACGACAAATAGTTTTAACTTTACAGTTGAACAAACTACTGCAGTATCAGGGACTTCTATTGCAGCAGGATTTTCTGTTGATGGAGGTTCGACTTTTACAGGACTTGCTGCGCCAACTGGTGGAGGTACAGGAGCTACTTTAGCAGCTAGCCCAACTGGCACCTATTTTGGTACAACTGCGGGAATATTAACCTTTACGGTACCGGCCGCTTCTATTGCAGCAACAAATTCATTTATTTTGCGAATTGTTATTTGGAGAAATAATGCTAGTAATAGTAGTTCTGCCAATTTTAAAATTGCACCACCAGTAATTACAGGATCAACCACTGTGAATGTTTCCCCGGTAATTACTGCTCCAGCTCCAGGAACACTGTCTAATTTTAATTACATAGTTGGAGCTGGACCTTCTGCTTCACAATCTTTTATTGTAAGTGGAACCAATCTTTCGGCTAATTTAGTAGTCTCACCAGCTACAGATTATGAAATTTCTTCTGATAATGTTAGTTTTTCCTCGACTACACCAATTTCTATAACCCCTGCTTCGGGATCAGTTCCAAGTACTACATTGTACGCCAGGCTTATTGCCGGAAGAGCAACAGGGACTTATAACAATGAGGCAATAAATATTACTTCAACTGGTGCTATTGCCCAAAGTGTGATTTGTAGCGGATTTGTAACGGCAAATTATTCTTACGATGGTTCAGGCTCTTTAGCAGATGTAAATAACTGGGGGGACAATAGTGATGGTTCAGGAAATCATCCTGTTAATTTTACTACAAATTATCAATTTTTTACAATTAAAAATACGACTGCAGTTTCTACTGATGCAGCTTGGACTGTAAGTGGAACAGGATCTAAAATTATTGTTGGTTCAGCAACGTCAGCTGCGGTAATAGTAACGATTTCTAGTGTTGGTAACATTACTGGAACAATTGATTTGTCAAGCGCGTCATCGGGTTCGAATAAATTAGTAATTGCAAATACAGCTTTTTTACCAGCAAATCTAGGTGTTTTAAGTGCTAGTTCAATTTTAGAATTTCAAGCGACAATAAGTTCAACAAGAAGTACCTATGAAAATAATATTCTTGTAAGCAATGGAGTTTTTACTCATGCTCCTGCTGCAGGTGCTGCTAATGTTACGGGTAATGTTACAGTAACAGGAGGGTCATTTGTATTAGCGGGAACATCAGCATCTACTATTTTTGGGAATGTTACGGTAACTGGAGGAACTTTCATGACCAACTCTTCTACGATAAATGGAAACGTAAATGTATCAAGTGCGGGTATTTTTAATCTTAATACTGGAGGAGCAGCTAGATCATTAACTCTCAATGGAAATCTAAGTGTTTCGGGTACTGGCGGAATAATTAATAGCGGAGTGCCTTCATCAAGTGGTGCTGTACAGTCGTTTAATATTAGTTTGTCAGGTATTAATAAAACAATTACTTATACTGCTTCCGGAGGTAATTTAACCAAAACAAATATTTATGTAATTGGTAGTTATGCACTAGCAGGAGATTTTGATTTTACTTCGGCCGGAACTACTGTTTTTGCAGCCGGACAAGCCTTTTTTACAAGAACAATTTCAATATTATCTACAGGTAGTTTAAGTATCGGAGCTAATACATTAAAGATGGGGAATTCCATATTGGATATTACAGCTCCAGGTATTCTAACTGATGAAGCAGCAAGTAATATAGAAACTACTTGTGCTGCTTTTAATGCCCATGCTATTCTTGAAGTAAACGAGCCAATTGCACAACTTCCAATTTTACCTTCAAGAACTTGGCTTGGAACTGTTAAATACATTTATTCAGGATCAGGTAATTATGGTCAGAAAATTGTCCCTGGCACTTACAATAATATTGTTATTAATAACACTTTAAATACTGAATTGAGTGGCAGTACTAATGTTAATGGAACTCTTACTTTTACTTCTGGTAAAATAATTACAGGAAGTAATTCATTAACTCTTGGAACAGCTGCCACAGCAACAGGAGCAGGTGCTTCAACAGGATGGGTAGTTGGGTCATTAATCAAACAAACTGCCTCAATTGCAAGTCCTTCATTTGTTTTTGCAATTGGTGATACCGCAAATTACTCTCCAATTTCATTAACCTTTACAGGAAATAATACTGCAACAACTACAGGTTCAATTACTGCTTCAACATCAGTAGGTGATCATTCTCAAGTTGCTATTTCTGGAATTAATTCAAACAATAGCGTTAACAGAACTTGGACATTAGTAAATAATGGAATAACTGGATTTACAAACTACAATGCAATATTAAATTACGTTGTTTCGGATAATGATGCTTCGTCTACACCTGCAAATTATGTTGTTCGTAAATATGATGGAACCACTTGGTTTGCTCCAGTGACAGCTGCAACCCCAACATCTATTTCAGCCACAGCAAATGGATTTGTTGATTTTGGTGATTTTGCCGTAGGAACTTCTTTGGGTGCCCCGTCAGTTTCTCTTCAACCACTTGCAAGTTCTATTTGTGTTGGTAATGACGCTTCGTTTACTGCAACAGCAACGACAAGTACTTTGCCAACCACTATAAAGTGGCAAAGAAGTACTAATGGAACAATTTGGGTAGACATTACAGCTAATTTAGACGCAGGAACAACTTATAGTAATTTTACAACTGGAACATTAACTTTAACAGGTTCAGCTTCAGGATTAAATAATTATCAATATAGAGCGGTTTTCACTTCTATCAACGGAAGTACCAACTCAACTGGAGTTGCTTTAACTGTAAACACTACTGCTGCTCCAACAGCTTCAGCACAATCATTCTGTAACTCAGGAACAGTTGCTGGATTAACAGCTACCGGAACAGGATTACAATGGTATTCAGCCGCTACAGGAGGAACTGCATTGGCATCAACAACAGCATTGGCATCAGGAAACTACTTTGTATCTCAAACATTAAATTCATGTGAAGGACCAAGAGCTTCGGTTGCAGTAACAGTTAACATTACAGCAGCTCCAACAGCTTCAGCACAATCATTCTGTAACTCAGGAACAGTTGCTGGATTAACAGCTACCGGAACAGGGTTACAATGGTATTCAGCCGCTACAGGAGGAACTGCATTGGCATCAACAACAGCTTTAGCTTCAGGAAACTACTATGTTTCTCAAACATTAAATTCATGTGAAGGGCCAAGAGCTTCAGTTGCAGTAACTGTAAATACTACAGCTGCTCCAACGGCTTCAGCACAATCGTTCTGTAACTCAGGAACAGTTGCTGGATTAACAGCTACTGGATCAGGATTACAATGGTATTCAGCTGCTACAGGAGGAACTGCATTGGCATCAACAACAGCTTTAGCGTCAGGAAACTACTTTGTATCTCAAACATTAAATTCATGTGAAGGACCAAG
>CANFJB010000022.1 GCA_947447375.1 Bacteroidota bacterium
AACTCTTTTATAAAATCAGGAGGAACATCTTCTCAATTTTTAAAAGCAGACGGTTCTGTTGATACTGCTACTTATTTAACAACAGCTACTGCAGGAACTAATTATGTAGATTTATCAACAGCTCAAACTGTTGCTGGTAATAAAACATTCACTAGTCCTCTGACAACAAGCACATTAAATGTTAAAAACGGTTTAAACTTAGGTAATTTAGGCCAACAATTAATATTTTCTTTCCCTGGAACAAGTACTTTTGACCATTATATAAGTACTGGTCATGATAATGCTCAAGTACTTTCTAATAAAATGGATTTTTTCATTAGTAAGACAGATGGAACAAAATTAGATGTTTTAAGTTTAAGATCTTCGGGTTCTAGTAAATTTTTAAGTCCTGATGGTATTGAAGTTACAGGTTCAGTTACTGCTAAAAATTATGTTTTAACAGTACCTGCCGCAACTACTGCCGCAGCTACAACTACTATTGATTTATCTTCAGGTAATATTATTAAAGTTAATCTTGGAGCGAATATAACAACACTTGATTTAATAAATGCAAGTCCTGGAACGTATATTATACAATTTATTCAAGGTGGCACAAACACCGTGACTTTCCCTACTACAAACTGGAAATGGTCAGGTGGTTCTGCACCAACTATTACTGCAGTAAGTGGTAAAACAGATATAATCACTATAGTATTTGACGGTACAACTTATTTCGCGTCAGCAGTTCAAAATTTTTAATATGAAAAAAAATAGTATTGCAATCATTTTCATTTTATTTATTGCAACATTTGTAAATGCTCAGGTTATACCTGTTGGTTTTATAAAATCTAATGATTTACCTTGCATACCAGGTAATCAAGCAAAGGCTTTAAATTTTAGCGGTAGCTTGCAAAATTATGCAAGTTTACCTTCAGGAACCTATTTTTCTGGTGATTTTACTATAGAATGCTGGGTAAAACCGACATCACATACAAATTGGAGCAGAATTATTGATTTTGGTAATAGCACCAGCAATAATGTTGTGTTTGCAACTTCATATCAGTTAACTGGAAAACCAGCTATTCATATTAATGGTGGTGAATTTTTTGCAAATAGTCAAATCCCATTAAATCAATGGACTCATTTAGCAGCTACTTTATCTGGAACAACTGCAACTATTTATATTAATGGAATCGCTTCTGGCTCTTCTACACTAAATGTTCCAGCTAATGTAATTAGAAATGATAATTTTATTGGCCGAAGTAATTGGGGTTGGGGTGACGATGCGCCTGACGCAACTTTCGATGATTTAAGAATTTGGAATGTTGCTAAAACAGCTTCCCAAATCCAAGCGTCAATGAACCGCGAGTTGACAGGAAATGAAAGTGGCCTTACAGCTTATTTTAAATTTAATGAAGGTATTTGTTGTGATAATAACTTAGCAATTACTACTTTAATAAATAGCGCTTCTTCAACAGGAAGTTCTTATAATGCTACTCTTAGTGGATTTACTCTAAATCAAACTTGTACTTCAAATTATGTTACTGGTAAAGTAGTTGCTAATAATGGATTATCATCTACTAGACCTGGAACTAGTGCTTTTCAAATTAAGCAAGACTACCCTAATTCTGTTGATGGTGTATATTGGATTGCCAATCCAAACATTAATGGAGGTGTTCCATTTCAAATATATGCTGACATGACATCCTATGGAGGTGGTTGGACTTTGTTGAACTCTAGCGGTGGTCCAGTTGCTCCACTTTCAACTGAAATTCCTTCTATTACGTCATTAAGTACGAGAGGTTTCTTACCAAGAAGTACAGTAATAGAACTTGCAAATATATCTACCACGGTTCAATTAAGAGCAGGTCCTACAAATAATACTTTTACTTATGTAACTACTTCAAGTGATATTCGACCTATTCTTTCATTAAGAAATACTTCTAGTGCTTATAACGGAGCTGGAACATGGCATAATTCTGTTTACACTTCCTTTGTACCTAATTTGGGAACTTGGACTTGGGTTGACGTTCGTGGAGTTGCAACTGGTTGGCCAAATATGTTTCACTCAAATGGAACTGAAGCTGCAGTGCATTGGATTCCAGGATTCGACTATGCTTGCGGAATTACGTATTATGCAGGAGGATATTACTTTTCAACTTGGATAAAATAAATAATTAATTAATTACTTTTTAAAAACATTTAAACCAATAAGTAATAAATATTTTATTTTTCTTTTTTTATTTTAGCAAAAAATAGTTTTTGTTAATACATTTATTGTATTTCTAGAGATAATAACTTTAACGTTTGTTGAATTTCAAATAAAATCCTTTTTATAATTTACTTAAGAACTTTATAAGTAATTTTATAAAAAAAATATTATGAAAAAGAATTTTCTATTATTCGTCCTTTTTATCTTAACATCAGTGGCTGCAAATGCTCAAAACAATACTTCTATTTACCAATTTAAAGTGGAAGATTTATCAGGAAATACTTTTGATTTTGCTTCTTTAAAAGGAAAGAAAATTTTAATTGTAAATACAGCGTCAAAGTGTGGATACACTCCGCAATACGAACAATTAGAGGCCATTTATAATAAATATAAAAATAAAAACTTGGTTATTATTGGGTTTCCAGCTAATAATTTTATGTGGCAAGAACCAGGAACCAATGCTGAAATAGCTACTTTTTGTAAAAGCAAATATGGAGTAACCTTCCCAATGATGGCCAAAATATCGGTAAAAGGAAAAGACATGCATCCTATTTATCAATTTCTTACTCAAAAGAAATTAAATGGTGTTTTAGATTCAAAAGTAGAATGGAATTTTCAAAAATACCTAATTAACGAAAAAGGGCAATTAGAACAAGTTTATATGTCAGGGGTTAAACCAAATGATGAAAAAATAATAAACTGGATAGAAAAGTAATTATTCCAATAGCAATTGCATAAAGACGGAATCCAACCAACGATCAAATTTATATCCTGATTCCTTAATTATTCCTACAGTTTTAAATCCAAATTGCTCGTGGAAAGTAATGCTGCTCTTGTTTTCTGAATCGATAACGCCAATCATGGTGTGAAGTCCTTGAGCTTTTGCAAGAACAATCAATTGTGCCATTATCATTTTGCCAATGCCTTTTCCCATTTCATTTGGAGAAACATAAACAGAATGTTCCACCGTAAATTTATAGGCTTCACGAAATCTGAATTCGCTATACATCCCAAAACCAACCAATTTTCCATTGTATTCAGCAATGATTACGGGAAATCCTTTGTTGATTTTATCTTCTAATATGGTTTTTTGAGTCTCAAAGTCCCTAGTTTTATAATCGTATAAAGCCGTTGAATTAAGAATATTATAGTTGATAATATCTAAAATTGATTGTGTGTTTTTAATTTCGAAGGGTCTAATTTGAACTTCCATTGGGTAAAATAGTTTCTCAAAAATAATAAAACTATTTGTAGTTTCTAGTATAAACCTTTACAACTTTGTACCTTTGTAATCTAATTTGAACCCAATAATGATATATCCAAAAATACCCTTAGCGCAAAGCATAATTGAAATTTGTCTCGCTCAAGGTTTAACACATATCGTAATTTCTCCTGGTTCAAGAAATGCACCATTGACAATTGGTTTTGTAAACAATCCAAAATTTACATGTTATAGTGTAGCAGATGAAAGGAGTGCCGCTTTTTTTGCTTTGGGTATTGCTCAACAAACTAAAAAGCCAGTAGCGCTTGTTTGTACTTCTGGATCTGCTTTGTTAAATTATTACCCGGCTTTTGCGGAAGCTTTTTACAGTCAAATTCCATTGGTGGTTATTAGTGCCGACCGTCCTTCAGAAAAAATTGATATTGGTGACGGCCAAACCATTCGTCAAGAAAATGTTTTTCAAAATCATTCTTTATACAATGCCAATTTAGTTGGAGATTCCACTGTTGAAAATGATCTTAAAATTACAGAATCAATTCATTGTTCAATTATTAACAAAGGCCCAGTTCATATAAACGCTCCTTTTGAAGAACCTTTGTATGAAACCGTAAACGAGCTTTCTATTAAGGTAACTACTTCCGCTATTGCAAATGTAACTCCGACCGTTGCAATGACAAATGCGAGTGATTTTGCGGCTATTTGGAATTCATCAAAAAAAAAATTAGTACTTGTTGGGGTTAATGATCCAAATTCTATTGATACTTCAATAGTTAATTTTTTGGCAAATGATACTTCTGTTGTGGTGATGACGGAAACAACTTCCAATCTACATCATCCTAGTTTTATAAATAATATTGATACCATAATTACTCCATTTTCACAATCTGATTTTGAGAAATTTCAACCGGAAATTTTGATCACTTTTGGAGGAATGGTAGTTTCAAAAAGAATAAAAGCTGCTTTACGCAAATACCAACCACTGCACCATTGGCACATAGATTCTCTAAGAGCCTACAATACTTATGGTTGTTTAACGGAACATTTCCAAGTTAATCCAAATGATTTTTTCAATAATTTCATTCCATTGCTAAAGCCTATTGAAAGTGATTATTTCCCACATTTTGAAGCTCTAAACCAACTTCGAAAAGTTAAAACAGCAACCTATTTATCTAAAGTTCCGTTTTCTGATTTTAAAGTTTTTGAAAAAATAATTCAAAGTTTACCAATAAATTCTCATTTGCAAATAGGCAATAGTTCTGCAATTCGTTATGCGCAATTAATAGACATTCATCCATCTATCGAAGTGTTTTGCAATCGTGGGACAAGTGGAATTGACGGGAGTACTTCAACTGCAATTGGTGCCGCTGTTGCCAATGAGAAACAAACCGTTTTAATTACTGGAGATATTAGTTTCTTATATGATTCTAATGGTTTATGGAATAATTATATACCCAAAAATTTCAAGATTATTTTAATTAATAATGGAGGAGGGGGAATATTTAGAATTTTACCAGGTCATGACGAAACCACAGTTTTCAATACCTTTTTTGAAACTTCTCACTGTTTAACAGCTGAAAGCCTAGCCAAAATGTATGATTTTAATTATGCAATTGCAAGTGATGAAACAAACCTAGCATCAGGAATTGTGAATTTGTATTCTAATAATAACAAGCCATTTATTTTAGAAGTGTTTACTCCAACTCGTGAAAATGATAAAATATTATTGCAGTTTTTTAAAGAGCTACTTTAATATTAAATAATTAACGAATTGGCACCGGAAAAACAGGCAAACTAGAATGTCCTAATTCATCAACAGATTGTACGGCAAAGAAATAATTATCTTTTGAATACGGGATTTCTGCTTTTGTATCTTTTACAAAAATTGATTTTTCCCAAATTGGAGAGGAAGTTTCTCTTATTAAAATGTTGTAACCATAAATTGGTTTTCCATCGGGTTTATTCCAATTCAAAACGCTAAAATTGGTTACCTCTTTCACTTCAATTCCAATATTTTTCGGTGCTTTTGGAGACCAAGCTAAATTGCTTAAAGTGGCTAAGTTCGAACAGGCAACTTTTTTCATATATTCGAAATCCATAAATTCTGGAAGATCTCCATATTGAATATTATTTTCTTTTCTAATCGTTTGGTGTTGGTGATCAAAATTTTCGTTCATTTCGCAAAAACGAATTGCTGTGAATCCATTTTGACTAAACGGAGTATGATCGCCACCTCTTAAAAAACGGTCATTTCGATAAACTAATTTAATTTCTAATTGTTCTACATATTGATTGGTTACCGATTTAATATAGCGTGCTAATTGTCGCGAAGGACTGTCATTGTCTCTATTGGTTGATTTTCTGATTTTAGCTTCCGCTTCCGTTTCCAAATAAGGAATGGTTTCACTAAATACACGAACTTTTGTATTGTCTCTTAATTGAGTGCCGCTAGACAAACTATTTCCAATCATATCGTTGTTAATCATCGCAATCACATTCCAATTCTCATCCTTAGCTTTATCAGCTAAATGTTTTGCACCATACAATCCTTGTTCTTCTCCTACAACAGCAACAAAAATAATAGTAAATGGAAACTCTCTTTTGCACATTATTTTTGCCAATTCCATCATAGCTGCAACTCCTGATCCATCATCATTGGCACCTGGCGCATCAATTGTGCTGTCCATAACATCTGTAGCTCTTGAATCTAAGTGTCCGCTTATAATTAAAACCCGATCGTCAGACGCGTCAGTTCCTTTTAATGTCGCCATTACATTGCCTAATTGACTGTCGTTTGTTATCCGGCTTCCATCAGCTTTAATTGTAAAATAATCTATTTCCGAGGTCAATCTTCCATTTGATGCTTTGGCATAGTTATCAAATTCCGATTTTACCCAACGTTGTGCTGCTCCAATTCCTCGGGTGGAACTTTTGGTATCGCTTAAAGTGTGTCGAGTACCAAAAGAAACTAATTTTTTTACTGTTGCTTCCATATTCTCCGAACTTATCTCCGAAACCATTTTTTTTATTTCGGGGTCATAAATTGCAACTTGACCAAAAGTGGTATTCATAGTTATGAATAGAAGTAGGATATTTAATATAGAAATTGATTTCATTTTATTAGTTGTAACCTTTAAATAAAGTAGTTAGGATTCAAATATACAAATAATTAAGAATCTATTATTATTGCGAATTATTTAGTTTCTGAACAATCCAAATCTATATTTCTATTTCGATAGCATTCAATTTTGTACCTTTGTGCTTTAGAAAAGTAGAATAATGATTGAAATAGGAAAATACAATACGCTCACCATATTAAGAGATACTAAAGTTGGTTTATTTTTAGGGAATCCAAAAGAAGATCCTGAAGGGATAAACGATATCCTTTTACCAAATAAATATGTGCCAAATAAATTTGAAATTGGTGATGAATTAACGGTTTTTGTTTATTTAGATCATGAGGAACGACCTGTTGCAACCACCCTTGAACCTTATATTCTTCTTAATGAATTTGCTCTTTTGCGTGTAAATTATGTGAATCAAATTGGTGCTTTCATGGATTGGGGAATGGAGAAAGATATTTTAGTTCCTTTTAAAGAACAAGCCCGACCAATGGAAAAAGGAAAACGCTATTTGGTTTACCTTTATATGGACGAAAAAACGAATCGCTTGGTAGCTTCGAGTAAAACCAATCAGTTTTTAAACAACGATCATTTAACCGTTGAAAAAGGCGAAGAAGTAGACTTAATAGTTTCTCATATTACAGAAATAGGAATAAACGTAATCATAAACGAGCAACACAAAGGCTTGATTTATAAAGACGAAGTTTATGACGATTCTATTCGAACTGGGGATAGATTACGTGGCTATATTAAAACAATTCGTCCCGACAATAAAATAGACGTTGCCTTACAAATCCAAGGATATCAAAGTATTGAGCCGAACGCACAATTAATTCTAGAGGAATTAAAAGCGAGTAGAGGTTTTTTAAGATTGACCGATAATTCTCACCCTGAGGATATTAAAACAGTTTTAAAAATGAGTAAAAAAACTTTTAAAAAAGCAATTGGCGCTCTTTACCGTGAAAAAGTAATCGAAATTAAAGAAGACGGAATTTACCTAGTGCAATAATTTAGAATTTCTAAATAATTAAATAATCGAATTATGTCTCCATTGCATTCTTTCCATAATTGGTCGCAGAATTTAGCAGACGTAGGCTATAAATTACCCGTATTATTTATAGGTCATGGTTCCCCAATGAACGGAATTGAAGACAATGAATTTTCAAGAACTTGGGCGAAATTTGGAAATGAAATCCCAAAACCAAAAGCTGTTTTAGTAATTTCTGCACATTGGTTGACAAATGGAACTCATATTACTGCAATGGAGAATCCGAAGACGATTCATGATTTTGGAGGTTTCCCACAAGAACTTTTCGATGTACAATATCCAGCAAAAGGGAGTCCGGAATTAGCTGAAGCAACTTCAAAACTGATTACTTCTACAACGGTAGGTTTGGATCACGATTGGGGATTAGATCACGGGACTTGGACTGTAGTTCGCCACATGTATCCCAACGCCGATATTCCTGTATTGCAGTTAAGCATCGATTATAATAAACCAGCACAATACCATTTTGATTTAGCAAAACAATTAATTTCCTTAAGAAATAAAGGTGTTTTAATTATTGGTAGTGGAAATATGGTTCACAATTTAAGAATGATTGCTTGGGATAAATTACAAGAATCAGAATTTGGATACGATTGGGCCATTGAAATGAACACTATTTTTAAAGATAAAATTACAAATAGCGATTTCCAATCTTTAATTAATTATGAAAAATTAGGAGCTGCTGCAAAATTGGCAATTCCAACTCCAGATCACTATTACCCCTTGATTTACAGTATCGCATTACAAGATAAACAGGATGAAATTAGTTTTTTCAATGACAAATTAGTGGGTGGTTCCTTAAATATGACTTCGGTGAAATTAGGATAGCTTATCTTCAATTACAATTTTAGAATTAATTTTCAACAACTCTTCAAGAAATACATCTTCATCTTTTGGAGAAATATAAATATCGTCAAAGCTATTATAATGAATAATAAGCCCCTTTGTATCCAATGCAGGTTTATAGGTTACTGGCACAATTAAGCCAGAATGATGTTCGATTTTTCTGATGGAATTAATATTGATTTTACCACGAAAAGGGCCTGAATTAAATGAAATTACTTCCTCTTTTATAGAATATTTTGTATCCAATAATATCCAAATTAAAGTAACTATAATGCTAATCATTATACAATTGAAAATATAAATCGAAGGTGCTTCAGCTTTTGGTTTTTCAATAAATACAACAATAAATAAACCAATTGCAACCATCCACACTAAAGCAGTTGAAAAGTTATTTTTTGAAGAAATAAATGTTTTCAATTAAAATGATTTAGTCAAAGAAAGCGCAATCCCACTACTAGGAGGTACAAATCGACAAACGCCACCTGCACAAACTAAACCACCACGTTGACGGCCATAACTCAATGCAATTCTTGTGCTGCCTTTTGTGTAAGCGGTTCCTAAATTGTAAAAATGTATCTTAAATTGGTCGCTCACATCATCAATTAAATTAGAGTTTTTATCAAATCCATAATTGTACATATCGGAAACATAAAATGACCAATTTAAATTGTGATTGTACTCAACCATCATTGCAGCCCAATTTTTTCTATCGGAATTGGCCCAAAGGTGTTCCGCACTAACTTTCACAGATTTTGTGGTGGTTAATTTATATGAAATCTCTGGCGCTATTATAAAAGAATTTACTTGCACGTTTAATGCAGAAGCAATGAGTTGGTGGTTGTAATATTGATTAATAAATACTACACTTCCTTGTAAATTTGAGTTGAATTTTTTAGAGATTTCAAGATTATAATCCGAAAAATATTTTTTTCCAGTTGCGAAAAATTCAGTTTTATAATCTGGTGGAAAAATGGTGTAATCTCCTTTTAGATTAAACCAATTGGAGGCGTTTATTGCAATTTTTGTTCCGTATTTCCCTCCAAGTGAAGATCTTTTTTTGAATTCGTAGAAAAAATCAATTTGCCCACCAATTTCTCCCGCTTTAGCAATTCCGTTATCGGAAACAATACTCACACTTTTTTGAGCTTGAAATACATAAATATTAGCCAAATTAGAATGATGTTGCTTGGTTAAACTTGGAACAAAATTCATCATTCGATCATTGTAAGCCAAACTTGTTTGTTCTGGAGAAAAAACTTCTGGGTTTCTTTCGGACAAGAAATTCATGTTTTCTATACGTCGAAGAGTAACGTCTAAACCAACTCCTTTTTTGGTATAACCAAAATTAGTAAGCAAGGCGCTTCCTGGTTTTACAAATGTATTACTGATGGTTATAGGATACAAAATAGCATCCTCTGATTTATAATTGTACTCAGAATTTAAATAAAATGCATCATGACTATAATTGAATCTTCCAGCATAGGAATTGGTTAATTCCTTGAAATTGGGATTTGCAATTGTTGTTTTTTCATCTCTACCAACATAAGAAAAACCAACAGATAAATCAGAATTTTCCATTTTAAAAATACCCGACAAATTTATGTCTGAATTAAATCCGTAAATTGTTCCTTTTGAAACATCAAAACCTGTTCTTTGGTTTCCATACAATCCTGTAAATGATAAATTTTCGGTAGGACGTAATACTATTTTTCCTCCTCGAATGGCATTATTTATTCCTAAAGAACGGTCTTCCCAGCTTCGTAATAATAATCCACTACCAAATTGTTCATAGAAATACCCTGCAGTAACGTCTATTTTCTCCGTTTTGTAATTTAGATAATAAGTTCCTAAATTGGTTTTATCGTATTTTGGATTAAAATTCAAAAGTGATTTCGGAGAATAGGATTCGCCTTGAATTCCTGCGGTCCATTTTCCGTAATTATAATTCACTAAAAGATAATTATTTGATCTAATAGGTTGATCAGGATGATTAATTTCCCTTTCAACATCGTTTAAATACCATTGCGAATTGGATTCAAATCCACCAAATAATCTGCCTTTTGTTTTTTCTTCTTTTGTAGAAGTTTGAGAAAATATAGAAATAGTACTAAAAATGGTAATTAATAAGATACACTTTTTCATATTATAAACTCTTTAATTTATCGAAAAACTCATTTTCACCACCCGGAGAATGGCCGTTTTGAACGTATACGATTTCATTGTTTTTTACTACCACAATATAAGGAACATTTGCAATTGACAAACTTCTTTTGAATTCTTGATTGGTATCCAGTAAAACGCTATATCCCCAGCCTTTGCCATTCACCATTGGTTTTACTCTTTTTTCAGTTCTTGAATCATCTACTGAAACTGCAATTAATTCGATATTTATTTTTTGTTTCCAATCTTCATAAACTTCACTAATTGCATCCAATTCTTGAACACACGGAGCGCACCAAGTTGCCCAAAATGAATAAACATAAAGAACATCCTTTTTCTGATAATCCAAATTGGTGTTTACTAATTCTCCCTTAAGGTTTTTTAGTTTAACATTCGGAAGTTGGTGCTGTGCGAAAACTGCTAAGTTGATAAAAATTAGGAGTGATAATAGTGTTTTTTTCATGTTTTTGGCGTATTTATTATTTAGTAATGCAAATAAAGAATAAAAAATGCATTTATTTAAAAAAAATCATTTTATTTGTAGTATTAATCAATTTAAACTCCTAAACATGAAAAAATTACATTTATTATTTGCCTTGTTAACATTCGGATTATTCATTTCTTGTAGTAAAGATAACAATAACGGTGGTGATGGTGGCTCTTCAATTCAATCAATCACTATTACAGCAACTCCAACTGAAGTTTATACTGGAGATAATATTCAATTTACGGTTAAAGGAAATAATAATGCTGATCTTTCTACTTCTGCAGTTATTTATGTAAATACTACCCCACTTGTCACAAACTTTTATACTCCAACTACAGCTGGAACACTTTCCGTTTATGCAGTATATCAAGTTTCAAGTACTGTTTCTATAACCTCTCCAACAATTCAAATACCAGTTGCACAAGGTATTAGTTTTAACAAAAGAGTTTTAATTGAAGATTATACAGGTACATGGTGTCAATATTGTCCTCGTGTTGCCTATGCAATTAGCCAAGTGCGTTTGCAAACTACAAATTCTGTAGTTGTGGCTATTCACAGAACCTCAGGTAGTGCAATAGACCCTTACAATTTTTCTGCAGCATCTGCTTTAGAAACTATGATTGGGCTTCAAGGATATCCAACAGGTATGCTAAATAGAAAAACAACATGGAATTATCCTGAAAATAATTATATTTCTCAACCAGTAAATTTAACTACAGGAACAAATCCTAGAATTGGTTTAGCAATGACTAATTCAGTTTCTGGAAGTACAGCAACTGTTCAAGTAAATGTAAAATTTGGAAAAGACTTTACAGGTCTTAAATTAGTAGTTTACGCTCTTGAAGATAATCTAGTTTACAATCAAACAAATTCTACTAGCTTTTATGGAGGTGTAAATCCAATTGTGAATTTTGATTATGATGATGTTTTAAGAGGATTTTTAACATCTAGTATTTTAGGTGAAGATATTACTGGTACAACTAACTTGAATGGAGTATATACCAAATCATTTACTTATACAATACCTGCAGGAACTCAAGCTTCCAATTTGCATTTTGCAGCTTTTGTTCTTGATTCAACAGGAAAAGCTCTAAATTCAAGAGACGCTTCTTCTACTGCTACTCAAACTTTTGAAGTTCAATAATAATTAGTAATCATATATAAAAAAGAGGCTTTTTAGCCTCTTTTTTTATGTCTGTAAATGAAAAAATAAACTCAATAAATTATTATTTAATCAACTTGCAATAAAAAGTAAAAAATGCCTTAATTTTACACAAAATACTTTCAACAATGAATACTATAGACTGGAAAACAGTAAAAGAATTTGAAGATATTACCTACAAAAAATGCAATGGTGTAGCCAGAATTGCTTTCAATCGACCTGAAGTTAGAAATGCATTCCGACCAAAAACTACATCTGAATTGTATCAAGCATTTTACGACGCTCAAGAAGATACCTCTATAGGAGTTGTTTTGCTTTCTGCAGAAGGGCCGTCAAGTAAAGATGGGGTTTATTCTTTTTGTAGTGGTGGCGATCAAAATGCGCGTGGACATCAAGGATATGTAGGTGATGATGGACAGCACCGATTAAATATTCTAGAAGTTCAAAGATTAATTCGATTCATGCCTAAAGTCGTAATTGCTGTCGTTCCAGGATGGGCGGTTGGCGGCGGACATAGTTTGCACGTTGTTTGCGATTTGACTTTAGCAAGTAAAGAACATGCGATTTTTAAACAAACCGATGCCGATGTAACTAGCTTTGATGGTGGTTATGGATCAGCCTATTTGGCTAAAATGGTGGGTCAGAAAAAAGCCCGTGAAATTTTCTTTTTAGGAAGAAATTATTCCGCACAAGAAGCAATGGATATGGGAATGGTAAATGCAGTAATTCCGCACAATGATTTAGAAGCCACAGCTTATGAATGGGCTCAGGAAATATTGCAAAAATCGCCAACATCAATAAAAATGCTAAAATTTGCTATGAACCTTACCGATGATGGAATGGTGGGCCAACAAGTCTTCGCCGGTGAAGCAACAAGGTTGGCTTATATGACAGAAGAAGCCAAAGAAGGTAGAAATGCATTCCTTGAAAAAAGAAAACCCAATTTCGAGAAAAAGTGGTTACCATAAAAACAGTTTTGTTAAGTTTTTAAAGTTGTTAAATACTAAACTTTAAACCGATTTAAACCTCAAACTTTAAACAAATAAATAATAAATGAAACACTGGATTCAAGCCGCACGTTTAAGAACTTTGCCACTATCGGTTTCGGGAATAATTGTAGGTAGTTTTTACGCCATGTCACAAGCGCTATTCAACTGGAATATTGTTATTTTGGCGCTTTTAACTACTTTAGGATTTCAAGTGTTATCTAATTTTGCTAACGACTACGGAGATGGAATCAAAGGAACTGATAATGAAGATCGTGTTGGTCCCAAGCGAGCCATTCAAAGTGGCGTAATTTCACCCAAACAGATGAAAAATGCTTTAATAATCACTTCTTTATTAACGCTACTTTCTGCAATTGCGCTAATTTATGTTGCCTTTAAAGATCACAATATATTTTTTTCGTTTATATATTTACTTCTTGGAATTCTAGCAATTGCCTCCGCAATTCGATATACCGTGGGTAATTCGGCCTATGGATATAGAGGTTTCGGAGATTTATTTGTTTTTATTTTTTTTGGTCTGGTAAGTACTTTAGGAATCTATTTTATGTTTGCTAAAGAAATGGATTGGTTGTTAATTTTACCAGCAACTTCTATTGGATTTTTAAGTGTGGCTGTCTTAAATTTAAACAATATGAGAGACGAAGATTCAGATAGAAAGTCGAATAAGAATACTATTGTCGTAAAAATGGGAGCCAGTAATGCTAAATTGTACCATTACTTTTTAATTATTTCGGCAATGATTTTAATAGTTGGATTCTCTTATTTTAAAGATTTTACTTTTGATCAGTATTTATATGCAATTGCATTTTTCCCGCTTATAAAACACTTAAAAACGGTTTACACCAATAAAAATCCTAAAGAATTAGATCCAGAATTAAAAAAAGTGGCTTTAAGCACGTTTGCTTTATCAGTTTTATTGTCTCTGAGTATGATTTATTTTTTCCAAGATTTATTTGTGAACCTATTTTTAGGAGGTAGATAATTATTTAATTTATTATAAAATGAAAATTACTTTTTACGGACATGCCTCTTTAGGTATTACTATTGCTGACATCCACATCATTGTCGATCCATTCATTTCTGCTAATCCAAAGGCATCACATATTGATATTAATAGTTTAGAAGCTGATTATATTTTGCTTTCTCATGCTCATCAAGATCATATTTTAGATGTTGAAGCTATCGCAAAAAGAACCAATGCTGTGATTGTTTCCAATGCTGAAATCGCAACTTATTACGGTAAAAAAGGATTTCAATCGCATCCAATGAATCATGGTGGGAGTTGGAATTTTGAATTTGGGAATTTGAAATATGTAAATGCTATCCACTCTAGCTCTTTTCCTGATGGAACTTATGGAGGAAATCCTGGTGGTTTTGTAATTGAAGGAGAGAGAAAAAACATCTATATTGCAGGCGATACTGCTCTTACCATGGATATGAAACTAATTCCTATGCGAACTAAATTAGATTTAGCTATTTTGCCAATAGGAAATAACTTTACCATGGATGTTGAGGATGCAATTATAGCCTCTGATTTTGTAGAATGCGATAAAATTCTAGGATACCATTACGATACTTTCGGTTATATTGAAATAAATAAAGACCAAGCAATCAAGAAATTTTTCGATAAAGGCAAAGATTTAATGCTTTTAAACATAGGAGATTGTATTGAATTGTAATTTAATTTAATAATTTGAAAGCTGCTTACCACAAATATATTTTAGATTTTAAACAGCCGTCAGGGACTTCTCGTGGGGTAATGACGCAAAAAGAAACGTGGTTTATTATCATTGAAAATAATCAAAAAAAAGGAGTAGGCGAGTGCGGAATTCTTCGTGGATTAAGTTGCGACGACCGACCAGATTATGAAGAGAAATTAGCTTGGACTTGTGAAAATATTAATCTTGGTGTTGACCAACTTTGGGAGGCATTAATTGAGTTTCCATCAATACAATTTGGAGTCGAAATGGCATTCCAATCTTTAGCAAGTGAAAACCCATTTTTACTCTTTCCTTCTGCCTTCACAAATGGTGAAAAATCCATTCCAATTAACGGGTTAATTTGGATGGGAAACGAAGCTTTCATGAAGCAACAAATCGAGGTAAAATTAGCCGAAGGTTTCCACTGTTTAAAACTTAAAATTGGAGCCATAGATTTCAATGAAGAATTGAAATTATTAGGTTATATTAGACAAAATTTCACCCCAGAAGAAGTCGAAATTAAAGTAGATGCAAACGGTGCTTTTGATAAAAGTGAAGCTTTAAATAAATTAAATCAATTAGCTGGTTTTAAATTACATAGTATAGAGCAACCAATACAAAAAAACAATACTGACAGTATGTCAGAGTTGTGTAAATCGACCCCAATTCCTATCGCTTTAGATGAAGAACTAATTGGCGTGTTTTCATTGGAAGATAAAGAACAATTATTGCTTAAAATAATGCCCCAATACATCATTTTGAAACCTAGTTTTGTAGGTGGTTTTCGCGGTACAAACGAGTGGATTTTATTGGCTGAAAAATACAATATTAAGTGGTGGATTACTTCTGCTTTAGAAAGCAATATTGGATTAAACGCAATTGCTCAATGGACTTTTTTAAAGGATAATTTAATGCCTCAGGGACTCGGAACGGGTGCTTTATATACTAATAATTTTGATTGCCAATTGGAAGTTTCACAAGGTCAATTGTGGTTCAACAATGATAAAGAATTTTGTTTCGATTTTATAGAATATTAAATTGTATATTTGAATTTATTAATCCTAAAATTTTTGTTTTTATGAAGAATTTATTTTGGTCCCTAGGTTTAGTTTTTTGTTCAATTTCATTTTGTAATGCACAAAAAGTTTTTATTACTGAATATGAAAATCAAGCAGCTGTGAAAGTTTTTGCTGTAGATTATGAAAACCAAGCGGACTTATTAGTTTACAAAGTAAATTATGAAAACCAAGCTGGTAAAAATAATGGCAAATGGTTTTTTACAAAATATGAAAATCAAGCCAAAAAGAAATTGTACTTCGTGAGATATGAAAACCAAGCTGAATTAAAAATCTTTTTCGTAGAATATGAAAATCAAGCGGGTTGGAGAAATAAATCAAAACAATACTTACTTTACTAATAAGTTCAAATCAAAAAATCTTTAATAAATAAAATGGGTTTAATAAAAATATTTTCAGGAAGCGAAGTTTTAGCAATAGCTCTTCAAGAAAAAATCGAAGCTGTAGGAGTCGCAACTGTGAAAAAAGACAACATTCAATCGGCAAGATTGGCTGGTTTCGGTAATTCCGATTTGGCAGTGGAACTATTTATCCAAGAAGTAGATTTTGGAAAAGCCAATCCTGTTATTGAAGAGTTCCGAATGAGTATATAATTTGGCCCCTTTTTTTCAATTGACTATATCTGATTTTAATCTATCTTTGCGCCTTTAAAATCAAAAAATAAAAAATGATTACAGTCAATGATATTTCTGTTCAGTTTGGTGGAACTACCCTTTTTAGCGATGTAACTTTCTCGATTAATGAAAACGATAAAATTGCCCTTATGGGTAAAAATGGCGCTGGAAAATCTACATTACTAAAAATAATTTCTGGTCAAAGCAAACCCTCAACCGGAAATATCTCTGCACCAAAAGAAGCTGTAATTGCCTATTTGCCTCAGCATTTACTTACCACAGACGGAGCTACTGTTGTGGAAGAAGCTTCAAAAGCGTTCGGCGAAATTTTTTCTATGAAATCGGAAATCGATGCTATTAACGAGCAGTTAACTGTTCGCACCGATTATGAAAGTGATGATTACATGAAATTGATTGAAAGAGTTTCTGACCTTAGTGAAAAATACTACGCAATTGAAGAAGTGAATTATGAAGCTGAGGTGGAAAAAATCTTATTCGGATTAGGATTCTTGCGTGAAGATTTTACGCGCCAAACCTCTGAATTTTCTGGTGGTTGGAGAATGAGAATCGAGTTAGCAAAAATCCTATTGAGAAAACCAGATCTTATTTTGCTTGATGAGCCTACCAACCACATGGATATTGAAAGTATTCAATGGCTGGAAGATTTCTTGATAAATTCTGCTAAAGCGGTTGTGGTAATTTCTCACGATAGGGCTTTTGTGGATAACATTACCAATAGAACTATTGAGGTGACTATGGGGAGAATTTACGACTACAAAGCCAAATATTCTCATTACCTAGAACTCAGAAAAGACCGCAGAATTCACCAACAAAAAGCCTACGATGAGCAACAAAAAATGATTGCTGATAATAGAGCGTTCATCGACCGATTTAAAGGTACGTTTTCTAAAACGGATGCCGTTCAATCGAGAGTGAAAATGCTTGAAAAATTAGTTATTGTTCAAGTGGACGAAGTAGATACATCAGCATTAAAATTAAAATTCCCTCCAGCCGCTCGTTCTGGTCAATATCCAGTAATTGTTAAAGAATTATCTAAATCATATGGCGATCATGTGGTTTTTGAAAATGCCAATATGGTAATTGAACGCGGACAAAAAGTTGCATTTGTAGGTAAAAATGGTGAAGGTAAATCAACAATGATTAAAGCCATAATGAAGCAAATTGAAATTAATGGAGGTAGCGTTGAAATTGGTCATAATGCTCAAATAGGTTACTTTGCCCAAAATCAAGCCGCTTTATTAGATGAAAATGCAACCATTTTTGAAACAATAGATAATATTGCAGTGGGTGATGTTCGAACAAAAATTAAAGATATTTTGGGAGCTTTTATGTTTCATGGTGATGACGTTACCAAAAAAGTAAAAGTACTTTCTGGAGGTGAAAAAACGCGTTTGGCAATGATAAAATTATTACTTGAACCGGTCAATTTACTTATTCTTGATGAGCCTTCGAATCACTTGGATATGAAAACGAAAGACATCATTAAAGATGCACTTCGTGATTTTGATGGAACTTTAATTCTAGTTTCTCACGATCGAGATTTCCTTGATGGTTTAGCAACCAAAGTTTTCGAATTCGGAAATAAAAGAGTAAAAGAACATTTTGAAGATATTACTGGTTTCCTCGCTCACAAAAAAATGGAATCATTGCGAGAAATCGAAAAATAATTTGAATTTATTATAAAAAAAAGCCCCGCAATTGCAGGGCTTTTTTGTTTATGGTAGTTTTTTTTATTCTACATAAATTTTCTGATTGGAATTTACTCCGTTTCCTTTGATTGAAATGATATAAACGCCACCATTTTGAATCGGATTAATAGCAATAGAATTTTCAGAATCTATTAAACTGATAGTTCTATTTTCTAATAATTTTCCGTCCAAACTGTAAATTGATAGGGATGCATTCTCTAAATTCGCATTAGAATTAATGGTTAGTAAACCATTTTTTGCGTTTTTACTATTGATTGTAAATACCTCTTTATCAAATTGTGTAACAGACATATTAGGAAAAATTAAGCCAGTCCATGATCGTGCAACACTCACTAATCCCGCTCTACCTGTAGGCGTTGCAGTAGCATTTTGTCTAAAGACCAATCGGTCAATTGTTCCTGATTGATCTGTTCCTGAACTTGTTGTTGCATCAGGAGTTGCCGGTACGCCATTGGCAATTACAGGGTTTACATATAAATTCAAAATATCATCCGCAGCTCCCGCTAATTGTGAATATTTTAAAATCAGTAAATTATCTTGGTTAAATGGATAAACAGTAGTGGTATAAACAACAGCATTTCCAGCAGCGCCTTTGCTAATTCCGATTGTATAAGTACTTGCAGAAACAGTTTTAATAAAAACTCTAAATCCGGTTACAAAGGAATTCCCATTATTTACTCTGAAAAAGTCATTAGGACTTGTTACCGAACTACTGATGTTTAACATGAACCCAACATACATATCGCCCGAAGTCACTGACGTAAACATTGAGCCACAACCATCTGTGTCAGCCAATAATTGCAATGATTTTGTTGATGTTCCATAATTAGTATAGCTAAATCCTGGAGTTAATACAGTTGCATTGGTGCAAATAGCTCCCGTACAAGCCCCTGTTCCTGCTGAGGAAGAATTGTTGGTCCAAGTTCCTTGTCCGTTTAAAGTTTGACCTGTAGTGTAATTGGATAAATTATCTTGAAAGATAGTTTGTGAAAACAAAGCAAAACTATTTAATAATGCTAATAAGAGTAATTTTTTATTCATAGTTTAAAAATTAAGATTAACAAATTTAATAAAATTTAATAAATCACATTATAAATTAAGTAATATCTAATTACTTTTGTTGAAAATAAAATAAATTGAATTTATCTCAATACACTAAGGAGTTTTCCTACAATATTAAATTGGCCTATCCTGTAATTTTAGGAATGTTAGGCCATACTCTAATTTCAATTGTAGATAATATTATGGTCGGTAATTTAGGTTCCACCGAATTGGCAGCAGTTTCCCTAGGTGGAAGTTTCGTTTTTATTGGAATGTCACTCGGAATTGGATTTTCAACCGCCATAACTCCACTAGTTTCTATGGCAGATGCCGAAAAAGACGATAACAAGATACGTTCTGTTTTTCATCATGGACTACTTTCATGTGTTATTTTAGGGTTTTTTATTTTTACCTTGATTGTTTTGGCTAAGCCAATAATGTATCTTATGCACCAACCAAAAGAAGTGATTGATTTAGCGAGTCCTTATATTGATTGGGTAGCCTTTTCATTAATTCCAGTAATCATTTTTCAAGGATATAAACAATTTGCCGACGGATTATCTAGAACTAAATATTCCATGTATGCCATATTTATGGCCAATATTGTCCATATTATCATTAATTACATGCTAATTTATGGTGTCTGGATATTTCCAAAATTAGGAATTATAGGCGCAGCGCTTGGAACAGTAATTTCTAGGATATTGATGGTTGTTTTCATGCATTTTATCATGAAAAATAATGCCCAATTGAATCCCTACTTCAAGAATTTTAGTTTTCGTGAAATCAAAAAATCGATGCTCAAAAAAATCGCTAGCCTCGGAATTCCTTCAGCAATGCAAATGTTATTTGAAGTAGCACTTTTCACAGCAGCAATTTGGTTGTGTGGTTCTATAGGAAAAACAAGTCAAGCTGCCAATCAAATAGCTCTTACATTGGCCACAACCACTTTTATGTTTGCAATGGGACTAAGCGTTGCGGCAACCATTCGCGTGGGGAACAATAAAGGTTTAATGGATTATAAAAATCTAATCATCGTAGCAAGATCAGTTTTTATTTTCACTTTTATTATGGAAACATTTTTCGGAATCCTATTTGTTATTTTACATAACTTTTTACCGCATTTGTTTCTAAATATGGAAAACGTAGACCAAGTAATCGAAAATAAAGAAGTAATAATTATTGCCTCAAAATTACTTTTAGTAGCCGCCGTATTCCAAATTTCAGATGGAATTCAAGTAGTAGTTCTAGGTGCATTAAGAGGATTACAAGACGTAAAAGTGCCAATGTATATTACCTTTGTTGCCTATTGGGTGGTTGGATTTCCAACTTCTTTTTTCCTTGGAAAATACACCGAATTGAAAGCAGTAGGAGTGTGGATCGGACTTTTAGCAGGATTGTCAACCGCAGCTTTATTTTTGTATCTTCGCTTTCACAAACTAACAAAACAACAGCTTCAAAAATCAATTAATTAAATAAATATAAAATGGTAATTTTCTCAGTAGTAATTGCAATTATTTTATTCTTAATAGGGTCAACCTTATCGAATAATCCTTCGCCGCTATCAAAATTTGCTGGCTTTTTTAAAATTGGTGCCGTAATAGCCGTAGTAATCGGATTAATGTCTTCAATGTTTAAACAAATTGACGCCGGAAAAGTGGGAGTTCAATCTCTCTACGGTAACGTTCAGCCCGATATTTTAGAAAGCGGTTTGCACGTCATAAATCCACTTTTGGATATCACCGAATTTGACATTCAAACTCAAAATTATACCATGTCAGCAATCCATGGTGAAGGGGCACAAGAAGGCGACGACGCCATTCGCGTATTGTCAAACGACGGTCTGGAAGTAGTAATCGATTTAACCGTTTTGTACCGTGTATCTCCTTCCGATACACCAAAAATTTACAAGCAAATTGGTGTCGATTTTACCGATAAAATTGTACGCCCTGTAACTAGAACCCGTATTCGTGACAACGCAGTTTATTATGATGCAGTAGCGTTGTACTCTACCAAAAGAAACGAATTCCAACAACGAATTTATAAAAGCATAGAAGAAGATTTCAAAAAAAGAGGACTTGTCTTAGAACAACTTTTAATAAGAAATATCAACCTTCCAGCTTCTGTTAAATTGTCTATAGAAAGTAAAATTAATGCCGAACAAGATGCGCAAAAAATGACATTCGTACTTCAAAAAGAAAAACAAGAAGCCGAACGTAAAAGAGTAGAAGCACAAGGTATCGCCGACTATCAAAGGATTATTGCACTTGGTTTGACCGATAAACAATTGCAATACGAACAAATAAAAGCACAAAAAGAATTGGCCGCTTCACCAAATTCGAAAATTATTTTCATGAATGGAAAAGGAAGTGCGCCAGTTATTTTATCAGATAAATAATTTTCGATAGTCAGTTTGGTTGTTCAAATATTCGATTTACAAATAACCAAATCTACAAATAACCAAATTAACAATAAACATGGAATTACCTAAATTTTTACTTGGTGACAACACCGATTTCCCAGACGATATTTTTGTTATTCACCTTGATTATCCTCGTTTTATAATCAATCTAAACGACGATGAGGTGGAATTTATGGAAGAACCAGAAGACCTTGACGAAGCAGAACTCAATGCCGAAATGGAAGGTTTAATCGTTCAAGCCAATGAATTTTACGATCGTGAAATGGAACGATACGAAAAAGAATAACAATTCAATTCTAAACTAAGCTGCATCTATTTTGCAGCTTTTTTTTTGAAGCCACTTCCGGCTTTCCACTCCAAGCCCTTGCTTAAAAAACGAGTTTTGCTAGAGTAAAAAGGAGCTTCCTTTGGTCGCTCTTTTTTCCCTGCAAAACTAAGTTTTTAAACCTTCGGGGCTTTCGTTGCACTCCGGGCTAGTATATTTTTGGTATAAATCAATATTTTTTTTGCCAGAGAGTAAAAAGTTTTTATCTTTGCCGACCCTATTGGGGACAATAATATCAATATCAAGGATTTAAAGAAAGGCTAAGAATTAAAAGCAAAAATCTTTTAAAAAAAAGCGTTGAAGTCCTTGCGAGATTAAAAAGATATTGTACTTTTGCACCCGCTTTGAGAGACAAGCGCCTTGATCTGAACTTGATTCAGATATTAAAAAGTAAAGAC
>CANFJB010000023.1 GCA_947447375.1 Bacteroidota bacterium
CCAACAGAGTTTATTCTAGTTTTTTCTACTATGGAAGCTCCACAAGAATTTACATAATTAATCAATTGATTTGAAATTGAATATGTACCGCTGTTACATGTTGTGTAAGCAGTTGTTGTATAAGTGCCGTCGCTTTTAAATGTCAACTCATAGCCATTTGCTACAGGTGTCCATATTGGAGGTGTACTTGATCCATTACTATTTTTTTGTTCGATGAGTTTCCATTTTCCAATTAATAAATTTTCTTGATTTGTGGGGTTGCTACTTGAATTTGAACAACTAAATAGTAATAACATTGCTAACGAAATAATAAATAATTTTTTCATGATTTAAATCTTTAAATTAATAATTTGGTTTATTTTATTCAACTGCTATTTGGTGGTTTTCAATTCGGTCATTTATGTAAATTTTAAGTACGTAAATTCCCTTATTCAAGCCACTAACTGAAAAGGTCGCTTTGTTATTGATAATCTCAACTTTAGTTTTTGAAATTCCCAACATATCAAAAAGCTCACCTGAAATATTCGTTCCTTTTCCTGTTAAGTTAGAATTATCTCTAATTTCTATATTTACTATATCGCGAGATGGATTTGGATATATTGTATAATAGCTGGTAATACTTTGTTTTAAAAATTCACAATCGTTTTTTAATGTAACTGAACCACAAGCATTTGTAACGGTTGCTTCTTTACACAAAGGTGAAGTTGTTCTAATACAGTTTCCATAAATTATAGTTGAACCAGTAAAGGCTATATTTGTAACACCCTGTTGCGCAAGTGTAAAATTAGGGTCTGTGCTAACCACACATAATGTAGATTTTGCAGGCTGAATATCATAATAGGTGTATTCAAATGTAAAAGAAGGTTTACCCACCCAAATATTTTTAGTTAAAATTTGTCCATTTGAAAAGGTTGCGGTAATCGTTGCTGAACCATTAACTGAATTTGATAAAGGACGAATTACTACTATTTGTCCATTTTGAGAAACAATTTGAAGGTTTGAAGAGACTGACCATGTAGCGTTTGATCCTATGGAATTAGATATAGTATAACTTTGGTTAGGACTTGAACAAATTGCACTTGAACCTACTATTGATTTACACAAGTTTCCGATGACTGGCTGTAGGAGTAACGAATTACTTAGTGCATCTCGCATTCTTTGTCCTTGTAATGCTGAAAAATGATTTAATGTACTTGGTAAATAATAAGACATATCGTTAGTTATATCAGGACTGTATCCTGGAGCTGGTTCACGAACTCCTGAACTATTTACAGTATAATAATCCGCAGGGGTGTCACAAATTACATCACCACAACTTAGGCAATTTGATCCATTTGTTAACTCTGCACAACCTGTTGGTTCATTTGGACTCCCACGAAATGTATGTATAAGATTCAAACAATGCCCAAATTCATGGGCAGAAACACCTGTTGTGCTATATGAATTTGTAAACACTAAATTTTTTGAAGGTATCCCCTGTGCTTTTCCAACCCATGTAGTATTAGTATTAATTATGTAGAAATTAATGGCATTTGGGTTGTTGTTTAAAGTAATAAGTGCATAAAAACTATTATCATTCGTAGTACTGTTCATATCATAAAAAGTAGAATTGTTTATATAATCTACTCCCGCTTTATTGATAAATATATTGTGTGGATTAAAATGTAAATCTAATAAATTATTTATCTGATCAATATTTGTTAGCGTTGCTCCTCCTGTTCCTGCTGTTGTCCTAACTATATGAAATTGAACATTTATACAAATAGGAGTCGAGTTAATTGAAAAACCTGTTTCAAGGTTTGGAAAATTTTGTATGATATCATTAGTTGGTGTACCGCAAGATAATTGAGAATAAATATTTGCAGAAATAAATATAGAAAGGATTAATAGAATATTTTTAATTTTTTTCATTTCAAAAATTTTTGGTTGAGTAATTTACTTTTTGATTTGGGTTAATGATGTGTGTAGATATTATCCAAATCTAAAACAATACTTACACTTTCGTTTACAAGGTTTTTCTTTTATTTTTCCATATATAATCCGTTTAAAGGTTTTCTTTTGATAGGTTTGTTTTTCAAAAGGCATCGTGCAACTTGTACATAAGTCTAACAAAATCAGAACAATCACCTATATATTGTTTCGCATTAATTTACAAAAGTTCATTTAGCAAAATGTTTTTGCAATTTAAGCTTTAACCAAACCATTGTATTACGGTTTTTTGGGCTTTTTTTTACGGTGTTTTTATGGAAAATATTTTATTATTTATACGAGAAAAGATTTTCGCGCAAACGAGGAGAACTACTGCAGGAACTTAATTGAACATTTTGACTAATTTATTTTCTGTAGCTATTTTAAAAACAATTGTTTTAGCAGCTCTTGGAGCAACGGTTAGTTATACTGTTTCGCTCTTGTTGAAATGGATTATGAAATTTAAAAAAAGTATTACTGAAACAAGTTCAGTATAAATTCGTTTGGCTTGGTAACCTTTAACGAATTATTTTGAGAAAGCCTAGTCTATTTTTAGACCAGGCTTATAGGTTACTTCATTTGGATTTATTAATTGGGTAAATGAAAGCTTCAAACTTTAATAAAAATAATAGAATAAAAAGCACAGAACCAACCATTTGAGCCTATTTCAAAAAGATTGATTTTATTGTTTAATTAAAACTATATCTGTTGGAATTGAAAAGCCTTGTTGAACATGCGGTAAATTTACGCCTATCCTAATTTGATCTGTTGAAATCAATTTCCAAGTTGCCATTAAGGGGGTTGCATTTAAATCAATAATGTCAAAATTGGCTTTGCAGGTTTTGTTTTTTGCGATATCTTGCATGTTTATTAATAATTGTTTGAATAATGGTTTTTCTGCATTTGACATAATAACAGGAAATGTATTAGAGTACAAATCATTATAGGTATTCCATGTAAGTGTATTTGTTATAACAACACCGTTTTCGACATATTTATAATTTCCAAATATTTTATCTTTAAAATAATTATTTATATTATTTGCATTCCAACGCAATACTTTGAAAAAATTAATTTCAAAATAGGTGTTAGGGTTTGTTGGACTTGTCCATTTCCATGTTCCAACAAATTTATCTAAATCGTTATCCATGTCTTTAATGTAATTATTGTTTTTTAAATAATTGGAGTAATCCATAGCCATCGGGATGGTTTGTTGTGCCGTACAGGTATAGTTGACAACAAAAATTAAAAGTAGAAGGTATTTTTTCATTTTTTATAATTTTAAAGTTATTTATTATGGGCAAGGCACTGGTAAAACTGCTCTACCGCCCGAGTTAAGTGTTAATTTAGACCACTGAGAAAAGGAATCATCCGCTTTGTAAAGTTCAATGCCTAAATTTTGATCTTTAATAAATTTTAGAAAACCTAACTCATTTTGTGCAGGAGTATTTGTTTGTTTTACACTCTCTTCGTATTTATCCTCTCTTGCATCTCTTACATTACTAAACTCCCACCCAATAAAGAAATTTTCATTAAAAGGCGTTTGAAAATCCCTAGCAGGCGGAGCAAATTTAATAGCATATTTGGTTCCTTGTGCTGTAACCAAATAAGACGTAAAAGTTTGTCCTTCGTTCAACATATAACCTGCGCTTTGTATAGCATACATTTCATAAATGTCTGACAAAGAAAAAATAGACAATAATGATAAATCATAATGGCAATGCATCAAAATTGAAACAACTAAATTAGATAAATCAAATTCAACATCTCCACCATTTAAAGGCCCTGGAACATAGTTTTCAACAAATTGGTTTTCTGCAACTGTATCTGGGCTTAACACATACATTCTTTCCGTTGGGTTGGTTGCCATTTGCGAAGTTAAGTCATTTAAATTACTTAATACTGTTTTAGGTGGATTTGTATTGGCAATTGGTTTGGAGTTATTGTCATTTAATTGTTGACATGGTGAAGGTAAATTAGCACTTGCTCCACCACCACCATGAGGAGAATCTACTGGGCCAGTTAATATACCACCAATTGAACTTCCTCCTGAACTTGATCCATTACCAAAACCGTCACTTCCTCCCCCACCATCACTGCTTGACCAAAAACAATACGAACCAGTAATTACCCATTCAAAAAATGATTGATTACCTGCCCCTACTAAATCATTAGTATTAAGATATGAATATTCATCTATACAAATCAACTCAGGGCCCCTAAACTTACCTAATAAATTAGTATATTCTATATTTGATTGAGCTAATTCTGCAGCAGTAATACCAATAAACTCACTTTTCAAAATATTATATTCGCCTAAAATTATATCATATTCACCTGATATATTTTTATTAAAAATAATATTTGTTACTAATGAATCATTTTCATTTTTATAAGCAGGAAAAGTGTAAGATTCTAAATTTTCTTTTTTTAAATAAATACCATTTTCTTGGTCAATAAAAAATTCATAGTAGTCATTATATTGATAACGATTTGTTGAATTGTTTAATTGATTTTTTGAAATTTAGATTGACATTCCTCAAAGCAAGTTAAGTCGTTTACGATTAGTTCGTTAACACCAACAGAGTTTATTCTAGTTTTTTCTACTATGGAAGCTCCACAAGAATTTACATAATTAATCAATTGATTTGAAATTGAATATGTACCGCTGTTACATGTTGTGTAAGCAGTTGTTGTATAAGTGCCGTCGCTTTTAAATGTCAACTC
>CANFJB010000024.1 GCA_947447375.1 Bacteroidota bacterium
AGTATTGGACCACCCAAACTCTTCCGACAAACTTGGAGCTAATAAACTCAACACTTGACGGTCTAAATAATTTACGGTGGTAGCAAAGAATAGCAAACCACAAATGGTCCATCTGTATTTTCCGATTGATAAATTGGTTTCTTTCATTGATGTTTTTTTTGGTTTTGGTTAGTATTTTAATAGTAATTGGTAATCAACATTTAATATTTAGAAAAGTAATATACTAAAATAAACTTTTTTCAATTCCCATTTCTAATCCTCGTAATTCTGCTAAACCCCGTAAACGGCCAATTCCTGAATAGCCAGGGTTGGTTTTTTTGTTCAAATCATCTAACATTTGGTGTCCGTGATCAGGGCGCATTGGAATGATTCTTTTGGTTTCTTTTTGCTTCTTCAAAATAGATTTCACCACTTCGTACATATCCACGTCACCCTCTAAATGATTGGCTTCATAGAAATTTCCTTCTTCATCTCGTTGCGTACTTCTAAGGTGAATAAAATTCATTTTTTCACCATGACGATCAACAATTCCTGGTAAGTCATTTTCAGCAATTACACCATAAGAACCAGTACACATTGTAAAACCATTTGATGGAGAATCAATAGCATTTAATAATTGAATTAAATCAGCTTCCGTGCTCACAACTCTTGGTAAACCTAAAATTGGATAAGGAGGATCGTCAGGATGAATTGCCATTAAAACGCCTACACTTTCAGCAACTGGTATAATTTCTCGTAAGAAAAAGTATAAATTTTCTTTCAATCTAGCGGCATCAATACCGTCATATCCTTGAAGTACTTTTAAGAAATCTTCAACCGTGTATGATTCTTCAGCTCCTGGTAAACCAGCTATAATGTTTTGTTGTAATTTTATTTTATCTGCATCCGATAACTTTTCGAAAGTCGATTTTGCTTTGGCTTTTTGAGCATCAGTATAGGTGTTTTCAGCTCCTGGTCTTTTTAAGATGAACAATTCAAAAGCAGCAAATTCATTGATGTCAAATCGTAATGCTTTTGAGCCATCAGGCATTTCATACGATAAATCAGTTCTAGACCAATCCAAAACTGGCATGAAATTATAACAAACTATATTCACTCCGCAAGCAGCTAAATTTCTGATACTTTGCTTATAGTTTTCGATATATTTCAAATAATCACCTGATTGTTTTTTGATGTCCTCGTGAACAGGAATGCTTTCAACTACAGAAAATGTTAATCCTGCGGCTTCCACTTCATTCTTTCTTTTCATGATTTCATCCACTTCCCACACTTGACCATTTTTTATATGATGCAAAGCAGTAACTATTCCTGTTGCTCCCGCTTGACGCGCATCTGATAATTTCACAGGATCATTTGGTCCGTACCATCTCCATGTTTGTTCCATAACTTTTATATATAATTTTTAAACTTTTTTAAACTCCGCTATATGCGCTAAAACCTCCATCAATCGGAATTACAACACCTGTAACAAAAGAAGTTGCGTCATCACATAAATATAAGGTAGTACTTACTAAATCTTCTGGTTCACCAAATCTTCCCATTGGTGTTTGGTCAATGATTGAATTTCCTCTTGGGGTTAAATCTCCGTTTTCAGTTGTCAATAATGCTCTGTTTTGATCTGTTAAGAAAAAACCAGGAGCTAAGGCATTCACACGAATTCCTACTTTTGAAAAATGCACTGCTAACCATTGCGTGAAATTAGATACAGCGGCTTTTGCGCCACTATAAGCAGGGATTTTTGTTAAAGGTGTAAACGCATTCATAGAAGAAATATTCAAAATGCTACATCCTTTTTTACCAATCATGTCTTTAGAAAAAACTTGTGTTGGCAATAAAGTTCCAATGAAATTTAAATTGAATACGAATTTTATTCCTTCTGCATCCAAATCAAAAAAAGTTTTGAATCCCTCCGTTGTATTGTGCATGTCTTCTTCCAATAAAAATGGATTTGAGGTTGTTCCCAATGGGTGATTTCCTCCTGCTCCGTTTATCAAAATATCACAACTTCCAAATTTATCATTTACTTCTTTCTTTGCTGCTTCTAATGATTCTTTTTCCAATACATTAGCAGCTACACCAATTGCTTTTCCTCCAATTGCGTTGATTTCATTTGCAACTTGATCTGCAGCTTCTTTTTTCAAATCCAATAATGCTATTTGATGACCTTGTTTTGCCAAAGCTTTCGCTAATGTGCTACATAAAACTCCACCAGCACCTGTAATTACTATTGTTTTCATAATCTATATTATTTTATTGATTGAATTAAGCTTAAAACTGCTTTAGTTTCTGATTCGATTGTTGCATAATCTCTATCAGCCATTAATTGTTTGCTGATTAATTTACTTCCCATTCCAACTGCCGAAACCCCTGCTTTATACCATCCTTCGATATTTGCTCTTGTGGTATCCACACCGCCCGTTGGCATGAATAGCAATTTTGGGAAAATGTCTTTAATTCCACTCAAGAAATCAGGTCCTAGCATGTTTCCTGGGAACAATTTGATGAATTTTACTCCCGCATTTTCAGCAGCGATAATTTCTGTTGGCGTCATACATCCTGGGCTGTACAACACTCCTTTGCTTTGTAAAAAAGCGGCAACTTCTGGAACAAATCCAGGGCTAATGAAAAAATCAGCTCCTACTTCATAGTATTCTTGAGCTTGTTGTAGGTTTTTTATGGTTCCAATTCCTAGTAACAAATCGGGCATTTCAGCATTTCTAATTTCAACCATTTTCGTGAAATTACTTAGCGCTGCTTCTCCACGATTGGTATATTCTATCGCTTTTATTCCTGCTCGGTACAAGGCTCTTAGAATTTCAATGGTCACCACTTGGTCAGCATTGAAATAAAGCGGTAGCATTCCTTGGGCTACAATTGCATCCGATACTTGTTGGATCTTACTCATTTATTTTTTTTTAATAATTGAACTTTCTCTTTATTATCTTGCAACTCTGCCAGAAGCATCGCCTCCCATCAATTTGTTTACTTCATCAACCGTTACTAAGTTGGCGTCTCCTTTAATAGTGTGTTTCAAACAAGATGCTGCTACTGCAAAATCCAATGCGTTTTGATCGTTATCAGGATAGGTTAATAATCCGTAGATTAATCCTCCCATGAATGAATCTCCACCACCTACTCTATCTACGATATCGGTAATTTGATATTGACGCGTTTGTAGCATTTGTTTTCCATCGTATAAAACTCCAGCCCATGTATTGTGAGATGCTGAAATCGATCCTCTTAAAGTGGTGATTACTTTTTTGGCTCTTGGGAATTTTTTCATCATTTGTTGGCAAACAGATAAAAACGCTTCTGCTTTTACATCGTGTCCGTGGGTTTGAACTGCAGCTCCATCAGGTTTGATTCCAAAGTGCATTTCGGCATCTTCTTCGTTTCCTAAAATCACATCACAATACGAAGTTAATTCAGTCATGATTGCTTCGCGATCGCCACCGTATTTCCATAATTTAGCTCTATAATTTAAATCGGTAGAAATAGTAACTCCTAATTTGCTCGCTGCTTTAACTGCTTCTAAACAAGCATCCGCTGAACTTTGAGAGATTGCCGGAGTAATTCCAGTCCAGTGGAACCATTCTACACCTTGAAAGACTTCTTCCCAATTGATCATTCCTGGTTGGATTTCCGACATAGAGGAGTGTGCTCTATCATAAACCACTTTACTTCCTCTAGAAACCGCACCTGTTTCAAGGAAATAAATCCCCAAACGATCGCCACCCCATACAATTTTATCTACTCCAACTCCTCTTTTTCGCATTTCCATCATC
>CANFJB010000025.1 GCA_947447375.1 Bacteroidota bacterium
CAATGAAAGAAACCAATTTATCAATCGGAAAATACAGATGGACCATTTGTGGTTTGCTATTCTTTGCTACCACCGTAAATTATTTAGACCGTCAAGTGTTGAGTTTATTAGCTCCAAGTTTGTCGGAAGAGTTTGGGTGGTCCAATACTGATTATGCCAATATTACAGCTGTTTTTCAGTTTATTTATGCTATTTCCATGCTTTTTGCTGGTAGAATAATTGATAAATTGGGAACCAAAAAAGGATATATTTTGGCCATTACAGTTTGGTCTATTGGAGCGATAATGCATGCTTATTCTTTACCTGTAGGAACTGCTTTTTCTACTTTTATGGTTTGGATTGGAGTAGGTGCAGTTCCCATATCAATTGCTGGATTTATGTTGTCCCGAGCGGTATTAGGATTTGGAGAATCCGGAAATTTTCCAGCTGCTATTAAGGCAGTTGCGGAGTATTTTCCAAAGAAAGAACGTTCCCTTGCAACAGGTATTTTTAATTCAGGTTCCAATGTAGGAGCGATTTTAGCGCCACTTACTGTTCCTGTAATTGCAGAGTATTATGGTTGGGAATTTGCTTTTATATTAGTTGGAGCAATAGGTTTTATTTGGGTTATTTTCTGGTTTTTATTGTATGAAATACCATCTGAACAAAAGAAATTATCAAAAGCAGAATTCGATTATATTCATGACGAAGAATCTCAAGCCTCAGAAATTACAGCAACTCCAGAAGTAGAAAAAGTAGCATGGTTCAAACTATTAGGCTACAAACAAACGTGGGCATTCGTATTTGGAAAATTCATGACTGACGGAATTTGGTGGTTTTTCCTGTTTTGGTTGCCTAAATATTTAGAAGCACAATTTGGGATGAAAGGAACCGATATTGTTTTACCATTAGCAGTTTTATACAGCATGACCATGGTGGGAAGTATCGGTGGCGGTTGGTTTCCAATGTATTTTATCAACAAAGGATACAATCCATATGAAGGTAGAATGAAAGCCATGTTTTTAATCGCATTATTCCCATTGGTAGTATTATTGGCACAACCATTAGGGCACATTACTTTTTGGATTCCAGTTATTTTAATAGGAATTGGAGCTTCTGCACACCAAGCTTGGTCAGCCAATATTTTCACAACCGTTTCGGATATGTTTCCTAAAAAAGCAATTGGTTCTATCATTGGAATTGGAGGAATGGCCGGTGGCTTAGGAGGTGTTTTGGTCTCTAAAATGGGTGGTTATTTATTCGATTATTACGATAGTTTAGGTCAAATACAAACTGGTTATACCATCATGTTTGTCGTTTGTGCAGTAGCCTATTTAATCGCTTGGTCGGTAATGAAAATGCTAGTTCCAAAATACAGTCCGATCAACGACTTATAACAAATAATAAACATAATTTTAAATAAAATATGAACACTAAATTTATTAATGACAACTTTCTTTTAGAAAATAAATTCGCTGAAGAATTATATCATAATTACTCAAAAAATCAACCAATTATTGATTATCACAATCACTTGTCTCCTCAGTTTATAGCTGAAGATAAGATTTTTGATAACGTGACTCAAGTTTGGATTAATGGTGACCATTATAAATGGAGAGCAATGCGTACCTTAGGAATCAACGAACAATTTGTTACAGGTACTGCTTCCGATAAAGATAAATTTTTAAACTGGGGTAAAACGGTACCGTACACAATGAGAAATCCATTGTACCATTGGACGCATCTTGAATTAGCACGTTATTTTGATATCTACGATTTATTAAATGAAAAGTCGGCTGATAAAATTTATGAGGAGGCTTCTGCCAAAATAAATTCGCCTGAGTATAGTACTCGCAACCTACTTACAAAAGTAAATGCTGAATTTGTATGTACTACAGAAGATCCTACAGATTCTTTAGAATTTCACCAACAATTGACAAAAAATCCATTTACAACTAAGGTAAGTACAGCATTTCGCCCTGATAAAGCCATATTAATTAATAATGATGGTTATAATGCTTATGTAGATTCTTTAGGCGAAGTGGCTGGAATTTCAATTAATACCTATTCTGATTTATGCGATGCTTTAAGAAACCGTATCGATTATTTTGATAAAAATGGGTGCAAACTTTGTGACCACGGATTGGATCAAGTTTATTTTGAGAATTTTACTGAAAATGAGATCAATGCTATTTTCAAAAAGAAAAGAGAAAATACCGTTATTACAAATGAAGAAGCGTTGAAATTTCAAAGTGCAATTCTATTATTTCTTTTCGAAACTTACCACGAGTTTGGTTGGGTTCAGCAGTTACATTTAGGAGCTTTAAGAAATAATAATGCTAGAATGCACAGAATTTTAGGGCCGGATACCGGTTGGGATTCAATTGGTGATTTTTCTCAAGCTCAAAAATTATCCGCTTTCTTAAATGCTTTAGACAGCAAAGATAAATTGTCTAAAACAATCATCTATAATCTCAATCCAGCTGATAATGAAGTGATGGCTACAATGATTGGAAATTTCAACGATGGAAGTGTGAAAGGTAAAGTACAATTCGGTTCTGGATGGTGGTTTTTAGATCAAAAAGACGGAATGACAAAACAATTAAACGCCCTTTCTAATATGGGGTTAATTAGCTGTTTCGTGGGAATGTTAACCGATTCAAGAAGCTTTTTATCTTTTCCACGTCACGAGTATTTTAGAAGAATTCTTTGCAACCTTTTGGGTGATGAAATCAAAAGAGGCGAATTGCCAAATGATATGGAATGGGTTGGAAAAATGGTTTCTGATATTAGTTACAACAATGCTAAGGAATACTTTAATTTTTAATTTTAAAACAAACAACAAACTATAATTATTTAAAAAGATGTCAAAAAAAGTAGTAACATTTGGTGAGATAATGTTAAGATTAGCACCACAAGGATTTTTAAGATTTTCACAAGCAGACAATTTTGATGTAGTATATGGAGGAGGAGAATCAAACGTAGCGGTTTCATTAGCTAATTTTGGAATTCCAGTTGATTTTATCACTCGTTTACC